>NZ_CANLTR010000030.1 GCF_947494055.1 uncultured Jannaschia sp. | reverse complement strand
GTGCGTTGCCGGATCAGTAGCTCGCGCACGCGGAACACCGCGGCCGCGCCCTGCTTCTCCTCGCTCTTCACCGGCACAAAGCGCATGTTCGGACGTTGTGCCGCTTCGCAAATGGCTTCGGCGTCAGCCGCGTCGTTCTTCTGCCGCCGCACGAACGGCTTCACGTAGGCCGGCGGGATCAGACGAACCCGGTGGCCCAGCTTCCCGATCTCCCGGCCCCAGCGATGAGCGCCTCCACACGCTTCCATCGCCACCGTGCAAGACGGAAGGTTCGACAGAACCTCGAGCACCTGTCCGCGCCGCAATTTGCGCCGTAGCACCGCTCAACCGGACGCGTCCGCTCCATGAAGCTGGAACACATTCTTCGCCAGATCGAGCCCGACCGTGATAATCTCCGACATGACCGCTCCCTCCCGTGGATTACAGCAAACCCACCTTGGCACATCGATGCCGTCGGGGGGCGGTCACACCATCAAAGCCGATCTGTACCGGTCCACGTCAGAGCATCCCCGCAAAATAGCCTATGTTCCTCGGATCATCTTTGTTGCTTGGACACGATCTGAAACCCGCTTATCCATCAAAGAAAGCAGCTGCATCACGGACAGTATAGCCAATATCCCTTCGAGCAGAGAAATTGTTTCCCGACCGCTCATCGAAGAGCAGTCGGCTTCTACTCGTTCGGCACCAGAAGCGCTGGCAACACCCAATGAAGGATGCCCGATCGACGCTCCGGATCGGCGAATGGCAGCGCCCGGTAAACCATCTCCGGATGACCGGACGCCCCTTCGTCGTCGAGAAAGGCCAGTTGATAGGCAGGAACAAAGGCTAAACCCGGGTCGGGAACCGCGTCGAACAGGCGCTCCAAGGCTGACGCATCGATTTCTTCATCTTCGTCAGCCCGGCGTACGGCGTCGAGATGGGCACGGTAGGCTTTCGTGATCATTTCGTATTCGTACCACTCGATCTCGCCGTTGCGGATCATCTCGATACCCGCATCGAGATCGCCGATATAGGCCGCTGCCGCGGCAGCAGCGAGCGGGCCCGGACTGCTTCTCGATCCGAGGGTCTCGAGCCCGCGAACGACCTCGCCAGCGACGTCTGGTCGTCCCCGTTCGACCAGATTTTCCATGACGACAGGAAGGACTGCGTCCGTGGCATCACCGGAGAGCACGCCCAAGGCGCCGAGGATATCCTCGGCGGAACCCTCATCCGCCACCCGGGCGCCGAGATCGTAGGATTCCATGAAGGTGCTTCTGACGCCTCTTGCCGAAGAATCGTCCCCTTCAGGCGTCTTCATTACCAGGTCCCGGAGATCCTGCCGGCCGTCAAGTCCAGCCGACAGAGCCACGTCCCTGACTACGTTGTTGCACCCGCTCAGAAGCGGATTGCCGGGCAAGCGCTCTGCGAGGTCGGGCACCCGCTCCGTCGGCAAAGCCCGGACCGCTTTCCAGAAAATCGTATCGCACCATACTTCGCCGCGCGCATGCCGCTCCACGGCGTAGTCGATTGCGGTATCGGGCGAGAAGCCCGCGAGAACGATCCCGAAACCGCCATGTTGCGATTCCGGATCGACCGGGAGGGCAATGTCCATCGCCGCATCGCTATGGCCCGCCCGCTCGAGTGCGACGGCGGCAAAGGCGGCCTGTCTCGACGTCGCGTCGAGCGTTCCGTTGTCGATCAATTCGCGAATCCGTGCGACCGGGTCGTCCAGAGCGGCGATGTGTTCCTGGATTTCTTCCTGTCCGCCGATGCCGAACACGAGACGTTCGGGCGCCTCGCCCTGGGCCATCAAGCGCCGGAGGCCGATCCGCGTGGCAGGCTCATCGCTCATGCCGTACAGCTCGGCGATCCCGTTGAGAAGGGCCCCGTAACTCGGCCACTCCTGTCGTGTAGCGCTGGATTCAGGAAGAGCGGCGTAAAGCGACAGCATCTCGGGCAGCCGGCCAGTAAGCCATAGGCTACTGTAGATGGCGATCGCGTCATTCGCCTCCAGTCCCGCCGCTGTCTTTATCGCCGACGCGCCCCAGTCCGGCCCGTCGGCACTGGCGAGGATCTCGACCCCCACGAAGGGCGTCACGTTGTCGTCGGGTGAGACGCCTGCGTCGGCCTCCAATTCAGCAATCACACAGGCGGGGGTTACCCCATCACGGCAAGCCTCCGTCGTGCGATTTTCAACTTCCGCCTCCGTACGCGCAGCCTCAAGCGCGGTGTTGACGCTGGCCGGATCGAACGCTCCGAACGTATCGCCCGTGATCAGCTTGATGCCCGTGTCAGTCGTCGCGAACTCCGTCTCGATCCGGGTCAGGGCCGCATCGGCAGCGTCGAGCGCGGCGAGACGTTCCGCGAGCCCCTCCGCCCCTTGTGCTTCCTGCGCGTTCCGGATCGCCTCGACCAGCAGGGAACGGGCCTGTTCCTCCGCGGCCTCGACATCCTGGGACAGGACTTCGCCGGTTCCGATCGCGACAAGCGCAAGGGATATCACGGCCACTCTCGCAAATTGCTTCATTGAATATTTCCTCGCTTTAATACGGACGACGCTAAACGGTGAGGATATCGAAAAGCAAGACGGCCATGAAAACGGCGCGCATCGCGAGCGAGCGGATCGCCAATCGGACTGAGCTATTCTTTTCTGTTCGGTCGATTGACCGCCGACAGCCTTCAACCTGCTCGTTTGCCCGGGAGGCGGCGACATCATAGCCAGCATAATCCAAATTCCCTCGAGCGTCACATTTGCTTGCCGACATCTCTCTGAAGGAAGGCGCGCATCTATGAATCAGATTGTATGATTTCCGTAGAACCAGACCACTTGCATCCCAGCCTATCGGACGTTTGCTCCGTCACCTGGGCTCTTTTGCGCGAACTGCGTGAAGCCCGAACTTCCCCTTTCCCCAGACGCATTCATCCGGTGGGCTCTGTGATGGGTATGCCGAGCGCTGTATAGCCGTTCAGCGCGGCGGCGCGGATCTGGAGTTCTGAGACCTGACGTTCGAAGTCGCGCGCCAGGAGGCTCTGCCCCAGCAGGTGTCAACGAAGACGCCTCTTCACGCCAGCAAGTTGGATCTTCGTATCTGGATCTCCGCAATGTTCCTCATGCTAACATCGAGCAAGGGCATCTCGTCGGTGGTCATGGCTCGCTTTCTTGGCAAGAACCAGAAGACTGTCTGGAAAATGGGCCACGCGATCCGAGAGGTGACGGACGATAGAAACGGCGAACTCCTGCCGTTGGCAGACATTGTCGAGATCGACGACGCATTCGTTGGCGGGGCGCCGAAATCGCTTTCGGGTGCCTGCAATCTACCAGGGAACGGGTGCGGAAAGCCGAGATTGATCCTGCCCCGGGAAAGTGGACGGGGTCATGCCGCCATGCGCTCCATGTCGGCCGGTGAACGGTAGCCTATCGCGGAATGGAGGCGCCGTGAATTGTAGAAGCCCTCGATGTAGGCGAAGAGATCCCGTCGCGCTTCGTCCCGCGTGGCGTAGACGCGGTGATGAACCCGCTCGACTTCGAGCGTGTGGAAGAAGCTCTCCATAGGTGCGTTGTCCAGGCAATTGCCCTTCCGGCTCATCGATTGGATTATCTTCGCGGCGACAAGGGCTTGGCGATACTCGTCGACGGCGTATTGAATGCCGCGGTCCGAATGCTGAATCAGACCTGGTGGCGGTCGCTGGCGTTTGACGGCCATCTCGAGTGCTTCGAGGGCGATCGAGGCACGCAGGGTCTCTCGCATGCTCCAGCCGACAACCTTGCGGGTATGCATGTCGATCAGCGCGGCAAGGAACAGCCAGCCTTCGCCCGTCCGGATATAGGTCAGGTCGGCGAGCCAGACCTGGTTCGGCGCGGTCGCGGCGAAGTGCCTGTGCAGCCTGTTTGGCGCGATCGGATAGTCGTGGCGGCTGTCCGTGGTCCGCACCCGGCGCGGAATCGCAGCCAGTCCTCGCAGGCCGGCAAGGCGCATCAGGCGCGCGATACGGTGGCGCCCCACGCACCGGCCGGCAGCACGCAGAACGGCATGGACGCGCGGTGCGCCGTAGCACCCGCCGCTTTCCGCGTGAGCGCAGCGGATATCGCTGAGAAGGGCCCGGTTCTCAATGCTGCGGCGGCTTTCCGGCCGGCCCCGCCAAGCGTAGTAGCCGCTGACGGAGACGCCGAGCACGGCACAGATCGTGCGAACGGGCCAGAGGTGGCGGTGCTCATCGACGAACCCGAACGTCATCGGGTGGCCGCTCCGAAGATGAGCGCGGCTTTTTTTAGGATATCGCGCTCTGTTTTTGCCCTCTGAAGCTCCCGTTTCAATCGCGCGTTCTCCGCAGCCAGGTCGGCCGGGGACGGACCCTGCGCCTGCGTGATGGGGCGCCACGCAGGCCCCGTCCCCGATCTACCGAACTGACGCATCCATCGGCGCAGCTGGGTCTCGTGAATGCCGAGCTCGGCGGCAACATCCATCACCGACAGTCCAGACGTATCTGCCCGCTCGACCGCCTGGCGCTTGAACTCATCCGGGAAATACCGGCGTTTCTTCCTCTCCATCGGACACTCCTCGTGTTGGCTCGAAAGCCTATCATGGGTGTCCACTCGAACGGGGCAGGATCACTTCCGTTCGAAGGACAAGGGGCTTTTCCAGCGGAGGGCTGAACGACGACGCTGCGGATTGTAGAGGCCGTTGATATACTCGAAAAGGGCCAGCTCGACGCTTCGCCGTGTCGGCCAAGACCGCCTTCAAATCAGCTCGGCTTTAAGGGTTTTGAAGAACGTCTCGAAGACGGCGTTATCGTAGCAGTTTCCTTTGCTACTCATTGACGGTTTCAGCCCATGCTGGCGAAGGACCTTCTGATAGTCGTGGGAGCCGCCTTGGCTGCCGCGATCGCTATGCTGGATGCAGCCTTTTGGTGGCCATCGCAGGGCAATGACCATGTTCAGCGCCCGGATCGCCGAATCCTTCTTCAGGCGATTGCTGACCGCCCAGCCGATGACGCGCCGGGAATGCAGCTCGAGCATGACGGCGAGGTAGGGCGAGGCCGGCCCGCGATCCATTACCAACTTGCGGAAAAAGACTCAACTGGTATGATGACCTTGTGAGTGTGAGGAGTGCGCTCTCGATGGGAGAATAATCATGCGATTCTACAAGAATGTTTCCGCTGTTTCCTTGTTGGCCCTGGTCGTCGCAGGCAGCGTGAATGCTCAAGAATACACTTTGCGCGCTGGCCATGGGGCACAGGAGCAGCACCCGACTCAGTTTGGTCTCGAGCATTTTGCAGAACTTGTGGCCGAGCGTACGGACGGGGCGGTGGAGGTCGAGGTTTATCCGAACCGTCAGCTCGGCGAAGAGCGTGAAATGGTCGAGGGCTTGCAACTGGGTACGGTCGATATGGCAGTCGTTTCGACCGGACCGCTGGGGGGCTTTTCTCCTGAAATCAACGTGCTCGACATGCCGTTTCTATTTCGGGACAGCGAGCACGCCTACGCCGTCTTTGATGGAGAAGTTGGCCAGTCGCTGCTGGATAACTTCGACGCGCAAGGTATTACCGGTCTGGCCATTTGGGAGAATGGCTGGCGTCACTTGACGATCGACAAGGAAGTCACCGAGCCGACCGATCTCGAGGGAGTCCGGCTGCGGACAATGGAAAACCAGGTCCACATGGATGCCTTTGCGGCATTAGGTGCAAACCCAATGCCGATGGTCTGGGGCGAGGTCTACACCAGCCTCGAGCAGGGCGTGATCGACGCACAGGAAAACCCGATCACGGTAATCTACACAAATCAGCTTTGGGAAGTGCAGGATCGGGTTGTTCTGACCCAGCACGTTTACGGACCGCATGTCTTTCTCGCGAGCACGGCTTCCCTTGAGCAATTGCCCGAGGAGTACCGACAGATTATTCGCGCCGCCGCACAGGAAGCGACCCAGTTTCAACGCGAAAAAAGCGCCGAGCTGGAAGCGGAACAAATGGCGCTCCTGAAAGATGAGGGAATGGAAGTCGTCGAAATCGATACCTCACCGTTCCAAGAGGCGATGACTCCTGTCTACGAGAAGTACTCGTCCCAGTTCGGCGAAGAGCTCGTCCAATCGATTCTCGATACCGAATAGGTAGCCGTCACATCGCGGTCGGCCCGCTTGGCGCGGGCCGTTCGATCGAACCTCAGGCGGATAGAGATCCATGCTCGGAACAATCCGGATGATATCCGGCACGCGGGGTGCGCTTCAACGGGGAGCCACTGCGTGTCTGGTCGCACTCGTCTTCACAATGGTCGGCATCACCCTGATGCAGGTGATTCTGCGATACGGTTTCAATGCACCACTGCGCTGGTCCGAGGAACTCGCGAGATACATCTTCGTATGGATCTCGTTCCTCGGGCTCTATCTCGCCTATCGGAAGGGTGCGCATCTCGGCCTCGACATGCTGCCCTACATGGTGGGTCCATCCGTTGGCAAGGTGCTCGAGTTATCGTCCCAGACAATCATCCTGATCACGCTGATTTGGGCTGTCGGGACAAGTGGCAGGCTCGTGTCGATCTCCCTGAACCAGGGTTCGGCCGTGATGGGTTTGCCGATGATCTACGTCTACTCGGCCTTCCTGGTCGGCGCTATTCTCGTCATTGTCGATATTTTCCTGGGATGGCTTGAAGAAGCGCTGAAGGTGCGTGTCGGAGGGCAGGCATGATCACAATTCTTGTGCTGATGCTGATTGTCCTGCTCGTCCTGAACGTGCCGGTTGGTTTTGCGCTGCTGGCCGCGAGCATGGCGTCGCTCGCCTATGGCGGCGTCCCAATGGCGCTTGTGGTCCAGCGAATGACAACAGCGGCGGACAGCTTTGTGCTTCTGGCAATCCCGCTGTTCATCTTCGCCGGGGCGCTGATGAGCCGGGGCGGCATGGCGCAGGCGATCTTCGATTTCGCCGAGGCGCTGGTAGGGTTTATCCGCGGCGGGTTGGCCCAGGTCAATATCGCGACAAGCATGTTTTTCGGTGGCATCACCGGCGCTGCCGTGGCGGATACATCCGCGGTCGGGTCCATCATGATCCGTCCGATGCTCGAAAGGGGCTTCGATCGCGGCCTGACCGCGGCTGTCACCGCATCCTCGTCGACAATTGGCGTGATGATACCGCCGAGCATACCGATGATCCTTTTTGCGGTCGTGACGGGCGTTTCTCTTGGCCAGCTTTTCCTCGCCGGCATCGTGCCGGGGATCATCGTAGGCTTGGTACTGATGTTCACGACCTGGCTGTTGCTGAGGAACAGCAATGTTCCCGTCACCAGCTTCAATTGGCCTCGGGTTGGCCGGACGTTCATTGTGGGCCTTCCTGCGCTTCTGACGCCGGTAATCATAATCGGTGGCATCCTGACGGGAGTGGTGACGCCAACGGAGGCAGCTGTCCTGGCTGTCGCCTATGCACTTCTTCTCGGCATGGTGACCCGCAGGCTCCGATGGCCGGAGATCGTCGCCAGTGCGATAGAAACTGCTGTCACGACCGGAGCAGTCATGATCATGGTGGCCGCCGCCTCGCTCTATGGACTGGTCCTGACGCGCGAGCAGGTGCCTGCCGATGCTGCCAGCCTGATCTCAGGGATGACTGAAAGCCCGATGTTGCTCCTGTTTCTCATCGTTCTGCTCTACCTTGTGGCGGGTGCCATTCTGGACCTCGGAGCCAACATTATCATCCTGGTTCCGGTGCTCTATCCAGTTGTGCAAGAGTTCGGCGTCGACCCGGTGCATTTTGGGGTCATTACTATCGTCGCTCTGGCAATCGGGCTCGTCACGCCACCTGTGGGCATTTGTCTGTTCGTCGCAAGTTCGATTGCCGAAATAGGGATCACGGAGGCGTCGCGCGCAGTCGTTCCCTTCTTCTTCGCGCTGCTCGCGGTTCTCGTACTGATTATTTTCGTCCCGGATGTTGCGCTCTGGCTGCCGAGGGTCATGCGTTGATGTCGATGAAACACACGAACGAGCTTCAGAAGTTGGGCTCTGAAACTCTCCCAATCCCGCGCCGAAAGCTGGCCGACGAAGTGCATTCCCGGCTGGTCGCCCGGATCAGCGCCGGCGAGTTCGGCCCGGGGGAGCATCTGCCATCCGAGCGAGAGCTGATGAGCATGTACGGTGTCGGCCGTCCGTCGGTGCGCGAAGCGCTCCAGGGTCTCGAACGCGCAGGAATCGTCGTCATCTCTCACGGTGAGCGTGCGCGTATAACGGTCCCGACTGCCAACATGCTGATCAACCAGATTGCGAGCGGTGCACGGCACGTCCTCTCGATGGACCCGGCGATGCTTGACCATCTGAAGGATGCACGCCTCTTCCTCGAGGTCGGCATTGCCCGCCAAGCGGCTGAACGGGTCCGGGAAGCCGGCATCGAAGCTCTCGAGGCCGCGCACGCAGCGCATGTCGAAGCGCTCAACGAACTCGACGTTTTCGTACGGCGTGACATGACATTTCATCGCGAGATCGCGCGGATGACTGGCAACCCGATCTATCCGGCACTGATCGAAGCAATGTTCGACTGGCTTGGAGAATATTATGGCCAGCTCGTGCGCGTGCCGGGCGCGGAAGCCCTGACGCTCGAAGAGCATGCCCGGATTCTGGCTGCTATTCGAGACAACAACCCTGAAGAGGCCGGTCATGCCATGCACGATCACCTTAGCCGCGCCAACAGTCTCTACCTTCATTTTGCGCAGACCGAGCACCGCAACGGAGCAGACAAATGATCGCGACACCCCCCACGCGTATCGAAGCCGACTATGTGATCGAAACAGCATTCGCGCCGCTCCAAGCGGCCGAAGCGATGGCTGGCGAACAGTCAAGCGGCACGTTCCTCCCGGTCCCCGGCGAAACGCCGGAGCTCAAGGAACGGTCGGCGGCGCGCATCGAGCATCTGGAAGAGCTGGAGGATGCGCCCTCTGCCTCGCTTCCGGGAGCAGCCCAACCGGCAGACTGGGATGGGCGCATCCACCGCGCGCGGGTCACACTGTCTTGGCCGCTGGACAACATCGGTCCTTCGCTGCCCAACCTGATCGCGACCATTGCCGGTAACTTGTACGAGTTGCGTCAATTTTCGGGCCTGCGGATCGAGGACTTGCGGCTGCCGACGGCGTACGCAGATGCTTATCCCGGCCCGAAGTTCGGTGTTGAAGGCACGCGCCGACTTAGCAAGGTCGCTGATCGCCCCTTGATCGGCACGATCATCAAACCAAGCATCGGATACACGGCGGAGGAGACGGCGGATATGGTCCACACCCTCGCGGAAGCTGGTATCGACTTCATTAAGGACGACGAGCTCCAGTCGGATGGCTCGAGATGTCCGTTCGAGGAACGGGCGCGCGCGGTGATGCAGGTGGTGAACGAACATGCGGAGCGGACCGGGAAAAAGGTGATGTTCGCCTTCAACATCACCGGAGATCTGGACCAGATGCGCAAGCGCCACGATCTTGTTCAGGAGCTGGGCGGCACGTGCGTCATGGCAAGTCTCAACGCCGTCGGCATGGTGGGAATGATCGAATTGGGGCGCCATTCCCAGCTCCCCATACACGCACATCGCAACGGCTGGGGGAGCCTCAGCCGACATCCTTTGCTGGGCTGGTCCTATGTCGCCTGGCAGAAGCCCTGGCGCCTGGCCGGGGCCGACCACATGCATGTTAACGGGCTCTCGAACAAGTTCTGCGAGAATGACGAGAGCGTCATTGCCTCTGCCAAGGCCTGCCTGACGCCCATGTGGTCGCACAAGCCATGCGTCGCGATGCCTGTTTTCTCTTCGGGCCAGTCGGCCAAGCAAGCGCCCGAGACCTATGATCGACTAAAATCGACGGATTTGATCTTTGCTGCCGGCGGCGGCGTCATGGGGCACAAGAATGGACCGGCAGGCGGTGTCGCGAGCCTGCGCGCGGCTTGGGACGCAGCCATCGCCGGAGTGCCACTCGAAGAGCGCGCAGCCGAGGACGACGCGCTTGCGCGGGCGCTTGAGCAGAACCGGGCATGAGCGAGATATTCGAAAAGAACAGCCTGCCGGCCGAGGGGCCACTGGTTGCCTGGTATGGCGATGACTTCACCGGCTCGAGCGCCGTTGCCGAAGTCCTTACCTTCGCTGGCCTGCCTTCAGTGCTGTTCCTTGAGACGCCGACGGCGGAACAGCTTGCCCGCTTTCGTGACCGACGCGGCATCGGCATTGCCGGTGTGGCGCGCGCCCACGGCCCCCAGTGGATGGAACGAGAGCTTCCGGCGGTCTTCGAGGCCCTCGCCTCGCTCGGCGCCCCCATCACGCATTACAAAGTCTGTTCAACCCTGGACTCTGCGCCGCAGATCGGTTCGATCGGGAAGGCGATAGATATCGGCAGGTCGATCCTCGATAGCGCGTGGACGCCGGTCGTTATAGCTGCCCCCGCCATCGCTCGATATCAGGTTTTTGGTAATCTTTTCGCGATCGTAGATGGTATCCCGCATCGCCTCGACAGACATCCCACGATGAGCCGTCATCCGGTGACGCCAATGAACGAGGCCGACGTCCGACGCCATCTTCAGCGTCAGACCGAGCAGCCGCTGGGACTGATCGACATCCTGGCACTGCACACTGGAAACGCTGGAACATTTCTGGACAAGGAGATGGCTGCGGGGCGCCAGATCGTCGTTCTGGACGTCATCGACGACGAGACACTGCGGGCTGCTGGCGCACTCGTCTGGGAGCGCCGCGGTGAGGGCATCTTCGCGGTCGGCTCACAAGGCCTCGAATATGCCTTGGCAGCACACTGGCGCGACATCGGTCTGATCCCAGCCGACCCACCGCCGCCCCAAGGGGCGCGTTCAAGCAGGGTGGTCGCTGCGTCGGGCTCCTGCTCTCCGGTTACAGACAGCCAGCTCCAATGGGCGGCCGAGCACGACTTCAGCATTGTCGATGTCGACGCATCCAAAGCCGTCGATCCTGCGATATGGGAGAAGGAGATCGCTCGCGCAGCCAGCTTGGCGGCAGGCCTGATCGGCAAGGGGCGCGATCCGATCATGGCGACGGCGCGCGGACCGGACGATCCGGCTATATCCAAGGCTTCGGAAACCGCGATGCGTGCCGGAGTTGATACCGAAGTTCTCAGCGCCCGGATCGGCGACGGCCTCGGACGCATGGTAGATACCGTTCTGCGTCAAACCGGAACCGGGAGAGCATTGATTTCTGGCGGTGACAGCTCCGGCTATGCCGCCAAAGCGCTGGGGATCTTCGCACTCGAGGCAATTGCTCCGTTGGCGCCTGGCGCTGCGCTCTTTCGTGCCCGTTCGGACGAGCCCTCGAGAGACGGACTCGAGCTTACCCTCAAGGGAGGCCAGATGGGTGACCGGGATTTCTTTGGCCGTGTCAGGAATGGCAAATGATGCAACCTGGGCGGCCGCTTTACCATAACGATCAGAGGAGAAGACCATGACCAAGATTGCTTTGCTCGGTGCAGGCGGGAAAATGGGCGTTCGTCTTGCGACGAACCTGAAGAACTCGGCCTTCAGCGTCGATCACGTGGAAGTTTCGGAGGAGGGTCGCGAACGCCTGAAAACGTCGACCGGCGCCGAATGCGTGTCACTCGATGATGCGCTGCACGGTGCCGCGGTCGTCGTGATGGCGGTTCCCGATGCACTTATTGGCAAGATTGCACAGGAGATCGTACCCTTGGTTGAAAGCGGTACCGCTTTGATCGTTCTCGACGCTGCGGCGCCACACGCCGGACAGCTGCCAGACAGAGACGATATCTCCTACTTCGTTACTCATCCATGCCACCCGCCAATCTTCAACGATGAAGTCGACAGCGATGCGAAGCGTGATTTCTTCGGCGGCGTAAAAGCGAAGCAGTCGATTGTCTGCGCGCTGATGCAGGGACCCGAAGAACACTATGCGCTGTGTAATGAAGTGGCGAAAACGATCTACGGTCCGGTTATCCGTTCGCATCGCTGCACCGTCGAGCAGATTGCGATCATGGAGCCCGCGATGTCCGAGACGGTCGGGGCAACGATGTGCCTTGCGCTGCGGGAGGCAACGGACGAAGCGATCCGTCGTGGCGTGCCGAGGGATGCAGCTTTTGACTTCATGCTTGGTCACCTTACGATCGAATTGGCGATTGCTTTCGAAGTCTTCCCGGAAGGACGCTTCTCTGATGGCGCATTGCACGCAATCAAGGAGGCGAGGCCAATGATTTTCCGCGAAGGCTGGCTCGACCGTGTTTTCTCCGAGGAAGCGGTCATGAAGTCCGTCAAGGATATCTGCAAAACCGCCGCGTAACCGATGGACGTCGCGAATGGTCCGGAAATTGGGTTTCTCCGGCCCCCAATGGTCGGAGTCATTTCCGGGCCGCGACTACTGCCTACGGGAATGTCTGTAGGCCACCGTGCATTGGTATGATGACTGTATAAGGTTATGGCTGTATAAGATACTTCGTTGTTACATTTGGGAGGATGAACATGGACAAGATTACAGGTACGGGGGCAGCGCTCGCTTTGGCCTTTTCTACGTCGGTGCCAGCGACAGCCAGTCCGGAAGCGCCGGTGATCGCACTGTCAAATTCGTTTTACGGAAATACCTGGCGCCAACAGATGGTCACGGCATTCGAAGATGCCGCGGAGCAGGCCAAGGCTTCCGGCGCGATCGCAGACTATGTGGTAATGAACGGCGACGGCAGCGTGGTGCAGCAGAACAGCCAGATGGCCGAGCTGATCCTGCGTGGCGTCGACGTGATAGCAATCAACGCTGCCTCTGAAACTGCGGTGAACGGAATAATCGAGAGGGCCTGCGAAGCCGGGATCATCGTCATCAGCTTCGATTCCATTGCATCGGCGCCCTGCAACTATCAACTCAACTTCGATTTTCTCGGGTACAAGGCCCAACAGGCTGAGGCGGTCATGCAGATGATCGGTGGCAGCGGGAATGTGCTCGTCGTGCGCGGTGTGGCCGGATCGGCTCCGGATGAGGCGATGTACAGTGCGCAACAGTCGGTTCTGGAAAAATATCCCGACGTCGAGGTCGTTGCCGAAGTGTACGGACAGGCGACTGCCGCCGTCGCGCAGAGCGCCATCACGAACGTGCTGCCAAGCCTTCCCAAGGTGGATGCAGTGCTCGCTCAGGGCGGCAGTGACGACATGGGGATCGCGCAGGCTTTTGTGCAATACGGCGGTGAATACGCCGATGACATGCCGATCATTGAAGGCGGCGGCGGCACCGACTTCGTTAAATGGTGGGCGGAAGAGAACGCGCGCACCGGATACAACACTATCTCGATGAACACGACGCCAGGGATCGGTGGTGCCGTGCTATGGCTTGGTGTCTCGCTGTTGCAGGGGGCCGAAGCACCGCGCGAAATGATCATGCCAGTGGCCACCGTGGATGACGAAAACCTGACGGAGTACGCGGACCTCCCGTCCGGCGAGATCATCAGCCCGAGCTATTCGCTCGAGTGGGTGCAGGAAAACCTGCTGACCGACTGACAACTGGTCGTGGCGCCGATCATGTAGCCGGGCCTTCGGGCCCGGCACACACCCAGGTGCGGGACTTTATATGTCAAAACAAGACCTCGCAGATCCGCGCAATGTCGTGGCGGGCCCTGTGTCTCCCATCATATCATTGCAGGGCATTTCCAAGTCCTATGGACCGACTCAGGCAAACGTCGACATCGATCTCGATGTTCGTCCGGGTGAGGTAATCGGACTGGTTGGCGGCAACGGTGCGGGCAAGTCCACGCTGATGAAGATCCTGTGTGGTGTGATAGAGCCGACGGGTGGCGTCATCGCGGCAAGCGATCTGCATGCGGAGCGGTATAACGCAGCTGCGGCGCAGGCTCAGGGCGTAAGAATGGTGCATCAGGAGCTTTCGCTGTGCACAAACCTTACTGTTGCCGAGAACTTCTTCGTCGAGGTGCCGGGAGCAGCGCGGCTGCATCCGGCTTGGCGTGGAGTATTTCGACAGCGCGCAACCGCGGCGCTCGATGCGGTATTTCCGGATCATCGCCTGAATGTCGACGCTCGGATGGCGCGCCTATCCATCGGTGAACGCCAGATGGTCGAGATTGCCCGCGCTGTTGCAACTCCCGGGGTACGTCTCATCATTCTGGACGAACCTACGTCGTCGCTGAACGCTGACAAATCGAAGCAGCTTCGAGCCTTCATCCATCGGAAAACGGCCGAAGGCATGGCGTTCATCTTCATCAGCCATAAGCTGAGCGAGATCGTTGACATCGCCACGAGCGTTTCGGTGTTGCGTAACGGCCGACTGGTCTGGCGCGGCGACGTGGAAGAAACGACCGTTGGGCACCTGATCGGTCTGATGGGTGGTAGCGATGCCACGCAGGCACGCTCCACCCGGATGCGAAGCGGACAAGGGAAAGTCGCGATCCGCGTAGGAGGAAGGTGGGTCGCGGGTGCGCAGACAGAGATTGAACTGAGACAGGGTCAGATCGTCGGTCTCGCAGGGTTGGAAGGCAGTGGGCAGCGTGAGCTGCTCCACGGAATCTTCTCGGGCGACAAGGATGTGTCGCTGACCAGCGAAACAAGTTTCGTCGCCGGGGACCGGCAAAAGGAAGGAATCTTTCCACTCTGGTCGGTCCTTGGGAACGTCAGTATCGGGCGGGTCGCGCGTCGCCGATCCTTCAGCAGTGTATTGGATACGGTCGAGGCGGAAGCGGCGCAAGGTCCGGCCAAGGCGCTGCGTCTTGACAGCGACAGGCTGACGTCGGGGATAACGGAACTCAGCGGAGGCAATCAGCAAAAAGCACTGGTCGCCCGGGCGCTGGCCAATGATGCTCCGATCATTCTCCTGGATGATCCCACGCGCGGCGTGGACATTGCCACGAAGCAGGATTTTTACCGCTTGGCGGGCGAGATCGCGGACGCGGGCCGGACTCTTGTTTGGTATACCACAGAGGATGCCGAGCTGATGGCGGCGGACCGGGTTCTGGTCTTTGCTGGCGGGCAGATCGTAGCCGACCTCGAGGGCGATGAGATCTCGGAAGCATCCATCTTGCAGTTCTCCTTCGCAGATACCGGGAGGACTGAGAACAAGAGCGACAACCGGCAGGACGGCCGGCTGGCGTCGCTGGCAGCAATGGCGATGCCCTATGTCAGTCTGGCCGTGGTGCTGGGCTTGATGTTCAACGCAAACCCTATGACGGCGACTGCATTCGGACTTGAGCTGTTGCTGATGCCCGCTGTGGTTCTTGCCCTGGTTGCCATAGCGCAGATGTTCATAATCGGCGGGAGCGAAATCGATCTCGGTGTGGGAGCATTCGCAGGGCTCGTCAGCGTTCTTTCCGCGACACTGCTTGCAACAGATCCGGCAATGGGCGTTCTGGCGATCGGGGCCGCCATCGTGGCTTACGCAAGCCTTGGCGGCCTGATCCAGCTGCGTGAGATACCGGCGATCGTCGTCACCCTTGGCGCCTCGTTCATCTGGCTTGGTATCGGCTTCTCGATACAACCGACACCGGGTGGCTCTGCGCCGTCATGGCTGAGCGCGACTATCGGCTGGAAAGTGCCGGGCGTTCCGACACCTATCGTCTTGCTGGCCGGGATCGCGGCGGTTGCCTATGCCATCGATCGTACGCCACTCGGCGTCGTGCTGCGTGGCTTCGGCAATAATGCTGCCGCGATGGCGCTGAGTGGATGGTCGCCGGTACGATATGCCCTTCTTCGTTATCTTTTGGCTGCGTTTTTTGCCGCATCGGCTGGGCTGCTGCTGACAGCGATCAACACTGCCAGCGACATCAATTCCGGCAACTCCTACACTCTCCTCAGTGTTGCCGCGGTGGTGATGGGCGGCTGCGCACTGTTGGGTGGCATCATTTCGCCCCTGGGCGTGGTGGTGGGCGCGATCACCCTCTCGCTGATCGGGGCACTTCTTGGCATGCTCAATATCGCGAGCGATCTCAACGCCGCGACTCAGGGCATCTTGTTGCTGGCGATCCTGGCATTCCGGAACTTCGCCAACCGCCGCAGCGAGGAAGCAGAATGAATAATGCTCTGATGAGGCTTATGCAGAAGAACCGATGGTCATGGTCTGCCGCGGGAGTCATCGTGCTTTGGATCATCTTATCCATCGTCACGGGCCGATGGAGCATCGCAAGCCTCTCGGGCATCCTTGTGTCGGCCTCCTTCCTGACCCTGGCAGGCCTCGGGCAGATGATCGTCGTAAGCACCGGGCGCGGCAACATCGACCTGTCCATCGCGTCCGTGATCACGCTCAGCGCCTACGTGGCACTGCTCGTCATCAAGGGACAGGATGCCCTGATCTGGCTCGGACTGTTGGCGACCTTGGGCATCGGTCTTGGCGTGGGATTATGCAATGCCATGCTTGTAATCATACTGCGAGTTCCAGCGATTATCGCAACTTTGGCAACCGGATACATTTTGGCCACCGCGGCTTTGATTGCGAATAGTTCGCTGAATGGCTCCGCGATAAGCCCCACGTTGCGATGGATTGCCAGTGGGCGGGTTGGTGGTGTCCCGATCATGGTAATGATCGCAATCTCGACTGTCATTCTTGCGGCTCTTCTACTTCATTTTACGGCCTACGGGCGAAAGCTGTCTGCGGTAGGGCAAAACAGGGTCGCGGCGCGCCTCGCCGGCGTTCGCGTAAACCGAGTCCTAATTGGCGCTTTTCTCACGAGTTCTTGCCTTGCCGCATTTAACGGGCTTTTGCTCGGCGCCTATGTTGGCGGTGCCTTTCTGGAGATGGGGCAACCGTACTTGCTGCAATCGGTCGCGGCAGTCGTCATCGGCGGCACATTGATCTTTGGCGGATCCTCGACAGCATTGGGTACATTCTTTGCAAGCATTTTGCTCATCCTCGTGGTGACGATCATGCAAATTATGGGTCTACCTCGCGGTGTGCAGGACATGGTCCAGGGTGTCGTGGTCATCGTGATATTAGGATTTGCGGCCGGGGGTGAATTGCGTCGGTCCCGAGGCAGGGTTTCAGCCAAGTCCCTGCCGAACAGGATATGATCACGGTGCAGATCAGGCTCGCTGTGGGGTTCAAACGCAGGCCCACTTGTCCACCGAACAAAGCGGCGGAGCTACAATCAATGCCGTTATTCGCAGGTGGTCTTCACACAGCTTTGATGGTGTGACCGCCCCCGGACGGAATCTGATGTGCCAAGGTGGGTCAGCGACGGAGGAGAGCGGTCACATCATCAGAGCCGTCCCCGACAGCCCTGATCCCTTAAGCCGATCTGCTTGCCTGATGGCGGCGCGGGACGTGGTGGGCAGGGCTCCGCCAACCTCACCCCCGTAGGCAAAGTTGCGCATGCTGGATCGTCAGCTCAACGGGTGCAGCACGAAGGACTGGCCGATCACGGCCGCTCGAGCTCAACAAGGGCGATCGCGTATCCAGGCAGCGCAAGAGGCTCCGTAACCAAGGCAGGATTACAAGACAGCCACTCAGGGTCTTTCAGCGCATCATTCAGGCTTTCGGCGTCCAGAATACGAGCGGCCATGATGCGGCGCTCGACGCGGTCAACGACCAATGGTTCCGGTCCTGTATTCGCCAAAAGCGCCCTGTCACCCGCTCGGACCACGGCGAGATCTCCGGCTGACATCGGAGCCGTAGCCGCGAGCGGCCCCTGGAGGGCCGCGACCGCCTTGGCCACATGGGCGATCGGGCGCAGACGCGCATCATGAAAAGCTTGGAGCCACGCTTCGCCCTCGACGGCGCTCGGAAGCAGCCCCATCGGTCCATTCAAGGTACCTACCCCGACCGCGCCTACTCCAGCCTGTATTGCGTGCGCCAGGTAACCCAGCAACCAGGCCGCTCCGAACAATGCCCGCAGACGTGGATCGCGATTGGTCATAGGTCGACGCTCCCACTTCGGGTTGGCGACCAGTGCCTCGCCATACGGGTTGGTCCAGAGCGCTATCGAGGCGAGGCCTACTTCCATCGGGCGATCCCCGGCCAGCGCCTTTGCTGTCTCAAACACGGAAGGCAGCGCCTCAAGCGTTTCCATGACAGATCGATCATCCGCGGCATGAACGATTGCCGATGTTCCGAAGCTGACGGTGTCACCGCCAGCGCGGGGCGGGTAACGATTAAGCTCGGTAAAGAAGGTCAGCACGCCCTCAATCGTTCGCGCTTGCGGAAAGAACCGTCGGACCGCCTGCACTGCCTCTGCGCAGGACAGACCAGTAGGCCACGGACCTTCAGGCTGGTAGCTTGTCAAAAAAGCAGCGGGCAAAGCGTGAACCGACTCCACCGGTCCGGCTTCATTGGCGATCGCGTGCAGCAATTCGCTCTGGTCTCCCTCATCCGGAAGCACCAAACGCAGATGGAGCGGCAGGGAAATATCACCCGCCAGATCTGCGGCGGCGCGGACCCGAACCAAAGGGTCGTCGCGGCGCAGGTCTATTTGCGCCGTCAGCCGGTGTAAACCGAGCATGCGCAGGGTGGCGATATCGGTCGGCGCGTCTTCGTCGTCGAGCCAAACGAGCCCAAGCATGGGTGCGGGTCCTGTAAGCTCAAGGGCCTGCGGCTTTGACACGATCGCATTTGGCGCGCTCTCCTCGAGTGCCCTCGCCCGGACTGTAATCGATTGGCTCAGGCGTTCGCCGGGGGTCAGGCTGTAGGGCCTGTCCAACGCAAGAGGCCGGTAGTACGTCTTGAAAGATGCGTCGGTCCAGTTGCGCTGATCCTCCATTTCGAAAGGATGTTCCCCCGCAAGATCGATTTCTATCCGTGTTTTCTCGCCCTCGAGGTCGAAATCGAGGCCGCGAATATCCTTGAAGGGCTGGCAAGGACTGACCTTCACGGGAACGGTACCTGAAAGCGCGGTTTCACCTGTCCCCCGCACTTCAAGCTGGCGTCCGGAGAACCCGATGATCGGATGCAAAAGGACGAAACCTGTGCGCGCGCTGATCAGCGGTGCGTGAACCGCTCCGTCCATCGAAAGAGACACGCTCCTCCCCGTGGCCTTCACCCTGAAATCGCACAGCATTTTAGGCGCATCTTCAGAGTATATCTTCGTGGACCATTCTATCTGGAGACTGGACGCTTCTTGGAGAACTCGGGGTTTGCCGACCGTCATGGCATGAACCCCCCAGTTGGCATCGCGGGCAAGGAAGGCGATCGCGCGCACAACCTCCTGCCCCCGGTAAGATAAATATCGAACGTCGCCGTTACCAAGGGCAAAGCGCCAGTCCCCTACGTCGAACCATTCCAAAGGCGTCGGCAGATCCATCGTTCCGTATAGTTCAAGGCTCATCGTAACCATCTGCCTTTCCGCTATTGTCGCACGTCGACTACACATTCCGGATTTCCCAATCTGAGAAATTCTAATCTCTCTGTCCATTGTTACACACAGTCTGCGGGGTTTCATTAAGCCTTGGTGCCGTAAGTATCTTCAGCCCTCGAGCGACCCAACGCGCCGCTTCGGCTGAAGGGCGCGCCCTCACCTTCGATGTGCCCAAAGATCCGCCTGGGTTCTGGAAAACCAAGACACATGGCGGCCAGGATCTACGCGCGCTATTGCAAAACCGAGGTGCGCCTTGGCTACACGTTCGGCATGAGCGGAAAGCCCCTTCCCGAGGTCACCGGACTCGAGCCCGATATTACGCTCTTGCGTAAAGCTGCCTGAGCTGGATCTCGCGCGATGAAGACCTGCAAGGCCACATCGCCTACCAAGTCTGACAGCGTTGCTCGACGAGATGGATCACCGCCCGGCACGATCATCTTGCGCCGGGCGTACCCCGTCCCATATTTCGAACACCTCCTAATCCGGCGTCCAGGAGACGAGAATGGGCTATGTGAAGACAGCGATGCTGATGGCCTCAATGACCGCTCTCTTCACGGGCGTGGGGTATCTCATCGGAGGCGCCGCCGGTGCGGTGGTGGCGCTTGTCGTCGCGGCCGGGATGAACGTCTTCACCTGGTGGAACTCCGACCGCATGGTTCTGCGGATGCACAACGCCCAGCCGGTGACCCGCGGCGACCGCCTGGGTCTGCACACGATGACGGCCGAGCTCGCGCGCAACGCGGGCCTGCCCGAGCCCAAGGTCTATCTCATCGACACGCCGCAGCCCAATGCCTTTGCCACGGGGCGCAATCCCGTAAACGCTGCCGTGGCGGTGACCTCCGGTCTCGTGCGCAGCCTCACGCGCGAGGAACTGGCCGGCGTGATCGCTCACGAGCTGGCGCATATCCGTAACCACGACACCGCAATCATGACCGTCACCGCAACATTCGCCGGCGCGATCTCGATGCTGGCCAATTTCGCGTTCTTCTTCGGCGGGGCGCGGGAGCGGATGGGGCTCTTTGGAACCCTCGCGATGATGTTCCTCGCGCCCATGGCGGCTGCCCTGGTCCAGATGGCGATCAGCCGGACCCGCGAATATGCCGCCGATAAGGCCGGCGCCGAGATCTGCGGCGAGCCCCTTTGGCTGGCCTCCGCTCTCGAAAAGATCGCCACGGGAGCTGCGAGGATCGACAACGATGCGGCTGAACGTAATCCTGCGACGGCCCATATGTTCATCATCAATCCACTGCATGCCCACAAGCGCGACCGCCTATTCGCGACGCACCCAGCGACGGAGAACCGTGTGGCCGCGCTGCGCACGATGACGCTGCAAGGTACACAGGCGTCTCCGGCCTCGCGCACACCCGTGTCCGCAAGTCGAATACCTAAGGTCCGCGGCGATAGAAAGACTGGACCCTGGTCCTGACCTGCCGACGCGCTCGCGCGGAGAGGCCAACCGTCCAACCTCTCTCAGAACGCCACGACAGGCATTTGAAGCCGCGCGACATCATCGCTCGAGTGAAGGACGGCCTTGTTACACGAATCCTGTGTAGGATTCACATTGCGGGTCCAGCGACATAGCTGGACGGCATGTCGAAACTTGTTCCGAACCGCTACCGCACACTGAACTGATCTGCTTGCAACGCGTCGTTGCGTGAGCGTGGGTCGTTGACCGTCTGGTTCGATCCGACGACGCCTTGGCACGCGGCACCGTCAGGTAAGCGTGGCGGCCAGTCGGTCTACGGCGACGCCGCCAACCAGGCTGAGATATGCGCAAAAGTTGGTGACGGGTGATCAGGCGGCGGCTTGAAGTTGGCGGACGCCGTCGCGGAACTGAACCCCGCTGATGACCTCCGGAAGGCAGTTCCGACTGTCGAGCTTTCCCCATTTCGCCTTGGCGGACATCATCAGCCGGAATGCCATGGCGAGCCCGGACTTCCGGCTCAGGAGCGGCTATCACCGCAGAAGCCGCGCCGAGACCAAAATGAACTGCATGAAATTGGGTGGTGTCGCGCATGTGGGGGGAATTACCGAGCGTGTTCTCCGGGCGGATGATGGTTGGCTGCTTCAGGCAGCGCGGTCAACGGTTTCGGCAGCGATGGGTTGGTCGAGCGTTTCCCATCCATCGATCTTTCGCATGATGATCTGGCCGGAGGCGAGCAGCGCCCAGAACAGCATGGGCGCGTTTTCGGCATCGGGTAGGACTGTCTGAGTCTTGATGCGGCGCCTGAATTCCTCGTTCAGCCGCTCGATCGCGTTCGTCGTCCGGGCCGATTTCCATTGCGAGGGATCGAGCCGCGTGAAGGCGAACAGCAGGTCTCCGGCTTCTTCCAAACTGTCGGCCACCGCCTTGCATTTCAGCCGCCATTTCCGAAGGAAGGCCCGGTGGTGTTTCTCGACCTCGGTTTTCGTCTCGGCGTAGATCATGTCCCGGTAGTCCTCGGTCAGCTCGTCATGTAGGTACTTGGGCGCATGGGCGAGCAGGTTACGATGCTTGTGAACCGTGCAGCGCTGAATCGGCAGCTCCTCGCCCCACAAGGTCACGAGCGCGGCTTCCAAGCCCGGGGCGCCGTCCACGATCACGAACTCCGGCCGCGTCAGACCTCGCGCATCGAGATCGTCGAGGAACTGGCGCCATGCTGCGGTGCTCTCGCCGCCCATGTTGCGGATCGAGAGCAGCACCTTCTGACCGTCGCGGCGCACACCGATGGCAGCCAACACCGAGATGTTCGCGGCCTTCCTGTCCAACCAAGTCCTGGTGACGGTCCCGTCCAAGATCAGGCGGATAATGTCCTCGTCGGCAAGGTTGCGGACGCACCAGGCGTCCCAGTCGCCCTTCACCTTGCGCCAAGCGCGACTGACGACATCCTTGCTCACGGCGCCCTCGAACAGCCCGAACAGCGCGCGTTGACTCGCCGCGTATTCGTGCCGGCGAGGCAGACCGCCGCGATCAGCGCCTCGGCCTCCTTCGTTGGCCGCCGGTAGCGCGGGAGGGCTTTCGAGCGCCACTCGGTGGTCTGGCCGTGGCCATCGGCGACCCGCGCCCAACTGCGTTCCCGCACGGTCTCGGTGCCGAAGGTCCCGGTGAGTTGCCGCTCGCGGTGCCCGTGGCGGTATCCCTTGGTATCACCAACCCCGTCGCCATCGCGCCCGTAGCGAAAGCGGCCGAGAAAGGCGGCCAGCTCCTCCTCGATCATCGCCTCAATGGTGGCGCGGACGTTCGCCCGAAGCCGATCCTCGATCGGATCGTAGCTCCCCTCCTCAGGCGGTAGCGAAAAAATGGCGCTCTCGGTAATCTCGATCATGACGTAATCTCCCTGGCGATTGGCACCGCCGGTTGGGTGGGTTCAGGTCACCCGGAGATTACGTCGCCTTCAATTTTCCACCACTTCCGAGACACGACCTGAAATTGCTCGGCCAGAAACTCATGGCCCGAGACATTGATCGCCAACTGCCGAACTCCAGGTCCGCATCGCCATCCTGAACCGCTTCACTGCTCTCGGCATCCCCGTCACAGAGCCTGTCGTCCAAGCCGCTCGGGGTAAAGGGAAGCTCGGCCTTTAATCGTTCCGTGCAACAGAGCCCGTCTTCGATATCATGTCGGAGCGTGCGCAATCAGCGCACGAGGAGCTGGAAATGCTGAGGCGCCTGGAGGCCTCCCTCGAGCTGCGCCAAACAGACTGACATGCCGTAGCAAAAGCGCTACTCGAGCGGAGGGCGTTAGCCCCGTTGGATTGAAGAAGCTCTCCGGACGACGGGAAGCGTTCGAGTGGGGGATCAGCACATCAGCCTCGACTAACACCGTAATCCTCAAGCTGAGAGAAGTCCGCGGGGCCGGATCGCGTCAGCATAGTTTCGATCTCGGGTCCGCTGGGGCCTGGGATGGCAGGAACGGCCCCGGGGTCCTGACCCTTGTTCAACTCGACCTGGTGGAACTCCCAGAGCAGGAGGCTGTAGTCGTGGAGCCAGCTTACGGCCATGAAGAGCCACTCAGCCTCCTCTGGTGTGATGTCTCTTAGGTCGTCTATCGGAAGAACGCGACGCATCTGGCGGATGAACTCAGCGTCAGTAGTCCCGCGACCATCTTTCACGTTTCGGGCGAACTCCAACAGGTCGATCTTCTGCTCTGACGCCATGACCATGACCTTCTTCTCTGGCTGCTGGTGTTCGCCAGCGTCTGCCTCGATCCCAAGCGGAGATGCAATGTCCAGAGGAAAATTGGGCTTTGGGGTACATCTGTCAAAAGGGTGGCTGCACTTACTTCGGGCAGGCGTAGATCTCTCATAACGCGATTTCTTCTCGGCGATCAGATTTTATTTCTTCGTCTTTCGATCGACTGGCCAATCTTTAATTCGAAGCAACGACAGCACGCCGCGGAAAGGAAGGAAGGGTGATCTGTCAACGGCGGAGTAAAAACCGGCCACGTGGCGGCGCAAAACCAGGCCAGTGGCGGGGCGCCAGGCGCCATGGCGCGCGCTCTTGCCACATAGCTGGCGCGTGCCATGGCGCATTGGCCCGCAGGGCCAATCCTGTGACGGATGATCAGGTTGGGACTTCGGCCTTTCGAGCGCGGCTTTGGCCGAGGCGATAGCTGTCGCCGTTCATCTCGAGGATGTTGACGTGGTGGGTCAGCCTGTCGAGGAGGGCACCGGTCAGACGCTCGGTGCCGAAGGTTTCGGTCCATTCGTCGAATGGCAGGTTACTGGTGATCAGCGTGGCGCCGCGTTCATAGCGCTGCGAGATCACCTCGAACAGAAGCTCGGCACCGGTCTTGGAGAGCGGCACGAAGCCCAGCTCGTCGATGATGAGCAGCTTAACCGCAGCCAACTGCTTTTGCAGGCGCAGCAGGCGGCGTTCGTCGCGGGCCTCCATCAGCTCGTTGACCAGCGCGGCGGCAGTGATGAAGCTGACCGGCAGCCCCTTCTGGCACGCGGCCAGCCCCAGCCCGAGGGCAACATGGGTCTTGCCGGTTCCACTGGGCCCCAAGGCGATGACGTTCTCGCGCCGCTCGATCCATTCGCAGCGGGCGAGTTCCAGCACCTGCATCTTGTTCAGCCTGGGGATCGCCTTGAAGTCGAAGCTGTCGAGGCTCTTGGTCGCCGAAAACTTCGCGGCCTTGATACGGCGCTCGACCATCCGCCGCTCACGGTCGATCAGCTCGAGTTCGACGAGGCGCGCCAGGAACTGGACATGGTCCAGCCCCTCGGCGGCGCACTGGCGGCCCAGCTTCTCGTATTCCCGCAGGAAGGTGGGCAGCTTCAGCGTCTTCAGATGATCCGCGAGCAGGATCTTCGGGGTGTCGGTCATGCCGCATCCCCCGATAGCAGGGACATGTAGCTGGCCGCCGACGTGGTCCCGACATTTGCGCGCGGCAGGTAGGGGTAGACATCGAGGTCCAGCCTCGGCGGCCGCCTCTCGACCTGACAGAGGACGAGGTGTTTGACGGCATCGAAGCCGACCGCGCCCAGTTGCAGGGCCTTCTTCACGGCGGCATGGAGATCATCGATGTCGAAGGTCTCGAGCAGGCGCAAGACCTGCACATATTCCCGCCGCCCGGCCTTGATCATCCGCGCTTCCATCAGGCGGCGCAGGGTCGCGAACTCCGGCGGAAGGTCCCACTCGGCCAAGGGCGCCGCCTGGTCCAGGGCGTTGATCTTACGCTCGATGAGCGGAAGGTAATGCACCGGATCGAAGACCATGTCCTCGCGGTCGTAGCAGCGGGGATGGCGTGCGATGACCTCGCCACCACAGCCGAGCACGACCTCGTCGACATAGCCTCTGATCCAGACGTCGCGGTGGCCGTAGGCGACCGGCACGGAGTAATCGTTGGTCCTGTAACGCACCAAGGCTTGGGAGCTGACCCGTCCGGTGGTCTGATCACAGGCATCGAACGCCGCCGCCGGGAGTTCGGAGATAACGGCCAGATCCCGCGCGAGGCGTTCCCCGATCGTCTCGGACTGGCCACGGAGCACGTCCGCCTGACGCTTGAGGCACTGCTCCTCCAGGTAGGCGTTGAACGCGTCCCAAGTCGCGAACCGCGGGATCGGCACCATGAAGTTGCGGCGGGAGTAGCCGACCAAGCCCTCCGCGTTGCCCTTGTCGTTCCCTTTTCCAGGGCGACCATAGCGGTCACGGAACAGGTAATGCGACACGACCCCGCTGAAGAGAGCGGCCCTCTGGCGTGTCCCGTCCGGCAGGATCTTCGCAACCAGACAGCGGTCGTTGTCGTAGAGGACCGACGCGGGCACCTTGCCGAAGAACGCAAAGGCGTGGACGTGGCCATCGACCCAGGCCTCGGCAGTGGCCGCCGGATAGGCCCAGACATAACAGGCATCGCTGTGCGGCAGGTCCAGGACGAAGAAATGCGCCTTCTGTTCGACCCCGCCGATGATGACCGCCGCCTCTCCGAAGTCGGCCTGAGCATGGCCGGGCGGATGCGCCAACGGCACGAACAGTTCGCGGCCGTGCCGTTCCCGCTCCCGCATGTAATCCTTGACGATGGTGTAACCGCCGGTGAACCCGTGCTCATCGCGGAGCCGCTCGAACACCCGCTTGGCCGTATGCCGTTGCTTGCGATGGACTCCGCGATCGTTCTCCAGCCAGCCGTCGATGATGCCGGTGAAGGCATCCAGCTTCGGCCGCTTCACAGGAGCCGTTCGCCGGTATCCAGGGGGAACCGAGAACGCCATCATCTTGGCTACGGTGTCGCGCGAGACGTTAAAATGCCGGGCCGCCTCTCGCTGGCTCATCCCCTCGGCACAGGCCAGTCGCACCTTCCGATACAAGTCCACGGTAGGAATCCTCCCGCCCTCCCTGCCGCCAGAAAGGGTAAAGGTGGACGACTTTTACGCCGCCCGCAGCAGGGTCACCCCGCCGCTACCGTGGCCGACTTTCTCACCGCCGTTCTCACTTGTGATGGCTTTCGCGACAATCAGCGCATGACTTAACATGAAAATCCGTGATTAAAGCACGGGCGCCCAGAGGATGCGAGTGATGAAAGCGCAATCTACACGCTCCTTCAGCCTTCGCCTCTTAGAGAGAAAGATCCTCCTTCAAGATCCGCCCTTATTTGCTTGTTCGCCGCCTTCAAAAAATTATAAAACTCATCGACAGACTGCCTTACATCTTGGCTTGGTGTCAGTTCATGGCCGTAATCTTCGCCGTGCGTATCCATGCCAACCTTGAAAATTCCATCATTTGCCGAGGCGAATGCGCTCTCAAGCGTCATTAGGGTTGGCTGGCTAATAGACGCGGTGTGCACCGCAAGAAATTTCTTCAACTCGGATGCATGTTTATGAAAGTTTCCGGCGATCTCAGCCTGTGCATCACTCCAGTCCAGATCTGGAGCCCATGGATCAGGAACAACGCCAGAATAGAATCTGAAAAAGTCAGAGGCTGCCGCATATTCCTTTTCAAACATCAGCTCTTGACGTTTCAGCAAGAGCCTCTGCCTGTCAGCAAGGCTGGCAAGTTCACTCTTATATTTCTCAAGCTGCAAGTTCAACTTGGATTTGTATGACTCTACGATACGAGTAATAACTATTCTTCCAACAAAACCAGAAACTGCTGCCGATATTGATGCAATGCCGCCGATTGCGCCAACAACCTTGAGAATGTCACTCCAATCCATTCGGCACACCCTTCTTGAACGATCGTTCGGTTCTGAATGTAGCAACAAGCATCTTCATCGCTGCAACAGATGCTGTAAATGGGGTGTCCGCAAACTGTGTTGGATGGCTATGCGGAATAAGCTGCCTTCCGCAACGGATGTTCCAAGGTCATCTCTCAATTACATACCCGCTTATCAACCAGAAAAAGCAGAGCGTCACGACAGGGATATTCCGTATTCCTTCGAACGGCGCATCTGCTTTCCAACATCTCCCTGAAGGCGCACGCGCATATGGTCGAGCACCGGCACTGGCTTCCAGATCGTTGTGGAGTTCCCCCTCGCAACGCCCTTCTTCGTGACCCATGCCGTCCTGTTTCCGGACATTTTTGGACCTCGCGCCGCCAACATTCAACCAGTTTAGGCCGGTGATCCAAGAGCATATTTTTCGCTTCGGGATCACATATGATGCACACTTGCGACAGACCTGGGCAACCATAAAGCTTGACTCGAAAGCACCTGTCCGCAACGGTTCCGTATTAACCAGTTTCACGAGGAAGAAGATGCTTAAATACATATCAATCGCCTCTATTCTTGCGGTGGCTGCGACCGCATCGCAAGCCAGTCTCATTGGGACAGAACTACGGATCGGATCAGTCAATCAAGTCACTGAAAATAGCGAAATATTTACGGGCGATTTTCCCGCGAGCGCCATCGTTATCGAGCCGCAAGTCGAATTTCCAAGCGCGGAGAGTCTGTTTGGGGATTTCCCCAAGCCTCCCGGCTCATTCACCGTCGATACATCGATCAATGCGGGGGCGGACTTCCTTGAGATCGATTTCGACAATGCCGGCTCAGGCTCCTTCGCAAGCTGGTTTCAGAACACCTACATCTTCGGGTTCTCCTCCGCCGCGCTGCTCACCATCACAGGGGCGGAGGTCGACCGGGATGTGTCCAACCTTGGTATCTCAGATTCGAACGTCAGCTTCTTTGGCGAAGAGCTGTTCGTAAATGTGTCGGGCCTGTCCTACAATTCGGACTCGTTCCTCCGCATTGGGCTTCAGTCTACCGTGGCGCCGGTCCCTTTGCCGGTCCCTCTGCCGGCCGGGCTGCCGTTTCTCGTGGGCGGTCTCGCGTGCTTGTTCGGACTTTCCCGGCTTCGCCAGTCGCGGTCTAACTATAGCATCCGATCTGCGTAGCGTTTCTTGGTAGGGCGGGCGTGTGATGCCCCAATCAGACAGTCAGACATGACGAGCACCACTGCGCCCGCCCAGGCGGGAATTGCGACACCCGAAGAGCTCGGCACGATCATCTGCGAGGTCGCACCCCTCTGGTCCGATCGTGGCGTTTCCCTCTACCAATAAGGCGGCCAGTGCTCCTTCCAGAATGATCTCCTGATCATTTGGTGGGTGGTGAAGGCCGCCTGCCGGACGTCAGGCCGGCTTCTCCTGGTTTTCGACATATTGCCGGACGATCTCGAGCGGCGCGCCGCCGCAGGAGATCACGCAGTAGCTGCGCGACCAGAAGACCGGTTTCCAGTAGAACTTCGAGACATAGCCGGCAAAGTCGCGCCGGATCAGGCGCGACCCGGTGGGACTGGAATATGCTCGCCCGCCTGTTCGCTGTCGACATCCCGGAGCCGGACCGAGAACGGCATGACGCCATCGTGGTGAATGAACCCAACCATTGCTGGATCCTGTATCGCGGCCGACACTTCGACTGCGAGCACCCAGGCGGCGTCGACAGCCTCTTCGATCTCAACTTCTTTCGCCGGTGGCTCGGCCTGCTGGAGGGCGAGCAAGCCCAGGGAACCTGCTGAGGATCACCTCCCCCTGGAGGACGTCATTCATTGACGACCTGGATGCATTGCGGCTTATCTTCCCTGTGCGAGAAGCCAAATGCACCACCTCGATGTGGGTTTGCGCGGATAACAGACCTTCTCGAGCCGTGCTCCGGGCCCGATGGGACCACGGCCAGACCATATACCCCGCGAACCGTCCGAGATCTTTTCCTGATCGGCGTGTCCGGGCCGAGGGCCACAGTCCAAGAGCGCGCGATCCCGAAAGGACCTCCCATGGCCAATGCCAATCCGACTCCGCTCC
Organism: uncultured Jannaschia sp.; assembly: GCF_947494055.1. Lineage (GTDB taxonomy): Bacteria > Pseudomonadota > Alphaproteobacteria > Rhodobacterales > Rhodobacteraceae > Jannaschia. Next base: position 12,122 of record NZ_CANLTR010000030.1, on the reverse strand, counting down.
TCATCGACACCGACATGCTGTCGCGCATCATCGGCGACGCCCTCGAAATTGCCGGCGCGCCGGCCTCGAAGAAGTCGGCCTGTCTGAACCGCGCCGCCGCGCGCATTGCCGGCGCCAGGCACAACTGGGGCTTCCTGATCGGCCAGGACGCGCCTTTCGTCGCGACCCCGCTCGCGGGCGACTACGAGATCGCCCGCCGTGAAAGCGAGACGGCGTCCACACCCTTCCTCGACGAATTCGTTGGTGGATCGGTGCAGTCCTCGAAGGGCGTCGCGGAAAGCGCGATCGACATATCGGAATTTCGGGGTCTCATGGACGCCATCCTGGGAATGAAGGGCCGCTCCCAGGTCACCATCATCTCCGCGCCCGCCGGATGCAGCATTCGCCACGAGGCCTTCGCCGCATCCTATCTTCACGGCTACGACCCGATCAAGGAGATCGACTTCGCCATCGCGGCAAACCGCGAGGCCGTGCACGATTACCTCCTGCCCATGTCGCCGACCTCCATCCTTTTCCTGTCGGGCCTCGAGCGTCTGAGCCTCGACGACCTCGCGCGGTTCCTTCCCCTGCTGTCAGGCTCCTACCAGGGGCAGATCATCATTCGCACGTATGATGGCGAGAAGCTGAACCGGATGTTGGCCAAGGTCGACACCTCCGGACTCCGCGACCGCGCCGTTCACATCAATGTCGCCGTCGCGACCGAAGAGACCAAGTCCAGCGTGATCGCCAAGGCGGCCGCGGAAGAGGGAATCAACACCGTCGACATTCCCGTATCCCGCGATGTCGATCCGTCGTTGCTCTACGGAATGCCGATCTTCGAGGAAAGTGAAGGAATGCGCGCCGGGCCGATGCACGCAGCCGGCGGCAACGGCTCGCCAGGACGCTCCGTGGTCCTCGAAGCGGAACCTTTGATCCTCCCGACCCCCAGAGCATGGGCCAAGGCAGGCGAGATCAGTGCCGCCTCGACGGCCGCCCGGTCCGTCGTCGAGGATCCGCCCCGGGTCGAACTCATGGCGAGCGTCCTTCGCGCGAACGCCAAGCCCGAGGCGATCTGCGGCTACATCGAGGACAATGCCGCCGCGGTGCAGGCAGATCTCGACAGCGGCGCCGTCACCGGCCGAATGTGGGAGATAGCGGCAGGCTATGTCGAGATTCTTGCCGGATACGTGAGTTCGGACAATGCGCCTGACACCTTCACATCCTCGCTGACCGCGCAGGTCCGCGCTCTGCTCAAGGACCATGCCGAAGGTGTTCTGTCCCGCATCGCCTGATCCAGGCTGACATCTTCGCGCCCGACCGGGCGCGACCCTATATTCCGATCACCCCGAGAGGACCGGACATGCACCACGATTACATCGAAGGGCCCGTTTTCGACGCCTTGTAGTTCACCAACTGCAAGGAGACCGACATGGGCAAGACCCATCGAAAGCACGCCCTCGATACCCAACACGGGTGCTTCGAGGGCTATATCGAGACCTCGAACACGCTGCACGTCTTCGTCCGGACGGCCGCCGGATACTCGCGCGACGCGCTCGAGCCCGACGTGGCGCGCAAGATCCGCGACCGGCGCCTGCGGGACTGGACGCACCGCAACCGCGACGGCTTTTCCTCGCAGGGCTCGGCCAAGGCCACGTTCCGCAAGCTCTGCGTGCGCGACGCCCGCACCCGGACGCGGGTCGCTCTCGCGCGAGGCAGGAGGGACGGCGACTGGGACAACATCACCTTCCCCAAATGTCGCGACGGAAAGCGCTTCATCTGGGCCGTCTGGTGACGGCACGCCGGCCGCAGGATATTGCGGCCGGGCCGCGACCTCCCGATCCCCGCGGCAGGTCCGGCAAGGAAATTTTCAAGCAGGAGGATACCAGGCATGTTCGGACTGTTCCGCAAGAAGCCTTCCCCCCAGGACGAGATGATCGCCGATATCGAGCAGGCGATGCTGAAGAGCTTCGACCGGATCGAGCAGGCCATCGCCGATCCGGAGCCGCTCTCCCGCAACATGAACGTCTTCGCGGCCATCGCGGCGATGACCGGCGCGATCCGCGACACCTATCCGGGTGTTCTCATCGAGGACGAGAACATCGCCTTCGCCCTGGCGGACGCCCACAAGAGCGGCCGGCCGGCGGATATCGACGGGCTGACCGGCGCGATCGCCGGCCTCGTGCGGCGCTGCCCCGATCGGCGCAGCGCGAAGATCGACACGATGACCTGGATAATCGCGCCGAAGTTGCAGGCGCATACCGAGGCCTGAAACGCGTTCGGGAACGTCCGAATGGCGAGAATATCTGACTTTTTAATCATCCCGCGACGGATTTCCGGATGCCGTGATGATAAGGGCCGCCCATGGAGGATCGAGCATGATACATACGACAATACGGGGGATTTTCCTGGCGGCCCTGACGTCCGCTGCGTTCTCATCGCCCGCGACTGCCGGAGACGAAGACACCGCCCGGCGCCAGGTGGCCGGCGTGGTCAAACTGAGCAAGATGGCCGACAGGCTCCCCGTCGATGCCGATACGGCCCGCATCCGCATCCTTGCCCGTGACACCATCGACCGACTGATCGAAGAGCATCCCGACACGGAGCTCGGTCTGCTCGCCATCACGGGCGGCTCGGTCGGAGATTTCCGCCTCGACTCGGTCTACGAAGCGGTCGACCGCGCCATGCTCGGGCTGAATCTTCCCGGATGCGTCGCCGCTCGCGACATCGAATGCCTGGGCGTCGCGATCGAGAACTACGCGACCACGTCCGGAGACGACGCGTCGGACAGCGATCGACTGACACGGCAGATCATCGACAGGCTTGCCCTCGGTGGGTCCATCGACGGCGATCTCCATTTCCAACTCCAGGGTGAAGGCATCTCTGTCAAAGGGGTTTTCTCCGAGGTCGTCGAGGCTGGCTTTGCCCCGGAAATCTTCGCCTTCCACGACGGCTTGCGCGCCAACTCGGATATCCGCGGCGCCATTCCCGACCGCCAGGACCTCGCCCGGGAAATCTCGATCATCAGCGCTGGACCCAATCGGAGCACGCAAGCCGGCCTGGAAAGGCTCCTGCGCGACGGAACGCCCGGGGCGGCAATCCTCGTGGTCCGGTTCGGCAACAGGGAGCTTCTCTCGCGCCTCATCGAGGAAGAGGGAACCGCGGAGATCGAGCTCGCGCTGCAACCGTCTCTGGAAGAGAAGAATTCCTGGTATCGGGGATACGCAAATGTCGAGGCCGCCCTCGGCGCCCTGATGGATACCGGGCATGTCGATATCGTCACCGCATACATGCGCGCCGAGCATTCGGATATCTCTCTGACCGAGATGGAAAGACTTTACGGCGTCCTGCCGTACGAGCCCTGGGCGGAAATCGTCACGGCTGGCATGTCAGACAAAGAGGAGATCGGCTTCGCCTGGCTCGGGCTCAGGTATCTCGAAATGGACGATCTCGACAGGGCCCTGACAGAGGATGTCAGGCAACGCCTGGTTGCAGATACCGAACGGGATGACTTCCGTTTTCCCTGGTCGCTGAGCACCAACCTGGAATTTGCCGGCACTCTCGACGACGCGAGGGATCGCGTGATGATCGAGCTGTTTCAAAGCTCCGGAAATCGCGATTTCCTGCAAGAATATTCGGATACCAAGCGCGATCTGCGGTACCTCGGGGACTTGATGCGCGGCACGCACGAGTCCGCGGTCGCCTCCATGTCCGAACCCGAGGACGAAGAATGGATGAATGCGGTCAAGGCCAGCATCCCCTTTCTTGTCAATGATGGATTGTTCGATCGGATGCCGCCGGAAATGACTGGCTTCGTCTACCCGTGCGTCGAGGAATACGACTTGCTGACCCCGGAGATCTCGACCGTCGGCGATACCAAATCCGAGGAGCATTACGAAAATCGCTACTGCTATCTCCGTCAATTCGAGTTGATCGGTCAATCCGAACTGAACGAACTTCATGTCGGATTGCTTCGCGCAGCTGCGACAATACCCGGCGGCAGGTACAATTTTGTCCCTCTCCCGAGAGCTGCCCGCATCCATGCCGATCCGAACTCTGCCTACACGACGAACCTTGTCGACATCGTGGCCCTTGCTCTACAGGAGACGCTCGAAGAGGGCGTTCGGGACGATTACTTCAGCCGGCTCGCCTCGCACGACGAGTCACCCTACGGGCACGAACTCCTCGCCGGACACCGCACGGTCCTGCGGCTGCTGGAACTGGCGCGCCTGGCCGCCATCGCCGAGCGCGCGGTTGCACTGGCCGACGAACCCGGTGCCGATGCGGCCGTGTCCGCGGACGTACCCGCACCGTTGGTCGTCTTCGCAGACTGACGAGATGATCGCCGATATCGAGCAGGCGATGCTGAAGGGCTTCGCCCGGATCGAGCAGGCTATGGCCGATCCGGAGCCGCTCTCCCGCAACATGAACGTCTTCGCGGCGATGACCGGCCCGATCCGCAACGCCTATCCGGGCGTCCTCATCGAGGACGAGAACATCGCCTTCGTCCTGGCGGACGCTGCCCCGATCGGCGCAGCGCGAAGATCGACACGATGACCTGGATGGTCGCGCCGAAGCTGCGGGCGTGACGCTCCTCGTCATCCTCGAAATCCCGACAGGCCGGCGCGGCGATCCGCGTCCCGCCTGATGTCATGCACGACACCCGCCGGGCCGCCGACCCCCGGTTCCAAGCACTCCCAGGAGACGATCATGCCTGCACGCCCCGAAATCACCCTGTCGCTCAGCGCCTTCCCGGGCTTCGATCCGATGACCTGCGAGGCCCTCAACGCGCTCTTCGGGTCCGCCTCCGGTCACGGCCTTGTCGCCCTGCTCGTCCGCCCTTCCGGCACGCTCAACTCGACGCGGCCCCACGAGGTGGGATTCCTGTTCGATCACGGCGACGGGCCCGTCATCGCGAGCCGCGCCAAGGCGCCGGGCGGCGTTGCCCGTGCCGGTGCCGCGGCGGCCTACCACATCTCGCACGACGCCCGGATCGAAAGGCTCTTCTCATCGATGAGCCTGGCCTGCACGGGGCCGCACCACGATCGCTTCGCCGTCACCGCCGGCGGTGCCGTCTCCTGGCGTGCGCCGATGACCCCCTGCCGGAAATCGGATGAAGCCTCCTATCAGCAGCTGACCTCGGATGGGGGCGGCATGATCGGCTATGTCGCCGCCGGAGCCGACCGAAGCGCGCATGCGAGCCTCGTCGGCCAGGGTATCATCGGCCCCGTGGCCAGCGCCGCCTACGCCGCCTCGATCGCGAAACTGCCGAAACCCCGTCAGGTCGGAATGCATCGCCGGATCACCGCACGCGTCGGGACCCAGGTCTCCAACAAGCATCTTCACCGGGCATGCTGAAGGGCTGACCGACCGGGACAGGAGCATTGCCGCCGATCGCACGCCCCGGCCCGGGGCCGCGGGTGACCCCGTCCGGGCCGAATGTTAACGCCTTCGGACACCGCCGGGGGAAGCCAGATGCCCGATCGCCACGACGACGCCGACACCTTGCGCGAGGATGCCCTCGAGAGCCTGCGCAAGCAGATCCGACAAACCAACAGGGACTTCCTGCTGTTCTTCGGGTGCTGCCTGGTCGCGGTCGTCGCCACGAACGTCTTCTACATCTGGCTCGTGCTCCAATGGTCCGAACCGACTCCCTGACGGCCGGCGCCCGCGCGTCGTCGAGCCGGCCTCCGCCTCGGCCAGGCTCGGGATGAAAGCCGCCCGGAGGCTGTGCAACCGGCGGCCCCGGTGATAGCAATCAACGGGCGGGAAAGGCAGGAAGGCATCTCGATGGGCCGGAACTCGTATCTCGGCGGCGGCACCACGATCCGTGGAGGACAATGGTCGTCCTACGATCCTCAGGAAGTGCGCAACCCCCTCCTGTCACGCAAGCCGGACAGGCCGGATCCCGCATCCGTCCCGCAGCGGCCTGATCCCGCGGCGCCCAGCAAGGCTTCGCGAAAAGCCGCGGCCGCCGCGCCCAGCAGGGCTTCGCGAAAAGCCGCAGCCGCCGCGCTCCGGCAGAATGCCCTTCTGAGCTATGCCCTCCTCTGCGCCGCGGCCGACAGGAAGGGCGTCGCTCGACCGCCCCGTCCCGCATCCGTCAAGAAGGGCGCGTTACGCCACCAGAAGCAACGCGACAAGTTCGAGACGCTCGTACGATCCTTCCTCTAAGGGGGCCGACCCGGCCCGCCGGCAAGAGGGTTTCGTCCCGCGCCGATGGCAGCCCCGTGATCCGATCCCGGGCGAGGCTTTTTCCCTGTCAGGGACCGACCGGAGGGTCGGTCGCATCACGGCGCCGGCTCCGCGCGGAGCCGGCGCCTTTCTCATGGAGAGAGCCCCGGGGGTCGGAAGACCCCATATCCCGGATCTGAACCTCGCCGCCGCCCGCCGCGCAAGGACGCGAAAGACAGACAGGAAGGCAAACGCCCGATGAAGGGAGGGACCGCATGATCGACATCCTCGCCCGGGGCGCGCACGCGCCCTTCCCGACGCGCTCCTGTCGGCGATCCCGCTCGGCACGGCCCTTCCGTGCGGCGCGCGGATGTACCTCCGTCCATTCTTCACCCCGCCATTCTTCACACGGGGCCGAGCCCCTGCCTCATCCATTGACCCGGAGACCCAGATGATGACCGCCCCGAACGACGCCCCGCTCTACATCCGCCCCCTCAATAAGGTCGAGGAGGGTCCCTTCACGATCGAGGAGGCCATCGCGGCCGCCAGGAAGCACCTCTACGTCTCCCCGGCCGATGCCAGCCGGATCGCCGAGGATTACCGTGCCGGCAGCCAGGGTCCCTGGCACGTGGTCTACGGGTTCTTCGACTGCACGATCCGCGTCGGATCGGACCTGCGCCTGGCGGCCTGACGGCGCCGCAGACGCATCCCGACCAGGGTGGCCGAAGCCACGCCCCGACCCTTAGGACGACCGAAACCTGCTGGAGACACGCCATGACCGAATACGATTCGAGCCCTGCCGCCGCCGATGCCCGCTTCGCCGCGTCCGGCGGCGACGAGAGCCTCGTTCCCGCGGGAAGCTACTGCTACCGAGGATGCCTGGGAAGCGGCCCGCGAGGAAGATCGCCGAACCTGACGGCAGGCCCGAAGCGGATCGGCGTCTTGCCGGCCGGAGATTCAACGACCATTCTGCATTCACGTCACGACAGGACACCCGATGACAACGCGATCCCGAACCGACGGACGGAGCCTGACCGAAATCCTGGCTTCCGCGGCGCTGGCCGTCTTCAACATCCTGCTCTTCGTCTATTTCGTGCAGGCCCGCATGCTCGACAACCGCTATGACGACGTGGTGACCATTCTGGTCCTGGTCACGGGCGGCATCAATCTCATCCTGGCCTTCGGCGTCGGCGTAGAGGCCTACCGGACGCATCGCGCGTCGAAGCGGCGCTCGAAAGCGTCGGCCGCATCCGCCACGCGATAGGAGAGGCCGCGCCTTTTGCTATGGTCCGGGCCGCCCGGACAGGGCACACTTCCGGGTGAGTGTGCCCTGTTCGTCGGACCCCCGAGGCTCGAGACTGGATGGGGCTTCCGCGATCTGCGGACGCACTCGCGCGCAGCCCTCCGGACCCGATTGGATCGGTGCGCGGACCACGGAGCCCCCAAGGCTCCGTATCGATCGAAGACAGCATCCTCGTATCCCGATCCCGGGCCGAGGCGCGCCCGACGGGTCCAGACGACGCCACATGGCCACCGACACCGTCACGAACGGGTCGAGGGATCTTCGAACAAGGATCACAACCATGTCTCGCAAGACCAAATCCGGCGCTCCCGCCCCTCTCCTGGCGCTGCGCGCCGACCGCATCTCGGACGCGGCCGACCGGATCCTCGAGACGGCCCGGGCCGGCCGCCTCTCCAAGAACGCGATCCTCAACGCCATCGCCTGCGCCGTGTCCGGCCCCGGCCATGACTGGGGCCACATTACGAATGCGCCGAACGGGCTCCGCGTGCAGCCCGGCATCGAGCTGCCCGGTCTCGCGTCCGGTCCGATTGCGCCCCCGATTGCGCCCCCGATTGCGCCCCCGGTTGCGCCCTCGACCGCGCCCTCGAGCACCGCGCCGAACTCCGAGACGATCCACGGTGACGTGGGCGAAGTGTTAAGCGTTCAGGACATCGTCCACGATGCGTTGGGCCTCGTCGCCGACGGCGACGCCACCGTCACCGCGTTGCTGGAGGAACGCCTGCTCACGCATGTCGAGCTCGACGAAAACGTGATCCACACCGCCGCGCGTGACATCGTCATGCAGGATACGCATGGCCACCTCGGCCGCCTGCTGGCGGAGGTCGGACGCCAGGGGCTGGTCGAAGAGGTCGTGGATCACTACGCAGACGCCCTGCACCGCGTCCTCGAGCCAGACGCCCGCCGCAAGGCGGCGGATGTCTTCGACCATGCGGGTATCGCGCGCGACGCGCCCGCGATCTTCATGGATCCCGGACGGCACGGGCGTGCGTCCGCCCCCGTGGTCGTGCCGGACGCACGGGCGTTCTATTGCCACTGCATGCTGTGCTTCCAAGATCCCGAAAAGCTCGAGATCCTGCCCCAGGCGGGCGCGTTGCTGAAGCTGCGCTTTCATCCGCAGGCATGGGTCGACGATCATGCCGTCGATGTCGCCGACGGGTCGGACCCGAACAACGATTTCGTCCTGCCCGCTTCCGCGATCGCCCGAACCCATACGGATACGGCTCATCTCCTGGGGCACCCGGACACACCCGACCATATCCGCAAATAGCACGGCCCATGCATGATCGAGGTCGTCGATCTCGAAGCACAGGACTGACCAAGCCTCACATCCTGCTTCGACCGTCAGGGGCGATAATCCTGGAAGGATGCCCCCATGACGATGATTGTCTATCGAGAGACCGAAGAGATGCGCCAGTTCCGCGACGCGCAGGAGATCGTGGATCGCCTGGAAGGTCTCGGCTACCGGATCTCGCTCCGCGACGCGCATTGCGCCTGGAAGTCCCATTCGGAGACGATGGAAGCGGGCTGGCTGGTTCTGCCCGAAGATGACGGGCACCTGCTCTCGTCGATCCGATCCCATTGCGACGAGATGTGAGTCGATGAGCCGCAAATCCTACATGATCCTCGGAGGAGTCGGCGGCCTCGCACTCGTCTTCGCAGGCCTCTTTCTCCCCGGAGGCGATATGGCGGTCGTGACCTTCGGCGCCGGCGCGCTCTTCGGAAAGGGCTACGGCATCTGGGAAACGCGCGATGCGCGGGCCCGCGAAAGACAGACAGGCGTGCCCGGAGACGAGAGACGGAAAAACGAGAGTTGGCAAAACGAGGGACAGCAATGCGCACGCTGATGCGAGAGCAGTTTTCGCACGCGGCGGACATGGACCGCATCCCGGAGGATGCCGAGACCGGGATCGCGCCGATCGAACGGCCCGACGAGGGCGTCCTTCCATGATCGCCTGGAAAATTATGCGGGCCGACCCGGCGACGGGCCGCATCGCCTCCGGTGCCGACAGCCGGCTCACGTTCGACCTCGTCCCCGGAGCCGTTCTCGAGATGCCCGGCCAGGGAATCTGGATGAGCCTCCAGCGAAGCTATGTCGAGACGCATTACGCGTGCCACGACGCGAATCTCCTCCTGGAACTCGACTTCGATCCGGAGACCCTCATCGAGGGCAACCTGTCCGACGCGGAAACCGAGTTCAGCGTGCCCCGGGCGACGGTTCGCTCGATCACCATCCTGCCCAGCGACGACTGACCCGTGACGCCCGACGGGGGCGACCGTCGTGACGACCGGGGCCGCAACGACGGGGGCGTCCGGCCGTGTCGAGGCTCGAGGCTTGCCTGGCAGCCCGTCACCGACCAGACTGGCGGACGCCACTTGTCGAAAGGATCCTACCGATGCTCACCTGCACCGTTATCGCCGGAATTCTGTTCCTGTCCGGAGACGGGGAGGGCAAATCCCACAATTTCCACCATGTCGCCAATTTCTCGCTCAGCGACACGACGACATACCTCAACACTCAAATAGAGGGCAAGCGCGTCAGGTTCGAGATACCCGAAGAGCTTCGCGCCGACACCGCGATCGGCATCGTCCGGAACTGCGCCCGACAGGGCCAGGCGGACGCCAACAGCGCCGCGCTCTCGGGGCAGAACTGACGGACGACGCCAGTCCCTGGCGCTGAATTCTGAATGTTCTTCGGCTGATCCCTGACCCCATCCCGGTCGGCCGGAGACGATCCCCGGTGCGAATGCCGGGGCGCCCGGGACACGCGGCCGGCTGCCGCCGGAACGCCCGGGGGCTGGCGCCCAGCCCCTGACGGTAAATGTTGATGGCGTCCCTCTTTGGGTGACTATTTTGCGTTCTGAAGCACGGCTCGGAGCGTGCTGGCGCGAAAAATCCGCGCAATCTGTTAGGGCTCATTGCCAAGATGCTCGCTAATCAGCTTCGCGAAGGGAGTGATGTCTCCTCCAAAGCTCGCGGCATCGAGAGCCTGCATATAGCGCTTCCGCTGATCGAGCCGGATCACAGCCCATGGATAACCCGAGCTCGCGAGCACAGCGTTCATCACGAAGCGAGCGAGGCGCCCGTTTCCGTCCGGATAAGGGTGGATGTAGCCCAAAAGCCAGTGACCAAGCACCGCACGCACTCCGGGGTGCTCCTCCTCGTCAAGGAGATCGAAGTAGGTCTCCATCGCATCCATGAGCTTTTCGCACGCCGGAGGCACATGATTGGCTGTGCGAATGAATACCGGGTGATTGCGATATCCGATCAGTTGGCCTCGCGTTAGAATGCCCGCGTCGATCGACGGCTCGAAGAGATCTTGATACCAATCGCTTAGATTGTCGCGCACCGAGACCGGCTCACCTCGCTCGATGGATGTTTTCACCACCTCGCGGGCAGACTGGAAAACATTCCAGTAGCCCTTCGCGGCCATGGCATCACGAGAGGTGGCGTCCGACTTGTCGGCCTCAGGGTCCCAGGTTCCGCTGCGAATCTTCTCGATCAGCTCTTCGGAGACCCTATAGCCTTCGATCGAGAGCGAGTTCCAGGCATCATGAGTGTAGACATCGTCGATCTGCCAAAGCACCTCGTCGACATCCACAGGCCCTCCCAGGGCCGGTAGCAGGTCAATGATCGCCTGTCGATCCCTCTGCCATATTGCTCGCAACATGTTCGAGATCGGGGCCGCGCCAGCAACAACAGCAATGCCTTCCCCAGTAAAGGGGTTTTCATTCCTCAGATCCATATCTGCGCGGCGCATGCCATCGGCCAGGCGCTTGGAGTGGTCGTCCATCCCCAAGTGCTTGAACGCGCCAACCAGGCGGTTACCCGGGCGCCTGTGCGCCCCGCCAACCACCGCGCGCAACAGGGCATCGACATTTCGGTAGCTGCCTATTAGCGCTGCAACTGACATAGCCTGCGTATGATAGCAATTCTCTGCCATATGGATCAGCGTGGCCTCCGGAGTGTAGACCCTCAGCCCGTTCGGTAGCTGCGTCCTCCGATCCTGCTCAGGAAGCTCCCTGACCCTCAGATCAAAGAGCGACCGCTTGCCAGGGAGTTCGACGGCATTGTTGCCTCCTTTAGGGGCATGCACGATCACCTGGGTAGCCGGCACCTGCGATCCAGTATGCAGATCGAGGCAAATTTCAGGACTGAGAACCCAGTCGCTACCAAAGCGATGCTCGCAGTATCTCTGGACAAATGACCAGTAGCTCATCGTCCACGGCGTCGTGTCACCGGGACGCGAACTGGGGTCCGACAGGTGATACCAGCCCTTCATGATGGGCTGAAGATAGCCAGCCTTCCTTAGTGCCTTGATCCGCACCGGGTCGATTTCGCCGCTGCGAACCACAAGATGTCCTTGCTTCTGCAAGGTGTGCAGGGCTTCCAAGGCGCCGGCCAAGATCTCCCGTTTGTCTGCCATAACCGTCCCAGTTCGTCGTATGCGTCCAAGTATAAGTATATAGATATGTCCAACCGCAAGTAAATGGCGTCGTCCATTGTGAAGTAAATATTACAGTCCAAGTTCAAGTATATTTCTTAAGCCAAACTCAAGTAAGTACCGAGAATGCTCGCAGCGAGCCGCCCGGAACGTAAGCGGTGGCTGCGGCCCACGTTGTCGGGCATCGGCCTGATTGCGAGATCTACCCATCTCAAGATGGGGAGTGCG
>NZ_CANLTR010000029.1 GCF_947494055.1 uncultured Jannaschia sp. | reverse complement strand
CCTGCGTCAGCGCGAGGCGTGCCGCCTTGTTCACTTCCCGCGCCTCGACACTGGCGAACCGGTCGTCCTCCAGCCAGTCCGGCCGTCCGACCGCCTTCGACAGGCCCTGCCAAGTCGCGTCCGTATGCGCGCTGACGGCCATGAAGCCGTCCGCCGTCTCGTAGATCAGCTCCACGTAATCCTGCCCCGCGCCGTCCTCGTCCCACGTCTCCTCCTCCGCCTCGTCGCCGATGAAGGTCTGACCGGTGAAGTCCGAGGCAAAGAGAAAGGCGACGACGGTGTCGAGCATGGACAGGCGCACGTGATCGCCGCGACCGGTGCGGGCGCGGGCAAGGAGGGCGGCTGTGATCGCCTGGCTCGCCTGGATTGCGGTGACCTTGTCGGGCACGATGGTGCGGACGAGATTGGGGCGGCCCCGCCCCTGCCCTTGCACCGCCGCGAGGCCGGACAGCGCCTGGATCAGCGGATCGTAGACCGGCCGGTCGGCCCAGTCCCCCTCGAAGCCGAAGCCGGCGATCGAGACGTAGACAATGTCCGGCCGCAGCGCCCGCACCGCCTGTTCCGACAGGCCAAGCCGTTCGGCGACGCCCGGTCGCCAGTTCTGCACGAAGACGTCGGCCGTCCCGAGGATCGCGTGAAGCGCCTCTAGGCCCTCCGCGCGTTTCAGATCGAGCGCGATGGAACGCTTGGAGCGGTTGTTCTGCAGGAAGGACGCCGACCAGCCAGCGCGGCGGCCCGCGACCTGACGCGAATGGTCGCCGCCCTTCGGGTTCTCGACCTTGATCACGTCGGCGCCCTGATCGCCGAGGATCATCGTCGCCAGCGGCCCCGCAATCATCGAGGTCGCATCGACGATACGGATACCCTGCAGCGGTCCGGCCATACGGTTTCGGCTCCCTCTTCCCGGTCCGCCCTAACCTTGGCTTCAAAAGCGGTATGTCAATTACGCCGCCCTCGGCGGGCTTGTCCGATTAAGGCGGTGCATTCGCGCATCTCTCGGTGATCATCGTTGCAGATGAGGCCTACGCGGCGCAGTCGTCCTCTCGCCGCGAAGATACCCCTTGAGAAGGGTGCTCGGGATGCTGTCTTCGCAGGATCCGCTGATTGACGTCGTGCAATCCGTAGATCGGGTCATGCGTCGGACCGAGGGCAATGCCGGTTATTTCATACTTAGTCCGCTCTGAACAACGTCTAGCGTTCTGATTTCACGCCACGAACCGACGTTCGCTGTGCTGGTTTCGCAGGGTTTGGTATTCTTGAGCCCGGAGCCCTGCGATTTCGGAGGCCCGATGAAGCCCAAACCTCGCGCGCCTGACCAAGACGACCTGCTTCGCCCCCGGCTTACCGATCTGATCGACATGCGCCACGAGCTGGTGCGGCTTGAGGCGCTGATCGACTGGGAGTTTTTCGAGGCTGAGTGGGCAGGGTTCTTCCCGTCGCACACGGGTCGACCCGCGACGTCGCCCCGGCTAGTCGCGGGGCTGCTCTACCTCCAGCACGCCCACGCGCTCTCCGACGAGGCCGTCGTCGCGCGATGGTCGGAGAACCCCTACTGGCAGCACTTCTGTGGCGAGGTGTTCTTTCAGCATCGCCCACCGATCGATCCGTCATCGCCGACCCGCTGGCGGGGCCGCATCGGAAAGGAGGGTGTCGAGTGGCTGCTGACGCAGACCATCGAGGCCGGTCGGCGTGCCGGCGTGATCGACACGCGCAGCACGCGCGACGTGATCGTCGATACCACCGTGATGGAGAAGGCGATCGCGCATCCGACCGACACCCGGCTCCACAAGCGCGCTCGCTTGCGCCTCGTGGGCCTGGCGCGCGAGGCGGGGATCGAGCTGCGCCAGAGCTATGCCCGCCTTGGCCCCCGCCTGGCCCGGCAGGTTGGCCGCTACGCCCATGCCCGGCAGTTCGAGCGGATGAGGAAGGGGCTGCGCACCCTCAAGGGCTACACCGGCCGCGTGATGCGCGACGTCGCCCGCAGGCTGCACACCGTCACCGACGACGCCCTGCGTGCCCGGATCGAAGGACAGCTCGCCCTCGTCGCCCGCTTGCTGCGCCAGAAGCCCCGCGACACGCGCAAGCTCTACGCGCTGCACGAGCCGGACGTGGATTGCATCTCGAAGGGCAAGGCGCACAAGCGCTACGAGTTCGGCTGCAAGGTCTCGGTCGCCACGACCCATCGCGAGGGCTTCGTCGTCGGCACGCGTTCGATGCCCGGCAATCCTTACGACGGCCACACGCTGCACGAGGCCGTCGAACAGGTCGAGATCCTCGCCGACGCCCGCCCCCGGCGCGTCTTCGTCGACCGCGGCTACCGCGGTCACGGCATCGAGCCCGCCACCGGCACCACCGTCTACATCTCCGGCCAGCGCCGCGGCATGACCCGCGCGCTCCGACGGGCCCTGCGCCGACGGTCGGCCATCGAGCCAACCATCGGCCACATGAAGACGGACGGCCGCCTGTCGCGCTCGCCCCTCGAGGGTACCATCGGCGATGCGCTCCACGCCGTGCTTTGCGGGGCAGGCCATAACATCCGCCTGATCCTCGCCCACCTCCAGGCTCTTCTGGCCGAAATCCTCGCCACGCTGCTCTGCCTCATGGGCGACGCAACCCCGATTCTCACCCCGCCAAACCGTCAGATCGCGCACCCAGCGTGATGTTCAGGACGGACTTCTTACGTGTCTAGGCCGGCGCAGCACAGCTTTAACAAGCGGCGCCTTTCGTAACTTCGTACACAGCCTCTCAAATAGGCGCCATCTAAGCGAGATCGCCATTTCTGCCATATTGGTGTTAAATCAGTTCGACGTCTCCTAATGAGACATGAGGATCGGCAGTTCGGCAGCGTTGAGGATATTCCGTGTGACACCTCCAAGGAGATCCTCGGCAAACTTGCTGTGTTCGTAGGCACCCATAATTAGAAGGCCCGCCCGTGTCTCGGCGCAGGCTGCGAGGATGGTCGCCGCGACACCGCCCGAGGCCTCGGGGCGAATGAGCCGTTCGGCGCTTATGCCGTGGCGAGCGAGTAGGTCCACCGGTCCGTCGCCCAACTCGTCGGCCGGGGGCTCGCCGATCGTGAGGACGGTGACCTGTTCCTTGGTGGCCAGGATGTGGAGTGCGTCGCCGAGGGCCCGCGCGGCCGACCGCTTGCCATCCCAGGCGACAAGGGCGCGCGTTCCGAGCTTCGCAGGGTCGAAGGCCGGAGGGACCACGACGACCGGCTTGCCGCTGCGGAGCGCCACGACGTCGGGCCGGACTGAGAACTGGTTGCGCCCGAGCGCCGAGGCGCGGTGACCGATCACGGTGATGTCGTATTTGCGCGCGCAGCTCGCCAAGCTGAAATCGCTGTCGCTTCTCAGGTCGATGAAATGCGCCCGGCCGTCGAGCCCCTCATCGCTGATCCTCGACTGAAAATCAGCTCGTATGCCGGCCACGATCTCGTCTTCGCGAGAGCTGATCGCATCTCTAACTTCTTTAGTGATGTAACGATGGAAGCGGTGTTCGAGCGGACTTGGTCCGTGCCAAACGACTCCTGTCAGATGTGCATCGTACTTCCGGGCCATGTGGCTTGCCAACATCAACCCACCCGAGCCAGCAGCGTCCCCGACATAGGCGGCTAGGATACTCTTCAGAGCCATGCGGCGTTCCTCCTTTCAGCAGCTGCGAAAATGCCGCCCTAGGGTAGTTGCACTTGCAACAACTATCAGGGATTGATATTATGGAGGTCAACCGGGAATTTGCCGATTCAGGAGCAAGCGATGCCCACCATCGACGTCAAGACAGACATCACGGGGAATGTTTGGAAGATCGAGGCCGAGATCGGCCAAGCTCTAAGCGAGGACGACCCGATCATGATCCTCGAATCTATGAAGATGGAGATTCCGGTCGCCAGCCCCGAAGACGGGACGCTGGTTGAGATCCTGGTGTCGCCGGAGGATGTCGTCACGGAAGGAACTGTCGTCGCCCGGATCGAGGTCTAATGAACATGCAGAGTTTGCTTGTCGCAAACCGGGGCGAGATTGCGCGCCGCATCATCCGCTCCGCGCGCGAGTTGGGGCTGCGGACTGTGGCCGTCTATTCGGAGGCAGATTCGGGGTCGGCCCATGTCGCCGACGCCGACACTGCCGTGCCGATCGGACCCGCGCCTGCCCGTGACAGCTATCTCGACGGCGCCCGGGTAATCGACGCAGCGCGGACGGCCGGCGCGAACGCGGTGCATCCGGGATATGGGTTCCTGTCAGAGAACGCCGAATTCGCCGAAGCGGTCGAGGCGGCGGGTCTGATCTGGATCGGCCCGCATCCGGACTCCTTGCGCGCCATGGGCGACAAGCAGCGTGCACGCGAAATCGCCGAACGGGCAGGCGTGCCCGTTGTTCCGGGAAGCCGCCGCTTCGCCATCGGTGATATCCAAGACCTCGACAGGGCCGCCGCCGTCATCGATTATCCGCTTCTAGTGAAGGCCTCCGCCGGGGGCGGCGGGATCGGCATGCGTCGAGTCGACGGGCCAGAGAGTCTAGAGAAGACCGTCACCGCCACGCAGTCCATGGCGCAGAAAGCGTTCGGCGACGGGACAGTGTTTCTCGAGCGGTTCGTGCCCAAGGCCCGCCATGTCGAGATCCAGGTCTTCGGTTTCGGGGACGGCACGGCGATCCATCTCTTCGAGCGCGACTGCTCGGTGCAGCGGCGATTCCAGAAGGTGATCGAGGAGAGCCCTGCCCCCGGCCTGCCCCCAGAGACGCGCGACGCGATGGCTGAGGCGGCGCTCGCGCTCTGCAAGGAAACCGAGTACCGCGGCGCCGGCACGATCGAATTTATCGTCGACGCCGACAGCTTCGAGTTTTTCTTTCTCGAGATGAACACACGCATCCAGGTTGAGCATCCGGTGACCGAGATGATCGTTGATCGCGATCTCGTCGCGATGCAGATTGATCTGGCCCGCGGGGCTCTGACCGGCATCGACCAAGCCGAGATCGAGATGCATGGCCACGCTATTGAATGCCGCCTATATGCCGAGAACCCGACGAAGATGTTCATGCCGAGCCCTGGCCCGCTCGACGTGTTCGACTTGCCCGAGGCGGGCGAAGATCTCCGGATCGAAAGCGGTTACCGAGCAGGGGACGTGGTCACGACCTACTACGATCCGATGCTGGCGAAGCTGATCGTTCACGGCCCGGACCGGATGGCCGCTTGCGAGGCGGCGCTAGCGGCGCTCCGCGCCGTCCGGGTCGAGGGTATCCACACTAACCGGGACTTCCTGATCGCCTGTTTAGAGGATGCGGGGTTCCGCAGCGGCGCCGTCTATACCGGTTTCGTCGACGACAATGTCAAGAGGCTGACCGCCGCGAAGGGATGAGAGACGGGTTTCCGATCCGGTAGACCGACGGCGGCGGGCTCTCTGCCCTCGCGCACGGCGCTCTTGCCTCCCGCCGCGATCTGGGCGTTGTACGGTAATGGAATGCTATTCTTTCAGTAGATCTGATACGACGTGGAGGTCCATGTGAGCAGCAACTTGGCATTGCGCGTACAAGCTGCGCCCGACGATCTTATGGCGGATTTGCGGCGCTTGGGGTTCACCGATTACGAAGGGCGCATCTACATCGAGCTCGTCCGACAGGGAAAGCCCGGCACGGCGTACGAGCTGTCGAAGAATGCCGGCGTGCCGCGGCCCAACACCTACAACGCGCTGGAGGCGCTCGCGCAACGGGGCGCCGTGCTCGCCGTCAGCGAAAGCCCCGCCCGCTATGTCGCGACGCCGCCCGAGGAATTGCTGGGGTCCATCGCACGGGAGACTACGGCGCTCTGCAACGACGTAAGCGTTCGTCTATCGGAGATGGCGGCGCCGGTCGACGATCAGTTGGTCTGGTCGCTGACAGGCGACAGCTCGATCCATGAAAAAGTCAACCGACTGATCGTCAACGCCCGCGAGTCGCTGATGATCAAGGCGGCCGACGATATTCTCGCCCGTCATATCGACAGCCTGACTGAGGCCGGTGAGCGCGGCGTGGAGATGCTAATCGTGGTCTACGGGCCGGATGCGAAGCGGTTCACCTTCGGACCGCGCTGCCGAACCTACATCCACGAGGGCAACGGATTGAGAATGGGGAGTACGGACAACCTCTTCACCATCGCCGTCGATCACGGTTCGATGTTAACAGCCCACGTCACAGAACAGGTACGGGCGGTCCATACCTCCAATCGGCCGATCGTAAACCTAGCGGAATCCCTCATTCGCCATGATTACTACATGGCGGAAATCTGTACGCGCTTCGGCGGAGAGATCGAAGCGGCCTTCGGCCCGTACCTTCGCGACTTGCGCCTAGCGTGTTTCACCCCCGAACAGGCAGAGACCTTCCGGCAGAAAACCGGTCTTTGAGATCCAAGCAGGCGTCCGGCGCCGCCCGGATCTGTACGTCTCAGGTGCCCACGGGAGATCCGGCCCGCGCGCCCAGACGCCGCTCCAAGTGACCAACCGTGGCAAGCGCCTGGGCCATCGCCGGGATCTCGTCGAAAATCGGCAAGTCGATCGCGGCGGCGCGCGCGCGGTAGGCGCGGCGCGTCTCGTCCAGCTCGGGCGAGCCGTCGCTGCGCAAGGCGAGCGCCATGTGGGCCGTGCCGGGGAACTTCTCCATCGCCTCCTCGATCATCGAGAAGAGGTTTCCGATGGGATCGACCGTGCCCCGTCCCACGAAGGCGGCCAGGTTCAGATGCATGGCGACCGCGTCAGGCCGGCCGTGCTCGAGAACCGTGTCCAGGATTTCGCCCGCGACGAATCCGTCCTTCTCTTGCAGGGTGCGCACCGGCGTATCGATGGGGTTGAGCACGCTGGTTCCAGGCGGCAGGCCCATCCCCTCGAGCAGAGAGAGCGTCCGTCCCTCGAACGGGCGCAGGGACAGGCCGTAGTCGACGCAGGCATCGGTTCCCAATACGCTCGCGCCGCCTCCGTTGCCGAACAGCACCACTGAGTTCGTTGGCTTTGCAGGGCGAAGCGCATAATGCTGCAGCGCGAGGAGCGCATCAATGAAGCTGTCAACGGTTGTGACAAGCGCCACGGGAAGCTGCGCGGCCAGCGCTTCCCAAGCACGGTCGTCGCCGGCCAGCGCACCCGTGTGGGAGGCGGCGGCCATCCGGCCCTGCGCGGTGCGGCCGCCCTTCAGTACAACAACCGGCTTGGGCGCGGGATGGCGGCGCAGAAGTTCGAAGAAGGCCCGACCCTCGCGCACGTCTTCGATGTATAGCCCCACGGCGCGGGTCTGCGGATCATCGAAGTAGTATTCTACAAGCTCGTGGGGCTTCACGTCGGCACTGTTGCCCACGGTCACGAGGCCGCTCATCCGCAGGCCGCGCCACTGACCGCGCTTAATGATGTCGGTACTCAGCCCTCCCGATTGCGACACGATGCCGATGCGGCCAACCTCCTTCGGTGCGTCCGACGGGAAGGTGAGCCCGCCCCGCGGCGAATAGGTGCCGAGGCAGTTCGGCCCCAGTACACGGACCCCGCCCGCATTCGCCTTTTTGACCAGCTCACGCTCTAGATCCTTACCCTCCTCGATCTCGCCGAAGCCCGAGGAGATCACCTGCGCGATGCGGCAACGTCCGTTCGCCGCAGCCAGAGCGTCGGGGATGCGCTTGGCGCCGATTGCCACGTAGGCGTAGTCGACCGGTTCGGGCGTATCAGCGAGGGACGGATAAGCTGCGAGCCCTTCGATCTCCTTCGCTTTGGGGTGGATCGGGTAAATGGGACCTGCATAGCCAAAAGTCCGAAGCCGGCGGATGAACGTGTTGGCGATGGACACGTCTTTGGTGGAGGCACCGAGCACGGCGACCGTCCGCGGCTCGAAGAGGGGTCGGAACGTCTCGGCGGCCGACGCGCCATCGACCTCGGGGGCCGGAGCGAGGCGCCGATCCTGCGTCAGGATAAACCGTGCGTCGACTGCGACGGCGCCTTGCGCCGACACAATGACCGGGTTGAGGTCAGCCTCGGCGATCCGATCCGAATACCGCATGAGCAGCCCATCTGCGCCGCCAAGCGCGAGCATCACCTCGACGAGCGCGTTCTCGTCGACGGCCGCTTCGCCGCGGGCTCCGCGCAGGAGCGCCCCTCCCTTTAGATCGGCGAGCATGGCCAAGGCGTCGTTCCGGTCGATTGGACAGATACGAAAGGCGACGTCTTTTAGAAGTTCGACGAAGATTCCGCCGATTCCGACCATGATAATCTGTCCGAATTCGGGATCGTTCAGACCGCCGACCACGACCTCCCGCCCAGCGGGCGCCATCTCTTCGACTAGCCACCCGTCGACCTCGGCGGCCCGAATGGCGGGTTTCGCCTCCATCTCGTGGATCGCGGCGGCCACGGCGTCGGCGTCGGCAAGGCCGAGCGTAACGCCGCCCGCGTCGGATTTGTGCAAGATCTCGCGAGAAACGACCTTGACCACGAAGGGTCCTCGCATCTGCGCTGCGGTCCGGGCGCCCGCCTCAGCGCCGTCGACTACCTCAGAGCGGGGCGTACGGATTCCGAACTGGGACAAAAGCGCCTTTCCGGAGGCTTCGTCCAGGGCAGCATGACCGTTTTCGAGGGCGTGATCGACAATGTCGTCGACGGGGCGTGCGTTCGTCACGGGCGTCTCCATCAATAGCTCGTCGGCCAGCTGCGCATCAGGTGGTCTCCAATGCCGCCGGAGCGTCGGCGTTGGTGGATGTCGAGGATCCGAATAAGGGAACTCCTGGTCTCCTGCGGCTTGATCACGTCGTGGGCGGAGAAGATCGTCGCCATGTCCCAGATCTCAAGGTCTTTCTGAATCTCGATCAGCGCATCTTCGAAGCCCTCGTCGCCGGGGGTGCGGTTGTGGACGATGCTGGTGGCGAAAACCGGATCCATGAACGAGACTTCCGCCATCGGCCAGGCGATCATGGAATCGTTGTGAGCCCCGCCGCCCATGGCCACGTAGGCGCGGCCATAGGCCTTGCGGCAGATCACGGTGACCTGCGGCACGGTCGTCAGGCAGGTCGCGTTCATGAAGTTCATGATATGACCCGGCGCGCCGCGCCGCTCGGCGTCGGTGCCCACGACGAATCCAGGCGTGTCCATGAGGCGTACAATCGGGATGTTGAAGCTGTCGCAGAGGACGGTGAAGTCGATGATCTTGCGGCAGGCTTCGGCGGACAGGGCGCCGCCGCCCACTTGGGGATTATTCGCGACGACCCCCACGACCTTGCCCTCGAGCCGGGCAAGGGCCACAACCGCCGACTTTCCGAACCGGGGCTTGAACTCGAAGACGCTGCCGACGTCAAAGATCACATCGATGATCTTCTTCATATTGTAGACGCGGTTTCGGGTCTCGGGAAGGATGTCGAGGATTCGCTCTTGGTCGTCGCCCGAGCCCTCTGCCACCGGCGCCGTTGGGGGAAGCTCGCCGTTGTGGCCCGGCATGTAGGAGAGGAACCGGCGCAGCGCCGCCATTGCCTCCTCGTCAGTGTCAACGAACTGATCGATGAGACCGGTCTGCTCGGCGTGGATGCGCCAGCCGCCCAGCTCCTCGAGCTCGACCTTCTCGCCGATAGCCATAGAGACAAGGCGCGGGCTCGACACCGACATGATCGAGCCCTTCTTCATGACCGCGAAGTCGGCACAGCAGCAGAGCCAGGCCGAGGAGCCGAAGGACGTATCGAGCGCGGCTGCCGCCCAAGGCGACTCCCGCATCCTGCGGAACTGGGTGGTGTCGTTGCCCAGCATCTGGCCCATGCCGCGCGATCCCATCGCGTCGGGTAGCCGCGCCCCGGTCGATTCCCCCACATGCACGAAGGGCATGCCCTTCTCGGTGCAAGTCTTGCGGATGTAACCGATCTTCTTGGAGTTGGTGGCTCCAGTGGAGGCGCCCATCGTGGTGAAGTCGTTCACCACCACGCCCACGTCGCGGCCGTCGATCGTCCCGAAGCCGGTGATCTTGCCGTCGCGCGGGGACTTCCCGGCCGCCTGCGCCGAGAAGCTCGAGCGGCCGAGGAAGCCCGTCTCGTAGAAGCTGCCCTCGTCGATCAGTGCGTCGAGGCGCTCCTCAGCGTTCAGGGTACCGCGCTCACGCCGTCGGGCGAGCTTTTCCTCGCCGCCCATCGCACACGCCGCCGCGCGGCGACGATCAAGCTCGTCGAGAATGTCTTCATGGGCCATCAATGGAAACTCCTGGTCAGCTGTGGGTTGCGCGCGCGGCGGTGTGGCGCTCGACCGCCGCGGCGTCGAGACGGGGACGCCAGCCGGCATCGAGGCGGACGGCCCCGTCGATAAATTTTAGCGGATCGGCAAAGAGGCGGTCGCGCGGTTTAAGGAAGCCGTTGAACTCGCCGGCGTTGCGGATTGTGGACCGGGCGACGCTCGCCTCGAGCCAGGAATGGACCTCACTGCCGAGGCCGTCGCCCAGCACGGGCTCCATCCCGTGGGCGCGCACCGCCTCGAGGCCCTCGCGGAGCTTCTCGAGACTCACGAAGCGCTTTAGCTTCAGCTTGCAGAACCCGACGTTCGGAATCGTCCCCGCCCGCTCGATGTCAGCCAAAGTCGAGATTGGCTCATCGAGCATGAGCGGGACCGGCGATTCCGCCGCCACGGCCCTGTTGGCCTCCCAGTCCTCGGCGTCGCAGGGCTGCTCGAAGAGCTCGATGCCCTCGGGGTCGAGACCCGCGACGAAGCGCAGCGCCGCCTCGCGGGAGAACGCGCGGTTGGCGTCGAGCCTGAGCGTCGCGCGG
Organism: uncultured Jannaschia sp.; assembly: GCF_947494055.1. Lineage (GTDB taxonomy): Bacteria > Pseudomonadota > Alphaproteobacteria > Rhodobacterales > Rhodobacteraceae > Jannaschia. The sequence goes on along the minus strand of NZ_CANLTR010000029.1, from coordinate 32,920 downwards.
CCCGCCGCAGCGGACTGCACCGCCGCGAGGCGCGCCAGATCGGTCTCCACGTCCTTGCCGACCTTCACCTTGAAGGTGCGGAACCCCGCCGCGATCCCGGCCGCGATCTCCTGGCGGATCGCATCTGGCTCGGTGGCGTTGACCGGCGCGAGGAGCGGCAAGACTGCGTCGGCGTCCCCGTCGAGGAGCGGGTGGTCCTCCAGCACCTCAATGGCGGTAACGATGGCCGTCGCCGCGACCTTCGAGCGATCTGCCACCTCGAGTAGCGCTGCCTTCGCCTCAGCCGCATCACGGCCCACGGCGGCGGGTGCTTGCTCGGCCAGAAAGGCCCAGCCACCCTCCCGCGTCTCGGCGCTGGAGCCGGGCGAGATGTGGGCGTCGGCAAAGCCGGTGCGACCCTCCGTGTCTACGACCTCGACGAGATAGGGTTCAAACGTCTCGAAGGTTCGGTAGGACAGTCGATAGGGCCGCATGAGCGGAAGGTCGAGCCGGCGCACCGTCACACTGGCGATCATTGTCACGTCGCATCCTCACTTCAAAACAGCCCCGAACCAGTCTGCGGCTTTGTCAGAAATAGTAGTTGCTTTCACTACTACGTCTTTGTACCTTTGCCAAGTCCACTTCGGCTCTGCAAGCCCGGATTGGTGGCGGGCCGGGGGAGGCGACAACAACACAGGGGAGGAACATTTATGGCTTTCTTGAGAACGGCCGCGTTCGCCGCTGCCGCGGCGGCCTGCGCAGCGCCTACCTCGGCGCAAGACGGGTCGGGCTGGCCCAATGGCGACGTCACCTACATTCTGCACGTCGAGCCCGGAGGTGCGACCGACGTCTTGGCCCGCCAGCTATCGAGCGGCATGCAGCAGGAGCTCGGGGTGAACGTGGTCGTCGAGAACCGGCCCGGCGGCAGCGGGGCACGGCAGATGGCGCAGCTCCTGCGGGCGCGGCCCGACGGCCAGACGATCGGCTCGGTGACGGCCTCCCATCTGGGGATGTTCGAGCAGACCGGTCAGTTTGACATCGACTCGGTCGAATGGGCCTGCAACGTGATCCTCGATCCCTACCTCCTCGCGGTGCGCGACGACAGCGACATCGAGAGCCTCGAGGATCTCGTGGCTAAGGCCCAAGAGAACCCAGGCAACCTCTCGATCGCGGGTTTTGGCCAGAATTCCGGCGGCCAGGTCGCTTGGATGATCTTCCGCGAGGCCGCGGGCCTCGAGGACGGCACCGTCAACTGGATCCCCTATGACAGCGTGGGCGACGCGGTCGTAGCCACCCTCGGCAACCATAGCGAGGTGGTCATCGCCTATCCGGGCCTCGTGCGGCAGCACGTCGAGGCAGGGACTCTGCGGGTGCTCGGAGTCATGGCCGACGAGCGGCTCGACATGCTGCCCAACGCACCGACCTACGCTGAGGCCGGATACGACGTGAACACCAACTGGCAGCAGTTCCGGGGGATCATCATGCCGTCCGAGACGCCAATCGAGATCCAGGATGCCGTCTGCGACGCCGTCGAGACGATCATGCAGACGCCTGCGATGGAGCAGTACATTGCCGACGCCGAACTTGTCCCTGGCTTCATGCCGCCCGAAGAGTTCCGGTCCTTTGTCGACGCACAGAACGAGCTGTCGACCAGCTGGACGCAGTAATGGCTACCCGTCCGGTCACGAGCAGCGAAGAGAGGTGCGTCGATCCGGCGCGCCGACCCGCCCCGGAATCACTGCTGAACGTGTCCTCCATCCTATACGACCTCGTCGTCTACGCCGCCCTCGGCGGCGTGGGCCTCGTCTTCTTCGTCGGAGCCTTCGGCCTGTCCCAAGACGACGACGCCATCGACTCTGGCACCGTGCCGATGATCGCCGGCGGGCTTCTCGTCCTTCTCTGCGCCATCGGGGCGGTGCAGGCCGTCCGGACGGGCGGCACCGCGCCTGAGGTCGAGGTCGAGCGGCCCTTCCCGGTGCTGATCGCCATGGTAATGGTGGTGCTGTTCCCGATCGCAATGGACGCGTTGGGATACTACGCGACCGCGGCGATCTGGGTGCCGGCCTTTGCCTGGATCGCGGGCTCCCGCTCGTGGGTCGCCGTCCTGCTCGTCCCGGTCGGGGTGCTCGCCCTGGCCCGGTTCGTGTTCGAGATGATTCTCGGCACGCCGCTTCCCTAAGGTTGACACGATGATCGCGCATCTCGCCGAGAGCCTCGGCTACGTCTTTACCCTAAACGTGCTGCTCGGCATCGCGGCGGGCATCGCCGTGGGTTACGTCGTGGGCGCCATGCCTGGCCTGACCTCCTCGATTGGCATGGCCCTTCTCATCCCGTTTACCTTCAGCATGGATCCGATCGCCGCCATCGCCATGCTGGTGACGATCTACATGGCGGCCGACTTCGCGGGCGCCATTCCGGCGATCCTCGTCAACGCCCCAGGACAGCCGGCCGCCGCGGTCACGGCCTTCGACGGTTTTGTCATGACCCAGCGTGGCGAGGCGGGGAAGGCGCTCAGCATCTCGCTCGTCTGCTCGCTCATCGGCGCCTTCATTAGCACAATACTCCTGATGGTCTCCGCCCAGGCCATGGCCTCGGCCGCGCTCGTGTTCGGGCCGGCGGAGTACTTCGCCTTGGCCGCCGTAGGCCTCAGCCTAATTGCGGTCCTCAGCACGGGGTCGGCTTTGAAGTCGCTCGTCGGGCTTGTGTTCGGCCTGACGGTCGTCACGATCGGCATCGACCCCATCAGCGGCGCGTCGCGGTACCTGTTCCACTGGTCCCTGATCGACGGCATCCCTTTCCTCCCCGCGCTGATCGGCCTCTTCGCGGTCTCCGAGGTCTTCCTGATGATCGAGCAGGGCCGGAAGGCGATGCCCGAGGCGATCTCCACTAGGCGGGAGGCATCGTTCCGGAACGTCTGGCCGTTCCGCAGAACAATCCTCCGGTCGTCCTTCATCGGCTATGCCGTTGGAGTCATTCCGGGCGCGGGGGCAACGATCGCCTCCCTAATCAGTTACGGCGTAGCGAAGAAGCTCTCCCCTACGGGGGACAGCTTCGGCCGCGGCAATCCCGAAGGCATTGCGGCCTCGGAAGCGGCGAACAACGCGGCCGTCTCGGGGGCGCTCGCGCCGCTCCTCGCCCTCGGCGTGCCGGGTTCAGCCAGCGCGGCGGTGCTGATCGGCGGCCTTACGATCCACGGCTTGCAGCCAGGGCCAATGCTCTTTGCCAACGATCCCACCGTGCCCTATTCTATCATCATCGCCCTGATGGTTGGCCTGCCGTTCATGGTGATCGTCGGGTTCATCGGCATTCCGCTCTGGGTCCGGATGATACGGGTGCCGCGGCCGGTGGTCGCGACCGTGGTCATCAGCATCGCTATGCTAGGCGCCTACGCCTCGGCAAATAGTTCGTTCGAGATGATTGTGACGGCGGTCTTTGGCGTCATCGGCTACTTGTTGCGAAAGGCGGACATCCATCCCGCGCCGATCGTGCTCGCCCTCGTGCTGGGTTACATGCTGGAGGCGAACCTGCGCCGTGCCCTGATCGCCGGGAACGATAGCTTTTTCGCCATCCTGTCGAAGCCGATCGCCGCCGGACTGTTGTTCCTAACCCTCCTAGTCCTGATCTCACCGCTTCTCGCCCGGAGGCGAAAGGCATGAATGAAGGAGATCTGCATGAGGGCGGCCGGACTTCTTGCATCGGCAGCGATGTCCACCTTTGGAGGTTGGGTAGCGTTCCAGTTCGGCTTGCCACTGGCTTGGCTGATTGGATCGGCCTTGGTCTGTGCCGGGTTGAGCCTATCACTCGGTGCCCCGACGGTTCCCCGTCGCCTCTATCGTGGCGGGCAAGTGGTGGTGGGCGTTTCGGTCGGACTGACCGTGGACGCGTCGGTGTTCGACCGAATCGGACTGCATCTCTATTTGGTGCCACTAATCGCGGGGATCTCAATTCTGCTGGGAAGGGCGATGGTTCCGCTTCTCGTCCGGGCAGGGAATATCGATCGTTCCACGGCGTTCTTCGCCCTCGTGCCCGCAGGGATCTCCGAAATGGCGGACCTTGCCCAGACGAAGGGAGCCGATACCGGCGTGGTGACCACGCTGCACGCGGCGCGGGTGTTCCTCGTCGTCTGCATCCTACCCGTGGTCATCTATCATTTGGGCGATCCGCTACTCCTCGCGGCCGGTCGCCCGCAGGGAGTCTGGGACCTGCCGCTGCTGCTGGCGCTGGCGGCGGGAACAGCCTCGGCCGTCGCAGGGAACTGGCTCGGCCTGCCGAGCGCCTTCATCGTCGGGTCGATGGTTGGCGTGGCCGCCCTCTCGGCAGTGGGAGCCCTCTCGGCAAGCGAGCCCACCCCGCTGCTGGCCGCGGCCCAGGTGATCTTGGGCCTGAGCCTCGGCGCGCGGTTTCGTCGGGCTACGGTTCGGCGGCTGCCACGCGCGCTGACGGCTGGCATGGCGGTGTTAGTCCTGAACGGGCTGGTGATGGCCATGGTTGGGCTATCGCTCGCCGCCATGTTCGGGCTCGACCCCTCGACGATGCTCTTATCCTCGGCCACCGGTGGAACGGCGGAAATGGTTCTGACCGCGCAGGCCGTTGCGGTCGATGCAGCGCTCGTCGCCCTATACCAGGTCATGCGAGGCCTTGGAGGCAATCTGATGGCCGGCAGAATCCACGCTTGGACGGTAACCGGACCGGATTGCAGCCGCCGCAATCCGTGACTGGTCGGGCGCGATGAGGACGGCGACGAGAGATTTACTGCCGTCCCGTATTGTCACCGGTGGATCCGAGGTGAGAGGCCTCACCCCTGGCGTCGTCCTCGCCTTCGTGGTGGCAGCGGCAGCAACATTCCTCAGCGAGCATTACGGCGCGCCGGTCATGCTTTTCGCCTTGCTGATCGGCATGGCGTTGCATTTCCTCGCTACCGATCCGCGCGCCGCCGCGGGAATTGACTTCACAGCCAAGAGGCTTCTGCGGGTCGGCATCGCTCTACTGGGAGCGCGGATCACCTTCGGACAGGTGGCGGAGCTAGGCGCTACTCCGATTGCCCTTGTCCTGGTCTGCCTCACCGCCACAATCGCTTTTGGGCTCCTTCTTGCCCGGGTGATGGGCCGGAGCTGGTCGTTCGGCATGCTCACGGCGGGTTCGGTGGCGATCTGCGGGGCGTCGGCGGCGCTGGCGATCTCGGCGGTTCTGCCGCACTCAGAGACCCGCGAGCGCGATACCCTTTTCACCGTCGTCGCCGTAACCGGCCTGTCTACTATCGCTATGGTGCTCTACCCGATCCTGTTCGCAGCGATCGGCTTCGATGAGATCACCATCGGCATACTTCTCGGCGCCACCATCCACGACGTGGCCCAGGTGGTCGGGGCCGGCTATGCCGTCTCCGCCGAAGCAGGCGACGCGGCGACACTAGTCAAACTCCTGCGGGTCGCGCTGATGCCGGTAGTGGTGCTGGTACTGGTGTTGTTGGTAAGCCGCCGATCGGGCGCCCGCGCGCCGATGCCGGTCTTCGCCCTCGTGTTCGTTCTGATTCTGGCGGCGAACAGCCTCGACCTCATCCCGGGGCTCCTGCAGGCGGTTATGGTGGATGTTTCGCGCTGGCTCCTGGTCGCGGCGATCGCGGCCTTAGGGATCAAGACGTCGCTGCAGGCAATGTTCGAAGGCGGTCCAGGCCATACGCTAATAGTACTCACGCAGACTGTGTTCCTCGCCGCGCTCGCAACTGCCCTACTCGTTCTGTTCTGAGAAGGTAACGACATGCAGCTTCGAAAGACACGCGATCAGAAGCAGCCACATCCGCGGCACGTCTCCGACGTGCCCTGCGCCAATCCCGGACTGTTGCGCCCCGCCGGGGCCGGTCTGCCCGATTGCCTGAACCTCGAAGCCGTAGGCATTGATGGGCTGGACCGGCAGCCGCGCGCAGTCCGGGTCCTGGCCGAGGACATCCTCTACCGCCTGCCATCCGACGAAGCGCGATCCCAGGTCGAGGCGCTGGTAGAGCGAGATACGACCCGGCCGATCACTTTCGCGCCGCAGCGCGCGCTCCTCCAGGATTTTATGGGAATTCCGCTGATGGCCGACATGGTCTCCATGCGCGACGTACTCGCCGCGGCCGACGACGATCCCTCACGGCTGAATACACGGATCCCGATAGATTTCGTCGTTGACCATTCGCTGACCGTCTTTTTCTCAGGAAACCCTAACGCGTTAGAGCGGAACCGCAGAATGGAGATGGAGCGCAACCACGAGCGGTTTCAGTTCATCAAGTGGTGCGGGAAGGCCTTTGCAGGTGTACGGATAATTCCGCCCGGCCGCGGAATTATGCACCAGGTCAATCTCGAATGGCTAAGCCACGTCGTAGCGCTGCACGGACCCCAAGCGGACGTGGCGCGCCCCGACACCATGATCGGCACTGACAGCCACACCCCGATGGTCAACGCCCTGGGCGTACTGGGATGGGGCGTGGGCGGCATCGAGGCAGAGACGGCAATCCTTGGAACGCCCCTGGTCTTCCAGCCGCCTCGGGTGGTGGGCGTCCGGCTGACCGGCGCGCTGCCACGCGGCGCCACTGCGACCGATCTCGTCCTGCACATGGCCGAATTCCTCCGCGGCGTCGGCGTGGTCGGCGCGTTCGTCGAGTTCCACGGCGAGGGGGTGGCAGGGATCGGCCTAGCCGACCGCGCCACGATTGCGAACATGTCGCCGGAATACGGCGCCACCTGCGCGTATTTCCCTGTGGACGGGGTGACGATCGACTATCTCCGGATGACGGGGCGGGACGACGACCACCTGCGCCTTATCGAGGCCGTGACGCGGGCGCAGGGGCTGTGGCAGGACCCAGCGGCACCGACGGCCGCCGCCTACGACGAGGACCACGTCTTCGACTTGGCGAAGGTCGAGCCATCGATGGCGGGACCGACCCGCCCAGACGAGCGGCGGCCGCTTCATGCGGTGCCGGCCTCCTTCGACGACAGGCTTGCGGAGCTGCGGGGACCCGAGACGCCGCCGGGTGCGGACGACGCCATCGGTCACGGCGCGGTCACGATCGCGGCGATTACGAGCTGCACCAATACGTCGAACCCCGAGATCATGATGGCCGCTGGGCTTCTTGCGCGGAACGCGGTGCGCGCTGGTCTGCGTCCGAAGCCTTGGGTGAAGACATCACTCGCCCCGGGCTCGCGCACGGTCACCGACTACCTCGCCGCCTCGGGGCTGGCCGAGCCCCTAGACACGCTGGGCTTCCACCTCGTGGGCTACGGCTGCGCCACCTGCAACGGCAGCTCCGGCCCGCTCGCCTCCGAGGTTGCACAGGCAATTGAGAAGGGCGAACTCTGCACGTTCGCCGTCCTATCCGGCAACCGCAACTTCGAGGGTCGTATCCATCCCCTCGTCGCCGGAGCCTATCTCGCCTCGCCGCCCCTGGTGGTCGCCATGGCCCTCGCCGGGACGGTCCGCCGCGATCTGACGACTGAGCCGCTCGGGTCGGACCTGGAGGGCCGCCCCGTCCGCCTGCGCGACATCTGGCCTGATCCAGAGGAGATCGCGGACCACGTGGACCGCTTCGTCAGCGCCGAGAACTTCCGGCGGTCCTACGGCGCGGGGATGGAGACAACGCCCGAATGGGAGGCGCTCGAGACGCCGGAGGGCACGCGCTTCCCGTGGGATCCGGAGAGCTCGTTCATCCGACCCTCGCCCTTCCCGGGGCTGGGACCGGCCTTCGACCTTGAGGCGCCGATCCGGGGCGCGCGGCTCCTTCTGGTCTTGGGCGACGCCATCACCACCGACCACATCGCGCCGAACGGGGCGATCCGCCCCGACGGCCCGGCGGGCCGCGCCCTAATCGCGACGGGGGCCGAACCCGCCCGACTAGGCAATTACGGGACCCGGCGCGGCAATGCCGAAATCTGCGTGCGCGGGATGTTCGACAACGCGCTTCTCCAGAACGAGCTCGTCCAAGGGAAGCGCGGCAATTTTGCACTTCCCGCAGACGGCGGGGAGCCGGTCAGCGTGTTCGAGGCGTCCAGGACCTACATGTCGCACGGCACGCCCTTGGTGATCATCGCGGGCCGCAACTACGGCGCGGGCTCGTCGCGCGACTGGGCGGCCAAGGGATTGCGGTTGCTGGGTGTAAGCGCGGTGATCGCGGAGACCTTCGAGCGCATTCACCGCTCCAACCTTGTGGGCATGGGCCTCCTGCCGATCGCCTTGGCCGATGGCGCGACGCGGTGCGACCTTGTGCTCGACGCTAGGGCCGAAATCGACATCGAACTTCCAGAGGGGTTGGCCATCAAGGCCCCCGTCGCGGTGTCGGTGCGCCGGGGCGACGGCAGCTCCGACCGATTCGCAGCGGTACTGGAATTGATGGCTCCGGACGAGTTGGAGATGATCAGAAGCGGCGGCGTCCTGCCAGCTTTTATCCGCAGGCTCGGCGCGCAATGAACAGCGCGGAGCGTTACGCTATCGAATGCCGGGAGGTCGCGGCCGGCGGCGGTTGGGTCACCTGGCATCTGGCGGGACGCGGCCCCCCGATTGTGCTCGTCCACGGTGGAACGGGATCGTGGTCGCATTGGCGCCGCGTCATCCCCGAGCTCTCCGACCAGTACCGACTGCTGATGCCCGACCTGCCGGGCTTTGGCGCCTCCGACCTGCCGCCGCACACCGCAGACGTACGGAGCCTCGTGGATACGCTGCGCGCCTCCCTCGACGTGCTCATGCCCGAGGCGTCGCGCTTGAACGTGGTCGGGTTCTCCTTCGGAGGGCTCGTTGCGGGCCTTCTGACAGAGGGTATAGGCGAGCGCTTGGGCCGACTCGTGCTCGTGGGGACGAGCGGGCTTGGCCTTCCGGGGTCAAGACGCCTTCCGCTTCGGCGTTGGCGATCATTACCGCCGGAGGACCAAGCGTCCGTTTATCGTCACAACCTCGCCACGCTCATGATCTCCGACACCTCGACCCTCGATGCTGAGACACTGGAAATTCACGCGGCGAACGCCGCCGCGGCGCGGTTCGACAGCCGCGCAATCTCCGCTCAGCCGTATCTCATCGACAGTCTGCACCGCACTCCCCGACCGCTTGGCCTGATATGGGGCGAGAAGGACGCGATCGCAGCGAACGATATGGCCGACCGCATCGCCCTGTTACGGCAAGTCGACCCGGATTGTCCGATTACCGTCATTCCGGGCGCCGGGCACTGGGTTGCGCACGAACGGCCAACGGCCTTCGCGGCCGCCCTGCGCTCAATGATCGCCGCCTAAATCCCGCCAGCACTCAGCAGAGAGAAAACGACACATATGACCGAGAGCATGACCGTCATCGAGATCTCCGAACCCGGTGGCCCCGAAGTCCTTGCAACCGGCCGCCGCCTCGTTCCCGAGCCGGGGCCCGGCGAGGTTCGCCTGCGCGTGACAGCGACCGGCGTCAACGGCCCCGATCTCGTCCAGCGGCGCGGCCATTACCCGCCGCCGAAAGGGGCATCCGACCTTTTGGGGCTTGAGGCCTCCGGGGAAATCGTGGCCGTTGGCAAGGAGGTCGGACGCTGGAAGGTCGGCGACCGTGTGGTCGCACTGACCAACGGCGGGGCCTACGCAGAGTACGTGGCAGTGGACGCTGAGCATTGCCTGCCGATCCCCGACGGGGTCGACGAAACCGACGCGGCGGGTCTTCCGGAAACCTACTTCACAGTCTGGAGCAACATCTTCCATCCCGGCGCCCTGCCCGAGGGCGGCATCCTCCTCGTCCACGGCGGAGCGGGCGGGATCGGCTCCACCGCGATCCAGATCGGCAAGGCCATGGGCCTGCGGGTCTTTACCACGGCGGCGGAGGCGGATTGCGCGTTCTGCCGCGAGATCGGCGCAGAGCGTGCAATCGACTTCGGCCGCGAGGATTTCGTGCAGATCGTCCGGGAGGCCGGCGGCGCCGACGCAATTCTCGACATCATTGGCGGCGATTACGTGGCCCGCAACATCAAGGCGGCGCGGGCCGATGCGCGTCTCGTGCAGATCGCGTTCAACAAGGGCTCCAAAATCGAGATCGACCTGATGCCGCTTATGTTGAAGCGGCTCACCCTCACTGGCTCAACGCTTCGGTCGCGCAGCCCGGCGTTCAAGGCTCAGATCGCGCGAGAACTCGAAGAGCAGGTTTGGCCGTTCTTCGGTGCGGGCAAGCTGAAGACGCTGACGGATCGGGTCTTACCGCTCGACCTGGCCGCACAGGCCCATGCCACCATGGAGGCCGCGGATCACCGGGGCAAGATACTGCTCCGTCCCGAACCTGCGTGATCGCCGTGAGGGAACGGCACGTGGCGCAGCGCGGCCGGCTCGCCCGAACCTCCGGCCTCGCCGCCATGGCGTGGGGCGGCAGATCGCCTGCCGAAGGTGATGCGGGATGGTCGAGTTCTTGCACGCGCACGCCCTCGCCGGTACCGGCGAGCTGCACCGCGCCGAAATATATCGGTGGCGAAGCAGTGCCCGTTCAGACGATGACACTAGAAACCCTCTCGCCTGGCGATCAAGGAATGGATCACCCCGAGCGGCGCAGCCGGCTCGAACTTTCGAGCATCGGCCTCGTTCGCGAGGGCCGTCGGGTGCTCGGTGTTCTCGATCTCGACCTCGATGTCGGCCGACTGGGCGTGGTGGGGAGAAACGGATCGGGCAAGTCTACGCTAACGCGGCTTCTGGCGGGACTCGTCTGTCCGACTTCCGGGACCGTGCGGCTGAACGGGATCGACCCAGCCGCGGATCGCCGGGCGGCCTTGGCCGAGGTCGGCATCCTGTTCCAGAATCCCGACCACCAGTTGATCTTTCCCACCGTCTTGGAAGAGATCGCCTTCGGTCTCGGCCAGCAGAGCCTCTCCCGCGCCGAGGCGGAGGCGGAAGCGCGCCGAATGCTGGAGAAATTTGGGCGTGTCCATTGGGCCGGCGCCTCCGTCGCGACCCTGTCACATGGTCAGAAGCACCTTGTCTGCCTGATTTCGGTCGTGGCCATGGCCCCCCGACTTCTCGTTCTCGACGAGCCGTTCGCCGGACTCGACATCCCGACGAAGATGCAGTTGTCGCGGCACCTGCGACGGTTCGAGGGAAACGTCCTCCACGTTTCCCACGATCCGGCCGATCTCGGCGATTGCGACAGGGTGCTGTGGCTGGATGAGGGCCGGATCTGCATGGTCGGACCTGCCGAACAGGTCCTGCCGGAGTACATCGCTGCTATGAATGACCTAGGGCGGAACCATGATCTCGCTGACCTCCCCGGTTGAAACCCGAGCCCATGCATGGCCGGCCGGCGCTAAGCTTGGCGGGCTATGTTTGGCCACGGCGGCACTCTTCTATCTTGACAGCTTAGCGCTGATCGCTGCGGTCGCGGTCCTAATCCTGACGCTCTATTCACTCCCGGGTCGGTCCTTTATGGCGTCGGGCCTGCGGCGCCTAGCGAGGCTCTGGCCGTTTCTGATCGTCGTCATCGCCTGGGCAGCGATTGAGGGACGCCCCGCTCACGGGCTTGGAATTGCCCTGCGCATGATCTCCGCCGTGGCGCTGGCCAATCTGGTTACCATGACCACGCGACTCACCGACATGGTCGACGTAGTCGCCTTCCTATGCCGGCCGTTCCGCCGCCTCGGCCTACAGACCCGGGCACTCGAGATCGCCATCGCCCTGGTGATCCGGATGACGCCGGTCCTCCTTGATCGGGCCGAGGACCTCATGCAAGCGTGGCGAGCCCGCTCGCGCCGCCGACCTGGCTGGCGCATCATCCTGCCCTTCACTCTTCTCGCCTTCGACGACGCCGAGCGTGTGTCTGAGGCCCTGAAGGCGCGGGGCGGCCTCATTTCCAACAAGGAGACCTGAATGGAACGCAACGTGGCCATGATCGCGCTCTTCGCGGCTCTCATCGCCGTTCTGGGCCTGGTTCCACCGATCATCCTGGCCTTCGGCGTCCCGGTTACGGCGCAGTCGCTGGGGGTGATGCTCGCCGGCACCGTCCTGGGCGCGCGGCGTGGGGTGATGGCAGTCCTGCTCTTCGTCGGCCTCGTCGCCCTAGGCCTGCCGCTTCTCGCCGGCGGGCGCGGCGGCCTCGGCGTCTTCGCCTCGCCCACCGTGGGCTATCTCGTGGGCTTCCCCGTGGCGGCCTTTGTTACCGGCTGGATCGTCGAACACTGGCGGGGCGCGAACCTCGCCCTGGTCGCGGGCTTCGCTGCCGTGGTCGGGGGAATCGGAATCGACCATGCGTTCGGCGTCGTCGGGATGGCGGTGGTGCTGGACCGGTCGCTGGCCGAGGCGGCCCTCCTCACTGCGGCCTTCATCCCCGGAGACCTTCTGAAAGCGGCAATCGCGGGCATGCTGACGGCCGCGCTCGCGCGCGCCCGGCCCGGCAGTGTTCCGTCCCGCGCCAATGTCTGACCTGCCCAGTCCGGCGTCCTGCGGCGCGATAATAAGGTCTCCTCGACGCCGGCCATGCGAATGTCGTCGTGCATCCGACCCTCGCGCTCGCACGGGATGCGCTTTGCATATTGGTATGCCGTAGTGGCTGTCGCCGAACACCCGGCGGAGCGCTGGACACCTCCGGAAACCTCGCTCTGAGCAGGGTTTCGTGATTCACTCCGTTTCCGAGAAACAGGGGCGTAGCGATGACGCGTCAGCTGGGTTCTGGTCGATCACGGAGCGGCTGGCGGAGATCTCCGCGCAGGGTGATCTGCTGGAGACGCTGGCCGCGACGATGGAGTTCGAGATGTTCCGGCCGGTGCTGGAAGGTGCCCTCGGTCGGCCGCAGCGCTGGAAGGGCGGCCGGCCACCGTTCGACCCAGTGCTGAAGTTCCGGAAGTTGGTCGTGCAATCGCTGCACGGGCTCTCACTCGACCAGACCGAGTATCTCGTCCGGGACCAGCTGTCGTGGATGCGGTTCTGCCAGTTCGGGCCGGAAGACCGGGTCCCTAACGCGAATACCCTATGGGACCTCCGCGAGGCGTTGGTTGCGCCGGCGCGCTGGAGAATCTTTTCAAGCGCCTGGACTAGGCCATCACGGCCGCGGGCTACCCGCCGCGGGGCAGCCAGATCGTCAACGCGAGCCTGGCCGCGGCGCCCCGGCAGCGGAACACCGAGGGGGAGAAGGCGGCGATCAAGGATGGCCAGTCGGCTGACGAGCAGAAGGCCCGCATGGGGATAATCATCTGCACGATCGGGCTGAAGCGCCCCTAGGCGACGATCACGCTCGCCAATCTCGTCTACAACATGACCCGATGGCGGTGGATCGACAGCCGACCTGCACCCGCCTGACCGGAAAGGGCGGGCGATCCGGCCTTATAAAACGCCAAAGACGGTCCGAGGCCGCTCGCCAGGGCCGTATCATGCACCCCGCCAAGCTCAGAGCGCTGCTGCGAGTCAGCAAGCGGAGGTGTCCACCTTTCTGTTCGGCCTCTAGAGGGCGCAGACATGCAGGACATCGTCCCAGGCCCGACCGCGGAGCGCGTCCAAATCGGCACTGGGCTTGCCGAAAGGGGGGATCTTCGCGTCGAATACCTCGCGCGTTCGCCCCTCCGCGACCGCCTCCGAGAAGACACCGTTTTCCCAATCGGTCGTGCTCAAGCTCGAGGCAGTTCTACAGGTCGTGAGCCAGCCTGCTGAAGCGCTGGTGATAGGCCAGCATCTCCTCGGGCGTCGCATCATGCGGCAGGGACGGCACGGAGGACTGTTGCGTTGCTGGTCCTCGGTCAGGGATACTTGTTCTACGGCGTGTCGCTGCCAGCGGCGCCCGACGACCTCCGGCCGATCCTTGCGGACGCGGCGGGGGGCGAGCCGTTCCTCATCGGCGTGCAGCGCTACGGCCCGGACGGGCACCCGCGCAATTCGGCTGCGCTTCTTGAGGGCCCGTCGGGCGAGGTCGCGGCGATCCACGACAAGCACCGGCTCGTCCCCTTCGGCGAGTTCCTTCCCATGCAGGGCCTGTTCGACCTTGTCGGGATCGGCCCGCTGGCGAGCCGACTCGCCGGGACCTTCGCGCCGGGGGACGGGCCAGCGCTCCTCGACGCGCCGGGGGTCGGGCCCGTTCTGCCGCTCATCTGTTACGAGGCGATCTTTCCGCAGGACATCGCGCGCGTCGACCGGCCGCGCGCGATTCTGCATCTGACGAACGATGCCTGGTTCGGGCGGCGCTTCGGGCCGCAGCAGCATCTCGCGCTCACGCGGCTGCGCGCCGCGGAGTCTGGGCTCCCGGTTCTGCGCGCGGCCAATACCGGCATCTCGGCGGCGATCGACGCGCGCGGGACGGTGCTGGCCAGCCTGCCGCTGCAGGTCCACGGGCATCTCGACGCCGCCCTCCCGCCGGCGCTTCCGCCGACCCCGTACCTTGCGACCGGGGATTGGGCGGCGCTGATAACCCTTTTCTTGCTCGCGGCATGCTGTGTCATCTTTTCCGGACGAATCGGAGTTGTGCGTCTCCCCGATCGTCCCTAGTCGATAGCGGTCGCTCCAACGGCTTCCTGACGGGGCGTGACCATCAATCGGAGCACCCCATGAGCAGCCGCAAGAACTATTCCTTCACCTCGGAATCCGTCTCCGAGGGGCATCCGGACAAGGTCTGCGATCGCATTTCCGACGCCGTCCTCGACGCCCTGCTCGCGGAGGAGCCCGAGGCGCGGGTAGCCGCCGAGACCTTCGCGACCACCGACCGCGTGGTGATCGGCGGCGAGATCGGGCTGTCCGACCCGTCGCGACTCGCGGACATGATGGGCCGGATCGACGGCATCGCGCGGGACTGCATCCGCGACATCGGCTACGCGCAGGAGAAGTTCCACCACGAGACGGTCGAGGTGACGAACCTCCTGCACGAACAATCGGCGCATATCGCGGCCGGCGTCGTGGCGACGAACGAGAAGGAGGAGGGCGCCGGCGATCAGGGGATCATGTTCGGCTATGCCTGTTCCGAGACGCCGGAGTTGATGCCCGCGCCGATCCACTATGCGCATGCCATCCTGCGGCGGCTGGCAGAGGCGCGCAAATCCGGCCGCGAGCCGATGCTCGGGCCGGATGCCAAGTCGCAACTGACCTTGCGGTACGAGGATGGCCGCCCCGTCGGCGTCTCGTCCCTCGTCCTGTCGACGCAGCATATCGACGAGGACCTGACCTCCGACGACGTGCGCGCCATCGTCGAGCCCTATATTCGCGAAGTGCTGCCGGAGGGGTGGCTCGACGCCTCGACGGAATGGTGGGTCAACCCGACCGGCAAGTTCGTGATCGGTGGTCCCGACGGGGATGCCGGCCTCACGGGGCGCAAAATCATCGTCGATACCTACGGCGGCGCGGCCCCGCACGGAGGCGGGGCCTTCTCGGGCAAGGACCCGACCAAGGTGGACCGTTCGGCGGCCTATGCCGCGCGCTATCTCGCGAAGAACATCGTGGCGGCGGGGCTGGCCACGCGCGCGACGTTGCAGCTCTCCTACGCGATCGGCGTGGCGAAGCCGCTTTCGATCTACGTAGATACGCACGGGACCGGAGAGACCGACAACGCCGCGATCGAGCGGGCGGTAGCGGGGGCGATGGACCTCACACCGCGCGGCATCCGCACGCATCTGGGCCTCAACAAGCCGATCTACCAGCGCACGGCGGCCTACGGCCATTTCGGCCGCGCGCCGGACGAGGACGGGGGCTTCTCCTGGGAGCGGACCGATCTAGCGGCGGCAATCACCTCGCGGCTCTAGAGCGTGTCGCTCTTGATTGGATTCAGGATTCCCCTGGCGGGAGGCCTTGTTGCGCAAAGCCTTCTCGGGATTCACATCGGGAGTCCGGCGGCATAGCTGGGCGGGATGTCCAAGCCTGCACCCACACGCTACCGCACCCTGAACAGGTCGTCCTACAACGCGTCGCTGCGTGAGCGCGGTTCGCTGACGATCTGGTTCGATCCTGGCATGACTTGGCACGCGGCGCCGTCGGGCAAGCGCGGCCGTCAGCAGACCTTCTCGGACGCCGCGATCCAGACCTGCCTCACGATCAAGGTGCTGTTCGGCCTACCGCTCCGGCAGACGATCGGCTTCGTGGCGAGCCTGCTGAAGCTGGCGGGCCTGGACTGGCCAGTGCCGGACTTCTCGACGCTGTGCCGCCGTCAGAAGACGCTCGCCGTGCAGCTGCCCTATCGGGGCTCGGGCGGATTGCTCCATCTGCTGATCGACAGCACCGGCATCAAGGTCCGGGGCGAGGGCGAATGGCACGCGCGCAAGCACGGCGGGGCTCGGCGGCGCGTCTGGCGCAAGGTCCATCTCGCCATCGACGAGGCGACGCTCGAGGTTCGCGCTGTCGAGTTCACCGACAGCGGCGTAGGGCGGACCGCTAACCGCTAACCGCTGCGACTTTACAGGAAACAATCTTGCTTATTCGTTGATCGAATCACAAATTCGTTACACAATCGATCCGTGCGCAGGGAATAACACCCGGATTGCCAGTCTGACCCGTCGGTAAGTTCCTGCGCAGGCTTTGGGAGGAGCTGACATGACACGGATCGATCAGACAACCGGCGGCATAGCCGCCGGGCTAGTGGCGCTTGCCCTGTCGGGCATGGCTCTCACCGGCCAGGCCTTGGCGCAGGAGCCGCCCGAATACCAAGTGGATCCATCCTGGCCGACCATGCCGGAGGGAGAAATTCTTGGTCAGGTCGCGGGCATCGCGGTTGATGGACAGGACCATATCTGGATCGTCCAGAGGCCCGCCTCCCTTACGGAGGACGAGGCCGGCGCCGCCCAGAATCCCCCGCGTTCCACGTGCTGCGTGCCGATGAGCCCGGTCGTGGAGTTCGATCAGGACGGCAACGTCGTTCAGCAATGGGGCGGCCCCGGAGAGGGCTACGACTGGCCTGAAAACGAGCACGGCATTTTCGTCGATCAGAACGACAACGTGTGGATCGCCGGAAACGGCGAAAACGATCACCAGGTGCTGAAGTTCAGCCGTGACGGCACGTTCCTCCTGCAGATCGGCCGCCCGGGCGAAACCGGCGGGAGCAACGACACCGAGCTTCTAGGACGGCCCGCGGATATCGAGGTCGATCCCGAGACAAACGAGGCCTACATCGCCGACGGCTACCAGAACCGGCGCGTGATCGTGTTCGACGGCGAGACCGGGGAATACCTTCGCCACTGGGGCGCCTACGGGGAGGAGCCAAACGACGGTGAACTCGCTGCCTATGATCCCGAGGCTGAGCCCGTGAACACGTTCGGCAATCCGGTTCATTGTGTCAGGATCGCCGATGACGGTCTGGTCTATGTCTGCGACCGGGTGAACAACCGCATACAGGTGTTCCAGAAGGATGGAACATTCGTGGAGGAGTTCGTCTTCAACCGCGAAACTCTCGGCAACGGCTCGATTTGGGATCTCGACCTCTCCCCGGACGACGCGCAGACTTGGCTTCACAATGCCGACGGCGAGAACAACCAGATCCAGACCATCAACCGTGAGGCCGGTGAGCTGGTGGACCGCTTCGGGCGTCATGGCCGCTACGCCGGTCAGTTCCACTGGGTCCACAACCTGGCACTGGATTCGTCCGGGAACATCTACACGGCCGAAGTGGACACGGGAAAGCGCGCCCAGAAGTTCGAACTCGTTTCACAATAGGGTGCGGAACGTCCGGCCGCGGAACGAAGCGGCCGGACGCCTGCGAAGGAGATCCGGATGCTGCGCCTCGTCTCATTCGTCCTCGCCATCGTGCTCCTGCTTCTGCCGGCCGCAGGGCGGGCGCACGATCTGCCGGGAGAAATTCTCGTCTCGGGATTCTTCGATGCACGAAAGGACAGGCCGGAACTCGTCCTGCGCGTGCCGCTGGTTCTCCTGACGAACGTCAACTTGGCGAAGCGCGGGCCGGGCTACCTCGACCTCGCGAAACTCGACGACGGGATGGCGCGCGCCGAGAGGGCCGTGACCTCCGCCTTTGCGATCGCGTCGGCAGACCGGATACTAACGCCGGTCGAGGTGCAGAGCCGCATATCGCAACCGTCCGAGCGAACCTTCGGAACGTTAGAGAGCGCCGCCGAGGCGATCATGGGCCCGCCGCTGCCCGCGGAGAGCAATATCTTCTGGAATCAGGGGTTCTTCGACATTCGCTTGCAGTATCCCGCTGTCGGTGTTGCGGCCCGCTATGCGCTGCGGATGGACCTGCCACAGGGTCTGACAGATCGCATTCTGATTTCCATCAGCATCGTCGGCGAGGATGGTGCACTCAACGTCCTCGACATCGACGGCTCCGTCGAAGAGATCGCCCTCGATCCCGCATGGTACCAGAGTGGCTTCCTGTTCCTTACCAAAGGCGTCGAGCACATCCTGATCGGCACGGATCACCTGCTGTTCCTGCTCTGCCTGATCCTTCCACTCTATCGCGATCTTCGGCGGCTCCTCGGCGTGGTCACGGCCTTCACGCTGGGCCATTCCGCTACGTTGGTTCCCGCAGCATTAGGGTTTGCCCCTTCGGCGAGCTGGTTCCTTCCGCTCGTCGAGATGCTCATCGCGGTATCGATCCTCTACATGGCTATCGAGAACGCCCTGGGCCTCGGCAGCCGGTTCCGCTGGCGTCTCGCCTTCGGGTTCGGGCTCGTACACGGATTCGGCTTCGCGAGCACGCTGACAGACGTCGTACAGTTCGCCGGCTCTCATCTCGTGATTTCCCTCATGTTCTTCAACGTCGGCATCGAGATCGGGCAGGTTCTCCTCTTGGCCGTCGCCGTGCCCTTCCTTGCATCGATCTTCCGGACCCCGGGGATGGAGAGGGCTGGAATATTGGTGATCTCCGTCCTCACCGGCCATCAGGCGCTGCATTGGGCGACAGAGCGCGCTGCGGAGATCCGGCTCGAAACAGGGTTTGGCACGGACCTCTTCATCGTCCTGACGTGGATCGGCCTCGCGATTGCCGCGGCCTTGGTGATCTGGTGGCTGGGGGGTAAAACCCGGAACCAGAAGAAGGCGACCCTTCGGTAATGGCGAAGTAACTTTGTCCTTGTCGCCCGCCCGACGAGACGAGTCACTGAAGGCGATAGCCTCTAGTTTCCATCTTGATATGGTCAGCCTTCAATCGCCATTCGCAAGGGCAGTGGCCGAGCATACACCAGGGTTTTGCCGTTCACCTGTCCGCAGAAGTATCCGCAACCAAGCGGGCGCGGATCGCGTGGGACTTCATGGGCGCGCGCGTTGCGCTACGGCGTGATGGGGGACGTGGCGATCCACGCCTCGTGCTCTACTCCCTCAATGCGATTGTTCTTTCGTCGACTTCCGTATCGTACCGCTACCGAGCGTCCCGGAATCTCGCAGTTATCGAACTCATTCTCTGCGACTTCGCCGTTGGTTGCTGTAGATCAATCGGTTCGGTCGGAAAAGATCACAAGGTGTCCTCCGGTATGCGTTACGTCCTGTTCCACGTCCTTGCCGTGACACTCGTCGGGGGATGCCAACCTGCGACGGAACAGAGGGTCGCACCGACCGCAGCGTCGACGAGCGATCCTGTCCCCCTTACGCGAGCGGCAGGCGCACCGAACGAGGAGACTGAAAACAACGCGCAGGTTCGTGCGACGCTGCTTCGGCGAAACCAGGGTCAGATGCAGGTTTTCGACGCAGATTCAAGAAATGGACGGCGCCAGGACATCCTCGCTCCCGCCCGGCCGTCCGTACCACCCGTTCGGACAGTCCCGCCCCAGGGCGAGATGTGCAAAGCCTCGATCGGCCCGAGTGAGGTTACGCGGTACGTGCCGTGCAGCCGGACCTTGCCATCCTGTCAGGTCGCGACATTGACCCAGCCTCGCGACTGCTTCTTTCGCTATTGATCGCGCAGACCCTGCGCTGCTGTGACTGCGACACACTTTGCGTCGAATTTCATTCGTACCACGGACCGCCGGTTGTGGCGCGTTTGATCGGTTCTGCAGCATCAGTGGGTTAGTCTATCCAGAAACCCCGTTCGGAATTCTGACAGTTCTGGGAGGTTTTCGGCGACCGGTACGGACCGCTTGCCGTGAACGGATTTGTGCATCACATGACACTTATCTGAATGCGGAGCTTGCCATGCGTACGACGGTGACCCTCGACGATCAGCTTCTTGATCAGGCAACGCAGCTGACGGGTGTCCGCGAGCGCGGCGTTCTCCTTCGGGAGGCTCTGACGGCGCTGATCGAGCGCGAGAGCGCCAGGCGGTTGGCCCGGCTAGGCGGCACCGAGCCGGAGATCGAAGCAGCGCCCCGTCACAGGCCGCCTGCGTGATCCTGGCGGACACGTCGATCTGGATCGATCATCTAAGGGCTGGCGACGCCGAGCTGGCGCGTCGGCTTTCTACGGGAGCGATTGCTTGCCATCCCTTCGTGGTCGCCGAAATTGCCCTCGGTTCCTTGCGGGACCGGGACGGCGTGCTGACCCTTCTCGACCGATTGCCCGGATTACCCGTGGCAGAGGCCCATGAGGTACGGACCTTGATCGACGCCCGGCATCTGTTCAGCCGCGGCATCGGGTATGTCGACGCGTCTCTCGTCGCGTCGTGTCTTCTGGCACCCGGCTCGTCGCTCTGGACACGGGATCGCCGTCTCGCCGCAATCGCCGAAGAGCTCGAAATCGGACTCTAGCTGGATCCCCCGCCTCACAGTGAGTGTTATCACAGGCGGAATGCTCAAGCCTGCTCCGACGCACGAACGTACCATTTCGTCGATACGGTCCAACACGGTGCGATCTGGATCGCGGTCCGACATCCCACAGACCACCCGGAAGAGGACGATGCCGGGTGCTCTGTAATCGGACAAGCCGCGGCGGGGACACGCCTGCGGACCTTCCTGGTCCGGTGACGACGGCGTCCGGCAAACCGACATTTGTCGGAGCCGCGACAAATATGTCCGAGAATACCTTAGGCGACGAGATGTCGGACAACTTGATTGCCGGACGGGTTTGTGGACGGATGGCGCCGACGTCCCCTTTTCGAACCTTTCCCATGTCCCTCATCGGATACGCCCGCATCTCGACCGCCGAGCAGAGCCTCGCCCTGCAGCTCGACGCCCTTGCCGCTGCGGGTACGACACGCGTCTTCGAGGATCGCGGCGTGTCGGGTGCGAAGGCCGAGCGACCGGGCCTGACGGAGGCGCTGCGCTACCTGCGCGAGGGCGACACCCTTGTCGTCTGGAAGCTGGATCGTCTGGGACGCTCCATGACGCATCTGCTGCAGACCGTCGCCGACCTCGAAGCACGGGGCGTGGGTTTCCGCTCGCTTACCGAGGCCATCGACACCACCACGCCCACGGGGCGGCTCGTCTTCCACATCTTCGGCGCGCTCGGGCAGTTCGAGCGCGACCTCATCCGGGAACGTACCGGGGCCGGCCTCGCCGCCGCGGCTGCCCGTGGTCGCAAGGGGGGCCGACCAATAGCCGCCACGCTCGAGAAGGTCTCCCGTGCCCGCCGCCTGATCGCGCAGGGCCTCACCGTCCGCGAGGCCGCGGCACGGGTGAAGGTCGGGAAGTCCGCCCTTTACACCGCGCTCAGGGCCGATGCGGCCCGGGCGGCGGCGGACAAGTAGCGTCTGCGGGAGCAAGACAGAAAGCAGGGCGATCTGCAGCCCTGACGATATTCGTGCTTGCCTGAATCCTCAAAATTGAGATGACCTAGGGTCATTGTGAAGCGTCTTACCCGTTGGCGGAGGACGCTCGTGTGGGGGGAAAGTGGTAATGAGTGGGACGTTTCATCCCGTGGAGCGGGTGCGGCCGATGGACGAGGTCGGACCGTATGACGATACGGTCAAGACATTCCTCAATGGGCTCCTCTGGGGCACGCGATGGGTCGGGAGCGAGATCACCTACGCGTTCCCCGACAGCCGGTCCGAATACGCCTACACGCCCGACGACACATCGCCCGGGACCGACAGGGTCAAGGTCGCGCACAGGCAAGTGCTGCGCGAGTTCGAGCCCATCACCGCGCAGCAGGAGACAGCGGTCGCGTTCGCCCTAGACGCGGATGTCGGTCCCAAGGCCAGTGCCGCGGTCGCCGTCGAGGGCTTCACCAGACTGAACGTGTCGGAGCAGACGTCGTCCGGTAACGAGCAACCCGCCCATCTCCGTTTTGCGAATACCGGAAGCGAAAAACTCGGCACGGCCATGGTCGCCGACTTTCCGGGCGGCCTCATAACCCCGACAGCTGAGGACGACGGCGATATCTGGTTCGGGCCGAGCTACAGCGGCTATCGCGAGCCCGAGGCCGGCAACTTCGGATGGTTCACGCATCTCCACGAGACCGGCCACGGTCTCGGCCTCAAGCATCCGCACGACAAAGCGGGTTGGATCGAGACCGTTGCCGAGGAGTGGGACTGGGTTGAATACTCGGTCATGTCCTACCGGAACTATGAGGGAGAGGACCCGTTCGCCGACAATCGCATCGAAGGTTGGAGCAGTCCCCAGACCTTCATGATGGGCGACATCGCCGCTCTTCAGTACCTCTACGGCGCCAACTACGACATCAACGCCGGGGACACGGTCTATTCCTGGTCGCCCTCTTCGGGCGAGACGCTGGTCGACGGCGAAGTGGCGATCCGGCCCGGTGGCAATCGCATCTTCGCAACGATCTGGGATGGCGGCGGAACCGACACCTACGACCTGAGCGCCTACCGGAGCGATCTGTCGCTCGATCTGCGGCCCGCCAGGTTTTCCCATTTCAGGGACAGGCAGCTCGCCGAACTGGATGAGGGCTACGACATCCGTGCCCGCGGCAACATCTACAACGCCGCGCTTCACGAGGGCGACACCGCCTCACGGATCGAGAACGCCATCGGCGGGCGTGGCAACGACCTGATCGTCGGCAACGCCGCCCGCAACGTCCTGACCGGCGGCGACGGGCAGGACGAGCTCTGGGGCCTGCGCGGCAGCGACACCTTCCGGTATGCAGGCGATGTCGACCGCGCGGACGGCGCGGACGTACTCTACGGCGACAAGGGCTTCGACCGCATCCTCCTCGAGGGCGACGGACGCTACGATCTCTCCGGCCTGTCCGCCCGGTCCGTCGAGGTGTTCCGGTTCGCCACCGGCGCCGACGAGGACAAGCGCCTGATCCTCTCGACCGCGACGCTCGAGGCTTCCCGCGGGTTCGACGACATGATCGTCGTCGGGAACGAAGCCGCCGACAGCAGCGACACCCTGGTCCTGCGCGTCCAATCCGAAGCGGACGCAGATGTTTCGCTGCAAGACTGGGAGTTCCGGAACTGGGAGAACGGAGCGGAGCGGATCGTCCTGCGCGGCGATGGCGAAGCCAACATGATCCGAGGCTCGGCCGAGGCCGATCGCATCGACGGCAAGGCTGGCCGCGACGTCCTCTTTGGACATGCCGGCCAGGACGGTCTCGAGGGTGGCGGCGGCGCCGACCGGCTGCGCGGCGGTACGGGAGACGACACGCTCGAAGGCGGGCGCGGAGCCGACCTTCTGTTCGGCGGCAAGGGGCAGGACACGTTCTGCTTCGCCGATGTCGCGGACTCGACCCCCGATGCGATGGACGTCGTCCTGGACTTCGACCCGCGGACGGACCGTATCGATCTCTCGGTACTGGACGCCCGCGTGGGCTCGGCGCGCGACGATAGCTTCGTCTTCCTCGGCCTGGCCTCGGCGCGCGAGGTCCGCAAGGCGGGGCCCGGCGCGCTCTGGCTGGAAGAGGATGAAGCCGGCTCCGGCACGATGCTGATGTGCAACGTCGACCGGAACATCGCCGCGGATTTCACCGTCCTCCTGGAGGATGGAAGGCGAGCCGCAGGCAGCTATGATGAGGACGTGTTCATTCTCTGATCCGCGACGAGACTACGGAAGTTTATTCCGCGAACCCAACTAACCGCAGCCCTGTTGGCCGCTAGCTTGTCTGACACTCACGTCCGAAGAAAGGGATCCACCATGACGATCATGCGCATTGCCGCTGCAGCGGCTTCGAGTTGTCTAGCTTTCTCGGTCAACGCGGCAACGCAGCAGGAACTGCAGGACGCTTTGGTCGGCAACACGTTCCAGGGCGACATGGGCGGGGGTGGCTATTCGAGCTACTTCGGCGAAAACGGCACCTACCACGATGCCTCGACGTCCGGCAGATACGAGATCACCGACGATGGCGTCTGCTACCCCGATACGGAGTTCGGCTGTTACCAGGCGACCATCGATGGGACGTTGCTCGAATGGATGAAAGACGGGGAAAGCGCAGGAACGGGCGAAATTCTCGAGGGCGACGCACTCGATTTGATGCCTGACTGACACTCCCGCATGATACGTCCCTTCCCGGCTTCCGTGCCCGGTCGGAAGACTTGATGAAGCGGATCGCTGGATGGCAGGCTGTTGAAACCGTCGTCACGACGATTGCGAACGCAACAAAGCCACATCTCGTGCCCGGCCTTTTTCACCGATATCGGTGGTATCGGAGCAGGTCGAGAAGCATACGCGGCGAACTGACGAGACCGAATGGCCAAACCGCGGCACCCCGAGATCGTCACCGTGGCAATCGCCGTCAATTCGACGAAGTCCGACGATTATCCGGCATTGCTTCCCGCTCACCGCATCGGCCCGAGATACGGCTGGTCTGCCCCCTGAAAAGTGGTCCTCCCTGAAGTAGGCTTTCGAGCCAGATGGAGGACGAAGGAATGGGACAGAAGAGGCATAAGCCGGAGGAAATCGTCGCGAAGCTCCGGCAGGTCGACGTGCTGGTATCGCAAGGCCGATCGGTGGCCGAGTCGGTGCGCTCGATCGGCGTGACGCAGTTCACCTATTACCGATGGCGCAAGGAGTTCGGGGGCCTGAAGACCGACCAGGTGAAGCGCCTCAAGGAACTCGAGAAGGAAAACGAACGGCTGCGGAAGGCCGTGTCCGATCTCACGCTCGAGAAGCTGATCTTGAAGGAGGCTGCCTCGGGAACCGAAGGTCTGCGTCAGCAAAACTTCTGAGCCCCGCCCGCCGCCGTGCCTGCATCGATCACGTCCGTCAAACGTTCTCCGTCTCGGAGCGCTTCGCTTGCCGCGTTCTTGGGCAGCATCGTTCGACACAGCGGAAGATGCCGCGGGGCCGCCCCCGACGAAGACGCGCTGACCGCGGACATCGTCGCGCTCGCCAGTCAATACGGACGCTACGGCTACCGCCGGGTCGCGGCCATGCTGCATGATGCCGGCTGGGCCGTGAACGTGAAACGCCCCTTCCGGCAGATTTGCGTTGCAAATCGCCTTCCGGGCAACGGACGAGCGGATCTGGCGACGGGAGGGGCTGAAAGTGCCGTCCGAGGCAACCGAAGAAGGGCCGGCTCTGGTTGGGTGACGGATCGTGCATCCGTCTGCGCCCCGAGCGCCCGAACCACGTCTGGTCCTACGACTTCGTCGAGGGCCGGACGCATGACGGGAGGAAGTTCCGTATGCTGAACGTCATCGACGAGTTCACCAGGGAATGCCTGGCGATCAGGATCGACCGGAAGCTGAACTCGACCGCCGTAATCGATGTCCTGACCGATCTGTTCATCCTTCGAGGCGTGCCCGGTCACGTCCGATCGGACAATGGGCCGGAGTTCATCGCCAAGGCGGTACGGGGCTGGATCGACGCGGTGGGGGCTAAGAGGGTGTTCATCGAGCCCGGCAGCCCCCTCTCGGGACATCGCCATGCGATGCCCTGCCGGGCAGTGCATGGGAGAACGGCTACTGCGAAAGCTTCAACTCGAAGCTCCGCCCCTCTCGGCAGATTGCTCTGCAATCGCCTGCCGGGCAACGGACGAGCTGTTAAACGGGGAGATATTTTACTCCCTCGCCGAAGCCCGCGTGGTGATCGAGGCGTGGCGCGTCCATTACAATACCGCGCGGCCACACTCGTCGCTGGGATATCGGCCGCCCGCGCCGGAAGCCGTCCACTTGCCTTCACGCGGCGGTGGTTCGTCTCCGCCTCAGGCAACGACGATGGCACCAAGGCCCGTCATGCACTAAGACTGAAACCGGACCACCCGATAGGGGCAGGCCAAGCAACATTGGGAGACCGAGAGCCTTTTAAGCGGAAGCTTGAGCTGCGACATAGGTATGCCCGCTATCAATTTTCATACCCATCATAAACGCTTTTCGCCAATCCTTACTCCATCAGTAAGTGATCAGGGAGGTGATCATGGGCGTTTTCAACTGGCTCGCATTCATTGGGTTTACCGCGCTCGTCGCGGTTCTGTCCTATGTCTGGACGCGGGGGACGGACGAGGAGCATTCGGATGGGTATTTCCTGGGCGGTCGATCTCTGACCGCGCCCGTGATCGCCGGCTCGCTGCTCCTGACGAACCTGTCGACGGAACAGATCGTCGGCCTGACGGGGCAGGCCTATTCCGAAGGTATCCTCGTCATGGCTTGGGAGACGCTCGCCGCGATCGCGATGGTGGTGACCGCGCTCGTCCTTCTTCCCCGTTATCTCAAATCGGGTATCTCGACGATCCCGGGCTTCCTCGAGGAACGTTACGACGCACAGACGAAGACGGCGGTATCGCTGCTCTTCCTGTCCGGCTACGTGATCGTCCTGCTGCCCATCGTCCTCTATTCGGGCGCGCTTGCCCTTTCCACAATGTTCGACGTGCCCGCACTGCTCGGCGTGAGCGACACGGCCGCGCTCTGGATCACGGTCTGGGCCATCGGCATCATCGGCTCGATCTATGCGATCTTCGGGGGCCTCAAGGCGGTCGCCGTGTCCGATACGATCAACGCCGTGGGCCTCTTCGCAGGGGGATTGCTGGTTCCGCTCTTCGGTCTCATGGCGATCGGCGGGGGCAATCCGTTCGTGGGACTCTCCACCCTGTTCGCCGACAACCCCGAAAAGTTCGACGCGATCGGCGGTCCCGACGCGAGCGTCCCTTTCGCCACGATCTTCACCGGCATGATGCTCGTGCAGCTGTTCTACTGGGGCACCAACCAGGCCATCATCCAACGGGCGCTCGCGGCCCGGGACCTTAAGGAAGGACAGAAGGGCCTGCTCTTCGCCGGCGTCCTGAAGATACTGGGGCCGATCATCGTCGTGCTGCCGGGCATCATCGCCTGGCACTTGTTCAACGGCGAGCTCGAAGTCGCCGATCAGGCCTATCCGCGGCTCGTCTCGGAAGTCCTGCCGTTCCCGCTCAGGGGGTTCTTCGCGGCGGTGCTCTTCGGTGCCATCCTGAGCTCGTTCAACTCCGCGCTGAACAGCTCGGTGACGCTCTTCGGCATCGACATCTATCGCCAGTACGTCCGGACGGATGCCAGCGACAGGCAGGTCGTGTCGGCGGGCAAGAAGTTCGGCATCGTCCTGGCGATCGCATCAATGATCATCGCCCCGTTCATCGCGAACGCGCCGCAAGGCCTGTTCGGGTACCTTCAGGAGGTGAACGGTTGCTACTCCATCCCGATCCTGACGATCATCCTCGTCGGCATCTTCACGCGCCGGGTGCCGCCGCTGGCCGCGAAGGTCGGGCTGGCCTCGGGCGTCGGGCTCTACATCCTGAGCCAGTTCGGGCTGAAGTTCGTCGTCGGAGCCGACGACTATCCGCACTTCCTGCATGTCATGGCGCTGCTGTTCGTCCTGAACGTCTGCATCATGCTGGCCATCGGACGGGCCCGCCCGCGGGAGAGCGCCTTCGTGCCGCGCGACAGCCTCGCGGTGGACATGACGCCCTGGGCCTTGGCCAAGCCCGTGGGTGCGGCGATCGTGGCGATCGTGGTCTCAACCTACTTCATCTTTACCTGACGCGGAGAATACGCCGGGACACGGGCGGCCTTCGGGCCGCCCGTGTCCGTTCGAAGTCACCGTCCGTCGCGTAGGCTGGCGTCGATGCGCGGGGCGGCGTGGGCGGCCTCGCGGACCAGGGCGGCAAAGGCGCGGGCGAAGCGGCGGGTCAGGCGGGTCATGTCAGTCTCCGGTATCGAATACGGTTTCGGTATCGGGAACAGATCTAGGCGTGCCTGACGCTCGGCGGAACGCACAAATCGACAGCCCCGCCTTGCGCGCAGTGCAGGCCTTCACGCCGATTGCCAGGCGGTGCAGCGGCGCCTAGGCTCGCCCCGTTCGGCGACCGGGAGGGGGCATGCGCGTGGCGGTGCTGGGTCCGATCCCTCGCGACGTCATCGTGACCTGCGAGGGGCAGACCGACGAGAGATACGGCGGGGCGCTCTACACCACCGCAGCGCTCGCATCCTTGGGGGCTGGCCGTGTGCGCGTGCATCCCGTCGCGCACGTCTCCGCCGCGAACCTTGCCGACATCCGCGCGCTGCTCGCCGGGTTCGACGCTGTCGATCCCTCCCGCATCTCGGACCGGCAGGACCAGGGAACCGCGATCCGCTTGCAGTATCGCGACCACAACCGGCGCGACGAAACACAGGTCGGGTGCATGACGCCGATCCAGGGCACCGATCTGGACGGTCTCGAAGGATACGACGCGTTCATCGTTGTGCCGATCACGGATTTCGAGGTCCCCCTCGCGACGCTGCGTGCGCTTCGGTCCCGCTCGACCGGACTGATCGCCTTCGATGCGCACGGGCCGACGATGGGCTGCGCCGCCGACGGAACGCGGTTCCGGCAGGATTGGATCGACCGCGACGTGTGGCTGCCGCATATCGACCTTCTAAAGATGAACCTCGAGGAAGCGCGTCACGTCTGGTTCGAACGGACGGACGAGGGCGAGCCGACGATGGACGAACTGCCCCGCCTCGCGGAGATTTGCCTCTCGGGCGGGGTCCGCGCGCTCTACGTGACGCTCGATCAACATGGATGCGTGGTCTACGACCGCGTGCGCGGGCGGTTGCGCGAACGTGTCGTGCCGCGGGTGCAGGTCGATCGCGTCGTGGACACGACCGGATGCGGGGATTCCTTCGCAGCGGGCATGGTGCTCGGCTACCTGCTGCACGGAGATCACCTTATGGCGGCCCGGCTCGGGAACTATGCCGGGGCCCGGCGTTGCGTTAGCCAGGCGCTCGATGCCTACGGCACGCTCGCGGAGGCGGAGGCCTGCCTCGCCGACGCCTACGCCACGTGATTGGGCGACTGTCGGTCGAGCTGCGCCTTCAAACCTTCTGCCGCATCGTGATCCATCACCAGGTGTGACGCCAGTCCGTGCCGGACTGTCTCGAGAAGCGTCGCCGCCCGCTCCGAACGCAGCGCCAGCACGATCACCCCGGCCCGCAGCGGAGTTTTCCGGGCCCGTGCGGCGATCGTCGAAACCTGCGCGAGCGAAATTCCCGTCCACATGCCGTTCAGCTCTTCGATGAGCCGACAATCCGCGTCGCTCGCCTCGGGCCGGGGGATCAACAGGCCGCCGATATCTCCGACGATGAGGGATTTCAGGTCCTCCGCGTCAATCCCGCCCGCGCGAAGCAGGTCGTCGAACCCGCCGAGGACCGGAAGCGCGGCATGGCCGACGCTCGTGATCAGGGCGTCCATGCGCCCGACAAGCGCGTCGGGGCCGTGCAGGATGCGCGCATAATTCGGGGCATTCCGAATAAGGTGCCAGATCGCGTCCCGCCCGGCGCCATCGTAGTGGCGGGGAACGTAGGCGGGGAACCCGGTCAGCTGCGGCGTCTGATGCGGCGCAGCGCAGAGTACCTCGCTCAACCGCTCGGCCATCCGGCTGGAGGACAGCTCCCTCTGCGAGGTCAGAAGCAGTTCGGCGCAGACCGGCACGACCTCCACCTCGGCCTGCGGGGGCCGGGGTGCCTTGGACTGAGCCATGCCGTCGATCACCGCGCCGATGGTCCGCCCCCACGCGACCCCGACGGTCGCCTGATCGCGCAGTCGCGCGAGGATGCCCCCCGCCGCTGCCCGGCCGAACCGCCGACGGCGCAGCGCCATCGCGCCCGCCGTCGCGCCGGGGCCGCTCTGGTGCACGTCGAGGCTCGGCACCGGCAGGTCATGGCGCGCGCAGAACGCCTCCAGCCGTTCCACCAGGCCCGAGGGCGCAAGGAGATCCCGCAGGTCGCGCCGGTCCTCGTCGCTGAGCGCACTGTCGACGAAGCGGCGCTCGATCACGAGATAGCCGGCACGTTCGGCGTGCGACAACAGGCGGGAGACGTGGGATTGAGATACCCCCCCGAGAACGCCACCGATCTCGGCTTGCGGCATGTCGTGCATCGACCACAGATAGGCCGCAAAGCGCGCCCTTCGCTCGTAGGACGCATCACGCAGCGACGCCGTTGCAGTCACGGACCGACCAAGCAGGGTTCGACATTCATAACTTGCATGATTATTCCAGTCCGCGGTTCTGTCCAGAGATTGATACCAAACGCTGGCAGCCCATTCAGACGTCGAGGTCCCATGCGTGCGTCCGGCATCATCTTCGATCTCGACGGCGTCCTGCTCGATACCGTTCCGGCTCATTACGAGGCATGGCAGCAAAGCTTCGCGGCGCATGGGTACGGCTTCGATCCCGCCGCATACCGGCAGCTCGTCGACGGCAGGCTTGCCCGGGACGGCGCGCGCGCGGTGATGCCGACGGCGACGGACAAGGACATCGACGACGTGGTGAAGATGAAGGAGCGGCTCTACCGCGATTGTGTGGATGCCGGACGGTTCGAGGTGTTTCCCGATGCCCGCGACGTCGTGGAGCGTCTCGGTCGGCAGGGCGTGCCGATGGCCGTCGCGTCGAGCAGTTCTCTCGCGTCGCACATCCTCGGTCTCGCGGGCCTCGAATCGCGCTTCGTGGTCATCGTCGGCGGGAACGACGTGGCGTGCGGCAAACCCGCGCCGGACGCGTTTCTGCTTGCAGCGCGGCATCTCGGGCTGCCCCCGGAAGCCTGTCTCGTGATCGAGGATTCCGTGTCCGGTCTCGCCGCCGCCCGCGCAGGCGGATTCGTGGCGATCGGCTTACGACGTTCGCCTGATATGGGTCATCTCGTGGACGCCGATCAGGTGATCGCATCGCTGACGGAACTCGCTTCGTTTCCATGGCAACTCGGACGCCTATGATGACAACGGACACGCAGCCTACCGCGTAAAATTATAGGAGGTTTGATCTGCGGAGCGCAGTCACGGAACGAACTTTCACCCACGATGAAGGTTACCTCGAAATCCTTTACCACTTTTGAACATTATCCGTAATTCGTGTTAAAACGATCTTGAACGGGCCGAAGGCCCGTTCCATTCTGGATTGCAATACGTCTCATACGTCTGACGATCTGCCCGGAACTTGTACGGCGATCCCGACACAGATTGCGACGGTCACCAGTGGTCGTCGTATCCGCAACGCGCCTTCGTCTTGGCCATCTTCAGCAGCGAGGTGATCGCCGCTCCCTCGTCGGCATGATGCTCGACGAGGGTCCGCCCGCCCGAGCCGATCCGGCCCCATTCCCGGATCAGGCTCACGCCGCCGAACAGGTCTGGCTAAACCTGCATGAGATAGAAGCGCCGCATGTTGCGCGCCGGGTCGATCCGCCGGAGCTTCAGCCGCGTCGGAAACACCTCCTGCTGGTCGTCGGTCGGCGGCATCCGTCGGCCTGCCCTTCCATGAGGTTCGTCGCCTGATGCTTCGTCAGGACGAGCTCTTCGGCTCGATCAGAAACTCGTCGAGCGAGGTGCCGTTCGCGAGCGCCTCCTTGATCCACCCGGGCTGATGGCCGCGGCCGCTCCAGGTCAGGGACGCGTTCTCGGGATGACGGTAATTGGCCGGCTGCGGCGTCCGCGCCTTCTTCCCGGCCTTACCGGTCCCGTCGGCGAGTTCGGACAACGAGAAGCCTAGTTCACGGGCCTTGGCCTCGACTTCGGCGCGGGCTTCCTTCTTGCGGCGTTCGTCGTACTCCTCGACCGCCTTGTTCACGTCCTTCTGCAGGGCTTTGAGTTTGTCGAGGTCCAGTCCGTCGATGCCTACGATCGGTTGGTCTCCGTCTGCATCGGGGTGATTTGTATAGATGTCGGTCGGGCGCTCGTCGCCGAGGGGCTGGACTGGGCAATCTTTGCCGTTCCGTCCATTCAAGGATGGTGCGCAATTCTCCATGCAGTGTCGCGCAGATTTCGCCGCGTTCCTGCCCCGGAGTGAGCACGATCTTTTCGACCAGCATCCGTAAGGTCTCGGCCGGCTCTGTTGCACGGGACGTCTGAAGGCCGAGCTCCCCCTTTTCCCGGCCGAGGTCAGACGACGGGTTGAGTGGCGGGGGTGCCGAGGGCAGTGAAGCGGTTCAGGATGGCGATGCGGATCTGGAGTTCGGCTGTCTGGCGGTCGAAGTCTCGGGCCATGTGCTTCTGGCCGAGCAGCTTCATGCAGTTCATCCATTGGCCGGCAGGGCATTGCGAAGCAATGTCCCGAGAGGCTTCGTCGCTGCGCGGCTGCGGCGGTGATAGCCGCTCCATCGTCGCCAGTCGGTGCGGCCGAGGCGCTTGATGGTGCGCAGAGCCTCGTTCCTCGCTCCTGCGCCAGGGCTGTCCCTCTTCCAGGGTTTGGCGTTTCGCCGGGGCGGGATGACAGCGTCCGCGCCGCGGTTCGCGATGGCGTCGCGGCAGGCGCGGGTGTCGTAGGCGCCGTCCACTGCCCGGCAGGGTCATGCGACGCATGATCCCGAGAGGGGCGGTGACCGAGGCGATCGGCTCGCTCTCAGGGACTTGGCCAAGCAGGTCCGGAAGCACGGAAGCACGGAAGCACGGAAGCACGGAAGCACGGAAGCACGGAAGCATCCATTGCCCGACAGGCGATTGCGAAGCAATCTGCTGAAAGGGGGCCCGCGCCGCTGCCGGTGATCTCGACTGCACGAACCTCGAGCGTGCTCTCGTCGACGGCAAGGTGGACCTTGCGCCAAACCCGCCTGCGCGCCCCACCATGTTTGCGAGCGTGCCATTCGCCCTCACCGCGCACCTTGATATCGGTCCTGTCCACTGCCCGGCAGGGCATTGCGAAGCAATGTCCCGAGAGGGGGATCAGCAGATGCAGCGGGCCGCCGCTGCCGCGGTGGGGCAGTTGCACGGCCAGCATCTTTTACCGCCAAGACAGCGTCGAGACTGAGGAGGATCAGCGAGCCTTCCAGTGGAAGGATCGCCCGACGAAGGGCACCGGCC
>NZ_CANLTR010000028.1 GCF_947494055.1 uncultured Jannaschia sp. | reverse complement strand
AAGACGCGGGCGCCGGATTACGCGGACCCGACGCGCAGCCCGATCTGCTTCGAGCGCCAGATCGACATGGCCGCGAGTATCGGCCTGAGCACCGAGCAATGGAGACGGGTGGAGCGGAAGCTGGAGCGTCTGCGCCTGATCGTCCGAGAGACCGCCGCGAACGGTCACCGAGGCCGCGTCTCCGGGTCGATCGGCCTGGAGAGCTGCGCGGGCCTGTCCCTGGAGCCGCTCGTCGCCCGGCTCGACGAGCTCGTCGACATCGAAGCGTGGCAACTCGAGGCGACCGAGCGGCTGGCCCTGTGTCGTCTCGAGATCAGCAAGGCGCGTCGCGAAGTCAGACGGCTCGAGAGCGATCTCGGGGATCATTCTGTCGTGGCCGAGATCGCGGACGCTCGCGCAGTCTGGTTGTCCCCGCGCGGCTACACCACGATCGAACGGGCCGAAGCACATCTCTGCGAACTCGATTCCCTTGTGAAGCGGCTTGGGGAAATTGTTCAATTGTCGTCGAATATGACCGGCGCGGCGGTCGCGAATGACCGGTGCCATAAACAGAGCACAACTGAGACCTTATCTGAATCCTGTAGGACGCCTCACGGCGCCAAGAGTGGTGAAGAGAAGCGTGAAGCGTCCGATGCCGGCGTCAACGACGAATTCATGCCGCATCTCACGATCGCCAGCCTGCGCGACCTCGCCTCAGCCGACCTGCGCCTCTACATCGACCACGCGCCGGGCGAAGGCGGTCCTCCGACACTCTCCGACATCGACTGGGCCGTGCTGCAACGATTGCGGGACCTCGGGATCAACCCGTCCGCCTTCGAGGCGGCGGTCGAGACCATGGGCTGGCTCCGGGCCATGCTGTCGGTCATCGTCATCGATCGCAACCAGGACCATCCGACCCGGCCGATCGGGAACCCCGGCGGCGCGCTGCGGGCCTTCACGAAACGCTACCTGCGCGGAGAGCTCGATCTGCGCGCCAGCATCTTCGGCATCTGGGGCCGGGAGGGCAGGGTGCATTGAAAAAGGAATTTCGTGTTCAGGCGTAGCGTCCAGTGTTTCCGTAACGCCTTCAAAGGAGTTGTCACCTCTTTCGGCTCTTGTGATATATGTGACGTCACTTTCGACATACGCTGGAGGCGATGATGCCCGGTTCCCTGCAAGTCCGTAACCTCGACGACGACACCATACAGCGCTTGAAGGCCCGAGCCGCGCGGCACGGTCGATCGGCCGAGGCGGAGCACCGGGAGATCCTCCGCCATGCCTTGTCGGCCGAGATTGACCCGTCCTTCGCCGATCTCGCAGCCCGCCTCCGAGCCATGTCAGGAGAGCGGGCGCACACGCCGGCCGAGGAGCTTCAGCGCGAGGGCAGGGGGGAACGGTGACGGGTATCGTCATCGATGCCAGCGTCGCGATCAAATGGGTGGTGGGCGAGGAGGGTTCCGAGGACGCGGTGCGTCTCATCGGCGGCCCCAGGCTCAGTGCGCCCGACCTTCTCATGTCGGAATGCGCCAACATCCTCTGGAAGAAGGTCCGACGCGGCGAGCTCACCCGGAACGAAGCCCTGCTGGCCATCGATCTGCTCGTCCGGGCTGATATCGAGCTCGCCCCTACACGGGCCCTCGCTTCGGCCGCCATGGCGTTGTCCCTCGACCTCGATCACCCGGCCTATGATTGCATGTACCTCGCTCTTGCAGTCGCGCGGGGCGACGTGTTTGTCACGGCCGATAGACGGTTCGTTCACCTCGTCGCAGAACGTGGCGGGTCCCATCTGCAGGACAGGGTCCGAGAGCTGAGAAATCACAACGGAACTCTGGAATGACGCAGGTCATCCGCTGGACGGATAAATAGACCTGATCAGCGAAATCTGACTTCAGCTGTATTGTATCCGATAAGGATGGATCCTCGGTCTAAGAGGACAGTACAGATCCTGACGGCTCAACAGCTTTTGTCGGCTTGAGCCGCTGCAGCAGAATCGATCCCTGCGCTGCTAGGACCGCTTCGGGACCATGTACTAGGGGGTCGAATTAAGGCCGAGGCTGCGTAACTGTGTCTTGCCAACCGGTCAGCAACGTAACAGCATATTTTCAATATTGTTTCTTACGAAATATCGTTTCTACCCGTGGGAATGCAGCGGAGAAAGTCGTTGATCTTTGAATTGTCCGACTTCCGAGACCAAGCGGCAACGAGCTCGGCCGAGGGAGCTTTCGCGGCAAGCGGACGATAGGCGATTCCCTCCGTGCGCAGTTCGGAGACCGATCGCGGAATGATCGCGTAGCCGATGCCGCTACTGACGAGACCGAGGATCGCAGGTAACTGGTTCACTTCCTGACCGACAAGGATTTCATATCCGGCTTTAGCGAAGATCGGGGAGAACTGAGTCCGCAGATATGTTGCTTTCGCTCCGCCTGCGATGATCATCGGAAGTCGTGCCAACTCCGCGATCTGCACCTCCGAGTTCCTGGCAAGATCGCTCTGCTCAGGAAGGGCAACCAGATACGGTTCGCGAAGTATGAGTTGGGTTTCGATGTCCGTGTCGTTGTAAAGCGGGCGCATCAGCGCGAGATCGAGGCGTCCTGTACGCACTCTCTCGAACAGTTCCGCAGAGATCAATTCGCTCAGCCGCAGATGGATGTCTGGAAACAACTTCCTGAACGCCGAGACGGCGGCAGGTAAGACGTTCAGACTGGCATTCTCGACAAAGCCGACGTGAAGACTTCCGCTTTTTCCGGCGGCGACCCGACGCGCCGTTTCGACCGCGCTATCGAGCTCCTTCAACGCTGCCCGCGCCTGCGGGAGGAATGCCTGACCGGCTTCGGTGATCGTCACCCGCTTGTGACTTCGAAAGAAGAGGCTGACCCCGAGATCGGCTTCCAGCCTTTGCAATCGCTGTGACAGTCCCGGCTGACTGATCCCAAGTCGCTTGGCCGCACGACCGAAATGCAGTTCCTCGCTCAGGGCGATTGCGGCTTCGATCTGAGCTATATCCATCGCGGTCTCATCGATAAGAGATGCTTATTTGCTTATAAGAATAGAAAGCAGGAAGATATGCAATTCGTGGACGAAAGTCCGACGGGAGAGAATTCAGGGGAGGAATGAAATGAAACGTGCCGTTCAAGTATCGACCTGCGCCGCACTTGCACTGACCACCGCTGTCGCCGGAAGCGTGTCCGCGCAGGAAGACTGGCCGACGCAGCCCATCCGTATCATCGTGCCCTATGCCGCCGGAGGCAACAATGACCGGATCGCGCGTACATTGAGCGAGCCGATGTCACAGACGCTCGGGGTCCCCGTCGTCGTGGAGAACCGTGGCGGTGCCGGCGGGACCGTTGCGACCGGCGAGGTCGCGAACGCCGACGCGGACGGCTACACTGTAGTGATGTGCGAGATCGGCACCATGGCGATCAATCCGCATGTCTATTCGAACCTGACCTACGATCCGGTCGCGGATTTCGAGCCGGTCGTGCAGATCACCTCTGTGCCGTTGGTCCTCGGCGTCGGTCCGCAGCTTGGGGTGACGACGATCGAGGATTTCCTGTCGATGGTCCGGACTGCGGACCCGGAAATCGCCTATGCGTCATCCGGCGTCGGGTCCGCGCAACACTTGGCCTTTGAACAATTGCGAAGCCAAGCCGGGTTCGAGGCGCTCCAGATCCCCTACAACGGGGCGGCCCCGGCACGGACCGCGCTCATCTCCGGCGAGGTCGGAGCCTTCTTGGACGGAACATTGATTCCTTCGATCCAGAATGGCGAGGTGACCGCCCTTGCGGTGACCGGCGACGAACGGCTCGAGACCCTGCCGGACGTTCCTACTTTCGCCGAAGCCGGGGTGGAGGGCGTCGATTTCACATCTTGGCACGGCTTCTGCGTTCCGGACGGAACGGATGACGGCGTGGTGTCCGCGCTGAACGAGGCGGTGAATGCAGCCATCTCCCAGGACAACGTGCAAGACAGTTTCGATGCGCTGAATATCGGCCTCGTCGGTGGCTCACCCGACGAGTTCAGGAGCTTCATCGAGAGCCAGTACGATACGCTCGGCACGCTTGTCGAGGAAACCGGCGCCGCGCAGCAGTGACGCCGATGCCCGGGCGTCTTTCGACAAGCGTCCGGGCTTCTCTCATTGCAAGGAAATCGATACCGTGAATCCCCACGTCCTGTTCGTGACCGTCGATCAATGGCCGTCGTACCTGCTTGGATGCGCGGGCCACCACACGATCGAGACACCCACGCTCGATCGTCTCGCCGAGGTCGGTACCCGCTTTACCAATACCTACGCGCAGACCCCGATCTGCATTCCATCGCGTCGTTCTCTGATGACGGGGCTCACGTCCCGTGGACACGGAGACCGCGACTTCCAGCCGAGCCTTCCGATGCCGCCGCAAACCCCGACCCTGGCTGGCTGCTTCCGTGACGCGGGCTACCAGACCACCGCGATTGGCAAGCTGCACGTCTATCCGCCGCGGGATCGGATCGGCTTCGACGACGCGATCCTCGCCGAGGAAGGGCGCGGCCATCTTGGTGGGCCCGACGATTACGAGATGTATCTCGCCGATAGCGGTCATGCCGGCGCCCAGTTCCTCCACGGGATGAGCAACAACGAGTATTCCTGGCGGACCTGGCACCTGCCGGAGGAGACGCATGTCACGAACTGGACGACGCGGACCGCCGCCCGCAGCATTCGTCGCCGCGACCCGACGCGTCCGGGATTCTGGCATGTTTCCTACACCCATCCGCATCCTCCGATCGTACCGCTCGCCAGCTACCTCGAGCGCTACGCACGTCGCGAGATGCCGGAGCCGGTTTCGGCCGACTGGTCGGAGGACGACGCCGACATGCCGTTCGTCTTGCGTGCCGTGCGTGCCTATTATGCGGCGCTTCCCCCGGCGCAACTCGCTGACATGCGAAGGGCCTATTATGCCCTCTGCACGCATGTCGATCACCAGATCCGGCTGCTGATCGGAACGCTCCGCGAGGCCGGTCTGCTCGACGACACGATCATCGTCTTCACTTCCGACCACGGGGACATGCTTGGGGACCATGGGCTCTACGGAAAGCGGCTGATGTACGATCCCTCTGCCCGGGTCCCGCTCTTGATCGCCGACCGGGTCGGCGAGCATCGGCTCGGCGGGCCGGGTATTCTCGACGACAGGCTCGTCGCCCTGCACGATCTGATGCCGACGATGCTGGACATGGCGGGTGTGCCGGTGCCGGAGACCTGCGAGGGTCTCAGCCTTCTATCCGATCGACGCCGGGCGCATCTTTACGGCGAATCCCATAGCGGGGCGCGTGCATCCCGCATGGTCCGCGACGAGCGATACAAGCTGATCTGGTACCCGGCTGGCAATCGCATGCAGCTTTTCGACCTGCAGGACGATCCCGGCGAATGCCGTAACCTCGCAGACGACGAACAGCATGCCGAACGACGTTCGAGGCTGGAGACCGTCCTTGTCTCGGAACTCTACGGTGAGGATCGCGAATGGGTCGAGGATGGCCGTCTGACGGGGATCGACGCGCCGGACCTTGCAGTCGCCGACAATCGCGGGCTGTCCGGTCAGCGCGGTATTCATTACCCCGAAGTGCCGCCGTCGGATGCCAGCCAGAAGGTCGGGGCGTTCTGATGGATTGCGAAGCCGACGCAGCGACGCCGACGCTGGATCGCAGCACGCTCTTCGCCGGTGCCGTCGTGACGCTGCTGGGGGCCTACGTGTTGTGGCAATCGCTCGGAATGCAACTCGGCACGCCGAGCCGGATGGGCCCTGGCTACTACCCGATGCTTCTCGGTGGAACACTGATCCTTCTCGGCGCGCTGATCTGCGTTCTCGAAGCACGGCGTGCGCCGGAAGCGGACGATACCCTCACCGAGCGCGGCGTGCCCGTCTGGCGTTCCCGGGTTTTCGTTCCACTCGCGATGGTGGTCTTCGCGCTGCTGCTCCGCCCCGCGGGCCTGGTCCCGGCTTGTGTCGGGCTCGTCGGGATAGCGAGTCTCGCCGCGCCGAGTTTATCCCTGCGGCGTACGATGACGCTGATCGTCGTCACGCCCGCCCTCATCTGGGGGATCTTCGTGTTCGGCCTCGGCCTGCCGCTCCAGGCCGTGGAGGGATTATGAGCGACCTCGTCGCGAACTTCGCGCTTGGGGCGGAGGTCGCATTCACGTCCTCTGCGCTGCTCTACTGCTTTCTCGGCGTGTGCCTGGGAATGGTCGTCGGCGTTCTTCCCGGCATCGGCCCTCTGCCCGCCATCGCGATGCTGCTCCCGATCACGTTCTACATCGACCCGACCGATGCAATCATCATGCTCGCCGGGGTCTATTATGGAGGACAGTACGGCGGTTCGATCGCGTCGATCCTCCTCAACCTTCCCGGCACGCCGCCCGCCGCGGTCGCATGCCTCGACGGCTATCCGATGGCCCGGCAGGGACGCGCCGGCGTGGCGCTGTTCATCACCGCCATCGCGTCCCTTGTGGGGTCGCTCTTCGGGATCCTACTCGTGGCGATCTTCGCGCCGATCCTGGCCCGGTTTGCGCTCGAGTTCGGCGCCGCGGAATACTTCTCGCTTATCCTCTTCGCCCTGATCGGCACGGCCGCCATCGGCGGCGACAGCTTCCTGCGTTCGGTCGCGATGGTGGCCTTCGGGCTTCTCCTCGGGATCGTCGGACAGGACATTACGTCCGGCCAGTTCCGCTTCACTTTCGGCATTCCCGGGATCGCTGATGGTCTGTCCCTCGTGGCCGTGGCCATGGGCATCTTCGGCGTCTCCGAGGTCATGGCCAGCGCACATCGGCCCCGCCAAGGCAATTCGCAAGCCCTTCGGATCCGCGACATGATTCCGACCCGCGACGAGATCCGGTGGGCAGGGCCCGCAATGGGCCGAGGTTCGCTGTTCGGCGCGGTTTGCGGCATCCTGCCTGGCGCGGGTGCGTCCATGGCGGTGTTCATCGCCTACGCTTTCGAAAAACGTATCTCCAGCACGCCGGAGAACTTCGGGCGCGGTGCGATCGAGGGCGTCACCGCGCCGGAGGCGGCCAACAATGCGACCGCACAGACGGCGTTCATCCCGACGCTGACCCTGGGCGTACCGGGCGACGCGGTGATGGCCGTCATGCTCGGCGCGTTGATGATCCACGGCATCAATCCGGGGCCGGGCTTCATCTCGGAACAGCCTCAGATGTTCTGGGGCCTCATCGTCAGCTTTCTGATCGGGAATTTCATGCTGGTGATCCTGAACATCCCGCTGGTGGGGATCTGGGTCCGGCTTCTCCAGATCCCCTATTCCATTCTCTACCCCGTCATTCTCGCGCTCATCTGCATCGGCGTCTATTCGATCAACTACGCCGTCTTCGACATCTTCCTCGTGATCGCCTTCGGTGTCGTCGGCTACGGCATGAAGATGCTGGGCTTTCCGCCTGCGCCACTGCTGCTCGGGTTCATCCTGAGCCCGATGCTCGAGGAGAACTTTCGCCGGGCGCTTTTGCTGTCTCGCGGGGATTGGTCGACTTTCCTCACACAGCCGATCAGCGCCGTCTTCGTGATCGCGTCGGCTCTGTTGTTGCTGCTACCTGTCTATACGGCAATGCGACAGCGGCGGAGCCAGGATGGGCCGGTTGATATCTAGAAGGGCGGACGTCATGTGCCGCAACGAAACTCGTCTTGAACGGCATCGACGAACGCCGCGGCGATCGGAGACGTCGCAGCAACCTCCCGAAGGTAGAGGCTGACGGGAATTTCCCACAGCGGAACCGCCAGTGGAAGTTGGACAAGCCCGGCCTTCGTGGCGTGGTCGAGCAGACGGGACACGAGGATCAGGACGAGGTCCGTGCCGCCAACGAAGGCCGTCAGTGCCGCGACCGAGTTCGATCGGATGGCGGTGCGGGGCGGGGGTAGGCCGTGGAGTCCCATGTAATGCGCAGCCGCATGGATCGAACTCTCGTCCTCGTAGAACCCCGCCCAGCCGACTGTCAGCAGGTCTGCTGGTGTGACCTGCGTTCGGCGCGCCAGCACCGAGCCCGCGTCGC
Organism: uncultured Jannaschia sp.; assembly: GCF_947494055.1. Lineage (GTDB taxonomy): Bacteria > Pseudomonadota > Alphaproteobacteria > Rhodobacterales > Rhodobacteraceae > Jannaschia. The sequence goes on along the minus strand of NZ_CANLTR010000028.1, from coordinate 37,450 downwards.
AGAACGCATACATCGGCAGATTAGTCAGGTACTGCCGCCGGATACCGGGTGCGTCGAGGCCGGGCAGGGCGGTGCTGGCAAGCAGGACGTCGATCTCCCCCTCAAGGAAGCGCGGCGCGAGTTGGTCGCCGACACCCGACAGGAGATCGACCGTAAGGCCAGGATAGCGGTCGCGCAGGCGCCGCAGGATCGGCGGCAGGACGGTGGTGGTGAAAGCCACGCCGGCCCCGAGCCGGAGGGTCCCAAGCTCGCCGCTGTCTCGTGCCCGGACCTCCTCGATCGCCGTGCGTCCGGTCTGCCGCGCGGCTGTGGCGTAATGATAGAAGGCCTGCCCGATCGCCGTCGGCTCCATTCCCTTGCTCGTCCGCTCGAAGAGCGGCGCGCCAAGCTTTTCCTCGAGGTTGCGGATGCCGACGCTGAGCGCAGGCTGGGAGATCCTCAGTGTGTCGGCCGCCTTGTGCAGGCTCTGCATCTCGAACACGGTCAGGAACTGGATCGTCTGCCGATTGAGAAAGAGGTGATCGTCACTCACTGATAAACTCGGTCTATCGAGACATCTTCTCTTTCTATTAGGTTTTATCGCTCCTGTCGATGTATCCGGGGGTGGGAGGAACGGACTTGCGAACAATATTTCTGCTCTTCGACTCGCTCAATCGAAGCGCGCTCGGTGCCTATGGCGGCACGGCAATCCCGACGCCGAACTTTGATCGACTTGCCGCCCGTTCGATGACTTTCGACCGCCATTACGTCGGCTCGCTCCCCTGCATGCCCGCCCGGCGTGACATGCATTCGGGTCGTCTGAACTTCATGCATCGCAGCTGGGGACCGCTCGAGCCGTTCGACAACTCCTTCGCGGAAATCCTGAAGTGGCGTGGCACCTACACGCACATGATCACCGACCACTTGCATTATTTCGAGGACGGCGGCGCGGGCTTTCACACGAGGTTCAACAGCTGGGAATATGTCCGCGGGCAGGAATACGATCCCTGGATCGCCCGCGTCGATCCGAAGGTTGAGGGCGTCCGCGAGACCTTCGCAGAGAGTCACTACCCGCCCACGCGTGACAGCAAACGCTTCCAGCACATGGTGAATTGCGAGGTGATGCGGGAAGAGGGCGATTTCCCCGGTCCGCAATGCTTCGGAAAAGCATTCGAGTTCCTCGACCGCAACCGGGCGGCCGACGACTGGCTTCTCATGCTTGAATGCTTCGACCCACATGAGCCGTTCCACGCACCGGACCGCTTCCGCGAGGCGTTCCGGACGAATTATGAGGGTGGCGTTCTCGACTGGCCGTATTACGAGCGCGTGGCGGAGACTCCCGATGAGATCGCAGAGATCCGGGCGAACTACGCGGCGCTCCTGACGATGTGCGACGAATATCTGGGACGCCTGCTCGACTATCTCGATGCGCACGACATGTGGGACGACACCGCGCTGATCGTGACCACTGATCACGGCTTCCTGCTGGGCGAGCACGATTGGTGGGGCAAGTGTCGGATGCCCTATTACGAGGAAGTCAGTCACATACCCCTGATGATCCACGATCCGCGCCAGCCCGGCGCGGCCGGACGGCGGACCGGGGCGTTGACACAGACGACGGATCTGATGCCGACCCTTCTCGGCCTCCACGACGCGGAGGTGCCGGTCGAGGTGTGTGCGCAAGATTTGGACGTGTTCCTCGCCGACCCCGGGGCCGAGGGGCGTGAGGTCGCCGTCTTCGGCGTCTTCGGCGGCCCGATCGGGATCACCGACGGCGCATCGGTGCTCTATCATTACCCGCCGGACTGGACGGCGCCGGGCCTGCGCGAATACACGCTCGCGCCGCATCACATGTCGGCACCCTTCACCGAAAAGGAGCTGGCCACCGCGGAACTCGTTCCGGGCTTCGACTTCACACGCGGCGTGCCGCTCTTGTCCTACGCGGCACTGCCGGACGCCAAGCGTGTGCCGATGAACGACGGACTGGGCTTCGAGGACACCGGCACGCGGCTTTACGACCTGCACCGCGACCCGCGCCAGGAGACGCCGATCGAGGATGCCCGGCGCGCAGCCGATCTACGCCAAGCCGCCGTGGCCGTGCTTACGGCGCACGACACCCCGAACGAGGTCTACGACTGGTATGGCCTCGCGACTGAATACCGACACGAGAGGGAGGACCATCATGAAACCGTCACTTAGAATGCTGGCGCTGGCCGTCGGCGCGGCCATTGCAACAGGACCGGCGCTCGCCGAGTTCCCGGAGCGCAACATCGAGGCCATCTATCCCTGGGCGCCCGGCGCGACGATGGCGGCAAGCCAGGTCATCGCCGACGCAATGGGTGAGGAGCTCGGCGTCAACGTCTCCATTGTCTCGACACCTGGTGCGGGGGGCGTGAAGGCGTTCCAGACCGCAATGGCCAATGAGGCCGATGGATACACGCTCATCGATGGTTATGTCGCGCCGCTCGTCCTGCAGCCGATGCAGGGCAACGCGGACTGGTCCTACGAGGATTTCACGCCGCTTTGGTCGGCCACGTCCAACGCGTTCGCGATCGCCGTCCGCAAGGGGGACGAAAGGTTTCCGGACCTCGATGCGCTGATGGGTTACGCCCAGGAAAACCCGGGCGACCTGCGCTATTCCCCCGGCACATCGGGCTCTCTGCCGCACATGGTGGCGGCGAAGGTCATGCAGACCGAGGACGCGCTCGCGCAGCTTGTTCCCTATCCGGAGATCGACAATGCGGTTCGCGATCTTCGCAGCGGCATCCTCGATTTCATCGTCATCAATCCGGGCGTGTACCGGGTCAACAAGGATGACGTCGACATCCTGGCCGTGCTTTCCACGCTCGATCGCTCGTCGGAGACCTATGACGGCGCGCCCCTGATCGGCTCGCTCGGGATCGACATGGGCATGACCGACCTGTCGCCGATGGGCTGGGACTGGTGGTTGGTGAGCAACGACACGCCCGACGACGTGGTGACGACGCTGCAGGACGCGATGGGCGCTGCGCTCGCACGCGAGGACGTTCAGCAGAAGCTCCTCGACATGGGTTACGTTCCAACACTCTACGGCCCCGAGCGCTACGACGAGATCGTCGGACCGGTCGAGGAACAGCTGAGCGGTGCCGTCGATGCGATTGCCTGGGAAGTAGAGCGGATGCAGGGTCTCTGATCGGCCGCGATCATCCATCGCCGCGCAGCCGTTTCGCCGGTCGCGACTTTCGGAGGAGGGCGGGATGCCGCTACGCAGCTATGCCTACGACTGGATCGCCTGGGTCGTGCTCCTCGCGATCCCGTTGATCGTTCTGTGGCAGAACACCACCTCGCTCGAGGAGCAGGGTGTCGCCGGGGGCGGGCCGATGACCGACGCCGCGATGTATCCCGGTCTGATCGCCTGGATCCTTGTCGTCCTGTCGGGGGTCAACGGCGTCCGTATCCTCGCCGGCCGGGTCGCCGGGCCCTCGCCGATCCGAACCGGGCCGACGACGATGCTGGCGATCGGGACCGTTCTACTCTTCGTTGTCTATCTCCTTGCGCTGCGCCCGCTCGGCTACCACCTGACCACACCTGTCCTGCTCGCCGTGCTGCTACGGGCTTTCGGCCTGTCGTTCTGGACGGCGCTTCTCGGTGGCGTCGCGGTGTCGCTTACGGTGGCGGCGGTGTTCGAGGGGCTTCTGAACGTGGTTTTGCCGGTTGGCATGTTCAGCCTCACGGTCTTCGGCTGAGCGCAAGATGTTCGATCTGATCCTGCAGGGCGCGCCGCTCCTCTTCACCATGCAGACGATGCTGTTGATCGCCGCTGGCATCGTTGGCGGACTCGTCATCGGCGTGCTGCCCGGGCTCGGGCCGCTGATGGGGATCGTGCTTCTCCTGCCGGTGGCGTTCCACCTGCCGCCGATTCCGGCGATGGGTATGCTGATCGCCGTCTATATCGGCGGGTCCGCCGGCGGCTCGATCTCGGCGATCCTGCTGCGCATTCCCGGAACGCCGCTCGCCGCAGCGACGCTCTTCGACGGCTACCCGATGGCACAGAAGGGTCGCAGCCAGGATGCAATCGGCCTCTCCATCACCGCGTCTGCTCTGGGCGGGCTGATCGGCGGTGTGATGCTCGTGTTCTTCTCGCCGATGCTCGCAGCCTTCGCGCTGCGCTTCGGACCGCCGGAATACGCAGCGATGGCGCTGCTCGGACTGACGACGATCATTGTCGTGTCGGAGGGCTCCGCCATCAAGGGCTTGCTGACCGGTGGGCTAGGCCTTCTCATCGCAACGATAGGTACGGACGAATTCACGAATGCGTACCGCTACACATTCGGCAACTTCAACCTGACCAGCGGGCCCAACATCGTCGCGGTCGTGGTCGGCCTGTTCGCAATCTCGGAGTTCCTGTTCCAGATCGGCGGCGGCGGTTTCCTCGACACGCCCCGCCTCCAGAAGCTCGTGATCTCGTTCCGCGCCCTGCGCCTGATCGCCTCTCACAAGGTCAACCTCGTTCGCTCTGCCCTGATCGGCACAGGACTGGGCGCCATTCCGGGAGCGGGTGGGGATGTCAGCGCGTTCGTCTCCTACGCGGTGGCGCGCAAGTTCTCGAAGCCCGAGGACGGCTATGGCGAGGGCGCTGAGGGCGGTGTCGTCGCGACCGAAGCGGCGAACAACGGCTGCTGCGGCGGCGCACTGATCCCGTCGCTGTCGCTCGGCATCCCGGGCGACGCCTCGACGGCTGTCCTTCTTGCGGCGCTGTTCCTCCTCGGCTTCTTTCCGGGCCCGGAGCTGTTCCGGTCGAACGCGGATGTCGCGGGCGGCATCTTCCTTGCCTATCTGACGGGCAACGTGATCCTTCTCATACTCGGTATCGTCCTTGTCCCTTTCTTCGGCACAGTCCTGAAGCTGAAGAAAGCATGGCTACTGCCGATCGTCCTTCTGCTGTCGACGATGGGCACCTACGCATTGCAGAACTCGGTCTTCGATCTCTACGTGATGCTGGTCTTTGGAGGACTCGGCTTCCTTCTGCGCCGGGCAGGATACCCGCTTGCACCAATCATCATCGGCATCATTCTCGGTCCGGTGCTGGAGAACAACTTCCGGCGTTCGCTGCTGCTGTCACGAGACGGGCCGATGATCTTCGTCGAGCGTCCGATCAGCGCGACGATCCTCACCGTGGTCGCGATCATGCTTTGCTACATCGTCTATACGCTTGTCCGGTCTGGACGGCAGGATACGGCAAGCTGATGAGACGCGGTCTCGCCGAAGGTTGTCTTCGGGCGGCCCGACATCGCAGGTTGCGCGGGCTGCCAAACGGACAGGGAGACAGCGGATGCAGGGTGGCTGCTGCGGCACCGGATCGACCCTACGCGGCGACGCAGACTGGCTTGCCGAAGCCCGTGCGGTGCCCGCGGCACCGGCGGAGGTGCGCGCGGAACTGGCCGAATGCCTCTTGCCGATCAGGGGCGGCTTTTTCGAGATGGGCGCGCGTAAAACGCGCTTCAGGGAGGATTACGATGCGCCCCGCCGTCGGGTGAAGCTCTCGGACTTCCGCATTGCCGCCACCGCCTGCACCAATGCTGATTACGCGCGCTTCGTGGAGGCCACGGGCTACCAGACTATCGCCGAGGCCGAGGGCTGGTCCTACGTCTTCCACCTGCTGCTCGACGATCCCGCCCGCTGGCCGGTCTCGCCGCCCGGCGTGCCGTGGTGGCGCCGTGTGGACGGCGCCTGCTGGCATGCGCCCGAGGGGCCGGGCAGCGATGTCGCGGGACGCGCGGATCATCCAGTCGTCCATGTCGCCTGGTTCGACGCGCTGGCCTATTGCCACTGGGCGGGGCTGCGGATGCCCAGCGAGGCGCAATGGGAATACGCCGCCCGGGGCGGGCTCGAACGCAAGAAGTTCCCCTGGGGCAACGAGATGATGCCGGACGGACGTCATGCGATGAACACGTGGCAGGGCCGGTTCCCGCACGAGAACGACGCTGCGGACGGCCATGTGGGCACCGCGCCCGTCGATGCCTATGCGCCGAACGGGTACGGGCTCTACAACACCTGCGGCAACGTGTGGGAATGGACGGGGGATTTCTACACGCCCGGCCCGCCGGAGGGACCGTTTCCGCTGCGCGACCCTACGGGTCCGGCTGAGGGCACCGCCCGCATCCAGCGTGGTGGCTCCTACCTCTGCCATGTCAGCTACTGCGACCGCTACCACGTCCATTCCCGAACGCGGAACGACCCCGACAGCTCCGCCGGAAATGCCGGGTTCCGGATAGCGGGAATTTGAGAACTCGATAAAATTGAACGTAAAGGCGCATTATCGGTCTGGCCCCCTCATCCCCGCTACTATCCGATAGGACGAGTCGTCGGATAGTAATAGGGAATGAATGAACTCGCTTCGATCATCCCCGATCCTAATGCGCTCCTTGCTCTCGAACCCGAAGAACTCGGTGCAAAAATGCTCTTCCTGCTTCGGGCACGGGACCAACCCTTCAGTCCGCACAACTGCGTCATGGAGGTGAGGAACAGCGTCGGCCCCTCTCAAGGCCTTCCCGGATACCCACGGGAGCGCAGGAGCGAGATCATTCTCGCGATTTCGGAGGCTTTTGCCTGGCTCGGCGCGCAGGGACTGATCGTCCCGGATCCCGGAAGCACTGGCGGCTGGATGGCTCTCAGTCGCCGGGCACGTCGATTTGAGACGGAAAAAGACTTTCGGCAGTTCGAATTGGCCCGGAGCCTGAATCGCGACCTTCTGCACCCGGCGATCGCCGAAGAGGTCTGGCTCTCCTTTGTCCGCGGACGCTTCGCTGCCGCAGTCTTCGAGGCCATGCGCGCTGTGGAGATCGCCGTACGCGAGGCGGCCGGGTTCCCCAAAGGCGATCACGGCATTCCTATGATCCGCCGGGCCTTTCACAAAGACAACGGGCCATTGCGGGACCCTGAACAGGAGGAGGCCGAGCGCGAGGCCCTCATGCATTTCTTCGCCGGCGCCGTCGGTTCCTACAAGAACCCGCACTCGCACCGGAACGTTACCATGGAGGATGCCAGCGAGGCGATCGAGATCGTCATGCTCGCCAGCCATCTGCTGCGCATCGTCGACGCCCGGCGGCCTGCACAGAATGAAGGACAGGCGGATGAAGCGTAATCCAGATCTCGAACGGAAGATCCTGCTGGCCGTCGAGGCCTACGACGGGGTTTCCGAACCGTATCACGCGGAGGTTCGGCATCTAGCTTCGTCTCATCACGTAGCCGATTACCATGTGCTTCTACTTGCGGAAGCCGGATTGATCGCTGCGGAGGACGTGCGGACGCCCGACGATCCCTATGAGATGTGGCCAACCCGGCTGACCATGGCCGGGCACGAATACCTCGACACGATCCGCGATGAGGAGGTCTGGCGCCGCACCAAGGAGGGTGCCCGGGCTGTTGGTAGTTTCAGCCTCGACGCGCTCGGAGCACTGGCCCGGGGCCTGGTGCGCGAGAAGATCCGCAAGCACACTGGCGTCGAGGTCGATCTCTGATGGCGTCGTTCTCGACCTTCACCATCGAAGCGCTCGTCCAGACGATTTCCGGGGGTCCCGGCCTCGGCAGCACAGAGCCGCCCATCGGCGTCTATCGCAGTGCCTCCGGGATCGAGGGCTTCCTCATGGCCTGTGGCATCGACCCGGCGCATGGTGAAGGCTCCAGGCTGCCGGCGCTGAGAGGTTGCCTGAACTGGGCGGCTCGGCAGGAGAACGGCGATGAGCTGATCGGCCGGGCGATCGAGAAGGTCGCCGACCCCAGAAACCATTCGCGGGAGCCGGAGAAGACGCAGGCCGTGCTCGACCACCTGAACCTGCATCTTGCCCCTGATGGCTTCGAGGTGGCGCTGCTCGGGGGCAGGGCAGTCCTGCGCAAGCGGGGCTCGGGGGCCGCGGTTGTCGGCGCCATCGCGGAAAAGACCGCGACACTGGATTTCGGAACGGTGAGTCGGGATCTCGACCGTGCCACCCGGAACGCGGAGGACGACCCCGAGGATGCCGTGACAGCCGCCTGCGCGACGCTGGAGGCGGTCTGTCGGTCGATCCTTGTCGAGCTCAGGCTGGACCTACCGGCGAAGAAGGACGTCTCGGCGCTGGTGCGTGCCGTGCAGGAGCCGCTCGGCCTCTCTCCCGGGCGCATGGACCTGCCGGACCTGATCGTCAACGACATTCGGAAGGTCCTGAGCGGTCTGACCACGGCTACGGAAGGGATCGGGGCGCTGCGCACCCATGGTGGCGATGCCCATGGCCGGGAGCGGGGTCACCGCCGGATCGACCCACGGATCGCGCGCTTGGCCATCCACGCCGCGAGCACCGTCGCGCTCTTCCTGATCGAGACCTGGGAACGGAAAATGCGGCGCGGCCTGCCCGCGGCCGCGGAACCGACGGAATGAGCCTCGTTTACCTGTTTGTTGTGCCAACGCAAATGGCACCAAACGATAAAGCGGCCGAGGAGTACTATAAGCCTTACATCGCTTTGCGCTTAACGGACTGGGCTGTTCTGTTAACTGGCCCCAACCAACCGATCATCTTGGTTGTGAGCTCTTGTCTCCGAAGTACCAGTTTTTGCAACTGGACGATCGCAGTGGCGTAGTGAAACCCGGCACAGTTCAAGTTACCAGATAAAGTAAAGGTTTACGTCGCCACTCCATTATGAAGATGATTGGAGCAGCTCCGTCGTATGCTAGTGCGCTGAAGCGCAGGAGTATCTTGGGCCAGTCGGTCTGCATCGGTCGCGAACATTAATGAGGAAACCTTTCCAGTTGTCTTTCTTCGAACGCCCCATTTTGAATTCGCCCTACCAGATCCCCACGAAACATCACGCCCTTGATGCTGACGGCCAACCGATGGACGTTCCGCCTCGATCCGGGCGGCGCCCCTCCGATCTACGCACGCCTATTCCGCGCAGCCGTACGCGTCGCCAGCCCAGGGAGCAGACGAACCTCGAATTCGAAACCAGTACATATCCGGACGACGGGCAGGATTATTCGCCGACGTCGATGGTCAATGAAATCCGCCAAGAGGTGGCAACTTGGCGTAGTCTTCCACCACATCAATGGCAGGTGACGCCGGTGACGCAGAACCTCCTGCTGCACTGGCGTGAACATGACTTCCTCGGATCAGGCAACGGTATCCGGCCCTTCTTCTGCCAGGTCGAGGCGGTCGAGACCGTGATCTGGCTAACCGAGGTGGCGCGCAATCATCCGCGCCACAAGCGGTTCTGGAAGCAGCTGACAGCTGCCAACAAAGACGCCAACCCAGCCCTCATGCGGATTGCCCTCAAGCTGGCGACCGGCGCCGGGAAGACGACTGTGATGGCGATGCTGATCGCGTGGCATACTCTAAACCACAAGCGCAGTCCGGGATCGAAGACCTTCACTAATGGCTTCCTCATCGTCGCGCCAGGAATAACCATCCGGGATCGCCTGCAAGTGCTCCAACCAAGTGACCCCAACAGTTATTATCGCTCCCGCGAGATCGTCCCCCGGGACATGCTCGACGACTTGGGTCACGCGCGGATCGTCATAACGAACTACCATTCATTTCAACGTCGCGATCTCGAGGAGACCAACAAGGTCGGCAAAGCGGTTCTCGACGGACGGGGGCAGCCACGCGATACGCGCGAGACCGAAGGCCAGATGGTGGCCCGGGTCGCCAAGCCGCTGATGGGGCTGCGCAACATCATCGCGATCAACGACGAGGCACATCACTGCTATCGCGAGAAGCCGGACGGCAAGGACGAGAAGCTGAAGGGCGATGCCCTCAAGGAGGCCAGGGCCAACAACGAATACGCGCGGCTCTGGATCAACGGATTGGGGGCAGTGAAGCGCAAGCTCGGCCTGCAGGCGGTCTTCGACCTATCGGCCACGCCGTTCTTCCTCTCGGGCTCGGGCTACGACGAGGGAACACTGTTCCCCTGGACGGTGTCGGACTTCTCGCTGATGGACGCCATCGAATGCGGAATCGTCAAGCTGCCGCGCATCCCCGTCGCCGACGACGTCAACCAAGAGACGGGCCCCATCTATCGCGAACTGTGGTCCCATATCGGCTCGGACATGGAGAAGAAGGGAGCGACTAAGGGCGGGGGGCAGGGTGATCCGAACGATCTGCCGACGCTACTTAAGAGCGCACTAACCTCGCTCTACGCGCATTACCGCGAGGTGGACGAGCAATGGCGCCGAGCTGGGATTGGCGTCCCGCCCGTCTTTATTGTCGTGTGTCAAAACACTGCCCATTCCAAGCTGGTGGCCGACTGGATCGCCGGCTGGGCAGTCCCGAACGAAGACGGTGACGACGTCCTGCGGGCCGACGCGAACCTGCCACTGTTCACCAACTTCGACGAATACGGCAACCGTCTGGCCAAGCCGAACACGCTCCTCGTTGACTCGGTCGCCATCGAGGAAGGCAGGGCGATCGACGAGGCCTTCCTCAAGGCGATGAAGCCCCAGATCGAGCTGTTCGAGAGCGAGCGGCGCCAGCGCGACGGGGCGGGGACCAAGCCGCCTTCAGATTCCGAGCTGATGCGCGAGGTAATGAACACCATCGGCCGCCCGGGCAAGTTGGGCGAGCGGGTGCGCTGTGTCGTGTCGGTCTCGATGCTGACCGAAGGATGGGACACCAACACGGTCACACACATCCTGGGCGTGCGGGCCTTTGGAACGCAGCTTCTGTGCGAGCAGGTCGTGGGCCGGGCGCTGCGGCGCTACTCCTACGACCTCAATGACGAAGGTCTGTTCGACGTGGAGCACGCGGACATCCTCGGCATCCCCTTCAATTTCACCCAAGGTGCCAAGACCGCGCCCGCCAAGGCCCCCCGCGAGACGACGCGCGTTCAGGCGGTCCCCGGACGTGAGCAGTTCGAAATCGTCTTCCCACGCGTAAGGGGCTATCGGGTCGACCTGCCGCCCGAACGCGTGCCCAAGCCCGTCTTCACCGAGGATTCACGACTCGTGGTCAGCCAAGCCGACGTTGGCCCCCGCAGCACCCTGCTGGAGGGCATCGTGGGTGAGGGGGTGACGATCGAACTGGCTGATCCGAAGGACCGGCGTCCGGCCACGATCACGATGGACCTTGCCCGCCAACTCATGGCCAAGCACTGGCGCGACGAGGACGGGGAACCCAAGCTGCATCTCTTCGGCCAGCTACGCGCCGCCTGCCGCCAGTGGATCGAGGGTGGATATTTCGACGACAGCGCGGGCGGCGCAGAGCGGTGGCTGCTCTGTTATCAGGATATCGCCGACCAGGCGGTCGAGCGCATCCAGAACGCCATCGTCCGGGGCCATACGGCCGAGACCGGTGAGAGCCGCGTCCTCGCCGTACTTGATCCGTTCAATCCGAAGGGTTCGACCCGGTATGTGGGCTTCAACACGACAAAGGACGTCTACGACATCCGCACCAAGTCCCACCTTAACGCGGCCGTCCTGGATTCGGGCTGGGAGGGGGAGTTCGCGCGGGTCTGCGAGGCCCATCCCCGGGTGCTGGCCTTCGTGAAGAACCAGGGCCTCGACTTCCGCGTACCTTGGCGCGACGGGACGCGAACGCGTCACTACGAGCCGGACTTCATCGTGCAACTCCACGTCGGGAGTGACGAACCGCTCAACCTAATCGTCGAGATCAAGGGTATACGGGGCGAGGAGGTGCGGCTCAAATCCGACACGATGCGCGACCGCTGGGTGCCCGGGGTCAACAACCTCGGCATCTGGGGCCACTGGGCCTTCGCAGAATTTGGAGAGATCCGCACCGCCGCCCACGAGTTCCAGCGCCTGATCGATGCGGCCTTGGCCGAGCATACGAAGGAAGACGCCTGATGGCCCGCAAGCCCGCCGCCCCCAAGCAGGTCGAGGCGCTCGCCCATGACGAGGTCCGCCGCCGCTTGGTGCCCACGGCCGAGCAGCAGTCGCTGGTGCAGCGCGCCGAGGCGGCTGAGCCGTTCCCGCCTCAAGCCTACTCGCGTACCACGGCCCTACCTCATGGCGCGTTCCACCCGCGCGACACCGACCTCGACCCGCAGATTACCTGGAACGGGGCGGAGATTGTGCTGACCGACGCGCAGATCGAGAGCCTCAAAGCTGGCGACAGGATCGTTCTGGGCGAAGCGCAGCTGACCTGGCGGGGCAAGGATCAGGCGGACTGGTCGGACCTCGTGGTCGAGACGCCGCCGATCTATGTGCAGGAGCATGTCGAACCCAAGCACCTGATCGACCAGCTGCGCTACGACACTGCCGTGCGGCGCGAGGAGGCGGCGGCGGAGCCCGACCTCTTCGGCGGTGCTGCGACCGACCTGGAGCCCGAGGCCCGGACCGAGTTCTACGCCCACGACGTGGACTGGAAGAACCGGATGATCCTGGGCGACAGCCTGCAGGCGATGGCGTCGCTGTCGGCGCGCGAGGGGATGGCGGGGCAGGTGCAGTGCATCTATTTCGACCCGCCCTACGGCATCAAGTTCCAGTCCAACTGGCAGGTCTCGACCCGCTCGCGCGACGTCAAGGACGGCAAGCACGAGGAGATCACGCGCGAGCCCGAGCAGGTTCGCGCCTTCCGCGACACGTGGAAGGACGGGATCCATTCCTACCTCACCTACCTGCGCGACCGCCTGACGGTGATGCGCGACATGCTGACCGAGAGCGGGTCGATCTTCGTGCAGATCGGGGACGAGAACGTGCACCGGGTGCGGGCGGTGATGGACGAGGTATTCGGGGAGGAGAACTTTGTTCGTCTAGTAACCTTTCGTAAGACGACAGGTCAGACTGACAGCTATCTTGCATCTGTGTCCGACTATCTCGTCTGGTATTCGAAAGATCGTCATAAGTTGAAGTTTCGCAAAGCTTTAAAGCTTAAGGAACTCGATGGGGAAGGTGGCACGGCCTATAACTCGGTCCGAAACGTATACGGCGAGACGCGCCGCTTGCTACGCTTAGAAAAATCAGGCGATCTGCCCATACCGGCCGACACCTCTGCCTATCGCATTGACAATCTTACAAGCCAAAGTCCCGGTACGAAATACGAAGTAACATGGCATGGGAAAAGATTTTTTCCCAAGGGTTACTGGAAAACGCAGGAATCTTCGATTGGGAGGCTATTGAAAGCTGATCGGGCAGAAGCCACGGAGAATGCACTTTATTACGTTCGATTGTTCAACGACTACCGAGTTTTTCCGTATACCGATAACTGGGACGACACGGTCGTGGCCGGCTTTAGCTCCGATAAACGGTATGTGGTCGAGACTTCCGAAAAAGTCGTCCAACGCTGTATCCTCATGACCACCGACCCCGGCGACCTGGTCCTCGACCCCACCTGCGGGTCCGGGACCACCGCCACCGTGGCCGAGCAATGGGGCCGCCGCTGGATCACCATGGATACCTCGCGTGTAGCCCTCGCCCTCGCCCGGGCCCGCCTGATGGGCGCGCGCTATCCCTACTACCTGCTGCGCGACACGCCTGAGGGGCAGGCCAAGGAGGCCTCCCTGACCGGTGCCGCCCCCCCGACGCCCATTCCCCCCCGACCCGCGGAGATCTGCGCGAGGGCTTCGTCTACGAGCGCGCGCCCCACGTCACCCTCAAGTCCATCGCCAACAACGCCGAGATCGACACGATCTGGGAGGACGCCCAGACCCGGCTGGAGCCGCTCCGCGACATGCTCAACGCAGCCTTGGGCCGCACAGGCGACCGTGCCTCTCCCGCCGACGCGGGCACCGATGGCCCTTGGGAGGAATGGAAGATCCTCCGCCACCCCGGCGACCCTTGGCCTAAGGACGCCGCCAAGGCCCATGCGATCCTTATCGACCCGGCCAAGGGCAAGCCCGCCCGCATCAAGGCGATGGCGACGCTGCGCAAGTCGCTCGCCGACTGGGATGCGGCCCGTGCCGACACCGATCTGCTCTCTGTCCGGAATGGCCCCCCCGCCCGCGATCTAGACGACCTACCCGAGCATCCACTCGACCCCTGGAACGATGCCGAGGCCGAACGCCTGCATTCCGAATGGTGGGAGGAGCGCATCGCTCGCCAGACTGCCATCGACGCCTCCATCGCGCAGAAGGCCGACGTGGAACTGCTCTACGACCGCCCCATCCCCGATGCGTCCCGCGTTCGCGTCGCAGGCCCCTTTACCGTCGAGAGCCTCTCGCCCCACCGCATGGTCCCTGCCGACGAGGACGACATGCTCGCCGATCCCACTGGCCCCGGCGCACCTGTGGAAGACTTCGCCGCCATGATCCTTGAGCAGCTGCGCGCCGCCGGCGTCCAGCAGTCCGCCAAAGAGGACCGCATCACCTTCGACGCACTCGACCCTTGGCCGGGCGAATGGCTGGGCGCACAAGGCACCTACACGGTGCCCCGCGCCGACGGCACGCCCGAAGCGCGCCGCGCGGGCATCCTCATCGGCCCCGAATTCGGCACGCTGACCCGCACCGATCTGACTGCAGCCGCGCGCGAAGCGGTGGATACGGGCTTTGATTTGCTGATCGCCTGCGGCTTTGCCTTCGACGCCCACAGCTCCGAGTTGACCAAGCTGGGCCCGCTGCCGATCCTCAAGGCCCGTATGAACCCGGACCTGCACATGAGTGCCGACCTCAAGGCGACCGGAGCTGGCAATCTCTTCGTCGTCTTCGGCGAGCCGGACGTGAGCTGGACTCGCGACGCTGAGGGCCGCATCGCGGTCACCGTTCACGGAGTCGATGTTTTCGACCCCAAGACTACCGAGGTGCGTGCCAGCGGCAAGGACGAGATCGCCGCCTGGTTCATCGACACGGATTACGACGAGGAGGCTTTCCACGTCCGCCACGCCTACTTCACCGGTGCCAACGACCCCTACAAGTCGCTCAAGACGACCCTGCGCGATGAGATCGACCGCGACGCCTGGGAGACGCTCAACCGCCTCACCTCCCGCCCCTTTGCGCCTCCCGAGACGGGACGCTTCGCAGTGAAGGTCATCAACCATCTGGGCGACGAAGTGATGAAGGTCTTCACGGTGAACAACGATGGATGAGTTCGTCTTCCGTCCCGAACGGGCACAAGCCTTCGGAACGCCTGACGGTAAGGGGTTCGTCGTGCGCGCCGGTTCCACCGCAATGCGCGGGGGCTCGCCTTCCGTGAAACGAGATCGCCCGCTGCGCGACAATCTCGTGGCTCAGGGCGTCCTCATTCCTGACGCCGATCCAGACCTCTACCGTTTCTCGAGAGATCACCGCTTTGAGAGCGCAAGTGCCGCGGCCGGGGTGGTGAAGGACGGGAACGCCAGCGGCCCAAATCTCTGGACGCATGTCGGCACGGGGGAGACGTTGACCGAATGGCGTCGATGAGGACCGTCATCGCCGACACGTTCCTCAAGTCCCTCGCTGGGCTGACAGGCGACGAACAGAAGCGCGGCAAGTTGACTGCTTTTGAGCTGCAGGCGAACCCGGATCATCCAGGGCTCCAGTTCCACCGAATCAGCAAGTCACGCGACCCGGACTTCTGGTCCGTCCGGGTAAGCCGTGACTTGCGCATCATCGTCCACAAAACGGGCGGAAGCCTGATGATCGCTTTCATCGGTCATCACGACGACGCCTATGACTGGGCCGAGCGCCGGCGAGTAGATGTCCATCCAAGGACCCGCGCAGCGCAGATCGTTGAGGTTCGCGAGCTGGTCGAAAATCGTCCGGTCGATCCGATCGGAGCAGGTAACCTGTTCGAGCTTCCGACGCCCCCGCCACCGGGCCCGGCCTGCCTAAAAGGACTAGAGCCTAATGACCTCGCCGGTATCGGTGTTCCGAGCGACTGGGTTGAGGACCTGCTCGCTGCCGATGAGGATAAACTCCTCGCGCTTGCTGATCACATTCCACAAGAAGCTGCGGAGGCGCTGCTCGCCTATGCAGTCGATGGAACGCCTCTCGCACCGTCAACGCCCCCGGTGCCAGACCTCGATCCGTTCCTGCAGCCCGATGCGCAGCGACGGTTCCGCGTCATCCCGTCGGGCTCCAAAGCCGACGCAGAAGAGTTCGCCCGCGCGCTCGATGCCCCGTGGGAGCGCTGGATCCTCTACCTTCACCCATCCCAGCGGCGCGTGGTCGAGCGTCGGTTCGACGGGCCTGCCCGCGTCGCAGGCTCCGCGGGCACGGGCAAAACGGTGGTGGCGCTCCACCGGGCCGCCGCTGCGCTGCGCGCTGATCCGTCCACGAAGGTCCTCCTGACGACCTTCTCGCGTCCCCTTGCCCAGATGCTCGAGACCAAGCTACGTTTGCTTCTGGACGACCCCGCCGCGATGGACCGCGCGACGGTCGCTTCGCTTCGCGATGCGGCTTCCGAACTTTACGCCCTAGAGACCGGACGCACACCCCGCATCGCATCCGAGAAGGATGTCGACGCGGCCGTTCGAGACGCGTGCGAGAGTAGCGAGTTTTCGTATCGCTTCGTTCGAGCGGAGTGGGCGAAGGTAGTGGATGCATGGCAACTGGACGCGCTTGAGGACTACACCCGGGTCCCGCGTTTAGGCCGACGCTCACGACTCGGCGCGAAGCAGCGCACACGTCTCTGGCCGATCTTCGTGGCAATCCGCAACCAGCTAGAAAGACTGGGCCTTACGACTTGGCCCAAAGTATTCGCGGACGTCACTGCCATCGATCGACGCCCCTATTCGCACATTGTGGTAGATGAAGCACAAGACCTCGGCGTCCCGGAGTTGAGATGGCTCGCAACCCTGACGAAGGACCACCCCGATGCGCTGTTCTTCGCGGGCGACCTCGGGCAGCGCATCTTCCAAGAACCCTTCTCTTGGGCAGGGCTGGGCGTTGATATCCGCGGTCGTTCGGTCACGCTCAACGTGAACTATCGGACATCTCACCAGATCCGTGGCGTAGCAGATCGGTTGCTGCCGCCATCCATACGCGATGTCGATGGCGAAGAAGAGACCCGCGCCGGAACCGTGTCGGTCTTCAACGGTCCGGTTCCGGACATCCGTGTCGTCGGAACGATACAAGAAGAGGAAATGCAAGTCGGCGCATGGATCGGCGCCCTAGTCTCGAAAGGCGTTCGACACGAAGAGATCGGCGTGTTTGTCAGGTCCGAGGCTCTGCTCGATCGGGCGAAAGCGCTTCTTCGGGATCACCCGAAGATACTTGCAAGCACAATGCATTCGGCCAAGGGCTTGGAATTTCGAGCGGTGGCAGTGATAGCCTGCGACGACGAATGGTTGCCGCTCGCGAGCCGCGTAGATGAGGTTCAGGACGAGACGGAACTCGAAGAGGTGTTCGAAACCGAACGACACTTGCTCTATGTAGCATGTACACGCGCTCGCGAGCATCTTCTGATTACCGGAACAGAGCCTCCCTCCGAATACCTCACCGATCTCGTGCCCCGCTAGTCCATATTTTTCTTTCGCAACTGGACGGTTTTGGACGGTGCTGGCGCAAAATCTTCAGTTTAGTTCGAAGACAATGCCAAGCGCCGCAGCCCCCTTCTGCTGAAAGCAGCTTAACACTATTACCAATAGCGTTCATGTTGGCGCACGCCTGCCGTAGTGCCGTCCCTATGAAACAATGAAGTAAGGGCCGTGGGAAAGCGCCGCTCGCACCCATTGCTGAACATTTTCCGGATATTCCGTTTACTGCGAGCGAAACGGGTGCGGGCTGTCGCCGATCTTCTGTCTTCTGTATACGGCGGTGAGGCCATGCTCTAGCCTTCTGGCTTAAGATCCTCGGGAGGATCGGCGCGTTCTTTAGGAGACGCTTCGGCTACGGCCGATTCCGAGCGGGGCTGCGCAGTCGAGCTGCGTCCAGCGAGGAGGTCGTGGATTCCCACGATGATTGTCATGATGGCGGCGCCGAAACCCAAGATGGCCACCAAGGCAAGGGTGAACTGGTCGGCCAAAGCCCGGTCGGTCCAACCCGGGACGATGTCGCTTGTGGCAAAGCCGTGACGCCCGACGCGGAGTGCGGGCCAAATTCCTTTTTGGGCGGCGCTCGCGATCACCAGAAACCCCTTTTCACCGGGTTCCGGCGGGGAGACGAAGCCCGTGACTTCCATCGGATTTTCGGCATTCTGGTCGAAGATCACGACGCTGTCGCCCGGCATGAGGTCGTCCGCCGCGACCACGTCCGAACTCTTCCGGGCCATCAGTCGCTCGCGGAACTGGTAGCGGCCTTCGTACAGGATCTCGTTGGCGCCGCTTTCTATTCGATCGCCGATCTCCACCGTTCCCGCGAACGGCACGGCGGCCAAGTTTTGCAATATGTCCGCAGGCATGACAGCGCGGACGCCGGGAGAGACGCGAACCGATCCCTGCAGTCCAATGGCTTCGATCGGACCGCCGCCGGGGAGATCCTCGACCCGAATTTCTAGCGGCCCGGTTCCGCGCCGGATTAATTCGATGACCGCACCTCCAGGCCACCGAATATCGACTGCGCCGGGCGGAGCGATCTCGGGCGCCACGCCGCAAATCTGGCCGGTGGGCACTTGCCCATCCTCGTTGCGCGAAGCCCGAACGCGTCCGCACCACGCCGTCGCAGGCAAGCGCCAGTCGGAGTCCTCTGCGATTGTCAGGCGCGCAATCGAAGTTCGAGCCTCGATGAACGTCGATCTTTCCCGCGGCAACAGATAATACGTGACCAGCGACACGACGAGAATGACGACAACCACCGAAGCAATGATGCGCGCGGCCCCGCTCCAGAAGAGCGTCGAGCCATACCTCCGCGTCATTCAGCGCCCCTCTGGAAGGATCAGTTCGATGAACCTGGGGGGATCGGTAACGCCTGCCGTAGCGGTATTGATTTCGATCATGCTACGGGCACCATCGAGTACATCCGGCGATATGACACAGGAGAAGTCGAAGCTTCGTATGTCCGTCGCTGACTGGTCCCTTCGAAGCGAGGTGCAGTCGATTGCGGGAACGGACGGATCGCTGCCAACGTAGATGTAGGCCTCTCGTGCGCCAAGCGAGTTAATCAACAGGCGGACCGGCAAGCGGCTATCTGCGTCGGCGACGTTCCAGTAGCCGACGAGGTATGTATCGGGATCGCTTGCGCACGCGCCGACCGAGAGGGCGACCGCGAAATCCGGCGTCGTCAGTTCAGAGAGCAGGTTTCCGTGTTTGGTCTCGTAGCCGAAATCGATCACGCCCCCCTGCCGCCAGTCTGAAGGCTCGGGAAGCTTGTATCTATACTGCGCCTCGTAGGACCCATCGAGCGATCCCGCCCGCATGCAGATTTCCTCTCCCGCCAGCGATGACGGCACATACGCCCGCAAGGACGGTCTTTCGTCGAGAATTTGCGCTTCGTCGAATACCGCGCCCGCGACGAAAGTGCCCGATATCTGCACGCTGCTGTCCAAGGCTTCGGAAGCGGGCGTCCAGTCGACCGGATTGATATACCCGTCGGGATCGGCAACCAATGTAGAGGGCAGCGCCATGAGCAAGCTCAGGGCCAAGTAGCGGAACGCCATATGGCACCTCGCGGAAAAGGTATCGCGTCGATAGACTGATAGTCGCGAAACTCGGACCGGGCCAGCCATGCATAGTATCATCTTCGCGTTCTTGCAGATCTTCCTGTTCGTTCTGGCGAACCTCCTCTCCGTTGCGGTTCGGGCCGAGCCCGCCTATGTGCGCGGCAGTGAGGAAGGTCAGGCCTTCACGTTCCACCATTCGGGGCAGTGCTATGCCCTTCTGCCGGACCACGTGAGCGCGCGAAGCCGCTTCCTGATGACGGCGGGTACGCCGCCTCGCGAAGGCCGTGGCACGATGACTGAAATCCGGTTTCCCTTGGCGGATTTCGCTTTGGCTACGGTCGAAGGGACGCTCGCGGTCGATTGCAACCCCGCCTGGGACGCCATGCCCTCCAATCTCGGCCCTTTGCTGCCGGACGCCGGGCTGGCGACGCTGACCAAGGTGCGTCCTAACGGCGTGACGGAACGCATGCGTGTGGTGATGTCCCCCGTCGTTTACGAACATGTCGGGATCACCCCGGTGGATCCGGCGGAGCGCGGACGGATCGCGAAAGGCTGGTCGGGTTCGCTTCTCAGCGTGGACGAGACGCCGGTCGGCATCGCCATCGACCTGCCGGGGGGTGATTGGGGCGCGGAGGCGCGCATCCTGCGCTTCGATGCCATGAAGGGCCGGCTTGAGCGCTATCTCCGAGCGGGCCCGGGATTGAGAAATGCGTCGGCCCCCGTGGTCGCCGAAAACAATCGCATCCCCTTCGAGGTCGTCGGCTGGTCCGCGACCCCCGCTTCCGCCGAGAACACCCCCACGGAGCTCGCACAGGACGGAGGCGCGCCGTTCCTCACCGGGCCGCTGTCGGAGGCCGTATCCCTGAGATTGCGGCTCCTGAGCGACGAGCCAACGCCGGTCCTCGGCCGCGTCGAGATCGAGACGACGCTGGACGATGCGACGACGCCGCCGCGCTCCGTCCTACTTTTCGCCCCTGCCTCGGTCGACGACACTTCGCCCCGACGGCTGACCTCCGGCCGGGTCCAGGCAACCGGACAAGGGGAAATCAATGTCGGTCAGCAGCAAACGAAATGGCTCGACATCCGGATCACCGACGTCTGGAACCCTGCTTTGCCCCTGCGGATCGACGCGCTACGCGTCTTCTCCCCGTAAGGCTCATTCAATCAGGACGATCCGTGCGGGGGCGGGTTCTCTTATACCTGAGGTGTATTGTAGCGTTCCCTCGAGCGCTCCTTCCGAATTAAGGGTCAGCTGTCCTTTTCCGTTCGACCAACCCGCAAGGGAGACCGCCGAATTGGCGAGCATGAACGCGCAGTTATTGTAGCCATTGAAAGGCCAGCAGTTATCTGCCTCGTCGTATGCGTCCAGCGCGAAGGTGAAATAGCCCGTCTCGCCGTCCTGGCTGAAACCTCCCCTTAGGGCATTTATGTAGTCGACCATTCCGGTTTCTTCGTCATCCTTTGCCGTCAGGTCGATTTCGATCTGGAACGGCCCCCCCTCGTCGAAAATTGCCCTGAGCGCGGCGTCCCGGAACAACGCATTGGCCGAAAACAATCCGAACTCCTTGGCCCGACGGACAAGCCGCGGATCGTCCGATGCCAGCATGAAGTCCATGGCGCGCCGAGCCCGCTCCTCGTCGCTCCCGTTGAGGATCTGCTCGAACTCTGCGATTTCGGCGTCCGAGACGCCCTCCTGCTGCGCGGCTTCATCAAGGGCGCGGAAGGCTTCGATCGCCGATTGCGCGAATGTCGGTGCCGGCCCGACGGACAAGGCAACGATGATGAAAAGGTATCGATAAGAATCCATTCGGTTTCCTCTGGTTCTCTGGACCCGATCCGACAGGTGCATCTCAGGAGCTCCGGCTATGCCATACCGGCATCTTGAGCTTGACTCGTTCCCCGGATCAAGAGGCCGGAAGGTATGCGACCCTTGGTCTTGTGCGGCCTGCGCTGCATCGATTTACGTCTCGAGCGCCGCGAGCCAGGTTTCTGGGTCATGCACGATGGCTCGGTCGGCTACCTTCAGCTCGATCACCGTTGTGCAATAGTCGCGGATATCAATCGGACCCCAATCGCCGGTTGCATGGTTCCTGATGAAGGCCGCTACCTCCGACGGTAAATTGAATGAAGCGTAATAGTAGCCGAGGTCACGATCACCGCGCAATCGATCGAGCGCATCGACGCATACAATTAGAAACTTTTTCCCGTTCGCACGAGCTTCAGCGATCTTCTTATCATCGATGTCCGGCAATTTGGCCTGTCCGCAAGCTTGGATGTCTTTGGAGTAGCATGCCGAACGCTCTTCAATATCGCTTCTTCTTTTCGGTACCGGAGTGTTTGTGTCCCATTCTTTACGAAAGGTGCCTAGTGTAAAGAATTTTTGAGCAGCGGTCCTGCAGCTCGCCTTGCTCATTACTCGAAACGCGCGGTCAACACGGTCAGGATGTCAGCCCCGAGAGTGCGAGTGTTCTTCGGGTTGCCGTTCGCGTTCAGGACATCGACGCCGATGTCGTTGGCGACCGAACGGAGCGTCGGTTTTGCAGGATTGTCAGGCACCCCGTCACGCTCGACCAGGATCGTGCCGTTCTCGAACTGACGGATCTCGATGTTTTTGTACTTCGCCGCAGACGTCACCTTGAGTTCGGAAAGATCGCGGCCCTGCCTCCGGGTGCCGGGGCTGTAGATGAGGCGACCTCCAGACTCTCTCAACTCCGACAGCACCTCGGCAGCGGGGCGATCGAGCAGTTCTTCGATCGAGACCTCGTTCTCTTCGACAACGAGGCGAAGGACGATGACGCGATCCACCTGGTCGAAGGTTTCCGGGTTGAACGCCACGTGCGTAGAGGTCGTGATCGTCTTCACCGAGATGCGTTCGCCATCCGCGCTGACGATATCGTAGCCCTTCTGGTTGATGGCCAGGGCCATCTGCCCCCGCGTGATCATCGCGGCGTAGAGCTCGCCGATCCGTCCGGTAAGGTGCCGCAACTCAGCCTGCGGCACGCCCCAGCTCAGTTCCTTCTCGAACCATGCCAGCGCGTCGGCTAGAGCGACGGACCATTATTCTGACGCATAGCCTGCATGGCAGAGGTAGTTGCGGCATTCGTCGGGGCTGAACATGTCGCAGACGTCTCCGAGGGCGGTAATGAGGTCGTTGAAGGTCCGCGCGCCGATGCGGCGCAGGTGGGCCTTGAGCTTGGCGAAGGCCATCTCGATCGGGTTCAGATCGGGCGAGTAGGCGGGCAGGAAGAGGAACCAGCATCCCGCCCGGCGCAGGGCGTCCGCTGCGGCGGACACCTTGTGAGTGGAGAGGTTGTCCAGGATGACGGCGGTCCCCGGTTCGAGGGCCGGGACGAGCTGCGTCTCGACCCAGGTCGTGAAGGCGGGACCGTCCATGGCGCCCTCGATCACCCAGGGCGCGACCAGCGCGTCGGAGGTGAGGCCCGCAACGAAAGTCTGCGTCTTCCAGTGCCCGAATGGGGCGTCGGCGCGCAGGCGTTTCCCGGGGCGCTCGCCCGCGCAGGCGGGTCATGTTGGTCTTCACCGAGGTCTCATCCACGAACACGAGCCGATGAGGCTCCCGGCGCATCCAGGGCAACCTGCGCCGCACCCAGTCCCGCCGGGCCTGGCGGATCGCGGGACGGCGGGTCTCCGTGGCGATCAGCGACTTTTTTTGACCCGCCAGCCCCAGCGGCGCAGGGCGCGGCTCAGCGAGGCAGGCGCGACCTGCACGCCCGTCGCATCCTCCAGCGCGCCCGCCAGTTCCGGCATGGTGATGTCGGCGTCGCCCCGGGTGACCTCCAAAAGGAACGCCCGGTGCGGACCCAGCTTGCCGCCGCCCGGGCATCGCCCACGGCGCCCGGGCGCAAGATCCTCGCCCGCCCGGACCCGGCGCGCGAGCCGCGTCCCCGCAGCCGGCGAGATCAGAAGCCGCGCCGCCGCTCCCCGCGCGCTCATCCCCCCTTCGATCAGCCGCGCGAACCGCCAGCGGACGTCCATCGATAACGATACACCCATGAGCCAACCTCCCAACTCAGGTGAATCACGCATCGGTCCCGTTCGCCAGAACCGAGTCCGAATGAACGTCCGCCGCTTTAGCGATCTGATGATCTGAACTTGCGAGAGGGTTATGAGGTGCTTTCTCGATTTCCATACTGGCGAGAACAAGAGCCCAACAGCCTCGCCCCGTCTCATCGATTGATCCTTCGCTGCATTGTAACCGTGTCGATCAACCGAACGCAGTCTACGACGCTTCCTATGCCCGCCTGACCGTGTTCGGACTGACGCCGAACAACCGGGCGATCTCCGCGATCCGCCGGCCTTCCTCGTCGCGCAGGCGTCGGACCTCGTCACGCTGCTGCCGGGACAGGGCAGGGGGCCTGCCTCCAACCCGGCCCGCCTTGCGCGCTGCGGCCAGTCCCTCCCGCGTCCGCTCCGAGATCCGCTCTCGCTCGAACTGGGCAATGGAGGCGAAGACATGGAAGACGAGACGACCGGCGGAGGTCGTCGTGTCGATGTCCTCGGCCAGGGACCGAAAACCTGCGCCCTTCGCACGGATCGCCTCGACGATGGCCAAGAGGTCCTGCAGCGACCGGGAGAGTCGGTCGTACTTCGTGACCGTCACGACGTCGCCCGCGCGGAGCTGCTCGATCAGCTTGTCGAGCGCGGGACGGGCCCGCTTCGATCCGGAGACCTTCTCGGAGAAGACCCGCTCGACCCCTGCAGCTTCGAGCGCGTCGAACTGTGCCTCGAGGCTCTGACCCTCGGTCGACACCCGCGCGTAACCTATGATCACCGCCGCCCTCCCATAAACCTTCCAGAACTAATCGCGTTTTGAACGGGGGTTGTGGAACGGTCAAGCTATTGGCGGGTGAGGGGTGCACGGAAACGTTCTGAAACGGCCGTTATCGGTTCAATCGATCCAATTCTCGACCCTGAGCCCCTGAACCCGGTCAAATTCTCCGATGTTCGCCGTCACGACGACAGCTCCCGAAGCGAGGGCATGGGCGGCAATCAGCATGTCATTGGGTCCGATGGGCGTTCCTGCGGATTCCAGCTCGTTGCGGATGCGGCCGTATTCCGCATCGGCAGGCGCGTCGAGCGCGAGTACCGGCATACTTTCCAGTATCGCCTCGATCTGGGCCGTCAGCCTTGCAGACCCTTTCTTCGCACAGCCGAAGCGCAGCTCCGCCGCGACAACGA
Organism: uncultured Jannaschia sp.; assembly: GCF_947494055.1. Lineage (GTDB taxonomy): Bacteria > Pseudomonadota > Alphaproteobacteria > Rhodobacterales > Rhodobacteraceae > Jannaschia. The sequence goes on along the minus strand of NZ_CANLTR010000028.1, from coordinate 12,861 downwards.
TGCTGACGCAGATCGAATCTGGACCTACCTTGGCAATATGCTCCGTGACGCGCCCCTGGGGATTGCGAGCCAGTTCGGACACGATGTTCGTGTCCAGCATGTAAAGTCCGCTCACAGGTCGATGTTTCTCATCGGCAGCAGATCGTCGTCGATGTCAGGGAACGCGTCATGCGGTTCGAGCGGATCCAGCCCGGCCAGCACTTCGAGTAGGTTCTTCCGTCGCGCAGGCTCGATCACCAGCCGGTCACCGTCCCGGTGGATCATCACGGAGGTGCCAGGCAGTTCGAAATCGGCCGGGATGCGAACGGCCTGACTCTTGTTATTACGAAAAAGCTTTGCCTCACGCGACGATGAGTGTTGCTGCGGCATGGCGACTTACCTCGCAAGGTTGCATATGTTATGCATATACATCTGGCGTGGTCACTGCTCAAGGGCCCTATCGTCGGAGATGAATAATCATAACGGCGGTTTACGGAAGTTCGCAGAGCCGAGGCATTGTCCCGGGAACTCCTGTCGTGACCTGCGGGTACGTGACCCTATGGAGAAACATCCCGAGCATCCCCACGGCGCCCCGGCAATCCGCACGATCGCAATGCCTGCCGATACCAATCCGTCAGGCGACATCTTCGGCGGCTGGCTGATGAGCCAGATGGACCTCGCGGCAGGCAACCTCGCCGCGCTGACGGCCCGCGGCCGCGCTGCCACGATCGCTGTCGACGCAATGAAGTTCCACCGGGCGGTCAAGGTGGGCGACGAGGTCTCGCTCTACGCCAGGCTTCTCTCCGTTGGCCGAACGTCGATGAAGATTCACGTCGAGGCCTGGCGCCGCTGCCGCGACGGCGATGAGACCGAGAAAGTCACCGAGGCATCCTTCACTTTCGTTGCCCTCGACAAGGACGGCGTGTTCCGTCCTGTCCGTCCCGAGGCTTGAACCGATAGTCGCGTTCGAGCGGCACTGGTCTCTCCGGTAACCTCGGTGCGGGGTTCTGGCAGGTGCTCGCTCGATGCGGGTTTTGTTCATCCCCCGTGTGCGGAACGCTTCGTACATGCGAGCGTTGTGCGCGGTGCAGGAGAGGAGAGCCAGCATGAGCCTCAAGCGTATACTCGGAACGATGCTTGTCAGCCGCATGGCGGGGCGGGGACGGCGACAGGGATCGCTCGGAACCTCGGCGATGCTGGGCGGCCTCGGCTATCGGCGGCGACCGATGATGGGTGGCAAGATGGGTCTCGCCGCGCTCGGATACATGGCTTACCGCGCCTATCAGGACCAGCAGAGCCGGACCGGTGGAAGCGCCGGGACCGCAAGCCGGTCAGCAAGCTCCAGTGGCGGAATTTCCGGCATGATCCAGGACGTGGCAGACCGCCTGACCGGTAACACGGAGGCGGACCACGGCGGAGCCGGCGCAACACGCGGTGGCACGGAAGAGGATCTGCGGGAAGACAAGCGAGCGGCCGAAAGCTTCAGCGACCAGACCGCGCTTCTGCTCATCCGGGCAATGGTCGCCGCCGCCTATTCGGATGGTGCGATGTCGACCGAAGAACGGCAGCGGATTATGCAGGAAGTCGAGCAGTCCGGCGCTGACGACGAAGATCGTCGCGTCATGGAACGCGAGATCGCGAATCCGAAGCCCCTCGACGAGTTGCTCGCCGAGGTGAATGACGAAGAGACGGCCGAACAATTCTATCTGGCGTCCCGTGCCGCCGTCGACGGCGAGACGGCCCCGAACAGGGCTTACCTGTCCGACCTCCGTCAGCGGCTTGGGCTGTCGGACCAGCAGGCCGCCGAGGTCGAGGAGCTTGCTACGTGACGTCGCCTCTCTTGGCGAAGTGGCAAATGGCATCATGGCAAGTTGTAGGGAAAGGCCAAGTGAAGGCCCATCGTCTTAAGTTCTCGAACGCGGATTACCGTTATAAAAATACATAACCGACAACCTTTTAGCTCGACGCATGATGCGGCCGACGGATTGCACCACGTGGATCAGAGATTTCCGAGGGTGAAGAAATATGGGGAGCGAGCGGTGTGAGGAGTGCGGCAACACTTGCTTGGGTCTACTCTGCCGCTTCTCTCTGAGCGTCGGGGGAAACAAGTCGCTCAGCCGTGAACTTGTCGGTAATGAGCAGGTCAATAACGCCGGTCCTCAGCGCGCCCCGAATGGCATCCGTCTTCGCATATCCGCCAGCCAGCGCGATGACGCGGTCGACCTTCGATAGCTCCTCTAAGGTGATTCCAATCACGCGCTCGTCGAGCGGCGTCCGGACGGGCGCGCCGCCTTGGTCGAAGAACCTCAGGCTCATGTCGCCGATGCCACCCGCCTCGACCACGTCAACCAGCTCGCGTGAGGAGAACGTGTTTCCACTGCGCGCCAGCATTCCCGATGGCTCGACCGCCCCGATTCCGACGATGGCGAGATTGATCTTGGAGAACAGGTCCATCGTCTCGCGGACATAGGTATCGCCGAGCAAGATCAGCTTGGCTTCGCGTGATTGCGCAACGGCGGGGGCGCTCAGCAGATGCGGCTCGGCGCCCGTCAGCTTGGCGAGCCGGGTCGTAAGCTGGTTAGCGTGGGTCTGGACGCTTGGGTCGCCGATGCCGCCTAGTGTCTGTACCACATGCTTGGCGCGGCCAGACTTCATCGGGTGGATGTTCTCGACCATCCGCAGGATCGTCTCGGACCAACTCGACACGCCAATGACCTCACCCGCTTGCAGCGTAGCCTCGAGGAAATGCGCGGCCGCCTCGCCGATCCGCGACATGATGGCGGCGTCCCGGTCTTCGGTGCATTCGACCACGATCGCCTCGGAAAGGCCGAAGCGCGACCGGAGCCCTTCCTCGAGCTCCGTGTAAGTGCCCAAGGGGGAAATGATAGTGGTACGGACGATCTCCTCCTCATAGGCGCGCTTGAGCATTCGCGAAACTGTTGCCTGGGAGATGCGCAGGTGCCGCGCGATCTCCGCCTGCCGCTGACCCTCGACGTGGTACATCTGGGCCACGCGGGCAATCATCCGAAGTTCGTTGACACGAGACATTCCGGGTCATCCCCACGTTCGTTGGAATAATTATGCACTACACCGCGGCAAGCGTTCCAGCAATGGCGCGGCGCCACCGCTCGACGCTCATCTCCCGCAGATCGCTTGGCAACTCTGGCACGATGTCGGGATTATGGGCCGACAGGGCCGCCACGGCGTCGAGGTCCTGCCAAAAGCCGACCGCGAGCCCAGCCAGATGCGCGGCGCCCAAGGCAGACGCCTCGCTGTTCCGGCAGGGCGTGACGGAGTGGTCGAGCATGTCGGCCACGATCTGCATCAGGAAGCTGTTACGGCTCGGCCCGCCGTCGACGAAGAGCCGGCCGAACCCGTCGCCCGCCTGCGCCATGATGTCGAACACGTCTCGCACCTGATGGGCCATGCTCTCGGCGGCCGCTCGGGCGACGTGGGACGGCTCGGTGCCGAAGGACAGGCCGCAGATCAGGCCGCGAGCTTCCGCGTTCCAATGCGGCGCGCCGAGGCCGACATGGGCGGGCACGAGTGCCACACCGCCCGCGTCCGGCACCTGCTGCGCCAGCCCCATCAGCGCCTCCACCCCGTCCAACCCTAGCAGTTTCGCGGTCCATGGCAGGATCGACGCGCTGATCAGGATGTTGCCCTCGAGTGCGTAGGTCGACCGGCCGTCGAACGACCAGGCGATGGTCGTCGTGATGCCCCGGGGTGGCGCGGCGAACTCCCGGATGGTCGTCATCACCGAAGACCCGGTCCCGAAAGTGACTTTGCCGTCACCGATGTGGAACGCGCCGTGGCCGAAGAGGGCGGCGTGAGAGTCTCCGATGGCAGATGCGATCGGAACGCCGTCCGGTACCACCTCGGCCGATTTGGTCTCGCCGAAGAGGCTTGAGGAGTCCCGCACTTCAGGCAACATGCGGCGAGCGACGCCGAACAGGTTGCACAATGTCTCGTCCCACGTTCCGTCAGGAAGATTGAAGAGCTGCGTACGGGCTGCGTTCGATCGGTCGGTGGCGTGAACCGCACCGCCCGAAAGCTGCCAGATCAGCCAGGTGTCGATGGTGCCGATGCAGACATCGCCGCTGGACTGGCCATAATTGTCGAGGAGCCACCGGATCTTTGTCGGCGGGAACAGCGGATCGAGAGGCAGGCCCGTTAGCGCGATCACCTCCGGTTCGTGCCCCGCAGCGCGCAGCGTGGCGCAGGCCGCCGAGGTGCGCCGGCATTGCCAGGAGACGACAGGGCCCAGGGGCGTGCCTGTGCGGCGGTCCCAGATCAAGACCGACTCGCGCTGGTTGGAGATGCCGACCGCGACGACCTCGATGTCGGGCGCGGCGGCGCGGCAGGAAGCGATGGCCGCCCGCGTCGCCGCCCAGATTTCCGTCGCGTCTTGCTCGACCCAGCCTGAGCGGGGGTGCTCGATCGGTACAGGCGACGAGCCGCTCGCGACGATCTCGCCGGACGCCGCGACCAGGACGGCCTTGGCGTTGGTCGTGCCTTCGTCAATCGCCAGAACGGCCCGCCGCGCCATCGTTCAGCGTTTCCGCTTCACGAGGTCCGCCGCGCTGTCGGCGATTGCCGCGGGCGACATCCCGAAATCATCGAGCAGCACGTTGGCCGAGGCCGTGTGCGCGAAGACGCCGGGAACGCCGAGTCGCTTCATCGGGACGGGGCAGGTCTCGACCACGATCTCCGCCACGGCACTGCCGAGACCCCCGAATGTCGTGTGCTCCTCACAAGTCAGAATTGCGCCGGTCTCCTCAGCAGCGCTCTCGATCGCTGCCTCGTCGATGGGGCGCACGCAGGCCATGTTGACCACGCGGGCCGAGATGCCTCGGTCTTCCAGCATCACTGCAGCCGTCATCGCGCGGTGGGTAAGCACACCGTTGGCCACGATGGTGAGGTCGCTGCCATTGCGCAGGACCTGGGCCTTTCCGAGTTCGAACACGTGACCCTCGGGCAGGATGTCCGGCACGCCTACGCGGCTCAGCCTGAGGAAGCAGCCGCCTTCGTAGGACGCGGCCCACTTCACAGCCGCGGCGGTCTCGATCCGATCAGCCGGTGCGATCACAGGCACGTTGGGCAAGGCGCGGATCCAAGCGAAGTCCTCGATCGAATGGTGGGTCGGGCCAAGTTCACCATAGGCCATTCCCGAACTGATGCCGACGAGCTTCACGTTGGTCATCGAGTAGGCAACGTCGGCCTTGATCTGCTCAAGCGCACGACCCGTCAGAAAGGGAGCGGCAGCACAGACGAAGGGGATCTTGCCACCGTTCGCGAGGCCCGCGCCGACGCCGACCATGTTCTGCTCGGCGATGCCGACGTTGATCAGCCGCTCGGGGAACTTCTCCCGGAACCCGCCGAGCTTCGACGAGCCGACGGAGTCATTGCAGACGGCGACGATGGCGTCGTCGGCCACGGCCAGCGACTCCAGCATCGCGGTGAAGGCGTCGCGGCAGTCGTGCAGCTTCGCGTCGCTAAATGGCTTGTTCATCCTGCGGCCTCCTCGAGCTCAGCCATGGCCTGCCTGTATTGCGCTTCGTTCGGTACCTTGTGATGCCAAGCGACGTCGTCGGACATGAACGAGATGCCCTGACCTTTGTTGGTATGGGCGACGATGCATTTGGGTTTCCCGGCGGTGACCGTTTCAGCCGACAGCGCCCGGCAGATCTGATCCATGTCGTGCCCGTCGATCTCCTCGACCGCCCAGCCAAAGGCTTCGAGCTTGGGGGCAAGTGGAGCCAGGTCGTTGGTGTCGGCCAGCCGCGCGCCCTGCTGCAGGCGGTTGTGGTCGATGATGAGTGTCAGGTTGTCGAGCCCGAACTGCGCGGCCGCCATGATGGCCTCCCAGTTGGAACCCTCCTGCATCTCGCCGTCGCCGGTTATGACAAAGGTCCGCCAAGCCGCGCCGTCGAGCTTCGCGGCCTTCGCCATGCCGACCCCGATGGGAAGGCCATGACCCAGCGGCCCGGTATTGGTCTCAACGCCCGGAACCTTGACACGGTTCGGGTGGCCGTTGAGCCTTGAGCCGTACTTTAGGAAGGTCGAGATCTCCCCCTTGGGGAAGAAGCCGCGCTCTGAGAGCATGACGTAGAGCGCCAAGGCTGTATGCCCCTTACTAAGTACCAAGCGGTCCCGCGCGGGGTCCTGTGGCGCCTGCGGATCGACCGACATCGTCTTAAAATACAGGGCGGTCAGCAGGTCGGTGACTGACATCTCGCCGCCGATGTGACCGGCCCCTGCTTCGAAGACGGCTTGAAGATCGCGGCGCCGAACGCGGTTCGCAATTTTACGGAGTTCCTCGGTTTCCATGTTCGTTCCTGCATAATTATTCTATATCAATTAATCATACCCGCTCTCCGTGGTCAAGCGATTGGTTGTTAGTCTGAAGCCTACCTGGGGGCTGTTAGCTGTCTGAAGGTCTGGTGTTGACAGCTCCGCTTAATACACATAGGCATTTATTATCAGCATTGCATATTTATGCTGTGGGGAGGGAAATGAATGGCTGTGACATCTACGCGGACTAGTGAGCGAGCTAGGCTGCCCGATCTCTTTACCCTTAGCGGCGCGACTGGTCCGCTCATTGGTCTGATCCTCCTCTGTGTCTTCCTGTCTTTCGCCACAGACTCGTTTCTGACGACGCGAAACTTGCTCAACGTACTCGATCAGATCACGGTGCTCGGGATCATGGCGGTTGGCATGACCTTCGTGATCCTGATCGGAGGCATCGACCTTGCGGTAGGATCCGTTCTGGCGCTCGCGATGATGGTGATGGGCTATCTCGCGAATGTGGCAGGCTATCCACTGGAGCTTGCCATCGTGCTGGCGCTCGGTGTCGCCGCGGCGACAGGCGTCGTCTCGGGACTTTTGGTCACGATTTTCAGCGTGCCTGCATTCATTGCCACGCTGGCCATGATGTCGATCGCGCGCGGTCTCGCGAACATGATCACCGACGGCCAGCAGATCGTCGGCTTTCCTGCCTGGTTCAGCATGCTGGCCTTCATCCGCCATGGTGGCTTCATCACGGCGACCGTCGCGGTAATGCTGGTCGTGTTCTTGGCGGGTTGGTTCTTCCTGCGCTACACAGCCGCCGGCCGCAGCCTCTACGCCATTGGCGGCAATCCGGAAGTCGCGCGCTTGGCCGGCATCAACGTCAACTTCCTGACGGTCGGCGTCTACGTGATGTCCGGCCTTCTGGCTGGCTTGGGCGGCGTCGTCCTCGCCATGCGGCTCGACTCGGTCCAGCCCACCGCCGGCTTTACCTACGAACTCGACACGATCGCTGCAGTCGTCATCGGCGGCACGAGCTTGTCTGGAGGGCAGGGCGGCATCGCCGGGACCATCGTCGGCGTCCTGATCATCGGCGTCCTGCGCAACGGCCTCAACCTATTGGGCGTCTCGCCGTTCACGCAGGCCGTCGTGATCGGTGTCGTCATCGCCCTCGCTGTCGCTGCCGAGGCCTTCAAGAAACGCTGATCCAGAGATTTGGCGGACGGAGGACCGCCGCCAAAACCACCCGAGCCTGACGCGGACGTCGATCGACATCGCAGTCCCGCAGGCATCGGACCACACCGGAGGAGAACTACATGAAACTCAAGGCAACTCTCATGGCCGCAACGGCGCTGGCGGCAACTGCATTCGGCGGCGCCCAGGCGCAGGAAGTCGAGCGTCTCGGCCTCGCCGTAAGCAACTTGCAGGCCGATTACTTCAACCAAATCAAGATTGGCGTGGAGCAGTACGCCGAGGAGTTGGGCATCGAGGTCATTACCGTCGACGCCAAGAATGATAGCGCCACGCAGGTGAGCCAGGTCCAAGATCTGCTGACCCAGGACATCGACGCGCTGATCTACCTCCCCGCCGGCGCCGCGGCCGCGACCGTGCCGACGCGCCTCGCCCGTCAGGCCGGTATCCCCGTCGTCAACGTCGACCGCAACGCCGAAGGCGAGCCAGGCGACACCTTCATCGCCACCGACAACGCCACCTCGGCCTACGAGGTCTGCAGCCACATCATCGGCCTCGCCGGAGGCGAGGGTCAAATGATCATGATCCATGGGCAGCGCGGCACCACGCCGGAGGTCGAGCGCACCAAGGGTTGCATGAGGGCCATTGAGGAGAACGAGGGCGTCGAGCTCGCCGCCCAGCAGTGGTCGCAGCAATGGTCGCAAGCCGAAGGCCTCGACATTACGCAGAACCTCCTCCAGGCGAACCCTGACGTCAGCATCATCTTTGCACAGGCAGATGGCCTGGCACTTGGTGCGGCGCAGGGGGTGAAGGTCTCGGGTGTCGACCAGCGCGTTTACATCGGCGGCTTCGACGGCGACACGACGGCCCTGCCGATCCTCGTCGAGGGCGGCTTCGATGCGACTGCCACGCAGCAAGTGCGGGGCATCGGTCGCCTTGCTGTGGACAGCGCGATCCAGCTGGTGGCCGGCGAAGAGCTCCCGTCGGAGCAGCTCTTGCCGGGCTATCTGACGACGCCGGAGAATGCTCAAGAATTTGTCGACGAGCATCCTTAATCCTTCAGGCACGCTCCGGTCGGGGCCCGCGACCGCGGGCCTCGGCCACCCGACGACGGATCTGCCGGGAGGACCGCCCATGACCGCCAACGCATTGCCCATCCTCTCGCTCCGCGAGATCCGCAAATCATACGGCCCGATCGAGGTGCTGCATGGCGTCGACCTCGACGTCCATGCCGGCGAGGTGGTCGCCCTGCTTGGCGAGAACGGCGCCGGAAAGTCTACAGTTTCCAACATCATCTCCGGAACGGTCTCCGCCTCCGCTGGAATGATGACCTGGCAGGGAAAGCCTTATGCGCCGGCCAACCCGCGCGAGGCGATAGATGCGGGTGTCGGCATGATCCACCAGGAACTATTGCTGCTGCCGCACCTGACGATCGCCGAGAACATCTTTGTCGGCCGCTACCCCAGGAAAGGCGGCCGCATCGACCGCCGCACCATGCAGGAGGAGGCCGCCCGCGGGCTTCGCCGTCTCGGGCTCGACGTCTCGCCGAACCGGTTGGTTCAGGGTCTTTCGACCGCGAACCAACAGCTCATCGAGATCGCAAAGGCGCTAACGCTCAACGCGAAGCTGCTGATTCTCGACGAGCCAACCGCCGCTCTCGGCGGCGAGGAGACCCGCAAGCTCTTCGAGCAGATCGCTCGCCTGCGCGAGCAGGGCGTTGGCATCATCTACATCTCTCACCGGCTAGAGGAGATCCGCCAGATTACCGACCGCATCGTAGTCATGCGCGATGGTGAGAAGGTGCAGGAGTTCGAAAGCGCCGATATCCCCGTTCGCACCATCGTCGAAGCGATGGTCGGCCGCAGCCTGGAGCGGATGTTCCCCGCACTGCCCACGCCCAGCGACGAGACGGTGCTGGAGGTGAAGGGGCTTGGCTCCGGTTTGGGTCACTTCGCGGACGTCAACTTCAAGGTTCGCAAGGGTGAGATCTTTGGCATTGCGGGGCTCGTGGGTGCAGGGCGCACCGAGCTCGTTCGCGCTATCGCCGGCGCCGATCCGATTTCCGGCGGGCAGGTCCTGCTGAACGGCCAAGACATCACGCCGCGGAGCCCGCGCGACGCGATCCGCAACGGGATTGTCCTGGTCCCCGAGGATCGCAAGCAGCAGGGGCTCGTGACACAGCATTCCATTGCCGAGAACATCGGCTACGCGAATCTAAGCAAGGTCGGTCGCGGCGGCATTGTAACGAGCGGGCGCATCAGGCAGTTCGCCGACCGCAACATCCAGCGGTTCGGCGTAAAGGGCCGCGGCCATCAGAACGCGAGTGAACTGTCGGGCGGCAACCAGCAGAAGGTCGTCATTGCCAAGTGGCTGGCGCGCGACCCGAAGGTTGTCGTACTCGACGAGCCTACCCGCGGCATCGATGTCGGCGCGCGATCCTCGATCTACGAGATCATCGTCGGCTTGGCCGAGAAGGGCGTCGCCGTGATCGTCGTCAGCTCCGACCTCGAGGAGGTGCTCGGCGTGTCGAACCGCATCATGGTGATGGCCGCCGGACGACAGACCGGCATCCTCGACCATTCCGAGGCGAACGACGTCTCTGTCATAGAACTTGCCACCGCCTGACCACCCGGGAGTGAACAGCATGAACCGTTTCGCGGACCGCACCGTCGTCGTGACGGGAGGTAATAAGGGCATCGGCTACGCCATAGCGCAGCGCTTCGCCTCGGAGGGCGCGCAGGTAGCGATCGCCTCCATCGAGCCACAGGTCGAGGAGGCCGCGGCGATGCTGCGCGACGGCGGCGGTGACGCGATCGGCGTAATCTGCGACGTGACCGACGGCGAGGCCGTCGCCGCTCTCTACGACCGCGTCGACGAGCGGTTCGGCCCCGTCGACGTGTCGGTCCAGAACGCCGGAATCATCACCATTGCCCGGATCGAGGACTTGAGCGAGCGCGACTGGGACGCGACCATGGCGGTTAACACCAAAGGCGCGTTCCTCTGTTGTCAGGAGGCAATCCGGCGCATGCGCACGTCCGGGCGTGGCGGGCGGCTCGTCAATATCGCCTCCGGCCAAGCGCGCGAGGGCTTCATATACACGCCGCACTACGCGGCCTCGAAGTTTGGCGTTGTCGGTCTGACCCAAAGCCTCGCCAAGGAGGTGGCGATCGACGGGATCACCGTAAACGCCGTTTGCCCCGGCATCATCAGGACCGACATGTGGGACTACAATGACCGCGTCTGGGGCGAGATGCTGGGCGAGTACGGCCCGGGCGAGCTGATGGCGAGCTGGGTAAAGAACATCCCCATGAAGCGCGCCGGAGAGGGTAGCGACGTCGCAGCCTTGATCGCCTTTTTAGCGAGCGCGGACGCCGATTACATCACCGGCCAGACCATCAACGTCGATGGCGGCCTCATCATGTCCTGAGCACACTCGGGCAGAACGACACTCGAAGACGGAGGGCCGAGCATGGCCAAGATCACTCTGAACGCGCCTGCATTGTTCGACCTGAGCGGGCGCGTGGCGCTTGTCACCGGGGCCGGCAGCGGGATCGGCCAGCGCATCGCCATGGGCCTCGCCCAGTGCGGCGCAGACGTGGCGCTGCTGGATCGGCGCAGCGACGACGGGCTCGCCCAGACCGCCGATTTCATCGGCAAGGCAAACCGAAGGTCGGTGCAGATTGCCGCGGACGTGACCTCCGCCGAGGCGCTGGCGGATGCCGTAGCGCAGACTGGATCCGAACTAGGTCCCTTGACGCTGGCCGTGAATGCCGCGGGAATCGCCAATGCCAACCCTTGCGAAAAGATGGAGGAGTCGCAGTACCAGACCCTCATGGACATCAATATGAAGGGCGTCTGGTTGTCCTGCCAAGCCGAGGCGCGCGCCATGATGGCGCATGGTAAGGGTGGCTCGATCGTCAACATTGCCTCGATGTCGGGCGTGATCGTCAACCGCGGCCTGAACCAGGTTCATTACAACGCTTCGAAGGCCGGTGTCATCCACATGTCGAAGTCGATGGCGATGGAGTGGGTCGACCGCAGCATCCGCGTGAATTCGATCTCGCCAGGCTACACGGCGACTCCGATGAACACACGCCCGGAGATGGTCCATCAGACCAAGGAGTTCGAGAGCCAGACCCCGATGCAGCGCATGGCGAGCGTCGACGAGATGGTCGGTCCCGCCGTGTTTCTGCTGTCGGACGCAGCGTCCTACTGCACCGGCGTCGACCTCCTAGTCGATGGCGGCTTCTGCTGCTGGTGAAGCCCGTGACCGTATGGTCTGCCCCCTGGTGGCTGATTGACCAAACAGATCTCAGACAAAGTCGATCTCACTGCGGACACCGGGTGCCTTCTTTGAGAAGTGGCCGTTCTTGATGGTCCGGATCGTCTCGATGGCGGCGAGGGTTGCTTTGGCAGATCGCGAGGAGCGGAAAGACTGTCGCGTTCCGAAAAGGCGCTTGAGGGCGGCATGATCGCTCTCGATCCAGTTCTTCGCTGCTACAACAACCGCGCATGAACGATGTAGTATAACATGAGGGTCGAAACACAAGTATCTAATAGATAACATCTTTTGTTGTTCCCATACTTTTCAGGAGCACGTGCCAATGCGATCATTGTCTTACTGGAAGCGTTAGACTAGCTTTAGTCCACCGGGAGGCGTCGATGCAGTTCAACATCCACGAGGCGAAGACCCAGTTCTCGAAGCTCGTTGCGGCCGTGGAGCGTGGCGAGACCGTGACGATCTGTCGGAACGGTCGGCCCGTGATCGCCTGCGTGCCGGCGCGGCCCCGGGGGCCGTTTCCGTTCGGCGCATGGGGGTCGCTCGGGGGCGAGGCGTCATCGCTCGATCATATGGTCGGCCCGACCGATGCAGAGACGCTCGACGACATGGGGCTCTGATGCTCCTCGATACGCATGTGCTGATCTGGGCGATGCTGGCGCCAGACCTTCTGTCAGGTCCGGCGCGTGACGCACTCTCGAACGCGACCGAACGCTGCGTGAGTGCGGCGAGCGTCTACGAGATTACCTACAAGGCGATGCTCGGCAAATGGCCCAAGGTCGAGAAACTGCTTTCCATCGATCTCGACGCGCGGCTCCGATCCGATGGGTTCGAGGTCATCCCGGCGTCCGGAGCCGTCATGGAACTCGCTGGACGGTTCGCTTGGGCGCACCGGGATCCGTTCGACCGGATCATCGTCGCGACCGCGCTCGAACGCGCCATGCCGGTTGTCTCGAAGGACACGACGCTGGATACCGTGCCGGGCGGAAGGGTGCAGCGTATTTGGTAAGGACGGTTCATAAGATACCGAAATTACGAGCTTCTATATGTTGCAACCATCCAGAAACGTCACCCGGTCTGCAAAGCAGGAACGTCACCGGTGGGGGGCCTGGGCACGTCGGTTG
>NZ_CANLTR010000027.1 GCF_947494055.1 uncultured Jannaschia sp. | reverse complement strand
GGGCACCCGCAGACCACGCCGCCACGAATACGCGCCGCATTGCTTCGCGGTGCGCCTCGCGGCCGAGCCCACGGCCTGTCGCTACCTGCCGCCCTATCTCGCGCGGCTCCGGGGCGGGCACTACGTCCAGCCCTACAACGCCGTCACCTTCGTCTTCGTCGAGGACCTGGCCGATGCCTGCCGGCTGGTGCTGTCCTGCCTCCAGCTCCGCCTGATCGGGGTGACGGCGGACGACTTCCCCGCGCCACCCGCCGACATCGGCGGCGAGCATTATTCGGTCTGGCTGGTGATCGCGGTCGAGGGGAAGCGGGGCGATCCGGCGAACCGGCGGACGAGCGACGACCTCGCGGGGGTCACGCACCGCTTCGCGATGTCGAAGGGACGTCTTAGCTCGGCCGGTGATCCCGTCGTGCGGATGCACCTGCCGACGCTGCGCGAGGCCGTCGATCTGGTCCGGGCCTGTCCGCATCTGCGGCTCGCCGCAGACGAGTGGCGGGGGTCGCTGCAGTAGAGCCGGGCGTAGAAATCATGTGAAGCCGCCGTTCGCTGTGCGACGCCGGAAGGTCGGCAGTGCGGGACGGAGCGAGCTTTCGCTGCGATTACTCGAAACGCTGCTTTAATCATAGCGTTTGGAAGGACATAAGGATAGTCCGCAGTTTCCTTATGTATATCCAATGTTGACACAATACGAAGTTGGTCATATTTTACAACGTGGGCAATAGGGAGATCGATCATGCGCATCACGGTTCGCAAGTGGGGCAACAGCGCGGCGGTGCGGCTGCCGGCAGCGGTGATGCAAGCGGCTCGGCTAGAGCTCGACGCGCCCGTGGAGGTGCGTGAGGAGGATGGGCGCGTGGTGATCGAACCGGTGCGCAACCCGGAGGTCGCGCTGTCCGACCTGCTGGCGGGTATCACGGAGACGAACCGCCATGATGCCGTCGAGACCGGTCCCGCAGTCGGTGACGAGGCGTTCTGAGCATTGGCCTATGTTCCCGAGGCGGGCGACGTGGTGTGGCTGACTTTCGATCCGCAAGCCGGGCACGAACAGGCCGGGCATCGACCGGCGCTGGTAATCAGCCCGGCGGCCTACAACCGCATCGGACTGATGCTGTGCTGCCCAATGACGACGAAGGTGAAGGGGTATCCGTTCGAGGTGACGATCGCGCCCGCGCGGCCAGACGATCCACCGAGCGTGGTTCTGGCCGATCAGATCAAGAGCCTCGACTGGCGAGCCAGGCGGGCGCGGCGCAAAGGGCAGGCGAGCGAGGCCGAACTGGCCACCGTGCGGGCCTGCGCCGTGGCGTTGGTACGCGGAAAATGACTAATATTAACTAATCAAAGACGTTCGAAGAGCTCACTGCCTGTCCTGTAAGGGTCTTTTTGTCACCGACACGGCTTGGGCATGATCCGCGTGGCCACCGCCTTCAATCGTACGTAGCCCTGCAAGTTCAGAAGTTGCACAGCTTCAGACAGCGAACGTCAGGCTGTGTCCCTGGCGTCGTCCGGATCGACCGACCATGCGTCCCTGGTCGCCTCGAGCCCCTCCCACGCGACGTAAGGCACGATCAGAAGCGCCGCGACGGGGTCGGCCCACCACCAGCCCAGCCATTGCGTCAGGCCGATCCCGACCAGCACCACCATTGTCTGGTACTGGCAGATCAGCGTGTCCTTGGCGTCGTATTTCAGGGCGGGCGACTCGAGCCGTTTGCCGTAGCGGTACTTGCCCCAGGCCAGAAACGGGTTGACGACGAGCGAGACGAACAGGATCGCGATGCCCCACCAGTTGAAGCCCGGCGCCTCTTGCGACAGGAAGGCGCTCACCGCCTCGTAGAGGATTGCGGCCACCACGATCCAGAAGGCGCAGGCGACGACCGAGAGCGCGACCTTCTTGCGATGCAACACCGTGCGGCGGTCGGCGCCTTTCGCCTCGCCACGCAGCCGCCAGATCAGCGTGCCCGCCGAGGTGGCCTCGACCGTGCTGTCGAGCCCCCAGCTCACCAGCGCCGCGCTGCCCGTGAGCAGGCCCGCGGTCACCGACACGACGACTTCCAGAATATTGTAGACGAGGCTGGCGATCTCGACGCGAATGCCGCGCTTCAGGTTGGCCTGCCGGTCCTTCTGCTGCTCCGCCATGGTTCACTCCCCGCGTGGCCGCACGTTCCAAACGCAGCGGGGGCTACAAGGTTCGGATGTGACGGCAGAATTTGGAGCCGGCGCGAGAAAGGACTTGAACCTCTAGCCGCTAGAGGCCCCATCTCTCCGGCCGGAGATATCGGCAGGAGATCATCATGGAACAGCGCGACGAGCCCGCGAAGGCGTGCGGCGCCTGCTGCGGCGGGCAGGCTGTCCAGGCCTCCAGCGCGCCGCCCGAGGCGGGACGCAGCTTCCGTGTGAACGGCCTCGACTGCGCGGAAGAGGTGGCGATCCTGAACCGCGTCATCGGGCCCGAGGTGGGCGGTGCCGAGCATCTGGCCTTCGACGTGCTCAATGGCCGGATGACGGTGCTGCAAGGTGCGAAGCCGCTCCGCGACGACCAGATCGTCAGGATCGTCGGCTCTACCGGCATGAGCGCCAAGCCCTGGGACGCCGAGTCGGCCGAGGCAGACCAGGCCGCGCATTTCCGCCGCCAGCGGCTCTTCACCGCCCTCTCGGGGGGCTTATGGGCGGCGGGGTTCGTCTGGCACGTCGTGGAGTCGGGTGCGATCGGGGCGGTCGGGCTGTTCTCGGGGCATGGCGAGGTTCCCATACCGCTGATGGAGATTGCGGCCTTCCTGATCGCCATAGTGTTCGGCGTCTGGCTCGTCGCTCCGAAGGCGTGGTCCTCCGCGCGGCGGCTTTCGCCGGACATGAACCTGCTCATGGTCGTGGCCGTCGCGGGCGCCATCGCGCTCGGCGAGTATTTCGAGGCGGCGACGGTGGCGTTCTTCTTCGCCCTGTCACTGACGCTGGAAAGCTGGAGCGTGGGCCGCGCGCGCAACGCGGTCTCGGCGCTTCTGGACCTCGCCCCGCCCACGGCGCGGGTGATCCGCCCCGACGGCACGGAGGCGGACGTGCCGGCGGCGGAGGTGGCGGTCGGCACGCGCTTCGTCGTGCGCGGTGGCGACCGCATCCCGCTTGACGGCGAGGTGACAGACGGCGCGGGCGCCGTCGACCAGGCGCCGATCACCGGCGAAAGCGCGCTCGTGCCCAAGGAGGCGGGCGACGAGGTCTATGCCGGCACGATCAACGGCGAGGGCACGCTGTCGGTGCGCGCGACCAAGCCGGCTTCGGACACGGTGCTGTCGAAGATCATCCGCATGGTGGGCGACGCGCATTCGCGCCGCGCCGAGGTCGAGCAGTGGGTGACCCGTTTCGCCCGCATCTATACGCCCATCGTCATGGCGTTGGCGGTGCTGATCGCACTTGCACCGCCACTGCTTGCGGGCGGGACCTGGGACTACTGGGTCTACAACGCGCTGGTGCTCTTGGTGATCGCCTGCCCCTGTGCGCTCGTCATCTCCACCCCTGTCTCCATCGTCGCGGCGCTGGCCTCCTCGGCGAGGAGCGGCGTGCTGATCAAGGGCGGGGCCTATGTGGAGGCGCCGGCGCGGCTGACCGCGCTGGCCATGGACAAGACCGGCACCATCACCCTGGGCGAGCCGGAGGTGGCGGGCCTGCATCCCTTGGGCGACGCCTCCGAGCGGGAGCTGCTGGAGGCTGCCGTGGCTCTGGAGTCGCGTTCCTCGCACCCGCTTGCCCGCGCTATCCTGGCGCGCGGCGAGCGCGACGGCATCGCGCGCACCGCCGCCGAGGACACGCGCACGATCCCAGGCCGGGGCGTCGAGGGGACGTGGCAGGGCCAGCCGGTCTGGCTCGGCTCCGATCGCTTCGCCGCCGAGAAGGGTCTGGACGGCGCGATCCCGCGCGACCTGGTGGAGCGGATCGAGGGCGCGGGCAGCACGCTGGTCACCGTCGGCGCGGGCGACAGGCTGATGGGGCTGATTGCGCTGCGCGACCGTATCCGCCCCGATGCCCACGCCGTGGTCGCCCGGCTGCACGAGTTGGGGGTCGGCACGATCGTCATGCTGACGGGCGACAACGAACGCACGGCCCGCGCCGTCGCCGCCGAGGTCGGGATCGACGAGGTGCGCGCCGAGCTGCTGCCGGAAGACAAGGTCGCGGCGATCGAGGAGCTGGTTGCGCGGCACGACGTGGTGGCGATGATCGGCGACGGGGTGAACGACGCGCCGGCGATGGCGCGGGCGCATTTTGCCATCGCCATGGGCGCGGTAGGCTCGGACGCAGCCATCGAGACGGCCGACATCGCGCTGATGACCGACGACATCGCGAAGGTGCCGTGGCTTATCGGTCATTCCCGCCGCACCATGGGCGTCATCCGCCAGAACATCGCGCTCGCGCTCGCCACCAAGGCCGCCTTCGTCGCCCTGACGGCGTTCGGGCTTGCCTCGATGTGGGGCGCCATCGCCGCCGACGTGGGGGTGTCGCTACTGGTCGTGGCCAATGCTCTGCGGCTGCTGCGCGCCGGGCGCGACGCGCCGCCGCCCGAGGGCGGTGAGCGGGTCAGCACGCGCATGGCGCAGGGCGCGCTGGCGCACGGGCATTGATCGGCGGCCCGTCGCCCTCTACTCAGGGCTGAAGAACAATGGCCACCGAACCACGGGGCGCGACGGGCAGGCATGATGACACGATTGACGCGGCGCGCGGCGCTCCTCGGGGGCGCGGGCGCCCTCCTTTCCGGCTGCGCGAGCAAGTTCCGGTCCTATGACGGCCCCGCCGTGACCCGGCTGCGGCTTTTCAAGGGGGATAGGCTGCTGGCCCTGGAGGGTACGCGACGTACCCTACGGACCTATCCGATCGGCCTGGGCTTCGCGCCGGTGGGCCACAAGCAGTTCGAGGGCGACGGGCGCACCCCGGAAGGGTCCTACGTCATCGATCGTCGCAACCCCGACAGCAAGTTTCACCTATCCATCGGCATCTCCTATCCGAACGCGACGGACGTCGCCTACGCGGCGGCGGCAGGGCGGCATCCGGGCAGCGACATTTTCATCCACGGAGGGCCCCGGACTGGCATCGACCCGATGAACGTGCGCGACTGGACGGCGGGCTGCATCGCCGTCATCGACCGCCAGATCGAAGAGATCTACGCCATGGTCCGCGACGGGACGCCGATCGACATCCACGCCTGAGGGCTCAGCTCTTGCCCGTCAGTTCCGCCGCCACAGGCGGGCCGCCCCGCCATCCGTAAGCCATGCTGACAACAGCGCCGCCAGAACGAGTGGCGGCAGCACGAGGTCGCCGAGCCGCGCGTAGAGCGTCGCGGGCCGTGCGGCGGGCAGCTCGGCGTCGAGGATGCCGGTCCGCTCCATCCCGAGGCGGGCGAGGATACGACCTTCCGCGTCGATCACTGCCGAGATGCCCGTATTCGCCGCCCGCACGACGGGCAGCCCCTCCTCGACCGCGCGCATCCGGGCCGAGGCGAGATGCTGGCGTGGTCCGATCGAAGTGCCGAACCAGGCGTCGTTGGTGGCGTTGAAGATCCAGCCGGGCCGGATGGCCTTGTCGGCGACGTGGCCCGGAAAGATGATCTCGTAACAGATCGCGACGCCGACAAGCGGCAGGCCGGGAAGCGCCAGCGTGCGCGGTCCCGGCCCCGGCGCGAAGTCGCCCGGCGTCTCCACGAGGCGCGCGACGGGCAGCCAGCGCGGCACGTATTCGCCGAACGGGACCAGATGGTGCTTGGCGTAGTCGGCGATCGGGCCGCCGCCGGCGCCGTATGCCTGCACGGCATTGAAGTAGCGCACCCCCTGTCCGTCCGCGGCGCGGTCGGGCGCCCCCGCCAGAAGCACCTGTCTCGGCCCCAGCATCTCCGCAATGCGGTCTACGGCCGCCGCGTCCTCGCCCAGATAGCCCGGAAAGGCCGTCTCAGGCCAAAGCAGCAAGTCAGCCGCACCGGGCGCTGCCGACAGGCGCAGGTAACGCGCGAAGATCGCCTCGCGCAGCCCCGGTCGCCACTTCTCGGTCTGGGCGACGTTGCCTTGCATGATCCGCAGGCGCACGTCCGTGCCGTCGGGCGGCGGCGCGGCCAGCCGCAGCCAACCGGCACCCGCCGATGCGATACAGATCAGCCCGGCGAGGGCAAACGCGCCCGTCCGCCGCCGCCCGTCCGCGCGTAGCGCGACCGCCGCTAGCGCGGAGACGAGCACCAACACGAAGCCCAGGCCGTAGCTGCCGACCCAGGCGGCAGGCTGGCGGAGCAGGTCGAACTCCGCCAGGGCGTAGCCCGTCAGATTCCAGGGTAACCCGGTCAGCACGTGGCCGCGCAGCCACTCCGCCGCCGTCCAGCAGGTCGCGAAGGCCATCGCGCCCATGGCGCCGCCGGCCTTTAGCCGCGTGAAGGCGGTACAGGCGAGGGCGGGGAACAGGGCGAGGAGTGCGCTCAGGCCCGACACGGCCGGGACGGCCATCCAGCCAAAGCGCTCGGCGTCGACCGCGAAGCTCTCGGCGATCCAGGAGAGCCCGAAGGCGAAGTATCCAAGCCCGAAGGCATAGCCGAGGGCGAGCCCGCGCCGTGGACGCGCACCTGCGACCAGAAGGAACAGCGCCGAGTAGGCCAGCGGCGCAGCCGGCAGCACCGAGAGGGGCGGCAGGGCGAGCACCGCCGCCGCACCGGCCGCGCAGGCGAGCGGGAAGGCCACGCCCCCGCGGGCGGATCGCGCGGCTGCGGCGACGGTCACGAGGCGGGGACGCGATCGGCGAAAAGCGGACGCAGGATCATGAGGGCCGCCCCGCAGACGACCGCCACGTCGGCGAGGTTGAAGGCGGGCCAGTGCCAAGTCCCAGCATAGAAATCGAGGAAGTCTGTGACCGCCCCGAAGCGGAGGCGGTCGACGACGTTGCCGAGCGCGCCGCCGACGATCAGCCCTGCGGCGACGGCCTCGCTGCGTGTTCCGGCGGCGATCATGACCCGCAGCAGCCAGGCGCAGATCGCGGCGGCAACCAAGGTGAGCGCCCACCAGGGCACGTCGCCGAATAGCCCGAATGTCACCCCGGAGTTGCGCCCGAAGACGAGATTGAAGCCAGGCGCGACCGGCACGCCGCCCGCCATGCTTGCAGCCTCCGCGGCGACCAGTGCCTTGCTGGCCTGATCGACCGAGAGCGCCGCAAGCAGCGCGGTGCTGCCCAGGGTCAGGTTCCGATGACGCGTCGCCGGTTCGCTCATCCCAGCCAAACGTCGAGGAACAGCATGAGGACCAACCCCACGGCGAGACCCAGCGTTGCCCGGTTCTGATGGCCGCTTCGATGGGTCTCGGGAATGATTTCGTGGCTGATGACATAAAGCATCGCGCCCGCCGCGAAGGCGAGGCCCCAGGGCAGGAGCGGTTGCGACAGCGTGATGATGCCGGCGCCCAGGAGGCCGCCCACGGGTTCCACGAGGCCGGTCAGGGCAGCGATGCCCCAGGCTCGGCGTCTGGCGTAGCCCTCGCCGAGCAACGAGACAGCCACCGCGAGGCCTTCGGGGGCGTTCTGCAGGCCGATACCGATCGCGAGCGGCAGGCCGCCGGACAGGCCGTCCGCTCCGAAGCCCACGCCCACGGCGAGGCCTTCGGGGAAGTTGTGGATGGTGATCGCGATGATGAAGAGCCAGACGCGCCTGAGCGAGGCGGCCTCGGGCCCCTCGCGCCCGCTCGCAAAATGCTCGTGCGGCAGGCGCTCGTTCATCAGCGCGACCGCGCCCATGCCAAGCAGGATCGAAACGCAGACGATGGCGGCGGGCATCGCACCGTTCTCGAACATCGGCTCGGCGGCATCGAGCGCGGGGATGATCAGGGAGAAGAAGGAGGCGGCCAGCATCACGCCGGCCGCGAAACCGAGCGCCATGTCCCGCGTGGCCCGCGACGGGAGCCGACCGAACAGGACCGGGACCGCCCCGATCGCGGTCAGCGATCCGGCGGCGAGGCTACCGAGGAAGCCGAGCATGATGGGAGACAGATCGGTCACGATCGTCCTCGCGGGACGACCTTCCGAGAGGTTTGGCCGATGGGTCCGCCGCGGACGTTCCTTCCCTGTGCAAGGCAAGCCCCGGCCGGCCCCTGAAGCGACGTCGCGACTACGCGGCCGGAACCGGTGTTCCAGGCCTTCGGTTCTGTTTCCGGGCCCGACGTTCTATGAAGCGTCATCACATCGAGGAAATCGAGGAGCGACGTTCCAGAATGCTGACCAGACGCCATTTCATCGTGACGACTTCCGCCCTGTTCTCCGCATCGGCCGTTGGCCCCGCACTCGCGAACAGTTGGCCGACGGCGGCGCAGAAAGCGGCCTGGGACGCCCAGGTCACGCCACCGGCCTACGATCCGGCGACGACGAACCCCTGGGGCCTGCACCCGCGCCTGTTGCCGCAACGGGTCGAGGCACGGCCTGGTCTCGTACCAGGCGACATCCACGTCGATGCGACGGCGCGTTACCTTTATCACATCGAGCCCGGCGGAACGGCCATGCGCTATGGCGTGGCCATCGGTCGAGGCGGTCTCTACGAGCCCGGCACCTACACGATCCGGCGCAAGGTGGAATGGCCGCACTGGACGCCCACGCAGGACATGATCCGCCGGGAACCCGAGGCCTACACGCAGTTCGAGGACGGGATGGAGCCCGGCCCCGAGAACGCGCTCGGGTCGCGCGCGCTCTACCTCTTCGAGGGCGGCCGCGACACCTATCTTCGAATTCACGGTACACCTCATCCGACCTCGATGGGCACTCGTCAGAGTTCCGGCTGCGTCCGCATGGTCATGCCGCACATCAACGACCTCTACGAGCGGGTCGAAACCGGGGTGACGGCCTTCCTTTATCCGGCTGAGGGCGACGGCCCCTCGACGGCGCATAGCTGATTGCTCGACGAGCCGACGCAGGGTGTCCTGCCCAGCCGGCAGATCCACGTCCGACATGCCACGGTCGGACGCCTGGGGACGCGGGCGACCACGCGACCGGGGAGGCCGGATCTCGCAGGCCAAGGTCGGCCGCATGCCGTCAGACCGGCGCCGGCGTCGCACGTCGATTGCAGATCGTCCCCCCGTCGACCGTGCGCAGCGGCAGCATGGTGGTCTCCACCGGTCCGACATGGCGGTACCAGTAGCACCCGTCCTCGGGACGCAGGCGGACGAAGCTCAGATCCTGATAGGGTGCCGCCAAGGCGTTCAGCCGCGTCAGCACCTCCCGCGACGGGACCAGCTCCGATCCCGCGGTCTCGCCCAGCGGGACGGCACAGGCCCCGAGCGTCATCATGGCCGCGAAGAGCACGGCCGCCCGGCCCGTGGCTCCCGCGCGCGGCACAGGCCGCCCCTTCGGCCTTTGCGCGCCCATCCGCCGGGTCTCCGTGGCGATCGCTTCCATCATCATAGCCTTCCTCCGGTTGCCATGCTGTCGGCGAGCGCGTCCTCGAGACGCGTGCGCGCCTCGGCCAGCTGCTCCAGCGCCTGGCCATCCTGTGCTTTGCGCGCGGCGGCCTCCGCCAGCCGCTCATCGGACAGCGGGTCGGTGGGCCGGCCGTCCACGAGAACCTCGTAGTGCAGGTTCGGCCCGGTGGCCGTTCCCGTCGCGCCGACCCGGCCGATCGTATCACCGGCCGCGACGCGCTGTCCTTCGGCCAAACCGTCGGACACGGCGCTCAGATGCGCGTAGCGGGTCATGGTGTCCGCTCCGTGCGCGATCTCGACGACGCGCCCGTAGCCACCACGACGGCCGATGAAGGCGATCCGTCCCGGGGCGGTCGCCTGCACCGGCGTTCCCTGTGCGGCGGCGAAGTCGACCCCCGTATGCATCCGCATGTTGCCGAAGACCGGATGGACGCGCCGACCGAAGACCGAGCTCAACCGCGCGCCATCCACGGGCTGCGCGAAGACACGCTGCACCTCGCCGTCGAGATAGATCGTGGCGCGGCCTGTTCCGTCCTCGGGCCAGGCGATCTCGTAGAGTGCGTCGCCGAGGTCGAGCGCCACGAAGAGGAGCTCGGGCTGGCCGACGGGATCGTCCCCGACACGGGCTTCGCGCCACATGAAGCGCAGCGCCTCGCCGCCCGTGAAATCCCGCCGAAAATCCACGCTGCCACCCAGCATTTGCGCCAGATCGACCGCGAAACGAGCGGGCATCCCGGACTCCTCCAGCGCCGCGAAGAGCGAGCTCTCGATGCGTGCCTCGCCGGCGAGGGAGATGATTTCGGGATCGGGGGTGGTGACGCGGGTCAGCACCCGGTCGCCGAGGATCGCCTCGATCCTCACGCCATCTTCGACGTCCAGGGTGACACGACCCGGAAGCTCGTCCTGCATCGAGACGACGCCAATCGTATGACCAGGGCGCAGCCGCCGCAGGTCGTATTCCGCGCCGAGGGCAAGGGCGATCTCCGCCCGGTCCGTCGCGGCGAGTCCGGCTTCCGCGAGCACCGCGTCGAGCGTCTCCCCGGGGGCGATCTCTCGCGACCAGATGGCGGGCTCCGGCTCGACGGCCGGACCGGACGCCTTTGCCTGCGCGATCGACGGGAGCGTGTTCGGCAAGGGCTCGGGGCGTGCGGCTGCGGACACGAGCCCGCTCGTCTCCGCCTGCGTCGGGGCCGGCGATGCCGGCATCCGCAGCCCGGCCGAGGCGAGGTTCGGCAGCGAGGGACCCTTCGTGACGTCAGCCGACAAGCCGACCGCCATTACGGAGACGCCGCCCGCCAAGGCCAGTCCCGCCGTCCAGAATCTCAGCCTCATGTCGCCCCTTCCGTTTCCTGTTCCATCGCGCGACGTATCTTCGGCACCGCGAACTCCCTCGGTTCGTGATAGTCGATGGTGCTGACGGAGCGCCCCGCCGCGTCGAACAGGAAGACGCTCGACGTGTGGTTCATCGTGTAGTCGCCGCTGTCGGTCGTAGCCCGCTCGTAGGTCGCCCGGAACCCTTCGGCCGCGCGCGCGATCTGCTCCTCCGAGCCGGTCCAGCCGCGGATCGCCGGATGGAAGTAGCCGACATACTCCGCCATCGCTTCCACATCGTCCCGCTCTGGGTCCACCGTGATGAAGACCACGTTCAGCTCATTTGCCGCCGCTCCCAGCTCGTCCAGCCAGCCGGAGATGTCGGCCAGCGTCGTCGGACAGACGTCGGGGCAGAACGTGAAGCCGAAGAACACCAGGCTCGGCCGCCCGACCAGCATATCGGGGCTGACGGGCCGCCCCTCGTGATCGACGAGGTCGAACTCCATCGCCGTGAGCGGCAGGGGCCGTCCGTCGTCTTCGCGCGCGAGCGCGCCGGGACCGTCGACCTGCCACCAGCCCGCCAGCAGCGTCAGCCCGAGTGCGGCAACGCCGCCGGCGCCGTAGCCGAGGATCGCCCTGCGTCGCATCAGCCCTCCGGCCCGCGCGCAGCGATGCCCAGGACCGGCACCGCCACCGTCACCTCGCCGCCGTCCAAGAAGGTCAGCGTCAGCGGGAAGCTTTCGCCTTCCTGCATCGGACGTCGCAGATGCATCAGCATGACGTGCATCACTCCGGGTGCGACCGCGACCGTCTCTTCCGGTGCGATGACGATCGCGCCCGCCGGAGCCATCGTGCTGACGCCCCGGGCGTCGGTCGTGACCCGATGGATCTCGGACATCATCGCGAGGTCGCTCTGCAGTCCGGTCAGCGTGACGGCCTCGTCGCCCGCGTTGCGGATCTCCATGTAAGCCGCGCCGGGCCGGGACGTGCCGATGGACGCGCGCGACCAGGCGTTCTCGACGACGACATCCTCGGATCCAGCCAAGGCGCCCGTTGCAAGCACGGGCGTCAGCAACAGGGCCACAAGCGTGGATCGGGCAACATGTTTCATTCTCATTCCCTCGGAGCCTTCAGCTTCCGGCCGCCGCGACCTCCTCCGCGACCAGCGACCGCAGCTCGGCCTCGCCGAACGGCTCGACCGGCCGATTGTTGACGAAGAAAGTCGGGGTTCCGCGGATGCCGACGGCTTCCACGTCGGCGCGGTCCTGGTTGAGGATCGCCACCACGTCGGGTGCGAGCATCTGCGTCCGCGCCGCCTCGGCGTCCAGCCCGGCTTCGGCCGCGATATCGAGGATCAGCCCGGCTTCCGGTGCGCCGTGCGATGCCCAGCGGGGCTGCTCGCGAAGAACGGCCTCCAGCACCGGCTCGTAGACGCCCTGCATCCGCGCCGCCTCCAGCACGCGGATCGCCTCCTCGGAGGCTTCGCCGTGGAACGGCGTGTATCGGATCGCCACGCGCACCGCATCGCCATGCTCGGCCATGATGTCCTTCACCACCGGATAGAAGGCGCGGCAGGCCTCGCAGGCCGGGTCGAAGAACTCGACGATGGTAACGGGCGCATCCTCGGGTCCGAGGATCAGTGCATGTGGGCGAAGCAGCGCCTCGGCCTGCGCGGACGGAACCGCCGCCGTTTCCGCCACCGGTCCCGCGCGAGTGGCGAACCAGGCGGCGAGAGCGAAGCCCGCGAGGCCCAGCACGAGGACGGACAGGACGAGCAACCTGCGATTCATGAACGTGATTCCTTCAAGGATAGAGCTGACAGTCCGACGACGAGCGCGAAGGCCATGAGCGACAGAAGCGGGATCGGCATGCCGAGGATCAGCTGGTTCTCGTCAGTGCAGGACGGACCGGTCGCGGTGCAGGGCTGGATCGGCTCCGGGATCAGACCGGCGTAGAGGCCCACGTGCCAGAGCGCGATTGCGGCACCGCCGAGTCCGAGCACCACGCCGTAGCGTCCGACGCGGGCATCCTGCCACCAGAGCCCGAGCCCCAGCACGACGGCCAACGGGAACATGAAGACGCGTTGGTACCAGCACAGCAGGCAAGGCATCTGGCCCAGCACTTCGCCGATGAACAGTACGGCCAGCGAAGCGGCGAGCGCCACGATCCATGCGGCCGCGAGGGCCGTCTCGCCGGACAGTCGCCGTATCACGAGGGCATCTGCCGTTTCAGGCCTGCGAGAATCTCAGCGACGGGCGTGCCATACGACCAGGATTGGACGTAGGCCCCGTCAGGGCCGAACAGGAACAGCTGCGAAGAATGACCTATCGCGTAGCCGCCCGGCGCCGCGGCCTGCTCGACCTTCTCGTAGTAGATGTGGAAGCTGTCCGCCGTGCGGTCGATCTGCTCCGGCGTTCCGGTGAGCCCCACGAGCCTCGCGTCGAAGCGCGGCACGAACTCCGCCAGCATCGAGGGCGTGTCCCGTTCCGGATCGACCGAGATGAAGAGCGGCTGCACCCGCGCAGCATCGTCGCCCAGGCCCTCCATTACCGCCGCGACCTCGGCCAGGGTCGTCGGGCAGACGTCCGGGCAGTTCGTGAAGCCGAAGAAGACCAGCATCCAGCGACCCGCGAAATCCTCTTGCGTGCGGATCATGCCCTGATGGTCCGTCAGTTCGAAGGCCGCCTGGAACCCCGGGCCGCCTTTTTCAACTTGAGCCGCACGATAGTCCGCCCAGAGTAATAGCCAGACGAGTGCGAACGCGGCGATGCCGATCAATATCCGTCCCGCCGTTCGGACCGTCATGGAACAGAGCACTGCGTCGAAATCATCATGAGGCGGGAGATAGGGCCTACAGCAGGTAGAGGTTCAAGGTGAATTAACCCGATACGGGATCCGGTCACGGGACCGTGAAACCGCCCTCGCCGCGGGATGTCCGATCGCCTAGACCCTACAGTCGATAGAGATGAGGCAACGGCGATGCATACGATCGGAACCCTTTCCGCCAGGACCGGAACCAAGGTCCAGACGATCCGGTACTACGAGCAGATCGGCCTGATGCGCGAGCCGGGGCGGTCGTCCGGAGGGCAGCGCCGCTATCATGAGGCCGATCTCGATCGGCTCGCCTTCATCCGCCATTCCCGCCAGCTCGGCTTTCCGCTCGATGCCATTCGTGAGCTGCTGGACCTGTCCGACAGCCCCTCCAGACCCTGCGCCGAGGCCGACTCGATCGCGCGGCGGCAGCTGCGGCAGGTCGAGTTGCGCATCGCGCGGCTCCAGGCATTGCGCAAGGAACTCAAGCGCATGGTCGCCGAATGCGATGGCGACAGCGTGGCCGAGTGCCGAGTCCTCGAAGTCCTGCGGGACCACTCGGAGTGCCTGACGGAGCACGAGGAGATC
Organism: uncultured Jannaschia sp.; assembly: GCF_947494055.1. Taxonomy (GTDB): domain Bacteria; phylum Pseudomonadota; class Alphaproteobacteria; order Rhodobacterales; family Rhodobacteraceae; genus Jannaschia. Next base: position 32,075 of record NZ_CANLTR010000027.1, on the reverse strand, counting down.
GGGGCGTGAGGCTCGAGGCGGAAACCCCCTTGGTCCCGGGTCTGTTTCCATCCGGACCTGTAGATCCGACATGAGCGAGACCATCAAGCCGCAGGACGCGCGCCAGCGTCGCATCCTCTGGATCGTCCTCGTCTTGAATGTCGCCATCGCGATCGGTTTCTTCGGCACCGGGGCGTTCGGCGACTCCTCGGCTCTGATCGCCAACGGGCTCGACAACACGTCCGACGCCTTCGTCTACGCCCTGAGCCTCTTTGCCATGTCCCGGTCCGGTCGATGGAAGCGTGGCGCCGCGAATGTCTCGGGCGGCCTTCTCATCCTCTTCGCCATCGGGATCCTGTTCGACGCGGGACGCCGGTATCTGGAAGGATCGGATCCCCTCGGTCCCGTGATGATCGTGATGGCGATGATCGCGGCCACGGTGAACTTCGCCTGTGTCATCCTGCTGCGCCGCATTCAGGACCCCGACGTGAACGTCCGCGCGGCCAACACGTTCAGCCTCAACGACTTCGTGGCCAATCTCGGCATCCTCATCGCGGGCGGACTGGTGGCCTGGCTGGGCAGCAACTGGCCCGACCTCGTCGTCGGCGTTGCGGTCGCGGCGATCGCGGCCTGGGGCGGCGTCGGAATCCTGCGGGACGCGCATGGCGAGCATCACAAGGCGGTTCATGACGACCCGGATGCATAGGACAGGAAACCGCGTCGGGACCCACGCCTGACATGCCCGCAGCGATCGCATATCCATTGGCCGCGCTGGCTGAAATTGCCGGCTGCTTCGCCATCTGGGCGTGGTGGCGCTCGGGGACCTCGCCGCTCTGGCTCGCGCCTGGCATCCTTTCGCTCGCGATCTTCGGCTGGCTGCTCGCTCAGGTCGAGACCGTCACGGCGGGGCGCGCCTTCGCGGCCTATGGCGGTGTCTATATCGCGGCGTCGGTGCTCTGGATGTGGCTGGCCGAGGGGCAGCGGCCGGACCGGTGGGACTTGATCGGCACGGCGATCTGCCTGGTCGGCGCGGCGATCATCCTGACCGCGCCGCGCGCTACATGACCGACCGGGCTTGAAGCTCTAGCCGCTGTAGCTGTTACATCCCTTCTCGAATGATTCGAGGAGCCGTTCAGTGCCCCATGACCACGGCCACGCCCATATCGACCCCGAGTCCGGCGACCGCCGCGTCGCCGTCGCCATCTGGGCCAACGGCCTGCTCACGATCGCGCAGATCGTGGGCGGCATCCTGTCGGGCAGCCTCGCGCTGATCGCCGACGCGATCCACAACTTCTCGGACATGGCCTCGCTGGTGATCGCCTTCGGCGCGCGCAAGATCGCGCGGCGCCCGGCCGATGCGAAGATGACCTTCGGCTACGGCCGGGTCGAGATCGTCGCCGCCCTCATCAACTATACCTCGCTGATCCTGATCGGGGTCTACCTGCTCTACGAGGGCGTGATGCGCTGGATCGAACCCTCCGAGGTTGCCGGCTGGACGGTCGTGATCCTTGGCGGCGTGGCCCTTGCGGTGGACACGCTCACGGCGCTCCTGACCTACTCGATGCAGAAGGGCTCCGTGAACATCCGCGCGCTCTTCCTGCACAACCTGTCGGACGCGCTGGCTTCGGTCGCCGTGATCCTGGGCGGCACGCTGATCCTTCTTTACGATATCTACTGGGTGGACCCGGCCATCACGATCGGGATCGCCGCCTACATCCTCTACCTTGCCCTGACCGAGATCGGCGGGCCGATCCGCACGCTGATGCTGGGCAGCCCGCCCGACGTCGATACCGATGCGGTGATCGCCGCCGTGTCCGAAATCGACGGCGTCGAGGAAGTCCATCACGCGCATTTCTGGCAGATGGAAGAACATGCCGTCGCGCTCGACACTCACGTCGTCGTGTCGCGCGACCGTTGGGGCGAGATCGAGGACATCAAGGCGGCGATCAAGTCGAGGCTGAAGGACGAGTTCGACGTCGAGCACTCGACGCTGGAGTTCGAGCCCGCCGACCGAAAGCACGAGGATGCCGACCTCTACGGGCACGGCTGAAAGGAGAGAAGGATTATGTGGAAGGAACTCGCCATCGAGGCTCCAGGGGTCCTCGCGCTGGAATGCGCCGGCCGACTGTCCGAGCGCGACTTCGATGAGATGCATGCCTGGATCGACCGGCAAATCGCCCAGCATGACCGGCCTGCGCTCGTCGTCCTCATGGGCGCGTTCGATGGCTATGAGAGCCCGTCGGCGTTCTGGGCAGACATGCAGATCGACGCGCGGCACGCAGACGACTTCGCACGCGTCGCGTTCGTCGCCGACGAGCCGTGGATCGAATGGGCCACGAAGGCGGGCGATCCGCCTACGCGCGCGGAGCTGCGCTGCTTCGCGCCAAACGAGCGCGAGGAGGCGATCGCCTGGGCCGCTGCGGGGATCGGTGCAGCAGACGCGTCCGGCTGAGGCGCGACGCGTCCGATCCGGCTACATCGGCACGACATGAACCGGCGACTCGATGAACATTCCTCCGTTGCGCGTGCATCGTCGGCATGGGAGCCGGCCTTCCGCGCGACGGTAATTCCGCGTCTCGCCATCGTCGACGTCGTGCGTGGAATTGCCATCGCGGGCGTGGTGCTGTTCCACCTCGTGTGGGATCTCGCCTATCTCGGTGTCATCCCGGCTTGGATCGCATCCCATTCGCTGTGGCTGCTGTTCGGCCGCGTGCTCGCGGGCACCTTCATGGCTCTGGTCGGGGTGAGCCTCGTCCTCGCGTCGGCGGACGGGTTCCGGCGACGTGCGTTCATGCGGCGCCTCGCCGTGCTGGTCGCAGCGGCGCTCGCGATCACGCTCGTGACTCGCGTCGCCTTTCCACAGACCTTCGTCTACTACGGCATCCTGCACGCCATCGCGGTGGCGAGCGTCATCGGCGCCCTCGCACTGCGCCTGCCCACTTCCGCCATCGTGGCGCTCGGCGTCGCGGCTTACGTCCTCGGCTTCTTCTGGACATCGGCGGCGTTCGATCCGCGATGGCTCGCCTGGACCGGCTTTGCGGCCACGCCTCCACGCAGCAACGACTTCGTTCCCGTCTTTCCGTGGATCGGGCTGACGCTGCTCGGCATGGCCGGAACGCGGCTGGCTCTCGCTCGAGGCTGGGCATATTGCGCGCGGCCGCTCGACGGGCGCGTCGATCGATCGCTGGCATGGATCGGTCGGCACAGCCTTCCGATCTACCTCATCCATCAACCCGTACTGCTCGGCGTGCTGATCCCGCTCGTCGGGCTGGTTCGGTGACGGGTTCTCAGCCTCGGCGCCTGCTCAGGTACGGGAGGTCGAGAGCGAGTTGCGGTGTTCGTCAGGATGCACCCCGGCATTGGCTCCGTCTCGTTTCACCAAGACCACAAAGCTGCGGCGCCAGCGGATGAACGAGGACATGAATATTCGCGGAATGGGCGGCAAGGCCCGAGACAGGCCCACATCCCCAATCAAGGATTTCGCCGCGTTCCTCGGGTGCTCGCCGGACATCGCCCGCCGCGCGCAGCCGCTTCACGCGGTTCGACAGCGCTACAATGATCAGGGTCTGCGGGGCCGTTCCTCGGGCGCCCCGATGGGGTCGCTCGAAGCCGGTCCGGTCGTGGCACGGCAGGCCCCTTCAGGATCGCGACGATTCACTCGAGGAGTTGCACGTCTATTTCGACGTCGATCTCGTCCGCGGAAGAGGTCCCCATCTAGCGACCGGTTGCCGTCCGTTCATCCGAACCCGAGCACGGCAATCGTCAGGACAACGTAGCGTCCGACCTTGGCGATCGTGACCAAGAGGAGGAAGCGCCATATCGGCTCGCGCAGGAGGCCTGCAGCCACGGTGAGCGGATCTCCGATGATGGGCATCCAGCTCAGAAGCAGGGACCAGCGTCCGTACCTGCGGTACCATCGCTGCGCGCGGACGAGCGCTGTGGCGCTTGCGGGGAACCAGCGCCGATCACGGAACGTCTCTGCCCCGCGCCCGAGCCCGTAGTTGACCAGAGAGCCAAGGACGTTGCCGACGCTCGCGCTCGCGAGAAGGCCTGACGTCGACCAGTCGCCAGACCGCAGCAACGCCGCGAGAACAAGCTCGGACTGTGCGGGAAGCATGGTTGCGGCAACGAGGGCGGAGAGGAACAGCCCGCCATACGCGGCGAGTTCGGTCACCTGGTTGCGATCAAACGAGCGTGGAGGGCCGCCATTCGAGGGATCAAAGTTGCGATGCCCAGCGAGGATGGTGATCGTCCACGACGAACGGATGGGCATGGTGTCGCTCACCGTTCAGATGCGGATGGTCGAGCGGCAGATTGCTGTGGTTGTGCTCGAGTTCCACGGGATCGTTCGCGGGCCAGAGCTTCAAGGCCATGAGCATTCCGCTGGCAGCGAGGAGTGCCAGCCCGAGAAGCGCAGGAACGACGCCGTAGACCGTCAGCAACCAGCCCGCCAGCGGATAGGTCACCAGCCAGCAGGCATGGGACAGCGCGAATTGCGCCGCGAACAGTGCCGGGCGATCCTCGGCATGGGCGGAGCGGCGCATCAACCGGCCCGACGGGATGAGGACCGTGGAATATCCCAGGCCCACCATCAGCCAGGCTGTCAGAAGGATGGACCAGCCGAGCCCGGCCAACAGGATCGTCAGACTCAGGCCCAGCAATGTCGCCACCATCAGTCCGGCGCCACTGAACATCACCGGTCGGTCCGGCAGCGCATCCAGCACGCGCGGCAGGATCAGCGCAGCCGTCATGGAGCCTGCGCCGAAGGCGAACAACGTCCAGGCCAGCGCGCTTTCCGACAACCCGAGCGATCCGCGCACCAGAACCACCGTGTTGACCAGCACCATCGCCCCCGCCGCCGCCGCTGCAAGGTTCAGCGCCAGGAGCCCGCGCAGACGCGGCGTGGCCAGATAGATGCGGACACCGCGCGTCGTGCGATCGTAGACACCGCGCGGCTCGGACGGGCGGGGGCTGGGCAGCAGGACCGAGACGACCAGAAGAGCAGAGGCCACAAAGCCTATTACTGTGCCAAGGAATAGCGAATGGTAGGACATCACCGCAAGGAGGAGCGCGGCCAGGGTCGGGCTGACGATGTTTTCCAGATCGTAGGCTAGCCGCGACAGCGACAGCGCGCGGGTATAGCGCGCCTCTTCCGATAGAACGTCCGGGATCGTCGCCTGAAAGGTCGGCGTGAAAGCGGCGGAGGCCGATTGCAGCAGGAAGATCAGCACGTAGACCTGCCAGACCTCGGTCACGAAGGGCAGGGCCAGCGCCACACCGGCACGCACCAGATCGAGCGTCACCAAGAGCGCGCGGCGCGGCAGCCGGTCCGCGAAGGCCCCGGCAACAGGGGCGATGCCCACATAGGCCACCATCTTGATCGTGAAGACCGTGCCCAGCACGAAAGCCGCCCCGTCGCCCGCCAGATCGAAGGCAAGAAGTCCGAGCGCGACCGTCGCGAGCCCGGTCCCGAGAAGAGCGACGACCTGGGCCAGAAACAGATGGCGATAGGTGCGGTCAGCAAGGATGTCGAGCATGACAGACCTCAAAGATAGCGAGCAACCGTACGCAGTTCGGCACGTCCGGTCTCGGAGCCTCCCGCGTTCAGACAGTGATGCATGTAGTCGTGGATCAGCGCTCGCTTGGCGTTGGTGACCGCCTTTTCGAACGCCTGCATCTGCCGGGCAATCTCCACGCAGGGCTTGCCCGCTTCGATCATCCCGATCACGGCGCGCAGGTGGTCGTCAGCGCGTTTCAGCCGGGCGATCAGCGCAGGATGACTTGCATGAAGGGGGGGCGCCATCGCGACAATCTATCCTTCCCGGGAGGGATAGAGCAATCACGTGCCACGATGCGATTGACGGGCATCGATCAGGCAGGCCAAGATTGAAGACCGTGGCTGGGAACGGACACGACCAAGGGCTTTCCCTCCTGCGCAGTTTTTCTCCGGATCCTCCTGCGCTCGAGCGTGGTGACGAGAACCGCACGAGACCGTTGACGATCGTCCGTGCCCAGTCGCCGTTCCGGATGGCAGAGGAACCGCCAGCGATTACCACGAGTTCGATGGGAGCAGAGCGGACAGCGCAAAGGCATCGTGATGGATCAGATGCTTCAGGCAATCGCCACCGGCGCCGGCATGCTGTGGAAGGCACTCTGGGCGCTGATCTTCGGCTACATCATCTCTGCTGGCATTCAGGTTCTCGTCACGCGCGAGCAGATGGCCAGGATCCTTGGCGAGCGCGGCCCGAAAGAGGCCGGCATCGCCGGATTCTTCGGCTTCATCTCATCGTCCTGCTCTTTCGCCGCGCTCGCGGCGTCTCGGTCCGTCCTGGTCAAGGGCGCGCATCCAATGAACTCGATGGCATTCCTGATCGCATCGACCAATCTGGTGATCGAGCTCGGAATCGTCCTCTGGGTACTGCTCGGCTGGAAGTTCACCCTCGCGAACTTTCTGCTCGGCATGCTGATGATCGTCTATGCCTACATCCTCACGCAGCTCTGGTTCCCCTCGGGCCTCGTCGACCAGGCGAAGGAGCACGCCGAGAAGGCCCAGCAGAGCGAGGGAATGGGCATGGACCACGGGATGCGGGGCTCGTTCCGCGACAAGCTGGTCTCCCGCAAAGGCTGGCAACAGATCGCACGGGCGTTCTTCATGGAATGGAAGATGGTCTGGAAGGAGATCCTCTTCGGCTTCATCATCGCCGGCTTCATCTCGGTCTTCGTGCCGCAGAGCTTCTGGAACGCGATCTTCCTCATCGGCGACGGCGGCGCGCAGGACGGCCCGGGCTTCTTCATCGTGCTGGAGAACGCGCTCGTTGCACCAGTCGTGGCATTCTTCACCTTCATCGGGTCGATGGGCAACGTGCCGCTGACGGCGATGCTGTGGTCGCGCGATGCGTCCTTCGGGGGCGTGGTGGCATTCCTCGGAGCCGACCTCGTGGCGGCGACGGTGATCTGGGTCCACGCCAAGTATTATGGCTGGCGCTACGCGCTCTACCTTTCGGGCCTGCTCTACGTCTGCATGGTCGCGGCAGGCGTCACCGTGCACTACCTGTTCGCACTTTTCGGCATGATCCCGACCGAACGGCCGTCGCTGCAGGAGATGGTCCGCTTCGCGATCGACTACACCTTCTTTCTGAACCTCGCCTTCCTTGCCGCCGCTGCAGCGCTTCTCTGGCTGCACTTCCACGGCGGCGGCGAGAGTCGGGAGCGCCGGAACCGGCAAGAGCATGAAGCGTCCCGCGCTTGAGCAAAAAGCTCTCGATCAGAGCCGAACGGCCCGCAGCCTGAGCGCATTGCCGATGACCGAGACGGACGAGAGGCTCATTGCCGCGGCTGCGAACATCGGCGAGATCAGGAGCCCGAAGAACGGATAGAGCAGCCCGGCTGCGATCGGCACGCCGGCGGTGTTGTAGACCATCGCGAAGAACAGGTTCTGCCGGATGTTGCGCATCGTGGCGAGCGACAGGCGCCGCGCCCTCACGATCCCGCCGAGATCGCCCCTGATCAGGGTGAAGCCAGCGCTCTCGATCGCGACATCGGCCCCGGTGCCCATGGCGATACCGACATCGGCTTGGGCCAGCGCCGGCGCATCGTTCACACCGTCTCCGGCCATCGCCACCCTATGCCCCTCCGCCTGCATGTCTCGGATGACCCGCGCCTTGTCCTCGGGCAGCACGTCGGCGCGTATCTCGTCGATGCCGAGACGGTCCGCGACGGCCCGGGCCGTACGCACGTTGTCGCCCGTCGCCATGACAATCCGGAAGCCGAGGTCACGCAGCGCCTTGAGCGCGGCGGGTGTCGTTTCCTTGACCGGGTCCGCAACGCTCACGAGACCCGCGACCTGTCCATCGACGACGACGAACATGACGGTCTCCCCCTCGTCGCGGCGGGCATTCGCGGTCTCGGCCACGGACGGGGCCTCGATCCCGAGTTCCGCCATCATCTTCGCATTGCCCAGGGCGACCGCCTTGCCGTCGACGACACCCTTCACGCCCATCCCTGTGACTGCCTCGAAATCGCCAGCCTTGGCGAGCGTAAGGCCGCGCGCCTCGGCACCCCGGACGATGGCCTCTGCCAGGGGATGTTCGGAGCCCCGCTCCAGGCTCGCCGCCAGGCGCAGGATCTCGGCCTCGTCGTGCCCGCTCTCGGGCAGCACGGCGGAAAGCTCCGGCTTGCCCAAGGTCAGCGTTCCGGTCTTGTCCACGATCAACGTGTCCACCTTGGCGAAGGCCTCGAGAGCCTCGGCGTTCTTGATCAGCACGCCTGCCTGCGCGCCGCGCCCCGTTGCCGTCATGATCGACATCGGCGTGGCCAGACCGAGCGCGCAGGGGCAGGCGATGATGAGGACCGCGATCGCGGAAACCAGCGCGTAGGCCAGTGCCGGCGCCGGCCCCCAAATTGACCAGGCAATGAACGCGAGAGCCGCAACGGCGATGACAGCCGGCACGAAGTAGCCCGCCACCGCATCTGCGAGCTTCTGGATCGGGGCGCGCGACCTCTGGGCCACCGCGACCATTTCCACGATCTGCGCGAGCATCGTGTCCGAGCCCACGCGCCTGGCCTCGACGATCAGGCTGCCGGTGCCGTTGATCGTGGCCCCGGTGACGGGGTCGCCCGCAACCTTCTCGACGGGGACCGGCTCACCGGTCAGCATCGACTCGTCCACCGACGACCGCCCCTCGACCACCGCACCGTCCACCGGCACCTTCTCGCCGGGGCGGACACGAAGGCGATCGCCGACCTGCACCTCCTCGAGCGGCACTTCCTCCTCGCGGCCGTCGTCGCGGAGCACGCGAGCGCTCTTGGCCGCGAGGTCGAGCAACGCCCGGATGGCGGACCCCGTCCGCTCGCGCGCCCGCAGCTCGAGGATCTGGCCCAAGAGCACGAGAACCACGATCACCGCGCCAGCCTCGAAATAGACGCCAACCTGTCCCGCATGGTCGCGGAAGCCGGCCGGAAACAGACCGGGGGCGATGACGGCGACCACGCTGAAGACATAGGCGGCGGCGACGCCCATGGCGATCAGGCTGAACATGTTCAGGTTCCTGCTGCGAAAGGACTTCCATCCCCGCACCAGGAAGGGCCAGCCGGACCAGAGGATCACCGGCGTGGCGAGGATCAACTCGAGCCAGCGGGTCACACGCGCGCCGAGCATGCTGCCGACTTCGATCCCCACCATCGGTGCCATCGCGATAATGACCAGAGGCACCGTCAGCACGGCGCCGACCGCGAACCTGCGAGAGAAGTCGACCAGCTCGGGATTCGGGCCCTCGTCCCCTGTGGGTACGCCCTTCGGCTCCAGCGCCATGCCGCAGATCGGACAATCGCCGGGACCGACCTGCTCGATCTCGGGATGCATCGGGCAGGTGTAGATCGTGCCCGCCGGCATCGGTTCGGGCGTCGGCTTGCCCTTCAGGTATGTTTCGGGCGCGGCGTCGAACTTCTCCTTGCAGCGCCCCGAGCAGAAGTAGAACTTCTCGCCTGCATGTGAGGACAGATGCCTGGCCGTCGCGCGATCGACGGACATGCCGCAAACCGGATCGACGGCTTCGACGAAGTCGCGGGGCGAAGCGGCAAACTTCGAACGGCAGCGCTCCGAGCAGAAGTGGTAGAGATGACCGTCGTGCTCCTGGCTGAGGGTGCTTTTGGCCGGATCCACATTCATGCCGCAGACCGGATCCCTGACCGCTCCCGTCGTCATCTTCGCCGTATCCATTACCAGTCCTCCGATTGGCTGATGGCGAACGTTATGGGGATTCCAGTCGCTGGAAGGTCAAGAGATAAAGTTTTCGGGGCGGATGCCCTTGACCTTCCAGCAGGTGGAAGGCCCATCTCGCGGTCAACGGGTATGGTGAGGTCTTGGTTATGAACATCGGAGACGTGGCGGAACGCAGCGGAGTTCCCGCGAAGACCATCCGCTACTACGAAGACATCGGTCTCGTCCGGCCCCTGCGGAGCGGGAACGGCTACCGCGATTTTGCGGTAGAAGACTTGCACAAGCTGGCGTTTCTCGGCCGCGCCCGCTCTCTCGGCTTCAGCATCGACGAGTGCCGAACGCTTCTGTCGCTCTACGACGACCGGGAGCGCTCCAGTTCAGACGTCAAGGCAATCGCGCAGAAGCACCTCGCACGGATCGATCGGAAGATATCGGAGCTACAGGCCCTGAGCGAGACCCTTCGGGACCTGGTGGTCCGGTGTCACGGCGACGATCGTCCCGAATGCCCGATCATGGACGATCTTGCGCGGACCGGAACAACCTGAATGCGCAAAGCCGTTCAAGAAATCGCGCAGTCGCCGCGCTTGAACTCCGGCGGAACGGAGATCGGGCATGACATCATGCAACTGATCGCCCGTCTGCTTCTTGTCGTTGCCCTCGCCGCGTTCGCGGTGAGTCCGGTTGCGCATGCGGCAGGTTCGGCGGCGATGGCCACCGAGATGGTTGGCTCTGACGCCGCAACCATGGACATGGCGGATTGCGCCGCTTGCGCAGATCCTGCGTCCGGCGCCATGGGCATCTCCTGCGATTTCGTTTGCGGAGCGGGCGGTTTCGCGGCCGTGCTTGCCCAGCAATACGAGGGTATCGCTCTGCGGCCGGGCGAGATCCGGTGGTCTTCGGTGTCACGCGACTTCTGCAGCCTCACCAGCCCACCGGCCAAGCAACCTCCGCGAACCCTCATCTGATCCGACGTCCGGGCGCACCAACGCACCCGGGACGTCTCGCTGCGCCGTCGGGTCATTCGTCCCGATGCGTGGCTCGTATCGCGCCGGTTTCCGGGCGATCCGGCAGATGACCAGCAGATTCAGTGAGGGTTGGATGATGATCCGAATTCCCAAACCACATCTTTCCCGGCGCGCCTTTGCGCTTACCACACTTGCAGGTGCGGGCTTTCTCGCGATGCCGCGACCGTTGCACGCTGTGGGGCGAGCCAGGAATGTGACGGCGCTTGCTTTTGAGGGCGACGCGCTGCTCGTCGCGTGCGAAACCCTTTTGCGCAGCGATGATGGCGGCACCTCCTGGGCGCCGGAATCCGCGTCGGGCGCCGGAGACATCCTTGCATTGGCCACCCATCCCGACCGTCCCGGACGGGTCATTACCGGCCCCGCCAGAGGGGGCGTCGCCGTCTCGGATGATGGCGGCCGCAGCTGGGAAAGGGGGCGCGGAGGACTGCCCGAAGAGGCGGTGACTGCGATCGCCGTGGCCGCCGCCCAGCCGGACATGGTCTACGCTGCGGTCCGCGGGGACGGGCTCTGGCAGAGCGAGGATGCCGGGCGCTCCTGGACGTTCACGATGGATCGGCCGTGGCTTGCGGATGCGGAGCGCGATCCGACGGCGCTCGCCTCGGTCGATCTCGACACGGGCATGGACGGCATCTGGATTTACGCCGGGACCGAGGCAGGCCTGACGCGCGTGCCGGACTGCTTCTGCCGCTGGCAGAACGTCCAGCCCGGCAACGCGATGGACGCGCTGGTTTCCGGCGGCGCGCCGCCGTCCGAGGCGCCGCTCCCGGCGGGTGAGCCGATCCATGCGCTGGCCAGCGCACCTTCCGCGCCCGAAACGCTTTATGCCGCCCTGCCGTCTGGGGTTTGGGCGTCCCGCAACGCCGGCGTCGTCTGGTCACGCGTCGCGGATGGGTCTGCCTCGGCAGTGGCGGCGCATCCGACCAGTCCCCGACACATCGTCGCCGCGCTGGACGGCGGCCTGACGCAGAGCCGCGACGGCGGCGCCACTTGGTCCGCGCTCGCGGTCATCTAAAGGAGTTTACCATGAAGAGAATTCTCGGATTCACCTCGATTGCAGCCATGACGGTCGCCGGGGGCATCGCCTTCGTCACGCTATCCGCGGCGCAGGATACGGGTCGGACGCCCGCCACCGATACCGCCGGCACGGAACAGACGGTGCCCTCCAGGCAGATCACGATCTGGCGCGATCCGAGCTGCGGCTGTTGCGACGCCTATGCCGAGTACCTCGAAGGGAACGGCTACCGCGTGATGCGCATCGACGACCCGAACTTCGACCGGCGCTCCGTCGAGGCCGGCGTGCCGGAACAGGGACTCGGCTGCCACCTGGCCAAGATCGATGGCTACTACGTCAGCGGGCTCGTGCCGGCGGAGATCATCGAGCGGCTGATGACCGAGAAGCCGGACATTACCGGCATCACGCTCCCCGGAATGCCAGCGAACGCCCCCGGTATGGCGCCCGCGAAGACCGGGACGTTGAAGACCTACGCGTTCGGGGAGGACGGGGTCACCGTCTATGCCGATGAATGAGTGCATGGGAATGATGAACGGGCCGATGACGAGCGCGATGATGATCGGCGGCGGTCTCATGCTGCTGCTCGTCCTCGCGGTCCTGCTGCTCAGCCTCGTAGCGCTGGTGAAGTACCTGCGGGGGGCGCGATGAAGCGCAGAGCGATCGTCTTCGCCGGCAGCGCTGTCGCGGGCCTGATCGCCATCGCCGCGATCGCCCAGCAGCAGAGTGGCGAGTCGGATGTGGACGGCGTGACGTTCTTCGGCGAGCCTGTGACATCGGACGAGATCGCCCTTGGGCAGGATCTGTATGCCGCGAACTGCGCGTCGTGCCACGGTGTCGATCTTGAGGGTCAACCCGACTGGAAGCGCCGGCTCGACAGCGACCGCATGCCGGCGCCGCCACATGACGAGACCGGACACACCTGGCACCACGCGGACCGGCAACTCTTTATCATCACCAAGCTCGGGGTCGGCGGCGTCGTGCCGGGCTACGAGAGCGACATGCCCGCCTTCGAGGGCATGCTGACGGACGCGGAGATCCGCGCGGTGCTCGCCTTCATCAAGAGCACATGGCCCGACCGCCAACGCGCGTTTCAGGCGGAGGTGACCGCAAACGATGAAGGCGGGTCATGAGCGCGGATGCCGAACAAGCGCCCACCTCCTCCTCATGCTGCCCATCCTCCTCGAGGCCGAGCGCTATGATCGCGGCAAATTAGTCCACCTGCCGGGCATGACGGCGGATCATGCCCACAGCACACCGGCCGTGACCGGCGACGAGTGGAGTTGACCTGCTTCCGTAGATGGGTTCAGGCGCCTCTGTTGAGCAATCAGTTGAAGGCTGGATACCCATTTTCCCTTTCGGGAAATGAAATGACGAACTGGGTGAGAGGATGCCAAGCGCGATGAACCAGTCGGGGAGGGCGATATGGAACTAAAGTTCGGCAACCTGACGGTCGAAATCGTGCGTTATGAGGCTCTAACAAAACAGTTTACGAAATTTATTCCGTTCCATACACTCGACGCCCGGCGCGCCGTGGCACTGGGCGTGCAGTCCGTCATAGTCCGCGAACCTCCTCAAGTATGAGAGGCGCAGGCGCGGCGTGCGGCGTGGAGACCGCGGCGACCTGGGCGGCTGGCCAGAGAATGCCGAGCCCGAACTGTGCTACGAGCAGAGGGAGCGCGCCCGCTCCGATCGGGTCCTTCGTCGTTCAACGCCCTCAAGGCCTTCCCCACCCGTCGCCATCTACCGCCGGTACGGAAAGCTCAGCGCGTGCTGGACGCCAATCGTGATGCGGGTGTCTTCGGACCGATCGTCGCCGTAGGCATGGCCGATGCCGGCCGAGAGTACCGTCTGTGGCGTCAAGATGTAGCGGCCGCCGATCTCGATCAGGTTTGTCGCGATCCCCTCCTCGCGCTCGAACTCCCGGAACGCGTCGGCGACGAGGACGAGATTGTTCGTCAGCGGCTGACTGTAGCCGAGCCCGATCGAGAAGCGATCCTCGCGCTCGGTGGGCAAAGGGTCGAAGTTGCGGATGTAGGTCGCATTCAGATGAAGCTGCCGCTGCACGTAAGCGTAAGGCGAGCGGCCCCGCGGGTCGGGCGTGCCGAGCGACAGCGTCGCCAGGAGCGAAAGAGATCCCTCCAGACCGCCGTTCTCCCCGTCCTGCCCGTAGGGCTTGTCGAAACCGGCCGCCACGGAGACGGCCGGGAACCTCAGCGTCTCCGTGTTGAGGTTGTAGAGGACCTCAATGCCGACCGCGCCCGTATCGGCCATGGAGCCGTCGCCCAGGAAGTAGGGCAACTCCAGCGCCACCTGCCCGTTCATGAAGGCGCCCCATTCGAGGCGCGGGGTGATCTCGAAGAGGTCGTCGCTTCCGGAGTTGTCGCGCAGGTCGTGGTAGCGCGTGAGGACCTGCGCCTCGATGCCGTTGCGGCCGATCGGGTAGGCGTCCTCGATCTGGAGGGGGAAGCCCGTCTCGAGGTTTCCATGATCTGCGGCCTGCGCCGCCGGGGCGAAGGCGAGCGCAAGGAGGGTGAGGAAGAATGGGGGACGCATGGCGGCTCCGTGGGCTACAGGGTGCGGGATCATCCGAGCGCCGGCTCGGTGGACATGTCGATGCCGGCCACGTCGCGGCGGCTCGCGGGCCGGGACGCCCAGCCGTCGAGCATGGTCCGCACCATCATGTCGGGCGTCTCGCCCGGCTCGACGGCGCCCGGCATCATCTGCATGTCAGGCACAATCCGGCGGAGGGCGTCGGCGAGCGACCCGGCCGTTTCGCCCCGCTCCACGCCGAGGCGCCCGTTGGCCGCCAGCGCCGCCATCGCCGCAGCCTGCTGCGCACGGGACGCGCCCGGCATCATCATGGGCATCATCTCCTGCATCATCTCCATCATGATGCGGGTCATCTCGCCCTCAGGCGAGCGCATCCAGCCCGGATAGCGGCGCGGATCCATGTCGGGGTAGGGAATGGCGAACCTGCGCGCGAGGCGCTCGTCGCCGGGCTGATAGCCCATGGCGTCGATCACCCGGTACATCTCCGCCCGCTTCTCGGCGGTGGACCAGCCCTCGTAGGCGAGAATCGAGTAGGCGATGCCGTGCAGCATGTGCAGGTTGTCGAAGATGTTGCCCGATTCCGGGCTCATCCGCGAATAGCGCGGCATGATCTCGCGCGAGAGCAGCATCCGCTGCGGGCGGCTCTCTATCACCTGACGGTACATGAGGTCGACGACGGCAGGGACCGTGGCGTCCTGCCTGCGATTGCCGCCGATCATCTGCGCCTCGTAGAGCGCCGGGTGCCACCAATGAGCGACGTAGAAGAGCGATTGGTCGCGCGGATAGAAAGTCCGGAAGTAGTTGAAGTAGGGCTTCATCATGATGCCCGCCCGCCGCATCGTGATGTCGAGGGGTGCCGGGCTGCGCGGCACCCCTCGCGTCTGCTCGGTCAGGTAGTAGCGCACCGCCCGGTCGGTCCAGGCCTTCTTCTCGGGCCAGGGGATGTCCGTGGAGGCCATCACGTCGTAGGTCTGCTCGTGATGCATGTGCGTCCAGTCGATGGTGCGAAACAGCGTGTGCATCGCGCGGTCCACGTAGGACGAGTAGTAGGGCATCACCGGCTCGGTGCGCGGCGGATCGCGCAGCCAGCGTACCGCCTCGGCCTCGAAGCTGCGGTCGACGGCCGCGTGGTCGGCGAGCGGCGTGAGCGCCAGCAGGTCGTGCTGCTTGGAGTGGAAGAAGTGCATCCCGGCGCCGATCCGGTAGGCTTGGTTGTGACGGTAGAAAAGCGCAAGGTTGTAGGGTCCGCGCAGGTGGCCCACGGCGTTTCGCTGCTCCCAGGCGTGAAGCGGCGAGGCCAGCGCCCCGCCGGCAAGGGCGCCGAGCCCCCCGAGGATCACCGACCGTCTGGACTGGTTGCTCATGGCATCTCTCCTTGCTGCTGACCGTGCGATCCGCACGGGATCGGCTGGATACGTTGCGTTGACGACCGGGCCGACCCGGCGGCGCCTACTCGGCGGGCGCGGGCGGGGCTTCGACGCCCATGCGCTCGAGCATGGCGCGCATGCTGACGATCTCGGCCTCCTGCGTCGCGATGACCGCCTGCGCCATGGCTTCGACCTCGGGGTCGTCGGTCTCCTCCAAGAGCGCCTGGCTCATATCCACGGCCGACTGGTGGTGCGGGATCATCATCAGGAGGAAGTCGGCGTCGGCGTCGCCGGTATAGGGCAAGGCGCTCATGCCGGACATCATCACGTCCATGGCCTCCATGTAGGCTTGGGTGGCAGTTCCGGCGGGCATGTCCATCCCGGAATGGTCCATGCCGGTCATGGCGTCGGTGTCGGCCTCCTGGGCCCGGGCCAGGCCGGCGCTGGCAGCGAGCGCGATGGCGGCAAGCAGGGTCGTGGTTGTCTTCACAATGTTCTCCTGGTTTGAGGGGCGGTCGATCCCGCGCGTGGCGAATATCTCGGGCAATCAAGAAAAAAGGGGCCCCGAAGGGCCCCTGCAACTCACATGGCCCAGAGGGCCATCCAGACCGCCATGCCGATCATCACAAGGTTCTCGGTGAGCGACACGAAGCCCAGCGGCACGTTGGACTGCCCGCCTACGCAGGCGCATTTCAGGTCGCGTCGCTCGAGGTAGACCGCCTTGAACACCGACACAGCGCCGATGCCGCCGATGACGAGGGCAATGGGAGCCCAGAGCCAGAGGAGCGCTCCGGAGATCATCAACAGGCCGACCAGCGCCTCGGCCCAAGGATAGACATAGGCGTAGCGGGGCACACGCTGCGCCAGGAGGTCGTAGCCCAAAAAGCCCTTGGAGAAGCCCTCCACGTCGCGCAGCTTCTGGAGCGCAAGGAGCGCCGTGGCGAAGCCCAGGAAGAGCTGGAGCGTGCGGGCCGTGAGGAGCGCCCCCGCCCCGCCCCGCATGCCCATCGGCGTGCCCCAGGCCACCGCGAACGCGAATGCCGCCGCCATCCCGAAGATGGCGATTACCGGCTTGTAGGTGAGCACCTTGGGATCGTGGACGGCCAGCCCCAGGTGGCGGCGCAGGTCGTCGTGGCCGCCGATCCGCTCTCCGTCGATCCAGATCTGGGGCGTGGTCTTGACGCCGTGCTCGGCCTTGAAGGCGTCCGTCTCCGCACGCGTCCGCAGCGGGTGGTCCTCCACCGCCAAGCCGTGGCGCTTGAGGAGGTCGAGAGCCTTGAGCCCCGAAGGGCAGACATGCTCGGGCATCATCATGCGGTGGATGACCGCCCGGCGAGCCTGGCCCACCATGCTGCCTGGAACGTCGGTGGTGATCGTCGCCATGGCGCGAACTCCTCGTGTCTAGCGGCGCGAGCGGTCGAACAGGTCGACCAGCTCGTCGAGCTTGACTTGGGTAGCCTGAGCGTCCCCGGCCTTGATGGCCTCGCGGACGCAGCAGGCGGCATGATCGCGCAGGATCTCGGCCTCGGCCTTGATCAGGGCCGCCTTCACCGCCTGGACCTGATGCAGGATATCCATGCAGTAGCGGTCCTCGGCCACCATGCGCGCGACCCCCTGCACCTGCCCAGCAATGCGGTTCAGGCGATGCACCTTAGCCTCGCGGCGGCCGACCTTGTCTGCGTGATCCATCGACAGCCCCTGATACCCCTTGTGGGTATATGGCAGCATGGTTCTTTCGGTCAAGATGCTCCCAGGGGTGGACACCTTCTCGGACTTCTCGTTGATCGATTACACCGGCCGTGCCGTGACCGAGGCTGACTTCGCTGGGCGCCGGCATGGATACTCCATTGCCCCGAACCGGCGCGGCAGGAAGTTCGAGGCGGTGCGACCCGATTAACCTCTGGCTAGCAGAGCTGGCCGTCATGCGCAGCGACGATGGCTGGCCTTGCGATCCTCGACCTGCTCCCGCCTCTACCTGGCCCCTACCGAGGCGAAGCGTGACCTGGTTGGGTGCATTGAGGGGCTCCACCGTTCACGCCGGCTACGTCCGACGCTGGATCCCCATCCAGCTGCTGCGATGGAATCCACGGCGGCCTGAACGCGATTCCCGAACCGCGACAAAATCATTCCCCCGCCTCGCACCGGTAGAAGCCGCGGTAACCAACGGAGAAACCTTCATCGAGCGCGAAGACCAGTTCAGCATTGGCGCGCCAGTCGGCCTCGGCACCGAGCGGCCGGACGGTGATTGTGGTGCCAGGCGCCGAGAATTCGATGCCCCCACCGGCGGCCTCGCCGGAGCCTTCGAGACTCACCAGGACGCCGTTGAGCTTCATGGCTCCCGCATCGCCCTCCTGATTGCCCCACAGCACAGGGTCCGTCTCCGGGCTTCGGTTGAACGTGCAGCGGCCTCCCGCCTCGAGCACGCGATCGGCCTCTGCCTCGGGCATGGGCGCGAGGTCGAGGGTTGAGATCAGCGTGTTGGCAAGCGCATCTTCGACGGTACCGGGCTCAGCCGGTGAGTCCTGATAGATGCTCTCGACCACGTTGCCGCCAGCGACGTCGGCGATGAGATAGCGCATCTCGGCAATCTCGCGCCGCTGCGCCTCGATGATCTCGTCCGCAAGCTTGCGAACGCGCGGGTCGCGGATCTGCGCGCGCTCCGACGTCATGATGGCAATCGAGTGGTGCGGGATCATCGCTCGCATGTAGCTCGGCCCTGAGACCGTCACCTGCGCCCGGACGAGCCACAGCGACAGCGCGAAGACGATTACCGAGCCCGCAAAGATCGCGATGTTCAGTCGCTTGTTGGAATACATCCCCAGCATGTAGGCGAGCATGATGACCGCCATCGTCGCGCCCATCATGATCGCCATGTACGTGCGCGTCTCCGAGAAGAAGACGTGCTCCCAAGCGTAGGTGTTGAGGTACATCAGGACGAACATCACCAACGTGGAGGTGAGGATCATCAGGCCGAAGCGGATGTAGGACATGTCTCGCGTTCCTGCTTGTCTTGATTACTCTACGGGGGTTTCAGGCTGCGGCTCCCCGTCCGGTTCGCCGGTAGCGGGTGATGGCGTCTGCTCCGCGCTCCCGTCAGCGGAACCGGTCAATGTTGCGTAGTCGTCGGCCGTGAGCCCCGGCAGCGCGCTGACAAAGCCGGTCAGCGCGACCATCTCCTCGGACGAGTGGTGCCCGCCGAAGGCCGGCATCCCCGACATCTTGATGCCATTCTCGACGATCCAGTAGATTTCCTCGGGCGTCCACTCGGTGGCGGCCTCGACCAGATGCGGCGGCTCGGGTCGCATGCCCCGCGACCATTCCGCCGGCTCGCCGCCCGGCGTTCCGTGGCAATGGGCACAGCTCTCCGCGTAGTGGCCCGCGCCTTCGGCAAGGACGTCTTCGGAAACAGTCGCGGGCAATTCTACTCCGCCGGCTCGACTGGCCACGGAGCGCCGCATCGTGGTGTCGAAGGTCCAACGGACCGGATCAGCATGCTGAGTCGAGGCAGCGACGTTGTAGGCGCCCGTGTAGGCGAGGGTCAGCCAGATCGCGATGGCGACGAGGATGGTCCCGATGATGCCGAGCGCGAGGCCGGCCCCAAACTTCTTGGTCATCTGTTTCTCCCGCTGATGCCGCTCACCGGCTGGCTGCTCCGGTTGCCAAATTCGCTTCGGTCCGTGTGTTCATACCCCTAGGGGGGTATCAAATCTTAACGGGCCTGAGCTTTGGGTGTTCCCGAAAACCTTTGGAAGGCGCCCTCTGTTCTCAGGCAGTCGACGAGAGAGCAGCGAAGCCATGAAAGATCGCAAGCAGCGCTTCAGCGCCTGGCCCGATGACCGCCTCAGCTACACCACTCGGTAAAACATGACCGACCGACGCGCGGGTCTTGTCCGTTTCGACGCGGCATTCCGACGAGAAACTGTTGAAGGGGACGAGGCAACGGTGCTCAACTCCAAGCCATGTTCTCTCGGTCTGCCCGGAAGCATTGCTGGGTGAAGACGAGGGTTTCGCGGCCACTTCGCTGCCCATGCTGGCCGCCTTGGTGGAAGAGGGACTTGGAATCACGCTCCTGCCCGACCTCGCCGTCGCGGCGGGGGCAGTAACGGGGCAGCGCTTGTCGTTGATGGCCTTGCGCGGTGCGCGGCCCCGGCAGGTGGTCCTGGCTTGGCGCAGGAGCTCCGGAGGCGCCGAAACCATCGCGCGGATCGGCACCTGCCTTGCCGAGGCCCGCGACGAACTCTTCACCCACGCTCGTTGGCCGAGCTAGGGCTCACCCGTCCACGAAGGCATCCGACCCGGTCTTGGGATAGAGCACCACCCGGGTGTCGAGGGGCACGCGTTCGTAGAGATGCATGATGTGCTCGTTGGTCAGACCGGCGCAGCCGTTCGACACGGATTGCCCGATGGTCCGGGGATCGTTCGTTCCGTGGATGCGCAGGAACGTGTCGCCCCGGCCTTCCTGGAAGAGGTAGAGCGCACGTGCCCCGAGCGGATTGCCGGGCCCGCCTTCCATTCCCTCCTCCGCGTAGGGTCCGTAGAGCTCTGGTTCGCGTCGGAGCATGCCGGGGGTCGGCATCCAGGAGGGCCATTCCTTTTTGGCTCCGACATAAAACGTCCCCGACACGTAGAGCTCGTCTCGTCCCACCCGGATCGGATAGACCCAGGCCTTACCGTCGGGAAGCGTCCAGTAGAGCCTGAACTGATCCGGAATGACGTGGATTTCGCCCGGTGGCAGCGGATTGCCCCGCTCGTCGCGCAGGTCGATGACATGGGGAACCATGATCGCCGTCGTGGCCTGGGTCTGGTCCTGCGCCAAGGCAGAGCCGGCCAGGCCGAACGTCGCCAGCCCCCCGAGGATCGCGTGTCTGCGTGTCACGACCATCAGATCATCCGAACCTGGAAGCCGACCGGGCACAGGCCGAAGAGCTCCTCGATCTGCGCGTTGTAGAGCCCGATGCACCCATCGGACGACGGCCGGCCGACCTTCCGCGTGTCATGCGTACCGTGGACCAGATAAGCGGGCCAGCCAAGATACATCGCATGCGTGCCGAGAGGATTGTCCGGACCCGGCGGCACGTATTCCCAGCCGAACCGTTCGCGCGGCGATGGCGTCTGGGTCCAATCCGGTCCGACCTTCTTGCGCGCGATCTTCGTGTAGCCTCGCTCGGTCAATTCCTCGGGCGTCGGGACGGAGGTCGAGAGGAGCCGGTAATCGCTTCCGTCGGCGTTCCAGTACTGCAGCGCACGCGACGTCGTGTCGGCGACGATGGTTCCGACGCCCAGATCGTCGAAGTGATCGCGCCAGTCCTGCATGTAAAAGCTCAACGCATTGCCACGCATCCCGGTCGACTGCGCGGCGGCAGGGAGCGCCAGACCGGCCAGGCATGCGATCAGAAGGATGCGTCGTATGAATTCACGGATCATGCCTGCTCTCCTTTTCGACAGCGTTGCGGGACCAAGCTTAAGCGAACCTTATGCTCGGTACTATGGGAGCTCCGTCCGTAAGGTGCAGACAATGCCTCGATGCGCTGATCAATGGAACGACGTAAAGGACATACATGGCGACCCGACGACAGCTTCTTTTGCTTTGCGGCGGCGCAATCCTCTGGGTCGGCGGAATCCGAACTCTGCCGGAATTTTTATCCCGCTGGAACGGCTTCGAGTTCATCCCGCTCGAGCGGGTTCCGGGCTTTCGAACGATATCGTCCGCCAGCGGCTCAACGTCTTCCGGAAGTGGCGGTTTCGATTTCATGACCGGCCTGAACCGTGGCGACCGCCTTCCACCGGGCCTGATGGCGCAGGTGAAGGCTTCACCGGCGGAGGCGCTGTTTGATGCTCCGATCAAAGGCGACGCTACGCAGGTGGCCTACGTTTTTGACTATTATTGTCCATACTGCCGTATCCTGTCCGGCCATCTCGACGATCTCGCAGCCGCATCCAGGATTGTCGTCACCCGGCATCACTGGCCGATTTTTGGCGATGCCTCGGTGCTGGCTGCGCGAGCCACGCTCGCCGCGGCTATGCAGGGGAAAGCGGATATTCCTTACCGGAGATTCCTGCGAACGTCGGTCCGCGTTACACCGCGCTACCTCAAGCAGGTGGCTGACGACCTGGACTTATCCTGGCCGGACCTGACGCGTGACATGCAATCGGCTCCCGTAACCGCTTCGCTGGATCGAACACGTGCTTTGGTCCGACTCTTCGCCTTCGTTGGTACACCCGCCCTGGTCGTCGGCCGGACCGTCGTTCAAGGTGAGATCTCGAAGGCTCGCCTGCGAGATTTGCTCGAATACGAACAGGCAGGGCCCACGTCGTAGCCCCAAGTTGAACGATAGATATCGGTCCGCCTCGATATTCCACCTTGATGTCGATCACAGTCTTTGGCGACGACTGCTACACGAGACGTCCATAGGCTACGAGCATTCGTCTCAAGATCGCGCCCTCAGTCGATCGCCTCGAACTCGACGCCGGCCCCGTCACCGAAATACGTGAGGTAGCGGTCCAGGATCACCTGAAACTCGACACGCGCCCGTGCCGCCTCGTCGTTCAAGCAGTTCAGGTAGGATTCCGTTCCGTCGATGTAGTCCTGGTACTGCTCGTCGATCAGCGCGCGCAGTTCGGGGTCGTCCTCGGGCGGCGCGTAGGCGAACGGCTCCTCCGGGGGCAGGCATCCGAACTGGGCCGCAGCCGGGATCGGTGCCATCGTCACCGCAAGCAGGATCGCGGCAGCGCGGCTCAATCCGTGAAGACCACGCGAACTGGCGCATTCCGGTTAGTGTCGAACTTCTGCCAGCCCTGCGAGTACGCCTGCGGCGTGTCCGGCTCCAAGGTCAGGTTCACCCAGAAATCGGCCCGCTGGGGCGGGGTCTTATTCGTGTAGCTCGTGATCGTGGTCGTGCCGACGTCGCTGTCCCAGCCGGTGCGGGCGTAGGCGGTATCGTAGCAGAACGTGTTGACACTCTGGTGATGGCCGTCATCGTCCCAGCTCGTGCGATGATAGAGATGCTTGCCCTCGGGGCAGTCCCAGCCTGCCGGCGTTGTCGGGCTCTTGAATGCATAGTCCATGTCGTAGGCGTCGTACTCCGCCCCGTTCGACATGGCGCAGAACCCGATCGGCGATTTGCCGTCCCGCAGGCGGTCCATCATGTGATCGAAGGCATCGGCGCAGCCGGATGGAAAGCCGCCGGGCATGCACAGGAGCAGCTTGCAGTCCATGTCGTAGTCCGCGGCCGAGGCGGTGGACGGGGCGAAACTGGCGAGGGCAGCGAACGCGGCTGCGCCGGCGAGCGCGATCGAAGCGTAGCGGGTGCGGGCAGGGGTAGTCATGTCATCTCCGGAAGGTGAGACGCGAAGGGAATAGACAGGATTCTAACACAGCCAAACGAACCGTGAATCCCAAAATCGGCTTAGGGCCGGACTCGCGAAGTTGGGTGTATGTCGAATGCCCGGTAGGACAGGCAAGCGCCTCGGCATGACAGGATCATGCACATGATAAATCCCCTGATCGACGGCCTCGCGATCGTTCTCGCCGTCGGCATCCTCCTCATCGCAGCCGTTCGGTTCGTCGGAGCGACGAGACTGTTCCGGCCGTCCTTCGAGGCGCGGCCGATCTTGAACAAGTCGGAACTACGCCTTTATCGTATGTTGTGCGCCGAACTTCCCGCGGGTTGGACGGTGATGAGCCAGATGTCCTACGGCGCGTTTCTCGGCAATCGCAGCTACAAGCGATACATGACCATCAATGCCAAGCGGGCCGATCTCGTCGTCCTCGATCCGTCCCTGACGATCGCGGCGGTGATCGAGTACCAGGGCGGCGGCCACTACGGCAGCTCGAAGGCCAGCCGAGACAAGGCGGTGAAGAGCGACCGGGTGAAGCGGCAGGCGTTGTCGGAGGCCGGGCTGCCGCTTCTGGAGATCCCGGCGAAGTTCGATCAGGCTCTTGTCCGTGACATCGCGCGGAACCTGGCTGGCCTGGACGAACCCGAGACTAGCCCCCGTCTAGACGCTCGCCCTCTGCCACGACTTGCAGCACATCGTCCGGCAGCGGCCGCTGTAGCACCTTCGCCTCGTCGAACGGCGCCGCGAGCCACGCCTCCCATTCGTCCGGTTCGGTGAGGATCACCGGCATGGCCTTTGGATGGATCGCGCCCACGGTCGCGTTCGCCTCCGTGGTTATGAAGCCGTAGAACTCGGCCGTCACCTCGCCCTCCTTCACCTTCCGCACGCTCGTCCACTCGGTCCAGATACCGGCGAAGAACATCAGCGGACAATCCTCGCCCCGTGCGAACCACACCGGCGTGCGGCTCTTGTCCTTCTCGACGCGGTATTCCGAGAAGCTGGTGAACGGCACCAGGCAGCGATGCTCGACCCCGAGCTAGCGCCGCCAGTGGGACGAACCGAGATTGCGGACGTTGGTGACGCCGGGATCGGTCTTGCGGTTCTTCAAGGCGAACTGCGGCGATGGCATGCCCCACCGCATCATTGCGAGCTCGCGGCCGTCGGCGCCCTGGCGCACCACCGGGGCAGGCTGGTCGGGGAAGATCGCGGGCAGGGGGGCGAGGTTGCCGGTGTTGTCCGTCATCACGTCGGCGATCTCGCGGATCGCGGCTTGGCCCCGGGTCAAGGAATACAGGTTGCAGATGGTTCAACTCTCCTCGGCGGTGACGTTCACCTTGCCACACCCGTCGCGGATGCGCTGCACCGTCATTCGGCTGATCCCGAACCGCGCCAGCGGGGAGATCGCCTCACCCTTCTTCAGCCCGGCCACGATCTCCGCGCGCCGTTCCGGGTCGAGAGCCGGCGGCCGGCCGAGCCGCTTGCCTTGCGCGCGGGCGCGGTCGACATCCGGCCTGCGTCCGCTCCCGGATCAGGTCCCGTTCGAACTGCGCGACCACGTTTAAAATATGCGTCACCATCCGTCCTGCGGCGCTGGTCAGGTCGGCGTCGCCCAGATCGAGGCTTTTTACCCGGATCTGTCCCATCATCTCTTTCCCCGCAATCGGTCTGGCATCCATCAGTGATTGCGACAAACCATAGCTCAGATACGGTTCTCGGAAGAAGATACCTATTGGTTTTTCGTGACGTCTTGTCGAAGAAGCGCTAGCCGAAGCTGTCCTTCGGGCGGGATCACGATAATCACATGATTGTCGGGACCATTCGGAATGCGTGCCATCGGACGGCAGTGAGCGCGCTTGGCCAAGGTCGGGGTTGTCTCCGCTGTCGATACGGATGCGACTGCCGCAAGATGAGCTTTGAGACCGGACCCTGCCATGCCTCCGAGCGTGATCCGCCGGATGGCGGCTGCAGCGCGCGTAGCGCCTCGATCATCCCCAAAGGGGTTCCACCAGCCATTCGTCCAGCTTCGACCACCGCCTCCGGCTCGAGACGTTCTTCACTGCAATCGCGACGGCCTTCGGCTGCCCGACGAGGACCACGAGTTTCTTGCCGCGCGTGACGCCGGTGTAGAGCAGGTTGCGCTGCAGCATGGCGTAATGCTGTGTCAGGATCGGAATGACGACCGCTGGATACTCGGATCCCTGGCTCTTGTGGATCGTAGTGGCATAGGCGGGCACCAGCGTGTCGAGCTCGCCGAACCCGTAGGTGACCGGGCGCCCGTCGAAGCTGACGACAAGCTCACCCTCGTCGGGATCGATACCGTCCACGTAGCCGATGTCGCCGGACGCGAAGGTCCAGCCGAAGCGTTCGACCTTGTTTCCGTCCGAGGGATTGAGCGCGGCCTGCAATTCACGGGGACGGCGCCCGAGGCGATGATGTCGGCCAGAACCTGGCCGGGACCGACGGACGGCAGCTGGTCTGTGTCGCCGACAATCAGCAAGGCGGCCCCGTCGGGAACGGCGTTGAGCAAGGATTGCATCAGCAGGACGTCGACCATTGAGCTTTCGTCGACCACCAGGAGATCGCAATCGAGCGGATGCTCGAGGGTCCGCTTGAAGGCGAAGGCCTGGGGGTCGAACTCCAGGAGCCGGTGAATGGTCCGGGCGTCCATGCCGGTCGCCTCGGACATGCGCCGGGCGGCACGGCCGGTGGGCGCGCAAAGCAAGAGCCTCACCGCCTTCGCCTCCAGAATGCGCAGGATCGAATTGACGATGGTCGTCTTGCCCACGCCCGGGCCGCCGGTAACGACGAGCAGCTTGGAGCGGAGCGCCAGACGGATGGCCTCGGCCTGGCTCTCTGCGAGCGTGAGGCCGGTCCGGCGCTCGATCCAGGGCAGGGCCTTGGCCGCGTCGATCTCGGGCCAGGGCAACGTCCCGGCGGAGATACGCCGCATCCGCTCTGCAATCGCTTTCTCCGCGCGATACAGGCCGCCGAGAAAGATGCTGGGGGCGCCTGCGATGCTGTCTGCGATCACGGCGCCGTCCGCCAGTTCCAGGTCCAGCGCCGTCCCGATCAGGTCTTCCGGCACGTCGAGCAGTTTCACCGCGAGGGCGGTCAGATCGGCCACGGGCAGACCGCAATGGCCGTCCCCCATGGCTTCGCTCAAGGCATGGGAAATACCGGCGCGAAGGCGGATCATCGCGGTCTTCCCGATCCCGAGCCTTTCGGCGATCAGGTCCGCCGTCCGGAACCCGATGCCGCGGATGTCGCGGGCGAGCCGGTAGGGGTTCTCGCTCATCACCTGCACCGCGTCGGTGCCGTAGGTCTTGAAGATGCGGACTGCCCGAGCCGTGCCGACGCCGTGCTGATGAAGGAACACCATGATCTCGCGGATAACCTTCTGGTCCGCCCAGGCGGAGGTGATCCTCTCCGCGCGCCTGGGACCGATCCCGTCGACTTCCTGCAGGCGCTCCGGCGTGGCCTCGATGATGTCGAAGACGTCCTTGCCGAAATGCTTCACCATGCGCCGTGCGTAGGTCGGGCCGATGCCTCGGACCATCCCCGAGCCAAGATACTTCTCGATGCCCTCGAGCGAGGACGGCGCCGACGTCTTCAGGAACCGCGCGCGAAACTGCAGACCATGCGTTCGGTCGTTGACCCATTCGCCGGAGGCGGTCACCCACTCACCGGCGGAGATCGTTGCGGCGTGGCCAATTGTCGTGACGAGGTCGCGATGCCCGCGGGCCTTCAGCCGCAGCACGCAGAAGCCCGTCTCCGCGCTGTGGAACGTGACGCGCTCGACCAGGCCGGCGAGCACTTCGCTGCCGGGTGGCGCCGCGCTGGTCGGGTCTCGGTGCCGCATCAGGGTCTCGGTCCGGTGGTGCGCCGTCGGACGGACCGGCGGCCGCAGGGCAGGAGTGCCGGCAATCCGTCAGGCGCCGTATCCGCGGCGGCCCTTGACCCGGGCTATGGTCATCAACGAGCTGGCTGCTTCGCCTTCATCCGCGTGATGCTCGACAAGAACGCGACCGCGATTGCCGATGCGACCCCACTCCCTGATCAGGCTTGCGCCGCCAAAGAGGTCGGGCTGCACCTGCATCAGATAGAAACGTCGCATGTTCCGCTCCGGATCAATCCGACGGAGCTTCAAGCGGGTTGGGAAGACCTCGTCCTGTTCATCGGCTGAAGACATCGCGCTTATTCCAACGATCCGCTTGTTACTGGCACGGTATGAGAGCTTTTCGTCAAGCCTCTCGTCGGATCAGCGCCTGGGCTCGATGAGGAATTCGTCAAGAGGGGTCCCCTTTGGCCTTGAAGATTCAATGAGGCTGGAGCCGAGACACTCACGCGATCTATCGTGCGGAGATCGCGATGACCTGGTTCGCCTTGTGACGGACGCAAGCACGACGCCGGCGGTGGTATCGAACACACAGAGAAGCATGCGCGGCGTCGTGGCGAGACCGGATGACCAAACTGCGGCACCGGAAGAACCCGCGCATGTCGATTGCCGTCAGATTGCGGAGCCGAACGATCCCGGCTTACCCGAACGCAAACCCGATCCGGCGGCCGCTCACTGCCTGGGTCCGAGACAGGGCTCGGTCAGCAGCTCGAGCTTATGACAATGCAGCACCATCTCCATCGCCGCGCCAATATGCGGCAGGTAGAGATAGACGGTCTTGCGGCCGCTCGGCATGCACACGGGACGACGCGTTGTGACCACCGAGCGCAAGTCAGGAACTGGATGGTGGCATGGTTGTAGACGTCGTGCCGCATGCCCCGCACGGTGATCGTCAACCGGACGACGTATTCGTGGTTCGTAGTCTCAGACCTGATCGGCTTGCGGGACCCCATGGCGAAAGAACGTATCGCAAACATCCGAGAGCGGGAAAAACGATGCCGCCTGGAAACGTCAAGTTTTGAGCGCCGCCATGACCTTCCGACTCAGGACGGCATGCTTTTGCTGTAAGTGTTGAGACTGCCTTGTCCGATCCTCCGGGGGCAAAGTCCATGCCCTCCCGGAACTGAAGGCGGTACGTGGCAGAAGGGGCCGGGCGGCGCCGATGTCACGACGGGTCACGCTGCAGGGGCCTGTCGGCGATCGCCAGCATTGCCGAAAGTCCGTCGCGCAGATGGCGCGGCAGGGCCTTTTCCTCCGTTAGAACAAAGAGCAGCAGGGACCGGCCTGTCACGGCATAGTCGTGCCCGAACGGGAAGGCGAGAGGCTCGAGGCGATCCGGATCGTTGGTGTCGATCAGCCCCATCCACCGGGACCCTCCAGGTGCTTCCGGCAGCGTGAACTCAACCACGTCGTGATGCGCGTTGAATACCACCAGAAGCGTGGCGTCGTCCCCGCGGCGCCGGATCCCGGTCGGCTGGGCGCGGCCGTCGAGCAACATGCCGAAGCAGTGCGCAGTCGGGTCCGTCCACTGCGCGTCGGTCATCTCGTTGCTGTTGGGATCGAGCCAGGTCACGTCCTTAACGTCGAGTCCGGCATTGTAGGCGCCCGACAGGAAGCGGCTCCGGTGGAGCAGGGGATAGGCCTGCCGCAGCGCGATCAGCCGGCGGACGAACTCCCGGAGGCTCGACCCTTCGGGGCCGACCTCGTCGCGGTCGAGCCAGGTGATCTCGTTGTCCTGCGCGTAGGCGTTATTCATGCCATTCTGGGTGTGGCCGAACTCGTCGCCGGCGAGGATCATCGGCGTCCCGTGGGACAGAAGCAGCGTGGCGAGGAGGTTCCGCTTCTGGCGCTCCCGGAGCTCGGCGATTTCGGGATCGTCGGTCGGCCCCTCGACGCCGTGGTTCCAGGAATGGTTGTTGGAGTGACCGTCGCGGTTCTCCTCGCCATTGGCCTCGTTGTGCTTCTCGTCGTAGCTCACGAGGTCGTTGAGGTTGAAGCCGTCATGCGCGGTGATGAAGTTGACGCTCGCCCAAGGCTTGCGGCCGCGCTTGTCGAAAAGGTCGGCGGACCCCGCCACGCGGGCCGCGAACTCGCCCATCGTCCCCTCCTCGCCCTTCCAGAAGGCGCGCACCGTGTCGCGGTACTTGTCGTTCCATTCCGCCCAGCCCGGCGGGAAGTGCCCGACCTGATAGCCGCCCGGCCCGATGTCCCAGGGCTCCGCGATCAGCTTGACCCGCGACAGGACGGGGTCCTGCCGGCAGGCATGGAGGAAGCCGCCGTTCTCGTCGAAGCCGTGCGGCTCGCGCCCGAGGATGGTGGCGAGGTCGAAGCGGAACCCGTCCACGCGCATCTCGGTCGCCCAGTAGCGCAGGGAATCGCCCACCATCTGCAGCACACGGCTGTTCGACAGGTTCACCGTGTTCCCGGTGCCGGTGTCATTGATGTAGTAGCGCGGCTCGTCGGGCATGAGACGGTAATAGGAGGCGTTGTCGATGCCCTTGAAGCTGAGCGTCGGACCCAGCTCGTTGCCCTCGGCGGTGTGATTGTAGACCACGTCGAGGATCACCTCGATGTCGGCATGGTGGAACTGGTTCACCATCTCTTTGAATTCGTTGACGGTGTTGCCGTGCAGGTAGCGGGCCTCGGGCGCGAAGAAGGCGATGGAATTGTAGCCCCAGTAGTTCCTGAGCCCCTTTTCTTCGAGATAGCTGTCATCGAGGAAAGCGTGGACCGGCAGCAACTCGGCCGAGGTGACGCCGAGGTCGCGCAGGTAGCGGGCGACATGCGCGTGGCCGAGCCCTGCGAAGGTGCCGCGTTGCGCTTCGGGCACACGGTCGTCGAGGGCCGTAAATCCTTTCACGTGCATCTCGTAGGTGATTGTCCGGTCCCAGGGCACCATGGGCCGGCGTTCCGTCCCCCAGGTGAAGGCCGGATCTATGACACGGCATTTCGGCACCATATGCGCGCTGTCGCGCTCGTCGAAGGACAGATCCTTGTCGGGATGGTCGAGGGTGTAGCCGAAGAGTTCCGGCCCCCAGACAAGTCCGCCGACGAGCTGCTTGGCATAAGGGTCGATGAGGAGCTTGTTGGGGTTGAAGCGATGCCCCGCCTCGGGCTCGTAGGGGCCGTGGACCCGGTATCCGTACACCGTCCCGGGGCGTGCTTCGGGCAAGTACCCGTGCCAGACCTCGTCGGTATATTCGGGCAGCTCCACGCGGGACAGCTCGGTCTGTCCGGTCTCGTCGAACAGGCACAGCTCGACCTTGGTGGCGTGGGCGGAAAACAAGGCGAAGTTGACACCCAAGCCGTCCCACGTCGCGCCAAGCGGAAATGGCCGTCCTTCCTGGATTGGAAAGGAGGCCGTTCGCGGCACGACCGAGGGCGCCGATGGAAGGGAGTCGTGCTTCATGAACAAACCTGAGTGGAAGCAGGCATCAGGGAACGCCACCGCAATCAAGAGGTTCCGTCGGCCTCGTAGGTGTGACAGTTCCCCAAGGGCATCTGGTGTGCCAGGGTGAGCCATCAACGGGCACAAGGGGCGCTCGCGGTGCCCGAAGGCCGCATCGTCGTGCACTGGAGTTGCGCCGCGGTGCAGGCCTTCCGCCTGGCATGGCGCGAGGAAGGCGGGCCCGCCCCCGAGCCGAACGTTGGAACGGGGTTCGGATCCACGATTCTCGACCGCATCGTCGGCGAATACTTTGGCGGTCGATCCGAGTTGCGGCTGGAACCGAATGGCGCGGTATTCACGATCGAGGGGCAACTCGGTGCCGGATCGGGTGCGCCGAAAACCTGATGGTCGCCCAGTTACCCCGGTCAAGAAGCTGCGCATTTAGGAGGATCGCTGCAGGCGCCACGATCGACAAGCTTGGAAAGCGAACTGCGTGGGTCCCGCACGCGATCGTCTAGAGTCCGTCGCCCCGGCGCTTCGCCCGTTTCGGGCCGCCCGCGGCGCGGTCGGCCATGACGGCGCCGCGCGCGCCCATCGGCCTCTCCGGGCCGCTCGTCGTGTCGGCCGTGGTCTCGTGCTCGAGCTCGGAGTTCAGCTCCGCGCCGGTCACGACGACGATCGTGCTGATCCAGATCCAGGTCATGAAGCCGATCGCTGCGCCGAGCGAGCCGTAGGTCGCGTCGTAGGAGCCGAAGTTCGAGGCGTACCAAGAGAACAGACCCGAGAAGACCAGCCAGAGCACCGCCGCGATCCCGCTGCCCCAGCTGACCCATCGCCACTCGGGCGGTTCGCGCGACGGGCCGTAACGGTAGAGAAGCGCGATCAGCCCGGCGACGACGACGAGGACGATAGGCCAGCGCAACCAGTTCACTACTGTCTCCAACTGCGCGCCCAGAGCCATGTTCTGCAACACTACGGGCACCGCGAGCACCGCGCCAAGGGCGAGGATAACGAAGACGAGCCCGCCCAGCGTGAAGGCGAGCGAGGTCAGCGTCAGCTTCACGAAGCCGCGCGTCTCCTTCTCCTCGTAGGCGATGTTGAGCGCCTCGAAGATCGACTTTACCCCGGCATTGGCCGACCAGAGAGACGTGCCGAGCCCGAGGATGAACGCCAGCCCCAAGCCGGCGGAACCCTGAGAGACGAGGGATTCGAGCTGGCTGCTGATGATCTCCATTGCGCCGCCGGGCAGGACGCCCTCGAGCGCAGTGATGTGCTCCTCGATCGTCGCGGGGTCGGCGAAGAGCCCGTAGATCGAGACCAGTGCGGCGAGCGCCGGAAACAGGGCGAGCAGCGCATAGAAGGTCACGCCGGCGGCCACCAGCATGACGTGGTCGTTGGTGACCTCCGCATAGGTCCGCTTGAGCACGTCCATCCAGCCGCGCCGCGGCAGGTCCGACGGGGTTTCGGCATATTGCGGCCCCCGCGCATCACCGCGCGCAGCGTCGCGTTCACCGTCGCGCCGCCGCCGGCGCAGCGCATGGAGGCCGCCCGCGACCGCGAGAATGCCAAGGGCCTTCAGGCCACGGGGTCTGGATGTTGTGCGCATGATCCCTCAGCCAATATCGCATCGAGCGATCATCAGGTTGTCAGTTCGAGCGCCACGACCGGCCCCGTCCTCGTCGTTCGTTCCGATCCATCACGAGAACCTGCAGGCAGAGCAAACCCTGCCCGAACTTCTGAAGCACCGTCGCTGCCTAGGTCTTCTTGTCTTCGTCTCGAGTGCTGTGCGCGGTCGCGATCGGG
>NZ_CANLTR010000026.1 GCF_947494055.1 uncultured Jannaschia sp. | reverse complement strand
CTCGCTCGCGACAATCATGCCGCCGTGGCGCGGAAAATCCACTTATCCCGGCTGTTCAGTTTTCCCGAACCACCTCTTGGTTTCGCGAAGGCTTGCACGACTGAAAAGACGGAGCCGCATCCCCTTGCCTTTTTGCCAACGTCTACGAGACGCTATCAAGAAACTACGTCCCTAATGTCAGGAAGTTCTATCGTGATGCGCCAGAGATCGAGGTGAGACCAAAGACCCTAGGGCAGAGACCGCACAGTAGGTCGAGACCTAATCGTACGACGTTTAAAAAAGGGCCCCGCAGGGCCCCTCGTCGTTACCGTCTGCCATGTCTCAGGCGAGGGTGCGCTCCACTTCTTCCCGCTCGAAGATCTCGATGACGTCGCCTTGGCGGACGTCGTCGTAATTCTCGAAGGCCATGCCGCATTCCTGCCCCGACTGGACCTCGCGGACCTCGTCCTTGAAGCGCTTCAGCGTCTTCAGCGTGCCCTCGTGGACAACCACGTTGTCACGCAGCAGACGCACCCCGGCGGACCGGCGTGCCACGCCCTCGGTGACGAGGCAGCCCGCGACGTTGCCGACACCGGTGACACGGAAGACCTCGCGGATTTCGGCGTAACCGATGAAGTGCTCCTTGATCTCGGCGGAGAGGAGACCGGAAGCGGCCTGCTTCACATCGTCGACCAGGTCGTAGATCACCGAATAGTACCGGATCTCCACGCCCTTCTGGTTCGCCGCAGCCCGCGCGGGGGCATTGGCGCGGACGTTGAAGCCGATGACGGGTGCCTTCGAAGCCTCGGCCAGCGTGATGTCGCTTTCGGTGATGGCGCCGACACCGGAATGCAACACGCGGACGCGCACCTCCTCGTTGCCGACCTTCTCCATCGCCTGCATGATCGCCTCGGCAGAGCCCTGAACGTCTGCCTTGACGAGGATCGGGAGCTCGCTGACGCCCCGATCCTCCTTGGCCTTGGCCATCAGCTGATCGAGGGTGGTCGCGGCACCGGCGGCGGCGCGCTTGTCCTTCGCGGCGTGTTCCCGATACTCGGCGATCTCGCGG
Source organism: uncultured Jannaschia sp. (assembly GCF_947494055.1). Classification (GTDB taxonomy): domain Bacteria; phylum Pseudomonadota; class Alphaproteobacteria; order Rhodobacterales; family Rhodobacteraceae; genus Jannaschia. The sequence goes on along the minus strand of NZ_CANLTR010000026.1, from coordinate 47,717 downwards.
GCCTGCGCCTCGGTCTCGACGACGTTCAGGACATCGCCCGCCGCGGGCGTGCCGTTGAGGCCCAAAACTTCCACCGGCACGGAAGGACCGGCTTCGTTGACCCGCTCGCCCTGGTCGTTGACCAGCGCGCGCACCTTGCCCCATTGCTCGCCGACGACGAAGATATCGCCGCGGCGAAGCGTGCCGTTCTGCACGAGAACGGTCGCGACCGGGCCGCGGCCCACGTCGAGCTGCGCCTCGATCACGGCGCCCTGGGCCGCCCGGTTCGGGTTGGCCTTGAGCTCGAGGATCTCGGCCTGCAGCGCGATCGCCTCGAGAAGACTGTCGAGCCCCTTGCCGGTCTGCGCCGAAACCTCGACGTCCTGCACGTCGCCGGACATCTCCTCGACGACGACCTCGTGCTGAAGCAGCTCGGCCCGCACGCGGTTCGCGTCAGCGCCCTGCCGGTCCATCTTGTTGATGGCCACGATCATCGGGACGCCGGCGGCCTTGGCATGGTTGATGGCCTCCACCGTCTGCGGCATGACCGCGTCGTCGGCCGCCACGACGAGCACGACGATGTCCGTCACCTGCGCGCCACGGGCCCGCATCGAGGTGAAGGCGGCGTGGCCCGGCGTGTCGAGGAAGGACAGCTTGGTATCGCCGACCTTCACCTGGTAGGCGCCGATATGCTGGGTGATCCCGCCCGCCTCGCCGGAGACGACCTTGGTCTTGCGGATCGCATCCAGAAGCGAGGTCTTGCCGTGGTCGACATGGCCCATGATGGTGATGACGGGCGCGCGGGGCTGAAGGTTCTCGGGCGTGTCCTCGACCTGGTCGATGACTTGCTCGACATCCGCCTCGGAGACGCGCTGCACCCTGTGGCCGAACTCCTCGATGATGAGTTCCGCCGTGTCGGCGTCGATCACCTGGTTCTGCGTGACCATCATGCCGTTCTGCATGAGGGCCTTCACCACCGCGGCCACCCGTTCGGTCATGCGGTTGGCGAGCTCGGAGACGACGATCGTGTCGGGCAGCTGCACCGTGCGCGCGACCTTCTCCTGCTGGACGTTGCCGCCGCCACCGCGACGTTGCCGTTCCTGCTTGCGGCGCATGGAGGCAAGGCTGCGCTGCCGGCCGCCCTCGCCACCGGCGAGCGCCTGGTTCACGGTCAGCTTGCCGACGCGGCGGTCGTTGCCGCGCGGCTTGCCCGAATCGTCTTCGCGCTTGCGCGGCGCGTCGGTCCGGCCGGGACGCGCGTCGGGCCCGAGGTTGCGCTGACGCGGTTCCGCAGCGGCGGCGGGGGCGGGCGTCGGCTCGGCAGGGCGCGACTTGGCCTCGACGGCCTCGCGCTGACGGCGTTCGTCCTCCTCGGCGCGCTGGCGGGCGAGTTCGGCCCGCTCACGCTCCTCGCGCTCCTTCGCCTCGATCTCGGCGCGGCGCCGGCTGCGCTCCTCCTCGCGGGCACGTTCCTCGGCGGCGCGGCGCTCGGCATCCTCGGCCTCGCGGGCCTTGGCGGCCTGAAGCGCCCGCAGGCGACGGTCCATCTCCGCGTCGGTCGTGCTCGTCTGGCGGCCGCCCTGGGCGTTGACCGCGGCGGCGCTCTGGGCGCCGGGCTTCGGCACCTGCACGCGTTTGCGCTTGGTCTCGACGACGACGTTGTTCGTGCGTCCCCGGGCAAAGCTCTGCTTCACGGTTCCGCTTCGTGAACCGCCGCCTAGGCCAAGTGGTTTCTTGCCGTCCTGATCGCTCATGCGTTCTTCGATTCCCTCTCGGCGGCCGGAATGCCGCCTTCTGTGTGTCTCATGCCCTGAAGCCTTGCGGCTTCCTCTACAATACGCCGCGCCAAGGTTCCAGATGCCACCGCAGCGTGTATCACGCGGTCGCGTCCGAAGGCCTGGCCCAGCTCGTCGGCAGTCAGGAAGCCGATCCATTTGCCGCCCTGCGGCGTCGACAGCTTGCCCTTGCCGCGTTCCGATCCGTCGGCGGCCTGCAGGAGGACCTGCGCCTCCTCCCGGTCGAGCATCGCCTTGACCTTCTCGTAGCCGGCGATCGCGCGTCCCGCCTTGCGGGCGATGGCGATCGCGTCCTGGAGACGCTTCAGAAGGCCGGCCTCGACCTGATCCGCCAGATCCTCGGGAACGTGCACCTGTTTCTTCGCGCCCCGAGAGAACATGCGCTTCCCGACGGCCTTTTCCAAGACCCCCCGGTCGGCGGACACGTAGATACCGCGGCCGGGCAGCTTGCCGGTCACGTCCGGATAGATCATGTCCTCCGGTCCGACGACGAAGCGCACGAGACCGGCTTTCGGGCCGGTCTCCCCCGTCACGATGCAGCGACGTTCAGGTTCGTCGCGCGATTTGTTGCGGCCCCCGCGGCTCAAGCAGTTCCGGGGCGATCACGCCCCGGCCTCCTCGGGCTGGGGCGTGGCGTCGTCCTCGCCGGAGCCGACCACGTCCTCGGGCGAGACCCAGCCCAGCATGACGCGCGCCGTCATGATCAGGTCCTGCGCCTCCTCCAGCGAGACGTCGAACTTCTCCAGCAGACCGTCGTCCTTCACGCGCTCGCCGTTCTGCATCGTCCAGCCGCCGGCCAGCTCCCAGTCGGCGCAGGTCGCGAACTCCTCGAGCGTCTTCACACCGTCGACGGTCAGTGCCTCCAGCATCTGCGGCGACAATCCCTCGAAATTGGCGAGGTCGTCCTGCAGGCCGTTCTCGCGCGCCGTCTCCAGCGCCTTCGCGTTCTGCGCTTCGAGATAGTCCTTGGCGCGCGCCTGAAGCTCCTCGGCGGTGCCCTCGTCGACCCCGTCGATCACCAGCAACTCGTCCATCTCGACATAAGCCACCTCCTCGAGGTTGGTGAAGCCTTCGGAGACCAGAAGCTGGGCGAAGAACTCGTCGAGGTCCAGCGTGTCCATGAAGAGCTTCGTACGCTCCTCGAACTCGGCCTGCCGGCGCTTGGATTCCTCCTCCTCGGTGAGGATGTCGATGTCGAGCCCGGTGAGTTGCGACGCGAGGCGCACGTTCTGGCCGCGCCGCCCGATGGCGAGCGAGAGCTGCTCCTCGGGGACGACGACCTCGATCCGCTCGGCCTCCTCGTCGAGGACGACCTTGGTCACCTCGGCGGGCTGCAGCGCGTTGACGAGGAAGGTCGGCGCGTCGTCGTTCCAAGGGATGATGTCGATCTTCTCGCCCTGCAGTTCGTTCACCACGGCCTGCACGCGCGAGCCGCGCATGCCGACGCAGGCACCGACGGGGTCGATCGAGCTGTCGTAGGAGATCACCGCGATCTTGGCGCGCGACCCCGGATCGCGGGCGCAGGCCTTGATCTCGATGACGCCGTCGTAGATCTCCGGCACCTCCATCTTGAACAGCTCCTCCATGAACTCCGGCGCCGTGCGGCTGAGGAAGATCTGCGGGCCGCGCACCTCGCGGCGCACGTCCTTGATGAAGACGCGGATTCGGTCGCCGGGGCGGTAGCTCTCGCGGCCGATCTTGTCGTTGCGCCGCAGCACGCCCTCGCCGGGGTTCAGGTCGACGATGAGGTTGCCGTATTCCTCGCGCTTGACGGCGACGTTGATGATCGTGCCGACGCGGTCCTTGTATTCCTCGAACTGCTTGTCGCGCTCGGCCTCGCGGACCTTCTGCAGGATGACCTGCTTGGCGGATTGTGCGGCGATCCGGCCCATGTCGACGGGCGGCACGATGTCGACCAGCATGTCGCCCTCCTCGGGCGCGTGGGACTGGTCCGCGGCTTCCATCTTTCCGCGATCCGCATCGGTCGGCTTGCGCAGGTGGAAGGCATGCACGTCGCGCGTGTGGCTCACGCCCTCCTCGTCGATGGTGGTGGACTTCGCATGGGTGACGAAGACGTTGGGCCGGGCGACCGAGACGGCGTTGGCCGCGCCCTTGGCGGTCGACTCGGCCTTCTCGTTCTCGAGCAGGTCCTCGTCGACGACGGTGCGGACGCGGGTGAAGGTGGCGCGGCCGGTCTTGCGGTCGATCGACACGCGGATGTCCATCTCCGAGCCGTAGCGCGACTTCGCGGCCCGGGCGAGGCTCTCCTCCATCGCCTCGATCACGAGGGCGGGGTCGATCATCTTCTCGCGTGCGACGGCTTCTGCGGTCTGCAGCAGCTCGAGCTGGTTTGCGGATGTGATGGCCATTCTCAGTCTTCCTCACCGTCCATGAAAGTCGTCACTTCGTCGAACTGGGTCTCATCGATCTGACCCTTGTCCTTGCGGGCGTTCAGCACCTCGCGGATCAACTCGTCGGTCAGGATGAGCTTGGCATCCGACAGCCACTCGAATTCGAGCCCGATCGTTGGCGTCTCGGTCCCGCGCTCGATCTCGATCAGCACTTCGCTGCCCTCGGTTCCCTGCAGCATGCCCTTGAAGCGCCGCTGGCCGTCGATCAGCTCCGTCGTCTCGACCCGCGCCTCGTAGCCCGACCAGATGTCGAAATCCTTCAGCCGCGTCAACGGCCGGTCGATGCCCGGGCTCGACACTTCCAGCGTGTATTCGCCGTCGATCGGATCCTCGACGTCGAGGTTGGCGGACAGGTCGGTGCTGATCCGCGCCAGATCGTCGACCTCGATCCCGCCCTCGGGCTTGTCGGCCATGATCTGCAAGATCGGCGTCTTGCCGGACATCAGGCGCAGGCGCACGAGCTCGAACCCCATGTCTTCGACGATGGGGTCGACGATCTCGGCCAGACGCTTGTCCAGCGCGGTCTTGGCAATGAGGTCGGACATGAATCTTCCAGACACAAAAAAACGGGCGCGCGGCCCGTCGATGTTTCCCGGTGGAGCCCCGCGAGGCGCCGCTGTTGAGGGGGATATAGGGGAGGGGTCCGGAACATGCAAGCACATGCGGGGATTGATCCGCGACGCACCCGCAGGAGACCTCGCATGCCCCGTTTCGACACAGCCGCGCTCGCCGACATTCCCGAAGACACGCCGGTCAAGGCAAGCGCCGGGGCCACCGATCTCGTCCTCATCCGGCAGGGTGACGAAGTGCGTGCCTTCACGCACCAGTGCCCGCATCTCGGCCTGCCGCTCTCGAAGGGCGTGGTCCGCGGCGATACGCTCATCTGCGCCTTCCACCATGCCTGCTTCGACACGCGGACCGGCCGGCAGGCGCAGCCGCCGGGGCATGGCGACCTGCGAAGCTACGACGTGACGCTCGAGGACGGCCGCGTCTGGGTCGACGTGCCCGAATTGCCCGACGGGGCCGAACCGCACCCGCTTCCCGCATATGCGCGGCGCGGCCTCGACCCGCGGCGGTTCGTGATCGTCGGCAGCGGCGCCGCCGGGGAGGCCTGCGCGCTCGCCCTGCGGGAGCAGGGATTCGAGGGGCAGGTCGAGATGATCTCGCCCGACACCCGCGCGCCCTACGACCGCACGGCGCTCTCCAAGGCGGTGCTGGCGGGCGGCAAGCGCGTGGACGACCTGACGCTCGCGGCCGCCGATGCGCTCGCCGAGCGCGACGTGACGCGGATCGCAGGGACGGTCGCGGCGATCGAGGGCAGCCATGTCGTGCTGGCAGATGGCGGGCGGCATGCCTTCGACGCGGTGTTCCTTGCCCCCGGCGGGGCGCCGAACGTGCCCGATCTGCCCGGAACCGACCTGCCCGGAATCCATGCCCTGCGTTCCGCCGACGACGGGCAGCGCATCGCCGAAGCCGCCGCCCATGCGTCGAAAGCGGTTCTCGTCGGCGGCGGTTTCATCGGGCTGGAGGCGGCGCTGTCGCTCGCCAAGCGCGGCCTCGACGTCACGGTGGCCATCCGCGACGCGGTGCCGCTCGCGAAGGTCCTCGGCGAGCGGATCGGCCGCGCGATCATGGCCGAGCACGAGGCGAAGGGCGTGCGCTTCCTGACCGGCGCCAAGGTCGCGGGGATCGAGGGGACGGATCGCGCCACGGGCGTGGCGCTCGAGGACGGGACCGTGCTCGAGACCGACCTCGTGCTGCTCGCCGTCGGCGTGCATCCGGCCACCGGCGCGATCGAGGGCCTGCCGCGGGAGGGGAACGGCGCGGTCGCCACCGGGGCCGACCTGTCGGTGCCGGGCCTTCCGGGCGTGTATGTCGGCGGCGATTGCGCGCTGGCGCCGACGCCCTTCGGTCCGGCCCGGATCGAGCATTGGCGCGTCGCCCGCCAGCACGGCATCCGCGCCGCCCGCGCGATGCTGGGCGCGCCCTCCGCGCCGGACGACATCCCGTTCTTCTGGACCGCCCTCGGCCGGCAATATCGCTACGTGGGCCACGCGGAGGGATGGGACGACATCCGCTTCGACGGCGATCCGGCCGAGGCCTTCGTCGCGCGCTACGTCAAGGACGGGCGCGTCATGGCGGCCGTCGGCGCGGGGCGGGACGCGGACCTCGCGCGGCTTCATCTCGACATGAAGGCGGCGGAGGGTCCGCTCCCGGCCTAGCCGCAATCGAGCGCGACGATGGTGCCGTCCGCGTCGGTCCGGATGTTCATCCGGTCGGGGCGGTGGTCCATCGTCACCATGTCGTCCGGGCCCACCACCCGGTGCGGCAGGTCGGCGGGCAGGGTGATCGCCGCGACGGGCCGGCCGACCAGGTCGGCATAGTCCTCCGCGCCGCAGCCGGTCTCGCTTTCCCGGCAAGCGGACAGCAGGGCGAGCGGGATCAGGAACACGCGTGTCATGCGGCGACCGTCTCCCTCCCGGGGACGGATTGCAATGGCCGCGCCGCCCCGGCACGATGCGGCGACGCAGAAACGAAAGGACATTGCGATGCGAAGGGACGCCACCGACGGTCCGGCAGGTCGGAGGAGCCGCGCTTTGCCCGCGCGGGACCGCGCCCTTCTTGCCGTGCTGATCGACGCCGATAACATTCCGGCGAAATACGCCGAGGCGATCCTGAAGGAGATCACCGGGCTGGGCGAGCCGGCGTTGCGGCGGGTCTATGGCGACTGGTCGGGCGGGCATCTGCGGAACTGGGCGGACAAGGTGCTGGAGCTCGGCCTCGTCGCGCATCAGGAGACGGCGAACACCAAGGGCAAGAACGCCTCCGATATCGGCCTCGTCATCGACGCGATGGACATCCTGCATGCGGGGCGGTTCGACGGATTCGTGCTCGTTTCCTCGGACAGCGACTTCACGCGGCTGGCCTCGCGCATCCGCGAGGAGGGGCTCGACGTGATCGGCATCGGCGAGGGCAAGGCCCCGGAATCGCTCAGGAATGTCTGTAACCGCTTCATCCTGATCGAGAACCTCGTCGACGAGCCGGCGACGCAGAAGGATGCGCCGACCAAGCGGCAGCCGCTCGACGCGCTGCCTCTGATCCTGCGGGCGATGGAGCGCATGGATCAGGACGACGAGTGGTACGCGATGGGCGCGCTCGGCAGCCAGATCATGGCGGAGATGCCGGACTTCGACACGCGCACCTACGGCAAGCGAAAGCTCTCGGATCTCGTCGGCGAGATCAAGCGGCTCGAGACGCGGATGGACGGCACGCAGGTCATGGTGCGGCGCCGGGACTGACGCCGTCCGGCGCGTGTTACGGCCGTGTGATGGCTGTGTTACGGCTGTGGCACAGCCGTGGGACGGCGCCGCTCCTCCCTTTCTCGACAGGCCCCCGATGTCCCGCAGCACGATCCTCGCCTCGCTGGCCTTTCTGGCCTTCATCAGCCTCGGCCTGCCGGACGGCCTGCTCGGCGTGTCCTGGCCGTCGATGCGGCAGAGCTTCGGCCTGCCGCTCGACGCGCTCGGCCTGCTCGTCGGGTTCGCGACGGCGGGCTACCTGACGTCGAGCTTCGTGAGCGGCGCGGTCCTGCGGCACGTCTCGCTGGGGATGCTGCTGACGCTCTCGACCGGCGCCGCCGCCACGGCCCTCCTCGTCATCGCCGTGGCGCCGGTCTGGCCGGTCCTGCTGTTGGCCGCGTTCCTCGCGGGTCTCGGCGGGGGGGCGATCGACGCGGGGCTGAACGCCTACGGGGCGGTGCATTTCTCGGCGCGCATCCTGAACTGGCTGCACGCCTTCTTCGGGCTCGGCACGACGCTCGGGCCGCTGATCGTGACGGGCGTCCTGAGCTCGGACCTGATCTGGCGCTGGAGCTACGCCATCGTCGGGGTCGCGCAGGTCGGGCTGGCGATCACGTTCTTCGTGACGCGCGACCGCTGGCGCCCGGTCGAGGTGGAGGAGACGGCGCCGCTGGCCTCCGCCGGATCGGTCGAGACGCTGCGGCGGCCGGTCGTGTGGCTCGGGATGGGGCTGTTCTTCCTCTACAGCGGCGTCGAGCTCGGCACGGCGACGTGGAGCTATTCGCTCCTGACGCTGGGGCGCGGCGTCGAGGAGACGACGGCCGGGCTGTTCGTGACCCTCTACTGGGGCAGCCTGATGGCCGGGCGCGTGCTGTTCGGTTTCGTCGCCGACCGCCTGCCGCTGGTGGGCACGTTGCGCGCCTGCATCGTGGCAAGCGCGGGCGGCGCGCTCCTCTTCTGGTTGGGCGCGCCCGTGCCGTCGCTGGCCGGGCTGATGTTGATGGGGTTCTCGCTCGCGCCGATCTTCGCCTCGCTCATCAGCCTGACGCCGGGCCGCGTCGGCCGCGATCACGCCGACAGCGCCATCGGCTACCAGATCGCCGCGGCCGGCCTCGGCGGTGCCGTGGTGACGGCGGTGCTGGGGCTGCTGGCCGACGAGCTGGGGCTGGAGGTGATCGGTGCGGCGATCTTCGTGGCGACGCTGTTGCTGCTCGCGGCCTACGAGGGGTTCATGCGGCGGTAGGGGCGACGCTCGGGCGGGACCGATACCGTCGGGGAGGGCGGCGCCCGCCTCGGGGCCGTCAGCGCAGGGCGTTGCGTCCTTTGCCTCCCTTGCATCGTCCGGGGAGGCGCCGTCGCGGACGCCCGCGTTCGACCCGGCTCCCGCATCACGGAGAGGGCGGGCCCCGGCCGCGGGTGGGGGTGAAGCCCCCGCCCATGGGGGCGGCCGGGGGCTGCCCGGCCCTAAGGCCGGGCGAGACGGATCGCTGAAGCGTCATCCGGGCTCCGTAAGGTCAACGGAACAGGCTGCCTTGGTCTTCGACGCGACAAGGGCGTTTCCAGCTCGTCGTCGGCAGAACAGTTGGCGAAGCGGCGGGTGCCGGGTTCCTGCCGCGTCCGCATCACGATGAGGGCGGGCCCGGCCGCGGGTGGGGGTGAAGCCCCCGCCCATGGGGGCGGTCGGGGGCTGCCCGGCCCCGGGGCCGGGCGGACGCATCGTTTGGAGGGTCTCGATCGTGTCGTCGGTTGCCCGGAGGGGCGGCCGGAGGCTGTCTGGTGCGTCGCGGGGCGGATGGTGGAAGCGGGGCGTTCCGCGTCCCGATGGGGGCCGCCGATGTCGCAAACGGGCATCGTGCGAACGGGACGTCCTAGTCCTCCCCCTCCCGCGTCCCGAACTGGACGCGCATCTCGCGCAGGACGGGGATCGCGGCGCGGGTGCGGGCGAGGCCGATCTCGCGGACGGCCTCGGTCATGATCGGGCGGATCGCGGCCAGCGCCGCCTCCCGTGCGGTCTGGCCGGCGGGGGAGATGGCGACGCGCTTGCGGCGGGCGTCGTCCCAGTCCGGGCGGACATGGACGTGCCCGGCCCATTCGAGCCGGTTCAGCGTGTTCGTCAGCGCCCCGCGGGTCAGGTGGAACACGCGGGCGAGCTCCGCCGGGCTGCGTTCCTCCCGGTGCTGGGCGAGGTAGTTCAGCACGATGAAATGCGACAGCTCCATTCCCTTGGGCAGGGCGCTGCGAAGCCGGGCGCGGACGAGCTGATCGGCCGTGAGCATCTCGGAGAAGAGGGCGACGGCGAGCTTTTCGGCGTCGTCGCTCACGGAGCGGCGACGCTTCGTCCAACCGGCCCCGGCACGGCCGGACGCGCGCGGGGCGACGGGCCGGCGGGCATCAGCCGTCGAGCAGCGCGTCGAGCTTGCCCGCGCGCTCCAGCGCGTAGAGGTCGTCGCAGCCGCCGACATGGTGATCGCCGACGAAGATCTGCGGCGTCGTATGGGCGCCGTTGGCGCGCTGCTTCATCTCGGGCCGGCGGTCCGGATTCCGACCGAGGTCGATCTCCGTGACCGGGGCGCCCTTGGTCGCGAGCAGGCGCATCGCGGCGGTGCAGAATCCGCAGAGAGGTTGCGTGTAGACGTCGACAGGCTTCATGGCGGAACTCCGGGGAGGGTTGCTAAAGGTTATAGGCGTTCAGCGCCCCTTCGCAACGCGCGCCAGGGCGAGAACGGTGATCCGGCGCGCGCCGCCCCGACGCAGCGCCTCGGCGCAGGCGGTCAGCGTGGCCCCGGTCGTGTAGACGTCGTCGACCAGCGCGACGTGCCGGTCCTCGATCTCCGCCATGGGCCCGAGCGCGATGGCGCCGGCGACGTTGGCCGCGCGGTCGGTGACGGAGCGGTGATCCTGCATCGGCGTGTGGCGCGTGCGGACGAGCGTCATCGGCGCGAAGGTCGCGTCGGCCTGCCGCGCCACCTCCATCGCGAGCAGGGCCGCCTGGTTGTAGCGCCGCCGCAGGAGCCGCCAGCGATGGACCGGGACCGGCGCGATCATCGTCTCGGGCGTCAGCAGGTCGCGGGCGCGGCGGGCCATCCAGCGGCCCGCGCCCCGGGCGAGTTCCGTCCGGTCCCCATGCTTGAGCGCGAGGACGAGCTTGCGCCCGGTCCCCCCGTAGAGGATCGCCGCGCGCGCCTCGTCCCAGGGGCGCGGGACGCGGAGGCATTCGTCGCAGCGCGTGGCCTCGTCCTGACCGGGCAGGGGCACGGCGCAGAGGTCGCAGCAGGCGCCCGACAGGAACGGCGTGTCGGTCCAGCAGGCGGGGCACATCGCGCCGGGCACGTCCACCCGCGCGTCGCACATCATGCAGGTCGCGGGGTAGAGCGCCTGCCGCAGCGTGCCTGCGACCTTCGCGCCCGCCCGAAGGACCGGGGCCGCCCTTTGCATCACCGAGGCCATGGCCTATCTCCCGGGGCATGTCGCAGCCGCCCCTGACCGATCGCACCGCCCTTGCCCTGCATCGTGCCCGCGCGGACGGGTCCGCCTGGTTCCTGCACGAGGCCGCGATGGACGAGGTGCAGGAGAGACTGAAAGACGTTAACAGAGCCTTTACGAAGGCCGCGATCGTCACGGCGCATCCCGATCTGTGGCGGGACGTCGTGCCCGGTGCGACGGTCGTGCCGGAGGCGGACGTGCTGGACCTCGCGGTCGGGGCGCACGACCTCGTGGTCCACGCGATGTGCCTGCACTGGGCCGACGATCCGGTGGGCCAGCTCATCCAGTGCCGCCGGGCGCTGGAGGAGGACGGGCTGCTCCTCGTGGCGATGCTGGGCGGCGAGACGCTGTCGGAGCTGCGCGCGGCGCTGGGGCAGGCCGAGGCGGAGGTGACGGGCGGGATGAGCCTGCGCGTCGCGCCGATGGGCGAGATCCGCGAGCTGGGCGCGCTTCTGGGGCGGGCGGGGCTGGCCCTGCCGGTGGCGGACGTGTCGACGCTCCGGGTGCGCTACCGGGACCTGCGGCATCTGGCGGGCGATCTGCGCGCGATGGGGGAGACCAACGCGCTGGCCGCGCGGCACCGGGCGCCGGCGCCGCGGGCGCTGTTCGCGCGGGCGGACGCGCTCTACCGCGAGGCCTTCCCGGACGGGGAGGGGATTGCGGCCACGTTCCAGATGCTGTTCCTCACCGGCTGGGCGCCGTCCGACACGCAGCAAAAGCCGCTCCGGCCCGGATCGGCGCAGGCGCGGCTGGCGGATGCCCTGGGCGTACCCGAACTGGAGACGAAGCGTTGAACAAGATGGAGACGCGGCCCCTGCCGCATGCCCCGGCGGACCACCCGCCGATCCGGTCCGGCAAGGTGGGGGTCCTGCTCGCCAATCTCGGCACGCCCGAGGGGACGAGCTACTGGCCCATGCGGCGCTACCTGAACGAGTTCCTGAGCGACCGGCGGGTGATCGACTACTCGCCCTTCGTGTGGCAGCCGCTCCTGCAGGGGGTCATCCTCTCCACGCGGCCCTCCAAGTCCGGCAAGGCCTATGCCTCGATCTGGAACAAGGAGGCGAACGAGAGCCCGCTCGCCACGATCACCAAGGCCCAGACCGCGGCGATGGCCACGCGGATGCAGGCGCGCTACGGCGACCGGGTGATGGTCGATTACGCGATGCGCTACGGCAAGCCCTCGACCCTCGACCGCGTGCGCGAGATGCAGGCGGCGGGCTGCGAGCGCATCCTGTTCTTCCCGCTCTACCCGCAATATGCCGGCGCGACGACGGCGACGGCGAACGACCAGTTCTTCCGCGGGCTGATGAAGCTGAAATGGCAGCCGGCCTCGCGCACCGTGGCGCCCTATTTCGAGGTTCCGCGCTACGTCGATGCGCTGGCCGCCTCGGTCGAGCGGGCCTATGCGGCGGCGGAGGTCGAGCCGGACATCCTCGTCTGTTCCTACCACGGCCTGCCGAAGCGCTATCTGATGGAGGGCGACCCCTATCACTGCCAGTGCCGGAAGACGACGCGGCTGCTGCGCGAGCGGCTCGGCTGGAGCGAGGACCGGATCACGACCACGTTCCAGTCCCGCTTCGGGCCGGAGGAATGGCTGAAGCCCTACACGGTCGAGGAGGTCGCGCGTCTGGCGGAGGCGGGGAAGCGGAACATCGCGGTGATCGCGCCCGCGTTCTCGGCCGATTGCATCGAGACTCTGGAGGAGATCAACGAGGAGATCCGGGAGAGTTTCGAGGAGGCCGGGGGCGAGCGCTTCGCCTACATCCCCTGCCTCAACGACGACGCCGCGCATCTCGATGCGCTGGCGGAGATCGTGGCGGAGAACTTGTCGGGCTGGATCTGAGCCCGACAGAGGTCCTCCGGGGGATCAGGCGCTGACGAGGCGCCCCGTGAAGGTGCGCGTGCCGACGCGGACCTGGCAGAGCCCGTCCTGCAGCATCTTCACGAGCGTTCCCTGAATCGAAAGGTGATTTCCGATGACGATGGTCTTCAACATGATGCGTACCTCGCGGGAGAGCATGTTCGGGAAATCGAACGTATGCGCCATTCTCCGGAACGGAAGTTAAATCGACGTTAAAGCGGCATAATTCTCCGTGAACTGCCTGTTTCATAGCCAATCCCGCAACACTGCCACGAGCGGGACGTCTGCCGGCGGCATCGGATAATCCTTCAGGTTTAAAGGCCTGACCCAATTCAACGCCTGGCCTTCCCGGGCGACCGGCTGACCGTGCCATTTCCGGCACACGAAAAGCGGCATGAGCAGATGAAACGTCTCGTAGGCATGCGAGGCGAAGGTCAGCGGGGCCAGGCAGGACGTCCATGTGTCGATCCCGAGTTCTTCCTGCAACTCCCGGATCAGGGCGGCTTCCGGCGTCTCGCCGGGTTCGACCTTGCCGCCGGGAAACTCCCACAGCCCCGCCATCGACTTGCCTTCGGGCCGCTGCGCGAGCAGCACGCGGCCGTCCGGGTCGATCAGCGCGACGGCGGAGACGAGGACGATGTTCACGGGGGATCGGGATCCGCGCTCAGGAGCGGTAATCGGCGTTGATCTCGATATAGCGGTAGGTCAGGTCGCAGGTCCACATCGTGTCCGCCGCATCGCCCAGCCCGAGATCGACCGACAGCGTGATCCTGTCGCGCTTCATGTAGGACGCGCCCGCCTCCTCGGTGTAGGTCCGGGCGATCTGTCCGCCCTCGGCCACCGTGATGTCGCCGAAGCGGATCGTCAGCCGGTCCCGCTCCGCCTTCGCGCCGGACTTGCCGACGGCCATCACGACGCGGCCCCAGTTCGGGTCCTCGCCCGCGATGGCGGTCTTGACGAGCGGCGAGTTGGCGATGGCGGAGGCGACGCGGCGGGCATCGGCCGCGTTGGTCGCGCCGGTGACGCGGACCTCGACCAGCTTGGTCGCCCCTTCGCCGTCCATGACGAGCTGCAGGGCCAGATCGTGCAGGACCTCGTGCAGGGCGGCCTTGAAGACACGCCCCGACGCCGTGCGGGCCGAGGTGATCTCCGCATGGTCGGCCTTGCCGGTGGCGGCCAGGATCAACGTGTCGGAGGTGGAGGTGTCGCTATCCACGGTGACGGCGTTGAAGGTCCTGGCGGTGAGATCCTTCAGCATGGATTGCAACGCCCGCTCGCCCACCTTCGCGTCGGTGAAGACGTAGGCGAGCATCGTGGCCATGTCGGGTGCGATCATGCCCGAACCCTTGGCGATGCCGGCGATCTTCACCTCCGTTCCGTCGATCTCCACCGTCCGGACGGCGCCCTTCGGGAAGGTGTCGGTCGTCATGATCGCCTCGGCCGCCCCGGCCATGCCCGCCGGGTCGAGCCGCGCGGCCATGTCGCCCAGAACGCCGACGATGCGGTCATGCGGCAGGGGCTGGCCGATCACGCCGGTCGAGGCGGTCAGGACACGGCTGGCGGGCAGGCCGAGCGCCTGGCTCACGCCCTTGCAGACCGCGTCCACGGAATCCGTCCCCGCCGCGCCGGTGAAGGCGTTGGCGTTGCCGGAATTGACGAGGATCGCCCAGCCGCCCGTCGCGTCGCGCGACTTGAGCTTGGCCTGGCAATCGAGCACCGCGCCGGACCGAGTCGCCGAGCGCGTGAACACGCCGGCGACCGATGCCCCGGCCGCGATCTCGGCCAGCATGACGTCGGTGCGGTCCTTGTACTTCACGCCCGCCTTGGCGGTGGCGAAGCGCACGCCGTCGATGGCGGGCAGGTCGGGGAAGTCCGGCGCCAGCGGCGAGACGAGCGGGCCTTTGGGCCCCTCGATCCGCGCCTCGAGCGATTCGACCTTGGCCTTGAGCTTCTTCTTGGTGCTCTTGGCCTTCGACTCCTTCCCGGAGTCCTTGTCCTTCTTGCCGGACTTCCCCATCGCTCAGTTCCCCAGCAGCGAGTCGTCCCGGATCACGGACGGATCGATCTCTTCCTCGGAGCGGGTGACGTCGGCCTCGGAGACGAGGCGTGTCACCTCCTCCTGCAATCGCTGACCCTGCACCTGCGCCTCGAGTTCGGCGCGCACCTCGTCGAGGCTCGGCGCCTCCTGCTGGCGCGTCTCGTTGAGGCGGATGACGTGCCAGCCGAACTGCGTCTGGATCGGATCGCTGACCGAGCCCGGTTCCATGCCGGCGACGGCTTCCTCGAACTCGGGCACCATCATGCCGGCGCCGAACCAGCCGAGCTCGCCGCCGTTCGGACCCGAGGGGCCGGTGGAGCGCTCGCGGGCGACTTCGGCGAAGTCCGCCCCGCCGCGGACCTCCTCGGCGATGGCCTGCGCCTCCTCCTCGGTCTCCACGAGGATGTGGCTGGCATTGTATTCCGTGCCGCCCTCGGCACTGCCGAACTGCGCGTCGTAGGCGGCCTGTACCGCGGCGTCGTCGACGGGCTCCGCGGCGATGCGCTCCATCGCGCGGTTGGCGAGCAGGCCGCGCGTCTCGTTGTCGACGGCCAACTGGTCGGCCTCGGTCGTCTCGGCGGAATCGACCAGGGCCTGCTGCTGGATGATCTGTTCCAGCATGCCCTGGTACAACGCCTCGTCGGGCATCTGCTGGTATTGCTCGGGCAGGCGCTCGCGCAGCGCGACCAGATGGCCGAGCGTGATTTCGGTGCCGTTCACGGTCGCGAGAACGGACGAGGCATCCTGCGCCTTCAGCGGCGTGGCGAGGGCGAGCGCGATCGCGGCGCCGGTCAGGAGATGTTTCATCGGATGGTCCTTTCAGGCTCGCTGGAGCCAGGCAGTCGTGGCGTCCCAATGGGCGTTCGTTGACACCCGTCGGGGCGGGTCTTAAGTGCGGCCAAGACGAATTTTGACCGCGCCCTCCCCGTGATTTACCCCTCTGATATGGGGCCTTCCCGCGGTCGGCAAGGGCGCGAGGACAGGACGGACATGCTGGGACTTGGTGCAATCGCGAAGAAGGTCTTCGGCACGCCGAACGACCGGAAGGTCAAGGCGACGCTGAAGCTCGTCGAGCGCGTCAATGCGCTGGAGCCCGAGTTCGAGGCGCTTTCGGACGAGCAGATTGTCGCGCGGACGGAGGCCCTGAAGACCCGGGCACAAGGGGGCGAGAGCCTCGACGAACTGTTGCCCGAAGCCTTCGCGAACTGCCGGGAGGCGGCGCGCCGTGCGCTGGGCCTGCGGGCCTTCGACGTGCAGCTTCTGGGTGGCATCTTCCTGCATCAGGGCAACATTTCCGAGATGAAGACAGGCGAGGGCAAGACGCTCGTCGCGACCTTCCCGGCCTATCTGAACGCGCTGTCCGGCAAGGGCGTGCACGTGGTCACGGTGAACGATTACCTCGCCCGCCGCGATGCCGACTGGATGAGCAAGGTCTACACCGCGCTCGGCATGACCACGGGCGTCGTCGTGCCGCAGCAGCCCGAGGCCGAGAAGCGCGAGGCCTACCGCGCCGACATCACCTACGCGACGAACAACGAGCTCGGCTTCGACTATCTCCGCGACAACATGCGGGCGTCGAAGGAGGAGATGGCGCAGCGCGGGCACAATTTCGCGATCGTGGACGAGGTGGACTCGATCCTGATCGACGAGGCGCGCACGCCGCTCATCATCTCGGGGCCGTCCGAGGACCGCAGCGATCTCTATACCCGCGTCGACCGCCTGATCCCCGAGATCGGGGAGGAGCACTTCACCCTCGACGAGAAGCAGCGCAGCGTGACCTTCACCGACGAGGGCAACGAATGGCTGGAGGAGCGGCTGCTGGTCGCCGACATCCTGCCCGAGGGCCAGTCGCTCTACGATCCCGAGAGCACGACTATCGTGCACCACGTCAATCAGGGGCTTCGCGCGCACAAGCTGTTCCACAAGGACCAGAACTACATCGTCCGCAACAACGAGGTGGTCCTGATCGACGAGTTCACCGGCCGGATGATGGTCGGGCGGCGTCTCTCCGACGGTCTGCACCAGGCGATCGAGGCGAAGGAAGGCGTGGCGATCCAGCCGGAGAACGTGACCCTCGCTTCCGTAACGTTCCAGAACTACTTTCGCCTCTATTCCAAGCTGTCCGGCATGACCGGCACCGCGGTCACCGAGGCCGAGGAGTTCATGTCGATCTACGGGCTCGGCGTGGTCGAGGTGCCGACGAACCGGCCGATCGCGCGCGCCGACGAACACGACGCGGTCTACCGCACCTCGGCCGAGAAATACGCCGCCATCGTCGACGAGATCCGCACGGCACACGACAAGGGCCAGCCCGTCCTCGTCGGCACGACCTCGATCGAGAAGTCGGAGATGCTGTCGGCGCTCCTGAAGAAGGAGGGGCTGCCGCACAACGTCCTGAACGCGCGCCAGCACGAGCAGGAGGCGCAGATCGTCGCCGATGCCGGCAAGCTCGGCGCCATCACCATCGCGACGAACATGGCCGGTCGCGGCACCGACATCCAGCTCGGCGGGAACGTCGAGATGCGGGTGCTGCAGGCGCTCGCCGAAACGCCCGAGGCCGACCCCGAGGAGGTCCGGTCCCGGATCGAGGCCGAGGTCGCCGACGAGAAGCGTCGCGTGCTGGAGGCGGGTGGCCTCTTCGTGCTCGCGACCGAGCGACACGAGAGCCGTCGCATCGACAACCAGCTCCGCGGCCGGTCGGGCCGTCAGGGCGACCCGGGGCGCTCCGCGTTCTTCCTGTCGCTCGACGACGACCTGATGCGCATCTTCGGCTCCGAGCGGCTGGAGAAGGTGCTGAACACCCTCGGCATGAAGGAGGGCGAGGCCATCGTCCACCCGTGGGTGAACAAGTCGCTGGAACGTGCGCAGGCCAAGGTCGAGGCCCGCAACTTCGACATCCGAAAGCAGCTGCTGAAGTTCGACGACGTGATGAACGATCAGCGCAAGGCCGTGTTCGAGCAGCGCCTCGAGATCATGGAAGCCAAGGATATCGGCGAGATCGCGCAGGACATGCGCCATCAGGTCGTCGACGATCTGGTGGACCAGTACCTGCCGCCCAAGACCTATTCGGACCAGTGGAACGCGCAGGGCCTCTATGCGTCCGTGATCGAGGTGCTGGGCATCGACGTGCCCGTCATCGCCTGGGCGGACGAGGACGGCGTGGATCAGGAGGTCGTGCGCGAGCGGCTCTACAAGTCGACCGACACGCTGATGGAGGAAAAGGCCGAGGCGTTCGGCGTCGACCAGATGCGCCAGATCGAGAAGCAGTTCCTGTTGCAGACGATCGACGGCAAGTGGCGCGAGCACCTGCTGACGCTCGAACACCTGCGCTCCGTCGTCGGCTTCCGCGGCTACGCGCAGCGTGACCCGCTGAACGAGTACAAGACCGAGGGCTTCCAGCTCTTCGAGTCGATGCTCGACAGCCTCCGCCTCGAAGTCACGAAGAAGCTCGCCAAGGTCCGCCCGCTCTCCGAAGAGGAGCGGACGGCGATGATCGAGCAACTCGTCTCGCAGCAGAAGGCCCGGGCGCAGGCCGGCACGCCGCAGCCGGTGGACGAGCCCGCCGCGGCCGCGGACGGCGCAGCGCCCGGCTTTGTCGAGGATGATCCGTCGACCTGGGGCAATCCGGGCCGGAACGAGCCGTGTCCCTGCGGCTCGGGCAAGAAGTTCAAGCATTGCCACGGGGCGTATTGAACGGCGCTTCGTGCTGTGCATCCGGCAAAAGTTCTGCCTAGCTCGTAGTAAAGTTCCGCCCAAAATTTGACGTCTGTTTGAGTATAAGTCTCTAAAATCGTTTATTTTCAATTGATTAGATTTACGATAAGACAGAAAAGCTGGTTTGCTCAGCAATTCGTTTGACATCCTGCTTGGCCCCCGTTCACCCTCCGTTCTGTAGGGCCCGGACCCTTTCCACAGCCACCCCCGCGCCGCCCCCACGGACGGCCGGGACGCGGCCCGCCTCGATCGGCGGCTGCCTGTCGAAAGGACGATCATGCCACGCATCCCCATCATGGCCGCGCGCTACCGTGACGACTTGCCCTCGGTCACCGACATCGAGCGCCGCCTCTTCGCGCACTTGGCGCGGCTCCGAGGTCGGCGGGGCGGTGGCGGTCCCGAGGCACCGTCGGACGGTGACGACGACATCGCCGTGTGGCAGCTCTGCCTGCCCCGGTCCGACAAGATCCGTATCCACCGCCGCGCCCGCGCCCTCCACGACCGCGCCGAGGCCGCCACCGGTCTCGCGCACCTGTCCGCCGCGACCCGTGCCCGGCTTGCCGTGTTGCGTGATGGTGCCGATCTCGTAACGATCCCGACCGAGCACCGCGCCGACGAGATCGCCGCCGCCCTGCACGCCGACATGCCGTGGATGGCGCCGGCAACCGAGACCGTCTGGCATGCGATGCGACGCTCGGTCCGCGAGGGTAACCCCGGCCTGCGTCTGCCGCCGCTGCTGCTCGTCGGGCCGCCGGGGATCGGAAAGAGCCACTGGGCCCGGGCGCTCGGATCGGCGGTCGGGATGCCAACGACCGTCGTCGACGCCACGACCGAGCCGGCGGGGTTCGCGATCGCAGGCTCTCAGCTCGGATGGGCCTCCGCCGGACCGGGGCGCGTGATCGAGACGATCCTGGCGCATCGCGTCGGCAATCCGCTGATCGTCGTCGACGAGATCGAGAAGGCAGGGAGCGTTCAGTCGAAGTCCGGCACCGTGCACGATCTTGCGCAGGCCTTGCTGCCACTTTTGGAGCGGTCGACGGCGGCGAGGTGGTCCTGCCCGTACTTCCGGGTCAGCTTCGATATGAGCTGGCTCGGCTGGGTGCTGACCGCCAACACCACCGCGGGGTTGTCCGCACCGCTGCTCAGCCGCTGTCCGCCTCTACGTCTGGCGGGACCGACGCGACCGCAGCTGCGCGACTTCGCCATCCGGCAGGCTGCTCTACACAACCTACCTGACGAGGCCACGACGGCGATTCTTGAGACGATCGAGCGCCTGCCGGCACACACCCAGCCAAGCTTGCGGACCGTCCAGCGCTGCATCTCGCGGGCCCGGGCGGTACTCGCCCTGCCCGTGCTGCACTAGGGGGTGACGATGACACCTTCGGACACCGACAAGCCGTCGGGCATTCTCGATTCCGACGACCGCGCCACCGACCCTGACGCCATCCGCGTGGTCGCAACGGCGATGCGCCGGATCGCCGAGGCTTGGTTGCTGGCACCCGACGAGGCCGCGGGGCTTCTCGACGTCGCGCCGGACGACTGGAACCGCATCGCCGCCGGGACCTACGACGCGCCGTTCGAGGCCGCGCAGATGAAGCGGGCCGGCTTGCTGGTCGCCCTGTACACCGCGCAGCGCGCAGCGTTCCCCGGGATCCTCGGCACGACATGGATCATGCGGCCGAACACCGGACCGAACTATGGCGGCCGCCGTCCCGTCGACCGAATGCTCGATGACGGGAGCGCGGGCATGATGTTCGTGTACCGACACCTGCGATCCATCCAGCAACCTTGGTAGCCGATGCCGACTTCCATGCACATCGAGGGCCAGGACCGATGAGGCCCGACCTGCGTCACGTCTCGCTGCCGCCGCGCGTCCTGCCGGGCGACATACTCGCCAATCTCGAGGTCTTCGCGATCGGCGACGTCCACGGGCAGGCCGATCTGCTTGCAGGCTGTCTCGAGGTGATTGCAAGAACACCACGGGCCCTGGGGACCGAACGTCTCGTCGTCTTCCTAGGCGACCTCATCGACCGCGGTCCGGACAGCCTGCGGGCCATCGGGCTGATGATGAACGCATCCCGGCTCGCCCGCGCCGATCGCGTCGTCCTCCTGCCCGGCAACCATGAGCAGGTACTGCTCGACGCGCTCGACGGGAATGCGGAGCCGTGGCTCGCGATCGGCGGCAAGGCCGTGATGCGCGAGGTCGATCCGGCGTAGAATCGCAGACCTTGGCCGCAAGCGCGAGAGCGTCTCCGCGCGGCCATCCCCGAGGCCTATATCGCTGCCATCCGGGCTGCGCCGTCGCATCTGCGCATCGGCGATCCGCTCTTCGTCCATGCCGGGCTCGATCCGTCCGTGCCCGACGACATCCATCTCGCCCGGGACCGGCCGATGGCCGATCTGCACTGGGCGGCGATCCGCCACGAGCGCCTGACGTGGCAGGGCGGGTGGGACGTCGATCCTTCCACAGGGCAACGATGGCGGGGGCCGACGATCGTCGTGCATGGGCACACGCCGGCGATCCGGACGTCGCTCATCGAGACGGCCGAGGAGCTAGAACAGATGGACGGCGTCGAGGGCTACCGGGCGATCTGTATCGATGCCGGGGCGGCGAACCGGCCGCAGCTCGGATGGGCGCGGTTTGCAAGGTAGGGCGAGAAGAGCGTCGGACGGATCGGGGTGGTCTTCGCCGGCCCGCCGGGTGATCCAGGGTGAGAACAGCTGTTCTTAAGATGTCTTGATAGCGCGTATTTCGTTGAAAAACTCGAGCTTGATCGAGGTGCGTCTGGCTGATCCAATTCCTTTAATGGGCGGGAGGGTCGGCGATGATGGGACCGAGGCAGGAGGCGCAACCGGCGCTGTTCTACGAGTTCTCGCTGGAGGATCACGTCCCTCAGGATCACCTCCTGCGCTCCATCGACCGCTTCGTGGATCTGAGCAGTATCCGCGGCTACCTCGCTGATTTCTACAGCCACACAGGACGCCCGTCAGTCGACCCTGAGCTGCTGATCCGCATGCTCTTGGTCGGCTATTGCTTCGGTATCCGGTCCGAGCGTCGCCTTTGCGAAGAGGTGCATCTGAACCTGGCATATCGCTGGTTCTGCCGCCTTGATCTAAGCGACCGGGTCCCGGACCACTCCACCTTCTCCAAGAACCGTCATGGCCGGTTCCGGGATAGCGAGCTGTTGCGGCATCTGTTCGAGACGACGGTCGCACGGTGCATCGCGGAGGGCCTGGTCAGCGGGCAGCGCATGGCGGTCGATGCCAGTCTGATCGAAGCGGATGCGAACAAGCAGAACTCGACGCCGAAGGAGGAATGGGACGCGGCATGGATAGATCCGGCCGAGGCACCCCGCGCGGTTCGTGAGTATCTGGACACACTGGACGAAGCTGCTTTCGGGGCCGCCAGCGAAGTGCAGCCCAAGTTCACGTCGCATTCCGATCCGGCCAGCCAGTGGACGGCAGCGCGCAAGGGTCCGGCGTTCTTCAGCTATTCCGACAACTACCTGATCGACACGGACCACGGGGTCATCGTGGACGTGGAAGCGACGCGGTCCATTCGCTAGGCCGAGGTCGGCTCGACCAAGACCATGTTGAAGCGCGTAAAGGAGAAGTTCGACCTGCATCCCGAACGCTTGATTGCAGATACTGCCTACGGGTCGGGTCCGATGCTGGGCTGGCTGGTCGAGCGCAAGATCGCCCCGCACATTCCGGTCATAGACAAAGCCGGCCGCACCGACGACACCTGGACGCGCGCCGACTTCGAGTGGGATGCCGAGAACGATCGGTACATCTGCCCCGAGGACCACGAACTGAAGCAGTTCCGCCGGAACTATTCCGACCCGAACCGGGGGCCAACCGGCACAGGCGTCGCCAAATACCGCGGCCTGAAGCTCACCTGCCAGGCCTGCCCCTCGAAGCCGCGCTGCTGCCCGAACATGGACTTCCGCTCCATCACCCGCGAGGAGCACGATGACGCCCGCCAAGTCGCTCGCGACATTGCCAAGACCGAGCAATACGGCGTCTCGATGAAGCTGAGGAAGAAGGTCGAGATGCTCTTCGCGCATCTCAAGCGCATCCTCGGCCTGGGAAGGCTCCGACTAAGAGGACCATGCGGCGCGAAGGACGAATTCCTGCTCGCCGCTACCGCCCAAAACCTCCGGAAACTGGCGAAGATTCTTCCCGCACCGCAGCAAGCGCAAAACGCCTGAGAAGAAAGGCGCCTGCGCCAATCACGAGCGCCAAGATTCTGCGCTCGCGAACGGGTGTTTTTCCACAGAATCGGCGGAGAGCGGACGTTCGCTGTGCTTGCGAGCAGAGGGGGACCGTAGGCGAAAGCAACCATTCAACGTAGCTACATAGTCCGTCCTGAACATCACGCTGGGTGCGCGATCTGACGGTTTGGCAGGGTGAGAATCGGGGTTGCGTCGCCCATGAGGCGGAGCAGCGTGACGAGGATTTCGGCGAGAAGAGCCTGGAGGCGGGCGAGGATCAGGCGGATGTTATGGCCTGCCCCGCAAAGCACGGCGTGGAGCGCATCGCCGATGGTACCCTTGAGGGGCGAGCGCGACAGGCGGCCGTCGGTTTTCATATGACCAATAGTGGGTTCGGTGCCGGTGGCGGGCTCGATGCCGTGACCGCGGTAGCCGCGGTCGACGAAGACGCGCCGGGGGCGGGCGTCGGCGAGGATCTCGACCTGTTCGACGGCCTCGTGCAGCGTGTGGCCGTCGCAAGGATTGCCGGGGATCGGACGCGTGCCGACGACGAAGCCCTCGCGATGGGTCGTGGCGACCGAGACCTTGCAGCCGAACTCGTAGCGCTTGTGCGCCTTGCCCTTCGAGATGCAGTCCACGTCCGGCTCGTGCAGCGCGTAGAGCTTGCGCTTGTCGCGGGGCTTCTGGCGCAGCAAGCGGGCGACGAGGGCGAGCTGTCCTTCGATCCGGGCACGCAGGGCGTCGTCGGTAACGGTGTGCAGCCTGCGGGCGACGTCGCGCATCACGCAGCCGGTGTAGCCCTTGAGGGTGCGCAGCCCCTTCCTCATCCGCTCGAATTGCCGGGCATGGGCGTAGCGGCCAACCTGCCGGGCCAGGCGGGGGCCAAGGCGGGCATAGCTCTGGCGCAGCTCGATCCCCGCCTCGCGCGCCAAGCCCACGAGGCGCAAGCGGGCGCGCTCGGAGAGCCGCGTGTCGGTCGGGTGCGCGATCGCCTTCTCCATCACGGTCGTGTCCACGATCACGTCGCGCGTGCTGCGCGTGTCGATCACGCCGGCACGCCGACCGGCCTCGATGGTCTGCGTGAGCAGCCACTCGACGCCCTCCTCGCCGATGCGCTCCCGCCAGCGGGTCAGCGATGACGGATCGATCGGTGGGCGATGCTGAAAGAACACCTCGCCACAGAAGTGCTGCCAGTAGGGGTTCTCCGACCATCGCGCGACGATTGCCTCGTCGGAGAGCGCGTAGGCGTGCTAAAGGTAGAGCAGCCCCGCCACCAGCCGCGGCGAGGTCGCGGGCCGGCCCGTATGCGACGGAAAGAACCCCGCCCATTCGGCCTCGAAGAAATCCCAGTCGATCAGCGCCTCGAGCCGCACCAGCCCGTGGCGCATGTCGATCAGATCGGTGAGCCGGGGGCGAAGCAGGTCGTCTTGGTCGGGCGCGCGAGGCTTGGGCTTCATCGGGCCTCCGAAATCGCAGGGTTCCGGGCTCAAGAATACCAAACCCTGCGAAACCAGCACAGCGCGAACGTCGGTTCGTGGCGTGAAATCAGAACGCTAGACGTTGCTCAGAGCGGACTACATAAAGGCCTATTATCGGCCCCAGACCTCAAGCAAACAGCGTTACGGCGTGATGCCCCCGGTTGATCATGTTGAACTTTCATGTCGGATTGAAGGAGCTTACACCGCGAGCGGCAATCGACTGGGTTGGCGCTTCTTGTACAGCCCAGTTCATGTTCTCGACGAAGCCGAGATCGCTTTTTTGGGACTCAATCCTGGAGGAGATCTCCGACCGTCCGACCACGCGGAATTCCCGATGCCCTCGGGCAGTGCCTATGTCGAGGAGAGCTGGGCCGGACACGCACCTGGACAAAGTCCTCGCACCGACGCCCGCATCTTGAATTGCAATATTGGTTCCTGCAAACGGAGCAGCGGACCGATCGGTCTAGCCACGGGGTGCCATGGCAGTCCTTGTCGGGTAATCTGCATTGCGCGTCGCGACGATCGACGGACGTCACGATACGAATTTTGCCGAGGTTGGGGTCGTAGGCGATGAAAACGAAGGATGCTGAGATCGAACTCGACCGGTTACTGATCAAGTTGGACAACCCTCGGCACGAGCGGAAAGCCAACGCTGCAGCGGCGATGAAGGAACTGATCGAGAACGAACGGGTCGTCGAACTCGCTCTCGACATTGCCAAGATGGGCGGGGTGAACCCGTTAGATTTAATCGGCGTGGTCCGAGATCGGGGAAGCCCGAAGGACGACCCGACCTATATCGCGGCGGAGGGCAATCGTCGCGTCGCCGCGTTGTTGCTTCTCGACGACCCGGAACGCATGCCGGCAAACGTCACGCAGCGGGCGTCTCGTATCCGCCGTCTGCGCAGTGCGGCCAAGGCGCTTGGTCCGATCGGATCGGTGAAAGTCGTGATCTTCCCGAGCTTTGAGTCGGCGGACCCGTGGATTGACAGGATGCATGTCGCCAGCGGAGCCGATGGTGCCCGAAGACGGTGGAACCCTACTCAGCAGGCGCGACGCAACGGCGAGACCAGTAACGTCGAGGCAGTCGAATTGATCGCGACGGCGCGCAAGACCGGGGTCATCACGCCCGCGGAAGCGGATATTATCGCGCCGACGAACGTAACGCGGATCGTTTCCAGCGCCGCGCGGCGTACGCAGATCGGCCTCACAGGTTCGGGCAGCGAACTGCGCCGGACCTTGCCATGGGACGTTTTTTGCATTGGCTTAGAGAAGCTGATGCGCGATCAGCTCGACGAACCTGCCAAGCACAACAGTCGGGCGTTGCACAACGCCGACAGGCTCAACGCCTATGTCGCGACGATCGTGCGGGCGCTCGGGGCACCGGCACCCTTGCCGAACGGCGAGAGCAGGACGCTGATGCCGACGAAAGCAGAGCGCGACGAGGCCGCGCAGTCTGGAGATGAAGAGGACGGCACCGAGGCCGAGGAAGACGTGCCGAAGGCAACCGGCGGCGATGAGGCCGGAGGGGAGGACGCCGCCGGCGGGTCGGGAGCGGGGAGTGAAAACCTGGACAACGGTCGCGGGAAGGGTGATAACAACGCGCCAAGAGGTGGGACTGTCGCGAAGGACGAGGCCCTAGAACGCGCGATCGCGGCTCTCGACAATCCCAGCATGAGCGAACTCTACGGATCGATTACGACAGTCAGCGCGAACCAGCATTCCGCTCTTGTCTGCATCGGGTGTAGCACCCTGCTTGAACACCTACTGAAGGCGACGGGTTGGGACGGCAAAGGAAAGATCGTCGACCGTGTCATGGGGCTGCCCGAGGTGAAGGCGAGGTACGAACCGGCCTCGCTTGGGTCGATCAGCAGCATTCTCGGTGGGCTACGCGCTCGCGCCAACCTGGGCAAACATGACAGCAAGACTGGCGGTGTCCACGGCGGCGCGCTCATCAAAGACATGGCGACGCTCTCCGGCGTGTTCGCCGCCGTGGCTGAAGTTGCGGTCTTACACAAGGCCCAGGGCAAGTAGGGCTGGCCGAGTTGTAACCAGCCTGTTAGGCTAGCCATAGCTAACAGGCAAACGCGAAGGAATCCAATGCCGCGATCAACCTCACCCCTTCGATACCCGGGCGGCAAGACGTCGATGGTGAGGCTGGTCAGCACCATCATGCAGGCCAATGGCGTCGACCGCGGCGTCTATATCGAACCCTATGCGGGCGGGGGCGGACTGGCCTTGGCGCTACTCTTCGACGGGCACGTTTCCGCGATCCGCCTCAACGACGTCGACCCGGCAATCGCAGCCCTGTGGCGCTGCATGCTCGATCGGACCGAGGACTTTATCGCCACGGTCGAGGCCGTCCCTGTGACGGTCGAGGAATGGGACCGGCAGCGAGCGATCTACCAGTCCGGCCCGGAGTGCGGCGACGAGATGTCCTTCGCCTTGGCGACACTATTCCTCAACCGCACGAACCGGTCCGGAATCATCAAAACTGGCGGAATGATTGGCGGGCGTAAACAGGACGGACGATACCGGATCGACTGCCGGTTCAACAAGGAGACGATCGCCGACCGTATCCGCCGCGTCGCCAAGTATCGCCGCCAGATAACCTTCACGCAGGCCGACGCGCTCGACTTCCTCCAAGAGCATCGGGAGACCCCGGACTATCGCTCGTTCATGTTCATCGATCCGCCCTATTATGCTGCCGGTGCCGAACTATACACGAGCTTTTATACCCCCGAAGACCATGAGCAGCTCGCGGGCGTGATCAGCGCCATTGAACGCCCCTGGATCGTCACCTATGACGCCGCGCCCGAGATAAGCCGGCTCTATCGCTGGAGCCGACAGTTCGCCTTCGACCAGTTATACTCCGCTCAGACCAAGCGAACCGGCACCGAACTCCTAATTGCATCCAAGGGTCTGAGACTTCCGGCGGATCTCCGCGCCCGCCAACACTTCCGCCCCCAGTACCGCACGCCGCGTCCGTCCCTTACGCCGGATTCCACAGGTGCCGATCGCCCAGGTGCAACTCCATTGAGCGTCGGCCAAGCGAAGAGGTCGGCGCGGTGCTTGAACTCGTAGAGAAAGCTGTCGACGCCGTGCAGCCCGGTCCCCGGTCTGTGATAAACGAGGGCGTCGGGCATGTAGCTCCGTCGACGCCCATTGCGGTCACGGTAGGTGATGCGGCAGGGCTGCTCCTAGACGGACATCAACGTCCGGTCAAAATCAACGGTCCCCAAGAAGCATCGTCCCGCACAGCCGACTTCGAGACGATGCGTGTTGCTGCGCGATGCCCCGGAAGACCGCTTCGGGTAAGCTGTGCCGCAGCGATCAGCAGCGGGACCAAGATCTGCTTTGGTGAAGGTTTTCTGATGCGGGTCGCGGCGAAACGTTGCGCATTGTCGGAACCACGACCCGTGTTGGAAAACCTCCCAAGGAGGAAGCCGCGGGGGTCTTGGGGCAATCTATGGGGAAAATGCGCAGTGGGGTGGGGCAACGGCTGGATCAGGGGGTCGGTTGAAGGTGCGCATGGTGCCTGAGACGGGCGCAAACTCGTTCGATGATCCCGACAAAGCTGCTGATGGTCGCGTGATTGCCGCCGTGTGTCGCGCCGAAGACGGAAAGACCCAAGCTATTTGGGCCGTGTCTGCGGATCGCAGCCGGTGGTGTTCCGTTACGGATGACGGGCGAGGTGTCATGTGGCCTGCTCCCTCGGTGGGGCACGCGACATCGGTTTCTGGCCACGGCGGAAGATCTCGATGATGCGCATGGGGCCACCGCAGCAGGGCATGGCTCGCGCAGGGTGAGCGGGATGATCTCGGCTTCGGGTCCCTGCGTGGCGGGTTGTTCCGGGCGTTGCACGCACAGCAAGGCGCGGATCTTGGTGATGTTGGCCTTGCGGGCCGAGCTGGCCAGCAGACCGTAATGCCGGATGCGGTGGAAGTTGTCCGGCAGGACATGGATCAGGAACCTGCGTATGAACTCGGGCGTGGCCAGTCGCATGACCTTTTGTCGGTCGCCGGATTTGACGCGGTAATCCTTCCAGCGGAAGGCGACGGTCTGGGCATCGGCGCTGATCAGGCGGGCGTTCGAGATCGCCACCCGGTGGGTATAGCGGCTCAGGTAGGCCAGCACTGCCTCTGGCCCGCCGAAGGGCGGCTTGGCATAGACGACCCATTCGGACTTGCGGAACGGGGCGAGCCAGGCTGCGAAGGCATCTGCCTGCGCCAGCCGTTCGAGATCGCCGTAGAAGGCGAGCTGCTCGGCGGCATGCAGGGCCATCAGCCCGTCCAGAAACAGGCGCCGGAACAGCCGCGACAGAACCCGCACATGCAGGAAGAACCCGGGACGGCAGGCAACCCACCTGGTGCCGTCGGGCGACAGGCCGCCACCGGGCGCGATCATGTGGATATGCGGATGGTGGGTCAGCGCCGAGCCCCAGGTGTGCAGCACGCTGGTCATGCCCACTCGCGCGCCCATGCGCTTGGGATCGGCCGCAAGGGTCATCACCGTCTCCGCCGATGCCTTGAACAACAGCCCGTAGACCGCCTTCTTGTTCCAATAGGCGATCTGCGCAATCTCGGCTGGCAGGGTAAAGACCACGTGGAAATATTCCACGGGCAGAAGGTCCTCGGCCCGCGCCTCCATCCAGTCGCGCGCCGCGGGTCCCTAGCACTTCGGGCAATGCCGGTTCTTGCAGGAATTGTAGGCGATGTGATGGTGGCCGCATTTGGTGCAACCGGCCACATGCCCGCCGAGCGCTTCGGTCCGGCAGGCCTCGATCGCGGACATCACCTTGAGCTGTGAGAGGCTGACATGCCCCACATTGGCCTGCCGCCACGCAGGGCCATGGGCGCGGAAGATGTCAGCAATCTCCAGCTTCGGCCGGGACACCCCGGCGCCCGGTCACTCCAGGCTTCGCTTCACCGTTTGATCCTGCAACCTGGCCAGCATCTCGTTGGGGCTGACGGTGTCGCGGATCGTCTTGGTGGCCACGTGGGTGTATCGCGCGGTGGTCGTCAGCTTGGCGTGGCCGAACAGCACCTGGATCACCCGCACGTCGGTATTGGCCTCCAACAGATGCGTCGCGAAGCTGTGGCGCAACGTGTGCAAGGTGGCGGGCTTCTTGACCCCGGCCATGTGTTTGGCGGAGGTGAAGGCGCGGTTCAGTTGGCGCGGTGAGATCGGGTTGATCTTCGGCTTGCCGGGGAACAGCCAACCCTCCGGCCGGGCCTCGCGCCACCAGGCGCGCAACAGCTCCAGTAATCCGGGCGACAGCATCACCTTGCGGTCCTTCTGGCCCTTGCCCTGCTCGACGTGGATCAGCATCCGGTCGCTGTCGATGTCGCCGATCTTGAGATTGCAGACCTCGGCCGCCCGGAGCCCCGCACCGTAGGAAATGCTGAGCGCGGCGCGATACTTCAGCCCGGGCCCCGGCGCCGCCATCAGGATGTCGGACACCTCCTCGACGCTGAACACCACGGGCAGCTTCCGCGGCTCGGTGCGGAACTGCATGTAACGCTTCATCTCTTCGCGCCCGCAGGTCATGCCGAAAAAGAACCGCAGCGCCACGATGCGTGTGTTGAATGTCGATGGCGTGACCCCGGTGTCCGTCATGTGGAGCTGGTAGGCTCGCAGATCCTCCGGCGTGGCCGTGTCAGGCGGTCTACCAAGAAAGGCCGCAAAATCCTTGATCGCCCGGATATGGGACTTCTGCGCTTTATCCCCCATTCCGCGAATGCGCATGTCTTCGATCATCCGCTGGCGCAGCGGTGTCACTCTCTCCTCCGTCATGGGAACCTCCTGTCTGATGATTGAGAAGGTCCCAATCGTCAGCCAGGTCGGCCGCATCACAAAACGCCCACCGTTACAGGCGGCTCACGCCATAAGCCAAAAAGCACCAATGCCGCGGAGCGGCTTCGTCCATGGGCCGATTGTGTTGAAAAACTCGGGTAGGCTCAGAACGGCCTGAAGTATTAGAACGCCCGTTTTGGTTGACGACGAAAATACCCCGAAAATGGGGTAAATTCGACCTTCGGTAGAACAGAGTTCTGGTCCAGGACCTGCAGACGCGGGTCGAGGGGGTTTTTCAACCCAATCGGCCGGTATCGACTGCATGCCCTATCCTCAGCTCGGAGGCCTAATCATGCGACGATCACGGCATGACCGGTAATTCAGAACGATCTGCACGGTTCGCCAGCCGTTCGTGGTTAACCGGATCTCCACCACTGATGCGCAAGATGGCGGCGCGCCATGGTCCTGCATCGAGCGGTCTCGATGCGGCGCCGAGAGATCAGAATGGTCAAAAGCCTCCAGTCCGTAAGCGCCCTCCTTCTGGGGTCCGCCATTCTCCTTTTCGCTGGTGGCCTGAATGGTATGATCCTGCCGGTCCGGGGCGGCTTGGAAGGGTTCGGCGCGATCGCCCTTGGCCTGCTCGGGACGGGATGGGCGATCGGGTACGTCGCGGGCTGTCTCGCGACGCCGCGCCTTGTCGCCGGCATCGGGCATATCCGCGCCTTCACTCTCATGTCCGCCCTGGCGGGCATGGCGGTGCTCCTGTCGCTTCTCCTGATCCATCCCGCTGCTTGGGTCGTGCTGCGCGCGCTGTCGGGCTTCTGCTTCGCGGGGGCGGCCATGATCGTCGAAAGCTGGCTGAATGAGCGGACCGAGGCGCGGCTGCGCGGCAAGGTGTTCGGTATCTACACCATGGTGGGCCTCGCCGCGACGACGACCGGACAAATGGCCCTGACATTCGCGCCGATCGAGGGGCACGTACTCTTCGTTCTTGCCGGGGCGTTCTACTGCCTCTCGCTCGTGCCGGTCGCGTTGACGACATCCGGTGCGCCGCAGCCCCTTGTCGTGGTCCGGCTCGATCTGGCTGGTCTGTGGCGGAACTCTCCCGTGGCCGTCTTCGCCGCCTTCATGCTCGGCATCTCCAATTCTTCCTTCTTCACCCTGCATGTCGTCTACGCAGAGCAGGTCGGATTGGGCCTGACGGTCGTCGCCCTCTTCGCCGCCGTGCCCGTAATGGCGGGCGCGCTGTCACAGATCCCGGTCGGCATCCTGTCTGACCGGATGGACCGCCGAATCGTGCTTTTGGGCCTGTGCCTTATGGCGGTGGCCGCCGACGCGGCGTTCATCTTCCTCGCGCCGCACGGGCAATGGACGAACCTGATCGTCGTCGCCCTCTTCGGTGCGACGTCGCTCGCGATCTATCCCGTCGCTATGGCCCATGCCAACGATCACGCCGCGCCCGGCGCCTTCATCCAGACCTCGGGCGGCATCCTCATGGTCCTCGGCGTGGGCTCGATCTTCGGTCCCCTGCTGGCGGGCGTGCTGATGAACGCTCTGGGTCCTCAGGCGCTCTTCTACACGACGATCGTCTCCCATTGCGCCACGGCCGCATTCACGATCGTCCGGATGATGACGGCCCGCGCGGTGCCGCAGGCGCAGAAGGGTGCGTTCCACGTCACCCAGCCGGGTCGCATCAGCACGCCGGAGATGGCCGTGCTGATCGAGGACGCCTCTACCAGATCGCCGGCCGACGAGTCGAAGGCATACGTCCAAGAAGGGCGCCCGATATTGCAGGCTGCGTAGGGCTGAATGACGAATGCCACGCCTCAAGTAGCAGGCGCAGAACCGATACACGATGTGTTTCCGGCAGTACGGCGAAAAGTCACCATTTATGGTTATTATCACCTTCCTGTTGACGCTAGACTGGGAACTTAACACTGGATTAATCGTTTGCTGGTAGCGCTAGGTGGGCGTACCATCTAAGGAGACTGGGGAGGCTTGACCAAGGACGGCAAGCGGCATACTTCCTTTCGTTCGAAATTTATATAGCGCGTAAGTAAGGTATGATCATGAAAAACGTCTTGGACTGGTTGACCGTGCGAGACTACAAAAAGGCCAAACGTGCGGCCACGATGAAGATCATCAGCAAGCAGTGTCGTGGAAGCGTTGCAGCGCAGAGCGGTGACGTCATGTCGGGACGAGACCTTAGTAAGACGTCTCGTGCTGCGGATAAGTCGATGGGTCGTTTGAAAAGAGCCGTCGAGAAAGCCTAAGCATACATGCAGGATGATTTTGACCTCGCCTACCTTAGTGTAGGCGAGGAATGGGATAAGGCCGAGTCCGCTATCAAGCTGGCGGAACAAGTTAATCGAGAAGTTGTTAGCCCTGCAATCTATGAACTTCGCTATGCAGGGCGAAAATTAGTTGAAGCAAAGCAACTTCGGTTGCCAGACCCTGCTAAGTCGCTTGACCTTCTTCGAGATGCTAAAATGGATTGCCTTCGAGCCAGGCACGATGCCATAGATGCTGCAACTTCGAAAATCGTGATGGATTTAGAAATTGCTGTAAGTAATCTGGGAGCTACTAGAGTTCTCAGTTGCTTTCCGAACTGGTCGGATGTGTATGGGCAGCTGGTTCAAGTGAGGTCTAAAATTGCTGTATCTCGAGAAGATCGTAACAACAGAGATGCGATTTATTCTACGATACAAGGAACAGACTTGCCTGCAATTGTTAAACTTTACAATGCATTTAAGGCACAAGAGCCTCACCTTATTCGCGACGCGAAAAAAGAACGATGGACTGCCGTCGGTGGTTATGTTGTTGGCGCGATTGGCATTGTGATAGGAGTCATAGGTATTCTATAGATGTACTTTCTAAGAAGCTCGCTAATTATTTGTTCTGTTCGCTAAAAGTATAGCCCAGCACATCCATACATTGTAGTAGGAATGCTGCAGAAAAGCCTCCTCGGCTTATCTTGTTGGCCATGCCCCCGTCGCTAATATTAACTCCGATTTGACGAAGACGTTCGGCAAGTTCCGCAACCCTCACGCTCTTATCTCGCATACCCTTTCGTATAATTTCTTTCGCATGAGCTTCATACTCGCGTGTGAGAGGATTGCCTCTCCGCGGCTCTGCTTGCGGCGGCGAAGATCGCGTTTGACGGTCTCGCATTCATCTGCTTTCAAAATAACCAAATATGGTGAAGGTAATCGTAGATGTTGCCGAAGTCAAATGGCCTGTCACTATTGGGTGGTCCAGTTTCAGTCTTGGTGCATGACGGGTCTCTCGGCTCCAAGGTGGATACCCGGAGCGGGGGTGATCCCCGCCTGTGAGACGACCAGAGAACTGCTGGCGTTGGTGGCCGATAGCCCGGCGTCGAGTGAGGCCGCGCCGTGCTGTGATGGATCCATCATGCCTCGATCACGACGCGCGTCTCGGCAAGGGGATAGAATATCTCCCCGCTCAGAAGTTCGTTGCGGAGCTTCGAATTAAAGATTTCGCAGTATCCGTTCTCCCGAGGGGTTGGGAGGATCACAGATCGATCCGATGGATCGATCGCCCGACCGACAGATTCGATGAATGCCGCCTTCGCTCCGACCGCGGCGATCCAGTCCCGAACGGCTTTGGCGATGAATTACGGCCCATAACACATTCGGAACGACGATCAGATGGAGGCCACATCGTGGCGCTTCTAGCCTACCGGCCGGGCCTGCCCGCGGCCTTCGACGTGCTCACGACGATCCAGTCGCTCGTCGCGGTCATCGCGGTCATCGCCCTCAGCATGGACCTCGTCGTCGGGCGGCGCGACCGGCGGCGACGGGTCTTCGCGGGGGTGCTGCTCGGCCTCTCCGTCGCACTCCTGCACTACGTCGGGCAGACGGGCTACCGGATTTCCGGAACGTTCCGGTGGGACCTGTCCCTCGCGTTCGGCAGCGCCGGCCTCGGCATCACCTTGTTCGCTCTGGCGCTCGTCGCGGCGGGCGAGCGTCGGTCCGTGCGCCGCCGACTCGCCGCGCCGTTCCTTTTCGCGGCGATCGCCGTCCTCCGTGCTGGCGGAATGGCCGCCATGACGCCAGTCTACGATCCGCGGATCGGC
Source organism: uncultured Jannaschia sp. (assembly GCF_947494055.1). Classification (GTDB taxonomy): domain Bacteria; phylum Pseudomonadota; class Alphaproteobacteria; order Rhodobacterales; family Rhodobacteraceae; genus Jannaschia. The sequence continues at coordinate 13,555 of NZ_CANLTR010000026.1, read as the reverse complement.
CTCCCGGCAACGTCGGTATCACCGGAGGCAGGCGCGCCGGTCGTGACCGCCATTTGCCTCGGCCTCATCGGCCTGGCGCTCCTCGGCATGCGCTTCAGCCTGCAGGCACAGGCGCAGGTGCGGCGCGATTGGGCTCGGATACTCGACGTCTCGAACCTGGCAGTCGAAGGATTGGCAGTCTGCGATGACACGACGATCCTCGTCGCCAACCAGAGCTTCGCGCGGCTCGTCGGTGCGTCGGAGGGCGACGTGGTCGGCCGACCGATCGCCGACTTCGTACCAGGTGCGGCCCTCCACGATTCGCCCGAGGGAGAAGAGCACGAGGCCGACCTTGTCGCCCTGGGCGGCAAGCCCATTCCCGTGCACGTGCTGCGCAGCGAAGTCTCGGTGGGTCGCCGACGCCGGGCTGTCTTCGCCATCCGCGACCAGCGTGCGCAGCTGCGGAACGAGACGACCATCCGGCGGCTCGCCTACACCGATGCCCTGACCGGCCTCGTCAACCGGGCGCGGTTTGCCGACATCCCGCAGGCTCGTGCCGCGCGGAGCGTGACCGGGGCCGCAAGCCTCGCGCTGCTCGCGATCGATCTCGACCGCTTCAAACGGGTCAACGACACGTTCGGGGAAGCCACCGGCGACGAGGTGTTGCGCGCCGTCGTGGACCGGCTGCGCGGCTGCGGGGGCAGGACGGACATCGTCGCCCGCATCGGCGGAAACGAGTTCGTGATCCTGGCAATCGCGTCACGCGAGGAGGCGACGGACCTCGCCGGCCGCATCCTCGAGGCGTTGCATGCGCCGTTCGAGATGCCCGGCCAGACGCTCGAGATATCCGCGAGCGTTGGCATCGCCTGTCTCGAAGACGCTGCCTCCGATGCGGGAGCCCTGCCGCGGAACGCCGCGCTCGCCTGCGACAGCGCCAAGCGGGCCGGCGGCGGACGGGCTTGCGTCTTCGAGCCGCATCTTCTCAAGGACGCCCAACGTCGGAGTGATCTGGAGCGCGACCTGCGTCAGGCAATCGAACGGGGCGAGTTGGAAGTCTTCTACCAGCCGATGATCGATGCCACAAGCGGCGCGGTCGTCGGCGCCGAGGCGCTCGCGCGCTGGACCAATGCCGAGCAGGGCATGATCTCCCCCGGCCTCTTCATCCCGCTCGCCGAGGAGGTCGGCCTCGTGGGCGCCATCGGCGCACAGGTGCTGGAAATGGCCTGCGCAGAGGCGGCCCGCTGGCCAGAGCAGACTTCGATCACCGTCAACCTCTCGCCGGTGCAACTCGGCGACCCGAACCTCGTGCGCAAGGTGACGCGGGTCCTCGCCGTCACCGGGCTGCCCGCCGGACGGCTCGAACTCGAGGTAACGGAGACCACCCTTCTGGGCGACGACGCGCGCACCTACGAGAACCTGCACCAGCTGCGACGGCTCGGCATCCGCATCGCGCTCGACGATTTCGGCGCGGGCTACTCGTCGCTGAGCCACCTGCGGCGCTTCCCGTTCGACAAGATCAAGATCGACTAGTCCTTCGTCAGGCAGCTTCCCCACGATGCAGGCAGCGTGGCAATCGTTCGGGCAATCACCGCATTTGCCGCCGACTTGCGCATGCGCGTGACGATCGAGAGCGTCGAGACCGAGGCGCAGCGGGCTTTCGCCCAGCGGGAAGGATGCCACCAAGTCCAGGGCTACCTGATCAGCCAGCTGGTCCCCGCGCGGAGGTGCGGACGTTCATGGCCTCGCCCGACCGGCTGACGTTGTTGGCCTGAGTGACCACGGTCAGGGCAGGGCACGGCCGGAAACGCCGCCATAGAGGAGCTTGCGTAGTTCAACCGGACTCGTGTCGAACCCCGTGCTTTTAACGAGACGCGGTATCCAGTCTTGATCCGACCGACGGGACAGGATCCGGGCGACGGGTCATGCCCGCCGCCTGGACCGAAGTCACTCGGAGAGATCGGCCTCGATCCGTTCCACGGCGTAGTCCTGCGCCGCGGCGGCGTCCTCGACCACCGCGGCCATGCCGAAGAATTCGTGCGTGACGCCGTCGAAGGTGCGCTGCTCGACGGGCGAACCGGCGGCCTCAATGGCGTCGGCCAGCATCGTGCCGTCACTCCGGAGCGGGTCGATCTCGGCCTTGATGATCGTCACCGGCGGCAGGCCCGCGAGGTCGGCGTCCACGAGGCTGATCCGCGGGTCGGAGAGCTGGCTCTCGTCGGTGATGGGAAGCCGGACATTCGTGTTGTCTTTCCCGGGGAGGTTAAAAGTTTATGCAAATTCGTCTACAGCCCGAGGTCTTTCGACCTATGCTCCAAAGAGCGTCGGAAATTCTGACGCCATTTTATAAGACAATTTTCTGAATTGAATTTTTTACTCGAAGGATAGGAAACAATGAGTATTAGAGTTCTGCTTACCGCTGCCGCCCTTGCCGCAGCAACCTCCACCGCGGCCTCGGCTGCCGTGATCGACGTCTTCGCCAACGGCGCCTTCGGCGCCCGCGGCACGATGAACCTAGCCGGTCTCATCGACGACGACAACGACGCGGTCGAGGACAGGGTCCGCTTCGACTTCGATGTCCTGGACAACGTCGTCGTCGACAACTTCTCGGTGACCGGCAACGGCTACGCCGCCGGTAACGATCTCGGCAACATCCGGTTCGGGTTCGACGCCGGGTCCGGCATGACGTTCGAGACCATCAACGTGCGCGGCAACGTCACCAACGCGACCGGGTTCCTCGACAACCGCTCGTTCTCGGCGGGGACGATGTTCTCGTTCTTCTTCAACGAAACCGTTCCGGGGCAGAACACCAAGCGGGCCTTCGTCAACCTGACCTTCACGACCGACGCCGCCCCCATGCCGTCGCCAGTCCCGGTCCCGGCCGCGGGTCTGCTGCTGCTGTCGGCCATCGGCGCCGGCGGTCTCGCCGCGCGCGCGAAGAAGACAGCCTGACCTCTCTGATCGACGTAATAACAGGGTCGACCCAGCCGGGTCGGTCCTCCCGGGGATGAGCTATCACACTGGGGTTCGAGATCGCGTCTCTCCAGTCGCGCTCGCGTTCAAGCTTGCCGCGCATCCCGGCCCGCTGCGAGCATCTCATCGCCCTTCCGCGCAGTGTCTTCCATGAAGGCAAGAAGGTCCCGGGCCGGGGCGTGGGCAAGGTCCGTCGACTGGCCTCGACCACGCTGGAACGCCTCGAAGGATGCGATCTCCTCGTCCGTGAACGCCATGTCCCGGGCCGGGAACCGGCGCCGCGGCAGCGCGCTGTCTCAGCCGGTTCAGTACGAGATCGACAATATCTGCCAGCCGGTCAAAACTGCGGTGAGATCCTGTCCAGCCATAAGGGCGCACCCCGCCACAGTTGAGAGTTACGGCCAAGACAAAGTGCTGATCCATCTCAAGATCGCAGCACCGGCCACAATCCATACCAAGATCACCGTGATCTCAGCTGCACGAGTCTGGGGAAGCGTCCTCCGCCTGTCTGCCGTTCTTCTCAACTCATTTAAGAAGTTAAACGACACAAGCCGGACGGCCAACAGGACCCCGAGCGGCACGAGGATCGCATCATCGAGATAGCCCAGCACCGGGATAAAATCTGGAATGAGGTCAATCGGGCTGAAAGCGTAGGCGACCACGCAGGCTGCAACAGCCTTCGCTGTCCAAGGCACCCGCGGATCACGGGCAGCGAGGTATAGCGCCACGACATCGCGCTTCACCTCGCGAGCCCAGCATTGCAGTCGATCCAGGATTGCCGGCTGCTCCACGTGCGCGTCGCCGGGCGTCCGGATGTCTGCCGTGCCATAAGCTCTTCGTAGCTCGCCTTCGGCATCTTGCCGAACTCCGGCTCCAAACCTACCAGAACTGTATGTTTCACGGAGGCGCGGATGATCACCATCGGTAACTTAGGACAGAAGACCGGGACCAAGGTCCAGACCATCCGCTATTACGAGCAGATCGGTCTGCTGCCCGAGCCGGGGCGGATGGCCGGAGGTCAGCGTCGGTACGGAGAGGCCGATCTCGACCGACTGTCCTTCATCCGCCACTCCCGGCAGCTCGGTTTCTCACTCGAAGCGATCCGCGAGCTTCTCGATCTCGCCGACAATCCGGACCGATCCTGCGTCGATGCGGACTCCATTGCGCAGCGGCAACTCAGGCATGTGCAGGAGCGCATTCTCCGGCTCAGAGCGCTGGAGAAGGAACTGAAGCGGATGATCGCGGGCTGCACGGGCGACACGATTGCCGACTGCCGCGTCCTGGAGGTACTGCGGGACCATTCCGAGTGTCTGACGGCCCACCAGAAGATCGGCGCCTGATTACTTCTTGAAGCTACAGTGGCTAGAGGGACTACCTCTTAATCCTCGGCGTTTCCTCGTGATTCTCACGGTGGAAAGCCGACGGAAGCGAAAGGCATCTCCACTTGTCCCAAGCCTGGCTCTGCACGCTCGCGCTGGTCCTGCTGGCTGTGATTGCAGCAGTTATCTGGGTCACGGGAGCGATCATGCTAGGCTTGCGAGTCGGCGCGTCCGTTCCCACACCGAAAGCGACGATTCCGGACCAGATCGTCACCGAGGTCCTGTCCTTCGGCCTGGTCACACGTCTCGATCGCGTGACCGAGGAGCTGCTGGTTGAGGCCTACGAGACGCCGGACCGCCCTTGGATCGCGGCAATGTTCTTCGCTGGCTTCCTATTGCTGCTGTCGCCCGAGGACCTCCTCGCCTGAGACCCTGATCCTTACTGAAAGACCGAATTGACATGCCCCACGATCACGGCCACGCCCATCTCGACCCCGCCTCCGGCGACAGGCGCGTCGCCGTCGCGATCTGGGCCAACGGCCTGCTCACCGCCGCGCAGATCGCGGGCGGTATCTTTGCAGGCAGCCTTGCGCTGATCGCCGACGCGCTGCACAACTTCTCGGACATGGCGTCGCTCATCATCGCCTTCGCCGCGCGCAAGATCGCCCGGCGGCCGGCCGACGAACGCATGACCTTCGGCTATGGCCGGATCGAAATCGTAGCCGCGCTGATCAACTACACGACGCTCATCATCGTCGGCGTCTATCTGATATACGAGGGCGGCATGCGGATGATCGACCCGCCCGAGGTCCGCGGCTGGTGGGTGGTGATCCTCGGCGGCGTGGCGCTGGCCGTCGATACGCTGACGGCGATGCTGACCTACTCGATGCAGAAGGGCAGCGTGAACATCCGCGCACTGTTCCTCCACAACCTCAGCGACGCGCTCGCCTCCGCGGCCGTCATCGTCGGCGGCGCGCTGATCATCCTCTACGACATCCGCTGGGTCGATCCCGCGATCACCATCCTGATCGCATTCTACATCCTCTATTTGGCCGTCACCGAGATCGGCAGCCCCGTCCGCACGCTGATGCTTGGCAGCCCGCCTGACCTCGACTGTGGCGCAGTAGTCGAAGCAATGCGCGGCGCGGGCGGCGTTCGAGACGTTTACCACGTTCATCTGTGGCAAATGGAAGAGCATGCCGCGGCGCTCGACTGCCACGTTGTGCTGACGAAGGCGGGATGGAACGACATCGAGGGCGTCAAAGTGAAGACGAAGGCGATGCTTCGGGACCGGTTCGGCATTATCCATTCCAGCCTCGAATTCGAACACGAGGACCACGCTCACGAGGACGCCGACCTCTACGGACATGGCGAAGTTGGAAAGAACGGTGAACACGACCACGAGCACGGTATCGGTACATAACGATGCCGGCGAAGCTCTGAGATGGGCCCGGCGGCCATCGTGTCCATGGTCGTGGCGTTGACAGTCGCCTGGCTGACATTGGCCGCGATTCTGTGGTCGGTCGCCCGGCCGAAGCGCCGCCTCTGGCTGCCTCAGTCTTGCAAGGGCGATAGCCCAGTGTGCTCCGATCTTTGAGCTTTCTCGCGAAGAGGACATTTCGGCGGACCACCTGAACCAGCCGGCCTATCGGTTCGTCCCGTCTATCTCGAACCTGTTCGCCGCCGAAGCAGCATCCGAATAAGCCGGAACAGGTAAAGCCCGACGATGCCGATCACGATGGCGGTGGTCACCGGATCGAGCCAAGCTCCGATGCGCTCGTACTGCGATCGCAAGAGATATCCCGCGGCCGTCAGCAGGCTGACCCAGACTGCGCTGCCAAGAGCCGTCAGGATCAAAAATCGAATGAGCGCCATGTCCGCCAAGCCGGCCGGCACCGAAATTAGCGTTCGCACACCGGGAACCATCCGTCCGAGGAACACGGCCTTGCCACCGTGCCGGTCGAACCAGGCGATGGTGGCATCAACATCCCCGGCCTCCATCGTCAGCCAGACGCCATGACGCTCGGCCAGCCGGCGCAACTGTGCGCGGCCGACCAGACGGCCTGCGTAGAACCAAGGCAGGGCACCCGCAACCGAACCGGCAATACCTGCAAGGAGCACGGCCAACAGGGACAGCGTTCCCTCGGCAGCCTGGAACCCCGCCAGAGGCATGACGAGTTCAGAGGGAATTGGCGGAAAGATGTTCTCGAGCACCATGAGGGCGAAGACGCCCCATGGCCCGCCCGTGGCGATCCAGCCGGAGATCAGATCGAACATGGGCTTTCCTTTGGATGCCGGGAGACAACCGCGGCCCGTGGGGCGGCTAGGTCGCAGGTCTTCCTTACGATTGCCCGACGAGACCGTGATGCGCCGTAACTCGCGTCGATCAGCGAATGCCGTATGGAAAACCCGTCGATGTCTCCGAAGACGCGGCTGACCTCGAGATCGATGTCCGGCTCCGACATGGCAACGACATCGCCGCCGTCACGAACGCAACGATTCCGAATGCTTCCGGAGAAAGTAGACAAAAGCGGACCTCGATCACGGTTGCAGTTCCAGGACCACATCCGGATCGGTCTCCGTCGGCTGCGCCTGATCGAGTACCATTCCGCTCGCGCCGCCACGCCTGCGGATCAGCCATGCCGCGCCCAGAAGGTCCGGAATGCCGACGAGCGCCCGGGCGAGATTGGAGTATTTCGACGCTCCGCCCATGCGCTCGCGATGCGCGACCGGTACCGTCGCAATGTTCCACCCCTCCCTTAGCATCATTGCCGGCATGAAGCGGTGGATATGGTTGAACCACGGCAGCTCGAGATAGGCCTCGCGCCGGAACGCCTTCATGCCGCAGCCGGAATCTCGAACCCAGTCGTGCAGGAGCCGTCGGCGCAGCGCGTTCGCCGCGCGAGCGGCGAGGCGGCGCGCCGTTGTGTCCTTCCGTGCCTGCCGTTCACCTTGCACGAGACCCAGGGTCGCCGCGCCCGGGGCCTCGAACGCGGCGAGGAGGCGCGGGATCTGGTCGGGCGGGTTCTGGCCGTCGCCGTCGAGCGTCACCACGATCGCCGCACGGGCGCGCCGCACGCCCTGGCGGATCGCGAAGGACTGTCCGCGGGACGTCTCGTTGCGGATCGCGACAAGGCAGTCGTGGCGGGTCTCGAGCGTGGCGAGCACGTGCCGCGTTCCGTCCGTCGAGCCGTCGTCGATCACGATCAGCTCGAAGCGACGGTCCGCCAGGACCCCTGCGATGCCGTCGACCAGGGGACCGATCGCCACGACCTCGTCGCGGGCCGGAACGATCACGCTGATCTCCGGCGCGACGCAGAAGCTTTCCATCGTCATGCGCGTCATGCCCCAGGCTCCGCTAGAGGCGCGTCGGCCACGGTCCAGATGCCGTAGGGGGCGTTCCGGAAAAGCACGATTTCGCGCGGCGGCCAGCCGGGCGCCGACCGGTCGGGACGCGCGACGATCCGGCCGCCGGGATGCGCCGCCGCCCAGTCCCGCAGCGCGGCTGCCGACATCGGATTGGCTACCGGCTGGCGCAGGCGGCCGGCGAAGTTGAACTCCGCGTGGTAGGTCTGTCCGTAGAAGGCCAGCCCCGCCGCTGCATGCGGCGCGACGATCGCGGCGATGCCGTGCGTGTCGTAGATGCCGCGCGTATCGGTCAGCCCGACGGCCAGATCGACGGACAGCAGCAGGCCCAAAGACAACACGGCCCCGCCCCGCAGTCCGCCAAGACGGATCGCGAGCCAGGCGATCCCCAGCAACAGCATCACCCAGGCCACAAGGATCGAGCGCGGATGGATGAGATTGCCGGCGTCGCCCAGCGAAACGAAGCCGGCCGCTGCTGCAAAGCCTGCCGCGGCGAGGCCCAAGACCGGGATTGCGGCGACCCAGAGGCCGTCCCTCGCGTTCCGCGACAGCCGGGCCACGACGAGGGCTGCGGCCCCCAGGCCGGGCAGGAGGTAATGGACCTGCTTGCCGCTGATCAGGCTGAAGAGCAGCAACGCGGCGCCGAACCAGACGAGACAGAGCCGTAGGCCCGGCTCGCGCCAGATTCCCTGCCGGCCCGCCGCGCGCCAGAGGCCCGGCACCCAGAGCCACGGGAACAGCAGGACCGGCAGGGCGACCGCATAGAACCACAACGGCTTCGCATGGGCGAAGCTTGCGGACATTCGGCCCGCGCTCTGGGTCCAGAGCACCGCGTCGCGGTAGTCTGGCCCGCCCGCGACGACGGCCGGGACGAGCCAGAGCCCGACCACTGCCAGCGCCACGGCAAGGGCACAGGCCGCGCCCCCGGCCACGACGCGACGGCCGGGGGCGCGGGCTGTGCCCCCACCGGCCCAGACCGGCACCAGCACCAGCGCCGGTACGACGTGGAGCAGGATGACCGGCCCCTTCGCCAGAACGCCTGCCGCGACCGCGAAGCCGAGAAGAGCCCAGTCGCGCCACCGCCCGGTCGCGACTGCGCGGACCAGGGCCAGCGTCGCCCCCGCCGTCGCCGCCGTAAGCGCGGCGTCGAACATCGTCAGCCCCCCGAAGACCGCGAAAAGGAGCAGCCCGCACAAGGCGATCACGGCGCGCGGTCCGGCCTCGGCATCGTCGGGCCAGAGCGTGCGCGCGAGCCGCCCGGTCAGCACGATGGCCAGCACGGCGAAGGCCGGGCCGACCAGTCGCGCCGCAACCTCCGACACGCCCGTGAACCACCAGACCGCGTTGATCGCCCAGAACAGCAGCGGGGGCTTGTGGCTGTAGATCTCGAAGTTTCTCGTCGGAACCAGCCAGTCCTTCGATAGCCACATCTCCCAGGCGACCGCGAGATAGCGCGTCTCGTCGATCGGCATGGCCGGGCGCAGCAGCACGCCCGCCACAACGACCACCGCGAAGGCGAGACAGGCCAGCCGGGCCGCATCGCGATCGCTCATCCGGCCACCGCGCGGCGGGACCGTCCGATCAGCGACAGGTTGCGGGCGTAGACGACGAGGCCCGTCGCCTGGCCCAGGATGAAGACCGGGTCCCGCCGCCAGATCGCGTAGCTCAGAAGCGTGATCCCGCCCAGCAGGCTGAACCACCAGAACGCGACCGGGATCACGCTTTCGCGCCGCCGCTCGCTGACGATCCACTGCACCAGGAATCGGGAGGTGAAGAAAAGCTGTCCCAGAAACCCGACACCGATCCAGACCGTTTCAGTGATCATGATTCCCCCATATGCGTCGCGCGGCTCGATCCGCACCGTGGACGCACATGGCGATCGAACCTTACGGTTCGCTGACCGTTGACGAATGTCGAAGGATCGCCGTAGAGGTTCGATGCGATTGCTTATGGTGGAAGACGAGGCGGACCTCGCCGGCGCGGTGGCCGACCATCTCCGCGCGGCGTCTCACGCCGTGGATCTTGCCGCCACGCTGGAAGACGCGATGGCGGCGGCGCGCACGACGGCCTACGCCCTGATCCTGCTCGACCTCCGGCTGCCGGACGGCGACGGCCTCGCCCTGTTGCGAAGCCTGCGCGATCGCGGCGACGCCACGCCGGTCCTCATCGTCACCGCGCGCGATCGGATCACCGAGCGGATCGCGGGGCTCGACGCCGGCGCGGACGACTATCTTGTGAAGCCCTATCATCTCGACGAGATGCTGGCGCGGGTCATCGCGATCCTGCGCCGCGTCGATGGCAACCGGACCCCGGAACGCCGGTTCGGGGCCTTGCGCCTTCTGCCCGCCGCGGCCCGGGTCGAGCTTGGCGGCGCCCACGTGGCGCTGACCCGAAAGGAATGGGCGGTCCTGGACCGGCTAAGCCGCCGGCCCGACCTTACGGTCAGCCGTGCCGAGCTGGAGGACACCGTCTACGCCTTCGGTGAAGAGGTCGAGAGCAACGCCATCGAGGTGCATGTAAGCCGGTTGCGCGCCAAGCTCGGGCGCGGCGCGATCGAGACGGTGCGCGGCTTCGGCTACCGGATGGGTCGGGCATGACCCGACGCCGCAGCCTCACGCGCCGCATTGCGCGCCTCACGAGCCTCGGGGTCGGCGCGATCTGGCTCCTCGCGATCCTGGCGATGGCGCTGGTGCTCCGGTCCGAACAGGAGGAGCTGCTCGACCTCACCCTGCGGGAGACGGCCGAGCTGTTCCAACCGATCCTGATCGGGCGCTGGCGCGATGGAGAGAGTGGCACGCTGATGCCGACGCGCGGCCAACCGGGCGCCGACGAGGCGCTCGTATTCCTTCTGTTCGATCCGGCAGGTCAGGTCCTGCTCCGCTCCGCCGGGGCGGCGAACGCGGACCTTCCCGCCAGCGCGCCGCGTCGCGGCTATCGCGAGACGCGAACGCACGTGTTCTACCAGACAGAGCCCGACGCGGCGGGATACGCCGTGGCCTTCGGCGATCCGCTCGAGGAACGGCGGGAGGCCTACGGCGAGAGTTTCCTCGCGTTCCTCCTGCCGATGCTGGCGCTCCTGCCGATCGCCTACCTGCTCGTTGGCTGGATCGCGCGGACCGCGCTCCGTCCGCTCGAGGCATTGCAGGGCGACATTGCGCTTCGCAGCGAGGGTCGGCTGGACCCGATCGACGCGAGCCACTTGCCCGACGAGCTTCGCGCGATCACCGCAACGCTGAACGGATTGATGGTCCGTCTCGGCCGCGCCATCGACAGCGAACGAAGCTTCGCCACCAATGCCGCGCACGAGTTGCGCACCCCCGTCGCCGTCGCGCTGGCCCAGGTGCAGCGCTTGAGGGCGGAGACGGTGGGGGCGGACGACTTGGTCCGGATCACGCGGATCGAGACCGCCCTCATGCGGATGTCGCGGCTGGTCGCGCGCCTGCTGCAGCTCGCCCGCGCCGATGCGGGGATCGGCGCCGCCACGGACCGCCAGGATCTGCGCGCCGTGCTCGACCACGTGCTCGAGGACAGCCGCCGTGATCCGGACCGCCGCGCACGGATGGTCGAGGTCTTGCCCGCTGCGCCGGTGCTGGCGCGGATCGACGCCGACGCCTTCGCCATCCTCGCCGGCAACCTGATCGACAACGCCTTTCAGTACGCGCCGGAGGGGACCGACATCCGCGTCGAACTCACCAGCGACGCGACGCTGCGTGTCGAGAATGACGGCGCGGTGCTGAGCGGAACCGAGCTGTCCGGATTGACGCGTCGCTTCCACCGTGGACATGCCCGAGGCGACGGCTTCGGCCTGGGCCTGCACATCGCCGACACGATCGCGCGGCAATCCGGCGGCCGCCTCACCCTCGCCTCCCCGCCCGAGGGACGCGAGAGTGGCTTCGCCGCGACGTTCCGCGCCGCGATTTGAATTCAATCGAGACTATCCAGTCGCATGGGATTACAGGGTCGCGATCCTGCGTCGAGAACATTTCCCGTCAAAGCATCGACATAAGCCCACCTATAAGAGGACTTCCGAAGGTCCAGCCGTAGCAAGCCCGTGCGGCCGAATATGGCCGCTTCCGTTGCGGGAAGTTTCGGGATCGGGTCGTCGATAACGCCCCCCGTTCCGACCGTGAATGCGACCGTGCCGAGACCCGTTGCGATCTCGCCATAGCTATCGAGCGGCGCCGTCCGCTCGTAAAAGTGGTTGTGTCCGTTCAAGACCACGCTCGCTCCTGCCTGCTGAAGTTGTCGAAACAGGTTGACGGCGTTTTCCCGGCCGTCACGTGCCCTCAGAGAATGAGCGGGCTTGTGGTAGAACCCGAGAATGCAGACCTCACCATCCTCGTTGAGCCGATCGCGCAACCAGTCCGATTGCGGCGACCCGGGCGACGCGTCCGCCTCGCTGTTCAGCGATAGAATAAGCCAGCCGGGGGCGGTCGCGACGTACCAGCCACGCCGCTCCGGCCCCGCCTGCGCGCCGAAATAGTCGTAGTAGCCGAACGCACCGGGGGTCTTGTACTCGTGGTTTCCCGGTGTCGGCAGGATCCGTGGCTTGAGGAAACCCCAGACAGGATCGAAGCAATCTGCGTATTCGACCGGACGGCCCTTGCTGTATACCGTGTCGCCCAGAGCGAGGATTGCGGCATCCGGCCATTCGCTGGCCAGGGCAGCCGTCTCGTTCGCCATGGCACTCGTCGGATCCAGCGCACTTTCGAATCCGAGGAGGTACATCGTGTTCGGCAGCTTGTCGGCGAGACCTGAGCGCTCATCGCAGCTTGCGATATCCCCGGCGGCAAGAACGACGGTTGTATCGTTTTCAGTAATACCGGCCTGAAGAATGTCCTGCGGAGTAGGCCCATGGGGCGCAATGATGAGTGCGCGAACTTCTGACAGTACATACGTCACCCAACCGGACTCGATCGTGACCAAGGCGACCGAGAGCAGAATAGCACTTGCCAGAAGCTTCCAGAGCACCGCTGCCGAACCTTTCTCCAGGTAAACTCGAGGAGGCGGTAAGCGGCAAAGCTGACAGAGAGCTTACATCGACCCGGACAGTATGGATCGTCAATGCCAGTTTTTCGCGCATGACCGAACGCGCGCTGCACATATGGCGTCTGTCGAATGACATCTTACGGACACGATAGCGTGTCCCTGCAGCCGCGGCGCCCTTTGATCTTGACGGTCCTTGTCCAATCCCGGATCGGCGACTCTATTCTTTTGACTTTGCGGGTGTGGCGAAAATGGCGGTAACAGCTATTTTCGGTGTGTTTTCCTCCAGCGACAGTTCGGCATTATGGAGCGCGTAGTGGATCGCCCCATTCCACTGAGGACACCCATGCTGGCCATTCTCGCACACCGCACCTATCGACACCTGTTTCTCGCCCAGGTCGTGGCGCTTCTTGGCACCGGCCTCGCGACGGTCGCCTTGGGACTCCTGGCCTACGACCTCGCAGGCGATCGGGCCGGGCTGGTGCTGGGGGCGGTCTTCACCATCAAGATGGTGGCCTATGTGGGCATCGCTCCGATCGCCGGGGCCTTCGCCGATCGGGTGCCGCGCCGGGCGATGCTGGTGGCGCTCGATCTCGTGCGTGCGGGCTCTGCGCTGGCGTTGCCCTTCGTGACAGAGGTCTGGCAGGTCTACGTCCTGATCTTTCTGCTGCAATCGGCCTCGGCCGCCTTCACGCCGACCTTCCAGGCGACGATCTCCGACGTGCTGCCAGAGGAGGATCGCTATACCCGGGCCCTGTCGCTCTCGCGTCTTGCCTACGACCTGGAGACCATCGTCAGTCCGACGCTCGCCGGCGTGCTGCTCGCGGTGATGTCCTACAACGCGCTGTTCCTTGGGACCCCCCTCTGTCAGGAGAGTTGTCGCCCGCTCTTGCACTGAAAGTGTACACTGAGGCGGGCGGGACAGGATGACGATT
>NZ_CANLTR010000025.1 GCF_947494055.1 uncultured Jannaschia sp. | reverse complement strand
AATCGTCATCCTGTCCCGCCCGCCTCAGTGTACACTTTCAGTGCAAGAGCGGGCGACAACTCTCCTGACAGAGGGGGCACCCAGACCGAGACGATAAACGCGGCCGCAAAAAAGTAGCCTCGGTTCCAGACTAGGCCGACATGAAGCGCGGAGACGCGGCCGAAGCTTGCGGTCAGGACAGTCGTCGCGGTGAAGGGCGAGGTCACGCCGGCCAGTGCCCAGCCCGCCGTGATCGCCACGACCACCGTCGCGGGCGCGACGCCCAGATGGTCTGCGGGCGGGATCAGCGGCACGAGAAGCGTCGCCGCCAGGATCGGGTTCATTCCGATCTGGCCTGCGGCTGGCAGGACCCAGACCAGCGCCAGCAGCAGAAGCGGCGTGGGCACCCCCGAAAGATCGATCCGACCCGTTTCAAGGATCGGGATCATGAGCGCGGCGCCGACGGTGCCGATATAGCCGGCCATCATCAACAGCACGATCTCGCCCGCCGCGGCGGGGAGTTCGGCGAAGACGTGGTCACGCGCCCAGGCGCCGACCGCGCGCGTACCTTCGTCGTCCGCGCTCGCCCCGCCGCGAGCCTGCAGCCACGCCCAGAGGACCGCGATGGCCGGAACGACGAGCAGGACGATGCCGACGACGCGGATGCCCGTCGCCAGATGCAGCGTCGCGACGCTCGCGACGAGGACGGCAAGCAGCGTCAGCAGGGGCGACATCGACCGCCAGCTGCCCTCCGGCGGCGCCGAAACGGGGCGCGGTCCGGGGAGCTTGGGCCTGAACGCCGTGTCGAGCGCCCAGCCCGTCCCCGCCATCAGAAGGCCCGTCACCAGCCCGGGAACCGAGATCGCCCCCCAGCTCGTGCCCGGGATCAGGGCTGTCGTGATCGCGACCGCGAAGGACATCGGCGACCATGGCAGCACCGAGGTGAAGCCGCGCTGGATGGCCAGCAGCATGCGGCGGGACCGGTGGCGACGGAGGACGGGGTCGGGCTCGGTGTCGGTGCTGTGCGTGGCAAGTGCGCCGAGCAACGCGATCGCCCCGTAGTTCAGGACGAGCGCGAAGACCTGTCCGCCGAAGGTGAGGGCGATGTAACGCCGCCCCGGCGGTTGCCCCGCCAGAAAGCGACCGGCCCGTCGGATCGCAGGGGCGCGTTCGGCCACGCTGCGCAGCCCGGCGAGGGCGCAGAAGAAGAGCAGTCCGACCAGCCGGCCCAGAACACGGCGCGACCGGCGATCCTCGTTGCGGTACAGGGCGACGTAGCGCGTCTTTCTCTCGACCAGCGTCGCGACATTCGCGCCGCCGTGGCTGCGTTGGAAGATCATGAGATCGGCCTCCCAGTTTCCGAACTGCTCCCGGTTTGCGGCTTCCTCAGGCCGCCGGTGGATCGAGCGGTGCTCCAGGAACACCGCCGCACGTGGCTTGCGGCCCAGGCGGACGCGCCGCTTCCTGCGCCGGTACGGCAGAAAGCGCGCGAGCCCTCGTTCCCGTCCTTCGGAATATACCCAAGCGTAGATCGTCTCGTGGCAGACATACGCGCCGCTGCCGTCGCGTCGGAGCCGCCCGGCGATCTGCTCCGGACTCCAGCCCGCGCGCAGCCGGTCGGTGATCGAAGCGAGAAGCAGCAGCTCCCTTGCGAGCTTCCGCCGCCGGTATCTGCGCCGCGCCGCCATCGTCTGCGCCACCGAACTGTAGTAGCCGTCCAGATACGGGTTCTCTGCGTCGGCGAACCTGTTCCGCTTGAGCTCGCGGAAGATCGTCGAACGATGGCGTCCGAGCTCATCCGCAATTTCCATCACCGGCACCCGTGCGTTTCTCAGCCGCTCGATCCGCCGTCGTTCCTCGATCCCGAACTCCGGATGCGCCATCCTGTTTCCCCCCAGTCCATCAAAAGAATGGGAGACATGTCGCAAGCCAAGATAGAATAGGCCCGGCTACACTATAAATGTCTAGAAGAACAATTATGTACTGTGTCCAGTTTTCGTTGGAAAGCGGGGCACTGCCGTATGCTCGGAGACCCGGCGCATTGTCTGATGCGGCGGTTCCTCAGGCGACGCGGCGAAACGCTCGGTTCGTGTCCGGAAGAAGGCGCATCCGCGAATAGGGCCGGGCGGCGGCACCGTAGGCTCGGACGGTATCGTCGTGCGTGGTGATCGCGCCAAGCGACGGCGCGCGGATGAGCAGGTCATCGAGCGCCGTAGCGTCGAGGCTTCCGAGGGCCACGGGTCCCGGAAAGAAGCTTTCGGATGCAAGGCCGTTCGAGAAGATGACCTGGTGGTGCTCGAAGAGCAGGTGCCAATAAGTCACCTGCCGACAGCCCATACGGCGTCGGGCTTTGCCGCCCCGAAGTTCCGCGAGATGGGTGGCGCGCACGAAGAGCTCTTCCCCGTCGAGCGCGAGGAGCAGGCCGTGCTGCGGCGAGACGACGAGGCGCCGGTCGTTACCGAATGCGCCTGCGGCGATCTCGATCGGCCGGAGCCGGGGGGCAGCGGCGAGTTCGACCGGGCCGAGGCGCCGCATGGCGGACCATAGAAGCGGTTGCGGTCCGTTGTCGCGGGTAACGACCAGATCCCCCGGCCGAAGCCGCTCAATCGCCACCTCGCCCGCTGGGGTCAGGATCGCGGTGCCTTCGCCGAAGCAGACGACGCCGGTGTTCTCGGCGCTGAACGACCGTCCGTCGGCATTCGCCCCGTGGAACGTCAGGCTGTCGTCGGGCTGGAACCGGGTATTATCGGAATAGTCGACGCTACGCCCGGTCCGGCCGGTGGCGTTCGACTGGTTGAGGACGCCGTCGTCGGCATGGTCGGCCTGCAATTCCCAGATGTTGTCGTAATAGCCGGACAGGTCGATGCGGTCGTTGTTGGTCGCGTCGCCGTCCCGGAGCGTGCCGGAATTGCCGAAATTGAAGTCGGTGATCGTATCGTGCCCGTCGCCGGGGCGGTGGACGAAGAGGTCGTCGCCCTCGCCCCCGGTCAGGAGATCGTCGCCGGTTCCGCCCCGAAGCGTGTCGTCGCCTGCCCCGCCCTCCAGCGCGTCGTTGCCGGTGCCGCCGTCGAGAGTATCCTGACCAGCGCCCCCAAGCAGGGTGTCGTTTCCGCCGCCGCCCCAGAGATTGTCGTCGCCGCCGCGGCCGTCGATGCGGTCGTCCCCACCGTAGCCTAGGAGGTCGTTGTTGCCCCCGTCACCGGAGATCGTGTCGGCAAACGCGCTTCCGTAGGCGTGCTCGAACCCTTCGAACGTGGTGCTTCCGTCGGAATGGACGGCCGTCCCCCGCGCCAGATCCATGTCGACGCCGGAGGTCAGCCGGCCGGCATCGAGGATGTCGCCGTAGCTGCCGTCGCGCGTGCTCGCGCCTCCGCTGGCCGTATCGGCGCCAACGCTCAGCCAGACATAATCGTCGCTGTGATCGCTTCCGATGATCGTGTCGCCGCCGGTCCCGCCATCCGCGATGTTCCAGTCCGACGTGCTCGCCGTGAAATCGATCAGGTCGTGCCCGGCGCCGCCGGAGACGTCGCCGCCGGCGCCGTCGCCGATCCAACCGTCCAAGGCGTCGCTGCGGAAGACGTCGTCGCCGTCGCCCAGATCGACATAGGCGTAGCCCGAGGAGTTCTCGACAACGTCATTCCCGGCCCCGGCATCGACCGTGTCGACGCCCGCACCGGCCTGGATGCTGTCGTTCCCGTCGCCGCCCGAAATGCTGTCGTCGTCCGTGCCGGCGTCGATCGTGTCGTCTCCGGTGCCCCCTGTTATCGTGTCCCGTCCGCTACCGCCGACGATCATATCCGCACCCGCGCCGCCGTCGAGGCTGTCGTCGTCGGCGCCCCCGTCGATGACGTCGTCGCCCCATCCGCCGAGGATCGTGTCGTGACCCGCATCGCCGTGAATGGTGTCGGCACCGTCATCGGTCTCGAAGGACCCCGAGGCGCCGGCGTTTACGTAATCGTTGCCCGCCCCGGCATGGATGCTGTCGCTGCCGAGCCAGCCCTTGATCGTGTCGTTGCCGTCGCCGCCGCGGATGGTGTCGTTGCCGGTCCCCCCGTCGAGGCGGTCATGGCCGATGCCGCCGTCGAGGCTGTCGTCGCCGGTCCATCCGATGAGCGTATCGTCGCCCTCGCCGCCCGTGATGGCGTCGTTTCCGACATCGCCGTCGAGACGGTCGTTACCAGCGCCGCCCTCGATCCGGTCGTCGCCCGCGCCGCCCAGGATCGTGTCGTTGCCGGTGCCGCCGATGAGCGTGTCCGCGCCGTCCCCGCCATCGACGGAATCGTCTCCGTCGCCGGCATCGACCCAGTCTGCGCCACCATCGGCCCAGATCGAGTCGTTGCCGCTCCCTCCGAAGACGGTATCGTCCCCGCCCTCGGCCCGGATCGAGTCGCGGCCGGTACCCCCGTCGATGAAGCTCGCACCGTCGCCGCCGTAGATGCGGTCGTTGCCGGCCTCCCCGTAAAGGCGGGTATCGCCGATCCGGCGCTCGCCGATGTGATCGTCGATGAAGTCGTCCCCGTCGCCGCCATAGACGGTGTCATCGCCCGGACCATAGACAAGCGTATCGTTTCCGGACCCGCCAGTGACCAGATCGGTGCCGGATCCCGTGTCGACGAAGATCGGACCGGTCGAGGCCGAGCCATCGAACGTGTCGGCCTGCGCCGTCAGCAGGAGGCGCTCGAACTCCGAGAAGCTGACGCTGTCGAACCCCGAGGTGACGGTTCCCGCTTCGAAGCCGGAATAGGTCACCGTCACGGCGGTGGTGAGCGCCGAGAAATCGAGAAGATCGTCGTCGGTGCCGGTTTCGCCGCCAGTCACCATGTTGGTGCCGAAGGCGTTCTCGAAGACGATCGTGTCCGAGCCGGCCCCGCCCAGCACCGTGTCGGCCCCCGTTCCGCCCGAAAGCCGATCGTCGCCGTCGCCACCCTGAACGTAGTCGTTACCGGCCCCGCCCGACACCGTATCGTTACCCGCATCGCCACCGATGTCGTCGTTGCCGGCGCCGCCGTCGATGCTGTCGTTGCCCGCATCGCCGAAGACGTTGTCGTCACCCGTGCCGCCGAGAAGCGTATCGCCCCCCGTCCCGCCCCAGAGCGTGTCGTTACCGCCCCGCCCCTCGGCATGGACGCCGATGGAATCGTCGCCCGCGGTAAGGAAATCGGCGTGTTCGCTCAGGATCACCCGCTCGATGCCCGAGAAGGTGATCGTGTCGGCGCCGGTCATCGCATGGCCCTGACCGCTGCCGTCGTAATCCACCGTCACCGGGGCGGATAACGCGGAAAAATCGAGCGTATCAGTGCCGCCGCCACCGATGACGGTGTCGTTTCCGTCGCCCGACCTGAACAGGAACCGGTCGTCGCCTGTTCCCCCGTCGAGGAGATCGTCACCGGTGCCGCCGGTGATGCGGTCTGCGCCTGCCTCGCCGTGCAGGGTATCCTGACCGGACCCGCCGTCGATCGTGTCGTTTCCGTTTCCGGCCAGCACGCTGTCGTCGCCGGCGCCAAGCCGCAGGTCGTCGCCGTATCCGCCGCCGTGCCAGGTGCCGCTGTCGTCCTGATCGTAGAGATTGCTGTGGATGTCGGAATATTGCGGTGCGTTGGCCGCGGTGACTTCCGTCGTGGCGCTCCACAGGTAGCTCTTGCCGGGCTGCACGTAATCGCTGGCGAGATAGCCGATGCGGACGCCGCCGATCTCGATGTCCCAGACGGTGATCGTCTGCCCCGCCCCGTCCTTCAGCGTGTAGGCGACCTCGATATAGGCCTTCCCGCTGTACTTCAGGGTTCCGTCGGCCGCGTAGACATCGAGATGCTGCGTGCCGTCGATGCCGACCTCGTTGGCACCGGTGACGCCGTTATCCCCGTCGAAAGCGAGGTCGTCATCCTCGAAGACGTATCTGTAGCCGTTGCGATCGACGGAATAGTCGGGCGTCAGTTGAACCTTGCCGTCCGGTGAGAACGTGTACTGGTCCTTGTCGGCACCGTAGAAGGTATGTGGCACGGCAAACTCCGTTCAACGCTGGGCGACCGGTTAATGCTTGCGGCTCAACGGCCGGTGAATGACGGACATCGCGCGACCGGGCTTTTCTCTGCGATTTTAGAGGAATCGTCGGGTCCGGACGGCGCGTGGCTCCTCCGAGGCGTCGCCGTGACGGCATGCGCCGTCGGGTGGTCGTCCTGGTCGACGCCCCGCTGGAGCTCGCTTGAGGCGGTCGAAGTCTGCTCGGCTCCAATCGCTGCTTGCGCACGGTGGCCGCCCCGGTTCGCGTGGGCCATGCGTTCGATCACCGGAAATGAGTCGGCGTAATCGCGCCCGATCCGGTCGAAACCTCCATGCTCCAGACCGACAGAGTGAAGACCTCCGCCGATGCTCATAATGCGAGCGGCCGAGTCATGGATTTAGAAGGTTCCGACGGCGAAGCCGCGGCTTTCAATCCCGGCGGGGGCAGCCATGCTTGCGGCGTCGAGAGCCTGAAGGTCTGGTTTGCCGGGCCTCCCGCCTCGCTGAATGGGTCGATGATGCTTTCTCAGAGATGGTCACGTCGTCGGAACCGCCGAATACGGAGAATCTTGGCCGGCGTCTCACCGTAAGCGTAAGACCTCTGTTAATATTTGCTAAAAGCGTCATTCTCCTGGACGACGAAATTCATGTCCCGTTCATCCGCATGACCGAAGCCTGCCGCGACATTACCGAGGCAACCGTCATGCGCGATCAGCTGTTTGTGAACCTTCTCGGCACCGCCCCCCCGTTCGTTCTGACGGCATTGCTGGTCTGCATGGTGATGGCCGGGACGCTTGTCATGCTGTTCCGGCATGTCGAGACCGCGGCGGGCCCGGCCCGGATCGGCTGGACGGCGTTGACGGCGCTCGTCGCGGGCGTCGGTGTCTGGACGACGCATTTCGTGGCGATGCTCGGCTACCGGCCCGATCTGGCCCTCGTCTACGACGAGCCGACGACCTTTCTGTCGGCCGTGGCGGGCGTGGCATTCGTCGGCGGGCCCATCGCGGGGAGCTTCTTCGTCGACGTTCGATGGCGCGGCTTCATGGGCGGGATCGCGGGGCTCGGCGTGGGCGCCATGCACTTCACCGGCATGTCGGCGCTCCAGGGTTGCCTCGTGGCCTAGACCCTGTCTCCTCTGCCTTCGGCCTCGCCTCCGGGACGGCGCTCTTTGCCGTCGCGATGGGAAACCGCGCTGCAAGGTTCACGGCGCCGCTGCGCGCGGCCGCCATCGTGTTGGGCGTCTGCACACTGCATTTCATGGCCCTGGCCGGTGTGACGCTCGAGGTTCTTCGACCCGATCTCGAGGCCATCGACGGGACCATGCTGTCGGCCCTGATCGCAGTGACCTCCCTCGGACTGTCCTGCGCCGGTCTCGCCACCGCCGTCAGCGCCCGTCGGCTGCAACTGGAGCGGCAACGGGCGGCGACCGACGAGGCACGCCGGAACGCGGCCTTCGCTACCGCGCTGCGGCACATGTCGAACGGTCTTGTCATGGTGGATGCGGAGAGCCGGATCAGCGCGATCAACGAACGCGCGCGGACCATACTGGGGCTGGACAAGGCGACCGCGCCGGAAGGCGCGTCCCTGCGAGATTTCCTCGGCGGCATCGGTGCGCGTCAAGGCTGGGGCGCGGATCGCCTGCAGAGACTGGCCCGCGGGCATCTGGACCGGCTTGCGGCGGAGGGAAACTCCCGGACCGAGGAGGAGCTCGAAGACGGACGGATCGTCGCCGTGACCTGCCAGCGGACGCCGGACGGCGGTTTCATCCTGACCTTCGACGACCTGACCGAATATCGCACCGCCGAGGCGGAGATCGCGCATCTCGCCTTCCATGACCCCCTGACCGGCCTCGCGAACCGTCGCGGCTTCCGCGAACACATGCAGGCCGTCGTCGGGCATGGTCGCCACACCGCCCTGCTCGTGGTCGACCTCGACCGGTTCAAGCCCGTCAACGACACCCTGGGCCATCCCGTCGGGGATGCGTTGCTCGTCGCCGTGGGCGAGCGCCTGACCCGGGCCGTCGGGGAGAACGGATCGGTGTACCGTCTCGGCGGCGACGAACTGGCCGTCGTCCTGGGCGACGTCGACGAGCCCGGCGCCCTGGCGATCGCCGCGTCCCTCGTTTCCTCGATCGGCGAGACCTTCGATGTCGAAGGCCACACGATCTCGATCGGATGCAGCATCGGCATGACCTGGCTCGACGCCGGCGAGCGTCCGACCGAGGGCTTGCAGCGGGCGGAACTGGCACTTTACCGCGCGAAGGAGCGCGGCCGGGGCCGGGTCGAGGTCTACGAGACCGGTATGCTCGAACAGGCACAGGAGCGCCGGCAGATGGAGCTCGACCTGAAGCATGCGCTCGAGTCCGAGGGCTTCGAGCTGCACTACCAGCCGCTCTTCCAGCTGTCGGACCAGCGTCTTCTCGGGTTCGAGGCGCTGATCCGGTGGAAGCACCCGCAACTCGGGCTGGTCTCTCCGGCCGAGTTCATTCCGCTCGCGGAGGAGACGGGCATGATCCTCGGGATCGGCGCCTGGGTTCTCGACCGCGCGTGTCATCAGCTCCGCCGCTGGCCAGCCAATATCCATGTCGCGATCAACGTCTCCGCCGTCCAGATGCGGTCGCCCGACCTCGTGGACGAGGTGGTCGCAGCGCTAAAGCGGCATGACGTAGCGGCGGAGCGGCTCGAGATCGAACTGACGGAGACGGCCATGGTCGAGGATGGCGATGCGATCGCGGAGACGCTCCGCAGGCTGCGCAAGCTCGGGGTCCGCATCGCGATGGACGATTTCGGGACGGGGTACTCCTCGCTCGCGCATATGCGCAACTTCGAGCTCGACCGCATCAAGATCGACCGCAGCTTCATCGATACCAGCGACGACGACATCGGCGCGCGGGCCGTCATTCGCGCCGTCACCAGCATGGCGCACGACCTCTCGATCCTGACGATCGGCGAGGGTGTCGAGACGCCGGAACAGCTCGCGCGCCTGACCGAGCTCGGCTGCGACGTCGCACAGGGCTTCCTTCTGGGGCGACCCCTGGTACAGGACGCAGCCAACAACCTGGTGACGGGCCAGCAGATCGAGGACGACGCCGCGGCCGATCGGGCCGTCCTGGCGCTCGTCCGGAAGGATGCGGCCTGAAGCCCTGCAGATGAAGGTCGCCGGCAAAGCCGAGCCACTGCACATCAAGTCTGCGGACAAGTGACGAAGCGTCCTCGGAAGCAGAGTATTCAAGGGTCCGCGGTTCGTTTCTCTTCGATAGAACGGTTCAAGAACCGGTCCCACCCGTCTTCCGCCGTGGCTACGGACCTCGCGATCGACTGCGAGCAGTCGATCTGTCCGCCCGGTGACTTTCTGTTTGATTAGAGCGATGCCTCTGAACACCTGTTGGACAGCCTGCACGTTCAAGCGAGGTCGGTACAGAGGGGCGGTGCATCGCGCCGTCCGGGGGAGGACAATGATGGCTCCGTTGAGGCATCCGTCCGCGACTGTTCCCTTGGCGCCAACCTCGGCTGATCTGACGGT
The DNA here is from genome assembly GCF_947494055.1 of uncultured Jannaschia sp. GTDB lineage: Bacteria > Pseudomonadota > Alphaproteobacteria > Rhodobacterales > Rhodobacteraceae > Jannaschia. The sequence goes on along the minus strand of NZ_CANLTR010000025.1, from coordinate 40,747 downwards.
CGAACAGGCGCGGCTCAACCGCGGGCTGCACCGAGCCGAGATGGTGCGTGACCTCTAGGAAAAGGCCCGGCTTACTTGGAAAGAAGTGTGGCTTGAACCCGCCTGCCCAATCGGGAGAAATTCAAGAACCATTTGTCTGTACTCGATTGCGCGCGAGTTTGTGAAGGACGTCCAATAGTTCAGCCAGGTTCGGTTCCTGCTGGCCTTCGTTCCGGCGCGTCGTGCCGACGGCGCCGGAGAGATAGGGAACGTCGATGTGGAACGTCGACAGCGTGCCGCGCTTCAACTCACGGTCGATCACGCCACGCGAGATGAACCAGAGCATGTCCGATGCGGCGAGGATCTGGGAGGCCATCGCGAGCGAAACGGTCTCGATTCGGATGTCGGGCTCGGTGATCCCGAGGGACAGGAGATACTCGTCCACCGCACGTCGAATGATCGCGCCCTTCGGCGGGATCACGAGACTCGAACGGGCGATGGCGTCGCGTGGCGAGATCTCCAGAAGGGGGTGGTTGGCTCGAGCGGCGAGCACGATGTCCTCGTCGTAGAGCCAGTCGAAGCTCAGGCCCGGCATTTCGGAACTCGCGGGCATTCGACCGACCATCAGATCGATTGCGCCGGCGCGCAGGCGGTCGAGCAGGTAGGCATGGGGTCCGGTCTCGGTGCGGATGACGATGTTCGGTCGCAGCTTCGAATAGTCGAGCGCAGCCTCGGGAAAGAACCGCCCTGCCACGGTCGGCAGCACCCCGACCGAGACCCGCTCCGTCCTCCGTGGAAGGGAGATCGCGTCGGCCCCGGCGTCGAGGTGTTGCAGCGCCTGCAGAGCGTGTCTTCGAAAGCGCTCCCCTATCGGTGACAGGGTGGTCCTTCGACCGGACCGTTCGAGCAGCGTGCCGTCCAGCATCGTCTGAAGCTCGCTCAAGGTCTTGGACAAGGCAGGCTGCGACACACCGATCCTGTCCGCCGCCGCGGTGACGGAGCCGGTATCGGCCACTGTGAGAAAGGCTCGCAGATGGCGCAGCTTGATCCCGTGATGCATAACCATAGGGTTATATGGATCGGCGCGTTTCGGCATTCCTGTCAACGGTTCCCTGCGGCATGCTCGTGATATGTCGGCCGGTCTTTCGGGGGATAAGGACGTCGGCATCGCGTAGTCGATGAGAATGGATATGCGGAAACTGGTATGTTCTGCCGCGGTTTGCGCGACGGCGGGGATGGCGCATGCGGCGACGGTGCCGACCGTGGCGGATGTGAGCTATGGTCCTTACGAACCGGCTGAACGTCAGACGCTCGACTTCTACGTTCCGGACGGGGTCGACGCGCCCCCGATCGTGATGTGGATCCATGGCGGGGCCTGGTACGCCGGCGACAAGTCGAGCCCGACCGGCGTTCAGGAGTTCCTCGACGCCGGCATTGCGGTGGCGTCGATGAACTATCGCCTGACCACGTACGACGGGCCGCCATCGGCTGATACGGCGAACGGCACGACGTGGCCCGGACAGCTCGAAGACATCACCAAGGCGTTCGCCTTCGTGCGTGATAGTGGCGCGACGTACGGCTACGACGGCAGCCGGGTCGCATCGTTCGGCGCGTCGGCCGGAGCGCACCTGTCTGCCTGGGCCGGCTTGGCGCTGGCCGACGATCCGGACACGCGTCTTGCAGCCACGGTTACGTGGTATCCGCCGGCCGATCTGATCGAGATGGACGCGGACGACGACGCGTCCTCGCCTGATTTGGACTTCATCGAGCATCTGGCCTGCGACTCGCCGGAATCGCTGCTCGTCGGTGCTTGCCTCGGCGAAACGGACGGCATGGGCGATCTCGTCAACCGGGGCCTCGCTGACGCCGCCAGCCCGGCGGTTTTCGCGTCCTTCTTGCCGGAAGATACCGTTCTTCCCGCCTTCCTGATCATGCATGGCGACGGAGACCCTCTGGTCTCCTACCTGCAGTCGGTTCGCCTCTTCGATGCGATCGACGCGCAGGGCGGATCGCCTGACCTGCAGCTTCGGATCGTCGAAGGTCTCGGACACGGTGGTCCCGGTTGGGAGGAGCAGGTTCCCTACGTCGTCGATTTCATGGACGCCGCGTTCGCCGTTCAACCCGCGCCGGTTCCGGTGCCGGCTGCCTTACCCATGATGCTTGCTGGTCTGGGTATGCTGACCGCATTCGGTTGTCGGCGGAAAGCATCGACTCCGCGTCTCACCTGAAAGCGCCAACTCTCGCAGCAAGCTGACCCCGGTCCGGGGGTCAGCTCCGTCATATTCGGTGTATCGTTCCGGCGCAGTCGGCATCTGGGGGGCCAGTCCACGTGAGAACGCAAGTCGCAGTGATCGGAGGCGGTCCCGCCGGCCTCCTGCTGTCGCGCCTGCTGATGCGAGCCGGGATCGACGCGGTGGTTCTGGAACGGCGTTCGCGCGAACGCGTGCTGTCGCGCATCCGGGCGGGCGTGCTCGAAGCGGGCACCGCGGACACGCTGCGGCGCGCGGGCGTGGGGGAGCGCATGGACCGCGAGGGGCAGGTCCATTCGGGGTGCTACCTCAGCGCGGGCGAGTCGCTGATCCGCATTCCGTTCGGCGAATTATGCGGACGGAACGTCACGGTCTACGGCCAGACGGAGGTGACACGCGACCTCTACGCCGCGCAGGAGGCGGACGGCGCGGTCATCCTGCACGACGTCGAGGATGTCGCGCTGCACGATCTGGACGGCGACGCGCCCTTCGTGTCCTTCCGCCACGAGGGCGGAGAGCACCGTCTCGCCTGCGATTACGTGGCCGGATGCGACGGCTTCCACGGCCCCTCGCGGCAGGCGATCCCGGCGGAGATCCGGCGCGAGTTCGAGCGGGTCTATCCCTTCGGCTGGCTCGGCATCCTGTCGGAGACGCCGCCGGTGACGGACGAGCTGATCTACGCCAACCACGAACGCGGCTTCGCGCTCTGTTCGCTGCGCAACCCGATGCTGTCGCGCTATTACGTGCAGGTCGGCCTCGACGAGAAGATCGAGGACTGGTCCGACGACCGGTTCTGGGACGAACTCAGGGCCCGCCTCCCGCAAGGGACGGCCGATGGCCTCGTAACCGGTCCCTCCATCGAGAAATCGATCGCCCCGCTTCGCTCCTTCGTCAGCGAGCCGATGTCCTGGGGTCGGCTCTTCCTGTGCGGGGATGCCGCGCATATCGTGCCGCCGACGGGGGCCAAGGGTCTCAACCTCGCCGTGGGGGACGTGCACTACCTGTCGGAGGCGTTGATCGCGTTCTATCGCGACCGGGATCGCGGCAAGCTGGCGAGCTACAGCGAGACCGCCCTCGCCCGCGTGTGGAAAGCCGTACGCTTCTCCTGGCAGATGACGACGCTGCTCCACCGGTTCCCCGACAACACCGGCTTCGACCGGCGCATGCAGGAGGCGGAGCTGGGGCAGCTCGAGGCGTCCGAGACCGCCCGCCGCCTCGTCGCCGAGAACTACACCGGCGCGCCGTACTGACGCCCGCCGGACAAACGCGCCAATATGGGAGGACGCGCATGACCATCACCCTTCGAGCCGGATTGCTCGGCACTGCGATCGGCCTTTGCACCGCCGCCGGGGCCTGGGCCCAGGACGTGACCTTGCGGCTGCACCAGTTCCTGCCGGAACAGGCCGCCGTTCCGCGCGACGTGCTGATCCCCTGGATGGAGCGGGTCACCGAGGCCTCGGACGGGCGGATCGCCTTCGAGCACTATCCCGCCATGCAACTCGGCGGCCGCCCGCCCGAGCTGTTCGACCAGGCGGCCGACGGCGTGGCCGACGTGGTGTGGACCCTGCCCGGCTACACGCCCGGCCGCTTCCCGCGCTCCGAGGTGTTCGAGCTGCCGTTCATGGTGAGCGATGCCGAAGCCGCCTCCGCCGCGCTGTGGGGGATGTACGAGGACGGTGCGTTCGGCGACGAGTTCGACCGCGTGAAGGTGCTCGGCCTCTGGGTCCACGGGCCGGGCGTGATCCATACGTCCGAGCCGGTGGTCGAGGTGACCGACATGCAGGGCCTCGACCTGCGGACGCCGACGCGCGTGACCGGCCAGCTCATCACCGAGCTGGGCGGAAACGCGGTCGGGATGCCGGTACCGCAGGTGGCCGAGTCCCTCACCCGCGGCGTGATCGACGGCGCCATCATCCCCTGGGAGGTGACGGGCGCGATCCGCTCCTCGGAGCTGGTCTCGAACCACACGGAGTTCCCAGAGGAGGCGCTCTATGTCGCGACGTTCCTCCTGGCGATGAACCAGTCGGTCTATGACGGGCTGCCCGATGACCTGAAGGCGGTCCTCGACGAGCAGACCGGCGCGGCCTTCTCGGCGCAGGCCGGGGCCGCGACGCAGGAGGCGGATGCGGGTCCGCGGCAGGCGGCCGTGGAAATGGGCAACAACATCGTCACCCTGACGACCGCGCAGGCACAGGAATGGAAGGATGCAGCGCAGCCGGTCATCGACGCCTGGATCGCGGAGGCCGACACGGCCGGGCTCGACGGACAGGCCCTGGTGGACGGAGCCCGATCCGCCGTCGATGCCGCTTCGGACTGACACGCGCGGGTCCCGCATCGAAGGGTGCGGGCCCTCGCTCTGGGAGGTGAGATGATCGGAACGTTCATCGAGCGACTGGCGGTGCTCACCGCGCTGATCGGCGGCGCGGTACTGGCGGCGCTGATCGCGATGACCTGCATCAGCATCGCGGGACGCGCGTCGGGCCCGTTCGTCGGAACCGGCCCCGTGCCGGGGGATTTCGAGCTGATCGAGCTCGGCACGGCCTTCGTGGTCTTCGCATTCCTGCCGCTGGCGCATCTGCGTGGCGCGCATGCCGTGGTCGACCTCGCCACGTCGCACCTTCCGGACCGCCTCCGCACGGGGCTCGCGGCGTTCTGGGACGCCGCGCTGACCCTCGCCCTCGCGCTCATCCTCTGGCGGCTCGTGCTCGGGCTGGAGGAACGCCTCGACTACAACGACCAGTCCTACATGCTGCGCATTCCGCTTTGGTGGGCCTACGCGGCCTGCGTTCCGCCCGCCGCGATCGCGGTGCTGACGGGTGCGCTCGTCACCTGGCGGGGCCTGCGCGGCACACGGCGGACATCCGATGCGCCGGAGGCAGGAACATGAGCACCGTCGAGATCGGCCTCTGGTCGATCCCCGTCCTTCTTCTGATGATCTTCCTGCGGGCGCCGATCGGGCTCGCCATGCTGATCTGCGGTCTGGGCGGAAGCTGGCTGGTCACCGGATCGCCCGGCATGGCCCTGTCACGCCTCAAGACCGAGGTGTTCGGGGCTTACTCGAACTATTTCCTGTCGATCGTGCCGATGTTCCTCCTGATGGGCTACCTCGCGGGGATCGGGGGCATGAGCCGGTCGCTCTTCAAGGCGGCCGAGGCGTTCCTCGGGCACCGCAAGGGCGGCACGGCGATGGCCGCCATCGGCGCCTGCGCGGGCTTCGGGGCGATCTGCGGCTCCTCCCTCGCGACGGCGGCGACCATGGGTCAGGTCGCCTTGCCCGAGCTTCGGCGGGCGGGCTATTCGGGCGGTCTGTCCACCGCGACGCTCGCGGCCGGCGGCACGCTCGGCGTCCTGATCCCACCCTCCATCGTACTGGTGATCTATGCCTCGCTGACCGAGCAGAACATCGCCAAGCTGTTTCTCGCGGCCTTCGTGCCGGGCGTGCTGGCGGCCATCACCTACGGGCTCGTCATCGCGTTCTACGTCCGCGTCCATCCCGGCTCCGCGGGCACCGCGCCGCGCCTGCCGTGGAGCGCCCGGATGCGCGCGCTGGCCGAGGTCTGGCCCACGGCGCTGATCTTCCTCGCCGTGGTGGGCAGCATCTACGTGGGCGTCTTCACCCCCACGGAGGGCGCGGCGGTCGGCGCGCTTGGCACGGGGCTGGTGGCGCTCGGTTCGGGCAAGCTCGGCTGGGGCGCGGCGCGGGAGGCCGTCGTCGCCACGGCCGCCAGCACCGCGATGATCTTCTTCATCGTGCTGGGCGCGGGCTTCTTCAACGGCTTTTTAGCCCTTGCACGCGTGCCGCAGACCTTGTCCGCCTTCGTGGTGGAGCAGGGCTTCGGACCGTGGCTCGTGCTGGCGATCATCCTGCTGGTCTACCTCGTGCTCGGCTGCGTGATGGACAGCCTGTCGATGATCCTGCTGACGGTCCCGATCTTCTACCCGGTGATGACCACCCTCGATTTCGGTTTGACCACCGAGGAGATGGCGATCTGGTTCGGCATCCTGGTCCTCATCATCGTGGAGGTCGGACTGATTACGCCGCCCGTCGGCCTGAACTTGTTCATCATCAACGCGATGGACCCGGAAACGCCCATCGGTCAGACCTATCGGGCCGTGACGTGGTTCGTCGTGAGCGATATCCTGAGGGTGATCCTAATCGCGGCGTTCCCGGCCATCTCCCTGTTCCTGATCGCGTGACGGCCGTGCACAATGGCGAAGCAATCGCTGCCAGACCACCGGAGGAGACATCTATGACCGACAGGCGAAGCACGGGCGAGGCGGTGCGGCGCGCCGTGCTGGGCGACGCGCATGTGGACCGCTCGACCGCCGAGGGCGACGGGTTCGACGCCCCGTTCCGCGAGCTCATCACCGAGGCCGCGTGGGGCACCGTCTGGGCGTCGGACCGCCTGACCCGCCGCGAACGCTCGATGCTGACGCTGGCGCTTCTGGCAGGGCTCGGCAATATCGAGGAGTTCGCCATGCATGCCGAGGCGACCCGGCGCACCGGCGCGAGCCGCGAGGACATCGCCGAGGTGCTGCAGCATGTCGCGATCTATGCCGGCGTGCCCCGCGCGAACGCTGCGCTGAAGGCGGCCCGCGAGGTGTTTGCGAAGGAGGATGCCGCATGCGCACGATGATCAAGCGGCCGGGGGCGCAGGGCGCCCTGGTGCAGCGGGACCTCTCGATCCACCCGCCGGCCCATGCGCCCGGCTACAAGACCTCCGTCCTGCGCAGCCCGCGGCTGGCTCCGATCTCCTTCGATGCCTCGCCCACCGAGGCGACGGGACCGATCTTCGGGCCGGACGTCGTGGGACCGGGCGACGACGACCTGCTGACCAATTACGCCGCGCCGGGGGAGAGCGCGATCGGCCCGCGCATCGTCGTCATGGGCCGTCTGCTCGACGGGTCGGGACGGCCGGTGCCGCGGGCGCTGATCGAGGTGTGGCAGGCCAATGCGGGCGGTCGCTACCGTCACAAGCGCGACGGCTACCTCGCCCCGCTCGACCCCAATTTCGGCGGGTGCGGGCGGTGCATGACCGACGACGACGGCTGGTACAGCTTCCGCACGGTGCAGCCGGGCGCCTATCCCTGGCCCAACCGGGCCAATGACTGGCGGCCCGCGCATATCCACATCAGCGTCTTCGGCGAGGCTTTCGCACAGCGCCTGATCACGCAGATGTATTTCGAGGGCGATCCCCTGATCCCGCATTGCCCGATCCTGCACACGGTTCCCGATGCCGCCGCGGTCGACCGTCTGGTGGCGCGCTTCGACAAGAGCGCCACGATCCCGATGGACGCCTGCACATGGCGCTTCGACATCGTGCTGCGGGGACGGCGCCAGACGCCGTTCGAGAACCGGATGGAGGGCCTCTAGATGCAAGGAAGATCCCATCCCTGGGCCAATGCGCTTGGCTGGCTGCCCGAGACCGCCAGCCAGACCGGTGGCCCTTATGTCCATATCGGCTGCGTGCCGAGCTTCGCCGGCCTCGAAGGCATGTATGGCGGCCGCGACCTCGGCGCTTCGTGCCGGCGGGACGGTCATGTCGGGGAAGCCATCACCGTCGAGGGGCGCGTCTTCGATGGCACCGGTGCCCCGCTGCGCGACGCGCTCCTCGAGCTGTGGCAGGCGGATGCGAACGGACGGTTCGCCGGGGAGGACGGGTCGGATCCCGCGTTCGACGGCTGGAGCCGGCAGCCGACCGACGGCGAGACCGGGCTCTACCGCTTCGAGACCGTGAGGCCCGGGCGCGTGGTCTGGCCGGACGGGCGGATGCAGGCGCCGCATATCGGCCTCTGGATCGTCGCGCGCGGCATCAACGTGGGACTCTATACCCGCGTCTATTTCGAGGGTGATCCGGCCAACGAGGAGGATCCGCTGTTGGCACGGGTCGAGCACGGGGAGCGCCGCGCCACCCTGATGGCGCGGGGGGGGGAGGACGACGTCTGGCGCTTCGACATCCACCTGCAGGGTCCGAAGGAAACGGTTTTCTTCGATGTCTGACACCGTATCGACGCCCGCAATCATCTGCGTCGCCATCACCGGCTCCGTGCCGCGCAAATCCGACAATCCGGCCGTTCCGATCACCGTGGCCGAGCAGGTCGAAAGCACGCAGGCCGCCTTCGAGGCGGGCGCCGCGATCGCCCACTGCCATGTACGCAACGACGACGAGACGCCCTCTTCGGACCCCGACCGGTTCGCGGCCCTTAAGGAGGGGATCGAGCGGCATTGCCCCGGCATGATCGTCCAGCTCTCGACCGGGGGCCGGTCCGGCGCGGGGCAGGCCCGGGGCGGCTGCATCCCGCTGCGGCCCGACATGTGCAGCCTCTCGGTGGGCTCGAACAACTTCCCGACGCGGGTCTACGAGAACCCGCCGGACCTCGTGGACTGGCTGGCCTCCCAGATGGCGGCCCACAACGTCGTGCCCGAGGTCGAGTGCTTCGACCTGAGCCATCTCTACCAGGCCCATGCGATGTGGACGGACGGGCGTCTGCCGACCGCGCCGGACGGTCGCGATCCCGAGCGCCGCCCCTACGTCCAGTTCGTCATGGGCGTCCGGAACGCGATGCCCGTGGACCGCCACGCCTTCGAGGCCATGCTCGCGACCAAGCGATACCTCTTCGGCGAAGCGCCATGGTGCGCGGCCGGGATCGGCGCCGGACAGGCGAAGCTCAACGACTGGGCGGCCGAGGCCGGCGGCCACCTCCGAACCGGGCTGGAGGACAATGTGCGGATGGACCGCACGACGCTGGCGGCCTCCAACGCCGCCCTCGTGGAACGGGCCGTGGAGATCGCCGCCCGTCACGATCGCCGTCCTGCCGACCCGGCCGAAGCCCGCGCGATCCTGGGATTGCGGTCGCGATGAGTGATGTTCGCGATGGGTGATGTTCGCGATGGGTTGCGCCCGCCGGGGATACGGGTGCCTCGTCCGGGGCGCCAGTCATCGCGGTTCGACGGGAAGACCTGCATTCTCGAGCGCGGTCTCGTCGCCGATCGCTGCGTCGTGAAGGCCTCGAAGGCAGACGATACGGGTAATCTCGTGTTCCGCGAGGTCTGAGATGGTGCAGTTCGCCAGACCCCGCGACGTCGTCTTGCACTACGATCACGCCATGGGCGTGGCCGGGAATCGACCGATCGTCTTCGCCAACTCGCTCGGCACCGACCTGCGCATATGGGATGACGTCCGTCGCAAACTGGACCCGAGCGTTCCGACCCTCGCGATGGATAAACGCGGCCACGGCCTCTCGCAGACAGGGCCGATCGACATCGCGACCCTCGCATCCGACCTGGCCGACCTCATGGACCATCTCGGTCTGGAGGCGGCGTTGATCTGCGGTGTCTCGGTCGGCGGCATGATTGCGCAGGCTTTGGCGGCGATACGGCCCGATCTCGTCGCGGGGCTCATGCTGTGCAACACCGGCGCGAGGATCGGCAGTGAAGAGACGTGGGCTCCCCGTATCACGGCCGTTCGGGCGGACGGGATCGAGGCGATTGCGGATGCCGTCGTGGCGCGCTGGTTTTCGCCGTCATGGGCGGCCGCCCATCCGGTCGAACGCGCGGGCTGGCGCCAGATGCTCGCGCGAACGCCCGCCGAGGGCTATGCCCGCACGTGCGAGGCGATCTGCGTCGCCGATCTGTCAAGGACGACATCCATGTTGCACGTGCCGACGCTGTGCGTTGCCGGGTCCGCGGACGAGGCGACGCCGCCGGCAGTCGTCGAAGGGCTGGCGCGAATGATCGCCGGGTCGAGGTTCGTCTGCCTCACGGACGTGGGACATCTGCCCTGCATCGAGGCGCCGGGGCACCTGACGGCGCTGCTGACGGAATTTCACGGATCACTGTCGTGACCGGAATCTTCGACCATCCCTGGCTCGGCGGCCTGTTCGGCGACGACGAGATGGCGGATCTCTGGTCCCCCGACGCGCAGATGCGGCACATGCTGGCCTTCGAGGCCGCCTGGACCCGCGCGTTGGGCCGGGTCGGCCGGATCGATCCGGACGTGGCAGATACGACAGCCCGCGCCATCCTCGCCACGTCGCCGGACATCGCGTCGCTGCGGGAGGGAACCGCGCGCGACGGGCTGCCCGTCCCTGCCCTCGTCGAGCGGTTGCGGCAGGGCGCGTTCGATCCCGTAATGATCCACACCGGATCGACGTCGCAGGACGTCCTAGATACGGCGCTCGTCCTGACCCTGCGGGCGACCTCGAACCTGCTCGATACACGCCTCCATGCCCTGTCGGCGACCTTGTCCCGGTTGGTGGAGACATTCGGCGAGGACCGGCTCATGGGACGTACGCGGATGCAGGCCGCGCTACCGATCACCGTGGCCGACAGGATTCGGAGCTGGATGCTGCCTCTCGAAGACCATCGCGCCCGGATTTCGAGGCTTCGGCCGATCGTCGAGCGGGCCCAGATCGGCGGAGCGGTCGGCGACCGATCCGAACTCGGCACCGACGCGGAGGCCATCGTGGCCTCTGTCGCGGCAGAGCTGCATCTCGCGGCTGTGCCGGTCTCCTGGCATGCCATGCGGGACGGCATCGCCGAGTATGCCGGTTGCCTGTCGCTGATCTCGGGCACGCTGGGCAAGATGGGGCAGGACATCTGCCTCATGGCCCAGCAGGGTGTCGACGAGATCGTCCTGACCGGCGGGGGCGGCTCCTCGGCAATGAAGCACAAGCAGAACCCCATACTGGCCGAACTGCTCGTGACGCTGGCGCGGTTCAATGCCGTGCAAGTCTCGGCCATGCATCAGGCTCTGATCCACGAACAGGAGCGGTCGGGCGCGGCTTGGGCGCTGGAATGGATGGTCCTGCCGCAGATGGCACGCACGACGGGCCGCTCCCTGACGGCTGCCGATGCCTTGTGCCGGCGGATCGACCGTATCGGACGTTCCGCGCCCAGCCCTGCCTGAGCGATCGGTGCCATTTGTCCGACCGGCCGCAGATGCGGGCAGGCCCGACCGAGATCGACGACTTTTCCGAGTAGTGTAATTTGCCTCCGCAGGTCGGGTACGCGGCTCCTATGAACTCTGAGCCTTGCGGGTTCTCATCGCCCGTTCTCGCATTTGCTTGGCCGCGCCAACGCCTGCGTCGCGCCGCATTCGGGATCGTGCCGCGCTCCGTCCCTACGGCGACTGACGCACGAACTCGCGGTAGAGCTTGGGATCGGGGCGGCGCGTCACGATGGTTCCGGCGCCCGGACGAGCCCCCTAAGACGCTGCCGAACGCAACGCACGATGCCGAGCCTATGCATCTTACTCAATGCCCTGCAGCTGCGGCACCAATCGTCCGGTCAGGTCGCGCTCTTGGATAGGATCAGCGTGCGCCGCGATTATCGGCTCGACGCGATCATGAACGTGCATGTCTTTACCTGCCGGGACACTGCGAGGAAACGATAGCGAAACCGTTTGGTGCGGTTCATCGGTCGAAGCCAAGCCAAAGTAATCCGGGTTCTGGCGTCTAAGCAATATCTGATCGACGTCTGACGATCCGCAGGAACTGTCCGGGGCAGTCCGGTGGGGCGATGAGGATGCTGCGTAGGGTTACTGCCGCGCCGCTGCGATGCTGGAACGACGCGTCGGCCTCGCACCTGCCGTCGCGGCGGGCTGCCGACATCTCGCTCCACGGACGGCCTGCCGCCAGATCGGCTGGCGTGAACAAACGCTCGATCGACTGGCCCATGATCTCGTGTTCGGCCCAGCCCAGTACGGAAGCCGCGCTCTCCGGCCACTGAAGCACGATACCATCACCGTCATAGGCGAAGGTCGCCCAGCCGGGCAGTTCGCCAAGCAGGTGTCGAAGGCCCGCCCGCTGGAGGCGTCCCTGTGTCTCCAGCCGCTCCATCTCGCCGAGGTTGCTGAACAGGACGCCGATGCCGCCGGTCGGGACGGGAAGCGGAAAGGCCCGGGCATGGATGCGCCGGCCCTTGTGAACGACCGAGGCCCATTCGAAGGACACCTCCTCGCCGTGATGCATGGCGCGGCGAAGCTGCGTTTCGGCGTGGGTCCCCTTGATCGACGGAAAGGCGTCCGACCAGACGCGACCGATGAGCTCTTCCCGCGATTGGCCAAGGAACAACTCTGCGACCCGGTTTATCGTGACATACCGCCATTCCGGATCGAGCGAGATGTAGCCTTCCGAAATGCTGTCGAGGATCAGAAGCAGTTTGCGGCGTTGAGCGGAATCGTCCTGATGCTGCGGCTGTCCGCAGAGCTTTGCGTAGTCCTCCATGCTCAGGATCGTCAGCTTGTCGCGCCCGTGATGCGTGACGATGACCGGTGATTGCGCGGCAAGCTCGCGGAGGCGGCCGAAGTTGCGGGTGGCTTCTGCCGCCGTCAGACGCTGCTTGGGATGGTCATCCATACCTGCCTGTCCAGTTTCCGATCGCGAATATGTACGGAATTGTACGAAGAAAAAATCCGTGTAAAATGTTCCGGTGCGAGGGTTCGTTTTGCGAATTATACATAAAATCCCGTCCGGCACGAGATGCGATGCTCGGGTTTCTAGAGGGAAGGTTCGATGGATCAAGATCGGGATGCTCTCGTCCCCGTGGGCGTGCCTGGGCTGGACGACGTCCTTCGTGGCGGGCTTCCGCCCCGTGGGCTTTACTTCGTCGGTGGGGCGCCGGGCACCGGGAAGACGACCCTCGGACTGCAATTCCTGTTGGAAGGACAGCGCCGTGGCGAGCGGACGCTGTTCGTCACGATGTTGGAGAATCGGTCCGATCTCGAGCGAATTGCCGCGTCGCATGGTTTCGATCTGGACGGGATCGCGATCGAGGAGATCTCGGCCGTGAACCTCGCGCCCGGCCTCGGGGACCGGCAGACGGTTATCGACACGTCCGATGCGGAACTCTCCGAGGCCGGGCACAAGCTCGAGACGCTGCTCTCGAAATCGGGTGCCGAACGGGTCGTCATCGACTCGCTCTTCGAGATGCGCCTGTTGGCGCAGGATCCGTTGAGCTATCGCCGGGAACTGCTGCTGTTGCGCGATACGGTCGCGCGTCTCGGCGCCACGGCGCTCGCCCTGGACTATTCCGACGAGACGCTGGGGGACCGCCAGCTCGAAGGGATCGTGAATGGCACGATCTTCCTCGAGTTGGAGAACCCCGCCTACGGGGCGACCATGCGGCAGGTCCACGTGGGAAAGATGCGCGGTCAGGTCTTCACCGAGGGGAATCACAGCCTCACGATCCGGACGGGCGGGTTGTCCGTGTTTCCGCGCGTCATCCCGCGGGACGCCGAGGACATCCTGTCGGACGAGGAGATCCTCTGCGGAATCGACGGGATCGACGAGATGCTGGGCGGCGGTCTGCTTCTTGGAACGACATGCCTGATCGCTGGTCATTCCGGGACGGGAAAGTCGACCCTGTGCACGGCCTATACCAACGCCGCGGCCCAGGACGACCGCGTCGCGGCGATGTTCCTGTTCGAGGAACGGCCGGCGATCTTCCGTCGCAGGTCCGAGGATCTCGGGTTCCAGCTGGAGCAGCAGCAGGCCGACGGCAAGCTGATCCTCCGCCATTTCGGGCCGGCTGAGATGTCGCCGGGCGAGTTCATCCAGACGGTCGTCGACACGGTCGAGGAGAAGGGGGCGGAGATCGTCGTCATCGACTCCCTGAGCGGGTTCCTCGGCGCCCATCCGAACGGGGCCGACCTCATCGCGCAATTGCATACGCTCCTGACTTACCTCTCGCGTCGCAACGTGTTGACCTTTCTTACGGTAACACAGCATGGCCTCCTGAAAGGGAACAACCACAGCGACCTCGACATCAGCTATTTTGCGGACGTCGCCCTGTTGCTGCGGAACGACGAGGCCGGTGACGACCTGCGGCGGACGGTCACCTGCCTGAAGAAACGGCAGGGGGACCATGAGAAGCGGGTCCGGGAACTGATCATAGGGGATCGGAGCGTCGATGTCGTGCCTTCGCGGAAGGCTTCGCGCCCCTACCTCGCCGTGGTGTAGGGCATGATCGCCGTCGAGGAGCGACCGTCGGCGACGGCGCCCCGTGCCGAAGGGTCGAACGTCCTTATCTATGCGCCGCTCGGTCGGGACGCCGATATTCTGGCCGGAATCGCGCGGGAGGCAGGGGCCAATCCCGTCGTAGTCGCCGGGGTCGACGGGCTTGCCGCGGAGATATCGAAGGATTGCGTCTCGCTGATCGTAACGGAAGAAGCGCTCGATCGGGCCATGGGCGAGGCCCTGTTGCGGCATCTCGAAGGCCAGCCCTCGTGGTCGGCGCTGCCGATCCTGGCGCTCGTCGCCAATGCGGGGCGAACGCCGCCGGGGCTGCGGCTTCCGGAACGGGCGCTGGAACGCACTGAGCTCATCGTCCTGCAGCGGCCCACCCGAACCCAGACCCTCCGGACCGCGCTCGTCACGCTGATCGGGTCACGGAGGCGGCAACTCAAGGTTCGCGACCAGATCGAAGATCTGGGCCATAAGGAGCGGCACCAGAGCTTTCTGCTCTCCGAGCTCGACCACCGGGTAAAGAATCTGCTTGCGAAAATCCTGAGCATCCTGAGCCTGACCCGGCGCGAGGCGAACGATCTGGAGACGTTCGCGAACGCGTTCGAGGCGCGGACCCGTGCTCTGGCCGAGGCGCATCAGATGCTTAACGGGCATGCCGAGCATCCTGGGACCCTGCGGGCTCTGGTCGAGAACGTGATGGCGCCCTACCGGACCCTCGCCGGCTCGAACCTGCGGATTGACGGGCCCGAGCTGCACCTGTGGTCGAAGGCCGGGTTGGCCCTGGCCATGGCGTTGCACGAACTCGCGACGAACGCCTCCAAATACGGCGCGCTGTCCCGCGACGAGGGCGTCGTCACGATCCGGTGGCATCTCGCGGACGGAACGCTGACGTTCGAATGGGAGGAACGGGGCGGGCCGCCCGTGGGGACGCCGACGCGAAACAGCTTCGGGACGCGACTCCTGCGCTCCTACACCTCGATGGAGATCGGAGGGGCCGCGGAGCTGGAGTTCCGCGCCGAGGGACTTCGTTGGGTCCTCAAGGCGCCAGTCGCGCAAAGCTAGGTCCTTTGATTGCGCAGCTGCCTCGTCATGGTCGGGAGCCCTCCCCCACTTCAGCTTGCTTCACCGAACGAACGGATGCCAGTCGCGGTCGTTTTCATCGCGGACACACTGCACCCTGTTTGAGTCCTGGATTCGAACCACCAATACGATCCAACTTTGACAGCGAAGTAGTTATCGTCGTGAATGCCGCGGATGCTGAGGACTTGCTAGAATTTGCAAGATGCTCTTCGTCGGATCGATGCTCTCAAAGCGTCCGTCTGTGTACCATAGCGTCATTGAATGAGGCGTTCGGCGTTCAGTCGCCACCCGCCGGGGACGGATTGCGCCGCGCCCTGGTGAGAAGCCTCTCGGCGTTTCGCACGACAGGGCGCTCGATCATCTTGCCGTCGAGCAAGGCAACGCCCCCGCCTGCCCGCTCGAAACTCTCGAGCAGCCGTTCGGCCCACGCGACATCGGCGGCACTGGGGGTGAACGCATCGTGGATGGCCGGAAGCTGGGTGGGATGGATCGCCATCTTGGCGGTGAACCCAAGGGCCTGCGCCCGCGCCGCCTCCGCCCCGCATTCCTCCAGGTTCGACACGTCCGGGAACGGCATGTCGAGCGCAGGCAGCTTGGCTTCCGCCGCGGCATAGGCCACTGCGAGCCGGGCCTGAAGCAGCGCTTCCCACCCGGGCGGAACCCCCAGTTCACCCGCGAGATCGAGCCCGCCGAACATGATGGCGCAGACGCGCGGGCATGCGGCGGCAATCGCCGCGGCATTGCGGACGCCCTGCAAGGTCTCGATTTGCGCGACGATATCCAGGTCTTCCGGAACATGGTCCAGTAGTAGGTCGACCTCTTCCGCCGAGCCGACCTTCGGCACGGCGACG
The DNA here is from genome assembly GCF_947494055.1 of uncultured Jannaschia sp. GTDB lineage: Bacteria > Pseudomonadota > Alphaproteobacteria > Rhodobacterales > Rhodobacteraceae > Jannaschia. The sequence goes on along the minus strand of NZ_CANLTR010000025.1, from coordinate 24,621 downwards.
AGGCCCGAGCGCAGGCCGGCCTCGTTCAGTGCGAGGATGTCCCTCAACCCGTCCAGTGTGCGGAGGGAATTGATCCGAACGACGCGGTCAGGCCCCCTTTCTTTTGCGGCCAGAAACGAAATTGCCGCCGCACGGGCTGCGTCCTTCTCGCCGGGCGCGACCGCATCCTCCAGATCGACACAGACCGCATCCGCGCCGCTCGCAAGCGCTTTGGAGAACCTGTCCGGCCGCGTCGCAGGAACGAAGAGCAGGCTTCGCCAGGATGAGGGGGCGGCATGGGTCATTCGAATGTACTTTCGCGGGTTGGAAGCTCTGGCGGCGCCGGATTGTACAGTGTGTAGCCGGCCATCGTGTGGCGAACGCTTTGCAGGTGCTTGAACATCGCTCCTGCCGCGGCTGCGGGATCCCGTGCCACCAGCGCCTGAAGGATGGCGAGATGCTCGCCCTGGTACTGCCTGTGGAGGTCCGGACCGAACGAAGCGCGCTTGAGCCGATCCCATTCCGGCGTGCTCCGCATCCCGCGCATGTTCGCCATCAACGCGACGAACACCGCATTCTGCGTCGCGTGGGCGACCGCGTCGTGAAAGGCCATGTCCCATTCCTCGAACTCCGCGAAGGCGTCCGCCGCTTCGGCGCGCTCGATACAGGTCCGGAGCTTCCGGAGATCGTCCTCCCGCGCCCTCAAGGCCGCCTCGCGCGTCAGAACAGGTTCCAGAAGTTGCCGGGCATCCATGAGTTCGAGCGGAGACGCCCCCGCCAGAGGCGCCTTCGCGTCACTGGAGATGCCGACGAACGTGCCACTTCCGACCTTGCGGACGATCGCGCCCTCAAGCTCGAGCCGGTCGAGCGCCTTGCGCAATGTGGCACGGCTCACGGCCAGCCGTTCGGACAGGACGCGCTCCGTCGGCAACCGGGTTCCCGGCGTGAACACCTCCTCTTCGAGCATCCGGCGCAACTCCGCCAAGGCGCGATCGGACGGCGATATAGGATTCCCGGGAGGATTAATTGGTTGACGCATTGCAGATCAGATCATACCTTTGGTTTCAAAATGGTCAACCTTTACGGTGACCGAAAAAGGCTTTTGCCACCCAAGGGAGAAGAAAATGTCAGTCTGCACAAAGATGCCATACCGGAAGAAGCTCGTTGCCAAGACGTCGTGCGCGGCGGCCATGTTGCTGGGCGCCCTGTCCCTCGGGATCAGTCCCTCCTTCGCGCAGGACTTCCCCGAGGGCAATATCAGCGTGACGATCCCGACTGGCGAAGGCGGCGGCGCCGATCGTGATGCACGGAGCTTCGCGCAGGTCTGGAACAAGTACCTGCCACGCAATGTCGAGTTCAGCTATTACCCGGGCGCCGCGGGCCAGGTCGGTTACGAATTCTACATGCGGGGCGATGCGTCGCCGAGCAACCTTCTGTTCTCGAACATCGGTCCGGAAGTCATCATGCTCGAACTGCAGGACGTACCGGTCGAGATTGGTGAGGACATTGTCTACATTCAGAAGACCAGTACCGAACCAATGGCGATCTGGGTTGGCGCCAATTCTCCCTTCGAGACATTGGAACAGCTGATCGAGGAGGCCAAGACGCGTCCGGTCACCATATCGGTGAGCCGGCTTCCGCATCCTGCCACGATCGGGATGCTGGCGCTTGGCGAGGCGACGGGCGCAGAGTTCAACCTGATCCCGTTCGGCGGTGGAAATCCCACGGCGATGGCGGCGATCACGGGTGAGGTTGACGCCTCCGCGTTACCGCTCGCAAATCCCATCACGTTCGGCGAGGAGGCTCGCGTTCTCGGGATCTTCGCCGACGAGAACCCCGTGCCGGACCAGACGAACGACGCGCCGACGGTCAACGAAGTGGCAGGCACGGACCTGCCTCCGCTGACCAGTTCGCGCGCCTGGGCGGTCCAGGCCGACGCGATCGCGGAGAACCCGGAGCTTATCGAGATCCTCAAGCAGACCATGCGCCAGACGCTGGAGGATCCGGAATACATCGAGGCGGTCCGGGCATCCGGCGTCCCCGCCGAGTTCATCGACCCGGGCAACCAGGAAGAGGCCATGCAGGAAGCCGCCGAGACGCGCGAACTCGCGATCCAGTATCGCGACCTTCTGACCGGCGAATAGTCCATTCCCCTGGCTCGCGCGCCGATGCGTCGCGCGGGCCGCAGACCGGCCAACCCCGCACGGGCGGGGCGCGCTGATACCAAGCGGCGGGAGTGTCATGTCAGAGAAAGATCGTCCTAAGAAGCCTGTCGGTGCGGATCTCATCCTTCCGGCCTGCGCGGCAGCCTACGCCCTCTACTACGTGTGGTCGGTTCACGAATTCCCGCTGGAAGCGCAGCTGAGCGGGGCCATCCTCGCCGGCATGCTCCTCCTGCTCGTGGCGATCTATTTCGTCCGCGTCGCTCTGGGATTTCTTGCCGGCAGATACAGTCTCGGCCTGGGGGACTTCGTCGGTCCACCCGCTTCGCTCATAGGACGCGGCATCTTCTTCCTGCTCATGCTCGGCACCCTCGCCGTGGTGCCCTGGCTCGGGTTCACACTGACGACCTTCGCTTTCCTCTCGGTCTCGTTTCTCGTGCTCGGGGTGCGTCCTGTCTCGCGAGCACTGGCCGTCGCGGGAACAGGGGCGCTCACCGGCTGGCTCTTCTTCATCGTCCTTCTCGACACGAACTTCCCCGAAGGCCCCTTCGAGCGGCTCGTGCAGGCGGTGTTCTGATGCTCTACGAACTCGACACCCTCGCCGGTCTCATCGGCCACGCCTTCAGCCTCTGGTGGATCATGATCCCGGCCATCGCGGTCGGCCTCGTCGCCGGCGCCGTTCCGGGCTTCGCCGCGCACAACACCATCATCATCCTGCTGCCGCTGACGCTCGCCCTCGACGTCGAAGTGGCGCTCGTCTTCATGGTTGCGCTCTACTGCGCATCGCATCTCGGCGGGGGCGTTCCCGCCATTCTCGTCAACATTCCGGGCACCGGGGGGGCCGCCGCGACGACCCTCGACGGCTATCCGATGACGAAGAAGGGGCAAGCGGTGCGTGCGCTCGCCCTGTGCTTCGTCGCATCGGTCCTCGGCGGCCTGATCAGCGCCATCGTGACGCTCTTCGCCCTGCCGGTGCTGTCGCAGGTCGGCTACTACATCCACAGCGTCGAACTGGTCGTGGTGATGCTGTTCGGCCTGGCTCTGATCGCGTCTATTGCCGCCAAGGACATGCTGAAGGGTCTGATCGCGGGAGCCTTCGGCCTGATGCTCGGCGCCATGGGCGCGGACCACATCTACGCCACACCGCGCGGGACGTTCGGGTTCCTGGAGCTTTTCGACGGCGTCCCGCTGGTGCCGGCGCTCATCGGTCTCTTCGCCATCTCCGAGGCGTTCGTCATGCTGGAGCAGAAAACGGTCGTCAGCGACAGCGACCGGCCCACCGCTCCGCCGTCTTGGGGCGAGAGCAGCCGGGAGATCTTCAACGCCTTCCGTCATTGGTGGCAGATCACTTGGACTGCGATCCTGGGTCTGGTCATCGGCGTACTGCCCGGAGCCGGTGCAAGCATCGCGTCCTTCGTTGCCTACCAACAGAGCCAGTTCTTCTCCAAGACGCCCGAGCTCTTCGGAACCGGACATCCTCAAGGCGTCATCGCGCCGGAATCCGCCAATAACGGAGTCACGACGGGAACGCTGGTGCCCTTGCTCGCCATCGGGGTGCCCGGCGGCAGCACGGCCGCCGTCATGATGATCGTTCTGCAGTTCCACGGCGTGCCCTTCGGACCGCGGCTCTTCGTCGAGCAGCCGGAGCTTGCCTACGGCGTGATCGCGGCGATGGCGGTCTCGTACATCCTGATGATCCCGTTCATGTTCCCGATGGTCCGGTACATGTCGCGCGTCACCGTCATCTCGACGGTCTACCTCGCCCCGTTCATCGTGGCCTTCACGCTCGTGGGCGCCTTCGTTCCGCGGGGGTTCCTCTTCGACATGAGCGTCGCTGTCGCGTTCGGGATCATCGGCTACGTCGCGCGCAAAACCGGCTACCACGTCGCGGCCATTCTGATCGGCGTCATCCTCGGTCCGCTGATCGAGCGGTCGTTCCTGCTCGCGATGCGGATCTCGAACAACGACCCGATGGTGTTGTTCTCCTCGAACATCGGCAACCTGCTCTGGGTGCTGCTGGTGCTCAGCCTCGCGTTGCCCCCGGCCACGAGCTGGTGGCGCAGGCGCGGCGAGCGGACCAACGAGATCCAGAAGGGGTTCGGCGATGAGCCACGCTGAACCTCGTCTCGCCCGAGGGGTGCGCCAGGTGGGCGTGCTCGACATCGCCGGCGGCGGGCAGGTCGTCGTGGACGGCGATCACGTCTTCATCGGTCACATGAAGCCGCCCTTCGGCACCACCATCGTCGACGTCACGGATCGAAGCCGCCCGAAGATCGCCGCGGAGATCCGGCTCGACGGCGATGCATCGCATACGCACAAGGTCCGCGTCACGGGCGACCTGATGATCACCAACGTCGAGCAGAACGACCGGCACGCCAAGCGCCGCGCCAAGTCCCTTCCGAGCGCGGAGGCGGCGCTCGCCACCGAGCTGGGCCGTCCGCCGAGCGCCGCTGAGCTCGCGTCACGCATCGGCGTGGAGGAGGGCGACCTGCCCCGCCTCAGGCAGATGGCGAACGAGGCCTATGGCGAGGGCGGATTCAGGGTCTGGGACATCGCGGACCGTTCCCGCCCCCGTCTTCTGACGCATCACAGGACCGGCGGCGTCGGCGTGCACCGCTTCGACGCCGATGCGCGCCACGCCTACATCTCGACCGAGATGGAAGGGTATGTCGGCAACATTCTCGTCGTCTACGACCTTGCCGATCCTTCGCGTCCCGAGGAAGTCTCGCGTTGGTGGATGCCCGGCCAGCACGTCGCGGGCGGCGAGCGTCCCAACTGGCCCGGCGTCCGTCACCGGCTCCATCACGCGATGCGCTGCGGGGACGAACTCTGGGCCTCCGTCTGGCACGCGGGCATCCGGGTGATCGATGCCAGCGACCTGACGAAGCTGCGGACCGTCGGCAGCTACGACTACCATCCCGCGATCCCGGAGCCGACCCATACGGTGATGCCCTTCGAGGCGCCGATCGGCGGCCGCCGGATCGCCGCCGCAATCGACGAGGAGCACGACCATCTGCACGGCCGCCTGCACGGCTTTCTCTGGTTCTTCGACGTCACGGATCGGAGCAATCTCAAGCCGCTCTCCATCTTCAATCTCAGCGAGTCCGACTCGCCATTCAGCCGCGCCCCCGGTCGCTTCGGCGCCCACCAGTTTCACGAGCGCCTCGATACGACACTGATCTACGCGGCCTGGTTCTCCGGGGGCCTGCGGATCGTCGATGCCAGGGACCCGGAGCTTCCCGAAGAAGTCGGCTTTTTCATCCCGGAGCCCATGGGCGGCGAGCCGAGCCCGCAATCGAACGACGTCGCCGTGGGCGACGACGGCCTCATCTACCTGCTCGACCGCAATCGCGGGCTGCACATCCTCGAATTCGACCGCGCATGACGTCGCTTCGAGAACGCGCGTTCCGCTTTGCGTCCCACCGAGCCGAGCCCCTCGGCTCAGGGCCCAGCCAATGACATCCCCAGGAGAGTCAAAGATGCAGACGCGCAGCCTTGGCAGGTCTGGCCTGACAGTTTCGGCGGTCGGGCTCGGCTGCATGTCGATGACCGACATCTACGGCCCGGCCGATCCCGCGGAAGCGGAGGAGACGATCCGCCACGCGCTCGACCGCAGCATCACCTTCATCGACACCGCCGACATGTACGCCAACGGCAAGAACGAGGAGTTGGTTGGTCGCGCTCTGGCCGGTCGGCGCTCGGAGGCGGTGCTCGCCACCAAGTTCGGCAATCTCCGGCTTCCCGACGGCTCGACCGGCGTCAACGGCCGCCCCGACTACGTGCCGCAAGCCTGCGAGGCCAGCCTGAAGCGTCTCGGCGTGGACGTGATCGATCTCTACTACCTGCACCGCGTCGATCCGAATGTTCCCATCGAGGAGACGGTCGGCGCCATGGCGCGGCTCGTCGAAGCGGGCAAGGTCCGGTATCTCGGCCTGTCGGAGGCGGGTGCCGCGACCATCCGGCGCGCGAACGACGTGCATCCGATCACCGCCCTGCAATCGGAATATTCTCTCTGGTCGCGCGATCTCGAAGCCGAGATCCTGCCCGCCTGCCGCGCGCTCGGCATCGGCGTGGTCCCCTATTCTCCTCTCGGCCGCGGCTTCCTCGCCGGACAGATCCGCTCGGATGCCGACCTTGCGGAGAAGGACCGACGCCGCGACATGCCCCGCTTCCGCGACGACAATCTCGTACGCAACAGCGCACTGCTCGACGGCCTCCGAAGCATCGCGGAGACGCATGGCGCGACGTCGGCGCAGATCGCGCTTGCCTGGCTGCTGTCGCGGGGCGAGGACGTCGTTCCGATTCCCGGCACCAAGCGCCCTGCCCGACTGACCGAGAACGCGGCCTCGCTCGAGGTCGCGCTCACCGGCGACGATCTGACAACGCTCGATGCCGCTTTTCCGCCCGGCGCCGCGGCCGGGCTCCGCTACCCCGAGGCGCAGATGAAGCGCCTCGGCCTCTGAACCGCGACACACGATCCATCCGCGACGAACGATAGGACATCATATGACGGACGACATGCGCCACACGATCAGGACCGAGGGGCGCGCGCATCGCACCACCTCCCAGGGCGAGGAGATCTTCCTCTGGGAAAAGCCGAGCTCCGCCGATGGCCCGACCCGCGGCACGATCCTGTTCATCCATGGCTCGTCCATGGCGAGCCAGCCTACCTTCGACCTCCAAGTCGAGGGGATGCCCGAAGCCTCGGCCATGGACTGGTTCGCCACGCGCGGCTTCCATACCTGGTGCTTCGACTGCCGGGGCTACGGCCGTTCCTACAAGGGTGATGACGTGTGGGCGACCATCGCAGACGGCGCCGCCGACGCCGCCGCCGCGTCCGACCATATCCGCGAACACACCCCCGGACCGCTGCTCGTCTACGGGATCTCCTCGGGCGCGCTCCGCGCCGCGGCCTTCGCCCAGAACCATCCCGACCGCGTCTCGCGCCTCGCGCTCGACGCCATGGTCTGGACCGGAGACGGCAGCCCGACGCTCACGGAGCGCCGCAAGAAGCTCGACCAGTGGCGCGGCACCACCCGGCGGCCGACGAACGAGACGTTCATGTGGTCGATCTTCGAACGCGACCATCCCGGAACCGTCCACGAGCGCTTCGCCCAGCCCTTCATCGACCAGGTGCTGGCACTGGACGATTCCATGCCGAACGGCACCTACATCGACATGTGCGCGAACCTGCCGCTGGTCGATCCCGAAAAGCTGCCGATGGCGACCGCGATCCTGCGGGGCGAATACGACGGCATCGCCGGGATGGACGACCTGCTCGCGTTCTTCAAGCTACTGCCGAACGCCGACAAGGAGTTCACGGTGATGCCCGGCATCGCCCATGCCTCCTTCGCCCAGAAGAACTTCCTTCTGGTCTATCAGATTCTCCATTCGTTCTACAGCCGGCCCGCGCCGGAATACCGCGGTGAGGCAAGCTGATCCGAAGGACAGGAAGGGATTTCCGATGAAACTGGTTCGCTACAGCAAGAACGGTGAGACCCGGATCGGCCGCGTCGAGGACGGCGCGGTGCGTGCGCTCGATCCGGCGCAGACGGACATGGTGCGTCTGATCGAGGATTTCGACAATCTCCGCGACCGTCTTCGTCCCGCAGGCGACCCGATACCGCTCGAGAACGTCACCATCGAGGCGCCGCTGCCCAATCCGCCCCGCAACCTCTTCTGCGTGGGAAAGAACTATCGCGAACATGCGCGCGAGTTCTCCGGCAGCGGCTACGAAGCGGGCGCGGTGAAGGGCGCGGAGGTCGACGAGTATCCCGCCGTCTTCACCAAGCCCGCGACATCCATCGTCGGCCCGGGCGCGGACGTGCTCCTCCACCCCGAAATCACGAGCGAGGTGGATTACGAGATCGAGCTTGCGCTGATCATCGGCAAGCCCGGCCGCAACATCCCGCGGGAGCGCGCCTACGAGCACATCTGGGGCTACACGATCGTCAACGACGTGACGGCCCGTGATCGCCAGAAGCGTCACAAGCAATGGTTCATGGGCAAGGCGCTCGACACGTTCTGCCCGATGGGTCCCTGGATCGCGACCGCCGACGAGATCGACCCCGAGAACCTCGACCTCGAGACACGGGTCAACGGGGAAGTCCGGCAGCGTTCGAACACGCGCGACCTGATCTTCGACATCCCGAGCCTCGTGGAGACGATCTCGTCGGGGCTGACGCTGGTTCCGGGCGACGTCATCGTCACCGGAACGCCGGCCGGCGTCGGCATCGGGTTCGATCCGCCACGGTTCCTCAAGCAGGGTGATGTCGTCAGCATGACCATCACCGGCCTCGGCACGCTCGAAAACACGTTCCGCTGAACAGTGTTCGCAGGGCCCGTCACGCTTGCCGTTCTCGGGGTCCTCATCGTCGGGACCTCGTTCCTCAGCGGGGTCTTCGGGATCGCCGGCGGCATGATCCTGATGGGCGGGCTCATCTTTCTGATGCCCGTCCCGTCCGCGATGATCGTCCACGGCGTGACGCAGCTCGCGGCCAATGGCTGGCGGGCCGTGCTCTGGTGGCGCTACGTCAATCTGGGCGTCGTGCTGCGCTTCGCCGCCGGTTCGGCCGCTTCGCTCCTGTTGTTCTCGCTACTTCTCTTCGTGCCGAACCGGGCCACGGTGCTGATCTGTCTCGGTCTGGTGCCGTTCCTGGCATTCGCCCTGCCCGAGCGGTACGCGCCTCACGCGCTGCAGCCCGGCGCGGCCGAGATCGCGGGCTTCGTCGGGACCGGCCTGCAGTTCGTCTCGGGCGTGTCGGGGCCGCTTCTCGACGTGATCCTGATCCGGATGCCCGTCGACCGCAGGGTCATCGTCGCGAGCAAGTCCGCGTGCCAGGTCGTCGCGCACAGCATGAAGCTGGTCTATTTCGGCGGCATCGTCATGGCTGGACAGAGCACCGCGCCGGTATGGCTTCTGGCCGCGTGTGCCTGCCTTGCAGTTGCCGGAACGACACTGGCGCGGCAGGTCCTCGACAGGATCACGGACAGGCAGTTCCGCACCTGGACCAAGCGGATTGTGCTGACCATCGGAGCTGTCTACCTGCTGCAAGGACTCCTGCTGGCGCTGACCGGACCGGGACTCGCGCAATAAGTGAGTCCTGTTCGTGCGACCGCCCCAGGAAATCGTCTCGATCTGATCCACAGATGAGACGCGCCGACATCCATATAGCTTTTACAAGGCTGGCCCAGCCATCGTCTGCATGAACCGGATCAGACGATTCTGTCAGGCGCTCTCAGGCATTCATCGTCCTCTGAGAGAACCAACCTTCAGAGGGCAAACGACAGCGTCAGACGGAGAAAGTTGATTTTCACCGCCAGTCAGTTTGCCCGATAGAGCGTATGGCTTTAAGAGCCGATTGCTGAATTCCTGCACACAAGACGCATCTCGGCGATCGAACAGGTCCGTACTGATCTTATCTGATCGGCAGTGTGAAGCTGACGATGGAGCCGCGGGGTCGGTTCGCATCTGCCCAGATCTGGCCACCATGCGCTTCGACGATCGACTGGCTGAACATCAGTCCCATGCCCATGCCGTTGGGCTTCGTCGTGTAGAATGGCTCGAAGATACTTTGTCTCGTTTCCGGGTCCATGCCGATCCCGGTATCCGACACGGAGATCACGACGAAGTCCCGGCCTTCCGGCTCGGCCCTGATCCGAATGGTTCGCAGTGAATCGGGAGGGCCGAGCGTGATCGCGTCGATGGCGTTTGCGACAAGGTTGCAGATCACCTGCGATATCTGGATCCGATTGCCCCTCGCGAAACGTGCCTCTTCGGAGGCCCGGCATTCGATGGCGATCGCCGACCGACATGCGGCATCCTGAGATTGTGTCACGGAATCGGAGAGCACCGACCCCAGATCGAACGCGACATGCTCCCGCGCGCTTTTCTTGAACATCGTCCGGATTCCAGTCACCACGTCGCCCGCCCGTTTGCCTTCGGCGATGATGTGCGACAGGGCATCCCGGGCTTCCGTGAGGTCGGGTTCGCTTCGGTCGAGCCAGCGCAACCCCGCCGCGGCATTCGTCGAAATGCTGGTCAGAGGTTGATTGATCTCGTGGGCGAGCGTGGCCGACATGGCTTCCATCGCACGCAGCCGTGACTCGCGCACGCGCCGCTCCTCCGCGGCCGAACGGGCGAGCCTCGCGTAGAGGGTCGTCGTCTCCGCCAGGAGGGCAACCAGCACCACGCTGGACGAGACCAGACCGCAGGACCGGCCGATCCACCACCCGAGGCTGAACCGCGTCCCGCCTGTCGCGTAGAACAACAGGATGACTTCCAGCGTCAGGGAACACGTGACGACGACCAACCAGAGATCGAGGACGGATCGCCTTCGACGCAGGAGCGAAGCGATCAGAAGAGCGTAGATCACCAGCGCCGAGGCCGGGACGTAGCGCCACAGAGCGTTGACCTCCGTCTCGCTCATCATGAGTTGCGGAAGGGCGGAGTTGTGTTCGAAGGTGATCCAGGCGGACAGGGCCACGGCGATCGTGGAGCCGACGAGGGTCGCGGCGATGCGGATCCAGACGCGGCCGGATCGATCCGCGCCCCGGCCGCGATCCTTCGACAGGGCGTAGGCCAGCAGAAGGAGCGGGAAGACGAGCCGGCGTAGCGCGGCAAGGAAGGCCGTCCCCTGTGGCCCTGGATCGAGACCCAGGGGGGTGGCGAAATCCGGAAAGCTCATCATCCAGACGAAGATCATCAGGCCGGAGAACGTGTAGGCCGCGCCCGGGAGAAGCAGGGAGGGCGACGGCTGGACCGCGAACTGCGCAAGCAGCATGACGGCGGTGATCAATTCGACCACCAGGACCGCCATCGCGTAGGCGGGCAGGATGAAGGCCGTGTTCGACGTCATCGTATTTGCGAACGGCAGGACGGTCATCAGAACGAGAAGCAGTACGACGACGACCCCGACGGCCGTTCGTACCTGGGCCGAACCGGGGCGGGCCGTCAGCAGGAAGACGCCAGGCGATGTCTCGATTTGCCGTTTCATGTCCGCCGACCTCTCGGTCACGTGCGATGCCCGCGCGTCGATGCGCCGGCTGGGGATGACCTTTGCCAGTCTGCCCGACTTACCGTAACCTGTCGCCAACATACGTGTCCCCAAAATCGCGGCCATGCCGCAGGTTTCGCGCGCCCACAGGTTGCGGGGCGATGGTCCGGTCCGGGCACGGGGAATGGCGGCGGAGAAAGTGGGATTGCCTGAAACGGAAAAATTCACCGTCGCCGTGGTCGAGGACGACGCCGCGGTCTCGCAGGCCCTGGACAGCCTCCTGCGATCGGTCGGATACGACGTTCGGACCTACGGCGCCCCCCGGGAAATCCTCGCCGACCCGCACCTGAAGCTCGTCGATTGCCTGATCCTCGACGTTCGGATGCCCATGAGCAGCGGGTTCGACCTGCAAGCGGAGCTTGCGCGCGCCGAGGTCCGGGTCCCGATCATCTTCATGACCGGATACGGCGACGTTCCGATGAGCGTCCGGGCGATGAAGGCCGGTGCCGTCGATTTCCTGCAGAAGCCGTTCCGCGATCAGGACATGCTCGACGCCGTCGCCAGCGCCATCCGCGGCGATCGGGACCGGCGCGAAGCCTCCCGGATGCTCTCGGACCATGCTGCCCTGTTCGCATCCCTGACGCAGAGGGAGCGCGAGGTCATGGCCCTGGCCACGGAAGGCATGATGAACAAGCAGATCGCCTATGAACTGGGCCTGAGCGAGATCACGGTGAAAATCCATCGTGGCAAGGTCATGCGCAAGATGGGAGCGAAGACATTCGCCGACCTCGTCCGCCTCGCGTCGGACCTCAAGCTGGGCAATTTACGCCCTTAAACCTTGGTATGGTTATACGGCACCGCGGGGCGGTCTAGACGTTTCCGACACCGGTGAGCGAGTTCGCGCCATGCCTGCCCCTGTCCTGCGCAATCCGGCCACGATCGCCGTGGTGGATGACGATGCGGCCGTCCGGCAGGCAATCGACAGCCTCGTGCGCGCGCTTGGATACAACGCGCTGACCTTCGGGTCCGCCGAGGCATTCCTGCTCGCCCGGATCACCGGCCTCGCCTGTCTCATCTGCGACGTGCAGCTGCCGGGGATCAGTGGCATCGACCTTCTGGCGCGGATGTCGAGCGAAGCGGACATCGTTCCTGTGATCCTGATCACGGCCTTTCCAGATGCCTCCACGGAGCGGCTTGCGCGCTTGGGCATCCCCGTCCTCATCAAACCCTTCATCTCCGAGACGCTTGCGCTTGCGCTCGCAAGGACAGTCGTCCCACCGGCCTGACCTTCGCCCTGCATCGGGCCCAAACCTAGGTATGACTAGCCTGTCAGCCGCGACGGCGCAAATCTCCGACGAGAAAAGCAGGGTTCAGCCGCCCGACGACAGCTTTCTTCCGCAAGATCAGATGCAGCCCTACCGCGCCGTCCGGCAACCTCCGGACGCTATCAGAAGGTGCGACCAATGTCCCAAGCTTCCCCGATTCCCGGCCGCGGCCTGTTGACCCCGCAGGACCACACGATCCTGATGATCGACTTCCAGTCGCAGATGGCTTTCGCCACGCGGTCGATCGACGCGATCACGTTGCGCACGAACGCCGCACTGGTGGCCGGCGCGGCCGCCGGATTCGAGGTGCCGACGATCCTGACCACGGTCGCGGCCGCCGCGTTCTCCGGCCCGATGTTCGACGAGGTGACCGAACCCTTTCCCGGCCAGTCCCTCCTCGATCGGACGTCGATGAACTGCTGGGAGGACGAGGCCGTCATCGAGGCCGTGAACGCGGCCGTGAACGAGCGCGTGGTGCTCTGCGGCCTCTGGACGTCGGTCTGCATCGTCGGGCCGGCGCTCTCGGCGCTCGACCAGGGCTTCGAGGTTCTGGTCATCGCCGATGCCTGCGGCGACGTCTCGGACGAGGCGCACGACCGGGCGATGGACCGGATGGTGCAGGCAGGTGTCCGCCCGATGACCTCGGTCCAGTACCTGCTGGAGCTGCAGCGCGACTGGGCGCGCGGCGAGACCTACGCGATGACCACGGATCTCGCACGGAAATTCGCCGGCGGCTACGGGCTCGGCATCACCTACGCCCGGCAGATGTTCGACGCCTCCGAAGGGCAGACCGTCGGCGAAGCGGCCGAATAGGGTCTGATCCCCCGGAGCCGCCATGAAACCGTATCTCTATTCGCTCGGCGCCGGCCTCATCGTCGGCGTGGTCTACAGCCTGATGGGCGTGCGCTCTCCGGCGCCGCCCGCCATCGCTCTGATCGGGCTTCTCGGCATCCTGCTCGGGGAGCAGATCGCGCCGCTGGCCCGTCACGTGACCCAGAGCACGGCGGTCCACTACCTCAGGACCGCCTGCAGGGAGCATGTCTTCGGCCGCCTCCCCGGCGACCGGGACCACACGACGCAGAGCGACACCAAACCCTCCTAGCCTGTTCCCGCAACCGGAGCCGCCGCCATGACCGACCTCGTCCTCGTCAATGCCAGGATCACGACGCTCGACCGCGAGCAGCCCGAAGCCGAGTCCGTGGCCATCCGGGACGGCCGGTTCCTCGCGACCGGTTCCGAGCGGGAGGTCCGCGCGGCCGCCCGACCGGATGCTCGGGTGATCGACGCCGGCGGGCGTCGCGCGATCCCCGGCCTGATCGACAGCCATACGCATCTCATTCGAGGCGGTCTCAGCTACACGATGGAACTTCGATGGGACGGCCTGACCTCGCTCGCGGAGGCGATGCGCCGTCTCAAGGCCCAGGCGGAGCGCACGCCCCCACCGCAATGGGTGCGGGTCGTCGGCGGGTTCACCTGGGCCCAGTTCGCCGAGAAGCGCCTGCCGACGCTCGAGGAAATCAACGCCGCCGCGCCGGACACGCCGGTCTTCATCCTGCACCTCTACGACCGGGCGCTGCTGAACGCCGCCGCCCTGCGGGCCGTGGGCTACGACAAGGATACGCCGAACCCGCCGGGGGGCGAGATCCAGCGCGACGCGCGCGGCAACCCGACCGGCCTGCTGCTCGCCCGGCCGAACGCATCGATCCTCTACGCGACGCTGGCCAAGGGTCCGAAACTGCCGCAGGACTACCAGAAGACGTCCACCCGCCATTTCATGCGGGAACTGAATCGCCTCGGCGTCACCAGCGTGATCGACGCAGGTGGCGGAGCGCAAAGCTATCCCGACGATTACAAGGTGGTCGACGACCTGCACGCGGATGGGCTGCTGACGGTTCGCATCGCCTACAATCTCTTCACCCAGACGCCGAAGGAGGAACTGGCCGACTTCCGGCGCTGGACGGCCGCGACGGAGCCGGGGCGGGGCGACGACAGCTACCAGGTGAACGGCGCGGGCGAGATGCTGGTCTACAGCGCCGCGGATTTCGAGGATTTCCGCTTCCCGCGCCCCGACATGGCCGACACGATGGAGGCGGATCTGGAGCCGGTGGTCCGCCACCTCGCCGAGGCCAGGTGGCCGTGGCGCCTGCACGCCACCTACGACGAGACGATCACCCGCGCGCTCGACGTCTTCGAGTCCGTCGCGCGGGACGTGCCGTTCGACGGACTCCACTGGATCATCGATCACGCCGAGACAATTTCCGACCGTAACATCGACCGCATCGCGGCGCTCGGGGGCGGAATCGCGGTGCAGCACCGCATGGCCTTCCAGGGTGAGGATTTCGTCGAGCGATACGGCGCCGCGGCGGCCGAGGCGACCCCGCCGATCCGCCGCATGCTGGAGGCGGGCGTCCCGGTCGGGGCGGGGACGGACGCGACCCGCGTGGCCTCTTACAATCCCTGGGTCGCCTTGGCCTGGCTGGTGACCGGGCGCACGATAGGCGGCACATCCCTCTATCCTGCGCGCAACCGGCTCGACCGGACCGAGGCGCTCCGGCTCTGGACCGAGGCCAATACCTGGTTCTCGACCGAGACCGGCAAGAAGGGTCAGATCAAGGCCGGACAACTCGCCGACCTCGTCCTTCTTTCCGACGACTACTTCACGGTGCCGGATGCGGAGATCGCCGGGATCACCTCGGTTCTCACCTTTCTCGGCGGCGCGGCCGTCCACGCGACCCAGGACTTCGACGGCATGGCACCGCCCCTGCCGCCCGCGATGCCGGACTGGTCGCCCGTCCGGCACTACGCCGCCCCTGCCCCGGCGCCACTCGAGACCGCTCGGATCGCGAAAGGGTGCGGCTGCGGCAGCGCCTGCAATGTGCATGGTCACGCACATGCCGGTGCCTGGACGGCAGGCGTTCCCACCACCGACCGGGGCGCCTTCTGGGGCGCACTCGGCTGCTCCTGCTGGGCGTTCTGACGTGGCATTCGATTCCTGCCCCCCCGCGCCCGGCCCGATCCGCACCATCCTCGGCACCGACTGGATCGAGCCGGCAATCCGCATCGCGCTCGCTGCGCCGTTCCTGCAGAGTGGGATTGCCAAGAGCCTCGACTTCCCCGGCGCCACAGCCGAGGTTTCGGGTTTCGGCCTCCCCGCGCCGGCGCTCGTCGCGTGTGCGGTGATCGCGACGCAGCTTGTCGGCTCGATCCTTCTGATGACCCGGCGCTGGTGCTGGCTGGGCGCAGGAATGCTCGCCGTCTTTACCGTGCTGGCGACGCTTCTCGCCCACGGCTTCTGGCAATACGACGGCATGGAACGCGCCCGTCAGGCGGCGACCTTCTTCGAGCATGTCGCGATCATCGGCGGATTGGCGGCCGCGACCCTCCTAGTCGAGCGCAGGGCACGCCGATGAGCACGGCCGAAGCCACCGCCGCCCCCACGCCCGTCCAGACCCCCGGTGCCTTCGCGCCGCTCGGCCAGACCCTCTTCCGGGTGCTCTGGATCGCCACCGTCGTCGGCAATGTCGGCTCCTTCATGCGCGACGTGGCGATGTCCCGGACCGGGATAGACGCGCCGCGTGACCTCGGCGCCGAGGCGACGCAGCAGCACCGCGCTCTCGTCGAACCGCGTCAGGGGAATGTGTGGATCGCGCTCGTGGCAGCTCATGTCCACCGCGAGGCCTTCGAGCCGTGGCGCGTAGTCGAAGCGCTTGGGCGCATGGCCGAAGAGATCGTCGCGCGGTCCGCCCGGCGCGTCGCTGGTCCCGACCAGCGCACCGGAGAACCCGAAAACGCCCGCGAGCCCCGCGCCCTCCCGCGCCGCGTATTCGAGCGCGAGGCAGGCCCCCTGGCTGAAGCCGCAAAGGCTGATCGCGGCACGCGGCAGGCCCTCGGCCTCCAGTGCCGCGATGGCCGCGCCGACCGCGTCCAGCCCCCTGTCGAGCCAAGGCGCGAGACCGGACATCGGCGCGAGGAAGCTCGTCGGCCACCAGGAACGTCCCGGCGCTTCGGGCGCGATCGCGGCGATATCGGGCAAGGCCAGCGCGTCCGCCAGTCCGATCATCTCCTCCGCCGCGGCGCCGCGGCCGTGAAGCAGGATCACGCCGGCATGGGCCCGCGTGGCAGATGCCCCGCCCCGGATCACGAGGCTCGCCGCAACCGGGGATCCAGAGGCGGCAGCATCCTTTCGATCCTCGCACGGGCCGCCTCGTATTTCGGCGGCAGCATCAGCGCGGACCCCATCTCGTCCTGCGTCTCGTCAGTGGCGAAGCCGGGCGGATCGGTGGCGATCTCGAAGAGGACGCCGCCCGGCTCGCGGAAGTAGATCGCGTTGAAGTACTGCCGGTCGATCACCGGCGTGACGTCGAACCCCGCCGTGGCGAGCCGCTCGTGCCACGCGCGCTGGACCTCGTCGTTCTCGGCCCGGAAGGCGACGTGGTGGATCGTGCCGGCGCCGCTGCGCGCGATCGTGGGCGCGTCGGAGCGGATGATGTCCAGCGTCGAACCCCGTCCGCCGCCGGGCGTCGCGAAGCGCAGGCGTTCCACGCCGCCGTCTGTCTCGCGGCCCGTCTCGGCATAGCCGAAATGATCGACGAGGAGGCGGGCCGTCCGGTCGGGATCACGCTCCCAGAGCGTGACGGAATGGAAGCCGTCGAGCCCGTCGCCCGTCGCCGCATCGCTCTCGACGAGTTCCACCGGCGCACGGTCGGGGTCGCTCAGGACGAGCACGCGCTGGCCGAACCGCTCGACCGGACCGTCGAAGTCCACCGCATCGAGGGCGAGCTTCTCCATCCACCCTTCGAACGCGACCTCCGGCACCGCGTAGGCCACGGCGCTCGCCATGCCGGGCCCGGCGCGACCCGGCCCGGCATCGACGAAGGGGAAGAAGGTCATGATCGTCCCGGGCGCACCCGCCTCGTCGCCGTAATAGAGGTGGTAGGTGTCCGGTGCGTCGAAGTTGACCGTCTTCTTGACCAGCCGCTGACCGAGGCAGCCGCTGTAGAAATCAAGGTTCGCCTGCGGCGCTCCGCAGATGGCGGTAACGTGGTGCAGGCCTGGAATGGCGCCGATGGGCATGTGCGGTCTCCGGGATTGGTGTTCGGGTCAGTGTATTCGGGGAACGGTGCCGAACCCAGCAAACCTTGGTATGATCGGGGCCCGGACTTCGAATGCCGCCGCGAGGTGGCCCGGATGTCCGAAAGGATATTCGTCGTCCGGGTCGGCATCAACTCGGAGACGATCGGGTGGATCGCCGTCACGCGCGGCCACCCGGTCAAGCTCCGAAATCGTGGTGCCGCTCCGCCAGGTCATCCCTGCCGGACCTGATTGGATGCCGCGATGACGGACGGACCGGCTGATTGGTCTTTCAGGAAGGTATGGAGCGCCGCCACGGCTTGCGCCCCCTCCCCCACGGCCGCGGCGACGCGCTTGGTGGAACCCGAGCGGACGTCGCCGATCGCGAAGACGCCGCCGCGGCTGGTTTGCAGGGGGGGCATGGCCGGTCGGAGATCGCCGCCAGTCATCACGAAGCCCTTCGCGTCCATGCGGATGCCGGACGTCGCGAGCCATTCGGTTCGCGGCTCCGCCCCGATGAAGAGAAAGACGTGCCGCGTGGAATACCGCGTCTCCGCGTCCATATCGGTCTCGTGCCAGCGAACGGCGTCCAGCGCGTCGCCTGTCCCTTCGAGCGCGGTGAGCCGGGACCCGGGCCGCACTTCGACATTCGGCAGGGCCGCGATGCGCTCGACGAGATAGCTCGACATGCCGGCCGAGAGATCCCTTCCGCGAACGAGGACCACGACCCGCGCCGCATGGGCGGCGAGATAGACGATCGCCTGGCCCGCGGAATTGCCGCCGCCGACCAGCACGACATTCTCGTCCTTGCACAACGTCGCTTCCAGGGGCGACGCCCAGTAATGGATGCTGGTCTCCTCGAAACGGTCCATCTCCGGCAGATCGAGGCGCCTGTACCGGGCCCCCGTCGCGACGATCACGGCCCGGGACCGGACCCGGTGGCCGCCCGCGAGGAGAAGGCTCAACTCCTCGGCCGGATCGGCCCCGGACGCCAGCACGACCGCCTCTTCCGGAATCGCGGACTCCACGCCGAACTTCTCGGACTGGTTCTTGGCCCGGGCCATCAACGCCATGCCGCTGATCCCCGTGGGGAAGCCGAGATAGTTCTCGATCCGCGCGGAGGCACCGGCCTGGCCACCGAAGGACCGGCAATCCAGCATCAGCACCGACAATCCCTCGGAGGCGGCATAGACCGAGGCGGCCAGTCCGGCCGGTCCGGCCCCGACGATCACGACGTCGTAGGTCCGGGTCTCGTCGATCGTCCCGCCGATCCCGAGGCAGCGGGCCAGTTCCGTCTCGGTCGGGTTGCGCAGGATCTGTCCGCCCGGACAGATGACGATGGGGAGTTCCCCCTCGCAGAGCTCGAACCGTTCGATCAGCGCAGCCGCGCCCGAGTCGTCCGCGGGATCGAGGCGCTGATGCGGATGCCCGTTGCGCGCGAGAAACCCCTCGAGCCGCAATATGCGGCCATCCCCGGCGGTTCCGAGGATGATCGGACCGCCGATGCTGGACCGCAGGAGGTTCACCCGTCGCAGGATCAGGGCGCGCATGATGCGCTCGCCGATCTCCGCCTCCGCGATCAGCAGGGCCCTGAGGCGATCGGGCGCGATGACGAGGGCCTGCACGTCGTCATCGGCGGTGGCATCCACCAGCGATGGCCGCCCCGAAATCTGCGCGATCTCGCCGAGGAAGGTGCCGACCGTCTGGCTGGCGATCTGTGTCCTGACGCCGGACGGATCGGCGTGGGAAATGGTCACGCTGCCCCGCTGGAGGATCACCAGGCCATGCCCGGTCTCGCCGGCCCGGTACAGGGCTTCCCCGGCGCCGAACGTCTGCGTCGCGCCGAACCGGGCCAGGCGCATGATCTCATCGGCGGTGAGGGTCGGGAAGGCCTGGGCCTGCCGGCCCCCGAATGCGTCCGCCGCGTCGGAACCGGCCTCGTGCTGCATCTCGTCCATCGTCACCACGATCCGTTCCCTGGTTTGCGCTTTGGCGAGGGCCGGCAGATCGGCGCGGGTTCGGACCCTGCCGCGCTTCCAGGCTCAAGGGTAGAAGACGCCGCCCGTCGCGCGTTTCGGCTTGCCGATGCTTTGCGGCAGCGGAATGAAGTCGGCCTCGTCGCCCGGCACCGTGTCGAAGCGCCCGCGGGCCCATTCTTCCTTCGCCGCCTCGATCCGCTCGCGGCGGGACGAGACGAAGTTCCACCAGATGTAACGCGGCCCCCCCATCGGCGCGCCGCCGAAGAGCATGAAGCGGGCATTGTTCGTCGCCCGGACCGTGATCGGGTCGCCGGGGCGCAGCACCAGAAGTTGCGCCGGACCGAAGCGGTCGCCGCCGATCTCGATTTCGCCCGAGATCGTGTAGAGGGCGCGCTCCTCGTAATCCGGGTCGATCGGCATCGTCCGGCCGGCGGCGAGCCCGACATCGGCGTAAAGGGTCTCCGACGCCGTCACCAGTGGCGACGTCTCCCCGAAGGCGCGCCCGGCGATCAGCCGTGCGGTCACTCCGTCGACATCCACGTTCGGCAAGGCCTCGGCACCGTGATGCAGGAAGGCCGGGTCGTCCTCCTCCTGATCCTCCGGCAGCGCCATCCAGGTCTGTATCCCGAAGAGCCGCTGGCCGTCGCGCCTTCGCGTCGCGCTCGTCCGTTCGGAATGGACGATCCCGCGGCCCGCCCGCATCCAGTTGACGGCGCCCGGCTGGATCGCCTGTTCGGTGCCGAGACTGTCGCGATGCAGGATCTCGCCTTCGAACAGATAGGTCAGCGTCGCGAGGTTGATATGCGGGTGCGGCCGCACGTCGATCCCCTGATCCGTCAGGAACTCCGCCGGCCCCATCTGGTCGAAGAAGATGAAGGGACCGACCATCTGCCGCTTCGTCGAGGGCAGGGCACGGCGCACCGTCATCTCTCCCAGATCGACGGCGCGCGGGACGATCAGGATGTCCACCGCATCGACATCCGCGCGGCTCCCGAGCTTGGGGTCGGGGCATGGGCTCCAGCTCATTCTCGCTCCTCTTTCGCATCGCGTCCGAACCGACCGCCCCTCTGTGCCGTCGAGGGCGTCTCGGGGCGTTGGCTTCACATCGTTCGCGGCAAGCCTAGAACCATTCGTGGGCGGCAAGCCATCATATCGAAGTATGATCGGCGGGTCGGCTGAGGTTCCCTTCCGAAACGTCTGTCGCGCACGATTCGCCGTCGCGGGCGGCGAAGGCTCGACCCCGCGGGGCCCCGACCCACGGGTCGGGTTCGGAAACCCCGGGCCGAGGCCACGTCTCGGGGCGCCGTCGGCCGAGTGTCGAAAGCCGTGCCGCGACTGGCCCGCCATATCAAAGTATGCCGACGTTTCGGTCCGTGTCCTGCAGGAGATCCGTGGAAAGACGCCGAGGTCCGGCCCCGCCGGCGCCGAAGCCGTATACCTTGGTTCGCTGGGGCGCGCCGGAGTTTGCCGTTACCTCTTTGACCGACCGTCGAGCCCACAGGGCGGAACGGTCCAGACGCTGCGCCCGCACGCCGTAACCGCAACGGGCCGCACCCAAGCCCGGCTCCGATGCCCACACATTCGATGGAGGGTTCGCCCATGTCCGCGAACGAAGTCCCGCGCAACACCAGCTTCCTGCCGAACCGCCGCGATTTCATCGAACTCGGGCTCGCCATGGGCACGTTCGCCGCGATGCCCGGACTGGCGGGAGCCGCCACACACCTGGAAACGGAAGGACCTTTCACCATGGCCTATGTCACGACCGAAGACGGCACCGAAATCTTCTACAAGGATTGGGGTCCGAAGGAAGCCCAGCCGATCATGTTCCATCACGGCTGGCCGCTTTCCAGCGACGACTGGGACGCGCAAATGCTGTTCTTCCTGCATAACGGCTTCCGCGTTATCGCTCACGACCGGCGCGGCCACGGCCGGTCCGCCCAGGTGAGCGAGGGGCACGACATGGACCATTACGCGTCCGATGCCTTCGCGGTCGTCGAGCATCTGGACCTTCGCGACGCGGTGCATATTGGCCATTCGACCGGGGGCGGCGAAGTCGCGCGCTACGTCGCCCGTCACGGCGAGCCGGCCGGACGGGTCGCCAAGGCGATCCTCGTCAGCGCCGTCCCGCCCATCATGCTGAAGACCGAAGCCTATCCCGGCGGGTTGCCGATCGAGACCTTCGACGGGTTCCGCGAGGGTGTCGCCGGAAACCGCGCGCAACTGTACCTCGATGTCGCTTCGGGCCCATTCTACGGCTTCAACCGGGACGGCGCGACCATCTATCCCGGCGTGATCCAGAACTGGTGGCGCCAGGGCATGGTGGGCAGCGCGAAAGCCCATTACGACGGCATCGAGGCCTTCTCCGAAACCGATCAGACCGAGGATCTGAAAGCGATCTCGGTCCCGACGCTCGTGATGCACGGCGACGACGACCAGATCGTTCCGATCGGCAACTCGGCGATGTTGTCCTCGGAATTGCTGCCGAACGGCACGCTGAAGGTCTACGAGGGCTATCCACACGGAATGCTCACGACCCATGCCGAGGTCATCAACCCCGACCTGCTGGCCTTCGTAAGGGATGGCGCATAGCCTCGCCAGGCAGGCAGCATATGCAAGTCTGGTAACCTGGCCCGATACCTCAGGAGAGGCATCGGGCCTGTCGCACTCAATTGCCCGCCAGAACATCGCGCCAGCGACCATTGCACTCGATGTGCTTGAAGCGAACGCCTCCGCGCGCTGACCCCCTCGAACGGGAACGGTCAGGTGAGAAGGGTCTCGTTCAGGACGAAGTTGTTCTCGGCGAGGTCGCTCACGCGGATATCCGCCAGGACAAGGGATTCCGATGGGCCTTGTTGCGCAAAGCCTGCCTGGGATTCACATCGCGAGTCCGGCGACATAGCTGAGCGGCATGTCCAAACCTGCGCCCACCCGCTATCGCACCCTGAACTGGTCCAGCTACGACGCATCGCTACGAGCGCGGGGGTCGCTGACCGTCCGCTGACCGACAGTGCATTGCGCAGCAATGTCACGAAAGGTTGGTTCGACCCGGACATGGACTGGCATGCGGCACCGTCGGGCAAGCGCGGCCGTCAGCAGACTTTCTCGGACGCGGCGATCCAGGCGTGCCTGACGATCAAGGTCCTATTTGGGCTCCCGCTGCGCCAGACGACGGGCTTCGTGGCGAGCCTGCTGCGGCTTGCGGGCCTCGATTGGCCGGTGCCCTTCGTCGGGCGATCCTTCCACTGGAAGGCTCGCTGATCCTCCTCAGTCTCGACGCTGTGCCGGCGCTAGAAGACCCTGGCCGTGCAACTGCCCTACCGGGGATCGGGTGGGCCGCTGCATCTCCTGATCGACAGCACCGGTATCAAGGTCCGGGGCGAAGGGTGCGCAGGGACCGTGGCCCCATACGGGGCCGCGTAAGCCCGCAGCACGGCATGCACGCAAGCATGGCGGGGCCAAGCGCCGCGTGTGGCGCAAGGTGCACTTGGCGGTGGACGAGGCGACGCTGGAAGTCCGAGCCGTCGAGATCACCGGGAACGGCGTCGGCGACGCGCCGATGCTGCCCGGTCTGCTGTCGCAGATCCCCACGGGCGAGCCGATCGCGTCGGTGACCGCCGACGGCGCCTATGATGGCCGCGCCTGCCGCGACGCCATCGCGTCCCAGGCCGCCGAGGCGATCATCCCGCCGCGTCGCGACGCGAAGCCCTGGAAGAAAGACAGCCCCGGAGCTGCACCGAGGAACGAGGCCCTGCGCGCCATCAAGCGCTTCGGCAGGACGCTTGGCGCCGATGGAGTGGCTACCACCGCCGCAGCCGCATCCGCATCCGCATCCGCATCCGCATCCGCATCCGCATCGAGACCAAGCCTTTCGGGACATTGCTTCGCAATGCCCTGCCGGCCAATGGATGAACTGCATGAAGCTTCTCGGCCAAAGGCTCGCCGCCCGAGACTTCGACCGCCAGACCGCCGAGCTCCAAGTCCGCATCGCCAGCCTCAACCGCTTCACCTCACTCGGCATCCCCGCCACGCAGCCTGTCGGCTGACGTTAAACGGGGGAAGGGGAAGTCCGCCCGTCAGGAGATTTGCGCAACAGAGCCATCATGAACCTTGCATCGCGTGGAGGTCCGATTTCAGCCCTTATTGATCGATGAAGCGCAACGGACGAATGGCGGCTGTGGTGCCTGCATGTCTCTGGACCTGAACTATCGGGCTTTCAGCAAGCGGTCGAAGAACGAAATCATCTCTCTCCAACCCCGCTCGGCCGCCGCTTCGTCGTAGCTGGGGAAGTCCGGCTTCATCCATCCGTGGCCGGCCGAATAGGTTTCGTGCGTGTAGGTCACGCCCGCCGCGTGCAAGGCGGACTGGAAGTTGTCAGCCATGGCGGGCGGATAGAACTCGTCGGCCTCGGCTGCCGCGATATAGAGTTCTGCATGCAGTTTCGAGGCGCAGAGGTGCGGGCTATCTGGTGCGTCGGATGCCAGGCCGCCCCCGTGGAAGCTCGCAGCCGCGGCGACCCTGTCAGGGTAGGTTCCTGCCGTTGCAATGGCCATCCCGCCTCCCATGCAGAAACCGATCGTGCCGATCTTCGTCCCACGCACGTCGGATCGCGCGTCGGCGCAGGACAGGATAGGTGCGGTATCCTCAGCCGCGATGGCGTTGCCGGTCGATGCCATGAGTGGGCCGAGGATCGCGGCGACATCGCCGGCCAAGACCTCCGCCGGAACCAATGGACCATAGGCACCATGGCGATAGAATAGATCCGGGACGAAAACGACGTAGCCCGCGTCTGCGAGCCGTTGGGCCATGTCGATGACAACCGGACGAATGCCGCCTGCGTCGAAGTAGAACAGGATAGCGGGCCCGCCTTTGCCGTCCTTGGCGGTAAGGACGTGCGTCGTGCAGTTGCCGTCGCGTGCGTGGACCGTGATCTGCTCGTGCGCCATCGTTTGGCCTCCGGAGGGTCCGGTTGAGGGGCGGCCTCGATGCCCGGCATTGACCCGTATATACATACGAACGTATGCAAGTCGCAGAAGTGGTTTGCAAGGCAGTAGCTATGACGAACAGAAAGGTGCTCTCGACGCCCGGCCACCTGATGAGCGTTGCGGCGCGC
>NZ_CANLTR010000024.1 GCF_947494055.1 uncultured Jannaschia sp. | reverse complement strand
CATCCTCAATCCGATCCACCAAATGCCGGGACTGAACACCTAGGCCGTCATTCCCTTCGGCAGGTCGATCCGGAAGGTCGTCCCGTCCGGTCCGGTTCGCTCCATCTCGAGCATGCCGCCATGCCCGCGCACGAGCTCGGCGGCGATGGCGAGGCCGAGACCTGTGCCGCCCTTTCGCACGTTGCCCTGGAAGGCCTGAAACAGGTTCTCCTGTGCACGCAGCGGCAGGCCGGGACCGGTATCGGCGACCCGGATGCGCCAGAGATCGGCCGTCTCTTCCGTCGAGACAACGATCTCTCCGGGCGCTTGCGTCGTTTGAATCGCCTGTCGGGCATTGCGTATGAGGTTGCCCAGAACGCGATGCATCTGCTCGGGATCGAGCCGGATCACCGTGCCGGCGGGAACGTCCTGGCGAATGGCGACGTCGTCCCCCTCATAGGCAAGCCGCTCGCTCTCGATCACCTCGTCGAGGAGCGGAACCAGTTCGACCCGCTGCAAGGCCGGCGGCGCCTCCTCCGCGCGGCCGAAGGCGAGCGTGCCTTCAGTAAGGTTCACCGCGCGGGTCAGCGACCTGACGATCTTCGGCGCCACGCGCTTGACCGTCGGATCGTCCACCCGTTCCATCCGGTCGGCCAAAAGCGTCGCGGTGGTCAGGATGTTGCGCAGGTCATGGCTGATCTTCGCGACCGCGCCACCGAGCTGGGCGAGGCGTTCCTTCTGGCGAAGCGAGGCCGTCAGCTGGGTCTCGAGATCGCGCAGCGTCGTTTCCGCTTCACGCAACTCGCGGATGCCCGAGCGCGGCTCGATCACCTGCCGGGCATCCTCGGGCGCGGCGGCGTACCGCTTCATCTGGGCGACGAGGTCCTCGATCGGCTGAACCATCAGGCGGCGTACCGCTAGGAACAGAGCAAGCGACGTGATGACGAGGATCACGAGGCTCAGCGCGAGGATGTTGCGCCCGTACCGGATCATCTCGCGGTGAAGGTCCGTCGTGTCGATCGCCGCCTCGATAAGATCGCCACCGTCGCGAGCGGGATCGGCAATCACGCGGATGATCTCGCGCCCGGGTACGACGAACCGGCGCAAGGCGTCGCGCATGTCCACGATCCGGTTCGCGTCGCGAAGATCCACGGTCGCCACGACAGGCGCCTTCAGGTTGGAGGAAAGGACGAGTTGCCGCGACGCATCCCGCCGCAGCACGACGTTCAGGACGCCCGCGTTCTGCAGGAGCTCTTTCTCCAGCTCCGGGTCGATCATGTCGTTCGTGCCGAGAAGCGCGAGCGACGCGATCTGCGCCCGCTCCAGACGGTCCGACAGGTAGTCGAGCCGGAACTGCGTGATGGCCGGAACGAAGATCAGCACCTCCGCCAGCATCACGAAGGCGATCGTGAGGATCAGGAAACGGCCGGAAAGAGAACGCAGCATCGAAGGCCCGGTCGATTGGGGTCGGGGCGGACCCTAGCGCCCGCGTCCGCCTTTGGCGACAGGCCCGTTCGTCACGGCACCCAGCGCTGCACCAGGCGGACCACGCGCTTCACCGCGTCGTTCTCGAACAGGCGGGGGACGTAGTATTGCCCCGCCGCGCGCTTCGAGACTTCGCCCAATGTCGGATAGGGCGCGACCATCTGGGCGATCTGTCCCACCTTCATGCCGTCGGCGATCGCCAGCGCCCAGAGCCCGATCAGCTCGCCCGCCGCGTCGCCGACGATGGAAGCGCCGACGATCTTGCCTCGGACGGCCATCACCTTGATGAGCCCGTCCGGGCGGCCGACGGCGACCGCGCGATCGTTCTCGTCGTAAGGGAAGCGCAGCACCTCGAGCCGGTCCCCGTGCGCCTCGCGCGCCTGGGCCTCCGTCTGGCCGACCTGGGCCAGCTCCGGATCGGTATAGGTCACCCACGGAATGTGGTCCGTCCGGGCCTTCGCGGGCAGACCGAACAGGATCGGGCGGATCACGGTCGCGCCGTGATAGCCGGCCACATGCGTGAACTGGAGCCGCCCGGCAACGTCGCCGATGGCGTAGACCCGGCGGTTGGTCGTCCTGAGGTCGTCGCCGACCTTGATGGCGCGATCATACGCGATGCCGGCCCTGTCCAGATCGAGCCGCTCGATATTGGGCTTGCGCCCGGCCGCCACGAGGAGGTGCGTCCCCGTCCACTCGCCTTTCTCGGTCCGCACCGTGATCTTGCCGGCCTGCCCGGAAACACGATCGGCCTTCGCCCCCGCGACGATCTCCACCCCTTCGGCCCGGAGGCGGTCGAGCACCAGCGCGGACAATTCAGGGTCGTCCTTGGGCATTGCGCGTCCGCCCGTGATCACCGTCACGCGACAGCCGAGCCGGACATGCGCCTGCGCCATCTCCATTCCGATCGGGCCACCACCGATGATGAGCAGGTGCTCGGGACGCTCCATCAGGTCGAAGATCGTCTCGTTGGTCAGGTAGGGCACATCCGCGAGCCCGGTGATCGGCGGAACGAGCGGCGAGGACCCGGTGGCGATGACGATGCGCCGCGCGGTGATCCGGTATCCGCCACCCTCGACGGTGCGTTCGTCCACGAACCGTCCATCGGCGCGGATGACGCGGACGCCCAACCCCTGGAACCGCTCCTGGCTGTCGACCGGCGCGATCGTCTCGATGACGTGCTTCACGTAGCGCTTGGCGGCGGCGTAATCGATCTCGGGGGCGACCGGGGTGATGCCGAAGGGCTCGCCGGTCGTCATGGCATGGGCATGTTTGGCGGCGGCGAGCAGGGACTTGGAGGGAATGCAGCCATAGTTCAGGCAATCCCCGCCCATCTTGTGCCCCTCCATCAGGGTCACGTCGGCGCCCATCCGGCTCGCCCCTGCCGCGAAGCTCAGCCCCGCGGAACCGGCGCCGAGAACCAGAGCGTCGGTCTTGATATCCTGCATCGTGTCAATCCTTCCGCCGTAATCTCTTGACCACCACCGGCAACAGCGCAAGCGCCGCGAGGCCGAGGATCGGACCGAGGATGTGCGGCGCGAAGATGATGCCGAGGTCGGGCGTCTCGCCCCGCGCGAAGACCTCGCCCAGTCCGGCGCCGACCCAGGTGTAGACGAGGCTTCCCGGCAGAATCCCCAGGAAGGTCGTCGCCACATACTTTCGCAGCGACACGCCCATGAGGGCCGGGACGAGGTTGGCCACGAAGAACGGCACGACCGGGATCAATCGCATGATGAAGAGATACGACGTCTCGTCCTCGCGGATGCCGTTGCGCAATTTGCGCACGGCGCCCCCCGCGCCGTCCATCCGCGCGGCGAGCCGGTCGCCGAGGCCGTGCTTCGCCGCAAGGAAGATCAGGGTCGCGCCGATGGTCGCCGAACCGGCATTGTAGAGGACGCCCGGGAACAGCCCGAACAGGAAGCCGCCGGTCAGCGTCGCGATCGCCGCGCCGGGCAGAGAGAAGGCGACGATGGCCACATAGGCCAGACAGAATCCCGCCACCGTCAGGAGGTAGTTCGCGTCCCGGAACGCGATCAGCGCCTCCCGGTTCTGCGCCAGCGCATCGAAGCCGATCCTGTCCCGCAGCAGGAACGCCCCGGCTACAGCCACGACGGCAATGAGCAGGATCGGCCCGTAGCGCGCCAGGCCGCGTCGTCCCTGCGTCGTCGTTCGGTCTGTCATGGCGCCTCGTGTCATGCGGTGCGGGCCGGTTGAGAGCCTGTCTCGCGATGTCATCTAAGCCCAGTCCGGATCACGTCGACCTGAGCCGCCGTGTCCGCAGGGATAGCGCCGGCCACGCAATGTTTCAAAACCGGCGCCGGATCGTATCGTGCCTGTTTCGGCCATCCCGGCCCGTTGACAGCCCCGGATGGGTGACCTAGACGGCGGCTCCAAGTTTTTCTGGCGGCCGCACGTTCGATTCCGGCCCAAGTCCTACGGAGTGAAGGCCATGAAACGCACCTTCCAGCCCTCGAACCTCGTCCGCAAGCGCCGTCACGGCTTCCGTGCGCGCATGGCCACCAAGGCCGGCCGCAAGATCCTGAACGCCCGCCGCGCTCGCGGCCGCAAGTCGCTCTCGGCCTGAGCCAACCGATCGACGTGATCGATCCGGCGTCGGAGGGGACCGCCTCTCCGGCGTCGCTACGCGTGCTGCGCAAGCGTCCGCAATTCCTCGCGCTCAACCGCGCGGTCCGGGTTCCTGCGGAATCGTTCCTGCTGCAGGCGCGGGACCGGGGCGACGGCGATCCCGTCATCGGAGTCGGGTTCACCTGCTCGAAGAAGGTCGGTAACGCGGTGGCGCGAAACCGCGCGAAGCGTCGCCTGCGAGAGATTGCCCGGCTCGAGCTTCCCACGCGGGGACGTCAAGGCTGGGACTACGCGCTGATCGGACGGGCGGAGGTGACGGCGGGACGGGCGTTCGAGGCGCTCCGCGACGACCTGCGCCGTGCGCTCGCCAAGGCGCATGACAAGGCCGGCGGATGACCCCCCTTGCCCGCGTCCTGTCCTGGCCTGTCCACCTCTACCGGGCGGTGGCCTCCCCGCATGTCGGTCACAATTGCCGGTTCCAGCCGACCTGCTCGGCCTACGCGTTCGAGGCGCTCGCGAAGCATGGCGGCCTGCACGGCGGCTGGCTGTCGATACGCCGCGTCGCGCGCTGCCACCCCTGGGGTCGGTCCGGCATCGACAACGTGCCCTGACGCGCCTAGGAGGCGGCCCATGCTGGACGAGACCGACGACATCCATCCGCTCTTCGCGGGCGCGCCGAAGACGACGGAGTTCCGCAAGCTCCGCAAGCGTATCATCCGCGAGACGCGGGAGGCGGTGGACCGCTACGGCATGGTTCGACGTTGCGCCGGAGGCGCGCCGGCTGGAGATCGGGACCGCTGGCTCGTCTGCCTGTCGGGCGGCAAGGATAGCTACACCCTCCTCGCGGCGCTGACCGAGCTCAAGTGGCGCGGCGTCCTGCCGGTCGACCTTCTCGCCTGCAACCTCGACCAGGGACAGCCGGGGTTTCCGGCCACCGTCCTGCCCGAGTTCCTTGCACGGATGGGCGTGCCGCATCGGATCGAGTACCGCGACACCTATTCCATCGTCACCGACAAGGTGCCCGCCGGCCGCACCTATTGCGCGCTCTGCTCGCGGCTGCGGCGCGGTAACCTCTACCGCGTGGCGCGCGAGGAGGGCTGTTCGGCCGTGGTCCTCGGGCATCACCGCGACGACATCCTCGAAACGTTTTTTCTCAACCTCTTCCACGGCGGCAAGGTCGCGACGATGCCGCCGAAGCTGGTGAACGACGAGGGCGACCTGACGGTCCTGCGCCCCCTCGCCCATGTCTCGGAGGCCGACTGCGCCCGGTTCGCCCAGGCCATGCGCTACCCAATCATCCCGTGTGACCTCTGCGGCTCGCAGGACGGTCTCCAGCGACAGGCGATCAAGGGAATGCTCGACGACTGGGAAACCCGCAATCCCGGTCGGCGCGCAAAGATGTTCTCCGCCCTCACGCAAGTCCGGCCCTCGCACCTCCTCGACCCGGCACTCTTCGACTTCGCCGGTCTTGCGCCGGTGATCCATGACGATCTTTCCGGAGGTACATCCGACGGTTGAGGCCCTGTTAAGCTCTTGGTCATAATTTGGAGGTTTACAGGCTCGCACCGGCCAATCGGAGTCACTCATGTCGCACGGGACCGGGATCGGACCGACATCGCTTGCGCGTCTGCGTGCGGCGCTGCGCAACGTGGAATGGCTGCTCCTTTATCCGGTCCTCGTCACCGGGGCCTGGCTGCTTGGGCTGGAAGCCCTGACGATGGCCCTCGTCATCCTCCTGCCGGTCCTCCTCGCCCTCGACGGACGCCTCGGACGCCGCCCCGGCGCACAGTCTGCCTCCCACCTCGTCGTGCAGCCGCTCGACCGCCTCGCGCTGCAGCGGATCGTCGACGACACGCTTGCCGACTGCACTCGCCGCGACCGCACCACCGCCGTGCTTCACGCCCAGATCGACGACCTCCACATTGCCGACGGCGAATGGGGCACGGAGATCAGCGAGAAGGTCATGGACCGCGTCATCCAGCGCATCACCACCGCGATGCGCGGCGCCGACATCGTCATGCGGACCGGCTACGACGGCGCGGTCGTCGTGCTCGCGCCCACCCGCCGGGCCGATCTCGACGTGGTCATGAGCATCGTCGACCGTATCCAGGCCGCCGTCGCGCAGCCGATCTCGATCGAGGGCCGTTCGATCCGCGTGCATGCCTGCATCGGCATCTGCAGCGAAGGAATGGCGCCCGCCCGCTCCGGTGCCGCGATGCTCGCCGCCGCCGATTGTGCGCTGCGGATGGCCCGGCAGCAGGGCAACGACGCCATCCGCGCGTTCAACCCCGACATGCAGGCGCAGGTGGAGACCGACCACCGCCTTGCGCTTCAGATCGATGACGCGCTGGAGAGCGGTCAGATCCGCCCCTGGTTCCAGCCGCAGATCAACGCCCTGACCGGTTGCATCGCCGGCTTCGAGGCACTGGTCCGCTGGCATCACCCCGATCTCGGCATCTTGTCGCCGGCGCAGTTCCTGCCGACGATCCACTCCGCGGGCAAGTCTGCGGAGCTCGGCGAGCAGGTCCTGAAGGCCAGCCTCGACGCGTTGACCGCGTGGGACGCGGCCGGGATCGACGTGCCCTGCGTCGGGGTCAACGTCTCGCTCGAGCAACTCGCCGATCCGCGCATGGCCGAGCGGGTCATCTGGCAGCTCGACCGACACGACATGGAGCCCGGCCGCCTCGCCATCGAGATCCTCGAGACGGTCACGCTGCGCGACGCGGACGAGGCGATCATGCGCAACGTCATGGCGCTGCGGAAGGCGGGCTTTCGCCTCGATCTGGACGATTTCGGCACCGGCGCGGCGTCGATCGCGCATATCGCCAAGTTCGGCGTCCACCGGATCAAGATCGACCGCTCCTTCGTCGCGGGCATCGATAGCGACCCGACGAAGCAGGAGATCGTCCGCGCCATCCTCGGACTGGCTGAGAGCCTCTCGATCGAGACGCTGGCCGAAGGCGTGGAGACGCCCGAGGAGAAGGCCACCCTCGTGGAGATGGGCTGCCCGCATCTGCAGGGCGACGGCATCGCCCGACCGATGCCGTTCGAGAAGACCACCGCCTGGGCCCGCGCCCTTCAGCCCCATTCGAACGCGGCGCTGCGAAACATGCACCCGCAGGGCACAGCCTGACGGCGACGTGAACACGGACGGCCGGGCCCGCCATTGATCCGCTTTCGCCTTGACCTTGGTAGGCATGGTCTGTTGAACGGCGCGCAATTCCCGACATTCGCGCGACAGGCCCGTAATGGACGATCAGAACAAGAACCTCATTCTTGCCACGGTGCTCAGCGCGCTGGTGCTGCTGGTGTGGTTTTTCCTCTTCCCGCCGGAGCAGCGCTCGCCCGACATCGTCGAGGGGGACACGTCCGACGGCATTCAGGACACGGCCACGGGCGCCGTCGCGCCGCCCACTTCGGGGGGCGTGGAAACCGCCGCGGTCCCCGGTGCGGTCGTCGCGACGCCCGAGGAGACCCGCGCCGAGGCCGTCGCGGCGACCAACCGCGTCCCGGTCGACACGCCGCGCCTGACCGGCTCGATCTCGCTGACCGGCGGCCGGATCGACGACATCTCGCTCAAGGATTACCAGGAGACGATCGACGACGATTCCCCGATCGTGACCCTGCTCTCGCCCGCGGGCGGGCCCGGCGCCTACTACGCGCTGCACGGATGGGTGCCTGGCGGCGACCTCGACTTCGACGCGGTGCCCTCGGCGACGACCGAATGGAGCGCACCCGAGGGGGCCGAACTCACGCCCGAGACGCCGGTGACGTTGAACTGGGACAACGGCGCAGGGCTCGTCTTCCGCCGCACGATCTCGGTCGACGAGGACTACATGTTCGATGTCGAGCAAAGCGTCGAGAACACCACCGATGCCCCGGTCCGGCTCGCGCCCTACGGGCTCGTCGCGCGGCACGGGGAACCCGACACGGTCAACTTCTTCATCCTGCATGAAGGGGTCGTCGCACGCAGCGACGGCGAGCTGATCGAGGTCGATTACGACGACATGACCGATCTCGACCAAGTGCCCGCCGAGGGCGGCCGCGTGCAGCGGGTCGAGGCCAGCGCGGATGGCTGGATCGGATTCACCGACAAGTACTGGATGACGACGCTGATCCCCCCCGCGGGCGCGCCCTTCGCCGAAATCGTCAAGTACGTCGACAGCGCCGACATCTACCAGACCGAGACCCGCCTGCCCCCGGTCGAGGTCGCGCCGGGCGCGACGGTCTCCTCCGAGTCGCGGCTCTTCGCCGGCGCGAAGGAATGGGAGACGATCCGGCACTACCAGAACGAGGAGGGCGTGGCGGGTTTCGTCGACTCGATCGACTGGGGCTGGTTCTACTTCTTGACGAAGCCGATCTTCGCGGCGTTGCACTGGCTCAACGGCGTGATCGGCAACATGGGCGTGGCGATCATCCTGCTCACGCTCGGCATCAAGGCGATCCTCTTTCCGCTGGCCTACAAGTCCTACGTCTCGATGGCCCGGATGAAGGAACTCCAGCCGGAGATGGAGAAACTGAAGGAGCGTGCCGGCGACGATCGCCAGAAGCTCCAGCAGGGGATGATGGAGCTCTACAAGACCAACAAGGTGAACCCGGCGGCGGGCTGCCTGCCGATCCTCATGCAGATCCCCATCTTCTTCAGCCTCTACAAGGTGATCTTCGTCACGATCGAGCTGCGCCACGCGCCGTTCTTCGGACCCTTCCAGGATCTCTCCGCACCCGATCCGACGTCGCTCTTCAACCTCTTCGGGCTGCTGCCCTGGGCCGCTCCGGACCCGGGCTCGATCCTCGCGCTCATCTTCATCGGGATCCTTCCGATCATGCTCGGCATCTCGATGTGGTTGCAGCAGAAGCTGAATCCGGCCCCGACCGACCCCACGCAGGCGATGATCTTCGCCTGGCTGCCCTGGGTCTTCATGTTCATGCTGGGCGGCTTCGCGAGCGGCCTGGTGGTCTACTGGATCGGCAACAACACGATCACCTTCCTGCAGCAATACACGATCATGCGCAGTCACGGTGCGAAGCCAGACCTCTTCGGAAACATCAAGTCGAGCCTCGGCCGCAAGAAGCCCGCGGCGGCCAACGACGCCAAGGCACCGGCGGAGAAATGAGGCTCGCCGAAATCTGGCGCCACCCGATCAAGGGGCACGGCCGGGAGGCGCTGGATGGCTTCGACATCGCGGAGGACGGCACCGTTCCGGGCGACCGGGTCTGGGCCGTCGTTCACGAGACTTCGAAGCAGCGAGGCGCCGAATGGGCCCCGGCGGCGAACTTCCAGCGGGGCGCAAAGCTGCCGGCTCTGATGGCGATCACCGCGGAGAGCGGCACGGATGCGGTCACGCTGCACCATCCCGAGCGGCCGGACCTGACCTTCGACCCCGATGGCGACAACCGCGTCTTCCTCGACTGGATCGCGCCGCTCCTCGACCCCGGGCGCGCCAGCCCGACCGGGATCGTCCGGTCGGCAGAGCGGGGCTACACCGACACCGACTTCCCCTCGATCTCGCTCAACAACGTCGCGAGCCTCGATGCGCTGGCCGCGCATATGGGCCGCGACCTGAGCCGCCATCGCTGGCGCGGCAACCTCTGGATCGACGGGGCCGCGCCCTGGGTCGAGTTCGAGTGGATCGGACGCGAGGTCGCGCTCGGCACGGCGCGGTTCCGCGTCGCCGAGCGGATCACCCGCTGCCGTGCGACGATGGCCGACCCCGAGACCGGCCGCATCGACGGCGACACGCTGGGCGCGCTCGAGGGGGGCTGGGGCCACCGCGACTTCGGCGTCTACCTGACCTGTATCGCCCCGGGCCGGGTCGAGACCGGCGACGAACTGGTTCTGCAATGAGCGCCGGGCCGATCCTGCCCTTCCCCGAGGCCGAGGCCCCGGACGGGGCGTCGGCGGAGCGGGCGCGCAAGCTTTTCGTCTCCGAGCCGGACTTCCTCAAGGGCGTCGTCGCGATGTCGGGCATGCCGCCCGCGGACCGGGTGGAGGTCTGCGTCGCCGGTCGCTCGAACGTTGGCAAGTCGACGCTGATCAACGCGCTGACCGGCCGCAAGGCACTGGCCCGCGCCTCGAACACGCCGGGCCGGACGCAGGAAATCAACTTCTTCACGCTGGGGCAGAGCCATTACCTCGTGGATCTGCCCGGCTACGGCTTCGCGAACGCCCCGGTGGCGGTCGTCGCCAAGTGGCAGGACCTTCTGAAGGCCTACCTCGCCGGCCGCCCGTCGCTGCGCCGCGCCTTCGTGCTGATCGACGCGCGCCACGGCGTGAAGGAGGTGGACGAGGAGATCATGTCGCTCCTCGACGCCTCGGCGGTGACCTTCCAGACGGTGCTGACGAAGGCCGACAAGGTGAAGGATGCCGAGCGCGATCGCGCGCTCGACCGGACACGGGCCGCGCTCGCGCGCCATCCGGCCGCCTATCCCGAGCTCATCGTGACCAGCAGCGAAAAGGGCTGGGGCATCCCGACCCTGCGTGCCACGATCGCGGCCATCGAATGATGCAGAGGCAGGACGCAATGGACAATCGGGACAATGCCGCGATCGCCCGGACCCTGAACGAGGCCCTGCCCTACCTTACGCGCTACGACGACGCGGTCGTGGTCATCAAGCTCGGCGGCCACGCGATGGGCTCCGACGAGGGCATGGCCAGCTTCGCGCGCGACGTGGTTCTGATGCGGACGGTGGGGATCAACCCGGTCATCATCCACGGCGGCGGGCCGATGATCAACGCGATGCTGGAGCGGCTGGGCGTCACGTCCGAATTCGTGCGCGGCAAGCGGGTGACCGACGCCGCCACGCTGCAGGTCGTCGAGATGGTCCTTGCCGGCGAGATCAACAAGCGCATCGTGCAGGCAATCAATACCGCGGGCGGCCGCGCCGTCGGGCTTTCCGGCAAGGACGCGGACATGATCACCTGCGAGCAGACCGACCCCGAGCTGGGCTTCGTCGGCACGCCGACCGAGGTCGATCCGCGGCTGCTGCACTCGCTGTTCCGCGACGAGATGATCCCGGTCATCGCGCCGATCGGCACGGGCGCGCAGGACGAGACCTACAACATCAACGGCGACACCGCGGCCGGCGCCGTGGCGGGGGCGCTGAAGGCCGACCGGCTGCTGCTGCTGACCGACGTGAGCGGCGTGAAGGATGCCTCGGGCGAGGTCGTCACCGCGCTGACGGCGGCGCAGGTTCGCGAGATGACCGAGGCGGGCGTGATCGCGGGCGGGATGATCCCGAAGACCGAGACGGCCCTCGACGCGCTCGACGCGGGCGTGCGGGCGGTCGTCATCCTCGACGGGCGGGTGCCGAACGCCGTCCTGCTCGAGCTCTTCACCAGCCACGGCGCGGGCAGCCTGATCCGCAAGACATAGCTGCGTGGGGGGCGAAGGAACGCTCCGTCCGTATCGCCCTTCCCTCAGGCATCCCGAATCTGGGCTGCGACGGCGGCCTTGTCGATCACCGACCAGACGGATCGTATCGCGCCCTCCCGCACTTCGTAGAATACGTTCTCGGTGAAACGCATGCGTCGTCCGTTCACCGGCAGGCCGAACAATGTCCCGACCGGCGTGCAGTCGAAGGCCAGCCGGCTCGCGACCGTCGGCGGCTCGGCAACGATGAGCTCGATGTTGAAGGCGAGGTCCGGGATGGCCTCGAAATCTCCGATGAGCATGGCCCGATACCCGTCGAGCCCGATCGACGCGCCGTTGTACCGGACCGCCTCTCCCACGTAGCGGTGCAGGTTCGGCCAGTCCTGCCGGTTCAGGCAGGCGATGTAGGCGCGGTAGAAGTCGTGGAGGTCGTCACGCGTCACGTGTCGTCCTCGTCCTGGTGCCGAGCGCCTCGGTTCCGGCCAGCATTCGAGCGCGTTAGCGCTTTCTCCTGCCTGCCCCACGGCAAGGGGGATGGCGCTTTCACTCGGCCATCGCGCGGATGCGGTGAACGACGAACCACACGACGAGCAGGACGGGCAGGACCGCCAGAGCGGAGATCATTTCCTTCGTGAGCCCGAACCGCGCCCCGAACGGATAGGCGAGATAGGTGACGAGGTTCACCGCGTAGTAGCCGATCGCCACGACCGACAGCCCCTCCACCGTCTTCTGCAGACGGAGCTGCATCGCCGCGCGTTCGTCCATCGAGCGAAGCAGCCGGCCGTTCTGTTGCTCCCGCTCCACGCTGACCCGGGTGGAGAGCAGGTCGCCCGCCCGCCGGGCGCGTTCGGCCAGCGCCTCCATCCGCCGCTCCACCGACCGGCAGGTCCGCATCGCCGGGTCGAAGCGGCGCATCATGAATTCCGCGAAGGTCTGCCGCCCGCCGAACCGCTCCTCCCGCAGCACCCCGATGCGCTGCTCGACCAGCGCGGAATAGGCCCCCGTCGCGCCGAAGCGGAAGGCGGAGCGGGCCAGCATCGTCTCGAGGTCCGAGCCGATGGCGAGGAGCTGCTCGAGGGTGGCGTCCGACGTGCGCTCGGCGGAGCGGAGCTCGCCCACCAGCGCCGAGAGCTCGCCGTCGATCTCCGTCAGCCGGGCGCCGAGCTCGCGGGCGCGCGGCAAAGCCAGCATCGACATCGTCTTGTAGGTCTCGATCTCGCAGAGCCGTTGCACGATCCGCCCGATCCGCCGCTCGCCCGCCTCTTCCCCGGTAAAGACGGCAAAGCGGGCATGGCCGCGCGCGTCGATGCGGAAGTCGCCCGCGATCACCGCGGCGCCGTCGACGACGCGGCTGACGGCGAGGCTCTCGCCCTCGAACCAGTCGTGGAGACGCGCGGGGATGTCCGTGATCTCGGGCTCGACGCGCAGCAGGATCGAGGTGAGGCGGAGCCCGGGCGCGTCGTCGAGCCAGTCGCGCGGGAAGGCCTCGAAGAGCGACCCGTCGAAGGGCCGCTCGGTCAGGCCGTCGGAAAAGATCGTGTAGGTGACGAACTCGGTATGGCTCTCCCATTTCAACCGGTAGCGACCGAGCGTGCCGAAGAAATGCGTGGCGTCCGGCTTCGGATGGTCGGCCCCGAACCGGTCGAGCAGCGCGATCAGGTGCGCGCGATCCGCGGCCCGGTCGCGGTTCGCGGCGTCATGCGCGCGCTTGACGGCGAGGAACGCGGCCTCGGAGCCGGTGCGCAGCGCAGGAAAGGGCCGTGCGTGCAGCTCGAGAGCCGTCTCGTAACGCTCGGGATGGTCGCGCAGCATCGTCCTCTCCGTTTTCGTCCGATCGAAGCGGGTCGGCGCGGCGCAGGCAATCGCGACGATCCGGTATGCGGCGGCATGGCGGCTTTCAGGTCACGGCCTTGCGCGCGCGAAACTCCGGCGTATCCCACGCAGCGGTTTCGAGGATGTCGGCGAGGATCGCCACGGCCGCGTCGACCTCGGCCTCGCCGATGAAGAGCGGCGTGAACCCGAAGCGCAGGATGTCGGGCGCGCGGAAATCGCCGATCACGCCGCGCGCGATCAGCGCCTGCATCACTGCGTAGCCCTCCGGGTGGCGGAAGCTCACCTGGCTGCCGCGCGGGATATCGGGCGGCAAGGCGGGCACGAGGTCGGGACAGCGCGCCCCGACCGCCCGTACGAACCGCTCGGACAAGGCAAGGGAGCGAACGCGCAGGTCCGCCATGTCCACATCGTCCCAGATATCGAGCGCCGCCTCGAGCGCTGCGAGTTGCAGGACGGGCGGCGTGCCGACACGCATCCGGGCGATCCCCGGCCCCGGCCGGTAGGCGGGATCGAAGGCGAACGGGGCGGCATGCCCGAGCCAGCCCGACAGCGCCGGCTCGATGAGATCGTGAAGGTCCGGGCGGACATGGATGAAGGCCGGCGCGCCCGGACCGGCATTGAGGTACTTGTAGGTGCAGCCGACGGCGAAATCGGCATCTGCGGCTGTCACGTCGATCTCCAGCGCGCCGGCGGAATGGGCAAGGTCCCAGATCGCGAGCGCCCCCGCCGCATGCACCCGCGCGGTCAGCGCGGTCATGTCGTGCAGGCGGCCGGTGCGGTAATCCACCTGCGTCAGCATCAGGACGGCCACGTCCGCGTCGATGGAATCGGCCACCGCCTCGGGCGCGACCACGCGAAGCTCATGGCCCCGGCCCAGCGCGGCGATCAAGCCCTCGGCCATGTAGAGGTCGCTCGGGAAGTTGCCGCTGTCCGACAGGATCACCCGCCGCTCGGGCCACAGGCGCAGCGCAGCGTCGAGCGCCTGCCAGACCTTGATCGACAGCGTATCGCCGACCATCGTCGATCCCGCAGGCGCGCCGATCAGGCGACCGATCCGGTCGCCCAACCGGGCCGGCCAGTCCATCCAGCCGGCGTCGTTCCAGCCGCGGATGAGCATGCCGCCCCATTCGTCCTCCACTGTCCGCCGGACGCGCTCGGGCACCGCCCGTGGCATCGGGCCCAGCGAATTGCCGTCGAGATAGATCAGCCCCTCCGGCAGGTGGAACCGCGCACGCAGCGCCGTCCAGTCCGTTCCGTCCCCTGTATCGTGATCCCGCATCCGCACCTCCGCGCACGAAACGATCTTTCGCGCCGACGCAGGTTGCAATCAGGATCGCAAAGACCGCAGAAAGGGCGTCAGCATCGCGAACGTCCCGGGGAGACCATGCAATGAAGATCGGCGCACCGAAAGAGGTCCATGAGGGAGAGGCCCGCGTGGCGATCACGCCGGAGAGCGCCGGACATCTCCAGAAGCTGGGCCACGAGGTGCTGGTCGAGACCGGCGCGGGCGGCAAGGCCGGGTTCACCGACGACGCCTACCGCGCGGCCGCCGTGGAGATCGTTTCGGACGCCGACGCGCTCTTCGCGGCGGCGGACATCGTCGCCAAGGTACGCCCGCCGACGGAAGGCGAGGCCGAGCGGCTCCGTTCCGACCAGACGTTGATCTCGTTCTTCTACCCGTCCTCGAACAAGGCACTGATGGAGACGGTCAAATCGAGGGGCGCGACCGCCATCGCGATGGACATGGTGCCCCGCATCTCCCGCGCGCAGAAGATGGACGCGCTCTCGTCGATGGCGAACATCGCCGGCTACCGCGCGGTGATCGAGGCGGGCAACAATTTCGGGCGCTTCTTCACCGGCCAGGTCACGGCCGCGGGCAAGGTGCCGCCCGCCAAGGTGCTCGTCATCGGCGCGGGCGTGGCGGGGCTGGCCGCGATCGGGACCTCCACCTCGCTCGGCGCGATCACCTACGCCTTCGACGTGCGCCCCGAGGTGGCCGAGCAGATCGAATCGATGGGCGCGGAATTCGTGTTCCTCGAGTTCGAGGACAGCGAATTGCCGGACGGCGCGGAGACGGGCGGCTACGCGCCGCCGTCCTCGCCGGAGTTCCAGGCCAAGCAGCTCGAGAAGTTCCGCGAGCTGGCCCCCGACATCGATATCGTGATCTGTACCGCGCTGATTCCGAACCAGAAGGCGCCCGTTCTCTGGACGCGCGACATGGTCGAGGCGATGAAGCCCGGCTCCGTCATCATCGACCTCGCCGCCGAGCGGGGTGGCAATTGCGAACTGACGAAGCCCGACAAACGGATCGTCTCCGACAACAACGTCACGATCATCGGCTATACCGACTTTCCCAGCCGCATGGCCGCGCAATCCTCGACGCTCTATGGCAACAACATCCGCCACATGATGGCCGACCTGACGCCCGCCAAGGACGGTCAGGTGAAGCACGACATGGAGGACGACGTGATCCGCGGGGCGACGATCACCCGCGGGGGCGAGATCACGTGGCCGCCACCGAAGCCGAAGGTCGCCGCCATCGCCGCGCAGAAGCCGCGCCCGAAGGCGAAGGAGCCGACCCCGGAGGAGCGACGCGCGTCCGAGCTCGCCGCGTTCCGCGCGCAGACCAAGAGCCATGTCGGCCTGATGGCGGCCGGCGGCATCCTGCTCCTGCTCGTCGGGAGCTACGCGCCCGAGAGCTTCATGCAGCACTTCATCGTCTTCGCGCTGGCCTGCTTCGTCGGCTTCCAGGTCATCTGGGGCGTCAGCCACGCGCTGCACACGCCGCTCATGGCGGTGACCAACGCGATCTCGGGGATCATCATCCTCGGCGCGCTCCTGCAGATCGGGTCGGGGAACTGGCTCGTCGTTGTCCTCAGCTTCGTCTCGGTGCTGATCGCCTCGATCAACATCGTGGGCGGCTTCCTCGTCACCCGGCGCATGCTCGCCATGTTCCAGAAATCGTGAGGGCCGCCCGATGATGTTCACCGCAGGGATCACCTCGGCCGCCTATATCGCGGCCGCCATCCTCTTCATCCTGTCGCTCGGCGGGCTGTCGAACCAGGAGAGCGCCAAGCGCGCGATCTGGTACGGCATCGTCGGCATGGGCATCGCCGTCCTGGCGACCGTGTTCGGACCGGGCGTGCACAACGTCCTTCTGATCCTGATCGCCATCGCTGCCGGCGGTTTCGCGGGCTACTACGTCGCCGGCCGCGTGCAGATGACCGAGATGCCGCAGCTCGTCGCGGCGCTCCACTCCTTCGTCGGATTGGCGGCGGTGTTCATCGGCCTCAACGCCGAGATCATGCTGCAATCGGTCCTCGTCATGCGGGAGGCGCATGCGCTGCTGCCGGCGGGCGATCCGATCGTGCTCGACGACCTCGCGAGCCTGACGGGCTTCGGCCAACGGCTCTACCTGAAGGACGCGGTGGAGATCGCGATCCTGCGGGTGGAGGTGTTCCTCGGCATCTTCATCGGCGCGGTCACGTTCACCGGATCGGTCGTGGCCTTCGGCAAGCTCGCCGGAAAGGTCGACGGCAAGCCGACGCAGCTCCCGGGCGGGCACATGCTCAACGCCGCCGCGCTGGCCGTGGCGATCATCCTCGGGCTGCTCTACTTCAACGGGGCCGGCATCTGGACGATGGTGCTCGTCGCCCTCATCGCGGGCTTCATCGGCTGGCATCTCATCATGGGGATCGGCGGGGCGGACATGCCCGTCGTCGTCTCGATGCTGAACTCCTATTCGGGCTGGGCTGCGGCTGCGATCGGCTTCACGCTGGGCAACGACCTGCTGATCGTGACCGGCGCGCTCGTCGGTTCCTCCGGGGCGATCCTGAGCTACATCATGTGCAAGGCGATGAACCGGAAGTTCGTCAACGTCATCCTCGGCGGCTTCGGCGGTACGTCCGGCCCGGCGATGGATGTCGAGGGCGAGCAAGTCGCGATCGACGCCGACGGCGTGGCCAACGCGCTCAACGAGGCCGACAGCGTCATCATCGTACCGGGCTACGGCATGGCGGTGGCACAGGCGCAGCAGGCGGTGAGCGAACTCGTCCGCAAGTTGCGCGCCCGCGGCAAGGTGGTGCGTTTCGCCATCCACCCGGTCGCCGGCCGCCTGCCCGGGCACATGAACGTGCTCTTGGCCGAGGCCAAGGTGCCCTACGACATCGTGCTGGAGATGGACGAGATCAACGAGGACTTCTCCACGACAGACGTGGCGATCGTCATCGGATCGAACGACATCGTGAACCCCGCGGCACAGGACGATCCGAACTCGCCCATCGCCGGCATGCCCGTCCTCGAAGTCTGGCATGCCAAGCAGGTCTTCGTGTCGAAGCGCGGTCAGGGCACCGGCTATTCCGGCATCGAGAACCCGCTCTTCTTCAAGGAGAACACGCGGATGTTCTACGGCGACGCCAAGGCATCGCTGGAGACGCTGATCCCGAAGATCGAGTGACCGCGAGGCGTTCGCTTGCACGAGAGGGCCGCCCCGGGGCGGCCCTTGACATTTCCGCGGGGTCTCCCATCTTGCGAACCATTCGCAACTGGAAAATCTCCCATGCTCCGCGCGTCGATCGCCGTCCTTCTTCTCCTTGCCGGCCCGGCGACGGCGCAGGACCGGCTGAAGGTCGTGACGACTTTCACGGTGATCGCCGACATGGCGCGAAACGTGGCGGGCGACGCGGCGGACGTCGTGTCCGTCACCCGGCCGGGCGCGGAGATCCACGGCTACTCGCCCACGCCCGGCGACCTACGCGGCGCGATCGACGCCGATCTCATCCTGCGAAACGGCCTTAATCTCGAACTCTGGTTCGAGCAGTTCCTCGGAAATCTCGGCGACATTCCGTCCGCGACGCTGAGCGACGGCATCGCGCCCATTCCGATTACCGAGGGTGCTCACGAGGGCCGGGCGAACCCCCATGCATGGATGGGCGCGGAATCGGCGCTGATCTATGTCGACAACATCCGCGACGCCCTCTCCGAGGCCGATCCGGCGAACGCGGAGACCTATGCCGCCAATGCGGAGGCCTACAAGACGGAGATCACGGCGACGCTCGACCCGATCCGCGCGGAGCTCGCCACCGTTCCCGAGGACAGACGCTGGCTCGTGACCTGCGAAGGTGCGTTCAGCTACCTCGCCCGCGATCTCGGCCTGCACGAGATGTATCTCTGGCCGATCAACACCGACGCCGTGGGCACGCCGCAACAGGTCCGGCGCGTCATCGACGGCGTGCGCGAACACGGCATCCCCGTCGTCTTCTGCGAGAGCACCGTGAACACCGACCCCGCTCGGCAGGTCGCCCGCGAGACGGGGGCGGCTTACGGGGGCGAACTCTACGTCGACTCGCTGTCGGAGGCGGACGGGCCGGTGCCGACCTATCTCGACCTGCTCCGCGTCACGTCGGAGACGGTGGCACGCGGCCTCTCGGGCGCGCGATGAGCCCCCAGCCGCGCGACGGCGGCGGGATTGACGCGACCGACGTCACCGTCACCTACCGCAACGGCCATACCGCGTTGCGCGGCGCGAGCTTCCATGTGCCCCCCGGCTCCATCACGGCGCTGGTCGGCGTCAACGGCGCGGGGAAGTCGACGCTCTTCAAGGCGATCATGGGGTTCGTGCCCGCCACGTCGGGCGAGATACGCCTGTTGGGGCGGACGGTGCGGGAGGCGCTGCGGACCAATCTCGTCGCCTATGTCCCGCAGGCGGAGGAGGTCGACTGGGCCTTTCCGGTGCTGGTCGAGGACGTGGTGATGATGGGGCGGTACGGGCATATGGGCTTCCTGCGCCGGGCCAAATCCGCCGACCGGACCGCGGTCGACGACGCGCTCGCGCGGGTCGGCATGTCCGATTACCGCCACCGGCAGATCGGCGAGCTTTCGGGCGGGCAGCGCAAGCGCGTCTTCCTCGCCCGCGCGCTGGCGCAGGACGGCCGGGTGATCCTGCTCGACGAGCCGTTCACCGGCGTTGACGTAACGACCGAGGAGCAGATCGTGGCGTTGCTGCGCGACCTGCGCGACGAGGGTCGGGTAATGCTCGTCTCCACCCACAGTCTGGGCTCGGTGCCGGAGTTCTGCGATCATACCGTTCTCGTGAAGGGCACGGTCCTGGCCTACGGACGCACCGAGACTGTGTTCACGCGTGCGAACCTCGAGCGCGCCTTCGGCGGCGTGCTG
This sequence comes from uncultured Jannaschia sp., assembly GCF_947494055.1. Lineage (GTDB taxonomy): Bacteria > Pseudomonadota > Alphaproteobacteria > Rhodobacterales > Rhodobacteraceae > Jannaschia. The sequence continues at coordinate 31,585 of NZ_CANLTR010000024.1, read as the reverse complement.
CGGCACTTCACGCTCGGCGACGCGGACCTGCAGGGCGGCAGCGGCGATGTCCGGATCATCTCTGACGACGAGCGGCCCTTCGTCAGCTATGGCATGCCCGTCGCAACGGACAGCGATGCTTGAACCCTTCGCCTACGGCTACATGGTGAACGCGATGTGGGTCAGCGCGCTGGTCGGCGGCGTCTGCGCGTTCCTGTCGTGCTACCTGATGCTCAAGGGCTGGTCGCTGATCGGCGACGCGCTCTCCCATTCGGTCGTGCCGGGCGTGGCCGGCGCCTACATGCTGGGCCTGCCCTTCGCCTTCGGGGCGTTCCTGTCGGGCGGACTCGCCGCGCTCGCCATGCTGTTCCTGACGGAACGGTCGGGGCTGAAGACCGACGTCGTCATCGGCATCATCTTCACGTCGTTCTTCGGCCTCGGCCTGTTCATGGTCTCCCTCAACCCGATCGCGGTCTCGATCCAGCAGATCACGATGGGCAACATCCTCGCCATTACGCCCGAAGACACGTTGCAGCTCGCCATCATCGGACTGGTCTCCCTCGCCGTGCTGCTGGCGAAGTGGAAGGACCTCATGGTCGCCTTTTTCGACGAGACACACGCGCGCTCGGTCGGATTGCGCCCCGACCTCCTGAAGCTCGTCTTCTTCACCCTCCTCTCGGCCAGCGTCGTCGCCGCGATGCAGACCGTAGGCGCGTTCCTGGTGATCGCGATGGTCGTGACGCCGGGGGCGACGGCCTACCTCCTCTGTGACCACTTCCCACGCCTGCTGATCGTCGCGGTTGCCATCGGGACGGTGACGAGTTTCCTCGGAGCCTACCTGTCGTTCTTCCTAAACGGCGCGACGGGGGGCGTGATCGTCACGCTCCAGACGCTCGTCTTCCTCGCCGCCTTCGTCGCCGCACCGCGCCACGGCCTCCTCGCTATGCGGCGGCGGGCCCGGGGGGCGGCATGATAGAGACGGCGCTCCTGCCCTTCCAGTTCCCCTTCATGACGAACGCGTTCCTGATCGCGCTCGTCGTCGCCCCGCCGACGGCGCTCCTGTCGTGCTTCCTCGTGCTGAAGGGCTGGGCGCTGATGGGCGACGCGGTGAGCCACGCGATCCTTCCGGGCGTGGTGCTGGCCTACCTGTTCGGTCTGCCGCAGATCGTCGGGGCCTTCGCGGCGGGCATGTCCTGTGCGCTGCTGACCGGCTACCTGTCCGAGAACAGCCGGGTGAAGCGCGACACGGCGATGGGGGTCGTGTTCTCAGGCATGTTCGCGGTCGGGTTGATCCTGTTCGTGGCCTTTCCGTCGGATGCGCATCTGGACCACATCCTGTTCGGCAACATGCTCGGCATCGGCCGCGCGGATCTCTGGACCGCGCTGGCCCTTTCCGCACCGATCGTCTGCGTGCTGCTCCTGAAGTGGCGGGATTTCCTTCTGCACGCCTTCGACCCGGCCCAGGCGCAGGCCTCGGGGCTGCGCACCGGGTGGCTGCATTACGGGCTGCTGACGATCCTGTCGCTGACGGTGGTGTCGGTCCTGTCTGCGGTCGGACTGATTCTGGCCGTCGCGCTTCTGGTCACGCCGGGGGCGATTGCCTTCCTGCTGACGCGCAGCTTCGGTCGAATGCTCGCCCTCTCGGTCCTCGTCTGCACGCTGGCGATGGTGGGGGGCGTCTATGCCAGCTTCTGGCTCGACAGCGCGCCGGCCCCGACCGTCGTGCTCGCGCTGACAGCGATCTTCCTGCTGGCGTTCGGCCGGCGCCGGATCGAGATCGCACGCGCGTCGCGGGCCGCGTGACTCCGCGGCGAACGGACAGACGCCCCGGCCCTTTCGGACCGAGGCGCCGCTCAAACGGTCACTCCCCGCACCGCACAACCACCGGGAAGCGTCCGGAGCCTCTGTCGATCGAATCCGCTCCAGTCTGACCGTGTCGCGGCCGATTCGGGGCGAGATCGACCAATCTGGGGTCGGTTCGGCGCTTGGCCCGAACGGGCGGCCGCGCCTGCGGTGGTCGTGACAAGAACAAGGCGAGGGGCCTGAATGTTCCGACGAAAAGCGCGTTCGTCCGGAATCGCGCGAAGCGGCGGCGGCGGCCCGGCAAGCGACGGGAGACATGCGCGGAAACCTTTGCGAAACTTCTGTGAGGCCCTAGAGGCAGGACATGGAATCCTTTCTCTTTCAGGCCGTGATCTATCTCGGCGCCGCAACGGTCTGCGTCCCGCTCGCCATGCGGCTGGGGCTGGGCTCCGTGCTCGGCTACCTGATGGCAGGCATCGTGATCGGGCCGGTGACCGGGCTCGTCGGGTCCGAGACCGAATCGCTTCAGCATTTCGCGGAGTTCGGCGTCGTGATGATGCTGTTCCTGATCGGGCTCGAACTCGAACCGCGGTCGCTGTGGGACATGCGGCAACGGCTCCTGGGGCTCGGACTTGGGCAGGTCGCACTCACGGTCGCCCTCATCACCGTTGCGGCGGTGCTGCTCGGACAACCCTGGCCCGTGGCGCTGGCCATCGGCATGATCCTCGCGCCGAGTTCGACGGCCATCGTGATGCAGACGCTGGAGGAAAAGGCCCTGACCGGGACGCGGGGCGGACGCTCGGCCTTCTCTGTGCTGCTCACGCAGGACATCGTGGTCCTGCCGATGCTGGCGCTGATGCCGCTGCTGACCAGCGGGGTCGCGCTTCGATCCGGGGATACGCCGGCGGCGGAGGAGCCCGTCATCGGCAACGGCGAGAGCACGCGCATCGCTGAGGGAGTCAGCACCTGGATCGAGCAACTGCCGAACTGGGGCGCCGCGCTGGCCACGCTCGCCGCGGTGGCACTCGTCATCCTGGGCGGGCAGTTCCTGACGCGGCCGATCTTCACCTTCGCCGCCCGCAGCAAGCTGCACGAGATGCGCACGATCGTCTCGCTGCTCTTCGTGATCGGCGTGGCCGTGCTGATGTCGTTCGTCGGTCTTTCCCCCGCGCTCGGGACGTTCCTCGCCGGGGTCGTCCTCGCGAGCTCCGAGTTCCGGCACGAGCTCAAGGCGGATATCGAACCGTTCAAGGGCATCCTTCTCGGCCTGTTCTTCATCACCGTCGGCGCGGGCATCGACTTCGCCGTCCTCGCCGCCGCGCCGACAATGGTCGTCGTGATCGTGACGGGGCTGATCCTCGCCAAGGGCGGCATCCTCTACGCGCTCGCCCTGCTCGCCCGTCTGCATGGCCGCGACCGCATCCTCTTCACGCTGAGCCTCGCGCAGGCGGGCGAGTTCGGTTTCGTGCTGATCTCCGTCGCCGCGCAATCCGGGGTGGTCACGGGCGATCTCCAGGCCCGGCTGCTGCTGTCCATCGCGCTGACGATGCTGCTGACGCCGCTTCTCTTCATCGCTTACGAGCACCTGTCGCGGCACAGCAACGCGGCGGATGCGGAGCCCGACGACGAGATCGACACGCCCTCCGAAGTCATAATTGCCGGCGTCGGACGGTTCGGTCAGGTCGTTCACCGGCTTCTGCAGGGTGCCGGGCTGAACGCCGTCGTGCTGGACCGCGACATCGAGACGATCCAGCTTCTGCGGACCTTCGGCATCAAGACCTATCTCGGCGATCCGACCCGCCCGGAACTGCTGGAGGCGGCGGGCATCGCGCGGGCGAAGGTCGTGGTCGTGGCCCTCGATTCGAGGGCCGACGCGGTGCGGCTCACCAAGCTCGTGAAGCGGACCAATCCGGAGGTTCACGTCATCGCCCGCGCCTACGACCGCGTACACACCTACGAGCTCTATCGCGCCGGGGCGGACCAGATCGTGCGGGAGATGTTCGACTCGAGCCTCAGGGCCGGGCGCTACGCCCTCGAGCAGCTCGGCTGGTCGGAGACCGAGGCCTACAAGGCGCGGGACGCGTTCTATCGCCACGACCGGGAATCGATGCTGGAACTGGCGAAGCTCTGGAAGCCGGGTATTCCGATCTCGCAGAACACGGACTACGCGGAGCGGGCACGGGCGTTCAACAAGGAACTGGAGAATGCGCTTCTGAACCGGTTCGGGGAGGATGCCGAAGCCGCCGCCGCGACCGCAGACCTGACGGCGACCAAGACCGACGGTCCGCCTGACGGCACGCCCGTCCGGGACGGCAGCTAGGCGCCGCCCCGGCGGGGCCCTGTCAGAGGCCCTTGGCCTGATAGCTCGCGGCGACGCGGCTGATCGAGACGATGTAGCCCGCCGTCCGCAGGTCGGGCACGTCGTTGCGCTGCCGCCAGACTTCGCGCATCGCGCCGTAGGCCGTCCGCATCGTGTCGTCGAGGCCCGACCGGACGAGCTCCAGTTCGCCCGCGCCGCGCAGGTATCGGTCCTTGAAGTCCTTCGACAGGGTCCAGGCGACCTCCTTGTTGGTCGACAGCCGCTCGAGCTCGTCCACCAGCGTCTGGTGCCGCGCCTCCTCCGCCCGGCGCTGCATCCGGCCGAAGCGGATATGCGAGAGGTTCTTGACCCATTCGAAGTAGCTGACCGTCACACCGCCGGCATTGGCGTAGAGGTCGGGAATGATGATTACGCCCTTCTTCGAAAGGTATTCGTCGGCCTCCGAGGTGATCGGGCCGTTCGCCGCCTCGATGATGAGCGGCGCCTTGATGCCGGCCATGTTGCCCGCGTGGATCGTCCCTTCGAGCGCCGCGGGGATGAGGATGTCGCATTCCGCCTCGAGGAGCTTCGCGCCCTCGGGCTCGTATTGCACGCCCGGGAACCCCTTCACGCCGCCATGCTGCTGCATGTGGACGTAGAGCTCGTCGACGTCGATCCCGTCCTCGGAATAGATAGCCCCGTCGCGCTCGATGATCGCCGTGATCTTCGCGCCGTCCTCGCGGCAGAGGAAGCTCGCGGCGTGGAAGCCCACATTGCCGAGACCCTGCACGATCACCCGCTTGCCATCGAGCGTGCCATCGAGGCCAGCCGAGGCGACGTCGTCGGGATGGCGGAAGAATTCGCGAAGCGCGTATTGCACGCCCCGCCCCGTCGCCTCGGTCCGCCCGGCGATCCCGCCGGCATTGAGCGGCTTGCCGGTGACGCAGGCGCGGCCGTTGATGTCGGTCGTGTTCATGCGCTGGTACTGATCGGAGATCCACGCCATCTCGCGCTCGCCGGTCCCCATGTCCGGGGCGGGCACGTTCTGCGCGGGATTGATGAGGTCGCGCTTTATCAGCTCGTAGGCGAAGCGGCGGGTGATCTGCTCCAGCTCGTGCGGCTCCCAGGCCCGCGGATCGATGCAGAGCCCCCCCTTCGACCCGCCGAACGGCGTCTCCACCAGCGCGCATTTGTAGGTCATCAGCGCGGCCAGCGCCTCGACCTCGTCCTGATGGACCGAAAGCGCGTAGCGGATGCCGCCCTTGACCGGCTCCATATGCTCGGAATGGACCGAGCGGTAGCCGGTGAAGGTGTGGATGCTGCCGCGCAGGCGGACGCCGAAGCGCACGGTGTAGGTCGCGTTGCAGACGCGGATCTTTTCGATCAGCCCGGGCGACAGATCCATCAGGGACACCGCCCGATCGTACATCGCGTTGACCGAGTCCCTGAACCCGCCGTGTTGCACACTCATCTCCGTCTCCTCCGCTATCGGCGCCGTAGCGGCACCTTCCGCCCTGACCTTAGCGTCCCGAGCGCGGATGCCTACCCGGTAAGGCCGGATCGGGCCTCATCGTTAACCCTGTCATCGAAGCACCTTGTCCGCGTCCGCGAAAAACCGCGTTCCGGCGGCAGTGTGCCGATACGGGCCCGATCACCGGGGCCGTGCCGACTGTCCGAACGTGCCTCAACGAGTTGCCGTCTTACTCCGCCCCCCGAACCCGTCCGGGCCCCTTTCGGGCCGGATCGGCGTTCGGGGGGTGGGCACCGTGAAGACTCACGGTCGGCGGATCGGCGAGCTTCTCAAGCGGCTCGCCGCGAGCACGGCGCTCGACGTCGTGGGGTCGGAAGCGGACCCGATCGGACCAGGATCATGCCGCGTTGGTCTCGACAGAGTTCATCGAGACGACACTTGCCGGACGGGAGGTGCCGGGCCAGCATCACGCTCAAGAAGATTTGGTGGTCGCCGGTGAAGCGAACCTGGCGGTGGGCCCCTGCGACACGCGTGACCTATGGGCGGGGGGTCACTGCGGGACGCCATGCGGGGACGACCTGAAAGAGGGATGAGGATCTGCCTGCCGATGGCCCCTCGACTCTGTCCATGCGGCACCCGATATCTCAACCATGCGCCTGCCCGACAGCTTCCTCGACGACCTCCGCAACCGGTTGAGCCTCTCGCAGGTCGTCGGGCGCAAGGTGACATGGGACATGCGGAAGACGAATCAGGCGAAGGGCGATTGGTGGGCCCCCTGCCCGTTCCACCAGGAGAAGTCCGCGAGCTTCCACGTCGACGACCGCAAGGGGTTCTACTACTGCTTCGGCTGTCAGGCGAAGGGTAACCTTTTCGGTTTCGTACAGGAGACCGAGAACGTGGGCTTCCTCGAGGCGGTGGAGATCCTCGCCGCCGAAGCCGGGATGGAGATGCCCGCGCGCGACCCGAAGGCCGCCGAGCGTTCCGACCTCCGCACGCGGCTGGCCGAGGTGACGGAAGAGGCCGTCCGCTGGTTCCGCCTGCAACTCCAGACAGGTCCGGCAGCCGAGGCCCGTGGTTATCTCGAACGGCGCGGCCTGACCCGCGAGACGATCGAGCGTTTCGAGATCGGTTTCGCGCCCGATGCGTCCGACGCGCTCCTGCGCGCCTTCGAGGGCAAGGGGATCAAGCTCGACCTGCTCGACGGCGCAGGCCTCGCCGTGCCGGCGGAGGACGGGCGGCCCGCGCGCGACCGCTTCATCCACCGGATCATCTTCCCGATCCGCGATCCACGCGGGCGCTGCATCGGCTTCGGCGGCCGGGCGATGAACCCGAATGCCAAGGCCAAGTATCTGAACTCGCCGGAGACGCCGCTCTTCGACAAGGGCGCGAATCTCTACAATCTCGGGCCCGCCCGCACCGCCGCCGGTAAGGGACAGCCGCTGATCGTGGCCGAGGGCTACATGGACGTGATCGCGCTCCATCAGGCGGGGTTCGAGGCCGCGGTCGCCCCGCTCGGGACAGCGGTGACGGAGCGGCAGCTCCAGATGCTCTGGCGCGTCGCGCCGGAGCCGCTCGTCGCGCTCGACGGCGACGCGGCCGGACAGCGCGCCGGGCTGCGCGTGATCGATCTGGCGCTGCCGATGATGGAAGCGGGTCAGGCCCTGCGCTTCGCGATCCTGCCGGACGGGCGCGATCCCGACGATCTGATCCGCGCGAAGGGACGCGCGGGGATGCAGGCGGTGCTCGACGCGGCGAGGCCGGCCATCGCGCTCCTGTGGGAACGCGAGACCGAGGGCCGCGCCTTCGACAGCCCCGAACGGCGTGCCGCGCTCGACCGCGACCTCCGCGGCATCCTCCAGCGCATCGCCGACCGGTCGCTGCGGCGCCATTACGGCGAAGAGTTCGCCCGTCTGCGCGGCGAGCTTTTCGGGACAACGCACGAGACCGGTCCGCGGCGACCCCGGGCGACGTCGCGGTCCTGGCGGGCGGGGAAATGGCCGGCACCCGCGCAGCCCTCACCCTCGGCCCGCGCCTCTGCCCTGGCTTCCGGCGCGCTGCGACCCGACACGATCCTCGAACAGGTGATCCTGGCAGGTTTGATTCGACATCCCGGCCTGATCGGGGTGTTCGGCGACCGGCTCGAGGGGGCGGAGTGGTCCGCCGAAGTTCATGCCGCGTTGGGCACCACTCTCTTGTCGCAGGACCCTGGCGATACGTCGGAGAACGTGCAGGCCGCGATCGCGGAGAAACTCGGGGCGGAGGTTCTTGAAACGCTGATGTCGCGTGGCCATGTCCGCAACTCACCGGCAGGCCGCGGCGATGCCGAGGACACGCGTGCCTGCATATCCGAGGCACTCGGGCGTCTGGAGGCGCGGCAGGGCGCGGCGCGAGAATACCGCGAGGCGATGGAGGATTTCGAGACCAGTGCGGACGAGGCGATGACCTGGCGACTGGCCCAGGCCGGACGTCGCCGCGACGACGCATACCGGGTCGGCGATCTGCAGGCGGATGCCCGTCACGCCGAACGGTCGAACGCGGATTACTACGACAGCCTGCTGACAACAGGCGACGGCAAAATACCCAAGCGAAGGTGATTCGGGGTGCGGGCTGCACCGAATCACGTTACTGATTCGTCGGATCGACGACGACGAATCCCTCCCTTCCTAGACGGAGCGCGACGATGGCCAAAGATACCGACGACGACAAGCAGCGCGATCAGGAAACCGATCACACGCTCGACATGAGCCAGGCCGCCGTCAAACGGATGATCGCCGAAGCCCGCACGCGGGGCTACATCACATACGACCAGCTCAATCAGGTCCTGCCGCCCGAGCAGGTCTCCTCCGAGCAGATCGAGGACGTGATGTCGATGCTCTCCGAAATGGGCATCAACATCGTCGAGGCCGAGGAGGCCGAGGAAGAAGACGAGGAGAAGCCCACCGGCTCCACCGCCATCGTCGACGCCTCCAAGCGGGGCGGCGAGGTCGCGACGTCCGAGGGCGGCGCGGAGAAGCTCGACCGTACCGACGACCCGGTGCGGATGTATCTGCGCGAGATGGGCTCGGTCGAGCTCCTGAGCCGCGAGGGCGAGATCGCCATCGCCAAGCGGATCGAGGCAGGCCGTAACACGATGATCCTCGGGCTGTGCGAAAGCCCGCTGACCTTCCAGGCGATCACGATCTGGCGCGACGAATTGCTGTCGGAGGACATCCTCCTGCGCGACGTGATCGACCTCGAGACGACCTTCGGCGACCAGATGGACGAGGACGAGACCGCCGTCGTCGGTGCCGCCCCGGCCGCCCCCGCCAACGACAACGCGGCGGAAGCCGACAAGGGAAGTGAACTCGACGCGGACGGCAACCCGATCACCACGGAGGACGACGACGAGGAGGACGAAGGCGCCAACATGTCGCTCGCCGCGATGGAAGCCGCGCTCAAGCCCCGCGTGCTCGAGACGCTCGACCGGATCGCCGACGACTACACCAAGTTGGCCGAGATGCAGGATCTGCGCATCTCCGCGACGCTGAACGAGGACGACACCTTCTCCGATACGTCCGAGGCCGCCTACCAGCAGCTCCGTTCCGAGATCGTCGAGTTGGTGAACGGGCTGCATCTGCACAACAACCGGATCGAGGCGCTGATCGATCAGCTCTACGGCATCAACCGCCGCATCATGTCGATCGACTCGGGCATGGTGAAGCTGGCCGATCAGGCGCGGATCAACCGGCGCGAGTTCGTCGAGGAATATCGCGGGCACGAGCTTGATCCGGGCTGGGTCGACCGCATGTCCGAGAAGACCGGCCGTGGGTGGCAAGCCTTGTTCGAGCGCTCTCGGGACAAGGTCGAGGAGTTGCGCGCCGACATGGCGCTGGTCGGCCAGTATGTCGGCGTCGACATCAACGAGTTCCGCCGCATCGTGAACCAGGTCCAGAAGGGCGAGAAGGAAGCCCGGCAGGCCAAGAAGGAGATGGTCGAGGCGAACCTGCGGCTCGTCATCTCGATCGCCAAGAAGTACACGAACCGTGGCCTGCAGTTCCTCGACCTCATCCAGGAAGGCAATATCGGCCTGATGAAGGCGGTCGACAAGTTCGAGTACCGCCGCGGATACAAGTTCTCGACCTACGCGACGTGGTGGATCCGGCAGGCGATCACCCGCTCGATCGCCGATCAGGCGCGCACGATCCGCATTCCGGTGCACATGATCGAGACAATCAACAAGCTGGTCCGCACCGGGCGGCAGATGCTGCACGAAATCGGCCGAGAGCCGACGCCGGAGGAGCTTGCCGCTAAGTTGCAGATGCCGCTCGAGAAGGTCCGCAAGGTGATGAAGATCGCCAAGGAGCCGATCTCGCTCGAGACACCGATCGGCGACGAGGAGGACAGCCAGCTCGGCGACTTCATCGAGGACAAGAACGCCGTCCTGCCGCTCGACTCCGCGATCCAGGAGAACCTAAAGGAGACGACGACCCGCGTGCTGGCTTCGCTCACGCCGCGCGAGGAGCGCGTGCTCCGGATGCGTTTCGGGATCGGCATGAACACCGACCACACGCTCGAGGAGGTCGGTCAGCAGTTCTCGGTTACCCGCGAGCGCATCCGCCAGATCGAGGCCAAGGCACTCCGGAAGCTCAAGCATCCGAGCCGGAGCCGGAAGCTGCGGAGTTTCCTCGACCAATAAGCCGGGTGACCGGCTGTCGGACGAAGGCCCCGGTGGGAACCGGGGCCTTTTCGTTTTCTACGCGTCGTCGCGCTTCGTCTCTCCGCGCGGCGGGAACCGGTCTTCCGGCTCCATGTCCGTTCCGGTCGTGACCGAGTTCGGATCGTGCGTGGTGCCCCGCGCGGTGGCGTCCGAGACGTCCGCGCCCGTTTTGTGCCGCGCGTCTCGGTCCGTGGTCGGGGTTCCGCCCGGTTTGTCGCGTTCGATCATGTTGGCTCCTCCGTCATGGCCGTCCAAGAACGACCTTCACAGACAGAACGAATGAATCCGGGGGCCAGGTTCCACTGCCCGTCTGCGACCCATTCTCCGGCGAGACCCGAATCGGCGGCCTCTGGTCGGGCGCAGCGGGATCGGCTACCCGAACGCGGCAGCAGGCGGGAGAGCCATCCGATGCAAACGATGTTCACGATCCAGACGAACGGACCCGGCCTGACAGAGTTCACCGACGACGTCGCCGCCTGGCTCCCTGCCGGGTCGGGGCTGCTCACCCTGATGGTCCGCCATACCTCCGCAAGCCTGCTTATTCAGGAGAATGCCGATCCGGAGGTGCAGGCCGACCTGCGAGCCTTCCTCGCGCGCCTCGTCCCGCCGACGACCGACCCGTCGATGTCCTACCTGACCCATACCTACGAGGGCCCCGACGACATGCCGGGGCACATCAAGGCGATGCTCCTGCCGACCTCGCTTTCGATCCCGGTCGTCGAGGGCCGCATGGCGCTCGGCACGTGGCAAGGTCTCTATCTCGTCGAGCACCGCGACCGGTCGCATCGTCGCGAAATCGCGGCGATGCTGATTTCCGACGCATAATGGCCCGCCCTTGTCACACCATCCGTCGCCCGGCACAGTGGATCGGCATCTAGCACTGGACCCGTCACCCAGATATGGCGGCCCTCTATCTCACGGAGACCGCCAATGCGCTGCCCCTTCTGCGGAAACGTCGACACGCAGGTGAAGGATTCCCGGCCCGCCGAGGATCACGTCGCGATCCGTCGGCGGCGTTTCTGTCCCTCCTGCGGCGGCCGGTTCACGACCTACGAGCGGGTGCAACTGCGCGATCTCGTCGTCATCAAGACCTCCGGAAAGCGCGAGGAGTTCGATCGCGGCAAGCTCGAGCGCTCGATCCGCATTTCCATGCAGAAGCGCCCCATCGAGCCAGAGCGGATCGACCAGATGATCTCTGGCATCGTGCGGCGACTGGAGAGCATGGGCGAGACCGACATCAAGTCGACCACGATCGGCGAGATCGTGATGGAGAGCCTCGCCCGGATCGACACCGTCGCCTATGTGCGCTTCGCGAGCGTCTACAAGAACTTCCAGGCCGCCGACGATTTCGAGGATTTCGTCGACAAGCTGCGCCCCCCCGCCCCCGACCAGTGATCGATCCGCGCTTAATGGACCACGCAATTGCGCTTGCCGCGCGGGGGCTGGGCCGCGTCTGGCCGAACCCCGCCGTCGGCTGCGTGATCGAGCGGGACGGTATCGTCCTCGGTCGTGGCCGCACGGCGGATGGCGGCCGGCCCCACGCCGAACCGCTGGCCCTGGCGCAGGCCGGTGCGGCCGCGCGGGGCGCGACGGCCCATGTCACGCTGGAGCCCTGCGCCCATCACGGCCGGACGCCGCCCTGTGCCGATGCGCTCGTCGCCGCGGGCGTGGCGCGCGTCGTGGTGGCCCTGCGCGATCCCGATCCACGTGTCGACGGAGGCGGCATCGACCGACTGCGGCAGGCGGGGATCGAGGTCGTCGAGGGCGTTCGCGAGGCCGAAGCCCGCGCCTTGCAGGCGGGCTTCCTGAGCCGCGTCACGCGAGGGCGACCGATGGTGACGCTGAAGCTCGCGACCACGCTCGACGGCCGGATCGCCACGTCGCGCGGCGAAAGCCAGTGGATCACCGGCCCCGACGCCCGCGCCCATGTCCACGCGGAGCGCGCCCGCCACGACGCGATCATGGTCGGCGCGGGGACCGCTCGCGTCGACGACCCGCGGCTGACCGTCCGCGGCCTCGGCGCGGCGCAGGCCGCCGGGACGCAGCCGGTGCGGATCGTCCTGTCGCGTCGCCTCGACGTGCCATTGGACTCCGCGCTCATGCGGCCCGGCCCGCCCGTCTGGATCCTGCACGGGCGGGACGCACCTTCAGCGAATCGGGACGCGCTGTCCGCAAGGGGCGTGACGCTCCTACCCTGCGCCACCGACGCAGGGGGGCAGATCGCCCTCGACGACGCGATGGCGGAACTGGGGCATCGCGGCCTTACGAGGGTCTATTGCGAGGGGGGTGGAACGCTGGCGGCCGCCCTGCTTTCGGCGGGGCTGGTGGACCGGCTCGACTGGTACAGCGCCGGCGCGCTGATCGGGGCGGAGGGCATTCCGGCGCTCGGCGGGATGGGGCTTGCCCACCTCGCCGACGCTCCGCGCCTGCGCTTCGCCGGGGTCGAACGGCTGGGCCCCGATCTGTTACACCGTTGGCGGCGCGACTGATCTCATGAACTGCTAGAATGACCTGAGGACCGCCTTGAAAGGCGGCCCCGGTCGCATTCTGCGGCTGCGCGACCTTACGCCGGGCAGAAGGATCAGACCTGACGCTTCGGAATTTTCACCTGTTGCCCTCTAGAGACGCGACGTAATCGCTTCGGCCAGATCGGTCCGCTCCCAGGAGAAGCCGCCATCCGCATCCGGCGCGCGGCCGAAATGGCCGTAGGCCGCCGTGCGCTGATAGATCGGCTTGTTAAGGCCCAGATGCATGCGGATGCCGCGCGGCGTGAGATCCATCGCCCCCGCCACCGCCCGCTCGATCGCGGCGTTATCGGTCTCCCCGGTCCCGTGCGTATCCACGTAGATCGAGAGCGGCTTCGCCACGCCGATCGCGTAGGAAAGCTGCAACGTCGCGCGCGTGGCCAGCCCCGCCGCCACGATGTTCTTCGCGAGATAGCGCGCGGCATAGGCCGCCGAACGGTCCACCTTGGTCGGATCCTTGCCGGAGAAGGCCCCGCCTCCGTGCGGGGCCGCGCCGCCGTAGGTATCGACGATGATCTTGCGCCCCGTGAGACCGGCATCCCCGTCGGGGCCACCGATGACGAACTTGCCGGTCGGGTTGACCCACCATTCCGTCGAGGCGTCGAGCCACCCCTCCGGCAGCACCTCGCGAATATAGGGCTCGACGATGGCGCGCACGTCGTCGGAGGTCAGGTCCTCGTCGATATGCTGCGTCGACAGGACGAGGGACGAGACGCCGACGGGGCGGCCATCCTCGTAACGCACGGTCAGTTGCGACTTGGCATCCGGCCCGAGCATCGGCTCGGCTCCCGATTTACGCGCCTCTGCCAGCCGCCGCAGGATGGCATGCGCATAGTGGATCGGCGCGGGCATCAGCTCCGGCGTCTCGGAACAGGCATAGCCGAACATGATCCCCTGATCGCCGGCCCCCTCTTCCTTGCCGTTCGCGGCGTCGACCCCGACCGCGATATGCGCCGATTGTTCGTGCAGGAGGTTCGTCACCTCGACCGTCTCGTGGTGGAACTTCTCCTGCGCGTAGCCGATGTCGCGGATGCAGTCCCGCGCGATGCCGTCGATCCGGCCCATCATCTCCGTCAGGCGCGACGGGTCGGACAGCCCGATCTCGCCGCCGATCACGACCCGGTCGGTCGTCGCGAAGGTCTCGGCGGCCACCCGCGCCTCGGGCTCCTCCGCGAGCAGGGCGTCGAGGACGGCGTCGGAAATGCGATCGCACACCTTGTCCGGATGCCCCTCGGAGACGGATTCCGAGGTGAAGGAATAGTTCTTGCGGCTGCTCATGGGGGTGCTCCGATTGATGGTCACGCCCCGTCAGGAAGCCGTTGGAGCGACCGCTATCGACTAGGGACGATCGGGGAGGCGCACAACTCCGATTCGTCCGGAAAAGATGACACAGCATGCCGCGAGTAAGAAAAGGGTTATCAGCGCCGCCCAATCCCCGGTCGCAAGGTACGGGGTCGGCGGAAGCGCCGGCGGGAGGGCGGCGTCGAGATGCCCGTGGACCTGCAGCGGCAGGCTGGCCAGCACCGTCCCGCGCGCGTCGATCGCCGCCGAGATGCCGGTATTGGCCGCGCGCAGAACCGGCAGGCCTGATTCCGCGGCGCGCAGCCGCGTGAGCGCAAGATGCTGCTGCGGCCCGAAGCGCCGCCCGAACCAGGCATCGTTCGTCAGATGCAGGATCGCGCGCGGCCGGTCGACGCGCGCGATGTCCTGCGGAAAGATCGCCTCGTAGCAGATCAGCGGCAGGACCGGTCCCACCCCAGGCACGTCGATCAGCGCCGGTCCCTCGCCGGCGGCGAAGGTCCCGGCGAGCCGGCTCGCCAGCGGGCCGATCCCGATCAGGTCGAACAGGCCCTGCATGGGAAGGAACTCGCCGAAGGGGACGAGCCGGTGCTTGTCGTGGATCGCCGCGACCTCGCCCGACGGGCCCTCCAGAAGCGCGACCGAATTGCGCGGATGCCCGTCCGGGCCATAGCGCTGCACGCCGATGACGAGCGGCACGCCGCCCGTCGCCTCCGCCAGGATCGGGCGGAGGTCTTCGGAATAGTCGAGCAGTTCCGGCAGCGCCGTCTCGGGCCAGACCACGGCCACGGGCGGCGGTCCGTCGGTCGCGGCCGCCGTCTCCTCCAGTCCGCGCCGGAAGAAGACGCCGCGCCAGTCCGGCTCCCATTTGAGATGCTGCGGCGCGTTCGGCTGCACGAGGCGCAGGACGGGCCCCGCCCCCTCCGGTGCCGGCGGCAGCGCCGCGCCGACGACGAAGGGCGCGGCCCAGAGCACCGCCCCCGCCGCAACCCCGGCGATCCGACCCGTGGCGATGAGTCCCGCTCCGAGCAACACCGCGATCCCGAGCCCGTGCGCGCCCACCAGCGACGCCGCGGGCAGCGCGTCCGTGTCGATCAGCATGTGCCCCGGCAGGGCCCAGGGAAAGCCGGTCAGAAGGTAGGAGCGCAGCAGCTCCGCCAGCCCAAGCGCCACCGCCACCCCGACGGCCCCCTTGAGCCACCGCACCCCGACCCATCCCGCCGCGGCCCAGAACAGGCCGAACCCGACCGAGACGCCGATCAGCGCGATCGGCGCGAGCCAGGCCGTCGCCTCAGGGTCGATGAGGAAGGGCTCGACGATCCAGACGAGCGCCAGCGCGAAATGCGCCGCCCCGAAGAGCATCCCCGTCCAGAACGGATGCGCGCTCCGCGCGACGTAGCCGATCCCGGCGAGGTATCCCACCAAAGCCAGCCACCACAGGTTCCACGGCGCCTGTCCCGACGCGGCGGCCAGCCCCGCCAGGACCGGCCACAGGGCGGCGATGGCGCGCAAGTCAGGCGGCCTGCGGCATCCGGAGGCGCAGGCGCTTGATACGCCGCGGATCGGCGTCGACCACCTCGATCTCGGCGCCGGAAGGATGCGGGATCACCTCGCCGCGCGCGGGCACCCGGCCGGCGAGCATGAAGACCAGACCGCCGAGCGTGTCGATCTCCTCCTCGTCTCCCTCCTCGACGAGGCGCATGCCGATCTCGTCCTGGAAGTCGTCGATCGGCGTGCGGGCCAGTGCGAGGTAGCAGCCGGACTTCTCCTGCCGCCAGAACTTGCCCTCTTCCTGATCGTGCTCGTCCTCGATCTCGCCGATGACCTGCTCGATCAGGTCCTCGAGCGTCACGAGCCCGTCCACGCCGCCGTATTCGTCGATCACGAGCGCCATGTGGATGCGCTGCGTCTGCATCTTGGTGAGCAGCACGCCGATCGGCATCGAGGGGGGCGCATAGATCAAGTGCCGCAGAAGCGGCCTGACCTCGAACGGCTTGTCGCGGTCGCCGTTGAAGCCGTGGTTGAGCGCCAGATCCTTCAGGTGGATCATCCCGAGCGGCACGTCGAGCGTTCCCTCGAAGACCGGGATGCGTGTCATACCGCTCTCGCGGAACTTCGCCACCAGATCGGGCAGCGAGATGTCCACCGGCACGGCCACGACCTCCGCGCGGGGGATGAGCACGTCGTCCAGCCGCTTGAGGCGCAGGTTCAGAAGGCCCGGCGTCGTGCGCGGGGCCGGCCCATCCTCGGGACTGGTCTGGGTGGCGGGGGTGTCGGTGCCGAATCCCGCGAACATGCGGGAGATGAAACCGGGGCGCGATCCCGTGGGATCGGCGTTCGTCAACTCTTCGTCCTGCGCGCCGGGCGCGGCGCTAGACGATCCGTCCTTGTCCATCGGACCCGTGGGGCCTCCGTTTTGAAACCGGCTCAGTCGCCGGCGCTTACGTTGATACCAGACGCGTAGGGATCGGGGTATCCCAAAGCGGTTAAGATACGAACCTCCTCAGCCTCCATCCGTTCCGCCTCGGCCGCATCCGCGTGGTCATGCCCCAGCAGATGCAGCGTCGCGTGAACGAGAAGGTGAATCACGTGCGCCTCGAAAGGCTTGCCCTGTTCGGCAGCCTCCCGCGCACAGGTCTCGAAGGCGATCGCGATGTCGCCCAGCTCCGGCTCGATCGGCGCGATGTCCGGGCGAAGCGCCGCCGACGGCCAGCTCAGCACGTTGGTCGGGCGCGCCTTGCCGCGGAAGCTCTCGTTGAGCGCCGCGATCCGCGCATCGTCGCAACCCATCACCGCGACCTCGCAATCCTCGAGCCCCGCGAGCGCCGCCGGCACGGCGATCCCCGCCAGCCGCTCGAGCGATTCCCGCCAGCGGTCGTCCTCCAGGATGACGTCGACGACATGGCTCATACGCCCATGAAGCCCCAGCCTGTCGGGCGGAACCCGTAACGCAGGGCGGCCTCGGTGGTGCGCCGCTCCTCGGCGTGGATCGTCGCGGGCGAGAGCGGCATCTCCACCGTCTGGACCTCGACCGTCTCGGGCTCGTCGTCCTCGGCCGGGTAATGCTCGACATCGAAACCCTCGTCCTCGAGCCAGCCCATGAACTCGGTCGCGTCCGACCCGTCCCCGCCCTCGAAATGCAGGTCCAGCAGACCCGTCGCCGGCAGGTCGTGCGCCGCCGCCATCTCCGCCCAGAGCCGTTCGGTCTCGGCGCGCTGCGCGTCGAAGTCGAAGCTCATCGCCGTTCCAGCCGCGCCGCCTCGCGCCGGGCGTCGTCCTTCTCGTAGGCGGTGATGATCTTGGCGACGAGCGGGTGTCGCACGACGTCGGTCGCGGTGAAGTAGTTGAAGCTGATCCCCCCGACCCCGCGCAGGATCTCCTCCGCGTCGCGCAGCCCGGACTGCACACCGCGCGGCAGGTCCACCTGCGACCGGTCGCCGGTGATCGCCATCCGGCTCCCCTGCCCCAGACGGGTCAGGAACATCTTCATCTGCATCGTGGTCGCGTTCTGCGCCTCGTCGAGGATGACGAAGGCGTTGGACAGCGTCCGCCCCCGCATGAACGCCAGCGGCGCGATCTCGACCCGCTTCTCCTCGCGCAGCTTCTGAAGCTGCTTGCCCGGCAGGAAGTCGTTCAGCGCATCGTAGAGCGGCTGCATGTAGGGATCGACCTTCTCGTCCTGCGTGCCGGGCAGGAAGCCCAGCTTCTCGCCGGCCTCCACCGCCGGGCGCGTCAGGATGATCCGGTCGACCTCGCCGGTGATGAACTTCGACACGGCGACGGCCACGGCGATGTAGGTCTTGCCGGTGCCCGCCGGGCCGATCCCGAAGGTCAGCTCGTGCTCCAGAAGCGCCTGCGTGTAGGCCTTCTGCGCCTCGGTCCGCGGCTCCATCGTCTTCTTGCGCGTGCGGATCTCGAGCGCGGGGCCGGGGAACATCTCCTCCTGGTCGCCCTGTCGCGCGCCATCCGATCCCTCGTCGGAGCGCAGGCGGATCAATCCGTCGATCGCGCCCATATCGACCTGCTTGCCCGCCTCGAGCCGCGCGTAGAGCGCGTTCAGCACCCGTTCGGCCTCCGCCGCGGCCTCGCCGTGGATGGTGAGCGCATTGCCCCGGTGCACGATCAGCACGCCGAGGAGTTGCTCCACCTGCGCGAGGTGGGCGCCGTGCGGACCGACGAGGTCGATCATCAGGCGGTTGTCGGGAAACTCCAGATGGAGCGCGGTGGTGTCGTCGGGGGCGAGGATCGAGGCCAAGCACGGCTCCTTCGAGGCGAAAACTGTTGCAACGTGCCCCGCGCGGGACGGGACGCGCAAGAGAGGTAGGACCGAACGGGAGGAATTTCACGTCGACGTTACAGATGCCGCGGGGCACGCGCGCCATCGTGTCGATCCGGCAACCTTTGCTTAACCATTCGACGTGAAGAAGTCGTTGACGTTAAGGATGGGGTAACGACATGAAGTTTTTGATCACATTTGCGCTCTGCCTCGCGGCGGCCGGCGCTTCGGCGCAGGAACCCGGCCAGATCCGCGTCGGCTGCCACCGCTACATCTCCACCGAGATCATCTGGGACAAGCCGAGCGACAACTTCGTCTCCGACCTCCGCGCCGTCGGCTACGATCCGGTGGACGCGTTCGCCGTGGCGACGACGCTCTGCCGCGATCCGCGCTATCTGGAGGGCGGCGAGGCGCTTGCGGAGGGACTTCGCACCCTCCTGCGGACCAATCCGCCACGCTAGGCCGACCCGTCAGACGAGTTCCGCCGCGAGCGAGTTCGTCTTCGCCACGGTGACGCGGACCCGCGCGACCCGGCCGAGCATGCTCTCGGGCGCGTCGGCATGGACCGCCTGCAGGTAGTCGGACTTGCCCACCAACTGCCCCGGCAGCCGCCCCGCCTTCTCGAAGAGCACGTTCGTCTCCCGCCCGATCATTGCGGCCTGCGCCGCCTGCTGCTGCTCGGTCAGAAGCGCCTGCAGCCGGTGCAGCCGCTCGACCGCAACCTCCGTCGGCACCTCCGGCCGCTCCGCCGCCGGCGTGCCGGGGCGTGGGGAATAGCGGAAGGAATAGGCCGCGGCGTAGCGGACCTGCCGCACCAGATCGAGCGTCGCCTCGAAATCCGCCTCCGTCTCGCCGGGGAAGCCGACGATGAAGTCGCCCGACAATGCGAGGTCGGGCCGTGCGGCGCGGAGTTTGTCAATCAGCTTGATATATTCCGCCGCCCCGTGCTTGCGATTCATCGCCTTGAGGATGCGGTCGCTGCCGGACTGCACCGGCAGATGCAGATACGGCATCAGCTTCGCGCAATCCCCGTGTGCCGAGATCAGGTCGTCGGTCATGTCGTTCGGATGCGAGGTCGTGAACCGGATGCGCGCCAGCCCCTCGATCCCGTCGAGCGCCCAGATCAGGTCCGCGAGCGACCATGTCCGCCCGTCCGGCCCCGCCCCGTGATAGGCGTTCACGTTCTGCCCCAGAAGCGTGATCTCCCGCACGCCCCGGTCGACCAGCGCCCGCGCTTCGGACAGGAGGCGCGTCACCGGCCGGCTGACCTCGGCGCCGCGGGTATAGGGCACGACGCAGAAGGCGCAGAACTTGTCGCAGCCCTCCTGCACCGTCAGGAAGGCCGAGGGCTTCGCCGCGGGTGTGCGCAGTTGCGGGAGGTGATCGAACTTGTCCTCCTCCGGCATCTCGGTGTCGAGCGCCTTCTCCCCCGCCGCGACGCGGGCGAGCATGGCGGGCAGGCGATGATAGGTCTGCGGTCCCACGACGAGGTCGACGAGCGGCTGGCGCGCCATGATCTCGCCGCCCTCGGCCTGCGCGACGCAGCCGGCGACGCCGATCCTGAGGTCGGGCTTGGCGTCCTTCAGCGGGCGCAGCCGGCCCAGATCGGAATAGACCTTCTCCGCCGCCTTCTCGCGGATGTGACAGGTGTTCAGCAGGATGAGGTCCGCCTCGCCCGCATCCTCGGTCGTCTCGTAGCCCTCGGCCGCCATCGCCTCGACCATGCGTTCGCTGTCGTAGACGTTCATCTGGCAGCCGTAGGTCTTGATGTGCAGCTTCTTGGTCGCGGTCATGGCATGCGTCCCTGTCTCGTCGCGTTGCGCCAATACCGCAGGCATGGCCCTGCCGCAACGCGGCCCCGTTGCGACCCGGGCCACGTTGAGGAAGGGTTCGCGGGACGCGACCGGGACGGATCTCCATGCACTTCACCTCGCCAGAGGACCTGACAGCTCGCGCCGCACGTCTCGGGGCCGGTCCCACGCTGATGGTGATCTGCGAGGACGAATGCGAGATCGAAAGCACGATCCGCCATCACCTCGACGCCGGCTTCCACGCGCTCGTGCTCGCCGTCCCGCCGGGCGTGCGCGTTCCCGAACCCCTGCCCGAGCGGGTGCATCGCCTGACGCTCGGCACGCGGCCCGAGGACCTGACGCTGAGTTGCGTCAACGCGCTTATTGCCGGCCGCCCGGCCGGGGCCTGGACGGGCTACCTCTACAATGCCGAATACTTGTTCCACCCCTTCGCCGAGAGCCGGCGCGTCGGCGAGGCGCTCGCCTTCTGCAGGGAGGAGCGGCGCGACAGCGTCGTGACCTTCGTGGCCGATCTGTACGCCGGCACGCTCGAAGCGGGCGGAAAAGGGGTCGATCGCGCCGATGCCTGGCTCGACGCGACCGGCTATTTCGCGCTCGCGCGGATGGACGGACAGGTTCCGAAGGACCGGCAGCTCGACTTCCACGGGGGCCTGCGCTGGCGGTTCGAGGAGCACGTGCCGCCCGCGCGCCGCCGGATGGACCGGGTCGCCCTGTTCCGGGTGCGAAAGGATCTGCGGCTGTTGCCCGGGCACCTCCTGAACGACGAGGAGATGAATACCTATGCCTGCCCCTGGCACCATTCGCTGACGGCCGCGATCGCGTCGTTCCGGGCCGCGAAGGCGCTGGCCACAAATCCCGGCTCGCGGGCGGCGATCGAGGGGTTCCGGTGGGACGGGTCGGTCCGCTTCGAATGGCGCGCGCAGCAGCTTCTCGAGCTCGGCCTGATGGAGCCCGGTCAGTGGTTCTGAACCCTCAGCCGCGCCGTGCCGCGTCGATCGCCGCGACATCGATCCGCCGCATGGTCAGCATCGCCTCGAAGGCCCGCTGCGCCTCGTCGCCGCCAGCCTCCAGTGCCTCGCTCAGCGTCCGCGGGGTGATCTGCCACGACACGCCCCACCGATCCTTGCACCAGCCGCACTCGCTCTCGCGACCCCCGTCGCCGACAATCGCATCCCAGTAGCGATCGGTCTCTGCCTGATCGTCGGTCGTCACCTGGAAGGAGAATGCCTCGGACTGCGGGAAGACGGCCCCGCCGTTGAGGCCGATGCAGGGGATGCCGAGCACGGTGAACCGCACGACGATCGTGTCCCCCGCCCGGCCACCCGGAAAATCGGCCGGCGCGGGCACGATCGCGTCGACCGAGCTCTCGGGGAAGGTCGCGACGTAGAACCGGGCGGCCGCCTCGGCCCCGCCGTCGTACCAGAGGCAGACCGTGTTTCGAGCGATCGTCATGCCAGGCTCCCCCATGCTTCATCCCCGGCCAAACGTACCATACCCTGCCCCGACGCCCCAAACGAGAACGCGCGCCCCCTTGCAGGGACGCGCGCCGCTCCTTCAACCGAAGGCACAGTCTTGGGGTTCAGCTCATGCCTCGACGGTCTCGGAGGTTCCTTCCAGCTCCGGGGCGGCCTTGCCATTCGCGATCTCGATGCGACGGGGCTTCAGCGCCTCCGGCACCTGACGCTCGAGCTCGATGTGGAGCATGCCGTCGGCATGGCGGGCACCGGTCACGTGGACGTGGTCGGCGAGCTGGAAGCTTTTCTCAAAGGCCCGGGTCGCGATGCCACGGTGCAGGTAGGTCCGCTTCTCGCTGGTCTCGGCCTTGCGAGCCGTGACCACGACCGCGTTGTCGCGGGATTCGATCGACAGCTCCTCGGCGGTGAACCCGGCCACGGCGATCGAGACGCGGTACTCGTTCTCGCCGAGCTTCTCGATGTTGTAGGGCGGGTAGGTCGTCGCCGTGTCGGCGGTCATCGCCCGGTCGAGCAGGCTCGCCATCCGGTCGAAGCCGACGGTGGCACGATAGAGCGGGGTGAAATCATAGGTGCGCATGTCTGCATCCTTTGCTTGAAGCGATACATCGTCGGACCCTCTCCCCACGGGACGAAGGCCGCTAGTCGTTTCGCCGGACCCTGCTTCGGCATCCGACATGCCGAAATTTGGGAAGCGGGGTCAGGGGCTTCAAGGGTCCGGACAATAAAAAATCGGCGCCCGGAAGCGCCGATCCTGTCGTCTCACGATCGCGCTGCGGTCAGGCGCCGCGACCCGTCTTCTCCTGCAGCGCGTCGATGCGCTTGGAGGCGTCGGCCTTGCTCATTTCCGGGTCGAACTCCTCCCCCGCCTCCTCGGAGAGCGTCTTGAGGTAGCTCGCCTGCGCGCCGGTCATCGGCTCGCCGCCGGTCGTCCAGTCGCTCGGGTCCTTCTCGGCGTTGCCGGGGGCGTCCTGCTTCGGGGTGTCGGTCATGTCGGCCATGAAAGCCTCCTATGGGTTGTGTTCCGTTAATGTTCCACAGCGGGATTCGGTTCCCGGCTGCGGCACCCCGCCTCAGCCGCGCGTGCCGGCGAACCGTTCGGCCCAGTCCGCGCGCCGCTCGTCGGTGATCTTGGCGAACATGACGTCAGGCACGTCGAAGGCATGGCCCGCCGGCAACGCCCCGAGCGCCTCCGCCATATCCGTGGGCCAGTCCGCCCCCTCGACCCGCATCGCCGTCAGCATCGTCGCGGCGGCGTCCGGCACGAAGGGCGCGGACAGCACAGCATAGAGACGGACGAGGTTCAGGCCCAGACGTATCTGCATCGCCGCCGTCTCCAAGTCGGTCTTGAACGTGGCCCAGGGCGCGGCCTCCTGCAGGTACTCGTTGCCCGCGACCCAGATCGAACGCAGTTCCGCCGCGGACTTCCGAATCTCGATGGCATCCATGTGGCGCTCGTAATTTGCGAGCCGGATCGCGAGCGTCTCCGCCAACGCCGTCTCGCGCGGCCCCCACGCGCCCCCGGCCGGCACTTCCTCGCCGAACTTCGAGCGGCAGAACTTGGTCACCCGGCTCACGAAGTTGCCCAGCACGTCGGCCAGATCCTTGTTCACGTCGGTCTGGAACGCCTCCCAGGTGAACTCCGTGTCCGAACTCTCGGGGACGTGCGACAGGAGCCACCAGCGCCAGTAATCGGCCGGCAGCACCTCGAGCGCCTGGTCCATGAACACGCCCCGCCCCTGCGAGGTCGAGAACTGGCCGCCGTCGTAATTCAGGTAGTTGAACGACTTCAGGTAATCGACCGTTTTCCACGGTTCGCCGGAGCCGAGGATCGTCGCGGGGAAACTCAGCGTGTGGAACGGCACGTTGTCCTTGCCCATGAACTGGACGTAGCGCACGTCGTCCGCGCCCTTGTCGGTGCGCCACCACCGTTCCCAGTCGCCCCCGTTCGCGTCCGCCCATTCGTTCGTCGCGGCGATGTACTCGATCGGCGCGTCGAACCAGACGTAGAAGACCTTGCCCTCCATCCCCGGCCAGGGCTCGTCGCCCTTGCGGACCGGCACGCCCCAGTCGAGGTCCCGGGTGATGCCGCGATCCTGCAGCCCGTCGCCGTCGTGCAGCCACTTCTTCGCGATCGACGTCGTCAGGACCGGCCAGTCCGTCTGCCGGTCGATCCAGGCGTCGAGATCGCCCCGGAGCCTCGATTGCAACAGGAACAGGTGCTTCGTCTCGCGCACCTCCAGATCGGTGGAGCCGGAGATGGCCGAGCGCGGCTCGATCAGGTCGGTCGGGTCGAGCTGCTTGGTGCAGTTCTCGCACTGGTCCCCCCGCGCGCGGTCGTATCCGCAATTCGGGCACGTCCCCTCGACGTAGCGGTCGGGCAGGAAGCGGCCATCCGCGTTGGAATAGACCTGCCGCGAGGACCGCTCCTCGATGAGTCCGGCCTTATCGAGCCGTCCGGCGAAATGCTGCGTCAGCCGCCGGTTCTGAGGCGAGGAGGAGCGGCCGAAATGATCGAAGGACAGCCGGAACCCGTCGGCGAGGTCCTTCTGCACCTGCCACATCTCGGCGCAGTATTCCGCCACCGGCTGCCCGGCCCTGGCGGCGGCGATCTCGGCGGGCGTGCCGTGCTCGTCGGTGGCGCAGATGAACATCACCTCGTGACCCCGCGCCCGGAGGTAGCGGGCATGGAGGTCCGCCGGAAGCTGGGAGCCGACCATGTTCCCGAGATGCTTGATCCCGTTGATGTAGGGCAGGGCCGAGGTGATGAGCGTGCGGGGCATGGGCGGTCTCCGGATGTCGGGCGCTTCTATCCCCGCCCCGCCCCGCCCCGCAACCGGGGCCCGAAACGCGACCGGCCCCTTCTTCTTGGCTCAAATACTCAACCACCGAACGGCCCCGGGCGAGTCAGATCAGGTGAACTGCTCCCGTAGCAGCCGCTCCTCGAGCCCATGCCCCGGATCGAAGAGCAGGCGGTGGCAGACCGATGGCTCGCTCGCGACCTCGACGGAGACGACGTCGCGCACCGACTGACCGTCCGCCTCCGCCATCATCGGGCGCTTCTCGGGATCGAGCACGTCGAAGCGGACATACGCCACCTTGGGCAAGAGCGCGCCGCGCCAGCGCCGGGGCCGGAACGCCGCCATCGCGGTCAGCGCGAGCACTTCCGATCCGATCGGCAGGATCGGTCCGTGCGCGGAATAGTTGTAGGCCGTCGAGCCCGCGGGCGTGCAGACCAGCGCCCCGTCGCAGACCAGCTCCTCCATCCGCACCCGTCCGTCGACCGAGATGCTGAGCCGCGACGCCTGCGGCCCGGCCCGCAGGAGCGACACCTCGTTGATCGCCAACGCCTCGACGACCTCCCCGCTCTCGCGCGTGGCCACCATCCGGAGCGGGTTGATCCGTGCCTCCTCCGCCTGCGCGAGCCGCCCCGTCAGGCCGGTCTCGCGGTAGGTGTTCATCAGGAAGCCGACCGTCCCGCGATTCATCCCGTAGACCGGCGCGTCGACATGCATGGTGCCGTGCAGGGTCTCCAGCATGAAGCCGTCGCCGCCGAGCGCCACGATCACCTGCGCGGTCTCGACCGCTTCCTGGCCGTAGCGCGCGACGAGGCGTTCGCAGGCGATCTGCGCTTCGGGGGTCGCCGAGGCGAGGAAGGCGATGTTCTTGGCGCGCGGCATGTCCGGTCCCGGTCGTGGTCCGGAAGGGTTGTCGCCTGGCCCCCCGAAAGGCAAGCGCGGGTCGTTCGCGCGGCGCCATGTGACGCTTGCCCGCTTTATTACCGACCCGTCAACGCGTATGAGTCCGCCATCGTCCGACAGGAGTCTGCCCCATGAACGCCCCGCATCGCGACCCGAACTTCTTCTCCGCCAGCCTCGCCGAAAGCGATCCGGAGATCGCCGAGGCCATGCGCCTCGAACTCGGGCGGCAGCGCGACGAGATCGAACTGATCGCGTCGGAGAACATCGTCAGCCGCGCCGTGATGGAGGCGCAGGGCGGCGTGATGACGAACAAGTACGCCGAGGGCTATCCGGGCAAGCGCTATTACGGCGGCTGCCAGTTCGTGGACGTGGCCGAGAACCTGGCGATGGAGCGTGCGACGCAGCTCTTCGGCTGCACCTACGCCAACGTGCAGCCGAACTCCGGAAGCCAGGCCAACCAGGGCGTGTTCACCGCGCTGATCAAGCCGGGCGACACGATCCTCGGCATGTCGCTCGACGCGGGCGGCCACCTGACCCACGGCGCGCGGCCGAACCTCTCCGGCAAGTGGTTCAACGCGATTCAGTACGGCGTCCGGCGGCAGGACATGCAGCTCGACTACGACCAGGTCCGCGAGCTCGCCGTCGAGCATCAGCCGAAGCTCATCATTGCCGGCGGCTCGGCCATCCCCCGGATCATCGACTTCGCGAAGATGCGCGCGGTGGCCGACGAGGTGGGGGCCTACCTCCTCGTGGACATGGCGCATTTCGCGGGGCTTGTTGCGTCGGGCCACTACCCCTCTCCCTTCCCGCACGCGCATGTCGCGACGACCACCACGCACAAGACGCTCCGGGGCCCGCGCGGCGGCATGATCCTGACGGACGACGAGGCGATCGCGAAGAAGGTAAACTCGGCCATTTTCCCGGGCATCCAGGGCGGCCCGCTGATGCACGTCATCGCCGGCAAGGCGGTGGCCTTCGGCGAGGCGCTGCGCCCCGGCTTCCGGGACTATCAGGCCCAGGTCATCGCCAACGCGCAGGCGCTGGCCGACCAGCTCATGCGCGGCGGGCTCGACATCGTCACCGGCGGCACCGACACGCATCTGATGCTGGTCGACCTGCGCCCCAAGGGCGTGAAGGGCAACGACACCGAGAAGGCGCTCGGCCGGGCGCATATCACCTGCAACAAGAATGGCATCCCCTTCGACGACGAGAAGCCCACCGTGACCAGCGGCATCCGCCTTGGCACACCGGCCGGCACGACGCGCGGCTTCGGCGAGGCGGAGTTCCGGCAAATCGGCGACCTGATCGTGGAGGTCGTGGACGGGCTCGCGACCAACGGGGCGGACGGCAACGGCGAGGTCGACGCCGGCGTTAAGACGCGGGTGCAGGCGCTCTGCGAGCAGTACCCCGTCTATCCCGACCTCTGAGGATGGCGACCGGATTCTTCCACGACGAGCGCTGTCTCTGGCACGGCGGAGGAAATTACGCCCATATTGCGCCGGTCGGCGGGTTGGTGCAGCCCATCGCCGGGGGTGGCGGCCTGCCGGAGGACCCGGAGACCAAGCGGCGGCTCGTGAACCTGATGCGGGTCACGGGCCTGATGGACGCCCTCGACGTCCGGACGGCCGAACCGCTCGACCGGGAGGACCTGCTGCGCGTCCACCCGGCGCATTATCTCGACGCCTTCGCGGAGGCTTCGGCGGCGGGCGGCGGCGAGCTCGGCCTGCGCGCGCCGTTCGGGCCCGGCGGCTACGACATCGCGCGGCTTTCCGCCGGGCTGGTGACCGAGGCGCTGGAGGCGGTACTGACCGGCGGGCTCGACAACGCCTACGCGCTCAGCCGGCCGCCGGGGCATCATTGTCTGCCGGACTGGG
Source organism: uncultured Jannaschia sp. (assembly GCF_947494055.1). Lineage (GTDB taxonomy): Bacteria > Pseudomonadota > Alphaproteobacteria > Rhodobacterales > Rhodobacteraceae > Jannaschia. Next base: position 4,379 of record NZ_CANLTR010000024.1, on the reverse strand, counting down.
CGAACGGCTTCTGCCTCATGGCCAACATCGCCCTCGCGATCCGGCGGGCGCAGGCGCGCGGCCACTGTCGCCGGATCGCCGTGCTCGACTGGGACGTGCACCACGGCAACGGGACGGAGGCGATCTTCGCGGACGATCCCGACGTGCTGACGATCTCGATCCACCAGGACCGGAACTACCCGCTCGACACCGGCGGGTTCGACACCGATGCCATCGCCAATCTCAACGTCCCCCTGCCCGCCGGTGCCGGGCACGCGACCTATCTCGAGGCGATGGACCGGCTGGTGCTGCCCGCGATCCGGGCGCATGCGCCGGAGGCGATCGTCGTCGCCTGCGGCTTCGACGCGTCGCCGCTCGATCCGCTCGGCCGGATGCTCGCCACGGCGGAGACCTTCGACACGATGACGGCGCAGGTCATGGCGCTGGCGGACGAGATCTGCAGCGGCCGTCTGGTGATGGCGCACGAGGGCGGCTATTCGGAGGTCTATGTGCCGTTCTGCGGCCACGCCGTCCTCGCCCGCCTGTCCGGCAGCGATATCGCCGCGCCCGACCCCTTCGCCGCGACCTTCGCCGCCCGCCAGCCAGGCCCCGCCTTCTCGGCCTTCGCGAGCGGGCTCATCGGGGAGATGGCCGCGGCCCGCACGGACTCCGCGAAGCGGGCCGATTGAAAGGCAGCGGCCCCTCCGCTAGTGCAGACGGGACGACACGGGAACGGGGAACGCGGGATGGACAAGGTCTTTGGATCGGCGACCGAGGCGCTGGACGGGTTGCTGCGCGACGGGATGTTCATCGCGGCCGGGGGGTTCGGGCTCTGCGGGATCCCGGAGCTGCTGTTGAACGCCATCCGGGAGGCCGGAACGAAGGACCTGACCTTCGCGTCGAACAATGCGGGCGTCGACGATTTCGGCATCGGCATCCTGCTGCAGACCCGGCAGGTCAGGAAGATGATCTCCTCCTACGTGGGCGAGAACGCCGAGTTCATGCGCCAGTATCTCTCCGGCGAGCTGGAGCTCGAGTTCAATCCGCAGGGCACACTTGCGGAGCGGATGCGGGCCGGCGGCTGCGGCATCCCGGGCTTCTACACAAAGACCGGCGTCGGCACGCTGGTCGCCGAGGGCAAGGAGCACAAGGAGTTCGACGGCGAGACCTACATCCTCGAGCGCGGCCTCGTCGCCGACCTTTCCATCGTGAAGGCCTGGAAGGCCGACGACACCGGCAATCTCATGTTCCGCAAGACGGCGCGGAACTTCAATCCGCCCGCCGCGATGTGCGGCAAGGTCTGCGTGGCCGAGGTGGAGGAGATCGTGCCGCGCGGCGCGCTCGACCCCGACACGATCCACCTGCCGGGCATCTACGTGCATCGCCTGATCCAGGGCGCGCACGAGAAGCGCATCGAGCAGCGAACGACGCGGCCCGCGGCCTGACGGGCGATGTTGCGGCACCTCCTTCCGGCACAGCGATGAAGAGCCCCTACGCGAATTTGCCGGACCGCGCCTACTGGCGGACCGGCGTGGCCGCGCGCACCCCGCTCGACCCGGGCGACATCTATACGCCGAAGTTTCCGATCGCGCCGTCGACCCGTATCCTGACGGCCGGCTCCTGCTTTGCGCAGCATGTCGGGCGGGCCCTGCGCGGCGCGGGTTTCGGCGTGATCGACACCGAGCCGGTGCCCGACATCCTCGACGACGAGGTGGCGCAGCGCTTCGGCTACCGCCTCTATTCCGCGCGTTACGGCAACATCTACACGATCCGCCAGCTGCGCCAGCTTCTCGCCGAGGTCGATGGCACCTTCACGCCCGCCTTGCCGGTGTGGGAGCGCGACGGGCAGTTCCACGACGCGCTCCGGCCCAATGTCGAGCCGGACGGCCTGCCCGCGCCGGAGGACGTCACGCGGCACCGGGCCGCGCATCTCGACTGCGTCCGCGCGGCGGTCGAGGCTTGCGACCTCGTCGTCTTCACCTTCGGCCTGACCGAGGCCTGGGAGCACCGGGCGACCGGGACCGTCTATCCGACCGCCCCCGGCACGATCGCCGGCGATTACGACCCGGAGGTCTTCGCCTTCCGCAATTACGGCTACGAGGCGGTCCGCGACGATTTCCTCGCCGTCCGGGAGCGGATGCGCGCCGCCAATCCGGAGGTCCGGTTCCTCGTCACCGTTTCGCCGGTGCCATTGACCGCGACGGCGAGCGGCCGGCACGTCGAAGTCGCGACCGCGCATTCCAAGGCCATCCTGCGCGCCGTCTGCGGCACGCTGGAGGCCGAGCTCGACGACGTGGACTATTTCCCGTCCTACGAGATCATCACCTCGCCATCGACACGCGGTATGTTCTACGACACCAACCTGCGTTCGGTGACGGCCGCCGGGGTCGCCACGGCAATGGGCGCCTTCCTGCGCGCGCACGGCCAGTCCCCCGACCTGCCCCCGCGCCGCGTGCGCCTGTCCTCGAACCGCAGCCCCATCACCGCCGCCTCGGCCCGCGACGTGGTCTGCGAGGACGTCCTGCTCGAGGCCTTCGCGCGATGACGCGCGTCCTGCTGATCGGAAACTCGCATCTCGCGGCGTTCCGCAAGGGATTCAATTCAGTGGACCTGACCGGTCTGGACGTCGAATTCTTCCTGCTGGCCGGTGAGAACTACTACCGCATGCGGCTCGATCCCGTCTCCACCGAGTTCGGTGCGATCGAGGGCGTCCGGCAGCCCCCGAACCTCGTCGAGCAGATCACCGCCATGAACGGTCGGGCTTCGATCCGCACGGGGGCGTTCGACCATATCGTGATCGTCGGCAACGAGCACGGCGCGATCGAGTTCGTGCGCCTGCTCGCCGAGAACGATATCGACGGGGTCCGCTCGGCCGGTGCTCGCCGTACGATGTCGCGGGCAGCCTACGATGCCTTCCTCGACGACATCGTCGACGCCTACCTGCCGGTCGATCCCTGGTCGGGGCTCGACGGCGTGCAGGTCACGTTCCACGCCAAGCCGCGCATGCCCGCCAACATTGCGGGCGCCGCACCCGACCGCATCTTCGAGCGCGAATGTGGCATCCCCCTCAGCGAACGCAGCGACGGCGTCGCCGCCGCACTCGACGATCTGGCCGGGCGCTATGCTGCACGACTGGCCACGGCGGGCCTGTCCTTCACCGAACAGCCGGCGGAGACGATCCTGCCCTCGGGATTCACCGACGCACGCTTCGCCGACGTGATGATCGGTCAGGGCGAGCGGGCGCAACTCGACGTGCGCCACATGAACGCGGATTACGGCATCGCCTGCCTGACCGCGCTCCTGCCCCGGCTGCGGGGTGAAGCCTGACCCGACGCCGCTCGCTTGCGCCCACACCCCTTTGCGCGTCATATCGGCGTGAGGACAATCGAACGGAGCCCCCATGCCCTGGACCCGCGATCAAATGGCTGCCCGTGCCGCGCAAGAGCTCGAGGACGGCATGTACGTCAATCTGGGCATCGGCATCCCGACGATGGTGTCGAACCATGTCCCCGAGGGCATCGAGGTCACGCTGCAATCGGAGAACGGCATGCTCGGCATGGGCCCCTTCCCCTACGAGGGGGAAGAGGATGCCGACCTCATCAACGCTGGCAAGCAGACGATCACCGAGCTGCCGAAGACGGCCTATTTCGACAGCGCCACAAGCTTCGGCATGATCCGCGGCGGCAAGATCGCGATGGCGATCCTGGGCGCGATGGAGGTGGCCGAGAACGGCGATCTGGCGAACTGGATGATCCCCGGCAAGCTGGTGAAGGGCATGGGCGGCGCGATGGACCTCGTCGCGGGTGTCGGCCGGGTGATCGTGGTCATGGACCATGCCAACAAGGCCGGCGAATCGAAGGTGCTGCGCGAATGCACCCTGCCGCTCACCGGGACGGGCGTGGTCGACCGGATCATCACCAATCTCGGCGTGCTCGACGTGGTGGAAGGCGGCCTGCGCATCGTCGAGCTCGCGGACGGCGTGACCGAGCAGGAGCTGCGCGATCTGACCGAGGCGACACTGGTCGCCTAGATCCTGCCGGGCGAGACGCCGAAGACCCGGCTTTCTCGCGGCACCAGCGAGTATATGCGCCAAACCAAACCAGCCGCGTTCTCGTCGGCGCGCATCAACGACATGTAGGTCCGCGCCCCCGCCTCGGACGGCATGCCGAGTGTGGGGCACCGAGGCTCGCCGGCACCGCCATTTCGCGGGCGAGACATGCGCGACGGTTGGCAACGGCGGGTTCAGGCGGCGTTTCGTACGGGTGCGGGCGGGGTCAGCTGCGGCGGGTTGTGCCGCCGCGATAGAGCTTTTCGGCCGAAACATGAATCGTGGGGATTCCCATGAGGGAGGCGGTGTGATTCATCCTTTTGAGGAGGATGGACCATGTCAGCACCTTTGC
>NZ_CANLTR010000023.1 GCF_947494055.1 uncultured Jannaschia sp. | reverse complement strand
TCCGAAGGACGGCGGACAGTCCGGTGGACTGTTCGGGGCGTCAAAGGGCGGAGCCCCGGATGCGCCCGGACCGTCCGGGACGGCAGAGGGCGGAACCCGGGATGCGTCCGGGCTCGGGCGAAGGGCCGCCATTGGGAGGCGACGCACGATGCGGACCGACGAGGTGATCCTGACCCCGCCCACGGCGCGTTCCCGAGCCGTTCCGACACGGTCCCACCCGGCCGGGCCGGCGGCCGCGCCTCCCCGGAATCATGCCGGCGTGATCGCTTTGGTTACCAATCGGAAACATATCCCGGGCTAGCTCGAAGATCGGAGGACCCCGACCGGGACATCGGGCGTCATGCGTGATAGACCACCCGGACTTCCGCCGACGTCACGGCAAGGAGAGACAGGCCAGATGGCAATCCCGACCCAGATTCTCGATCCGGTTCTCGCCGCGCCGGCGGGCCCGGGCCCGCGTCACGTCGCGATCATCATGGACGGCAACGGGCGCTGGGCGCAGCGTCGGGGACGGCCGCGCCTGCTCGGCCACCGCGCCGGCGCGCGACGGGTGCGCGAGATCGTGGCGGCCTGCCCGGATCTGGGCGTCGAATACGTCACCGTCTTCGCCTTCTCGACCGAGAACTGGAAGCGCACGCAGGACGAGGTTTCGGGCCTGATGTCGCTGTTCCGGCGCTACATCCAGACGGAGGCGGACACGCTGTTGCGGCAGGGGACGCGGGTGCGCTTCATCGGCGACCGGCTGCAGCTCGACGCCAAGCTGCGCGCATTGATGGACATGATCGAGGCGCTGACCGCGCACAACACGCGGGTGAACCTGACCGTGGCGCTCAATTACGGCGGCCGGGACGAAGTGGCGCGGGCGACCAAGCGCCTTGCCCGCGACGTGGCCTCCGGGCGGCTCGACCCCGAGAGCATTACCGACCAGACGCTGCCGCGCTATCTCGACACGCATGTCCTTCCCGACCCCGACCTCGTGATCCGCACCAGCGGCGAGGCGCGGATCTCCAACTTCCTGCTCTGGCAGTCCGCCTACGCGGAATACGAGTTCGTCGACACGCTCTGGCCCGATTTCACGCGGGATTGCTTCGAGGCGATCCTGTCGCGCTACGGCATGCGGGAGCGGCGCTACGGCGGGGTCCGCGCGTGAGCGATCGCGACCCCGCGCCGCAGGATCCGGAGGAAGAGCCGCCGCTCTTCGATTTCGCCCTGGAGCCGCCGATCGAGCCGAAGCTCGCGGGGCGGTTCCAGGATCTGGTTCCGCGCCTGGCGACGGCGGGGTTCCTGTTCGTCATCGGCGGGGCGGCGATCTGGATCGGCGGGGTGATCTTCGTCGTCCTGATCTCGGTCTGCGTCGGGCTGATGCTGTGGGAGCTCGCCACGATGCTGCGCTGCGGGCCGAAGCGCGCCAAGCTGATGGCGGGCGTGGGGGGCGGCGCGCTGTTCCTCGCCAACGTCGTGCCGGTGGGCTTCGGGCTGCCGCTCCTGATGCTCGTGCCGATGGCGGGAATCGCGTTCATCCGCAACCACCGCCGCATCATGGTCGCCTTCTCGGCGGCGATCGTGCTGTCGGGCCTGTCGCTCACGCAGCTCCTGACGACGTTCGGCCTGCCCTGGATGCTGTGGCTGATTTCCGTCGTGGTGATGTCGGACGTGGCGGGGTACTTCGCCGGCCGGATGCTGGGCGGGCCGAAATTCTGGCCGAAGGTCAGCCCGAAGAAGACGTGGTCGGGCACCATCGCGGGCTGGGTCGGCGCGGCGCTCGTGGGCTGGATCTGGCTCGTCTGGCAGGATGCGGGCTACGAGGTGATCGGCATCTCGGTCGCGCTGGCGATGATGGCGCAGATGGGCGACATCGCGGAATCGGCGGTGAAGCGGAAGATGGGCGTGAAGGACAGCTCGCAGCTCCTGCCGGGGCATGGCGGGCTTTTCGACCGGTTCGACGCGATGCTCGGCGCGGCGCTGATGCTCCTCGTGATCGACGCGCTGTCCGAGTTCCCGCCTGTCCCCGGGGTCGGATGACGGGGGCCATGCAGGCAGACCGTCGTCGGGTCTCGATCTTCGGAGCGACCGGCAGCATCGGGCAGAGCACGCTCGACCTGATCGCGCGGGCCCCCTCGGCCTACGAGGTCGTGGCGCTGACGGGTGGGGCGAATGTCGACCGGCTCGCCGCCGACGCGATCCGCCTGAAGGCCGGGATCGCGGTGACGGCCTATCCCGAACGCTTGCACGACCTGCGTGCGCGCCTCGCCGGAAGCGGCGTCGAGGCGGCGGCGGGGGAGGCCGCGCTTCTCGAGGCGGCGGACCGGCCGGCAAACTGGATCATGTCGGCGATCGTCGGCGCGGCGGGCCTGCCGCCGGGACTGCGCGCGCTGCGCCACGGCACGGTGCTTGCGCTCGCCAACAAGGAGAGCCTCGTCTGCGCCGGGCCCATCCTGATGGCGGAGGCCGCGCGGCACGGCGCCACCATCCTGCCGGTGGACAGCGAGCATTCCGCCGTGTTCCAGGCGCTCCGCGGCGAGGATATCGCCACGGTCGAGAAGGTGGTCATCACCGCGTCGGGCGGGGGGCTGCGCGACTGGCCGCTGGCGCGGCTGCCCCACGCCACGCCCGCGGAGGCCGGGGCGCATCCGAACTGGGACATGGGGCAGCGGATCACGATCGACTCCGCCTCGATGTTCAACAAGGCGATGGAGCTGATTGAGACGCACGAATTCTTCGGCCTTCCCCCCGAGCGGATCGAGACGATCGTCCATCCGCAGAGCCTGATCCACGCGCTCGTGCAGTTCTGCGACGGGGCGATGATGGCGCATCTCGGCGCCCCCGACATGCGCCACGCCATAGGTCATGCGCTGCATTGGCCCACGCGACAGGATCTGCCGGTGGCGCGGCTCGACCTTGCGGCGGTCGCGCGGCTCGATTTCGCGGCGCCCGATCCCGCGCGCTACCCGGCGCTCGCGCTGGCCGAGCGGGTGATGGCGACGGGCGGCCTCGCGGGGGCGGCGTTCAACGCCGCGAAGGAGGTTGCGCTCGATCTCTTCATTGGCGGCCGGCTGCCGTTCACGGAAATGGCGCCGCTCGTGGAACGGGTGCTCGACCGGATGGCGGCCGAGGGTTGCCTTGAAGCTCAAGGGCCGACGCTCGATATGGTGCTGCAGGCCGACCGGCTCGCCCGCGACCGTGCGGCCGACCTGGCCGGCACGTACGAGACCCCGAGACGCGCAGGACAGATGCCATGATCGCCTCCTTCCTCCCCGAATTCGGCGGCGCGATCTGGACGCTGCTGGCTTTCGTCGTGGCGCTGTCGGTGATCGTCGCGATCCACGAATACGGGCATTACATCGTCGGCCGCTGGTGCGGCATAAAGGCCGACGTGTTCTCGGTCGGGTTCGGCCCGGTGATCTGGTCGAAGATGGACCGGCACGGGACGCAGTGGCAGCTCGCGGCGCTGCCCCTGGGCGGGTACGTCAAGTTCCGGGGCGACGCGGACGCGACCTCGGTCGTCGCGGACGTGGAAATGCTGTCGCTCTCGCCGGAGGAGCGGGCGCAGACGATGACCGGCGCGGCGCTCTGGCGGCGGGCGGCCACCGTCGCCGCGGGGCCGGCCTTCAACTTCATCCTGTCGATCCTGATCTTCGCGGGCTTCGTCCTCGTGCTCGGACGCGCGGTGGACCGCCCCGTCGTGGGCGAGCTCGTGGCGCTTCCGCCGGGGATCGAGACGCTGCAGCCGGGCGACGAGATCCTCGCCATCGGCGACGTCCCCGTCGACACGATCGGCGATCTCGCGAACGTCGCGGCCGAGCAGCCGGACGGCGCGACGCTGCCCTACGAAATCCGCCGCGACGGGGCCGAGATCGCGGTCGAGGCCGCGCCGCCGATGCCCGCCCGGGCGGCGCAGGTGCAGCCGCGCTCGGCTGCCTGGGACGTGGGCATCCGCGGCGGCGACGTGATCGTCGCGATGGACGGCGTGCCGGTGGGCTCGTTTCAGGACCTGCAGGCCGCGACCCGCGCGGCGGACGGCGCCCCGATGGTCGTGGAGGTCTGGCGCCCGGACGGGGCCGGGGGCGAGACGCTCGACTTCACCGTCACGCCGCGGAGCATGGCGCTGCCGCTGGCCGATGGCGGGTTCGAGACGCGCTACCTGATCGGGATCAGCGGTGGCCTGTTCTTCGAGCCGGTGACCGAACGAGCCGGGCCGTTGGAGGCGCTGAGCTACGGCGTCAGCCAGACATGGTTCATCCTGACCTCCTCGATCTCGGCGCTGGGCCACATCGTCACCGGGCAGATCAGCACCTGCAACCTGTCGGGGCCCATCGGCATCGCCGAGACCTCCGGCGCGGCGGCGAGCCAGGGCTTCGAGACCTTCGTGTGGTTCATCGCCGGCCTCTCGGCCGCGGTGGGCATGCTCAACCTGTTCCCGATCCCGGTGCTCGACGGCGGACATCTCGTGTTCCATGCCTACGAGGCGGTGCGCGGCCGGCCGCCCTCGGACGGGGCGGTCCGCGTGCTGATGACGGCGGGGATCGCGATGATGGGCGCGCTGATGGTCTTCGCGCTCTGGAACGACATCTTCTGCTGACCATGCCGAACGGGTCCGCCCCGCGGAGCCGCTCGGGTGCGATGCGGCCGCGACCCCGCACGGGCGTCGGGAATGTCTGCAAACGAAGGATGCGGCACGGACTGCCTGCCCTTCGATGGTCTCCGGGGCGTCTTGCAAGGCGGGCTGACTTCGCGGCCACAGGTTCCCGTTCACGGCCCTGCGAGCTTTGACATGATCCGGACCACCCGGTAGGACCGACGGCAATAAGACCGAGATCGGGGCGGACGGACATGAGCGGACGGGGCAGGGCCTTTGCAGGGGCCGGTCGTAGGGCTTCGGCTCGCATTCTGGCGGTGTGGCGCGCGCTTCGGCTGACGCTTCTCGCGTTTCTCGGCGCGGTCGCCCTGACCGGGGCGGCGCTGGCGCAGACCTACAATTTCACCAGCTTCGAGGTGCAGGGCAACACCCGGATCGAGACCGCGTCGATCCTCTCCAATCTCGGCGTCACGCCGGGCCAGCCGATCACCGCGGGCGAGCTCAACGCCGGCTACCAGCAGTTGCAGGCTTCCGGTCTGTTCCGGAGCGTCGACCTGATGCCGCAGGGCAATCGCCTCGTGGTCATGGTGGAGGAGTTCCCGACCATCAACCGCGTCTCCATCGAGGGCAATGCGCGCATCCCCGACGACGCGCTCTATACCGTGATCCAGAGTCAGGAGCGGCGGGTCTACAACCCGGCCCTGGCCGAACAGGACGCCGCCGCCATCACCGAGGCCTATACGCTGGGCGGTCGGCTTTCGGCGACGGTGCAGCCCAGGATCATCGAGCGCAGCGAGAACCGCGTCGACCTCGTCTTCGAGGTGGCCGAGGGGCGCGTCGCGGAGATCGAGCGGATCAGCTTCGTCGGCAACCGCGCCTTCTCGGGCCGCCGCCTGCGCCGTGTCCTCGAGACGACACAGGCCGGTCTGTTCCGCGCGATCATCCGGTCGGACACCTTCGTCGCCGACCGGGTCGCGGTGGACACGCAGCTCCTGCGCGACTTCTACCTGTCGCGCGGCTATGCCGACATCCAGATCCTCTCGGCCACGCCGGAGCTTTCGCCCGACCGCGACGCCTATTTCCTGACCTTCCGCATCCAGGAGGGGCAGCAATTCCGCTTCGGCCGGGTCGGCGCCACCTCCGTGCTGCCGGAGATCGACCTCGCCCGGTACCAGTCCGAGATCCGCGTCGGTCCCGGCGATCTCTTCACGCCGCAGGCGATCGACCGGACGGTGCAACGGCTCGAGCTGCTGGCCACGCAGCAGGGCCGGACCTTCATCCGCGTGCGCCCCGAGTTCAGCCGCAACCCGAGCGACCTGACGATCAACACGACCTTCGTGATCGAGCGCGGGCCGCGCGTCTTCGTCGAGCGTATCGACATCGAGGGCAACGCCACGACGCTCGACCGGGTGATCCGGCGCGAATTCGCGACTGTGGAGGGCGACCCGTTCAACCCGCGCGAGATCCGCGCCGCCGCCGATCGCATCCGCGCGCTCGGCTATTTCGCACAAGCGGATGTGACGGCCCGCGAGGGCTCCACCGAAGAGCAGGTTATCCTCGACGTCGACGTGGAGGAGCAGCCGACCGGCGCGCTCGGCTTCGGGGTGAACTACTCGGTGCAGCGCGGCGCGGGCGTCGCCTTCAACTTCTCGGAGTCGAACTTCCTCGGCCGCGGGCAGACGCTGAACTTCGACATCGACACCGCCTCGGACAATTCGAGCTCGCAGATCAGTTTCATCGAGCCGTACTTCCTCAACCGCGACCTCGCCCTCAGCCTCTCGGTCTTCTACACCCGCAACTCGCAGGACAACCTGACCTTCGACAGCCGGATCGCGGGCTTCCGCACGGGGATCGACTTCCCGTCCGGCGAGTTCAGCCGGCTTGGCCTCTATTACGGGATCAAGCGCGACGAGCTCGACGCGCGCGACGGGGTCGAGCTCTCGCCCATCCTGCTCGAGGACGAGGGCGAAGCAGTGACTTCCTTCGTCGGCTACAGCTGGACCTACAGCACGATCGGGCGCGGACTCGACCCGACGCGCGGCTACCGGCTGCGCTTCGGTCAGGAATTCGCCGGCGTCGGCGGCGACGAGGAATACGTGCAGACGACCTTCGCGACCACCGCGCAACGGACGGTGCGCAACGAGGAGGTCATCCTGAACGCGACGCTGGAGGGCGGTACGCTGGTCAACCTGCGCGACGGCAATTCGCGGGAATCGAACCGCTTCTTCAACAACCAGTCGATCATCCGCGGCTTCGAGGCCGGCGGCATCGGACCGCGCGACCTGAACTTCTCGGACGACGCGCTCGGCGGCAACACCTTCCTCGCCGCACGGCTGGAGGCACAGTTCCCGATCGGCCTCATCCCCGAGGAATACGGCGTGACCGGCGCGACCTTCGTCGATGCCGGCTCCGTCTGGGGGCTCGACGACACCTCCGCCTCCGGGCCGATCCCGATCGACGACGACTTCTACCTGAACTCCGCCGTCGGCGTGGGCGTCCTGTGGGACACGGCGATCGGACCGCTGCGGTTCAACTTCACCCGCGCGATCCGCAAGCGGGATTACGACCTGGATCAGAACTTCGACCTGACGATCCAGACGCGGTTCTGATGCGCGCCCTGCTGCTCGCTGCGGCGCTGGCGGCGGGGCCCGCCGTCGCGCAGGACGCGCTTCCCGTTGCGGAGCCGCCCGCGGCCGTGCCGAGCTCCCCCGTCGTCGTGCTCGACCGCGATGCGCTCTACGCGCGCAGCGCCTTCGGCCGCCGCGTCGCCGCCGATGTCGAGGCGGCCTCCAACGATCTCGCGGCCGAGAACCGGCGTCTCGAATCCGAGCTCGAAGCCGAGGAGCGGGCGCTGACCGCGCGGCGCGAGACGATGGAGCCCGACGCCTTCCGCGAACTGGCGGCCGAGTTCGACACCCGCGTCACCGCCATCCGGCAGGCGCAGGACGCGAAGGCCCGCGCCATCGCCCAGCAGACCGAGCGCGCGCAGGCGCTGTTCCTGGAGCAGGCCAATCCGATCCTTGTCGAACTGGCGCGGGAGGCCGACGCGCTGGTGATCCTCGACAAGCGGTTCGCCATCGCCTCGGCCGACGAAATCGACATCACGGCGCGTGCGCAGGCGCGGATCGACGCCGCCCTGGGCGACGGCGCGGGCCTGCGCCCGATGGCGCCGCGGCCGCGGCCGCCGTCGGGCGAGGGATCGCCGGCGCCGGGCGCGGAGCCCGAACCTGTTGCCCCGCGTCCGGACCCGGGCTAGGACCGGCGGCGCCAGACAGGGGGGCACAGGGGGGCCGATGACGACCGAAGCCGACATTCAGCTGATCCAGCGGATCATTCCGCACCGGTATCCCTTCCTCCTGGTCGACCGGGTCCGGGACATCGTGGCGAACACGTCCGCCGTGGGCATCAAGAACGTCACCGCCAACGAGCCGTATTTCCAGGGTCATTTCCCCGGCACCCCGATCATGCCGGGCGTGGCCATCATCGAGGCGATGGCGCAGACGACCGGCGTCCTCGTCGGGATCAGCAACGATCTGATCGACCGCGAGGCGCTGATCTACTTCATGTCGATCGAGAAGGCCAAGTTCCGCCGCAAGGTGGTGCCCGGTGACGTGCTGGAGATGCAGGTCGACGTCACGCGCGGCAAGCCCGGCGGCAAGGTCTGGCGCTTCCACGGCATAGCGCGCGTCGAGGGCGAGGTCGCGGCCGAGGCCGAGTTCGCGGCGATGATCGACCTGTCGAAGGACGCCGCGAAGGCCGGGGCGTGAGCGTCGACCCCACCGCGCGGGTCCATCCCTCCGCCATCGTCGAGGACGGCGCCACCATCGGCGCCGGTGCGGTCGTGGGCCCGTTCTGCATCGTCGGCGCGGACGTGACGCTCGGGGCGGATGTCGAGCTGCGCAGCCATGTCGTCGTCACCGGCTGGACCGACGTGGGCGCGGGCAGCGTGATCTTTCCCTTCGCCTCGATCGGCGAGGTGCCGCAGGACCTCAAGTTCTCCGGTGAGCGGACGAAGCTCATCATCGGCGCGCGCAACCGCATCCGCGAGCACGTCACGATGAATCCCGGCACGGCCGGCGGCGGCGGCGAGACGGTGGTGGGCGATGACGGGCTTTTCATGGCCGGTTGCCACGTCGCGCATGATTGCCGGATCGGGAACCGGGTGATCATCGTGAACCAGAGCGCGGTCGCGGGTCATTGCCAGGTGGAGGACGACGTCATCATCGGCGGCCTGTCGGGTATCCACCAATGGGTGCGGATCGGGCAAGGCGCGATCATCGGCGCGCTCAGCATGGTGACGAACGACGTCGTGCCCTACGGGCTCGTCGCCGGACCGCGGGCGGAGCTCGACGGGCTCAACCTCGTCGGGCTGAAGCGCCGGGGGGTGGCGCGGGAGGACATCCAGGCGCTGCGCATCGCGCTGCTGACCCTGAAGCAGGGGGAGGGGACCTTCGTCGAGCGGGCGCGTCGGCTGGGCGACGAGACCGGAAGCGACTATGTGCGCCGCATGGTCGCCTTCATCACCGGCGCCTCGGATCGCAGCTTTCTGGTCCCGAAATGAACCTCGCCCTGATCGCGGGGGCGGGTCGCCTGCCCGCGACGCTCGCCGCCGCGCTGGCAGGGCGGGACTGGCGCGCGTGGCATCTCGAGGGCTTCGCACCGGAGGGGCTCGCCTCCGTGCCGTTCCGCGTCGAGACGTTGGGAAGCCTGATCGCCACGCTGCGGGCGGAGGGCGTGTCGGAGGTCTGCTTCGCCGGCCGCATCGCCCGGCCCGAACTCAACCCGTCGGCGCTCGACATGGCGACGGTGCCGCTCGTGCCGCGGATGATGCAGGCGCTCGGGCAGGGGGATGACGCCGCGCTCCGCACCGTGATCGCCTTCTTCGAGGAGGCGGGGCTCAGAATCGTCGCGCCGCAGGATCTCGCCCCCGGCCTTCTCGACGTGCCGAACGTCGGCGCGCCGTCCGAGCGCGACCGCGCCGACATCGCCCGTGCCGTGGCCGTGCATCGCGCGCTTGCGCCGCTCGATGTCGGACAGGGCTGCGTCGTGGCGCGCGGGCAGGTGCTGGCGGTAGAGGCGATGCCGGGAACGGACTGGATGCTCGAAAGCCTTGGCCGTATTGAGGGCCGCCCCGGGGGCGGCGTGCTCTACAAGGCGGCCAAGGCCGGGCAGGACCGGCGGATCGACATGGCCACGATCGGGCCGGAGACCGTGACACGCGCGGCCCAGGCCGGGCTCGCGGGGATCGCCGTGGCGGCGGGCGACGTGCTGGTCCTCGACCCGGATGCGTTGCGCCATCGGCTTGCGGCGACGGGCCTGTTCCTCGCGCCCGCATGACGCGGCTGTTCCTGATTGCGGGCGAGTCGTCGGGCGACCGACTGGGCGCGGCGCTGATCCGGGGTCTGCGGACGCTCGAGCCGGGGGTCGAACTGCACGGGATCGGCGGACCGGAGATGATCGCCGAGGGCTTCGAGAGCCTGTTCCCGATGGAGACGTTGTCGGTGATGGGACTGGCCGAGGTGGTGCCCCGTCTGCCCGACCTGTTCCGCCGTCGCGACGCCGCCGTCGCCGCCATCGCCGACCTGCGCCCCGACGCGCTGGTCACGATCGACAGCCCGGATTTCTGCCTCCGCGTCGCGCGGAAGGCCCGTGCGGCGCGCCTTGACCTCCCCACGATCCACTACGTCGCGCCCTCCGTCTGGGCCTGGCGGGCCGGACGGGCGGCGAAGATGGCGCGCGTCGTGGACCATGTCCTGGCGCTCCTGCCGTTCGAGCCGCCCTTCATGGAGGCCGCGGGCATGAGCTGCGACTTCGTGGGTCATCCGGTCGTGGCGGACCCGCAGGCGAGCGAGGCCGAACGCGCGGCGTTCCGCGCCGAGGCGGGGGGCGAGGTCGCGCTCGTCCTGCCGGGGTCGCGCCGGGGCGAGGTGACACGGCTCGCCCCGATCTTCGGCGCGGCGCTGGAACGCCTGCCCGAGGGCACGCGTGTCGCCGTGCCGGCCGTCCCGCATCTGGAACAGACCGTCCGCGACCTGATCCGCACATGGCCCGGCGACCCGATGCTTGTGACGGACCCGGTCCGGAAGCGCGCGGCCTTCGGCGCGGCCCGTGCGGCGCTCGCGGCCTCGGGGACGGTCAGCCTCGAACTCGCGGCGGCCGGCACGCCGATGGTGATCGCCTACGACATGAACTGGTTCAGCCGACAGATCGTCAGCCGCATGCTGAAGGTCGACACGGTGACGCTCGTCAACCTGATCGCGGGCCGCAAGGTCGTGCCCGAGTTCCTCGGCCCCGCCTGCCGGCCCGGCCCGGTCGGGGAGGCTTTCGCGCGGCTGATCTCGGTGCCCTCGGAACGGGACGCCCAGGCGGCAGCGCTCGACGGCGCGATGACGGCGCTCGGCCGCGGAGGCGCGGCACCGGGCCTGCGCGCGGCGCGCTCGGTCATGGCGCATCTGTCGAAGTGACTTGCGGGGCGCGTCCATCGCGTCTATCCCGCCTCTCGGAGCACCCATAGCTCAGCTGGATAGAGCGCTGCCCTCCGAAGGCAGAGGTCTCAGGTTCGAATCCTGATGGGTGCGCCAGTTTCCCTCGGCTCGGTGTTCGGCGAATCCTGCGGTGGCGCCGTATCGTGGCGACGCGTTCGGCCTGCGCATCGCGTTCGTGGCGTGGTGGCAACGAGGGTGCGACCGCCCTGTCAGGACATCGTCCGCTGAGCCCCGCCCACAGGCGGTGTCGATCGGAGTTAACCAATTGCCCGATATCCGGATGTTTTTATTCGTTTCGATTGGGTATGAAAGGTTCACTCGCCAGCGCCGGACGGGACGGGTCGATCGGCCAGAGTGGCACCATTTCGTGCCAAGCACACAAGACCATTTTGAAACGAGGAATTATTTCATGTTGCGTTCCATCCTTCTCGCCGCCACCGCGTCTCTCGGACTTGCCGGGGCGGCCCATGCCGCGACCCAGACCTTCGATCTTTCGAATGGCGGTTCCGATACACAGGCTGTCCGTACGTACACGCAGGGTGACCTCACGCTGAACGTGACCGCGGCCACGTACTCGTATGATCACGGCACCAAGACCTATGCGTTCGGAGCCGAGACGGTCGGCACGCAGAGCTATGATTACGGTCTGGGCGTAAAGAGCTATTGGGGCGACAACCACGAGGTCGATGGCTTCTTGAAGAACGAGGCGATCGTCCTGAGCTTCAGCAAGGCGGTTCGCCTCGACACGCTGAAGTTCTCCTATGTCGACACCAATGACCACTTCGGGCTCTTCACCGGTGACGAGAAAACCTACGAGGGGTATGCGCGCATCGGCAATGGTTTCTTCTCGAACTACGACTTCCAGAACGACTACACGAACACGGTCTTCGCGATCGGTGCCTATCAGTCCGACGACGACTGGAAGATGAAGAAGATCACCGTCTCCTACGACGACACGCCGACCCCTTCGCCGGTGCCGCTTCCTGCCGCGGCCTGGATGCTGATCGCCGGGATCGGCGGGCTCGCCGCCATGGGGCGTCGCAAGGGCTGAACCGGCCCTATGTGAGAAATTGCATACGGGCGGCCTGCTGGGCCGCCCGTCATGCATTTGCATCTCCGGAATTGTCAGATCAGGCGGACCTGCGCCCCGATCGGGGTCAACGCGTAGAGCTCCGCGATCTTTTCGTTGTACAGCCCGATGCAGCCGGAGGAGGAGCGCCGGCCGATCTTGCGCGTATCGTGCGTGCCGTGGATCAGGTAGGCCGGCCAGTCGAGATACATCGCGTGGGTGCCGAGCGGATTGTCGAGCGCCCCGCCCTCGACCGTGATCGGCAGTTCGGGATTGCGCTCGCGCATGTTCGCGGTCGGCGTCCAGCTCGGCGCGACGGCCTTTCGGACGATCTCCGAATAGCCGCGCCGCGTGAGCTCGTCCGTCATCGGCACGGAGGTCGGGTAGAGCCTGTAGAGCGACCCGTCCCCCGACCAGAAATGCAGGGCGCGGGACGTCGTGTCGGCGATGATCGTGGCCGCTCCGAGCGTGTCGAAATGGTCCTGCCAATTGATGACCTGAAAGCTCGAGGCGTTTCGGCGCGTGCTGGTCGGCCCGGTGACGCCACCGAAATCCTCTGCCGTGTACTGGGCGCGCGCGAGCGCCGGCGCGGCGAGCGCGGCTGCGGCGGACAGGATCAGGGTGCGACGGTTCGTCATGCGGATCGCTCCTTCAGGGACTTCGTTCATGGTAGCAATGCCGACGGGAAGGTTTAAGCTCGGTTACGATCACGTTTGCGGGGGCATGGCATTTCTGCCGCGGCCCGCCCCGTTCCGATGCGCCGTCACGGCCCGGCGAAGTTCCGTCTCGACCCGTCGCAGCAGGACGTCGTTGTCGAACCGGGCTTCCGCCGTCGCGCGGGCGGCGCGGGTCATCCCGGACTGGTCGCCACTCAGCGCGCGGTGCAACTGGTCGGTGAAGCCCGCGAGATCGTGTTCCTCGGACAGCCAGCCGTTCACGCCGTGATCGACCGCCTCCGGAATGCCGGCGTGGCGGGTCGAGACGACGATGCAGCCGCAGGCCAGCGCCTCCTGAATGGCGGTCGGGAGCCCTTCGGCATCGCCGGACGGGCCCACCACGGAATGTTGCAGGAAGACTTCGGATCGCGCGAGCGCTTCCCGGACACGGTCGTGGGGAAGGGCGCCCTCGAAGGTCACGCGATCCGTAACCCCGAGTTCCGCCGCGAGGGCTTTGGTCGGCGCCAGAAGCGGGCCGTCCCCGATCACCTGCAGATGCGCGTCCGGCATTCCCTGCGTGGCGTCGGCGAAGGCGCGCAATGTGGTCAGGGGGGACTTCTTCTCCACCATGCGCCCGACCATCACGCAGGACCGGGGCGTCTTGTCGCCCGGACGGAACCTTCGGATATCGACGCCGGACGGCACGACATGCGCATTCGGATGCGTCAGACCCGCGGCGGCAAGCTCCTGAAGGAGGAACTCGCTGACCGCGAAGATGCCGTCCAGGAGCGGCAGGAGATTGCGGTAGCCTCGCAGGCGCCGCGGCTTGCGCAGCTCCTCCGTGGCGTCGCGGCCCCGGAAATATGCGTAGCAGGGCACGTCCATCTCCGCGGCGAGCGGCGCGATCTTGGCGATGCGGCTGCCGAACTCGCACAGGACGATATCCACGCGTTCCTCCCGGATGAACCGTCGCAGCGCTTCCTTACCGCGACCGAACGGGACGTGGGAGGTTCCGAACCGGGCCTGGTTCCGAAGCCGCTCGGGCAAAGCGAGGAGCGCGGCAAGCCCACGGTCGCGCGAAGCCGAGAGATTGTGTATCGCCTTGCCATAGGGGTTCTCGCCCGAGGCCGCGTCGGTGGAGATCACACAGGTATTACCGCCGAACATATGCTCGATATGCCGGTTCACGAAGGTCTGGCCGGGCAGGGGATGGGTCCCGACGAAGAGACAGACGCGGGGATCGCTCATCGGGAGGACCAGACGGACCGGCCATCCGCGACGTGCTTGTCGAGCCCGCGGGCCGCGCGCCATTCCCGGCCATCGTCCGTCAGAAGCAGCCCTCCGTCCGGCGCCTTCAGGAAACGGCAGCGGTATCTTTCCAACCAGTCGTTGAGTTCGGGGTTCATCGGTCGTCGCATCTGCTTCTCGGGGTCGAGCGTCGCGTCCATACGTAGGGCACAGGCCCTAAGAAATGAACCGTCCGCAAGGGCCGGGCCGGTATTGAAGAGCGGAACGCGTCGTTTACGATGCAGCAGACCCCACAGGACCGGATACCGGTGTCTCGTCTCGCTGTAGACCCGTTCTCCCTTGCGCCCGTGGTGGTTGTTTCTGAAACAGACCATCGTCGTCTTGCCATCCAAGAAACGCCGGGCGGCATCGAGGTCAATCTCGTGCAGGCATGTCCAGTCATCCTCGAGATGCAGGACCGGACCGTCCGGTACGCGCGTCCAGAGGCGTATCACGGCCGCACCAAAGCTCGCGGTCTCGGGCTCGACGATCTTGGCTTCAGGAAAATGCGCCCGCACGACGTCGCGACATTCCGTCTGAGCCCGCGCATCGCCCATGACCGGGTCGAGATTGACGAACACGGGACCGACCGGGAATCCTTGCCGCAGGGCTTCGGCGAACGACGCGAGGGTTCGTGCCAACAGGTCGGGTCTGCGCACCGCAGTCAACGTGACCGCTCCATGAAACACCGGATTCGTCATGCTTCCATTCGATCACTCGTGCCTTTCGCGTTCGTATCGAGCTTCCGCCCGAATTGCGATCATGGGTTTCCACAAGTGTCTCCAGCGCGAAGCTCTACGCGTGGACGCCTTGACCGATTGACGCTTTTCTAACGATTGACCGGCAGAAGGACCGCGTGCGGTTTCTTCTCCTCTCCCTCCTGCTGCTTGGCGGTTGCGGCCTGTTCGGGCCACGGCACGATCCGGACACCCACGTGCCGACCTGCGACGACGTCGCTGCGTTGGCCGACGTCATCGTGCTGGGCCGGATGCGCGGCCAGTCCCGGTTCGAGCAGCGCCAGCTCGTCGAGCGCGGCTCGCCGCTGGTCACGATCCACGAGAGCCAGATCGAGAGCGTCTACGACTGGCCCCGGCCGACCAGCTCGTCGGAATGGCGGCAGTTGCGCGAAGTCGCGGTCGTCGCGGCGCACGAGAACTGCATCAACCGTCCCGTCCTGACGCTCAGAGGCCTCCGCCTGCGTTAGACGGCCCGCGTTCCGGTCTCCGACGCTTGACAGGAGGGGGTGGGGGCGCGACGCTTCGCACAGGCGTTGCGGAGGAGCTCACAGATGTTCGTCACCCAGATCCTCAATTCGAAGGCGCACAAGGGCGTCCTCACCATCGATCCGTCGGCGAGCATCGCCGACGCCGTGGCCGAACTGGCCGCGCGGCGGATCGGCGCGCTGGTCGTGAGCGAGGACGGACGACGCGCGCAGGGTATCCTGTCGGAACGCGACATCGTCCGCGAGCTCGGCCGCGAAGGGGGCGAGGTCCTGACGCGCAGCGTCGGCGACTTGATGACGACGGAGCTCAAGACCTGCGCGCCCGGCGACGACGCCCAGGCGATCCTGTCGGCCATGACCGAAGGCCGGTTCCGGCACATGCCGGTGGAGGAGGACGACCTTCTCATCGGGCTGATCAGCCTCGGCGATGTCGTGAAGGCGCGGCTGAGCGAGGTGTCGATGGAGAAGGACGCACTCGAATCGATGATCGCGGGGACCTGAGCGGGTCCGTGTCCCCCGACCGCGCGGCGCTGGAGGCGCGGTGGCTCGACCTGACGCGCGTTCGTCTGCCACGGGCGGCGCGTCCGGACTGGCCCGTCCGGCTCGACCATTGCTTCCAGCGCATCCTTCTCGATCATGCCACGGGCGGGGTCTGGTACGACAGTATCGCGCGGCGACCGGCTTACGCCCATGCGCCGGATGACGTGCTCGCGCGGGCCGTCGCCCTGGGCGAAGACGTCCTGTCGGGCCGCGCCGATCTCGCGACGCTCAACGCGCAAAGCCTGCGTTGGCGGGGCAAGGTCCGGGCATGAGACCCGGGCTCTTGCGCTCTTCCGAGCGGCATGGCACGCAGCGCGCAACATTGTTGCGGGAGTAGCCCATGCGCACCGGTCTCTATCCCGGCACGTTCGATCCGGTCACGTTGGGTCACCTCGACATCATCCGTCGTGCCTGCACGCTGGTGGACCGGCTGGTGATCGGCGTGGCGATCAATCGCGACAAGAGTCCGCTCTTCCCGCTCGACGAGCGCGTGGCGATGGTGGAAGCGGAGGTCGCGCGCTGGTCGGCGGAGACCGGGACCGAGATCGTCACCCATCCGTTCGAGAACCTGCTCATCGATTGCGCCGCCGATGTGGGCGCGCAGATCATCGTCCGCGGCCTGCGCGCGGTGGCGGATTTCGAGTACGAGTACCAGATGGTCGGCATGAACCGGCAGCTCAACGATCGGATCGAGACCGTGTTCCTCATGGCCGAGGCGCAGCATCAGGCGATCGCGTCCAAGCTCGTGAAGGAGATCGCCCGGCTCGGCGGCGATGTCGGCGCCTTCGTGACGCCGGAGGTCGACCGCGCGCTCTCCGCGAAGTTCGCGCGCTAGACCGTCGCGCCCCGGGAGAGTGCGGCGACGCCGGTCCGTGCCATCTCGACCAGTCCGATTGGGCGCATCAGCTCCGCGAAGGCGTCGATCTTGCCGACATCCCCGGTGATCTCGAAGACGAAGCTGTCGAGTGTGGAATCGACCACGTTGGCGCGGAAGATCTCCGCCAGCCGCAGCGCCTCGATCCGCTTGTCCCCCGTCCCCTGCACCTTGAAGAGCGCCAGCTCCCGTTCCACCGCCTTCCCCTCGACGGTGAGGTCGCGAACGTCGTGGACCGGCACGATCCGGCCGACCTGCGCCTTGATCTGCTCGATCACCTGCGGCGTGCCGGTCGTGACGACGGTGATCCGCGACGTGTGCCCCTCGTGATCCACCTCGGCCACGGTCAGGCTCTCGATGTTGTAACCACGTCCGGAGAAGAGCCCGATCACCCGGGCGAGCACGCCGGCCTCGTTATCCACCAGCACCGCCAGCGTATGCCGCTCCTGCACGTCCGAGAAGGTCGGGCGAAGGTTATAGGCGGAATGGCTGGTGGAGCCTTTCTTCAGCTTTAGCGGCGGCATGTCTCTCTCCGTACGGCGTCAGCGCGTTTTGCATCGTTTTGCGCGGCAGGGTAAGCCCGCCGCGCGTCGTTCAAACCAGCACCGCCCCCGTCGCGTTGATCGCGCCCTGCATCTTGGCGTTGGCCATCAGCATCTCGTTATGCGCTTTGCCCGAGGGGATCATCGGGAAGCAGTTCTCGTGCTTCTCGACCAGGCAGTCGAAGATCACCGGCCCGTCGTGGTCGAGCATCTCCGTGATCGCGTCGTCGAGATCGGCAGGGTCCTGACAGCGGATGCCCTTCGCCCCGAACGCCTCCGCGAGCTTCACGAAGTCCGGCAGCGCTTCCGACCAGCTCTGCGAATAGCGCTCGCCGTGCAGCAGCTCCTGCCACTGGCGCACCATGCCAAGTCGCTCGTTGTTCAGGATGAACTGCTTCACCGGCAGGCGGTACTGCACCATCGTGCCCATCTCCTGCATGTTCATCAGCCACGACGCCTCGCCCGCGACGTTGATGACGAGGCTCTCGGGGTGGGCGACCTGCACGCCCATCGAGGCCGGCTGGCCGTAGCCCATCGTGCCGAGGCCACCGGAAGTCATCCAGCGGTTCGGCGCCTCGAACCCCATGTATTGCGCGGCCCACATCTGGTGCTGGCCGACCTCGGTGCAGATGTAGCGGTCGCGATCTTTGGTCAGCGCCTCCAGGCGGGAGACGGCGTATTGCGGCTTGATGATTGCGCCCTCCTGCTTGAAGTCGAGGCAGCGGACGTCGCGCCATTCCTGCACGCGCTTCTGCCAGGCCCCCAGCGGTCCCGCATTGGTCCGGCTGCCCCGCGCCTTCCAGAGCGCCAGCGCCTCCTCCAGCACATGCGCGACATCGCCGAGGATCGGCACATCGGCCTTGATGACCTTGTTGATGGAGGACGGGTCGATGTCGATGTGGACCTTGCGCGAATTGGGCGAGAACGCGTCGATGCGCCCGGTGATCCGGTCGTCGAACCGCGCGCCCACGTTAATGAGCAGATCGCAGCCATGCATCGCCATGTTGGCCTCGTAGGTGCCGTGCATGCCGAGCATGCCGAGCCACCTGTCACCCGAGGCCGGGTAGGCGCCGAGCCCCATCAGGGTCGAGGTGATCGGGAACCCCGTCGACTCCACCAGCTCGCACAGGAGCCGGCTCGCCTCGGGGCCGGAATTGATGACGCCACCACCGGTATAGAAGACCGGCCGCTCCGCGCCTTCCATCAGCGCGACCAAGCGTTCGATTTCCACCGGGTCGCCCTGCAGGCGCGGCCGGTAATGCGAGGTGGAGACCTTTGTCGGCGGCAGGTATCCGGCGGAGGCGAACTGCACGTCCTTCGGGATGTCGACGAGGACCGGGCCGGGCCGACCGGACCGCGCGACGTGGAACGCCTCGTGGAGGACACCCGACAGGTCCGCCGTGTCCTTCACCAGCCAGTTGTGCTTGGTGCACGGCCGCGTGATGCCGACGGTGTCGGCCTCCTGGAACGCGTCCGAGCCAATCATGAAGGTCGGAACCTGGCCCGAGATGACGAGGATCGGAATGGAATCCATCAGCGCATCGGTGAGGCCGGTCACGGCGTTCGTCGCCCCCGGCCCGGAGGTCACGAGTGCCACACCGACCTTGCCGGTCGAACGGGCATAGCCCTCGGCGGCGTGGACGGCGGCCTGCTCGTGACGGACAAGGAAGTGCCGGATCTCGTTCTGCTGGAAGATCTCGTCGTAGATCGGCAGGACTGCGCCGCCGGGATAGCCGAATACCGCGTCGACCCCCTGATCCTTGAGCGCCTTCACGACCATCTGCGCGCCGGTCATCTGCCGTCCACCGATGTTCTTGGTCATTGCCTTCGTCCTTTGCGTTCCACGAAAAACCCCCGGAGGGGTCAGCTCCGGGGGCACATGGTTACCGATATGGTCGTCGCTATCTGCGACCCATGCACCCTGTTCCAATAATTACGAGAAGTCGTGTCATCGTCATCTCCACTGGCGCGACCATACCGACGGGGCCGGGGGCGTCAACCGCCCTATTCGGAGAAAATTGCCGCACGCGTGCCGCAGTGGATGGATTGTTGCGTCCGCGCGGGTCCACCCGGACTTGCAGAGCGGGTGGGGGCATGCCACGCCCCTGTCCATGAACGCGATCAGAGACAACCTCGCCCGCGGCGTCACGCGCGGCCTGTGGCAGAACCTGCCGGGCCCGGAGGCGGCGGACCTCGCGGCGCGCGTGGGCTTCGACTGGATCGTCATCGACGGCGAGCACGGTGCCTGGGACCCGGGCGACATCCGCCGCCGCCTGATCGCGGCCCCCGACGCGATCGTGCGGGTGCCCGCGAACGAGGCGTGGCTCCTGAAACAAGTGCTCGACCTCGGCGCCCGCACCGTCCTCGTGCCGATGGTGAACAGCGCGGAGGAAGCCCGCGCGGCGGTGGCCGCCTGCCGCTACCCGCCCGACGGCATTCGCGGCAAGGGTGCGGCCTTCGCACGGGCAGGGATGTACTCGCTCGATTCCGGCTACGAGGCGCAGGCCAATGCGGAGATCTCGGTCTGGGTGCAGGCCGAGAGCCGCGCCGCGCTCGACGCGCTCGAAGACATCGCCGCGGTGGAGGGCGTCGATTGCGTGTTCTTCGGACCCGGCGACCTTTCGGCCGACATGGGGGCATCGCCGTCCGACCCGGCGGTGATCGCAGTCCTCGAGAACGCGATCGCGCGGCTGGTTGCGGTCGGCACGCCCGCCGGCATCTTCGCCGCCGATCCCGAACGCTGGGCTCGCGCCGGCGCACGGGCGGTCGCCCTCGGCAGCGACGCGGTCGTGCTGGCGCAAGGTCTGCGCGCGCTGCTGTGAGATACCTGTCGGCACGCGGCATCCGGGCGGCATGGGAGCCGGGCTCCGGCCATCTGCCCGAACTCGTGATCGACGGCGCCGATACGCTCTGGTCGGCACCTTGGCGGGACGATCCGGCGATCCAGTCCGACGCGTCGATCCCGGTGGTCGAGCGTCGCCTCGGCGGCACCTTCGTATGCCTGCCCTTCGGCCGCGATGACCGTGCCGGCGGCCCGATACATGGAGCGGTCGCCAACGCCCCCTGGCAAATCCGTCGCGCCAGCCCGTCCGCGCTGACGGCGACCTGCGCGACGCCGTATGGTCGCGTCGCCGCGACGATCGCGGTCCGGGACAATCATCCCGTTCTCTACCAGACCCATATCCTCGACCTCGCCGCGCCGGCAAGCTTCGCGCATCATCCGATCGTCCATTGCGCCGCGGGTGGTCAATTGTCCGCCCCACCGCCTCGCGCGGTCCTGACCTTCGACGCCGAAGCCCCGGTCTTCGCCCGGAACGCCCGGTCGGACGGCTGGGAGATCGGCGGCCGCGACCTGCGCGAGATCCCGCGCGAGACCTGCGAGGACTTCGCGACCATCGTCGCCCGGCCCGGTCTCGGCTGGACGGGCCTCGCGCGTCACGCGGAGGGCGACACGATCCTGTCGCTGCGCCGGACGGAACAGCTTCCGGTGACGAATGTCTGGATGTCGAGCGGAGCCCGCAGCCATGCCCCGTGGTACGGCCAGCGCGGTCTCGTCGGCATCGAGGACGCGATCTCCGCCGGGGCCGAAAGCTTCACCGTCGCGCGTGCCGGCACATCCCGCATCGCCGCCGAGGGCGTGCCGACCTGCCTGCCGCCCGGACGTCACGTGATCCCGCACGCAATCGTCCGGATCGCGGGCAGCCACGAGATCCTCGAAATCGTATCCGACGGCGATGCGCTCGCGATCACGACGGCGACGCGAACGCTGCGCATCCCTT
This sequence comes from uncultured Jannaschia sp., assembly GCF_947494055.1. GTDB lineage: Bacteria > Pseudomonadota > Alphaproteobacteria > Rhodobacterales > Rhodobacteraceae > Jannaschia. The sequence continues at coordinate 30,341 of NZ_CANLTR010000023.1, read as the reverse complement.
TCGACGGGCGCCACCTCGCATGATCCTGATCGACGCCGACGCCTGTCCCGTGAAGCGCGAGATCACCGAGACCGCGCTGCGACGGAACGTCCAGGCGATCTTCGTCGCGGGCACCTATCTGCGCCTCACCGACCATCCGCTCGTCAAGCTCTTCGTCGCGGGCGACGGCTTCGACGCGGCGGACGACGCCATCGCCGCGGTTGCCAAGCCCGGCACCGTCACGATCACCGCCGACATCCCGCTCGCGGAGCGCGTGCTGAAGGCCGGCGGCGCGGCGCTCGATCCGCGGGGGCGGGAGTTCACGCTTGAGAGCATCGGCGAAACCGTGGCGACCCGCGACCTGATGCATGAGCTCCGCCCCGGCATGGAGGGCATGACCGGCGGGCAGGGCGGGGGTCCGCGGCCCTACGGCCCCCGCGACCGTGCCGCCTTCAAGAACGCGCTCGACCGCATCCTCACCCGGCTCGCCCGCGCCTGACGTCTTTGCTTTCGAAATATCCCCGCCGGAGGCGCAGGCTCATGCCGGGCGTTCCCGTCAGCGATTGCCGCGCGGCACGAAGCGCCCGGCCTCCGCCGCCGCCATCCGGAGCGCACGCGACTTGTTCACGCTCTCCTGCCACTCGGCTTCCGGGTCGCTGTCGTGGACCACGCCGCCGCCCGCCTGCACGTAGAGCTTGCCGTCCTTCACCACCCCGGTGCGCAGCGCGATGCACATGTCCATGTCGCCGCCCGCCGAGAAATACCCGACCCCGCCGCCATAGATTCCGCGCTTCTCGGGTTCGAGTTCGTCGATGATCTCCATCGCCCGGACCTTCGGCGCGCCCGACACCGTCCCGGCCGGCAGGCCCGCGAGCAGCGCCGAGAGCGCGTCGTGCTCCGCCGACAGCTCGCCCACCACGTTCGAGACGATATGCATGACGTGACTGTATCGCTCGATGACGAACTTCTCCGTGGGCCGCACCGTCCCGGTCCGTGCGACCCGACCGACATCGTTACGTCCGAGATCGAGCAGCATCAGATGCTCGGCCAGTTCCTTCTCGTCTGCCAGAAGCTCCGCCTCGAGCGCGCGGTCGGCCTCGGGGGTGGCGCCGCGGGGGCGGGTGCCGGCGATCGGCCGGATCGTCACCTCCGAGCCGAAGACGCGGACGAGGATCTCCGGCGAGGCGCCGACGATCTGGAAGCCGCCCATGTCGAAATGGAACATGAAGGGCGAGGGGTTGGTGCGACGCAGCGCGCGGTAGAGCGCGAAGGGCGGCAACGGAAAGTCGAAGGTCCAGCGTTGCGAGGGAACGACCTGGAAGATGTCGCCCGCGGCGATGTAGTCCCGCGCGCGCTCGACCGCGGCTTCGTAACCCGCTTTGGTGAAGTTGCAGGCGGGCTCGGCCAGGTCGAACGGCTCGGCCATGTCGCGCGCTTCGGGAACGGCGCGGCCGAGTGCGGCAAGTGCGTCCTGCAGCCGTTCCGCCGCGCGGGCATAGGCAGGGCGCGCTGCCGTCTCGCCGTCTTGCCAGCCCGGGGCGACCAGCGTCACCTCGCCCTTCACCCCGTCGAGCACGGCCACGACCGACGGCCGCATCAGCATCGCATCGGGCAGGTCGAGCGCATCTGGGGGCACGTCCGGTAGATGCTCCACCAACCGGATCATGTCGTAGCCGAGGAAACCGAAGAGCCCGGCCGAGGCGGCAGGCAGGTCATCGGGCAGGTCGATCCGGCTCTCCTCCAGCAGAGAACGGATCGCCGCGAGCGGTTCGCCCGCATCTTCCCAAGCCTCGCCGTCGTAGCGCGCGGCGCGGTTCACCCGGCTCGTCGGCCCGCGGCATTCCCAGATCAGGTCGGGCCGCATGCCGACGATGGAGTAGCGGCCCCGGACCTCGCCCCCGGTCACGGATTCGAGGACGAAGGAATGCGGCTGCGCCTCCGCGAGCTTCAACATCAGCGAGACCGGCGTGTCGAGATCGGCCGGGAGGCGCAACCACAGCACCTGGTTCTCGCCCCGGGCATGGCCTGCCTCGAAGGTCGCGAAGTCGGGGGCGATCATCTCAGCCGCCGAGCTGCGACTGCACCGCCGCGAGCGCCTGCGCGTCGACGCTGAACCCGGCCTCGAGCTCGATCGCGCGGGCATAGGCGCCGAACAGGTCGCTCTGGATCTCGCTCTCGGTCTGCTGACGCACGGCCTGCCGCAACTCCGCGGCCTCGCCCTCCGCCAGATCGGCCGCGTTGACCGCGTCGAGGCGCACCACGAAAGCGCGGCCATCGTCGCCCCCGGCGGCGAAAATCTCGCCCGGCTCGGCGTCGAAGATCCGCTGGATCACGGCGGGGGGGACGCCTTCGACGGTCGCATCGCGGGCGATGCCGGTCAGGCTTTCGGGTGCGGTGACGACGTCCGGGGTCGGGTCCGCGGCCAGCGCCTCCGCACGTTCGGAGAGACGGAGACGCAGCGTCTCGGCGCGCCAGGCCTCCGCGACTTCCTCGCGGATGTCGTCGAGCGGCGGAACGGCGGGCGGGATCACCTCGTCGAGGCGCAACGCGAAGAGGCCACCGTCCGAGAGGGAGGTCACTTCGGGGAAGTCGTCGACCTGCGCCTGCGTCGCGGCCTCGCGGAACTCCTCGTAGCCGGCGATCGCCTCGGAGATGGAGGGATCCCATTCAAGAGAGCCCGTCACCATGTCGGTCTCCGCGCCCAGCTCCTCCAGCGTCGCGCCGCCGGCCAGGCGATCCTCGATGTCCTCGCGCGCCGCGTCGATCCGGCGGCGGGCGGAATCCATGCCGAACGCGTAGGCGAGATCGTCGCGAACGTCCTCGAATGGTACCTCGGTCGCGTCGAGGATGGCGTTCACGCGGTAGAGCGCGGGGCCGAGCGGCGTCTCGACCGGCCCGACCACGCCCGGCTCGTCGAGGCCGAAGAGCGCGTCGCCGACCGCCGGATCGAGATCGTCGCGCGCGAGCTCCCCCTGATCGACCTCCTCGAGCGTGAGCCCGCGATCGGCGACCAATGCGTCGAAGTCGGTCTCGCCCGCCGCGATCGCGTCACGGGCCGCCTGCGCGGCGTCCTCGTCGGGAAAGGCCAGCCGTTCGGCCAGAACACGGGGCGGCTGGCGGAACTCGTCGGCCCGATCCTCGTAGAGCTGCCGCAAGGTTTCCTCGTCGGGCTCGATCTCGGCGGCGAGCAGGTCGGGCGTCACCCAGGCATAGGTGATCGCACGCCGTTCCGGTGTCTCGAACGTCTCGGGATGGGCGTCATAGAATGCCTCTAGATCGGCCTCGGTCGGATCTTCCAATCCGCCGGGCAGGTCCTCCTCCGTGACCGTGGCGAGCGTCACGTCCCGCGTCTCCGCGATCCAGGCGGCGAGGCGGTCCGTATAGGCGTCGGGTGCTTCTGTCCCGCCGACGATCGCGGCCTGAAGGATCTCGCGCGCGGCGTCGTCGCGCACCTGCGCCTCGTAGCTGCGCTCGTCGAAGCCGGCATTCTGCAGCGCGAAGCGGTAGCCCTCCCGGTCGAAGCTGCCATCGACGCCTTGGAAGGCCGGAGTGGCGCGGATGCGGCGTGCGATCTCCGCGTCGGTCACCGACACGCCGAGCCGGTCGGCCTCGTGACCGAGCGCGGCGCGTGCGAGCAGCCGCTCCATGATCTGCTGGTCGAGCCCGAAGGCCTGCATCTGCTGGAACGTCAGGTTCTGGCCGGTCTGCTGCTGCAGCCGGGTCTGCTCGGCGCGAACCGCGTTGGCGTAGTCCTGCACGGTGATCTCGCTTTCGCCGACCTCGGCCACGTTCTGGACCGAGCCGCCGAAGCCGCCGATCCCGAACCCGCCGAGCGCGAGGATGAGCAACGCCAATACCACCCAGACGGCGGCGTTCGACTTTTTGCGCTTTCGTCTCGGTTCCTCGGCCATGTCCCGCCCTCCGTCGCGTCCGCGCGTTGATAGGGAACGGGCCGGGCGGTGACAAGCCGACAGGCGGACGTCAGATCGCGTCCGGCCCGAGTTCCGCGAGACGCGCGAACAGGGTCGCGATCCCCGCGCGGTCGGCATTCGCGAAGGCGATGCGCAGCGTCGCCTCGGCCCGCCCGGTCCCGCCCGCTTCGCGCCGGGGACCGAACATCGTGCCGGGCAGGGTCAGCAGCGCCGAACTCTCGACGAGCCGGCGGGCGACGATGTCGGACTCCGCGGCGAAGGGATGGGCGACATAGGCGAAATAGGCGCCACAGCCCATCAGGCGCCAGTCGGGGAGGGCGGCGAAGCCCGCCTCCATCGCCGCCCGCCGCGCGAGGATCTCCGCCCGTTCGCCCGCGAGCCAGTCGCCGAGATGCTCCATCCCCCAGAGCGCCGCCCGCTGGCCCAGCCCGTTCGGGCAGATGGCCACCGTGTCGAGCCATTTCTCCACCTCCGCCAGCCGGGCCGGCGCGGCGCAGACGGCCCCGACCCGGTGCCCGGTCAGGCGGTAGGCCTTGGAGAAGGAATAGAGCTGGATCAGCGTGTCGTCCCAGTCCGGATCGGCGAACAGGTCGTGCGGCGCCCCCGCCCGCGCGTCGAAATCGCGGTAGGTCTCGTCGACGATCAGCGCGAGGCCCCGGGCGCGGGCGAGGTCGCGGAAGGCGGCGAGGGTGGCGGCCGGATACTCGACGCCGCCGGGATTGTTCGGCGTCACGAGGACGATTGCGCGGGTGCGGTCGTCGATCAGCGCCGCCGCCCGCTCGGGGTCGGGCAACAGATCTGGGCCGGTCTCGAGCAGGCGCGCGTCGATGCCGCCCATGTCGAGCCACATCTTGTGATTGAAGTACCACGGCACCGGCAGCACCACGTTGTCGCCCGACCGCGCCAGCGTGGCGAGCACGGCGGTGAAGGCCTGGTTACAGCCCGATGTGATCGCGACCTGATCGGGGCGCACCGTCCCGCCGTAGCCTGCGGACCAGTCGGCGGCCACGCGGGCGCGGAGGGCAGGCAGGCCCAGTACGGCACCGTAGAGATGCACCGACGGGTCGGCCAGCACCACCTCCGCCATCGCCCGGCGCATCGGTTCCGGCGGGGGATCGGCCGGCGCGGCCTGGCTCAGGTTCAGGAGGGGCCGGTCCTCGGGGAAGGTCGCGCTCTCGATCCAGCGCCGCGCCTCCATGACCGGGGGCGCCTGCGTCGCCGCAAGGTGCGGGTTCAAGTTGCGCAGCATCGGACGATCTCCGGGCCGGGGCTCAGAACGGGATCTCGTCGTCGAGATCGGAACCGCCACCGTAGCCGCCCCCACCACCACCACCACCACCGCTGCCGCCGCCGGACCGGCCGTTGTCGCGGTCGTCGTAGCCGCCACCGAAATCGCCGCCGCCGCCGCCGCCCTGCGGGCCGTCGCGGCCGTCGAGCATTGTCAGGGTGGCGTTGAATCCCTGCAGCACGATCTCGGTCGAGTAGCGGTCAGCGCCGGACTGGTCCTGCCACTTGCGGGTCTGAAGCTGGCCCTCGAGATAGACCTTCGAGCCCTTCTTGAGGTACTGCTCTGCGATCCGCACCAGCCCCTCGTTGAAGATCGCGACCGAATGCCATTCGGTCTTCTCGCGCCGCTCGCCAGAATTCTTGTCGCGCCAATTCTCCGAGGTCGCGATGCGCAGGTTGCAGACCTTGCCGCCATTCCCGAACGTCCGGGTCTCCGGGTCGCGGCCCAGATTGCCGATCAGGATTACCTTGTTCACGCTGCCGGCCATCGTGTCCTCGCTTTGCTCCGATTCCCTTGCCGGCCCTTTGACCATCCCCGCCGCCGGCTGTCCACGGGATCGCGCGGCGGGCGGGACGTCGGGGACGGCTTCGGCGCGAGACTTGGCGGATCGACGGGAATCGGCTACGCCTTCGAAGCGTACGTTCCGGCATGTGGGACGGCGCCGCGACGGAGACAGAGAACGGGGGTCCCGGACAGATGCGAACGACATGCTTCGCCGTGCTCTGCGCGACCGTACTTCTGGCCGGCGTGGCCGAGGCGCAGACCTTCTCGTCCCGGTCCCGCGGCACCCTGTTCGAAAGCCAGACATCGCTGATGGACCGCCGGCTGTCCTCGCAATACGCGCATTCCAGCCGGCTCGCGCCGACGCGGCCCGAACTGCCGGGGGAGGCCATCCCGCGCTACGACGGCAACCTGCGCTCGGCCTATATCGGCCATGCCCGCGCGGCCGCACGGCGACACGGCATCCCGGAGGACCTGTTCCTGCGCCTCATCCAGCAGGAATCCGGCTGGAACCCGCAAGCCCGTTCGCACAAGGGCGCGCTCGGCCTCGCGCAGCTTCTCCCCGCCACGGCAGCGACGCTGGGTGTGAATCCGATGGACCCGCAGCAGAACCTGGAGGGCGGCGCGCGCTACCTCGCGCTGCAATACCGCAAGTTCGGCTCCTGGCGACTTGCGCTGGCCGCCTACAATGCCGGTCCCGGCGCGGTGGAGCGGCATGATGGCGTGCCGCCTTATCAGGAGACACGGACCTATGTGCGCGTGATCCTGGGTCAGGGCTAGCCGCGGCGGCCCTTGGACGTCCTGCGGGACGTTAACGCCTCGCCGAGGCTCCGGTGATTACGGCCCCGTGACCGGCCGGCAAAGGCTGGATGGCTCTGTATTCCTCGGCTCGCGACAATCCAGTCTCCTCGCCGAAACTGTTCCGGCGGCGTGCGGGGCAGACTGCTGCGACGCCACGACTCCCGTTTTCGGTCTTTGCCTCGTCGGGCGATTTCTCTAGGGTCCCGCCACGCTTCGAAAGGGGCAGCCGGTCCGCCGAGGGGGCGGAGCGGCCAAGACAACGAAAAGGGAGGGATCATGGACCGCCGTTCATTCCTGAAGAACTCGACGATCGGTGCCGGAACCGCCGGTGCCGCCGCTCTGGCCGCCCCCGCCTATGCGCAGGGCAACCGCACGCTGACGCTCGTCACCACCTGGGGCCGCGGGCTCGCCGGCGTGCATGACAGCGCGCAATATTGCGCCGATCAGATCACCGCGATGACGGACGGCCAGATCACGGTCGACCTGAAGGCCGCAGGCGAACTCGTCGGTGCCTTCGAGGTGTTCGATGCGGTCACGTCCGGCCAGGCCGACATGTTCCACGGCGTGGACTACTATTTCCTGTCGAACCATCCGGCCCTGTCGTTCTTTTCGCAGATCCCGTTCGGGATGACGTTCCAGGAATTCAACAACTGGTACTACCACGACGGCGGCATGGAGCTCGCCGACGAGGTCTATTCCATCTTCGGGCTGAAATCCTTCGCCGCCGGCAATACCGGCCCGCAATCCGGCGGCTGGTTCGCCAGGGAGATTAATTCGCCGGAGGACTTCCAGGGCCTCAAGTTCCGAATGCCGGGCCAGGGCGGTCAGGTGCTGGGCAAGCTCGGCGCCTCGGTCCAGAACCTGCCGGGCGCAGAGGTCTATCAGGCACTCTCCTCCGGCGCGATCGAGGGCACCGAGTGGATCGGCCCCTGGGCGGACGAGAAGGCCGGCTTCCAGGAGATCACCAAGACCTACTACACGGCGGGCTTCCACGAGCCGGGTCCGAACCTGAACCTGAACGTCAACCTCGACGTCTACGAGAGCCTCACCCCGGCGCAGCAGGCGATCATCGCGCAGGTCGCGCGCGCGTCCAACCTGTGGACGATGTCCCTCTTCATGGCCAACAACGGCGCGGCGCTGCAGCGCCTGCAATCGGGCGGCGTGCGCGTGCTCGAGTTCCCGGACTCGGTCTGGGACGCGTTCGGCCAGGCCTCGCAGGAGGTCATTCAGGAACCGATGGGCGACGATCTCTACAAGTCCTGCTACGACAGCTACCAGGAGTCGCTGGCGAAATCCGCGGGCTGGATCAGCACGTCGCAAGGCGCGTTCACCGCGCAGCGCGACCGCGTCCTCGACATCTGAGGCGGGACCGGATCGCGGGCGGTCGCAGCCGGCGGCCGGCCGCGGTCGAAATATGACGAGCCCGGTGCGCCGCGCGCCGGGTCGCGAACAGGGCCGATCCCGCGGGGTCGGCCCGACAATGCCGGGGCATGCGACCCCGGGACGCAACGTCGGGGGACGCCATGCTCGACATCCTCGCCGCCATCGGGAGCGGCATCGCCTGGATCGCCAGCCAGTTCGTCCTGGCCTTCTACAACCTCGGCTACGCGATCACGCATCCGGCAAGCTGGCTCGCCTGGACACGCGCCTTCGAGACGCCGGAGGACAAGGAATCGCTGCTGCGCGTCGTCTATTACGGGGCCAGCGTCGAGTTCCTCTTCGTCGTCCTCACCGTCTTCGCGCTGCTTACGATCGGCGTCGGGCTTTCCCGGGGCTTCGGTTGGCGCCTCGTTCGCGGGTCCGAATTCGCGCTGAACTGGCTGGGCCGGATCGCGGCCTGGGCGGGGCTCTTGATGGTGCTGCAGCAGGTGATGATCGTCTTCCTGCAGCGCATCTTCCGCGTCTCCGAGATCAGCATCGGGCCCCTCGGGACGAGCTTCACGCGGGACCTGTCCTGGTACTCGGAGGAGCTGAAGCTCTACAACGCGATGATCGTCTGCCTCTGCGTGGCCTGGACCTTCATCCAGGGCGGGCACGTGCGCGTCGACCTCGTCTATTCCGCCGTCGGCCACCGGGCCAAGCGGGCGATCGACATGGCGGGGGTCATCGTCTTCATGATGCCCGCGCTCGTGCTGATCTGGCTCTACAGCTGGTTCTTCTTCTGGCGCAGCATGATCACGCCGGCGACGTCCGCCTCCGATCCGCTCGACCGGATGCTGATGAAGGCGCGGGCGGTACGCTGGAACGTCGAGACGATCTCGTTCAGTCCGAACGGCTTCGACGCCTATTTCCTGTTCAAGGTCCTCATCCTCGCCTTCGTCGTCACCGCCTTCGCGCAGGCCTGCGTGTTCTTCTGGCGTAGCTGGCTCGAACTGCGAGAGGGCGAGATGAGCGCCGGCCGCTTCCTCGACCGCGACGTGCTCGGCGACGAGACGGCCGAGCGGGCCGCCGAGATTCACTGACGACACCGAACGAGAAGGGCGGCGAAACGCCCGGAGGGACGCGAGATGCTATTCGGACTGGACGGAGTCGAGATCGGCCTGATCATCGTGTTCCTCTGCCTCTTCGGCGGGATCATGTCGGGCTTCCCCGTGGCATTCGCCATCGCCGGCGCAGGCACGATCAGCTTCGCCATCATCGCCGCGCTCGACAGCGCCGGCATCCTCGTCCACCAGGCGATCAACACCGGCTCCCCGGAATATTCCGCCCTGCTCGCCGATGGGATCGCGCGCGACGCGATCTCGGTCTTCCGATACCCGGAATTGCCACGCGTCGAGGTGCCGCTCTTCCCGCAGGGCTGGGAGACCGCGCTCGACCGCAACATCGGCTTCATCGTCAACCGCATGAACGAGCGCGTCATCGCCGGCGCCTCGATCGAGACGCTGCTCGCCGTACTGATGTTCGTGATGATGGGCATCACGCTCGAGCGCTCCAGGATCGCCAACGACCTGCTCACCACGATGGCGCGGGTCTTCGGGCCGCTGCCCGGGGGGCTCGCCGTGTCGATCGTGATCGTCGGCGCGTTCCTCGCCGCCTCGACGGGGATCGTCGGCGCGACCGTCGTGACGATGGGCCTTCTCGCGCTGCCGACCATGCTCCGGAACGGCTACTCGCCGGAGCTCGCCACCGGCGTCATCGCCGCCTCCGGCACATTGGGTCAGATCATTCCACCTTCGATCGTCATCGTCCTTCTCGGCACGCTCGCCGGTGATATCTACGCCACGTCGCAGGAGGCGCGGGCCGCCGCCGTCGGCTGCTCCGACGCGCTGACCTATCTGGGCGAGCCGGCCGTCGTCTCGGTCGGCACGCTGTTCCAGGCCGCGCTGTTGCCCGGCATCCTCCTGGCGGGGCTTTACGCGGCCTACGCCTTCGGCTTCGCCCTCCTCAATCCGCGCAAGGCGCCGCCCGTCACGATCGAGGGGGGGCGGGGGTCGGTGACGACGCGGGCCGAGGCGCTGACCTGGTATCTGGGCGTGCCGGCCGCGCTCATCCTCGGGGCCGTCGCGCTGGGCTCCCTTGGCGTGATCGGCTCGCAGAACGTCACCGTCAGCAGCTTCTCGGAAACCGGCGCCACCGCCTCGCTGCGTACCAACGTCTCGCCCGAATGCGAGGCGGCGATGATCGACCTCCACGGGCAGGCCGCCTGGGAGCGCGCGGTGGAGGAGCAGACGGCGATCGACGCGGCCGGGGGCGTGCAGCAGGCGGAACGCCTGACCGAGGAGCAGCTCGTCGAGGTGCGCGCCGCCGCCATCCAGAACGCCGCCCCGATCGGGACCGGCATCGCGGTGATCTTCCTGAGCCTCGGTCTCGTCCTCGCGGTTGCGCGGGGCGTGAATCCGCTTGTCGACGGCCGTCGGCTCCTGATCGGCGCGGCAGGGATCGCGCTCGCCTTGGCGATCGACGCCTTCCTGATCGGGCCGACCACGTCGCCCGGCGCGACCTTCGTGCTGATGGCGGTCCCGCTTGCCGTGACGATGCTGGGGGTCGTCCCGGCCGTCGGGCGGCTGGCGCAGAACGAGCTCCTGCGCGTGGTCTTCCCGCCGCTCGTCCTGATCGTCGCGGTGCTGGGCTCGATCCTCGGCGGCATCACCAACCCGACCCCCGCGGCGGCGCTCGGCGCGGCGGGGGCGATCATGCTGGCCGGCTACCGCAAGCTGCGCGAGGAAGGCTCGTCAGCCGCGCCGATCCTGCTCGCCTCGCTCGCCATCGTCGTCATGCTTCTCTTTGGCATAAACTTCGACCTGCGGACCGGGGTCGGTTCGACGACCGTCGGTGACGCGATCGCGATGGTCATCGCACAGGTGGCCTATCACGGCGCCTTCCTGGGTCTGCTCTACGCGTGCTGGGTCCTGCTGCGCTCCGGGGTGCTCGGCCCGGTGGTGCGCGAGACGGCGAAGGTCACGTCGATGGTCTTCACCATCCTCATCGGCTCGCAGCTCCTCAATCTCGTGCTTATCTCCTTCGGCGGCGAGCATTACATCCAAGAGTTCCTGCGCTCCTTCGACAGCGAGCTGAAGGTCTTCCTGATCGTGATGCTGGTGCTCTTCGTGCTGGGCTTCGTGCTCGATTTCCTCGAGATCATCTACATCGTCATCCCGATCGTCGGCCCGGTGATCTACGGGGGCACGTTCGACCCGAAATGGGTGACGATCATGATCGCGGTGAACCTGCAGACCTCGTTCCTGACGCCGCCCTTCGGTTTCGCGCTGTTCTACCTTCGGGGCGTGGCGCCGGTCAGCGTGACCACGGGGCACATCTATCGCGGCGTGATCCCGTTCGTGCTGATCCAGGTTCTCGGCCTGCTCGTGCTGTGGCTGTTCCCGAGCATCGTGACCATCGTACCGAACCTGTTGCCGGCGGGTTGATGCCGGCGCCTTGGTCCGGCAGCCCGGCGCGCTAGTCTCCTCGGGGACCAGACCGAGGGAGATTTGCGTCATGTCACTCAAGAGAACCGCAATGCGGATGGCCGTCGCATTCGCCGCCGCCAAGGGCTACCAGGCCTTCCGGTCACGCGGCGGGATGAGCGGGATACGGGACATGCTGTCCGGCGGGCAGACGGGCCAGGCCGGCACCATGCAGCGCCCGGCGAGTTCCGGCGGGACCGGCGGGCTCGGCGGGATGCTGGGCATGCTCGGCGGCTCCGGCGGTATGGGCACGGCCGCATCGACCGGCGGGGCCGGCATGTCGGGCACGTCCGGTGGCCTCGGCGGCCTGCTCGGCGGACTGGCCGCGATGGCTGGCGGCGGCGCTATGATGGGGCAGGGCGAGAGCGAGGCCGACACGATGCGCCGCGTCGAGGACGGCCCCGAGGACGAGGCCACCGCCGCCGTCATGGTCCGCGCGATCGGTCAGGCCGTGCGCGCCGACGGGGAGATCGATGCCGAGGAGCGCCGCGTGCTCGACGACATCCTGGGCGAGGCCGAGACCGACGCCGACCGCGCGGCGCTCGACTCCGCGCTGAGCGAGCCGGTCAATCCCGAGCAGCTCGCGCGTGACGTGCCCCGCGGGAGCGAGTCGCAGGTCTATTCGGCCGCGCTCACGGCCATCGACCCGGACCAGCCGTCGGAGCGGGACTTCCTGCAACGCTTCGCGACCGCCCTGTCGCTCGACACGGGCGAGGTCGCCTCGCTCCATCAGGCGGCGGGCAAGCCCGTCTGAGCGCGATCCCAACCCTTCCAAGGCGCGATTGGCCGGACGCCGCTTCCCTCGGGACGCGGCGTCTTTCCCTCCGGCGCCCGATGCCCTAGCTGCTGCGAACGACCCAGAGAGGAGGCCCGAATGGCCGAGATCAAGGACCCGGAGAACACCATCGTCATCAAGCTCAAGGACGGCCCGGTGCATGTGGAGCTTCTTCCCGACGTGGCGCCGGGCCATGTCGCACGGATGAAGGAGCTGGCCCGCGAAGGCGCCTATGACGGCGTCGTCTTCCACCGCGTGATCGAGGGCTTCATGGCCCAGACCGGCGACGTGGAGCACGGCAAGGACGGCGGCAACACCGCGCGCGCCGGCACCGGCGGCAGCGACAAGCCGGACCTCAAGGCGGAGTTCTCCGGCATCCCGCACGACCGCGGCACGCTGGGCGCGGCGCGCAGCCAGAGCCCGGATTCCGCCAACAGCCAGTTCTTCATCAACTTCGCCGACAATCATTTCCTGAACCGGCAATACACGGTCTACGGCCGCGTGATCTCGGGGATGGAGCATGTCGACAAGATCACCCGCGGCGAGCCGCCCACCGACCCGGACAAGATGCTCAGCGTGAAGGTGGCCGCCGATGCGTGATCTCCTGACGATTCTCGCCGTCGTCGCCACCGCGTCGCCGGCTTTCGCCACCGGGCTCGAGATCGACGTGGCCGGCGCGGCGAACGGGACCGTCGTCATCGACCTGTTCGAGGACGTGGCGCCCGAACACGTGGAGCAGATCACGTCGCTGGCCGAGGCGGGCGCCTATGACGGCGTCGTGTTTCACCGCGTCATCGACGGCTTCATGGCGCAGACGGGCGACGTGCAATACGGACGTGCCGGCAGCGACCTGGCCCGCGCGGGAACCGGTGGCAGCGACCGTCCGGACCTGCCGGCGGAGTTCTCCGACCGGCCGTTCGACCGCGGCGCCGTCGGCATGGCGCGCTCCGCCGATCCGAACTCGGCCAACAGCCAGTTCTTCATCATGTTCGCGCCCGCGCCTCACCTGAACGGCCAGTACACCGTGGTCGGCGCGGTGACGGAGGGCATGGACGTGATCGACGCGATCGAGCGCGGCCAGGGCCCGAACGGTGCCGTGACCGACAATCCCGACGTCATGGAATCGGTGCGCGTCACCGAATGAGTCGCGCCATGGCGCTCGAACGCGAAGGGCCGCCCCATGGGGCGGCCCTTCTTCGTTCCGGGTGAGCGTCGAGATTCAGTCGCCACCCGCGCCTTCGGTCGCCGGGGGGGCGGTCGGGTCGACCGTCGGCTCGTCGCCGGTCGTCTGCGGATCGACGATCTGCGCGTCGTTGCCGTCGACCGTGGTGGGCTCCTCGGTGCTCGGGCTCGCGACCCAGAAGAAATACCCGACCAGGATGATTGCGACGAAGGCCAGTCCCGCGGCCATGCCGATGATCGGCCCGGCATGGCGGCGGGATTGCTTTTCGACGTTGGTGTTCGGGGCGCTCATGGCGGACCTCGTGGTGATTGTAACGGTTGTGGCGGCTCGCTAGTCAAACACCGTCGCGCTTGACGGGTTCCCTGTGCGTCAATCCGTCAGGCGGACCAGCGCGTGACGCTTGCGCCCGGCCGAGAGCTTGAGCGGCACGGCGAGCGCGCCGGCATCGAGCACCAGTCCCGGATCGGTCAGCGCCGCGTCGTTCATGCGGGCGCCGCCCTCCGCGATCAGGCGCTTGGCCTCCTTGCCGGATTTCGCGAGCCCGGTCCGCACGATCAGCTGCACGACGGAGATGCCATCCACCACCTCGTGCGCGCCGAGCTCGACCGTCGGCAATTCCTCGCCGGTGCCGCCGCGCTCGAACACCTCGCGCGCGGTCGCCTCGGCCGCGGCGGCGGCATCGGGGCCGTGCAGGAGCGCGGTGACCTCGTTCGCGAGCCGGATCTTGGCCGTGTTGATGTCCGCGCCTTCCAGCACGCCCAACCGTTCGCATTCCTCCAGCGGCAGTTCGGTATAGAGCTTCAGGAACCGGCCGACATCGGCGTCGGTCGTGTTGCGCCAAAACTGCCAGAACTCGTAGGGCGACAGCAGTTCGGCGTTGAGCCAGATCGCGCCCTGCTGCGACTTGCCCATCTTGCGCCCGTCAGACGTGGTCAGAAGCGGCGTCGTCAGGCCGAAGACCTGATCGTCGAGCATCCGCCGCGTCAGGTCGATGCCGTTGACGATATTGCCCCACTGGTCCGACCCACCCATCTGCAGCAAACAGCCGTGGCGACGGTGCAGCTCCAGGAAATCGTAGGCCTGCAGGATCATGTAGTTGAACTCGAGGAACGACAGCGACTGCTCCCGGTCGAGCCGCGACTTCACGCTCTCGAAGGCCAGCATCCGGTTGACCGAGAAGTGCCGCCCCACGTCACGCAGGAAGTCGAGGTAGTTCAGCCCGTCGAGCCATTCGGAATTGTTCGCCATGATCGCGTCGGTCGGCCCGTCGCCGAAGGTCACGTAATGCGAGAACACCTCGCGGATGCCGGCGATGTTGGCGTCGATCTGTTCGGGGCCGAGCAGCGGACGCTCGTCGGCGCGGAAGCTCGGATCGCCCACCTTGGTCGTGCCGCCGCCCATCAGAACGATCGGCTTGCCGCCTGTCTTCTGCAGCCAGCGCAGCATCATGATCTGAATGAGCGAGCCGACATGCAGCGACCGGGCGGTCGCGTCGAAGCCGATATAGCCCGGGACCACGCCGGCAGCGAAGGCCTCGTCGAGCCCCTGATAATCGGTGCAATCGGCGAGGAAGCCGCGTTCCATCATCACGCGCATGAAGTCCGATTTGGGGTGGTAGGTCATGGCAGGTCCGGTATCGCTGGAGGCAGGGCCGCTCTAGCGCGGCGACGGCAGGAGGGAAAGCCGATGGACGCGATCCGCGCGCTCGGCGCCATGTCCGGCACCTCGCTCGACGGTGTGGACGCGGCGGAGCTCGTCACCGATGGGGAGACGATCACGGCCTTCGGGAAGTCGAGCTACGTCGAATATACGACGCAGGAGCGGGACGCCCTGCGCGCCGCGCTCGGCCGCTGGCCGGGCGCGGCGGGCGTGGCGGAGGCGGCGCGCGTCGTCGAGGACGCGCATCTGCGCCTGCTCGACGGTTTCGCCCGGCCCGAGGTGATCGGCTTTCACGGTCAGACGCTGGCCCATGACCCGGCGGGCGGGCGGACCCACCAGGCCGGCAACGGCAGACGTCTGGCAACGGCACTCGGCGCACCGGTCGTGTGGGATTTCCGTAGCGCGGACGTCGCCGCGGGGGGCGAGGGGGCCCCGCTCGCTCCGGCCTTCCACCATGCCTGCGCCCGCCATGTCGGCGCCGGGCATGCGGTGGCCTTTCTCAATCTCGGGGGGGTCGGCAACCTCACTTGGGTCGATCCTGCCCGCCCGATGGCGGCGGAAGGCGCGCTTCTCGCCTTCGACACGGGGCCGGCGAACGCGCCGATCGACGACCTCTGCCAGCGCCACGCGGGAACCCGCTTCGACCGCGACGGAGCGCTGGCGCGGCAGGGGCGGGCGCGCACGGACCTCGTCCAAGGCCTGCTCCGCCATCCGTATTTCGACCGCCGCCCGCCAAAATCACTCGACCGCGACGCGTGGAACGGAACGCCGATCGACGCACTGCCGCCGACCGACGCGGCAGCCACTTGGGTCGCGGTGATCGCCGCCAGCGTCGCGCGGGCGCTCTCGCAATGCCCCGCGCCGCCCGAGCGGTTGCTGGTCACCGGCGGCGGGCGGCGGAACCCGGCGATCATGGCGGCGCTCGACGCGCTTCCCGTTCCCGTCGCGCCGGTCGAGGATGCGGGCCTCGACGGCGACATGCTCGAGGCGCAGGCCTTCGCCTTCCTGGCCGTACGCGTCCTGCGCAGCCTGCCCACGAGCTTTCCCGGCACGACCGGCGTGGCGATGCCTCTCTGCGGCGGGCGGGTCGCGGGCGATACCGGGGCGCTTTACGATCCGGGCGCGGGTGCTAGACAAGGCGGCGAACGACACATGGCCGGCAGCCGCTCGCGATAGCGCCGCAGACCCACGCCGCAACAACAGGAGCAGCCGCATGGTCTCCCGCACGATCCCCGTCGACACGTTCGACCTAGTCCTCTTCGGCGCCACAGGCGACCTTGCCGCCCGGAAGATCCTTCCCTCTCTCTATCGTCGGTTCCTCGCCGGACAGATGCCCGAGGATGCCCGCGTGATCGGCGCCGCCCGCTCGGAGCTCGACGACGAGGGCTTCCGCCAGATCGTGCGCGACGCGCTCGGGGAGTTCGTGAGCCCCTCGAAGCGCGACGGCGACACGATCGAGAAGTTCCTCGCGCAATGCAGCTACATCCCGATCGACGCCAAGGAAGAGGCTGGCTGGGATGCGTTGAAGGAGCGGATTCGCGACGACGCGATCAAGGCGTTCTACTTCTCCGTCGGGCCGAGCATCTTCGGGCCGCTGGCCGAACGGCTGCGGTCGCACGGCATCGCGGGTCCGAAATGCCGGCTGGTAGTCGAGAAGCCCTTCGGCACGGATCTGGAGACGGCGCGCAAGCTCAACGACAACCTCGCCGAGAGCTTCGACGAGGCGCAGATCTACCGGATCGACCATTTCCTCGGCAAGGAGACGGTGCAGAACCTGATGGCGGTGCGCTTCGCCAACGTCCTGTTCGAGCCGCTGTGGAACGAGCGCTACATCGACCACGTGCAGATCACCGTCTCCGAAACCGTCGGCGTGACGGGACGGGGATCGTACTACGACCGCTCCGGGGCGATGCGGGACATGGTGCAGAACCACCTGATGCAGCTCCTCTGCCTCACCGCGATGGAGCCGCCGAACCGCTACGACGCCGACATGCTGCGCGACGAGAAGTTGAAGGTGATCCGCGCGCTCGATCCCGTCTCGAAGGAGGACGTCGTGCGCGGCCAGTACAAGGCCAGCGGCGAACGGCCCTCCTACGTGCAGGACGCGGAGAACCCGGATTCGCGCACCGAGAGCTTCGTGGCCCTCAAGGTCGGGATCTCGAACTGGCGCTGGAAGCACGTTCCCTTTTACCTGCGCACCGGCAAGCGGATGTCGCGGCGGCTTTCGGAAATCGTGATCCAGTTCAAGGAAACGTCGCATTCGATCTTCGAGCGCGACGGGCTGAGCAAGGCCAACTCGCTCACCATCCGGTTGCAGCCCGACGAGGGGATGGACCTGTCGGTTACCATCAAGGAGCCGGGGCCGGGCGGCATGCGCCTCGTCAACGTGCCGCTCGACATGACCTTCGCCGACGCGCTCGGGCCCGACGGGGAGGAGATCCCCGATGCCTACGAGCGGCTCATCATGGACGTGATCCGCGGCAACCAGACGCTGTTCATGCGCGGCGACGAGGTGGAGGCCGCTTGGGCCTGGACCGATCCGATCATCGAGGAATGGGAGGCGCGCGGCGACCGGCCGGCGTCCTATTCCCAGGGAACCAGCGGCCCCGAGGAAGCGCTTGCCCTGATGCACCGCGACAATCGTCGCTGGCGCGACCTCGAGGAGGAATGAGATGGAGCTTATCACCTATCCAGACCGGGAGATGCTGGCGATGGGGCTCGCCGACCGGCTGGCCTCCGGCTTGCGCACCGCGCTCCGCGCCAACGAGCGGGCGAGCCTCTGCGTCCCCGGCGGCACGTCGCCGGACGAGACCTTCCGCACGTTGTCGGGCGTGGCGCTCGACTGGAAGTCGGTGAACGTGTTCCTGGGCGACGAACGCTGGGTCCGCGAGGGTAGCGACCGCTCCAACACCGCGCTCCTGAAGCGCACGCTTCTGACCGATCATGCCGCCGCGGCACACCTCGTGCCGATGGTCAACGCCGCGGCGGAGCCCGAGGACGGCATTCCCGATCTCGTCCCGGCGCTGGAGGCCGCACTGCCGATCTCGGTCCTGCTCCTCGGCATGGGGGAGGACATGCACACGGCGAGCCTGTTCCCCGGCGCCGACCGGCTGGCGGAGGCGATGGCCGAGGACGCGCCGATCCTCGTGCCGATGCGGGCCGAAGGCGCGGAGGAGCCGCGCGTGACGTTGTCCCGCCGCGTGCTGGTCGACGCGATGGAGACGCATATCCTGATCATGGGGGACGCCAAGCGCGACGCGCTCGAACGGGCGCAGGGGCTCGACCCGATGCAGGCCCCGGTGGCCGCGTTCCTGCGCGAAGCCTGCGTTCACTGGGCCCCCTGACGGCCCGAAGACAACGAGCGAGATCGACATGAGTATCTGGACCCCCCTCGACGACCTTCGCGCCACGAAAGGCGCGCGCATCACCGAGCTTCTGGCCGACGAGGCCCGGACCGGGCGCATGATCCGGCGCACCGGACCGTTCCTCTTCGACTTCTCGAAGACCGCGATCACCGGTCCGGCGCTCGACCGCCTGCTCGCGGCGGCCTCCGGCGTGCCCGCGCGCCGCGACGCCATGTTCGAGGGCGCGCGCATCAACGAGACCGAGGGCCGCGCCGTCCTGCACACCGCGCTCCGCGGCGAACGTCCCGTCATGGTCGACGGCGTCGACGTCATGGGCGAGGTCCACGACACGCTGGCCCGGATGCGCGAGTTCGCAGGCGACGTGCGCGACGGCACGTTCCAGGGGCAGGGCGGGCGCATCACCGACGTGGTGAATATCGGCATCGGCGGCTCCGATCTCGGCCCCGCGATGGCGACGCTGGCGCTGGCGCCCTACCACGACGGGCCGCGCTGCCATTTCGTGTCGAACGTGGACGGGGCCGACTGGGCCGAGACGGCCAAGGACCTCGATCCCGGGACCACGCTGGTCATCGTCGCCTCCAAGACCTTCACCACGATCGAGACGCTGACCAACGCCACGACCGTCCGCGACTGGATGGGCGAGGAGGTGTCGGACCCGGCCTCGCAATTCGCCGCCCTGTCCTCCGCGCTCGACAAGACCTCCGAGTTCGGTATCGACCCGTCCCGTGTCTTCGGCTTCGCGGATTGGGTCGGCGGGCGGTATTCGATGTGGGGGCCGATCGGGCTGTCGCTGATGATCGCGATCGGCTCCGGCAATTTCGACGCCTTCTTGCGCGGCGCGCGCGAGATGGACGACCATTTCCGCGAGGCGGACCTGGCCGAGAACTTGCCGGTGCTGCTGGCGCTGGTGGGGCTCTGGAACCATCAGGTCTGCGGCTATCCCACGCGTGCGGTGCTCCCCTACGACAACCGGCTGGCGCGGCTGCCGGCCTATCTGCAGCAGCTCGAGATGGAGAGTAACGGCAAGGGTGTCACCATGGCCGGCGACCCGCTGCCGGGCCCGGCCGGCCCCGTCGTCTGGGGCGAGCCGGGGACGAACGGCCAGCATGCCTTCTACCAGCTCATCCACCAGGGCCGCATGCCGGTTCCCTGCGAGTTCATGGTCGCGGCGCAGGGGCACGAACCGGCGCTGGACCACCATCACCGCTTGCTGATCGCCAACTGCCTCGCGCAATCCGAGGCGCTCCTGAAGGGGCGGAGCCACGCCGAGGCTCGTACAAAGGTCGAGGGCAAGTACGACGGCAACGAGCTCGAGCGGCAGGCCGCGCACCGCGTGTTCGAGGGCAACCGGCCGTCCACCACGCTGATCTACCCGCAGCTCACCCCGGCCGTGCTGGGCGGTATCGTGGCGCTCTACGAGCACCGGGTCTTCGTCGAGGGCGTGATGCTCGGCATCAACAGCTTCGATCAATGGGGCGTGGAGCTGGGCAAGGAGCTCGCCACCTCGCTCGGGCCGCTGGTGGACGGTGGCGATGCCTCACGGAAGGACGCGTCCACCCGAACGCTTCTCGCGCAACTTCTCGACTGGCGGCACTGACGCCGCTGGTCACCTGTCCGGCGTGGCGCCGTCGCGGGTTCGGAAGACATCCAGGAACCGGTCCGGCAGGGGCCGCCGGGTCGTGCCGTCCGCCTCCATCAGGACGACGACCGCTTCGCCCGTCGCGCAGACCCGTCCCCGCGCCACGACCGCGTATTCCATCGTCCAGGACGTCCGGCGATAAGCCTTCGCGCGACCCGCGACGATATAGGTCTCATCAAGGTGAAGCGGCGCGCGGAAGTCGACGGAAACGGCTTTCACGACGAGCGACGGCTGGCCGTCCCGATCGAGCCCGTATGCACGCATCCAGGCGATGCGGAACGTCTCGAACCAGCTGAGGTAGCGGGCGTTGTTGACATGATCGAGCACGTCGATCTCGTGGAACCTTACGCGGTCGGCATGGCCGAAGGCGAAGGGTTCGGGCACGTCCTCGGCGCGCAGGGTCTCGAGGTCGAGGGGTCCGAGGCAGGGCAGCGTCATGGCCGCCTGCTAGTGTCCGGACCCGCCTGCGCAAACGGTCGAACGTCGTCGATGAAATGGGGATTGTTGGAGCGGGTAACGGGAATCGAACCCGTAACTGAAGCTTGGGAAGCTTTCGTGATACCTTTTCACCATACCCGCCACGCCACCCCGGGCATTCGTTCGAGACCCGAATGCTGGGGAAAGTTGGCTCCGGCGGTAGGGATCGAACCTACGACCAATTGATTAACAGTCAACTGCTCTACCGCTGAGCTACGCCGGAACACCGAGGGCGGGATTAGCCAAGCCGGTCTGTCTTCGCAAGAGGAAGCTGCGGTTTTTTCATAGCCTGTGCCAGAGGGCGTCCGGAGCGATGGTTGGCTCGGCCGCGACGCGGCCCTGCATCTCGAGGTGGATGAGGTGCGCCAGAACGTTGCGCGCCGCCGCGCGGTGCAGCGCCGGCGGCGTGCTCGCGTAGATGCGCGCGACCAGCGCAGAGATGCGCGCGGGTCGGTCCAGCGCGGCCAGGATCTCGGATTCGCGCGCCAGGCGATGTGCGCGCAGCTCACGGCAGCGCGCGACTGGCGCCGTGACCGGATCGCCGTGGCCGGGGTGGAAGCGTTCGGTGTCGAGGGCTTCGAGCCGGTCGAGGGTGGTCAGGTATTGTCCCAGATCGCCGTCCGGTGGGGAGATCATGGTGCTGGACCAGCCCATCACCGTGTCGCCGGTGAAGACGGCATCGCCCTCGATCCAGTGGAAGCTCAGGTGGTTCGCCATGTGCCCCGGGGTCCATATTGCACGGAGCCGCCAGTCCGCTCCCGCGATCTCCGCGTCGTCGGCGAGCGTGACGTCGGGGTTGAAGCCGGTATCGACGCCTTCGCCGCCTCCCGTCACCGGCAGGCTGCGCATGAGGTCGGAGCGTCCCGCGTCCGCCCTGCCGAAGGCCATGACGGGGGCGTCGAGCGTGCGGGCGAGCGGCGCGGCGGCGGGCGAATGGTCGAGATGCGCATGCGTGACCAGCAGACCGACGACGCGGCGTCCAGCGACCGCGCCGACGATCGCCTCGAGATGGGCGTCGATGCACGGGCCGGGATCGATGATGGCGACCTCGTCCTTCCCCAGAATGTAGGTGTTCGTGCCGGCCGCCGTCATGACAGAGGGGTTCGGTGCGACGAGGCGCTGCAGCCCGCTGTCAATCGACGGGTCCGAGCGATAGGTTCGCGTCATGGTCGTGTCCTCCCCTCCTGGCTCCGGCTCTGCCCGGTCTCTCGAGCCGCGTCGCCGCATCGCCGTGCCACGCTGGCTGCCGCGCAGTTTCTACGCGCGCGCGGCGCTGATCCTGATCGTGCCGATCGTCACCATCCAGCTTGCCGTGGCGGTGATGTTCCTGCAACGGCACTACGAGGACGTCACCGTCCAGATGACGACGAACATGGTCCGCGAGATCGAACTCGTCCGCGCACGCCCCGATCTGGCGGAGCCGCTCGGGGTCGAGCTCGTGCCGCCGCCAGCGCAGTCGGGCATCCGGTTCTGGGACCTCTCCGGCCGCGTCATGCGCGAGACGCTCGTCGAGGAGATCCCCGACCTTCGGGCGGTGAACACCCGGCTCGAGCGCAAGGTCGTGGCGCTTGGCTTCGCGGACGGAACGGGGATGCGGTTCGATCGCTCCAACGTCTCCGCCGCAAACCCGCACCAGTTGCTGGTCCTGATGGTCGTCACCGCGCTCTTGATGACGGCGGTGTCGTTCCTGTTCATGCGTGGCCAGATCCGGCCGATCCGGCGGCTTGCGCGGGCGGCGGAGGCGTTCGGGCGCGGGCAGGAGGTCGATTACCGTCCCACGGGGGCGAGCGAGGTCCGTGCGGCCGGGACCGCGTTCCTCGACATGCGGACGCGGATCGAGCGGCATATCGAACAGCGAACCCTGCTCCTGTCGGGGGTGAGCCACGACCTGCGCACGCCGCTGACGCGGATGAAGCTGGAACTGTCGATGATGGACTGCCCGGAGGCCGAGGATCTGGGCCGCGACGTCGCCGCGATGGAGCGGATCATCGACACGTTCCTCGACTTCGCCCGCGAGAGCGCCACGGACGAGCGGGCACGGGTGCCGCTGAAGGCGCTCCTCCGGGAGGCGGCGGAGATGGCGGTGCCGGGCGAATCGGTGGAGGTCGCCGGGCCGGAGATCGAGGCCGACATCTATCCCGAGAGCATGCGCCGCGCGATCACGAACCTCGTCACGAACGCGACCCGGCACGGCGAGTCGTTCCGCCTCTCGCTCCAGGCCAGCGACGCGGCCCTCGTCGTCACCGTCGAAGACGACGGGCCGGGCATTCCCGCGGCGGATCGGGCGGCGGCGACGCGACCCTTCTCGCGGCTCGATCCGGCGCGTTCGAACACCGCCGGCAATGTCGGGCTCGGGCTGTCGATCGTGCGGGACGTGGCGCGGGCCCATGGCGGCGCCCTGCGCCTCGGGCGGTCGCCGATGGGCGGGCTCAAGGCGGAAATCGTGCTGCCGCGTTAGGCGGGACGGGGGTGGTAGGCCCGGCAGGACTTGAACCCGCAACCAAGGCGTTATGAGCGCCCTGCTCTAACCAATTGAGCTACAGGCCCCCGGCGCCCTCCGATAGCAGGTTGCCGCCACGGGTCAAGGTCCGCACGACCGCGGGGCCGTTGAAGCGGGGTCGGGTGCCTGTTACGGCGGGGACAGACCGAGAGGGGACCGGGAATGACCGACGGCAGACAGGGTCTGACCTATGCCGATGCGGGCGTCGATATCGACGCCGGCAACGCGTTGGTGGAACGTATCAAGCCCGCCGCACGCGCGACGGAGCGGCCCGGCACGATGGCCGGGCTCGGCGGGTTCGGCGCGCTGTTCGACCTGCAGGCGGCGGGCTACGCCGATCCGATCCTCGTGGCGGCGACCGACGGGGTGGGCACCAAGCTGTGCCTCGCGATCGAGACCGGACGGCTCTCCACCGTGGGCGTCGACCTGGTGGCGATGTGCGTCAACGATCTCGTCTGCCAGGGAGCGGAGCCGCTGTTCTTCCTGGACTATTTCGCGACCGGCAAGCTCGAGACCGAGGCGGCGGCGCAAGTGATCGAAGGCATCGCCGCGGGCTGCGCGGCGTCGGGCTGCGCGCTGATCGGCGGGGAGACGGCAGAGATGCCGGGCATGTACCAAGCCGGCGACTTCGACCTCGCGGGCTTTGCGGTGGGCGCGATGGAGCGTGGCGGGGCGCTGCCTGCGGACGTGGCCGAGGGCGACGTGCTGCTGGGCCTCGGTTCGAACGGGGTACATTCCAACGGCTATTCGCTCGTCCGGCGCGTGGTCGAGCGGGCCGGGCTCGGCTGGGACGAACCCGCGCCGTTCGACGACGCGACGCTGGGCGAGGCGCTGCTCCTGCCGACGCGGCTTTACGTGCTGCCCGGTCTGGCCGCGATCCGGGCCGGCGGCGTGCACGCGCTTGCGCATGTCACCGGGGGCGGGCTGACCGAGAATCTGCCGCGCGTCCTGCCCGACGCGCTCGGCGCGACGATCGACCTGTCGGCCTGGACGCCGCCCCCGGTCTTCGGCTGGCTCGCGCAGGCGGGTGGGATCGCACGCGGCGAGATGCTCAAGACGTTCAACTGCGGCATCGGCATGGTCGTTGTCTGTGCGCGCGACCGGGCCGAGGAACTGGAGACGCTGCTCGCGGGCGAGGGTGAACGGGTCACACGGATCGGCGAGGTCACGGCCGGCACGGGCATCCGCTACGCGGGCGATCCGAACTGGTGAAGCGCGTCGCCATCCTGATCTCGGGCGGTGGGTCGAACATGGTCCGTCTGGTCGAAAGCATGACGGGAGACCATCCGGCGCGGCCCTGCCTCGTGCTCGCCAACGATCCCACGGCGGGGGGACTGGCGAAGGCGGCTGCGCTGGGGGTGCCGGTCACGACCGTCGATCACCGCGCCTATCCTGATCGGGCTGCCTTCGAGGCCGCGTTGCAGGCGGAGCTCGACGCGGCTCGGCCCGACATGCTCGCGCTGGCGGGGTTCATGCGCATCCTGACGGAGCCCTTCGTGCGGCGATGGCAGGGGCGGATGCTGAACATCCACCCGTCGCTCCTGCCGAAATATCCGGGCCTGCATACCCATGCCCGCGCCATCGAGGCGGGCGACGCGGAAGCCGGCTGCACTGTGCACGAAGTCATTCCCGACATCGATGCCGGGCCGCTCCTCGGGCAGGCACGGGTGCCCGTCCGTCCCGACGACGCGCCGGACAGGCTCGCCGCGCGCGTCCTGGCGCAGGAGCATCGCCTCTACCCGGCCGTGTTGCGCCGCTTCGCCGCCGGACGGCGCGAACGGCTGGACCTTCCACCAGTGGATGCGATGGATTAGACGGCAGGCGCAACCATATCCGAAAGGCCAGTGCCATAGCCGCCTCAAAGATCACCACACTCACCACGACGGACGCGCTCGCCGCGTTCTGCACCGCCGCCGCCCGCGCCCCCTATGTCACCGTCGATACCGAGTTCCTTCGCGAACGGACGTACTACTCGAAGCTCTGCCTCGTGCAGCTCGCCTATCCCGGGGATGGCGAGACCGATGCGGTCCTCGTCGATCCGCTGGCGGAGGGGCTCGACCTCGCGCCGCTCTACGCGCTCTTTCGGGATGTCGGCGTAGTCAAGGTGTTCCACGCGGCACGGCAGGATCTGGAGATCTTCGCCATCGAGGGCGACACGATCCCCGAACCGCTCTTCGACACCCAGATCGCAGCCATGGTCTGCGGCTTCGGCGAGCAGGTCGGCTACGAGACGCTGGTCCGCAAGGTCGCGCGCGCGCAGGTCGACAAGTCCTCCCGTTTCACCGACTGGTCGCGCCGGCCGCTCTCGGATGCGCAGAAGGTCTACGCGCTGGCCGACGTGACCCATCTGCGGGCGATCTACGAGTACCTCGCGGCCGAACTCGACAAGTCCGGCCGGAAGGCTTGGGTCGAGGAGGAACTCGACATCCTGCGCGACCCCGCCACCTACCGGGTCGCGCCGCCGGAGGCCTATCACCGTCTCAAGATGCGGAACCCGTCGCCCCGGACGGTCGCGCTCGCCCGCGAACTGGCGGCTTTCCGCGAGAGTTACGCCCAAGCGAACGACGTGCCGCGCAACCGTGTCTTCAAGGACGACGCGCTTCTGGAGCTGGCCGGGCTCAAGCCGAAGGATGCGAGCGAGCTCGGCAAGGCGCGGCTACTGTTGCGCGAGGCGCGCCGCGGCGAGATCGCGGACGGCATCCTGGCTGCGGTCGCCGCCGGGCAGGCCATCCCGAAGGAGGATCTGCCGGTGCCGCCGAAGCAGAAGGGGCGCGAACAGATCAACGGCGCGCTTGCCGACCTGCTGCGCGTGTTGCTGAAGACCAAGGCAGAGCAAGCCGGCGTCGCCCCCAAGCTTCTCGCCTCGTCGTCGGATCTCGACGACATCGCCGCAGGCGCACGGGACGGGGACTGGGCGCGGGGCTGGCGTCTGAAGGTGTTCGGGGAGGACGCGCTGCGGCTCTGCGCAGGCGAGATCGCGCTGGCCTGCAAGGGCCACGACGTGCAGATCGTGCCGCTCTAGCG
Organism: uncultured Jannaschia sp.; assembly: GCF_947494055.1. Lineage (GTDB taxonomy): Bacteria > Pseudomonadota > Alphaproteobacteria > Rhodobacterales > Rhodobacteraceae > Jannaschia. The sequence goes on along the minus strand of NZ_CANLTR010000023.1, from coordinate 4,314 downwards.
GGTCACGTAGTCCGAATGGACCCAGCCGCGCGCGCCCGTCGCGTGTCGCACCTCGATCCAGACGCCGTCCTGCGCAAGCGGCGCCAGCCGGTCGCCCGGATAGATGCGTCGTAGCACCGGCGTGTCGGTGCCGGGGCCCTGCCGCAGGTTGAGGTAGCCGATCGTCGTGGGCTTCACGAAGAGCGCCGCCGCAGCCGGTGCGCCGCGCTCGAGATAGTCGCCCGACACCCAGCCCTCGCCGCCATCGGGCAGGCGCACCCGTGTCCAGCGGCCGAGCGTCTCCTGCACGTCGACGCGATCTCCGGGGGAGAGGCGCCGCAGAACGTCGTGCCGCGTGCCCGGCCCGTCGCGCAGGTTGAGGTACCCCGCCTCCGAATCGCGTACGTAGAGCGTCTGTGCCACGGCGGGACCGGGCAGGAGGGCAAGGCAGATGAGGAAGGGGGCAAGTCGCATCGTCGTCGTCCTTCGTCAGCGGAACAGCGTCACCGCACCGGGCGACCAGGCCAGTCGCGTGCGCGTCCCGATCTCCAGCACCGGCCGACCGAACACGTTGCGCATGGATATGCGCACGGCCGTCTCCGCGCCGTCCAGCATCACGTCGTAATAGGTCATGTCGCCGTAATAGACGACTTCCTGCACGATGCCATCCGCCACCCGGTCCGACGCCTCCTGACCGGGGAAGAGGAGCGTCGCGGTTTCCGGTCTGAATCCGGCCACCGAATCGCCATCGGCATGTGCGGTGGATTGCAGCGCGTCGATGCGCATCTCGCCCAGCCCCGCCACCGCGACGACGTCGCCCGAGACACGGGCGGGCAGGAAGTTCATCACGCCGATGAACTCCGCGACGCGTCGGGACGCCGGCCGGCGGTAGAGCGCCTCCGCCTCCGCGACCTGCGCGATCTCGCCCTCGAACATGACGGCGATACGGTCGGACATGACCAGCGCCTCCTCCTGGTCGTGGGTGACGAGGATGAAGGTGATTCCGACCTGACGCTGGAGCCGGATCAGCTCCACCTGCATCTGCTCGCGCATCTTCTTGTCGAGCGCGGAGAGCGGCTCGTCGAGGAGGAGCACCTTCGGACGCAGCACGAGCGCGCGGGCCAGCGCCACGCGCTGCCGCTGCCCGCCCGAGAGCGCGTGCGCCGCCCGCGCGCCGTAGCCGGCCAGCCCCACCATCTCCAGCGCCTCGGCCACGCGCGCGGCCTTTTCCGCCTTCGTGCCGTCGAGCTTGCGCAGGCCGAATCCCACGTTCTGCTCCACGCTCAGGTGCGGGAAGATCGCGTAGGACTGGAACACCATATTCGTCGGCCGCTTGTTGGCGGACACGCCGTGCATGTCCCGCCCGTCGAGCGTCACCGTGCCCGCCGACACGTCCTCGAACCCGGCGATCACGCGCAGCAACGTGGTCTTTCCGCAGCCCGAGGGGCCGAGCAGCGAGAAGAACTCGCCGGCGCGAATGTCGAGGTCGAGGCCCCGGAGCGCGTGATAATCGCCGAAATGCTTGTCGACGCCGCGCAGACGGATCAGCGGATCGTCCCCGGTGCGGGCCGCGCGTCTGGTCTCGGTCAAAGGAACCCTCCGGTGTCTTTCACGCCCGCGCGGGCCAGCCCGCGGCGGCGGTTCCACTCTGCCAATGCCAGGATCAGGACCGACAGGATCACGAGGATCGTGCCGAGCGCCATGATGACGGGCAGGAGCTTCGGAAAGCGCAGCAGCGACCAGATATAGACCGGCAGCGTCGGGTCGCTGCCCGTAAGGAAGAAGGCGATGATGAACTCGTCGAGCGAGATCGTGAAGCTGATGAGGAGGGCGGCCACGATCCCCGGCATGACGAGGGGCAGGGTGATCAGCCGGAAGGTCGAGGCCCTGTTCTCGCCCAGATCGATCGCCGCCTCCTCCATTGCCGGATCGAGCGCCTGGAAGCTCGCGTTCAGGATGGCGACGGCGAAGGGCGTGCAGATCAGCACATGCGCGGCCGTCACCGTCCAGAGCGTGAGCGGCCATTCGAAGAAGCGCACGACGACCACGAGGAGCGACGTGGCGACGATGATCTCCGGCAGCACCAGCGGCAGCATGATCAGCCCCATTGCCGCCGCCTTGCCGGGAAACCGGTAGCGCACGTTCGCGCGCGCCGCGGCGAGCCCGAGCAACACCGAGAGGATCGAGGCGGCTGCGGCGACCGTCAGCGAGTTCGCGAGCGCCGCATGCAGCTCCCGGCTCCGTGTCATCTCCGAGAACCAGCGGGTCGTGAAGCCGTTCAGGGGAAAGGCGATCACCGTTCCGTCGTTGAACGCGAAAACCGGCAGGAGCAGGATCGGCGCGTAGAGGAAGGCGAGGAAGAGAAAGACATAGGCGCGCAACATTCAGGTCCGTCCCCCGGCCAGACGACGCGCGAGCCAGACCGTCGCCAGAGAGATGATCGTGACCAGCACCATCGCGATGACCGCGAGCGTCGCGCCCATCGGCGCGTTGTTGAGCCCGAGGAACTGCGTCTGGATCATGTTGGCGATCATCTGCCCGCCGGACCCGCCGACCTGCGCGGGTGTCACGTAATCGCCGACGGTGGGGATGAAGACGATGAGGAGGGCGGCGACGACGCCCGGCATGGCGAGTGGCAGCGTGACGCGCAGAAAGGTCGTCGCTGCACTCTCGCCAAGATCCCGGCCCGCCTCGAGAAGGGCGCGGTCGATCTTCTCGAGCGCGACGAAAATCGGCAGGATCGCGAAGGGCGCGAAGGCATGGCTCAGCGTAATGATCACGGCGTTCGCGTTGTAGAGCAGCGCGGTCAACGGCTCGTCGATGATCCGCAGACCGATCAGCCCCGAATTCATCACGCCATTATAGCCCAGAATGACCTTCCACAGGAAGATGCGTAGCAGGTAGCTCGTCCAGAACGGGATCGTGATCAAAAACAGCCAGAAGGACTTGCGATCCGGGCGAATCCGGAAGCTGACGTAGTAGGCGACGGGGAAGGCGAGAATCACCGTGACGATCGTGACGGTCGCGCTGATCCACAGGCTGCGCAGCATGATCGTGCGGTAGATCGGATCGCTCAGCGCCTCCCGGTAGTTCCCCAGCGTCGGTGTCCGGTCGATGGTCAGGTAGTCCTGCGTCCAGAAGCTGAACAGGAAGATCGCCAGAAGCGGCCCCGCCAGCAACGCGACCGCATATCCGAGCGGCGGCGCGACGAGCGCCAGTCCGCGGCGTGAATCCTGCGTCAAGATCGGACGTCGCTCCTTCTGGTTCTCGCGACAGAAATGCCGAAGGAACGAAGGACGGGCAAGGACGTTTACAGGGCGGAAGGGGCTTCATGCGGGCCCCACCCGGCCACGATGAAGTGGCAGCGTTAACCGGTTAAAAAAATGCTAACGGATCGCCGAAACCTCTTCACAATATCCGAGTTGAGTCTATACACTCACCATAGCGTTGGAAAACGTGAAGGCGTTTGGACAGACGACCTGATTGATCTTAAAGGATAGGATACCCAATGAAAATTAATGCTCTTCTCACGGCTGCCGCTGTCGCCGCTCTGACGTCGACTGCCGCGTCGGCTGCCGTCATCGACGTGTTCGCCGGTGGTAACTTCGGCGCGCGTGGCACGATGAACCTTGCTGGCCTCATCGATGACGACAATGATGCGTCCGAAGACAGCGTCCAGTTTGATTTCAATGTCGTAAATGATGTCACGGTCGACAACTTCTCCGTAACCGGCAACGGCTTCTCGGGCGGCGAAGACCTTGGCAACATCCGCTTCGGGTTCGACTCGGGTTCTGGAATGGTGTTCGAGACTATCAACACCCAAGGCGAGGTGGCTAACGCCAACGGCTTCCTCGACAACCGTTCGTTCGCCGCCGGCTCGACGTTCTCGTTCTTTTTCAATGAGATCGTGCCGGGTGCAAACACCGACTCGGCCTTCGTCAACCTGACCTTCACGACCAACCCGGCTCCGGCCCCCGTTCCGGTTCCGGCCGCGGGTCTGTTGCTGCTCTCGGCCATCGGTGCTGGCGGACTCGCCGCCCGTGCGAAGAAGCGCGGCTGATTCGACCGATTTATGGTGACGAGACCTCTTTAAAGAGGTGTCACCGAAGGTTACTAGACACGGGCGGCGGTTTCACCGTCGCCCGTACTGCGTTCCGAAATATTGGCGGGCCTGATACTGTCTCCGTTTTCGTGAGCTGCGGAACAGCCTTGGTGGGCGAACAACTGGGGGTGTTTGCAAACGGTGTTGGTCCGCTATGCGGGACAGGGACGAAACTGTTCGCGCGGTAGGGGCGCCTGTGGCGGCTGGCGTGCGCTGAGGCGGGCGGTACGATT
>NZ_CANLTR010000022.1:50000-52084 GCF_947494055.1 uncultured Jannaschia sp. | reverse complement strand
CATGGGCGACGCAACCCCAATCCTCACCCCGCCAAACCGTCAGATCGCGCACCCAGCGTGATGATCAGGACAGACTAATTAGTCCCGCCATTCTTCTTCGACCCATCTCGTTGGCAGAACGTAACTTCTTGCCCCCCTGTAACCGAGTCGATTTTCGAAAACATGGGCAAGGTGATCGTAAACAGACCGACTAGAAGAAACTTTATTCCAGCGCCCGGCAACAGCATCTGGCGGATTTAAGCTACCTGGAAAGATAACTACTTTTGCAGCAACCGGCTTCATGGGTGCAACGAAAAGATTGAAAGGGAATATCGGAACACATTGAATGCGGAAATGTCTTACCCAAGATCTCGGCCAGAAACGAACGCCACCCGGTACAGTTGATGTTACATAATTCTGCTCGTAACGATATTTCGCTCCAATTCCTTGAGGATCGGCTTTAAATGCATCGAGAATAGGTGCAAGCTTTCCAACTGGAAATCGAAACAAGGAGGTTTGTCCAAGCCTGTGAAACGGCTTAGCTGCATTCCGAGCAAGAATTACGTCATCCGCCCCGCCATATTTGAAAAATTCATCTAAAGAACGGAGCACTACGATATCAAGATCCATAAAGAGGACGGGCCCCTTCAGACCTGCGAGTTCTTCTCCCCACAGCGCAGATTTCGGCCACTTCCCCGGCACACCGTGCGGCATAGTTACACCAACATCGGGAATTGGCGCGTGTCGAACTTCTGATCTAAGACCACGTGGATCGTCGGTTAGAACCGTAAACGTGAAAGGCGGAGTGATGTTACGAGAGACCATGCCGTAAAGTCGGTTTACATACGTTGTACCGTAACGACTGCCCCATTTGATACATACGATCTGCTTCACAACCGCCATAGACCAATTCCCACCTCATTTTAATAGGATCAAACATCTTAAGGCATTAAGAGAAAAAGCCCCGCAGGATATCTCCTAACGGGGCTTTTAGCATAGCGAGAGATACACTGACAGGCTTTCTAAGTTTGGCGATGACCTACTCTCCCACGTCTTAAAACGCAGTACCATCGGCGCTACAGCACTTAACGGCCGGGTTCGGTATGGGACCGGGTGTTTTGCTTGCGCTATGATCACCAAACCGAGAAAGCCCATCGGAATTCCAAGCCAGTACGCCAACTTGCGTATGCTTTTGAGCCAGTCTGCTACTGGATCAAATCAAGCCTATTGGACAATTAGTACCGGTCAACTGAACGCGTTGCCGCGCTTACATCTCCGGCCTATCGACGTGGTAGTCTGCCACGGTCCTCAGGGATACCTTGTTTCGAGGGGGGCTTCCCGCTTAGATGCCTTCAGCGGTTATCCTGTCCGATCATAGCTACCCAGCACTGCCATTGGCATGACAACTGGTCCACCAGTGGATCGTTCACCCCGGTCCTCTCGTACTAGGGGCAACTCCTCTCAAGTATCCTACACCCACGGAAGATAGGGACCGAACTGTCTCACGACGTTCTAAACCCAGCTCACGTACCTCTTTAAACGGCGAACAGCCGTACCCTTGGGACCTGCTCCAGCCCCAGGATGAGATGAGCCGACATCGAGGTGCCAAACGATGCCGTCGATATGGACTCTTGGGCATCATCAGCCTGTTATCCCCGGCGTACCTTTTATCCGTTGAGCGATGGCCCTCCCACTTGGGACCACCGGATCACTATGGCCGTCTTTCGACTCTGCTCGACTTGTCAGTCTCGCAGTCAGGCTGGCTTCTGCCATTGCACTCAACGAGCGATGTCCGACCGCTCTGAGCCAACCTTCGCGCGCCTCCGTTACGCTTTAGGAGGCGACCGCCCCAGTCAAACTACCCGCCACAGAGGGTCCCGGAACCGGATAACGGTCCGCGGTTAGATATCAAGCGAAGCAAGGGTGGTATCTCAAGGGCGGCTCCACGGGGACTGGCGTCCCCGCTTCAAAGCCTACCACCTATCCTGCACATGCTTGGCCTGATACCAGTCTGAAGCTGTAGTAAAGGTGCACGGGGTCTTTCCGTCTAACCGCGGGTAACCTGCATCTTGACAGGTAATTCAATTTCGCTGAGTCGATGTTGG
>NZ_CANLTR010000022.1:0-45000 GCF_947494055.1 uncultured Jannaschia sp. | reverse complement strand
CTTGCGAACCGAAGGATCGGGGTGATCGTCAGGGAACCCAGTAGGAACTGTAGCGCCAAAAGGCCGAGCTCGTGCTCCAGCGTTTCGACCGGATCAATACCGAGCTGTCCGCTCATGCCCCGCAGGAGAAGGAAGATTCCCGGAACACAACCAAGAAGATAGACCACCCATGATGGCACTCGCCGCGCGAAGCCCGAGATACGCGGGCCATATGCAGTGATCGCGTTCAACGCCTCAGAAGTTTTCCCGAAGGTCCATGCCTTCGTAAAGGGCCGCCACCTCGTTCCCATACCCGTTGAACGGAAGAGTATCGATGCGCCCCCCGAAGAACCCTGCGCCGATCACCCGCTCGGTGGCCTGTGACCATCGAGGATGGTCGACCTCGGGATTCACGTTCGCATAGAACCCGTATTCCGACGGGGCCGATTCCTGCCACGTATTGATCGGCTGCTCGGCGACCAGGCTGATCCGGACGATCGACTTGATGCTCTTGAACCCGTATTTCCACGGCACCACCAACCGCATCGGCGCGCCGTTCTGGTTCGGTATCTGACGGCCGTAGATTCCCGTCGCCATGATCGTGAGCGGATGCATGGCCTCATCCAGGCGAAGACCTTCCGTATAGGGCCAATCCAGAACCGGGAACTGCACCCCCTCCATGACATCGGGTAGCAGCGCCGTCTCGAAGGCGACGTATTTCGCTTCGGGTTGAACCCCGAACTTCGCGAGCAGCTTGTTCAGCTCGAAACCATTCCACGGAATGACCATCGACCAAGCCTCGACACAACGAAAGCGATAGATCCGCTCTTCCGTCGGAATGTCGGAGATCAACTCGTCGAGCGCATACTCGTCCGGGTTGTCGACTAGGCCGTCCACGGTCACACGCCACGGATCGACAGACATGTCTCCGGCATTCTGCGCCGGATCCTCCTTGCCGATGCCGAACTCGTAGAAGTTGTTGTAGTTGGTTATCTGCTCCCAGGTATTCGGCTCCAGCCCCTCCTGCGCTGCGGCGCGTAGCCCGAAGCCACCTGCGACCGACCCCGCGCCGAGCGCAGCGATCAACTTCCTCCTGTTCAGCCAGAAGCGCTCCGGGGTCACGTCGGCGCGTGTCAGGTCGGGCTTGAACATGTCAGGTCCTCGTCTCGTCGATCGGATCCAGGCGGGCCCCGTTCCGCGTCAGCTCGCTTACCGAACAGACGCACGTCACCCGACGTCCGGTTCCATTCCATCCCGCAAGGCGACGCAGCATTTACCGCGCCACCCATCATGCAGGTCATCGACACCGTGCCCGGCGACAATCGGCACCGCAAGCGTCCTTCACCGGAACGTTAACAGAGATGGACCAGACCCAATGAGAAAGGGCGGCCAATCGACCGCCCCTTCCACGAAAATGAGATTGTCAGTGCACGACCGCATGTTCGGGGGGACGGCGTTCGGATGTGGCGACCCGGTCGCCGATCACGAGGCCGTCTGCGCCGGCCATCACGGGCACGAAGCTATCGTCGCCGATCTCTCCGGCCAGAAGCATCTCCGCCAGCGGGTTCTGCAGCGCGCGCTGGATGACGCGCTTCAGCGGACGCGCGCCGAAGACCGGATCGTAGCCCTCCTCCGCCAGCCATTTCCGCGCTCCCTCCTCGAGTTCCAGCTTGATCTTCCGACCGGCCAGACGTCTGGTCAGCCGCGCGATCTGGATATCGACAATGCCGTCCATGTCGCCACGGGCCAGCCGATCGAAGATGATCGTCTCGTCCAGCCGGTTCAGGAACTCCGGCCGGAAATGCGCGCGGACCGCGTCCATGACGTCGCGCTTCGCGTCACTCGCATCGGCACCGTCCGGCAACTGACTGAGCGCTTGCGCGCCGAGGTTCGACGTCAGGATGATGAGCGTCTGCTTGAAGTCGACCCGGCGCCCCTGCCCGTCGGTCAGGACACCGTCGTCCAAGACCTGCAGCAGCACGTTGAACACGTCCGGATGTGCCTTCTCGACCTCGTCGAACAGCACGACCTGATAGGGTCTGCGCCGGACCGCCTCCGTCAGGACACCCCCCTCGTCGTAGCCGACATAGCCCGGGGGTGCGCCGATGAGGCGGGCCACGGAATGCTTCTCCATGAACTCGCTCATGTCGATCCGCACCATCGCGCCGTCATCGTCGAACAGGAACTCCGCCAGCGCCTTCGTCAACTCCGTCTTGCCGACGCCGGTCGGGCCGAGAAACAGGAAGCTGCCCAGCGGGCGTGCCTCGTCGTTGAGCCCGGCACGGGCGCGGCGCACCGCGTTGGCCACGGCCGTCACCGCTTGCCGTTGCCCGACGACGCGACGCCCGAGTTCGTCTTCCATACGAAGGAGCTTCTCCCGCTCGCCCTCGAGCATCCGCGCGACCGGAATGCCGGTCCACCGCTCGACAACGCTGGCGATCTGCTCGGGCCGCACGGCTTCCTCGACCATCACGTCGCCGTCCTCGGCTTCCGCCTCGGCAAGCTGCGCTTCGAGACCCGGGATCGTGCCGTATTGCAGCTCGCCCGCGCGAGCAAAATTACCGTCGCGCTTTGCCTGATCGAGTTCGATCCGAAGCGCATCCAGACGTTCCTTCAGGTTCCGCGCGCTGTCCAGCTTGTCACGCTCGGCCTGCCAGCGCGCCGTCAGCTCGGCGCTCCGCTGCTGCACCTCGGACAACTCCTTTTCGAGCCGCTCCAGTCGATCCTTCGACGCCTGGTCGTCCTCGCGACGCAACGCTTCGGCCTCGATCTGCTTCTGCAGGATGTCGCGATCGAGCGCGTCCAGCTCCTCGGGCTTCGAATCGACCTCCATGCGCAACCGCGACGCCGCCTCGTCGACCAAATCGATGGCCTTGTCGGGCAGGAAGCGATCGGTGATGTAGCGGTTCGATAGGCTCGCTGCCGCGACGAGGGCGGAGTCACTGATCCGCACCCCGTGGTGCAGCTCGTACTTCTCCTTGATGCCGCGCAGGATCGAGATCGTGTCCTCGACCGTCGGCTCCTCCACCATCAGAGGCTGAAAGCGCCGGGCCAGGGCCGCGTCCTTCTCGACATACTTGCGGTATTCGTCGAGGGTCGTGGCACCCACGCAATGCAGCTCGCCGCGCGCCAGCGCCGGCTTGATCAGGTTCGCCGCATCCATCGCGCCTTCGGACTTCCCGGCGCCGACGAGCGTGTGCATTTCGTCAATGAACAGGATGACCTCCCCCGCGGCCGCAGTGACCTCGTTCAGGACGGACTTCAGCCGCTCCTCGAACTCACCGCGATACTTCGCGCCGGCGATCAGGGCGCCCATGTCGAGCGCCATCAGCCGTTTGTTGCGCAGGCTCTCCGGCACGTCGCCGTCGACGATCCGCAGGGCGAGGCCCTCCGCGATCGCGGTTTTGCCGGTGCCCGGCTCGCCGATCAGGACGGGATTGTTCTTCGTGCGCCGCGACAGGATCTGCATGGCGCGACGGATTTCCTCGTCCCGCCCGATGATCGGGTCGATCTTGCCGTCCCGCGCCGCCTCGGTCAGGTCACGGGCATACTTCTTCAGCGCCTCGTAGCCTTCCTCGGCATTGGCCGAGTCCGCCGTCCGACCCTTCCGGACCTCGTTGATCGCCGCGTTCAGCGATTGCGCGTTGACTGCCCCGGCATCCAGCGCGTCCTTGGCCTTCGACTTGACCATCGCCAGCGCCATCAGCACCCGCTCGACCGGCACGAAGCTGTCGCCCGCCTTCTTCGCGACCGTCTCCGCCTCGTCCAACACGCGCGTCAGCTCACGCGACAGATAGACCTGCCCCGCATCACCCGACACTTTCGGCAACTTCGCGACAGCCACATCAACGGCCTGCTTCACCCGATCGGGCGCGCCTCCGGCGGCTGCAATCAGATTGGCCGCCATGCCCTCGTCGTCGTCCATGATCGCCTTGAGCAAATGCTCTGGAACCAGTTGCTGGTTCCCCTCGCGCGTCGCGATCGTCTGCGCGGCCTGCAGGAAGCCCCGTGCGCGTTCCGTGAATTTCTCCAGGTTCATATGCCCCGTCTCCTTCATTCAAGCGCCCGCCATTCGAACCGCCCGGATCGGCACGGTCCCTCGGCGGGCCTACGGAGAAGGAGATGGGCAGGCTGTTGCTTATCTGCAACCCTTCCCCGGACACGAAAAAGGGCGCCCTAAGGCACCCTCCCCCGAACCGAAGCCGCGTCACTTGTAGACGCTTTCCTTTCCGAAATGCCTCACGAGAAGGTAGTAGAAGACCGCCCGGTACTTTGTCGTGTTCGACCGCCCGTACTTCTCCGTGACGGCCTCGATTCCTTCGTTCAGTTTCGGTCCGTCCGACAGGCCCAGCTTCCTGATGAGGAAGTTGTTCTTGACCGCCTCCATCTCCTTGGGCTGGCTTGTCGCGACGGTGGCGCTGTCCCGATTATAGATGGAGGGGCCGCAGCCGATCGTCACCTTCCGCAGCAGGTCCATATCGGGCTCGTCGCCCAGCTTGCCCCGGATCTCGTGGGCGTAATGCCCGATCAGTTCGTCGCGCTTGCTCATCCTCATCCTCCCGTCCGTTTCGTCATCCGCGACCGGCGACGGATGATCGTCGGCACAGCCTGTCTGTGAGCGGACCTTCCCCGTCCGCTCAATAGCGATAATGCTCCGGCTTGAACGGGCCGTCCACGGTCACACCAATGTAATCGGCTTGCTCCTTGCGAAGCTCCGTCAGCTTCACGCCGATCCGCCCGAGATGCAGTCGCGCCACCTTCTCGTCGAGATGTTTGGGAAGGATGTAGACGCCCGGCGCGTAGTCCTCACCCTTGGCCCAGAGCTCGATCTGCGCCAGCACCTGGTTAGTGAAGGACGCACTCATCACGAAGGACGGATGCCCGGTGGCATTGCCGAGGTTGAGAAGGCGGCCCTCGGAAAGCAGGATGATCCGATTGCCCGAAGGCATCTCGATCATGTCCACCTGCTCCTTGATGTTCGTCCACTTGTGGTTCTTCAGGCTCGCGACCTGTATCTCGTTGTCGAAGTGGCCGATATTGCCGACGATCGCCATGTCCTTCATCTCGCGCATGTGCTCGAGCCGGATGACGTCCTTGTTGCCGGTGGTGGTGATGAAGATGTCGGCGCTGTCGACCACGTCCTCGAGCAGGACCACCTCGAACCCGTCCATCGCCGCCTGCAGCGCGCAGATCGGATCGACTTCGGTCACCTTCACCCGCGCGCCCGCGCCGCGCAGGCTCGCCGCGGAACCCTTGCCCACGTCGCCGTAGCCGCAGACGACGGCGACCTTGCCGGCCATCATCGTGTCGGTCGCCCGGCGGATGCCGTCAACAAGCGATTCCTTGCAGCCGTACTTGTTGTCGAACTTCGACTTGGTCACGCTGTCGTTGACGTTGATCGCCGGGAACGGCAGCAGGCCGCGCTTGTGCAGGTCATAAAGGCGATGCACGCCCGTCGTCGTCTCCTCGGAAACACCGCGGATCGCGTCACGCTGCCTGGTAAACCAGCCGGGCGATGCATCGAGCCGCTTGCGGATCTGCGCGAAGAGCGCCGTCTCCTCGTCCGAGGTCGGAACGTCGAGGATGTCGGTCTCCCCCGCCTCGACCCGCGCACCGAGCAGGACGTACATCGTCGCGTCGCCCCCGTCATCGAGGATCATGTTCGCCGTGCCGTCTTCGCCACCGAAAAAGAAGATGCGGTCGGCGTAGTCCCAGTATTCCTCCAGCGTTTCGCCCTTCACGGCGAAGACCGGCGTACCACCCTCGGCAATGGCCGCCGCGGCGTGGTCCTGCGTGGAGAAGATGTTGCAGGACGCCCAGCGCACTTCGGCCCCAAGCGCCACCAATGTCTCGATCAGAACGGCGGTCTGGATCGTCATGTGCAGAGAGCCCGCGATCCGAGCGCCCTTCAGGGGCTGGCTTGCGCCGTATTCCTCGCGCAGCGCCATCAGACCCGGCATTTCCGTCTCGGCGATGTCCAGTTCCTTGCGCCCGTAGGCCGCGAGCGAAATGTCCCTGACGACGTAGTCCTTCATCCCGGCATCTCCTGATCCTGTATCAGGCCGAAGCCCGTTTTGGGCGATCTAGCAGCCGTCACCTGCCCGCACAACGGCCGCGGCGGCGCGCGGCTTGCATCGCCGCGCCGGGCCGCTAGGACAGCGGGCATGAGGCAGACGCGCGCATGGCAACGGATGCTCTCGGGCCGCAGGCTGGACCTGCTGGACCCGACTCCGGTCGACATCGAGATCGAGGACATTGCCCACGGCCTCGCCTTCGTCGCACGCTGGAACGGACAGACACATGGCGACTGGCCCTATTCCGTGGCAGAGCATTCGCTGCTGGTCGAGCACCTGCTGGGCCGTCTCGATCCGGCCGCCGATCCCGCCGCACGGCTCTGCGCGCTCCTCCACGATGCGCCCGAATACGTGATCGGGGACATGATCTCGCCGGTGAAGGCGGCCGTCGGCCCCTCCTATGGTGAGCTCGATGGAAAGCTGCAGACGGCGATCAACCTCCGCTTCGGCCTTCCCGCGAAGACGCCCGACAGGCTCAAGCGGCTGATCAAGCGCGCCGACCGTCTTTCCGCCTGGCTCGAGGCGACGCGGATCGCCGGGTTCTCCGTTTCGGAGGCCAACCGTTTCTTCAGCCGGCCGCCCCCGGGCGTTCTGGACGATCTGGCACTGACGCTCCGCCCGCCGGCCGAGGTTCGAGCGGCGTATCTCGCGCGGCACCGCGACTTGATGGCCGCCCGAAGCCCCTGACGCGACGTGCGGCGCGTCATGACCCGACGGGCCCGCCCCTTCGATGCCGCCGCGATGGCGGCGATCGTCGGACAGCTCGCGCAGCCCGAACCTGACTTCACACCGGGCTTTCTGCGCGGCTGGATCGCGGGGACAGGTGACATCTGGGTCGTGGCAGAGGTCGACACCGGTATAGAGGGCTTCCAATGGTGCGGTTCAGCCACGCATATGCCACCGCATACCTGTGAGATCGCGACCTTCGTACCGCCAGGACGACACGACTTGCAGGTCGGCTCCGCCCTGTTCGACGCAACGCGCCATGCGGCACGCGAACTGGAGCTTCGCTGGATCGTCGCTCGAACCGCCATCGGAAACGAAGGCGCACACATCTACTACCGGTCACGCGGGTTCGAGGACGCCTCGGAGGTCGCGCCCGGAACAGGTCAGAGCGTCCTGATACACCGCCTGTGACGAGTCTTCCGCAGACACCCGCACGAGACTGTCAGACACAACCGCGTCCGGCCTTACCGGCCGGACTCTCCCACCCCACGAACGTGTTGCCCGCGAAGACCAGCCTCAACCCGCTCGCGGTCTCGAACGCGTCCCGCCCGGGCAAACAGGGAACCGACCGAGGATGCCGCGCCTCGACACGCGTCACGCTTTCCAGGACGCCGATACGATCCCGACCGAACCCGATTTCGCGCCCACCCGATCCCGCTACGTCCAGACCACCAGGCGCAGGAACGAGCGACAGATCATTCGCGGGCGGGACGGTCGGCGTTGCGGCTTGGCATCCACCCAGGATCATGACGAGCGTCACGACCTGCCTCAACGCGGCGAGCGCTTCGCGAGAATGCGCTGCAACGTGCGCCGATGCATGCTCAATCGCCGTGCCGTCTCGGATACGTTGCGATCGCAGAGCTCAAACACCCGCTGGATATGCTCCCAGCGAACCCGGTCCGCCGACATCGGGTTCTCGGGCGGCGGCGGCAGACGTTCCTCGCGGTTGAGGAGCGCGGTGGTGATATCGTTCGCGTCCGCAGGCTTCGACAGGTAGTCGGTCGCTCCGATCTTGACCGCGGCCACCGCCGTGGCGATCGCGCCGTAGCCGGTCAGCACCACGATCCGTGCGTCGGGACGCTTCTCGCGCAGGCGCTCCACGACGTCGAGGCCATTGCCATCCTGCAGGCGGAGATCGATGACAGCGTAGGCAGGCGGACGCGCCGTGGCCTTGGCGATACCCTCCGCAACCGACTGGGCGCCCTCGACCGCGAAGCCGCGCTTCTCCATCGCGCGTTCCAGCCGACGCAGGAACGGCTCGTCGTCATCGACGAGGAGAAGGGAGGGATCGGATCCGATCCTGGCCTCGTTATCCACCATCCGTGCTCTCCGCGACATGCTTGCTCGCAAGGAGATAACTCGCCACCCTGCCTCGTCAAATGCGCGGAGACGCTGCCGAATGCCGACCCAGCCGACGCGAACCCTGTTGCCGCCCGAGACGACCGGCCCCCGGGTGCGGATCGTGACGCTGGTCAACCTGCGCTGGCTGGCCCTGCTTGGGCAAGCCGTTGCGGTAATCGTCGTCGGCACCGTGCTCTCGCTGACGCTGGAGATCGGCCTGTGCCTGCTGGTGATCGGGGCCGGCATGGTTGCGAACCTTACGACCATGATCGCATATCCGGCCACCGCGCGGCTGACCGAGCGCGCGGCGTTCGGGATCATCACCTTCGATCTGGTCCAGCTCGCGGCCCTCTTGTTCCTGACGGGCGGATTGCACAATCCGTTCGCGCTTCTGATCCTCGCGCCGGTGACGATCTCGGCCACCGCATTGTCGCTTCGTTCCACACTGTCACATGCCGCGCTTGCCGCCATTCTGGTCAGCCTGCTCGCCCGCTACAATCTGCCGCTCCGCTTGTCGGACGGAACGACGCTTCTCCTGTCCGATCTGCAAATGGTCGGCTTCTGGCTCGCGATCCTGTTCGGAATGCTGTTCCTGTCGAGCTTCGCCTTCCGGCTTCGGCGCGAGACGCAGCGAATGTCCGATGCGCTTTTCGCCACGCAGACGGCATTGGCACGCGAACAGAAGCTTCACGATCTGGGCGGCGTCGTCGCGGCGGCCGCACACGAACTGGGGACGCCCTTGGCGACGATAAAGCTCGTCTCGTCGGAGCTGGCCGAGGAATTGCAGGGCAGCCCGGATCTGCTCGACGACGCGAAGCTGATTCGAGAACAGGCCGATCGCTGCCGCGACATCCTGCGTTCGATGGGCCGGGCCGGCAAGTCGGATCAGCATCTCCGCGCCGCCCCTCTCGAAGCCGTCCTGCGCGAGGCTGCCGAACCGCACGAAGGTCGTGGAACGACGATCCACTACGACCTCGCCTCGCTCGACGGCGGCGTGTCCCGGCGTCCCTTCGTGCGCCGTTCCCCCGAAATCATCCACGGACTTCGCAACCTGATCCAGAACGCCGTGGATTTCGCGGCGAACGAGGTCTGGATCGACCTGCGCTGGTCGGAGGGCGAGATCGTCGTGCGCGTGCTCGACGACGGGCCCGGCTATCCGCCTGACGTGCTTCATCGCCTCGGCAGCCCCTTCGTCCGGACAAGACGGCGCCGGGGCTATGACGGGATGGGGCTCGGCCTGTTCATCGCCAAGACGCTCCTCGAACGGACCGGTGCCAGCATCGATTTCCGCAACGGATCGCAATCCGGTCGGCATCGGCCCCGCACGCGCGGGGGAGCGATTGCCGAGGTCGTCTGGCCCCGCGCCGCCATCGCGGCGCCCGAGACAGGATCACTCGGCGAAAACCTACCGATCATGCCCTGAGACGGCGGCACGAACGGACGGCGTTAAGGGCAACTTAACCAAAATGCGACACCCTGCGACAAATCCTAAAGAGGTCGCCATGTTCGCGATGTTGTCGGTCGCCGTGCCCTTCTTCGTCGGTCTCACTTCCGGCATCGGAGCCTTAGTTGCCGTCCTTTTCTTCGGACCGCGTCCACGCACGCAACCGCCGATCACGAATGCGGAATTCCTCTCGGAGCCGCGCATTTTTCAGTTCCGCAACGGGTATCTGACGGAACACTCGGACAACGTCTCGTTCCTGATATCCTCGCCGATCGACAATCTGACGGCGTGGAACGACCTCCGCGACTCGCTCGGCGACATCCACGAAGGCGCACCAGCGGCGCTTCGGGCGCTCGAGGAGACGGGCCAACCGTTCAGACTGACCGGGACCTTCGGCACGGATCAGGTCGTGATCCTGGGCCGCCGCGACGGTCTGGACCTTCGCATCACGGTTTCGGCCGCCGGCGAGCAGCAGACCGCCGTCCGCATCGACCTGTCCAGCCTGCAGGCGATGGAGGACGAGATTGCGATGCTTTCGCGTGCGAACGAGACGAGCCCGGCGCTCGGCTGGGCCGTGGACGCCGAAGGCCGGATCGTCTGGTGCAATGCCGCCTATCTTGCGGTCGTCGAACGCTTCGTCGGCACCGATGCCGCGCGGGGCTGGCCGTTGCACCCCCTCTTCGCGGAGGACGAGGGCGTCGGACCCGTGCGGACGCGCCGCAAGGTCCGTGATGGCGGCGGGCAGGAACACTGGTTCGAGGTCACGTCCTCGCCGGCAAGCGACAACAAGCTGCGTCTGATGCACGCCCTGTCGCTCGACGCGGTGATCAAGGCCGAGGAATCCCTGCGTGGGTTCAACCAGACGCTGACGACCAGCTTCGCCTTCCTGACGACTGGCATCGCGATCTTCGACAAGAACGGACAGCTTGCCCTCTTTAATCCGACCCTGCTGGACATGACCGGTCTCGACGGGGCGTGGCTCTCCGGCCGACCGCGCCTGAAGGAGTTTCTCGACACCCTTCGCGACGCGCGCAAGATGCCGGAGCCGCGCGACTACAAGGCTTGGCGCGATGCAATTGCGACTTTGGGGAAGAACGGAAAATCCGAGCCCTACGTCGAGACCTGGACGATGCCGGGGAACGCGACGTACCGACTGACCGGGCGGTCACAGGGCGATGGTGCCATCACGCTCATGCTCGAGGACATCACGGACGAACTGACGAACGCACGATCCGATCGCGACTGCCAGAACGTGTTGCTCGGAATGTTCGAGGACATGTCGTCCGGCATGGCGATCTTCGACACGGATGGCAGCCTTCTGCTCGCGAACGCGGCGCTGAAGTCGCTGTGGCTCGACGACAAGACCGAGGATCTGCCGGATACGCTCGAACGGTGCATCCGGCTCTGGTCCGCGAGGACGGCACCGAATTCGGCCTGGGCCGATCTGCAGAGAGAGGCGCGCACGCGAAGCGTTCGGGCCGAATGGTCCGCAGTGCTGGGATTGCCGAACGGACGGAGTCTGGAGATGGTCGTGAAACCCGTGCCCAAGCGCCGCGTCTCCGTAACCTTCTCGTTCCCTGACGACAACGGTGTGGTCGCCCTGGGTCCGGCGCAGATACGGCAGGCGCTGCAGGCCTGAGCCGCCCCTTGCACGGGGACGAACGGCGTGGCTAACGTCCGCCGATGCCGAATGCGCCGTTCGCCCTGACCCTTCCGACACCGGAAGCGACCGAAGCCTTTGCCGCCCGGCTTGCGCCATGCCTGGGCCCGGGGGACGTGCTCTTGCTCGATGGTCCGGTCGGGGCCGGCAAGACGACCTTCGCCCGTGCCCTGATCGGTGCCCTTCGTCAGCGGGCGGGGTTGCCGCCGGAGGACGTCCCGTCCCCGACCTTCACCCTCGTGCAAACCTACGAGACCGGATCGTTCCAGACCTGGCACGCCGATCTCTACCGGATCACCGATCCGGCCGAAGTGCTCGAACTCGGGCTCGAAGACGCGTTTCGCGAGGCGCTTTGCCTCGTCGAATGGCCAGACCGGCTGGGGCGCGATCGGCCTCCGGGCGCGGCAACGCTGACCTTCACCGCCGACGACGGCGACACGCGCCACTTGTCTGTGGAGGCCCAGCCGGCATTGGCCGGGCGGTTGGCGCCTGCGTTCGGGGTGACGGCATGACGGATCGCACGACAGAGATCACGGCGTTCCTGCACGGAGCCGGCTGGGAAGACGCGGCGCGTGTGCCGCTCGCGGGCGACGCTTCGTTGCGCCGCTATGTCCGGCTCGTTCGCAGCGATGCCCGTGCGATCCTGATGGACGCACCGCCAGAGACCGGAGAAGACGTCCGACCCTTTCTCGAGATCGCGGAATGGCTGGCCCGGAACGGTGCCTCCCCGCCCGGAATCCTTGCCAGCGACATCGAGGCCGGCCTCCTGCTTCTGGAGGATCTGGGCGACGACCTGCTCGCTCGACGCGCGACGCGATCCCCGGAAAAGGAGCCGGATCTCTACGCCGAGGCGGCACGGCTTCTCGTCGAACTGCACCGCCCCGACCCGCCGGACCGGCCCTCCTATCTCGACGAGATGCCCGAGCTGGCCGCGACCGTGGTGGACTGGTACGCACCGGACGCCCGTGCGCATCGTGGCGTCATTCGCGACGCGCTGGCCGACGTCGTGGACCGGCATCTGACCGGAAGCGAGGTCTTCGTCCACCGCGACTACCACGCCGAGAACCTGCTCTGGCTGCCGGATCGCAGGGGAACCGCCCGGATCGGCGTGCTCGACTTCCAGGACGCGATGCGCGGGCCCGCCGAATACGACCTCGCCTCGCTGATCCACGATCCGCGCCGGACGGTCGCCGAAGCGGCCGTCGCCGCAGCGACCCGCGCGTATCTGGACGCGAGCGGCGCTAACGCCGAGACGACCGCCACGCGGATCGCGATCTGCTCCGTGCAGCGCTCGCTCCGGATCATCGGGCGGGTCTTCACCCGTCTTTGCCTGCATTCAGGCCGGACCTCCTATCTTCGCTTCATCCCGCCCACCTGGGCCGCGCTGCAGCGCGAGCTTCGCCACCCCGCGCTCGCACCGGTCCGCCGGGCTCTGGACGGCTTGCTGCCGGAACCGGATGCGCGCTGGCTCGCGGATGTCGAAGCGCGGGCCGGGACGCTGCACGGACGCGATCACGCGGGGGCCGAATGATCGGGGCGATGGTCTTCGCCGCCGGGCTCGGCACGCGGATGCGGCCGCTCACGGACGACCGACCGAAGGGGCTCGTCGACGTCGCGGGCCGGGCGCTCGTCGATCATGCGCTCGAGCAGGTCGCGGGCGCCCGGCCGATCGTCGTCAACGCCCATCACCATGCGGACCGGCTGATCGCCCACCTCGCCCCGCGCGGCGTCAGGATCCTGCACGAGACGCCGACGCTGCTCGACACCGGGGGCGGCCTTCGCAACGCGCTGCCGCATCTGGGCGCTGGACCAGCGTTAACGATGAACGCCGATGCCGTCTGGACTGGACCGACCGCATTCGCCACGCTCTCGGCAGCCTGGGCGCCGGACCGGATGGATGGACTCCTCCTCCTCGTGCCCCTGTCCCGCGCCGTCGGACCGGCCAAGGGCAGCTTCGGGATGCGCGCGGGTGGGAGGCTCGAGCGCGACCCGGAAGGGCACGTCTATACGGGAGCGGGTATCGTGAAGACCGACGCATTGGCCGACGATTCGCGCGAGGTGTTCTCGCTTCGCGACCTGTGGTTCGACATGGCCGCTCGGGGGCGGCTGCATGGCGTCCTCCACCCGGGACGCTGGGCCGATGTCGGAACGCCGGACGGCATCGCCGCGGCGGAGGCGATGCTGGCGGCGCGGGTTTGATGCACGGCCTCTATTACGAGCCCCTCGGCGTCGATTTCAGCGTCGCGCTCGCCCGCGGTCTGCGCGCGCGGATGGCGGACGCGCCGCCGGAGGCGCTGGCGCGCGTCACCGTGCTGGTCAACACCTCGCGCATGGCCCGCCGGCTGGAGGCCGCGCTGATGGCGGACGGGGCGACGCTCCTGCCCAAGATCGGCCTCGTCACCGATTTCGCCCCGCTCTTGCCGCCGGGGGACATGCCGGTGGCGAGCGTGTCCAAGCTGGCGATCCGCCTGCGACTGACGCAGTTGGTCGAAAGCCTGCTGCGCGTCCGGCCCGACCTGTCGCCGCGCGCCGCCGCCTTCGACCTCGCCTGCGGTCTCGAAACCCTGCTCTCCGAGATGCAGGAGGAGGAGATGCTGCCCGACGCGCTCGACTGCATGGAGACGGGCGATCTGTCGGAGCATTGGCAGCGCAATCTCGAGTTCCTGCGGATCGCGACGAACTGGCTCGAACATATCGGCGAACTGACGCCGGTCGGCGCGCAGATTCGCGCCCTCGACCGCCTCTGCGCCCGTTGGACGGCGACCCCGCCGACCGATCCGGTCATCGTCGCCGGCTCCACCGCCTCGCGCGCGCCGACACGGCGGCTGATCCGGGAGGTCCTGGCACTGCCGCAGGGCGTCGTCGTCCTGCCGGGGCTCGATTCCGACATGCCGCACGACGCCTGGGCGGACCTGACGCCCGGCGCGGCGCATCACGACCACCCGCAATACAGGCACGCCGCGCTTCTCGAGATGCTGGACGTGCCGCGCGACGCGATCCGCCGTTGGGACGACAGCGTGCAACCGGCCGTGCCGGCGCGCAACGCGCTCGTCTCGCTCGCGCTGCGGCCCGCCCCCGCGACCGATGCCTGGCTCGCCGAGGGGCCGGCGCTCACCGATGTCGCCGGCGCCTGTCGCAACGTCACGCTCCTGACCGCGCCCTCGCCCGGGGCGGAGGCCACCGCCATCGCCTGCGGCCTGCGCGACGCGCTGGCGCAGGACAAGCGAGCGGCGCTGATCACGCCGGACCGGACGTTGGCGCGGGAGGTGCGCGCGCAGCTCGAACGCTGGGACATCCTGCCCGACGAATCCGCCGGCCAGCCGCTCAACCAGAGCGCACCGGGGCGCCTTCTGCTGCACCTCGCGGGGATGCGGGGCCGGCCGGTGGAGGCCGAGGGGCTGGCGATCCTGCTGAACCACCCGCTCACGCAGATCGGCGGCGACCGGGCCGAGCACCTGCGGCAGGCGCGCCTGCTGGAAGTCGCGCTGCTGCGTCGCGACCCCCTGCCCTTTCCGAACCGCAACGCGATCGAGGTCTGGTGTGAAGACCCGTCCACGCCGGAAACCGACGAAGTCTGGAGCCACTGGCTCTGCGGCCTCGTCGACGACCTGCTGTCGCAGCCGCGCATGGCGCCGCTGGCCGAACACGCGCGAAGCCATCTCGCCCTCGTCGAACGCGCCGCCCGGGGCACCGGCAGTTCCGCAGACGCGGTCTGGGAGGGGCCCGCCGGGCAGGCCGCGCTGCGTGTGATCGAGCAAATACAGGCGGGGGCCGGGGAGCGCGGCGGCGAGCCGGTCCCGGCGCAGGAGTTCAACCGCATCCTCCAGACCATGCTTTCGGGCGAGGAGGTGCGCGACACCTACGGCACGTCCGACCGGATCATGATCTGGGGCGCGCTGGAAGCTCGGGTGCGCCATGCCGACCTCGTGATCCTCGGGGGGCTGAACGAGGATGTCTGGCCCGCCCAGCCGAGCCCCGACCCGTGGCTCAACCGCGCGATGCGCCGCTCCTGCGGCCTGCGCCCGCCGGAGCGGACGGTCGGCCTCTCGGCTCACGACTTCCAGCAGGCCGCCGCCGCGCCCGAGATCTGGCTGAGCCGTGCCGCGCGCACGGCGGAGACGGAGACCGTGCCCGCCCGGTGGCTCAACCGGATCGTCGGGCTGTTGGGCGGCATCGGCGCGGAGGGGGAAACCGCGCTCGCCGGCATGCGGGCGCGCGGCGCGCACTGGCTCCGCGTCGCGGCCCTGCTCGACGAACCGGCGGGCCTGCCGACCGGGCCCGCCCCGCGGCCCGCACCGAAGCTTCCCGCGGGGGTGCGTCTCGACCGCATCTCCGTCACCGCGGTCGAGACGCTGATCCGCGACCCGTACCACATCTACGCGCGCGACATCCTTCGCCTGCGTCCGCTGGCCCCGCTGCGGCAGGGCCCCGACGCGGCCCTGCGCGGCTCGGCGGTGCACGACGCGATGGAGCGGTTCACCCGGCGGCTGTACGGCCGCGACCTTCCCCCGGACGCCGCGGACCTCCTGCGCCGGGCCTTCGAGACGACGCTGGAGGAGACGGCGCCCTGGCCCGGCATGCGGCGGATGTGGCTGGGCAAGTTCGACCGCGTCATTCCGGATTTCCTCGCGGCGGAAACCACGCGTCGCGGCCTCGGCACGCCCCTCCTCGTCGAGGGGCAGGGCCGACGCAGGTTCGAGGGCGCGGGGTTCACGCTGACCGCGCGGGCCGACCGGATCGACCTACGCGACGGCGCGGTGGCGATCTACGACTACAAGACCGGCACGCCGCCCTCCCCCAAGCAGCAGAACGCCTATGCCAAGCAGCTCCTGCTCGAAGCGATGATGGTCGCCGACGGCGCGTTCGAGGGCGTGCCCGACCTGCCGGTGGAGGAGGCCGCCTACCTGCGGGTCGGCAACACCTACGGCGAGGTCGCGCCGGCGGCTCTCGACGCGGAAGCGATCGACGCGACCCGCGACCAGCTCGTCCGGCTGATGCAGGGCTACGCGACCGGCACGCCCTTCATCGCGCGGCTCGCGCCGGATTTGCTGACCTATGACGGGGATTACGACCATCTCGCCCGTTACGGCGAATGGGACGACACCCAGCCCGCGACGGTGATCCCGGTGGGCCGGCCGTGAACCGGATGATGCGCCCCGACCCGGCCAGTGCCGCGCAGATCGCCGCCGCCGATCCGTCGGGCTCGGTCTGGCTCGCCGCAAATGCCGGCTCCGGCAAGACGCGGGTCCTCACCGACCGCGTCGCCTGGCTCCTGCTCGAGGGGACGTCGCCCGAGCGCATCCTCTGCCTCACCTACACCAAGGCCGCGGCGGGCGAGATGCAGAACCGCCTGTTCAAGCGGCTGAGCGAGTGGGCGATGCTGCCCGACGACGCGCTTCGCGCGGCGATCACCCGGCTCGGCGCGGCGCGCGGCACGATCTCGCCCGAGCGGCTGCGCCACGCCCGCACGCTCTTCGCCCGCGCCATCGAGGCGCCGGGCGGACTGAAGATCCAGACGATCCACGCCTTCTGCGCCTCGCTCCTGCGGCGTTTTCCACTCGAAGCGGGCGTGTCGCCGAACTTCTCGGAGATGGACGAGATCGCGACCGCGCGGCTGCACGCCGAGGTTCTCGACGCGATGGCGGCTGACCCGGCGACGCAACCCTTGGTCGACGGCGTCGCCCGCCGCCTGACGGGGAACGAGCCGACCGAGTTCCTTGCCGCGGTGGCCCGGCTCGGCCCCGGTTTCGCGGCGATGTCCGTCGAGGCGTTGCGCCCGGCCCTGGGCATCGCCGACCGCGATGCCGAGGAGGTTCTGGCCGACGTCCTCGGCCCGTCCACGCGCGAACTGATGGTGGATTTCCTGGACGGCGCGCGGACGGCCCCCGGCAAGACGCTGGCGGGAATCGTCGAGACACTCGACGCGGCGCTCGACAGCGCGCCGCGGGACCGGTTCGACCAACTCCGCGCGGCCTGCCTGACGAGCGCCGACGCGCCGCGCTCGACCGGGCGCTGGCCGAAGGCGGTGCTGGCCGGCGACCACGGGGACCTGGTCGAGATCTACACCGAGCTGGCGACCCGCATCGCCGATGGCGTGACCCGTATCGCCGCGCTGGAGGCGCTGGCGCAGACCGAGGCGCTGCACGCGTTCGCGCCCGCCTTCATCGAACGGGTGGCGGCGGAGAAGGCGGCGCGCGGCTGGCTCGACTTCGACGATCAGATCGCCCGGGCGCGGCACCTGCTCTCCACCTCCTCGATGGCGCAATGGGTGCTCTTCAAGCTCGACGGCGGGATCGACCACATCCTCGTGGACGAGGCGCAGGACACCTCGCCGGACCAGTGGGAGGTCATCACCCGGCTCGCCGCCGAGTTCGGCGCGGGTCAGGGCGCGCGGCCGGACGCGCACCGCACGATCTTCGTCGTCGGCGACCGCAAGCAGTCGATCTACGCCTTCCAGGGCGCCGACCTCGACGCCTACGGACGCATCCGCGATACCTTCGCGGCAATGCATCCGGAGGGCGGGATGCCGTTCAAGGACCACGCGCTCCTGTTCTCGTTCCGCTCCTCGCCCGTGATCCTCGACCTCGTGGACGCCGTCTTCGCCGAGGGCGGGGGACTGGGGGACGCGCCCGAACACATCGCCTTCCACCCCGACATGCCGGGGCGCGTCGATCTCTGGCCCGTTGTCCCGAAGCAGACGGAGGACCGATCCGACCGCGAGTGGTTCGAGCCCGTCGACCGGCCCGCGCCGAACGACGCGGAAGTCCTGCTAGCCGAGCAGGTGGCCGAGGGGATCAGCGCGATGATCGCGGAGCGCGTGCCGGTCGGGCGCGGCGCGGGCCGGCGTCCGGTCCAGCCGGGCGACATCCTCGTGCTGGTCCAGCGGCGGGACGCGCTGTTCCATCACATCATCCGGGCTTGCAAGCGGCGCGACCTCGACCTTGCGGGGGCCGACCGGCTCGTCGTGACCGAGGATCTGGCCGTGCGCGACCTGATCGCGCTCCTGAAATGGGTCGCGATGCCCGACGACGACCTGTCGCTCGCCACCGTGCTGCGCTCGCCGCTGGGCAATCTGGACGAGGCCGGGATCTTCGCGCTCGCGCATGGCCGGGAGGGCCGGCTCTGGCCGCGGCTGCGCGCGACGGGGATGGACCGGACGGCGGAGGCGATGCTGTCCGACCTTCTGGGCGCGTCCGGCTACGAGCGGCCCTACGAGCTCCTGCAGCGCATCCTGATCCACCACGACGGGCGCCGCCGCCTGCTGGCGCGGCTCGGCACGGAACGGGCGGAGGCGATCGACGCGCTCCTGCGGCAAGCGTTGGACTACGAACAGCTCGAGGTGCCGAGCCTGACCGGGTTCCTGTGCTGGATCGAGGCGGCGGCCGTCGAGTTGAAGCGGCAGGGCGGCCAGGGCTCGATCCGGGTGATGACGGTCCACGGCGCGAAGGGGCTCGAGGCGCCGGTCGTCATCCTGCCGGAGACCGCGACGCGCAAGCCACGCACCCTGTCAGGGGTCGAGCGGCTGCCGGACGGCGTGCCGGTCTGGATGCCGGTCAAGGCGAACTGGTCGCCCGCGATGCACGCGGCGAACGAGCGCGCCGTGGCCGCCACCCGCGCGGAACGCGACCGCCTGCTCTACGTCGCGCTCACGCGGGCGGAGAGCTGGCTGATCGTCGCCGCGGCGGGCGAGGTCGGCGACGCGCCGAATGCAAGCTGGTACCGGGCGGTCGAAGCCGGGATGACGGCGTGGGACGCCGTGCCGCATGACTTCGCGGGCGGCCGAGGCCTGCGGCTCGAACGGGGCGACTGGTCCGCCGCCGCGCCCGTACCGGTACACGCGGTGGAGATGGCCGAGGCGCCCGACTGGCTCGGACAGGCCGCGCCGAAGCCCGCGCGCGCGATCGGTCGCATCGCGCCGTCGCAACTGCCCGGCGCGAAGGCCCTGCCCGGCGAGAGCGGTCTGGACACGGAACTGGCGATGCGCGTGGGCACGGCGGTCCACGCCCTGCTCGAGCATCTGCCTGGCCTGCCCCCGGCGGAGCGGCGCGCCCGCGCACCGGCGATCCTCGCGGCCCATGCCGACCTGCCGCCGGACTTCGACGCCGACCCGCAGATCGCGGAAGCGATGGCCGTGCTCGACGCCCCCGACCTCGCGCAGGTCTTCGCGCCCGGCACGCTGGCCGAAGTGCCCTTCGCGCTGCCGGCGACGGCCGCACGACCCGCGATCGTCGGCACGATGGATCGTCTGATCGTCGCGCCGGACCAGGTCACGATCGTCGACTTTAAGACCAACGCCACCCTGCCCGACCGCGCCGAGGACATCCCGGACGGCGTGTTGCGGCAGATGGCGGCCTACGGGGAAGCGGCGGCGGCGATCTGGCCCGGGCGGGCGGTCACGCTCGCCATCCTGTGGACGAAGGGGCCGCATCTGATGGAGGTGCCCGAGGAGGTGATCGCGGCACTGCCGCCGGCCATTGACCCGGTCGGGCCGGGTGCCTAGCTCTGAGTGCCCGCGCTGGACGCAAACGCACAGGAGTTTCCCATGGCCACCATCTCCGCCACCGACGCCACCTTCGACGAGGTCGTCAAGCAGTCCGACATCCCCGTCGTCGTCGATTTCTGGGCCGAGTGGTGCGGCCCCTGCAAGCAGATCGGTCCGGCGCTCGAAGAGCTTTCGACCGAGTACGAGGGCCGCGTGAAGATCGTGAAGGTCAACGTTGACGAGAACCCGCAGAGCCCCGCGCAGATGGGCGTCCGCGGCATTCCGGCCCTGTTCCTGTTCAAGGGCGGCGAGGCCGTGGATCAGAAGATCGGCGCCGCGCCGAAGGCCGCGCTGAAGGACTGGATCGAAGGCGCCGCCTGACCGCACTTCGTCGACGACATGCAACGGGCGGGGTTCGCAGGAACCCCGCCCGTTTCTTTTGCGCACCCGGCATATCCGTAAGCCGGAAAAGATATCGGCCCCGGGCGTAATTGCCCGGGGCCGTGTTGCACGAGACCTCAAGGGAGGAGGATCAGCCTCGCGCGAACTCCGGATAGGCCTCCATGCCGAGTTCGGCCATGTCGAGCCCGTTGATCTCGGCCTCCTCGCTGACGCGGATGCCGCCGAGGGCCTTCAGGATGAACCAGACGATCAGGCTCACGACGAAGACGAAGGCGCCGATGGCCGCGAAGCCGAGGATCTGCGTCCCGAAGGAGGTGCCCTCGGTGTAGACCGGCACCACCAGCGTGCCCCAGAACCCCGCGACGAGGTGGACCGGAATGGCGCCGACCACGTCGTCGATCTTCAGGCGATCGAGGAGCGGCACCGCGAAGACCACGATCACGCCGCCCACGGCTCCGATCCACAGCGCACCGAAGAGCGTCGGGTCGAGCGGGCCCGCGGTGATCGAGACGAGACCCGCCAGAGCGCCGTTCAGCACCATCGTCAGGTCGACCTTGCCGTAGGTCACCTGCGTCAGGATCAGCGCGGCGACGGCGCCCGACGCGGCGGCCATGTTCGTGTTGGCGAAGATCCGGCCCACATCGGTGATGTCGCCCACCGTGCCCGCGGCGAGCTGCGAGCCGCCGTTGAAGCCGAACCAGCCGAGCCACAGGATGAACGTGCCGAGCGTGGCCAGCGCAAGGTTGGAGCCCGGCATCGGCACGACGCGGCCGTCACGGGCATACTTCCCGATCCGCGGGCCGAGCACGAGGGCCCCGGCCAGCGCCGCGAAGCCACCCGCCGCGTGGACCAGGGTCGAGCCGGCGAAGTCGGAGAACCCGGCCTCCGAGAGCCAGCCGCCGCCCCACTGCCACGACGCCTCGATCGGGTAGATGAAGCCGGTCAGGATCACGGTGAAGAACAGGAAGGGCCAGAGCCGGACGCGCTCGGCCAGCGTGCCCGAGACGATCGACGCGGTGGTGGCGCAGAACATCAGCTGGAAGAAGAAGTCCGAGGCGACCGAGGCGTAGTCGAGCGAGGCGTCCGCGGCCGCGAGGCCCACCGGTTCGAGCGAGGTGATCGCGAAGAGCGGCCCGAGATAGCCGTCGCTGAGCCAGTTGCCGTCGCCCGGATACATCAGGTTGAAACCGACGAGCCAGTACATGATCGCCGCGATCGAGAAGAGGGCGATGTTCTTCGTCAGCTGCGTCGTCACGTTCTTGGAGCGGACGAGCCCGGCCTCCAGCATGGCGAAGCCGGCCGCCATCCACATGACGAGGAAGCCGCCGATGAGGAACAGCAGCGTCGTCATGATGTAGGGGCCGATCTCGTCGAAGGTGGGCGCCACCTCCTCGACGACCTCGGCCGCCTCCTGTGCGAAGCCCGCGAGCGGGAGCACGGCGAGCGCGGCCCCCAGGGCGAGAATGTTGTGCAATTTCATTTGTCCTGTCCCCTCGTCAATCAGATGGCGTCGTCGTTGAGTTCGCCGGTGCGGACCCGGACGGCCTGCTGCACGTCGAGCACGAAGATCTTGCCGTCGCCGATCTTGTCGGTCTTTGCGGTCGTGGCGATCGTCTCGACGACCTGGTCGGCCATCGCGGCGGACACGACGATCTCGAGTTTGACCTTCGGCACGAAGTTCACCGCGTATTCGGCACCGCGATAGATCTCGGTATGACCCGACTGGCTGCCGAAGCCCTTGATCTCCGTGACCATCATGCCGCGCACGCCGAGCGCGGTGAGCGCCTCGCGCACCTCCTCGAGCTTGAACGGCTTGATGGCTGCAATAATGAGTTTCACCAGAATCCCCCTCGTCGTAGCGGTCTTTCGATCTCGGATGCCGGGATTCGAGGGGGGTGGCCACGGGGAGGACGGCCCGGGAACCGCTTTCCGCCGCGACGAAAAAAGCGTTTGCCGCGTTTTTCGCCTAAAATGCAGGCACCGCCTCATTAATAGGCGGAACGTTAAGCGGGTATTCGGACATCCGTTCGTCAGGTGGGGTCCACAAGCGAGTCGGCAGCGCCTATCTTCGCGCGCAAAACATTCCCCAGACGGGACGGGCAGTCATGGCGAAACCCACGAAGACGCGGCTGGTGGCCGACAGGCGACGCGCGTCTGCCCCTCGGGCGAAGTCCAAGACCGCGAAGCCCCGTGCCGCAGCGACAGGCCGTCGGGGGCCCGGGTCCTGGCTGACATGGCCGTTCCGGCTGGCGGCACGCATCTTCTGGGCCGTGGCCTGGCGCGGTACGGTGGCGATCGCGGCGCTCCTCGCCCTTGCGACGATCTACAACTATGCGGGGCTGCCCGACATGGCGAGCCTGTCGGACGGGCGCGCCCGCGGATCGGTCACGCTGCAGGACCGCGACGGTCGGACCTTCGCCTGGCGCGGCGACAATTTCGGCGGACTGATCACGCTCGACGGCGTCTCGCCGTATCTCGAGAACGCCGTCGTCGCCTCGGAGGACAAGCGTTTCTACAGCCATCTGGGCGTCAGCCCGCGCGGCATCCTGGGCGCGATGCGCAACAACGTGCAGGCCGGACGCTCGCCCTTCTCCGGCTCGGGCGGGTCGACGATCACACAGCAGGTGGCGAAGCTCCTTTGCCTCGGCACGGACTGGGACCCCGCCACCGGCATCTCCGAGGCCGCGTTCGAAGCCGATTGCCGGGCCGGGTCGGTCTGGCGCAAGGTCAAGGAGATCCCCTACGCCTTCGCGCTGGAGATGAAGTTCACCAAGGCGGAGATCCTCTCGATCTACCTCAACCGCGCCTATCTGGGCGCGGGCGCGCGCGGCTTCGCGGCGGCGAGCCAGCGCTATTTCGGGACGTCGGTGGCGGACGTGAACCCGCAGGAGGCGGCGATGCTGGCCGGCCTGCTTCCGGCGCCGAGCTACTACGCGCCGACGAGCAACCTCGAACGCGCGCAGGACCGCGCGCGGACGGTGCTGACGCTGATGCACGACCAGGGCATGCTGGGCGACACGGACTTCGCGGCTGCGGTGGCGAGCCCCGCGACGCTGTCGCCCGCGGCGCGGGAGGACACGGGCGGCTATTTCGCGGATTGGGTCATGTCGGACGGGCCGGACTTCCTGACCGGCGACACGACCGAGGACGTGATCGTGCGCACCACGCTCGACCAGCGTATCCAGCGCGCGGCGGAGAGCGCGCTGCAGGAGGTGTTCGAGACCAAGGTGAGCGCCGGTTCGGAGGCGCAGGCGGCGATCGTGGTGATGTCCGCCGACGGCGCGGTCCGCGCGATGGTGGGCGGCCGCAATACCCGCGGCGGCGGCCAGTTCAATCGCGCAGTCCAGGCCGTGCGGCAAACCGGGTCGAGCTTCAAGCCGTTCGTCTATGCCGCCGCGCTCGACCTCGGCTGGCGGTTCGACTCGATCATCCTCGACTCGGCGCTCGCCATCGACGTGCCGGGCTCGGGCATCTACTCGCCCAGCAACTACACCAACCGGTTCTACGGCGAGGTGACGCTGACCGACGCGCTGACCCATTCGCTCAACGCCGCGACCGTTCGCCTGTCGGAGAACGTGGGCCGCGACGTCGTGCGCAACGTGGCGCAGCAATTCGGCATCGAGAGCGATCTGGCCGAGGGGCCGGCGCTCGCCCTCGGCGTGTCCGAGAGCACGCTTCTCGAGATGACGGGCGCCTATGCCGGCATCCTGAACGGCGGGACGAGCGTCACGCCCTACGGCCTGTCGTCGCTGTCGCTCAGGGGCGACGACCGGGCGCTTCTCGATCACGACAGCGGGCTGGGCGAGCGGGTCATCACCGACGGCGCCGCGCGGCAGCTCGTTTACATGATGTCCCAGGTGATCGAGCGCGGCACCGGCACCCGCGCGCAATTGCCGAGCGGCCGGCCCGCCGCCGGCAAGACCGGCACGACGCAGGCGGCCCGCGACGCGTGGTTCGTGGGCTTCACCGGCGATTACGTGGCCGGCGTCTGGATGGGCTACGACGACAACACGCCGCTGACCGGCGTGACCGGCGGCGGGCTCCCGGCCGAGATCTGGCGCGAGACGATGGCGCGCGTCCACGAGGGCCTGCCGGTGACGCCGTTGCCGATGATCGATCCGGCGCTGGAGACACGTCCCGCGCCGCAGGTGGCCGGGCGCGAGATCGCGCCGCGGTCGTCGCCGCCCCGAGAGGATGAGCCCAACATCGCCGAACGGGTCCTGATGGACGTGCTGGGGGGGATTTTCCGCCGGAACTGAGACGTGATTGCATCTCAATTGACGCAATCTTCACGTTCTGTATGCCACGCGGACGCATCCAAGAGGTCATCGCCGCGAAATGAGACTTCCCCGCCCCACGAACCGACCCTCCGGCAAGGAGGAGGTGACGCAGGTACGCAGCCAGATGAACGGCCTGCTCACCATGGCCTTCGTCTTCTCGGTCTTCGTGAACCTGCTGATGCTGACCGGGCCGCTCTACATGCTGCAGGTCTACGACCGTGTGCTGGGCTCGCGCTCGGAGGAGACGCTGATCGCGCTGTCGGTGCTGGTCACGTTCCTGTTCCTGATGATGGGCGTCCTCGACCACGCGCGCGGACGGGTGATGGCGCGGGTCGGCGCGCGGTTCCAGTCGGCCCTCGACGGCCGGGTCTTCTCCGCGCATCTGCGCCGCGCGGCCGCCACGCCCGGCGGCGCGGGCGGGCGCAA
The DNA here is from genome assembly GCF_947494055.1 of uncultured Jannaschia sp. Lineage (GTDB taxonomy): Bacteria > Pseudomonadota > Alphaproteobacteria > Rhodobacterales > Rhodobacteraceae > Jannaschia. The sequence goes on along the minus strand of NZ_CANLTR010000022.1, from coordinate 20,186 downwards.
CCCGCTGCGCGACGTCGAGGCAGTGCAGCGGCTGCTGGCCTCGCCCGTCTTCCTCGCGCTGTTCGACGTTCCGTGGACGCCGTTCTTCATCGGCGCGATCTTCATCTTCCATCCCTATCTCGGCCTCCTGGCCGTGGGCGGCGGGGCGGTCCTCGTCTGCATCGCGCTCCTCAACCAGTGGACGACTTCGGGGCCGATGGCGCAGGCCAACCAGGCCGCCGCGCAGTCGGAGGTGACCGCGCAGCAGCTCGCCTCCGAGGCGGAACTGGTGCAGTCGCTCGGCATGCGCGGCGCGGCCTTCGCCCGCTGGATGAAGGCGAGAAGCGTCTCGCTCAGCCAGTCGATGGCCTTCTCGGACCGGTCGGGCTTCTACACCGTCACGACCAAGACGCTGCGGCTGTTCCTGCAATCGGCGATGCTGGGCCTCGGCGCCTGGCTCGTGCTGCAGAACGAGCTCACGGCTGGCGCGATGATCGCGGGCTCCATCCTGCTGGGGCGCGCGCTCGCGCCGATCGAGATGGTCATCGGCCAATGGCAACTCGTCGTCGCCGCAATGCGGGGCCGCGCCGCCGTCGTCGCCCTGCTCGACCAGATCCCGCCCGAGACGGAACGGACCCCGCTGCCGCGCCCGCAGGCGATGCTGGTGGCCGAGAACGTCACGATCGTGCCACCCGGCGCGCAGCAGGCCTCGCTCCGCGCGGTGTCCTTCGTCCTGAAGCCCGGCCATGCGATGGGCGTCATCGGCGCGTCCGGGGCCGGCAAGACCTCGCTTGCCAAGGCGGTGACGGGGGCGTGGATGCCCGCGGGCGGCCGCCTGCGCCTCGACAGCGCGACGCTCGACCAGTACGATCCGGACGTGCTCGGTTCCTATATCGGCTACCTGCCGCAGACGGTGACGTTGTTCGACGGCACCATCGCGGAGAACATCGCCCGCCTGCAGGAGGATGCCGATCCCGCCAAGATCGTCGAGGCCGCGAAGAAGGCCGCCGCGCACGAGATGATCCTGGAGCAGCCGCAGGGCTACGACACCAAGGTCTCGGCGGTGGGCGGGCGGCTTTCCGGCGGACAGATCCAGCGGATCGGCCTCGCGCGGGCGATGTTCGGCGACCCGGCCATCCTCGTCCTCGACGAACCGAACTCGAACCTGGACAATATCGGCACGCAGGCGCTCAATCAGGCCATCCGGACGATGAAGGACGAAAGCCGTTCGGTCATCATCATCGCGCACCGGCCGGCGGCGATCCAGGAATGCGACACCCTGCTGATGCTAGAGGCCGGCGCGCGCGTGGCCTTCGGCCCCCGTGAGGAAGTCCTCAAGAAGATGGTGCGCAACCATTCCGAGATCACGCGCGAACCCGCGCCCGGAGGCGTGACATGAACAAGCAGTCGGGAACTCCCCTGGGCAAGGCCCGCCCCGCCAAGCTGCCGGCCGAGGTGGCGAAGCCCGCCGCGGTGCCCGTCTCCGGCCGTGGCTGGTCGGCGCGCAAACCGATCCTCCTCGGACTGGTCGGACTGGCGCTCCTCGTGGGCGGTTTCGGATCCTGGGCGGTGCTCGCCAACATCTCCGGGGCGATCATCTCCTCGGGCCGCGTCGCGGTGGAGAGCAACCGGCAGGTCGTGCAGCACCCCGACGGCGGCGTCGTGACCGAGATCCTCGTGCGCGAGGGCGACGAGGTCGAGGCCGGCGAGACGCTGATCCGGCTCGACCCGACGGATCTGCGCTCCGAAGCCGAGATCCTGCGCGGCCAGTTGCAGGAGATCGCGGCCCGCTCCGCCCGGCTGATCGCCGAGCGCGACGATGCCGACGAGATCGCCTTCCCGGAGGAACTGTTGCAGGCCGACACGCCGGACGTGGCCGAGATGCTGGAGGGACAGCGCAACCTGTTCGACGCTCGTCGCGAATCCCGTGCCCGCGAGGTCGACCAGCTGGACCGGCGCAAGGACCAGATCTCCTCTCAGGTCGACGGGATCGGCGCGCAATCCGAGGCGGTCGACCAGCAGCTGACCTTCATCCGCGAGGAGATGGGCGCGCAGCAGAGCCTGCTCGACCGCGGTCTGGCGCAGGCGCCCCGCGTGCTGGCGCTGCAGCGCGACGAGGCGGGGCTTCTGGGTCAGGTCGGCGAGTTCGCCGCGACCGTGGCCGAGCTCGAGGGCCGGGCGACCGAGATCGACCTGCAGATCCTGAACCTGCGCAACCGCGCGCGGGAGGAGGCCATCTCGGAACTCCGCGACCTGCGCTTCCGGGAGCTGGAGCTGGCCGAGCAGTACCGCGCCATCACCGGCCGGATGGGCCGCCTCGACGTGACCGCCCCGGTCGCGGGCGTCGTCTACGACATGCAGGTCTTCGCCAACCGCTCGGTCATCCGCGCGGCCGAGCCCGTCCTCTACATCGTTCCGCAGGATCAGCCGTTGGTGATCCAGACGCGCGTCGACCCGATCCATATCGACACGGTCTATCCCGGCCAGCCCGCGACGCTGCGCCTGCCGACCTTCGATGCGCGCACCACGCCCGAGCTCTTCGGCGAGATTGCCCGCGTCTCGCCCGACGCGTTCACGGACGAAGCGACCGGCCAGACCTACTACCAGGCCGAGATCCTGCTCAACGAGGGGCAGGTCGACCGGCTCGAGGGTCAGAACCTGCTGCCCGGCATGCCGGTCGAGGCGTTCCTGCGCACCGACGACCGCACGCCGCTGGCCTATCTGACCAAGCCGCTGACGGATTACTTCACCCGGGCGTTCCGCGAATAGGGTCGGGTTTGCCCGCCTTGGCACCGGTGGGCGGACATGGCAGCTAGGCCCGGACCCGAACCGGAGGCCTGTCCCATGTCGATTGCCGAGAAACTGTCCCAGATGGGCGTCACCCTGCCCGACGCGCCCGCGCCCGCCGCCAATTATGTGCCGAGCGTGCGTTCGGGCGACCTGCTCTTCGTCTCGGGACAGGTGTCGAGCGGCGCGGACGGCCTCATCAAGGGACGGCTCGGCGCCGACATGAGCGTCGAGGACGGCGCGGCCGCCGCGCGTGCCTGCGCGATCTCGCTACTGGCGCAGGTCCGCGCGGCCTGCGACGGCGACATCGACCGGCTCGACCGCGTGGTGAAGCTGACCGGGTTCGTGAATTGCACGCCGGAGTTCGGCGACATGCCCGCGGTCGTGAACGGCGCGTCGGATTTCCTCGTGGAGGTCTTGGGCGAGGCCGGGCGGCATTCCCGCTCCGCCGTGGGCGCCAACCTGCCCTTCGGCGTCGCGGTCGAGATCGAAGGCATCTTCCGCCTGAGATGAGGCTTCCGCAGGGCTTTCTGACCAGGCCCATCGCGCATCGCGGCCTGCACGACCGGAGCGCGGGGCGGATCGAGAACTCGATCGCCGCGTACGAGGCGGCGCTGGCGCGTGGCTATGCGATCGAGCTCGACACGCAGTTCTCCGCCGACGGCGTGCCGATGGCGTTCCACGACGCCCGGCTCGACCGGCTGACCGACGCGACCGGCCCGGTGGACCGCCTGACAGCCGACGCCCTGTCCCGCCTGCCTCTGCGTGGCGGCCGGGATGGCATCCCCCGGCTGGCGGAGGTGCTGGATCACGTGGCGGGCCGTGTGCCGCTGCTCATCGAGATCAAGGATCGCGACGGCGACATGGGGCCGGATGTCGGCCCGCTGGAACGGGCGGTGATCGCCGCGCTCGACGGCTATGCCGGCGATGTCGCGGTGATGTCGTTCAACCCGCATTCCGTCGCTTGCTTCCAGGACGAGGCCCCCCATCTGCCGCGCGGCCTCGTCACCGCGGCCTTCCACGCCCGGACATGGCCGCACCTGACCGAGGCGACGCGCGAACGGCTCGCCGGCATCCCCGATCTGGACCGCGTCGGCGCCGGCTTCGTCAGCCACGAGGCCGAGGCGCTCGACATGCCGCGCATCGCGGAGATCAAGGCCGCCGGCCTGCCGGTCCTGTGCTGGACCGTCCGCTCGGCCGCGCAGGAGGCCATGGTGCGGCGGATTGCCGACGGCGTGACCTTCGAGGGCTACTTGCCCGAGCCCGGGATGGCCCCACCTGTCCCCCATGAATGAGCGCATCACCCCCGACCTCGACACCACGGAAGTCGAGATCAGCATCCTTCCGAGCCTGTCGGGCCTCGACGCCGCGACCTGGGATGCCTGCGCCTGCCCCGAGGCCGCGGATGGCGGGCCGCCCGACGATCCGTTCACCACGTACCGTTTCCTGCGCGCGCTGGAGACGAGCGAGAGCGTCGGCGGGCGCACCGGCTGGCAGCCGCAATACCTGGTCGCGCGGGCGGACGGGGAGGTCATCGCCTGCGCGCCGCTCTACGCGAAGGGCCACAGCCAGGGCGAATACATCTTCGACCACAACTGGGCGCATGCCTGGGAACGGGCGGGCGGCGACTATTACCCGAAGCTGCAGATCGCCGTGCCCTTCACCCCCGCCACCGGCCGGCGCTTCCTCGTCCGGCCCGGCTACGAGGAGGTCGGCTTCTCCGCCCTCGTGCAGGGCGCGGTCAGCGTGACGGAGAGCAACGACCTCTCTTCGCTGCACATAACATTCTGCACCGAGGCCGAGCGGGAGGCGGGCGCCGGGATGGGCCTGATGGCCCGGTCGAGCCAGCAATTCCATTGGGTCAACGACGGCTATGGCAGCTTCGAGGACTTCCTCGCCGCGCTGTCGAGCCGCAAGCGCAAGACCATCCGCCGCGAGCGCAAGGTCGCGGCCGAGTTCGGCGGCACGATCAACGCCTATACCGGCGACGCCATCCGGCCGGAACACTGGGACGCGTTCTGGCGCTTCTATCAGGATACGGGCGCCCGGAAATGGGGCCGTCCCTACCTCACCCGCGCCTTCTTCGACGAGATTCAGGAGACGATGCGCGACGACGTCCTGCTGGTCCTGGCCGAGCGCGACGGGCGCGCGGTGGCGGGGGCGCTCAATTTCATCGGTCGCGACACGCTCTACGGGCGCTACTGGGGCGCCGTGGAGCACCATCCGATGCTGCATTTCGAGGTCTGCTACTATCAGGCCATCGACCACGCCATCGCCCGCGGCCTGAGCCGTGTCGAGGCCGGCGCGCAGGGCGAGCACAAGCTCGCGCGCGGCTACCTCCCGGTGACCTGCCACAGCCTGCACCACATCCCGAACGAGGGGTTCCGCCGCGCCGTGGCGCAATTCCTCGAGGCGGAGGCGCGGGCGGTGGAGCAGGATATCGAGGTCTTGACCGCGTTCGGCCCGTTCCGACGCGCGGACGTGGAGGAACAGGAATGACCATACCCGACGGCTGGACCGAACGCGACGGCGGCATCGAACGCCGGTTCAAGCTCCGCAACTTCTCGGAGGCCTGGGCCTTCATGTCGCGCGTGGCGCTTCTGGCGGAGGCGGCGAACCACCACCCGGACTGGTCGAACAGCTGGAACCGGGTGGACATCCGGCTGACCTCGCATGATGCAGGCGGCCTGACGGAGCGGGATACCGCCCTCGCCCTGCGGATCAACGAACTGGCCTGAGACGAATATGGACGACCTGCTCGACGCCCCGATCTACGACGGACGCACGCTCGGCGATTTCGTGTCGCTGGAGTTCCTGGTGGCGATCTTCGGGAGCCTGCTTTCGGCCGTCCTCGTCATCATCGCCGGTTTCGTGATCTCAGGCTGGGTCGCCCGGCGGATCGAGGCGCTGTCCAAGCGTCACGCCAGGCTCGACGACACGCTGTTCGACTTCCTCGCCAACCTCGCCCGCTACGCGATCCTGGGCCTGTGCTTCCTGATCGTGCTCAACACGTTCGGCATCCAGACGACCTCGCTCGTCGCGGTGATCGGTGCGGCCGGCCTCGCCATCGGCCTGGCGCTTCAGGGAACGCTGTCGAACGTGGCGGCGGGCGTGATGCTCATCTTCTTCCGCCCGCTCAAGGTCGGCGATTACGTGACGATCAACGGCGAGAGCGGGACCGTGAAGGCCATCAACCTGAACTTCACCGAGCTGGCCAGCATCGGCAATGTCCAGATCATCATTCCGAACTCGGAAGTCTGGGGCAACACGATCACGAACTACTCGGCCTACGACACCCGGCAGGCGGAATGGGTGTTCGGCGTCGGCTACGGCGCCGATCTCGGCCTGACGGAGCAGGTGATCCGCGACACGATCACCGCCGATCCGCGCTTTATGGGCGACACGGAGCCCACCATCAAGGTCGACGCACTGAACGCCTCCAGCGTCGATTTCCTGGTCCGCGCCTGGGTTCCCCGAACCGAGTTCTTCGGGTTCTGGAAGGACATGAACCGCGAGGTGAAGCAGGCCCTCGACGCCGCCGGCATCGAGATCCCCTTCCCGCAGCGCTCCGTCCACGTCATCCGCGAGGACTGACCTCAGCCCTTCGCCCGCGCGAGCATTCCGAAGAGGTCGCGCGGGTCGTCGGGATCGGCCAGCATGTCGAGATCGACGTAATGCCCGGTCCGCAGCGCCTCCGCGTGGATATGGCGCAGCGCGCTGAAATCCTCGGTCGCGAAGCCCACGCTGTCGAACAGGGTGATCCGGTCCCGCCCCGTCCGGCCCGGCGCCTTCCCCGCGATCACCTGCCAGAGCTCGGTCACCGGATGGTCGGGGTCGAGTTGCTGGATCTCTCCCTCCACCCGCGTCTGCGGCGGATATTCCACGAAGATGTCCGAGCGCAGCAGGATGTCGCGGTGCAGTTCGGTCTTGCCCGGGCAATCGCCGCCGATCGCGTTCAGGTGCACGCCCGCGCCGACCATGTTGTCGGTCAGGATCGTCGCCTGCTTCTTGTCGGCGGTGCAGGTGGTGACGATCTGCGCGCCCTCCATCGCCGCCTCCGCGCTGTCGCAGGACGTGACCGTCAGGCCGGTTCCGGCGAGATTACGCGCCGCCTTCGCGGTCGCGGCCGGGTCGATGTCGTAAAGCCGCACCTCCTCGATCCCGAGGCAGTGACGGAAGCCCAGCGCCTGGAACTCGCATTGCGCGCCGTTGCCGATCATCGCCATCACGCGCGCGTCCTCCGGCGCGAGGTGCCGCGCGGCCACGACCGAGGCGGCGGCGGTGCGCAGCGCGGTCAGCACCGTCATCTCCGACAGGAGCACCGGATAGCCGTTGTCGACGCGGGCCAGCACGCCGAAGGCCGTCACCGTCTGGAAGCCGCGGGCCATGTTGGCGGGATGGCCGTTCACGTATTTGAAGCCGTAGAACTCGCCGTCCGAGGTCGGCATCAGCTCGATCACCCCCTCCTCGCTGTGGGCGGCGACCCGCGGGGTCTTGTCGAAGCTCTCCCAGCGCAGGAAGTCCGCCTCGATCCGGTCGGCGATGGCGGCGATGGTCTCGGCCACGCCCGCGTCGTGGACGATCCGCATCATGTTCTCGACCGAGACGAAGGGCACGAACGCCAGCTCGGACGGGGCGAGGTCGTGCGGCGCGACCCTCATGTCCGCGCCCGCGTCGGCCGGTCGAGCACGGCCTTGCCGAAGAGCGAGGCGACGAGATCCACCATCAGCGTCGCCGTGCGCCCGCGCTCGTCCATGAACGGGTTGAGCTCGGCGATGTCGAGGGAGGTGACGAGGCCGGAATCGTGGAGCCATTCCATCACCAGATGCGCCTCCCGGAAGGTCGCGCCGCCCGGGACCGTGGTGCCGACCGCGGGCGCGATGCCGGGATCGAGGAAGTCGATGTCGAAGCTCACGTGCAGATGCCCCTCCGCCGCCGCGACCCGTTCGAGGAAGACGCGCAGCGGCGTGGCGATGCCGTGCTCGTCGATGGCGCGCATGTCGGCCACGTCGATCCCGGCCGCGTTCAGCGCCTGCTTCTCGTGCGGATCGACGGAGCGCAGGCCGATCATGCAGATGTTGCCCGGGTCCACCGTGGCGACCGGTGCCGGAAAGTGCGGCGTGAAGTCGGCCCGTCCGGTGAAGTAGGCGACCGGCGTGCCGTGCAGGTTGCCGCTCTCGGTGCTCTCCAGATCGTGGATGTCGGAATGGGCGTCGAGCCAGAGCACGAAGAACGGCCGCCCAGCCGCCTCGGCGCGACGCGCCATTCCGGGCACGGTGCCCGCGGCCATCAGGTGATCGCCGCCCATGAAGATCGGGAATGTCTCGGCGTCGAGCGCCCCCGCCCCCGCCTGCAGCGCCGCGACCCAGCCGGCGCAAAGGTCGAGGTCGCGTATTGCGGGGTTGGGCGCCGGCGGGACCTGCATCTCCTCGGCCGCAAGGTTGCCCAGGTCGCGCACCTCGTGACCGAGCTCTCGCAGCGCGCGGCCGAGCCCGGCGGTGCGCAGCGCGTCCGGCCCCATGAGGCAGCCGCGCCGCCACGCGCCGGTCTGCACCGGCGCGCCGATCAGGGTGATGGGTCGGGTCATGGGGCCTCCGAATGCCGTTCGCGTCCCTGATGACACGAATGGTCGGCCGGCGCGAACCCCGTGGTCAGACGTCCTCGAGCAGCGCCTCGCCGGCCGAGGCGGAGCAGGTGCCCGGCGAATCCTCGACATGCAGCGCCTTGATGACGCCGTCCTCGACCAGCATGGAATAGCGCCGGGACCGGCCGTGGAAGCCGGCGGCGGGCGCGTCGAACTGCAATCCTAGATCCCGCGTGAAGGCGCCGTCCGCATCGGCCAGCAGGTGCAGCCCCGCCTCGGCCGCGCCGGTCTGCTCGCCCCAGGCCTTCATCACGAACGGGTCGTTGACCGCGACGCAGATGATCGTGTCGACGCCCTTCTCGGCGAAAGCGTCCTTGTTGCGCACGAAGCTCGGCATGTGCGCGGTGGTGCAGGTCCCGGTGAAGGCGCCCGGAACGCCGAAAAGCGCGACCTTGCCGCTCGCGGCGAGGTCGCGGAGCGGAACCGTCTCGGGGCCGTCCGCCCCGATGCGCAGGAGGTCGGCTTCGGGCAGCTTGTCGCCGGTGGTGATGGACATGGTCGGACTCCTCGGGGGTTTGCAACGCGTGTGGCCGAGTTATAGCTGTCGAAGCCGCAGGCTCCAGTGGAGACGCCATGGCTTTTATCGTGAACGACCCCGGATGCGACGCGCGGATCGCGACGCCGCGACCGTCGCCTATGGGGCGCAGCAGGTGAGGATCGTCGGAGGGCGCTGGCGCGGGCGGCGACTCGCCTCGGTCGGAAAGGGCGACGCGGCGGCGCATCTGCGGCCCACGACGGATCGGGTGCGGGAATCGATCTTCAACCTGCTGCTGAACGGGGGATACGCGGAGGCGCTGGACGGAACGGCGGTGCTCGACGTCTTCGCCGGGACCGGCGCGCTGGGGCTCGAGGCGCTGAGCCGGGGGGCGGCGCGGGCGACCTTCCTCGAATGGGGACGGGCTTCGCTGGTCCTGTTGCGGGAGAACGTGGCGCTCCTGCAGGCCGACGCACGGATCGTCGCCCGCGACGCCCGTCGCCCGGGGCCCGGCGCCCCGCATGACCTCGTGTTTCTCGATCCGCCCTACGGACAGGGACTGGGCGAGGCGGCGATGGCCGCGCTGCGTGCCGAAGGCTGGATCGCACCGGGGGCACTGATCGTCTGGGAGGAGGGGCGACCGCCGGTCACCGAGGGGCTGACCGTCCTGGACCAGCGCCGTTACGGCGACACGGTCGTGACGCTCGCGCGGGCGTGACGGACATCACGCCCTCCTTCCAAAGTGGACAGCACGAACCTCTCGCCCGGGCGGCAAGTCGGAAAAACGCGGAAGGCTACTGCGCTGCCGCCGCCATCGCCGCCCCGGCATCCTCGACCAGCGCCGCGCCGTCGAAGCCCTTGGCGTCCATCTCCGCGATCCACGCGTCCCGTACCGCGTCTCCCAGCGCCCGGATCTCCGCCGTCACCTCCGGCGAAAGCTCCGCGATCTGGTTGCCCGACGCCGCCATGATCTCACGCCCCAGGGCATCGCCCGTATCATGCGCCCGCCCCGCCCAGGCCGCCGCCATCGCACCGGAATTGGCGTCGATCACCGCGCGCAGATCGTCGGGCAGGCCCTCGTAGACGTCCTTGTTCATCGCCCAGAGGAAATAGAGGTTGTAGAGCGCGTCCTCGCCCGCGACGTCCGTGTGGCTGTCGACCAGCTCGTCGAGCTTCAGCGACGGCGATTGCTCCCACGTGATCAGCCCCCCGTCGAGCACGCCCTTCGCCAGCGCTTCCGGGAAGGCCGGGACCGGCATGCCGATCGGGTTCGCGCCGAGCTCGTCCAGAAGCAGCGTGCCCATCCGGGTCGGCCCGCGCAGGTTGAGGCCGCGGAAATCGCCCACGCTTTCCGGCGCGTCGCCCTTCAGGTGGACGAGCCCCGGCCCGTGCATGTGCGCGGCGATCACGTGGACATCCGCGAAATCGTCCATCAGGTGGTCCTGCGTGAACGCCCACGCCGCGACCGAGGCCGCCTCCGCCGATTTCGGCGTCATGAAGGGCAGCTCCAGCGCCTCCGCCTCGGGGAAGCGGCCGGGCTGGTAGCCGGGAATGACCCAGCCGCCGTCGACCGCGCCGTCCGCGATCAGGTCGTACATGTTCGCCGCCGAGCCGCCGAGCTGCATGAACGGGTAGATCTCGACCGCGATCCGTCCGTCGGATTGCGCCTCGATGGCGTCGGCCCAGGGCTGCATGAAGTAGGTCGGATTGGCCGAGGCCGGGTTCACGAAATGCTGGAACCGGAGCGTGACCTCCTGCGCCGCGGCCGGGGCGGCAAGGACCAGCACCAGCAGGGTTGACCGAAGAAGCGACATGGGCGCGTCCCCATATGTTGCGACAGGGTGTCTCGGCTATCACGAGGTCTTGCTCGTGCCAAGGGCGCCGGGTCTCCGAGGGCGGCGTCCGCCCCCTTGTCCCGCGCGAAGCCATGTGGGATTTCGCCCGAATGCAGGACGAAAGCACTCCCGTCGCGGCCGCGCCCGTCGACCTCCTCAAATCCGTCTTCGGGTTCGACGCCTTCCGCCCCGGACAGGCGGAGATCGTCGAGGCCGTGATGGCGGGGCGTGACGTACTCGCGATCATGCCCACGGGCGGCGGCAAGTCGCTCTGCTACCAGCTGCCGGCGATCTGCCGCCCGGGTCTCACCGTGGTGATCTCCCCGCTCATCGCGCTGATGCGCGATCAGGTCCGGGCGCTGCAGGCGGCGGGCGTCTGCGCCGGGGCGCTCACCTCCGGCAATACCGAGGAGGAGACGGAAACCGTCTGGCAGGCGATCGAGGATGGCCGGCTGAAGCTCCTCTACATCGCGCCGGAACGCCTCGCCTCCACCGCGACGGAGCGGATGCTGAAGCGCGCCGACACCCGGCTCATCGCCGTGGACGAGGCGCATTGCGTGAGCCAGTGGGGCCACGACTTCCGCCCCGACTATCTTCGCATCGGCGAGTTGCGCCGGACGCTCGGCGTGCCGCTCGCCGCCTTCACCGCGACCGCGGATGCCGAGACGCGGGCGGAGATCGCCGCCCGGCTTTTCGACGGGACGCCCGAGACCTTCCTCCACGGATTCGACCGCCCGAACATCGCGCTCGCGTTCCAGCCGAAGGACGGGCCGCGCCGGCAGATCCTGTCCTTCGCCGCCGCGCGGAAGGGCCAGTCCGGCATCGTCTATTGCGGCACCCGTGCGAAGACCGAGGCGCTCGCCAAGGCGCTGCGCGACGACGGCCACGCCGCCTGCCATTACCACGGGGGCATGGAGGCCGACGACCGCCGGTTGGTCGAGACGCGGTTCCAGCGCGAGGACGGGCTGATCGTCGTCGCCACGGTGGCCTTCGGCATGGGGATCGACAAGCCCGACATCCGTTGGGTCGCCCATGCCGACCTGCCGAAATCGATCGAGGCCTATTACCAGGAGATCGGCCGCGCGGGCCGCGACGGGGCGCCGGCCGACACGCTGACGCTGTTCGGGGCCGACGACATCCGCTACCGCCGCCAGCAGGTCGACGAGGGGCTGGCCCCGCCGGAGATGAAGGCCGCAGATCACGGCAGGCTGAACGCGCTTCTGGGGCTGGCGGAGGCGCAGGTCTGCCGCCGCGTGACGCTACTTCGCTATTTCGGCGAGGCGACCGAGCCCTGCGGAAATTGCGACCTCTGCGCCGATCCGCCCGAGCTCTTCGATGCCACGACGGAAGTCCGCAAGGCGCTGTCGGCGATGCTGCGGACCGAGGAGCGGTTCGGCACCGGCCACCTGATCGACGTGCTGACCGGGACGGAAACCGACAAGACCCGCCGCTTCGGCCACGAGAGCCTGCCGACCTGGGGCGTGGGGTCCGACGTGGCCAAACCCCAGTGGCAGGCGATCTTCCGACAGATGATGGGCCTCGACCTCGTGCGCCCCGACCCCGCGCGGCATGGCGCGCTTCGCATGACCGAGCCCGCCCGCCCGATCCTGCGCGGCGAGGCCGAGGTCACGCTCCGTCGCGACACGATCCGCCGGGCCGAGCGCCGCCCCGCCGTCAAGCAACTCGTCGCCGAGGAGGACGCGCCGCTCCTGTCGGCCCTCAAGGCCAAGCGCCGCGCCCTGGCCGAACGGCAGGGCGTGCCGGCCTATGTGGTCTTCACCGATCGTACCCTGATCGAGATGGCCGAGACGCGCCCCGACACGCTCGACGCGATGGCGCGGATCTCGGGCGTCGGCGCGACCAAGCTCGAACGCTACGGGGCGGACTTCCTCGCGGTGATCACCGGCGAGACGCCGGACGAGGTTCACCCCGCGCGCCGCAAGCTCGCCGGGCGCGGCGAGGCGGCGGTCTACGACCGGCTATTGTCGGTGCAGAACGACCTCGCGCGGGGGGCGACGGGGCTGGAGAAGCCGATGTCCTGCTCCTCGTCGCAGCTCGCCAAGGTCGCCCGCGCCCGGCCCGATGCGGACGACATCGCCCGGATCCTCGGCACGCGCCATGCCGAGCGGTTCGGCGACGCCTTCCTCGAAATCCTGCGGCAGGAATGACCCGATGCTGACCGTCCTCTCTCCCGCCAAGAAGCTCGACCTCGCCCCCGTGGCGGCCCGGACGACCGCTCCGCGCTTTCCCGAGGCGACGGCCAAGCTCGTGGCGGCCGCCCGCGCCCTCGGGGTCGACGACCTGCGCCGGCTCATGTCGATCAGCGAGCCGCTCGCGCGCCTGAACCGCGACCGGTTCCGTGACTGGGAGGCGGCGCCTGAGACGCCCGCGATCCATGCCTTCGCCGGCGACACCTATACCGGGCTCGACGCCGCGACCCTCTCCGACGACGCGGTGCGCTACGCTAACGGGCATCTGCGCATTCTTTCCGGGCTCTATGGCCTGCTTCGTCCGATGGACGCGCTCCGCCCCTACCGGCTTGAGATGGGCGCACGTCTCGCGGGGCCCTGGGGGCGCGACCTCTACGCTTTCTGGGGCGACCGGATCGCCCGAGCGCTGAACGCGGAGGCCGAGGCGGTCGGCGCGCGCATGCTCCTGAATTGCGCCAGCCGGGAATACTTCGCTGCCGTGGACCGGGACGCGCTCGCGCTGCCGGTCGTCGCGCCGGTCTTCCTCGAGGACAAGCCGGGCGGACCGAAGATCGTCAGCTTCTTCGCCAAGCAGGCGCGCGGCGCGATGGCGCGCTTCGTGCTGGAGAACCGGATCGACGACCCCGCCGACCTTCGCGCCTTCGCGTCGGGCGGTTACGAGTACCAACCCGACCGCTCGACGCGCGAGACGCCGGTTTTCCTTCGCCCCGACCAGGCCAGAGAAGCCGCCTGAGCTTCTTCTTGGTCCAAATACTCTACCCGGCCGCGAAATAGTCCCGCAGCACGCGGGCGTAGACCGCCTTCAACTGTTCGATCTGCTCCACCCGCACCCGCTCGTCCACCGCATGCATCCGGTGTCCGACCAGGCCGAACTCCACGACCGGGCAGTGGTCCTTCACGAAGCGCGCGTCCGAGGTGCCGCCGGTGGTGGACAGGACCGGCGTCACGCCCGTCTCCGCCGCGACCGCGCCGGCGACGAGATCGGAGAGCGCACCGGGCGGCGTCAGGAAGGACTCGCCGGAGATCCTGGCCTCGACGCCGATCTCGATTCCGGTCTCGGCGGCGACCTTGCGGGCCTCGTCCTCGAGCCAGGCGATCAGGCTCGCCCCTGTATGCACGTCGTTGAACCGGATGTTGACCGTCGCACGGCCCTCGGCCGGGATCACGTTGGTCGCCCCGTTGCCGGTGTCCATCGTCACGACGGCGAGCGTGGATGGATCGAAATGGTCCGTCCCACGGTCGAGCTCGTACGCCGCGAGCCGCGCCATCAGCGTCGCCATCGCCGGCAGCGGGTTCCGCGCGAGATGCGGGTAGGCGGAATGGCCCTGCACGCCCCGGAAGGTGAACCAGGCCGAGAGCGAGCCGCGGCGGCCGATCTTGATCATCTCGCCCATCCGCTCGGGACAGGTCGGCTCGCCGACGAGACAGACGTCCATGCGTTCGCCCGTTTCGGCCATCCAGTCGAGAAGCGCGACCGTTCCGTCCGTCCCCGACCCCTCCTCGTCGCCGGTGATGGCCAGCACGACCGCGCCGTCGGGCGGCGTCGCGGTCACGAAATCCACCGCGGCGGCGGCGAAGGCGGCGACACCCGACTTCATGTCCGTCGCGCCCCGCCCGTAGAGCCATCCCGCCTCGATCTCCGCGCCGAACGGGTCATGGGTCCAGGCGGCACGGTCTCCCTCGGGGACCACGTCGGTATGGCCGTTGAACCCGATCGTGCGCGGATGGCCCTTCGCGCCCCAGCGGGCATAGAGGTTCGGCACGCCGTCCCGGTCGACACGCGTGCACGCGAAGCCCGCGGCCGACAACACCTCCGACAACGCCGCGAGCGCCCCGCCCTCTTCAGGTGTGACCGAGGGACAGCGGACGAGCCGCGCGGTCAGGTCCACCGGGTCGATCATGCGTCGTCCTCGCGGAACACGGTGGTCTGCGCCACGATCACCGCGTTCTCCTCGAGCGCGCGGGCCATCAGCGTGCGTTCGTCGGCCTCGATGTCGTGGCCGTCCGCCTCCCGCTCCTCGAGGGTGCCGTAGCCCGTGACCTCGAGCACGTTCATCCCGGCGGTCTTGAGGACGGCGACACTCTCCCGCACCGCCTCGTCCTCGTCGACACCGCTCGCGTAGCACATCAGCGCCGCGCCGGACGCGCCCTCAGGCAGGCCGTCCTCCTTGCGGCGGCCGACTTCGACCAGGAGGGTATAGACGTGGTGCGGGCGTTTGGGCTTCTCGGACATACGCGTCGTCTCCGTTCCCTCGGGCCTCGTGTCAACCAAGCGCCGCGGCATCAACGCACATGAAAAAGGGCGCCGCGATGCGACGCCCTTCCAATACGCTCGCGACCCGTGTCAGGTCCGCCCGCGCACCATCCGGACGACCCAGATCAGCAGGCAGGCGCCGATCACCGCCACGATCAGCTGGATGAGCCAGCTCCCCTCGCCCACCGTGTCGCCGAGGACGAGCGCCAGCAGGAAGTTCGCGACCAGGGCGCCGACGATGCCCAGGATGATGTTCATGAGAAGACCCATGTCGGAATGCATGATCTTCTCGGCGATCCAGCCGGCCAGGCCGCCCAGAATAATGCTCATGATCCAGCCGATACCAGCCATAGAATCGATCCTTCGTTCAGGTTGTGCTCCGGTGACGGAACGTCGCACCCTGCCCGGCGGTTCCCCCCTCCCCGCGCCTGTTTGACAGGGCCGGCAGGCGGACCATCCTTCCGCATCGGAGGTGACATGACGTCGGAACGCCCCAATCCGTCGGCCGAGCTGCGCGCGTCGCACGCGCGGCGTGAGCTGATGAACGAGTACGATCACCTGCCCGCCGAACTGCGGGCCTGGCTCGCTACCGCGAAGCTGCAATGGGCCCCCCGCTCGGCCGCGCGCGCCTGGCGGCGGGCGATGTGGCGGAGCCTCGGACGGAAGCGGCGCGCGCTCGAGATGATGGACGCGCTCGAGGCGGATCGGATCGCGCGGGAGGGCTTGCCCTACGCGCCGCCCGATGCCGACGGGCCGTGACGGACGCTTGGCGGCCTCAGGCGCGCAGCAACTCGTTGATCGCCGTCTTCGACCGGGTCTGCGAGTCGACCTGCTTGACGATCACCGCGCAGTAGAGGTTCGGCGCGGCCTCTCCGTTGCCCATCGTCTGATTGCCCGGCATCGAGCCCGCCACCACGACGGAATAGGGCGGCACCTCGCCGTAGGTGATCTCGCCCGTGATGCGGTTCACGATCCGGGTCGACTTGCCGATGAAGACGCCCATCCCGAGGACCGAGCCCTCGCGCACGATGCAGCCCTCGACCACCTCCGAGCGGGCGCCGATGAAGCAATTGTCCTCGATGATCGTCGGATCGGCCTGCAGCGGTTCCAGCACGCCGCCGATGCCGACGCCGCCCGAAAGGTGCACGTTCTTGCCGATCTGCGCGCAGGAGCCGACCGTGGCCCAGGTGTCGACCATCGTGCCGCTGTCGACATAGGCGCCGAGGTTGACGAAGGACGGCATCAGCACCACGCCCGGCGCAATATAGGCCGAGCGGCGCACGATGCAGTTGGGGACGGCACGGAAACCCGCGCTGTCCCATTTGGCAGAGTTCCAGCCGTGGAACTTGCTGTCGACCTTGTCCCACCAGGACCCGCCCTGGGGCCCGCCGGTCTGCACTTCCATGTCCTTCAGGCGGAAGCCCAGAAGGACGGCCTTCTTGGCCCACTGGTTCACGTGCCAGGTACCGTCCGCCCCCCGCTCGGCCACGCGCAGCTCGCCGGAATCGAGTGCGTCGAGCGTGGCGGAGATCGCCTCGCGCGTCTCGCCGGTGGTCTGCGGCGTGACGGTGTCGCGGGCCTCCCAGGCGGCGTCGATGACGGCTTCGAGCTGTTGGTAGGGCATGCGGACTCCGGGTGTCGGGCTTGATTGCGGCGCTCATATCGGCCAGCCCGCGACGGGGCAATCCCGCCCTCTCGCCGCCGGAGCCCGTCGATGCCCAATCCCCTTCTCGTATCCGTCATCGTCGTCTTCGCCGCCGGGCTCGGCTTCGGCGTGCAGGCCCCGCTCAACGCCGCGCTCGGCCGGCTCATCGGCGGCGGCGTGGCGGCGGCGGCCATCTCCTTCGGGGTCGGCTTCGTGGCCCTCCTCGCGATGACTTTCGCCTTCGGACAGGGCGGCGCGCTCGCGCGGGCGGGCGGCGTCGCCCCGATCTACTGGATCGGCGGGTTGTTCGGGGCGCTGGTCGTCTGGGCGATGCTGTGGTCGGTACCGACGGTGGGCATCCTCACCGCGCTCGCCGCGCTGATCCTGGGTCAGCTCGCCTCGGGCCTCGTCCTCGACGCGACGGGGGCGTTCGGCCTGCCGATCCACGCGGTGACGCCGACGCGGGTGCTGGCCTGCCTGATGGTCGGGGGCGGACTGGTCCTGTCGCGGTTCTGACGTCAATTCGCTCTCAGATGCGCGGTGAGGCTCCCCTGCGTTCCGCCGGGCGACGCGAACTGTCCACGACCTCAGACCATCAGGCTCGCCACTTGATGGAGCAGCCCATGCCGGCAACCTGGTCCGGCACGTCCCGCCCGGCAGCCACTGCCCGCATCGCCGCGCGCAATTCCGCCTGCCGCCCGCGATAGCGCAACGTGAGGTCGGGACCGTAGCCGAACAGGTCGGGCGTGCAGACCGCGCCGAGCGCCCGGGCCACCGCCTGCGTCTCGTCGACGAGGTAGGGCACGGTCAGGCCGTATTCGGCGGCGAAGGCGTCCATGTGGTCGGGCGCGTCCGACGGATAGACGGACCAGTCGTTCGGCATGATACAGCACGCCCCGATCCCCTCCGCGGCAAGCGCGGCGAGGTCCTCGGCCAGCGCCGCCATCTGCTTTCGCACGTGCGGGCAATGGTTGCAGATCACCGCGATCACCAATCCGTTCTGCCCCTTCAGATCGTCGCGCGTGTAGGTCCGCCCCTCCGGATCGGGCAGGACGAAATCGGGGCAGGGCGTGCCGAAGGCGGTGTCGACGATCTCGCTCGTGGCCATGTCAGGGTCTCCGTTCGTTGCAAGTCCGGCTTGCACATAGCCCCGCGCGGCCGCGGGGCACGCGGCTCAGGCCAACGGGTCCGGTGCCGGGTTCGCCCCGCAGACGAGCACCGCGACGCGTTCGCCCTCCGCCGGGACGTAGGCGCCCGAAAGCAGCGCGGCCAGCGCGCAGGCCCCCGCCGGCTCCACCCATTGCCGCGCCTCGCGCCAGAGCACGGCCTGCGCTTCGAGGATGGCCGCGTCGGTCACGGTCACGCTCGCCATGCCTTGCGCCAGCCCGAAGCAGATCTCCCCGATCCGCCGCGCTCCGAGCGCGTTCGCCCCCACGCCGGACACTTCGACATCGACCGGCGCACCGGCCGCCAGCGCCGCGTGGAGGGCGGGGGCCTGTTCGGGCTCCACCGCCACGACCTTGCGCGCGCCCCCGAACCAGCCGAGCGCTCCGGCAATCAGCCCGCCGCCGCCCACCGCCACCAGCACCGTGTCCGCCGCGAGGCCCTGCGCTTCCCATTCCGCGAAGCAGGTGCCCTGCCCCGCCACGGTGGGCACAGCGTCGTAGGCATGGACCTGCATTGCGCCCGTCTCGGCCTCGTGGGCCCGCGCCTCGGCCAGCGCGTCGGCATAGAGGCCGGGCACGACGTGGCATGTCGCGCCGGCCCGCTCGATCAGTCCGATCTTCGACGGCCCCGCCACCTCGGGCACGAAGACATGTGCCGGATGACCGAGTTCGGAGGCTGCATAGGCCACCGCCGCCCCGTGATTGCCGCCGGAGGCCGCGACGATCCCCGCCGCGGGCACGTCCGACGACAGCAGCGTGTTGAACGCGCCCCGCGCCTTGAAGCTGCCGGTATGCTGCATCTGCTCGAGCTTCACCTCGACGTCGAACCCGCCGAGCGTCAGCCGCGCCACCGGCGTCACGCGGGCGTGCCCCGCGATCCGGTCCCGCGCCGCGCCGATCTCCGCCCGCCAATCCATCGGTCGTTCCATGTCGCACCTCGCCTTCGGGGCTGTTAGAGCGGCGGCGAGACGTGGACGCAAGGACGAGCCGATGACCCAAGAGAGCCGCAACCACCCCCTGCGCGAGGCCCGCGAGGACCGGCAGACCGCGCGCACCGTTCCCGACACGCCGCAGACCCGCTCGCCCGCCTACCGGCTCGCCTTCACCGACGACGACTTCCTGTGCCGCGACGAACTGCGCCCCGTCCGCCTGCAGCTGGAGTTGATGAAGGCGACGCAGGTGATGGATGCGGCTGACGTGGATTCGACCGTCGTCATGTTCGGCGGCGCCCGCGTTCCCCGGCCCGAGAACGCAGCGCGCGCCCGTACCGAGACGCTGCGGGAGCTGGCCGGGCAGTACGAGGAGGCCCGCCGCTTCGCGCGCCTTGTCACGGAGAGGTCGCTCGCGGAGACCGGCGGACGCGAGAACGTCGTCGTCACCGGCGGCGGGCCCGGCGTGATGGAGGCGGGCAACCGCGGCGCGGCCGATGCGGGCGGGCGGTCGATCGGGCTCAACATCGTGCTGCCGCACGAACAGGCGCCGAACGAGTTTGTGACGCCGGAGCTCAGTTTCAACTTCCACTACTTCGCGATCCGCAAGATGCATTTCCTGATGCGCGCCGCGGCCGTCTGCGTCTTCCCCGGCGGGTTCGGCACGCTCGACGAGCTCTTCGAGGCGCTGACCCTGATCCAGACGGGCCGGATGAAGCGCGTGCCGTTCCTGCTCTTCGGCGAGGCGTTCTGGCGTAGCGTCGTGAACTGGGAGGCGCTGGAGGCGGCGGGCACGATAGGCGCCGACGATCTCGAGCTGTTCCGCTTTGTGGAGACGGCGGAGCAGGCGATGGGCTACATGGACGACTGGCCCCTGCCCCGCACCCGCCGCGACGCCATCCCCGGCCGGGTGGAAGCCTGAAGGGCGGTCACCCTGTCACCGTTGCCACCGGCCGCGCGAAGCCGAAAGGCGTTCCTCGGAGCGGTGGACGATAACCTTGCCACCTTGATGCATTACGGAAAGGGCCGCCCTCGTCCAATGGTAGGGGTTTCCCGACCTCGCGGCCGGGCGAAAGAATGGCGCGTCGCGTCTCCACTTTCTCCGCCGCGACTATGGACAATGAAGACGGGGCGACCTGCGAGCCCGTTCCGCCCGGCGGCACGCCGGGCAGCTCCCGACCGCACCCTAGAGCTTTTCGGCCGAAACTTGAATCGTGGGGATTCCCATGAGGGAGGCGGTGTGATTCATCTTTTTGAGGAGG
>NZ_CANLTR010000021.1 GCF_947494055.1 uncultured Jannaschia sp. | reverse complement strand
CATCCTCAATCCGATCCACCAAATGCCGGGACTGAACACCTAGGCCGTCATTCCCTTCGGCAGGTCGATCCGGAAGGCCTGCATCCTATGACTTTAAAAAGAACCATTATTTAACTTCTTTTAATGACAATGGTACCCCTGGGACTCGCTATAGTGGCATCCGTCGGAATCCCTTGGCCCATCATGGACGAGGGACATACTCGGCAGGAATAGCGCAATGACAGCTATAGCCCTAACATAGATGACAAGATTAGCCTCCAACATCTTCCGTTCCTTCTATAAGGGGCTTTAAAGCTTCAAGGTATGCCAGTGCATCGCATAAAAGATTGATTGGAACATCAGCTCTAGAGCTGAGTTCCTCTGGTACACAGCTGGGGATTAATTCGCCAGATAGACCAGTCTCTCGAAGCAATGCCCTTCTTTCGTTTCTAAGACTAACATCAAGAGAATTTCTCATCTCTCGCGCCGATAGTCCGCCAAACTTACCCTCGACAACCTGCGGTAAGGCGCCCACCAAACCGGACGAGTTCTTAGTAAGCAGCATCCGAAAGCATCGCGTCGTCTCTGCGAGAACATGAGACTTTGTTATTCTCGCCTGCTCCCGAACTTTGCGGTAATCATCCGGGCTCATGCCAGCCAGGTCATGGTAAAAAGGGAGGGCAATAGGGAATATCTCATTACACCCGAGATCATCATTGAGACTCTCGATAGCGCTGTAGACTCGACGATAGACTAGATACTCAGCAGACTCAGCGCGGCCCTTAGCGGCAACCAGCCTTCCGACATTTATACGGTCAGCGAAACGAGCATCGACTCTAGTTTTGTCGAGAGCTACTCGCATCATCTCTAGTATTATTTCCGAGTTTGACGGAATACCGAACCAGTCTGTTTCATCGACTAACCGACCGAGCGCTTCACCATAGACTACTAGGGTCCGAGTAAGAACCGGTGTAACCTCTTCGATGCTCGGAATCTCATCGTTCGTTAGCTGTGTCAGTTGCTTTGTTGCGAAAAGGAAGTCGCTTAATAGGTCGCCTGGGGTCTGCGACAGTGCTGCGTCACCGTACGCTCTGCTCACCCGTTCACTAACCGGCATATCTAAAAAGTGAATAATAAGTTCCAGTGGCTTTTGATCCCTATAAGGTAACGCTAGTGCGATAGGAGAGGGAGGGTATGCGTGGGGTCCAGCGCCTTCTATCCTTATGCTTAGCTCAGTCAGGTAGTGGTCAAGTGGTTGTATTGGGACGATCCACTTTCCATTGACCCTGTCGAAAAATCCTTCCGGGTCGAGGTCGCCTATAAGCCCCATCGGAACAAGTGCAGGTTTAAGAGATGATACGATTTCAGAATTAAGGTTGCTTAGAGGAGTTATTTCGAATGTCACCTCTGCTGCGTTTATGAAGCTCGGACCAACTATTGCTATGATAGTGTACCGCGCGCGCCTTTTTAGAAGACTGAGAGTGAACCATTCGGGGAAAACCTTGCTCATGACGGCTTCTTCCTTACTATATAACCGCTAACACTCGCAGCTAGAAACGGTATAGCGATGGTCCTAGTCCGGTCAATTTGTTCTGGAAGGGCTTCCAGTCTCGCTAGCTTATGGGCAAAGTCCCTTGCAGCTCGATTGCAACATCCTCAAAATTCCGCATCGACTCAAAAAATATGCAGTGACAGCGATCCACCGATGGCGATTATTACCATGACGATTGCCAAGACTACAAAGGTCAAACGCTTTGTACGGTGTTGGGCCGCAAAAATCCCAAGTATGAGGGCGGGCAAAGCTGTCCAAAACTCTCTTAAAAAGCTAAGCTGGTCGCTTCCGCTAAAACTATTAAGAGGAAAAAGGATACCGATGAGCCATACGATAGGCAGGCTCTCGTTGTATCCGACTATAGATAGTCCTAGTAGAGTTGGCAGAAGAAATGTAATTGCCGAAAGCCCAAGGATTAAGGTGGCAATAGCCTGATTTAGGCCGGGATAGAGCTTGTCCGCTTCGGAGGAGCTATCGTAACCGTGCCCAATTGCCATTTCGTCACTCGCCATTACAACTTACCCGCAGACTTTACACAAAACTATCCTAGGCGGCCAAAGTAGATCTTTACAGGCTGCCTACGCGAGATCAAACATATGCTATAGAATAGGATACCACCGCGTTAACCTTAAGTCAACGTAGCAGTCTGCCTTCTTCTCGATTAATTGGATGCCGGCGAAGCTTCTTTAATTATCTATCTCTCAAAATTTGCTGTTTGAAAGCCTACTATCGAAATGTTCATTCTCTTAATATGCCATTGAAGCATATCCCTCTACGTGCGTGAAGGCCGGGATTTCCTTGCTGCCTAGTTCGGCTGACGTCAGCGCGTGCAAACGGCTCGCAGGAATATCCCGCCCTACCGCCTATTGGGAAGATACATCGCCTACATGCCTATTGAATCATTGGTGCGAGACATGAAGTGCCAAAGGCGTTGTGGTAAAACGGAGATGCGTTTGCATCTCGTGCGAGGGGTCGGGCCGCAGTATCTAAGGTCTGCCTAAGTAGGCGTGATAGGTTATAATAGTGCCTGAGACACTCTAACAGAGCTTCCTGAGTGCTCATGACGAAAATAGGGGCAAACACCATAGATTTAAAGAAGACCACCTAAGGGGCCTTACAGCGACTCTCAGGGCCTACTCAGAGAATTGGCAGGCTCGACCAGTATATAAAGCGACCTAAGACTGTATCGTAGGAACAATAACAGTAATAAAGCCCTATCGCTTTTTAAGTCGGTTTCTCAGGCCCCCCACCCCGGCGTTGTTGCGCAAAGATGCGAGGGATTCACGTGATTAATCCTGACGGTTAGATCAGGCGCATGCCGAATTCTTCTCCGAGCCGCTACCGCGCGACGAATTGGTCAGCCTACGACGCCTCACTGCGGAAGCGGGGCTCGCTGTCGATCTGGTTCGATCCCGACATGGCCTGGCACGCGAAGAAGTCTGGCCAGCAGGGACGGCCGAAAACCTTCTCCGATGCCGCGATACAGACCTGCCTCACGTTGAAAGTGCTTTTCGGTCTCCCGCTGCGCCAGACAGTCGGGCTGGTCGAAAGCCTGATCCGGATGGCCGGGCTCGATTGGCCGCTGCCGGATTTCTCGACGCTGTGCCGACGCCGGGCGCGGGTCGCGGTGCAGATCCCGTATCGCGCCTCCGGGCAGCCGCTCAACCAACTGGTGGACAGCACAGGCATCAAGTTTCGCGGCGATGGCGAGTGGCTGGCTCGCAAGCATGGCGCATCACGCTGCAAGCAATGGCGAAAGGTCCATCTCGCCATGGATGCAGGCACGGGAGATGTCCGCGCGGTCGAGTTCACCTCGAGCAGGCAGGGTGACAGCCCTATGCTGCCGGAGTTGCTGGCTCAGATCCCGCAAGATGCGCAGATCGAGACCGTTCCCGCGGACGGTGCCTATGACACGCGGCGGTGCCATGGCGCGATCATCAAGCGTGGCGCGAACGCGATCATACCCATCCGCCGCAACGGCCGCGCCTGGAAAGAGGACTGTCCAGCTGCCAGCGCACGCAACGAGACCCTGCGCGCGACGCGACATCCGGGCAGGGCGCTCCGGAGGAAATGGGCGGAATACCACGTCCGAAGTCGGGTCGAGGCGCGGATGACCTGCCTGAAGCTCTTCGGCGAGAGGATCATGTCACGAGACCCCGACCGCCAGACCGCCGAAATCCAGACCGCATCGCCATCATGAACCGCTTCTCAGCCATTGGCAGGGCCGAGATTGAAGCCGTCGTCTGACCTCAACGGGGAAAGGGGACCGCACACCTCAAGCGCAATTGCGCAACAACGTCACGGCACGGGCGAAGCAAGGAGAACTGAGGGCACTTCGAGCGGAGGGGCTGCCGAACCGGGTGATTGCTGATCGTCTCGGTATCTCTGAGCGGTCCGTTTACCGTGTGCTGCAAGGATAGGTGGCGTTGCGAGAATGCTTTGTGTTATAATAAAACTCTGCAACTATCTTTTGAGAAAGATTGTAATGCACTTCGAAAGGCGTCGTCCTGGACGGCGTTCATCATGTCGAGTTCAGGACCGGCAGACCACCCTCTAGCGCCTCTGCCCGTCGCTGCTCGATAAGCTCTCGTTCGCGACGATTGCGGGAAGGCTTGTCGGGTACGTTCTCTATAAGCCTGAGGGTGATCTGACGGCCATCTTGAACGGCCCTGGCGAGTTCCCGGTGAATGGGCCGGTACTGGTCAGGCTTGCCCTTCCTGTAGGGAAGACCACCCAGAAGGTTTGCTACGTTCCTCCAGTAAGCTCGGCGGGGACGTTTCGCACGGGTGTACTGACTAATGTAGAGGCCTACGCCTTCGATCTGCCATTCGTAGATGCTGGGGACGTTCGGATTAACGCCCTCCACGGCAATCTCTTCGTGCCAGCCCTTAGGCAGCGTCAGCCTCTTTACGCCATCAATTCGAGTGTTCCCCTACCTTCTTGCCAAGAAGACGTAGGAAGATGAGGTGACACAAGGGGTAACACGCGCCTTCAAACACCTCTTTATTTCTCAGCAGAAGCAGTGTAGTAAAAATGCTTCTGAAACACAAAGTCGCCTCAGCGCCGCTTCCAGCCGCGCCGCGCTCCCGGCGTCTTGGAATGGAAGTCGGGCGGCCGCTTGCGGATCCAGGCGACGAACTTCTCGAGCCGCGGATGCGCGCGCAGCTTCTCAGGCGTGTTCCAAAGCCGCGCCAGCTCCGCCTCGGACGCGCTCGCATGTATCTCGTTGTGACAGATCTGGTGAACGAGCACGGTCGGCCCGCCCTTGCCTCCGCGCAGCTTCGGGACGAGGTGGTGCAGGCTCTGCGGCGTGCCCGGCAGGATCGGCCGCTCGCAAAGCGCGCAGATGGGCTGGTCCGGTCCGCTCTCCTCTGACATGCCCCGCTAGATGGATCGCGAGCGCGACATAGCAATCGTCGGCGCCGGCCCCGCCGGGCTGATGGCCGCGGAGGTGGCCGCGTCGCGCGGCTGTGCGGTCGACGTCTACGATCACATGCCCTCCCCGGCGCGAAAGCTGCTTATGGCGGGGAAGTCCGGGCTGAACATCACCAACGCCGCACCGGATTTCGCGTCGAAGCTGCCGGACACGCTCGCCCCCATGGTCGCGGCCTTCGGTCCGGCCGAGGTAACCGCCTGGATGGAAGGGCTCGGGCAGCCGGGCTTCACCGGCTCGACGGGGCGGGTCTTTCCCGAGGCGATGAAAGCGTCGCCGCTGCTCCGCGCCTGGCTCGTGCGGCTCGACGGGCTGGGCGTGCGACTGCACCGGCGGTCCCGATGGACCGGCTGGTCGGACGATGCGCTGACCTTCGCGGACGGAACCGCGATCCGGCCCGCTGCCACGATCCTCGCGACGGGGGGCGCATCCTGGCGGCGGCTCGGCTCGGACGGGGCCTGGGCGTCGCTCCTCCCCGGGGCGACGGCGCCTTTCGCGCCGGCGAATGTCGGGTTCCGCGTCGACTGGTCGCGGCACATGGAACGGCATCTCGGCGCGGCGGTGAAAAATACAGGCCTCATCGTCGGCGGCACCACGCATCGCGGAGAGATCACGATCTCGCGTCATGGGCTGGAGGGCGGCGGGCTCTATCCGCTGAGCCCGGCCCTGCGCGACGGCGCGCCGCTCGCGCTCGACCTGAAACCCGACATGACGCTGGATCAGGTCCGCGAACGGCTGGCCCGCGGCCGCCGCGACAGCCTGCCGAACCGGCTGCGCAAGGCGCTCCGGCTCGCACCGGTGCAGGTCGCGCTGCTGCAGGAGTTCGGCCGACCGCTTCCGGACGACCTCGCGCCGCGCATCAAGCACCTGCCCGTCCCGCTCACCGGGCCGCGGCCGCTGGACGAGGCGATCTCGACCGCGGGCGGCCTACGCTTCGACGCGCTCGACGAGAGGTTCATGCTTCGCGATCGTCCCGGCACTTTCGCGGCCGGGGAGATGCTGGACTGGGAGGCGCCGACCGGCGGATGGCTCCTGACCGCCTGCCTTGCCACCGGGGCTTGGGCGGGTCGGGCCGCGGCGGACTGGACCGGGCGGTAGCCGTCAGCGCTTCGCCATCATCGCGAGCCGGATGAAGGCGCGTTCCATCACCGCCATCTGTGGCGCGCGGGACGCGGAGCGCAGCGTCAGGTCCGTCTCCATCAACAGGTCGAGCGCGCGTTCGAGCCGGTCCACCCCCCATCCGCGGACCTGCCGCTCCATCGCGTCGCGGCGCGGGCCGTAGATCGGCGGCCGCAGGTTGCCGACCCCGCCCCCGGTCGCCGCGGCGTGGAGTTGCTGGAAATGCCGGGTCGCGAAGATGACGAGCGCGACGGGCGCGACGCCCTGCCCCGCGAGCCTCTGCATCAGCGGACCGATCGCCTGGGGATGGCCCTCTGCGGCGGCGACGATGATCTCGTCGCTTCCGGCCTCGTGGGTGGCGGGCGCCATGAGCGCAACGTCCCCGAAACTCGCGGTCTGACCGTCCGAATAGAGCGCCAGCTTCGTCAGTGTCTGGCGAAAGTCGCCGGGGTCGAGCTCGGTCGCGAGGATGTCCACCGCGCGCCGCGCCTCGGCATCGAGCCGGAGCCCCTCGGCGGCGATGGCGGCGTCGACCTCCTCCCGCCCCGGCGGATCGTCGTAGAGACCGATGGCGGCGGCGCGGCCATGGGCCTCGAACGCCGCGCGCAGCTTCGAGGTCTTGCGCAGCGACCCCGCCGTCACCACCAGCGCGGCGTCGCCCGGCGACCAGTCCGACAGCGCGGCGATAACGGGCACGGCCTGAACCTCGGTCACACCCTCCACGAAGACGACGCGCGGGCCGGGGAAGAAGCCCGTCGCCTTCATCGCGTCGATCACGGCGGCGGGGTCGGACCGGGCCTCTGCCCCGTTCATGCGGGTGATCCGCATCTCTGCCTCCGCCTCGGGACCGGCGAGGTTGGCGATCAGCTCCTGCCGCTTCAGTGCCACGCGCATCGCGTCGGCGCCGTAGATGAGTGCCCCCGCCGTGCCGGCGTCGGGCTCGGCGAAGAACTTTGCCGCCGCAGCGCCGCGCAGGTTCATCGCGCGAGCGTCGCGGCGTCCGCCAGAAGCCGCGTGATCACCCGATCCGCGAAGATCGTCGCCAGCCGCCGCTGCGCGTCGCGCTCGGATTCGAGAGTCGAAATGGTGGAGCCGGTGGCGGAATAGGACACGAACGTCGTCTCCTGCCCACGGAGCAGAACGGTCTCGCCGTCGGACGGGGTCAGGGTCCAGTCGATCGTGCCGGAGACGGAGAACCGGGTAATGTTGTTCGACCCGTCGATCGCCAGCCCTTCCTCGGAGGTGGCGATCACGTAGTCGAGATCGTAGCGCGTCTCCGAGGGGCGCCCCAACCGCTCCTCGAGCTCGCGAACGAAGGCGAATGTGAGGTCGGTGTCGGGCTCGGTCGCGCGCACGGCGTTGCGCAGAACGCTCGCCTCGCCGCCCGGCCCGTAGACCGGCGTGAAGCCGCAGGCGGCGACGAGGGCGAGGAGCCCGGCGAGCGTCAGACGCCGGATGTGGCGTTCAGACGACCACATTCACGATCCGCCCCGGCACCACGATCAGCTTCTTAGGCGCCGCCCCGTCGAGCGCGCGCTGCACCGCCTCGTTCTCGAGGACCAGACGCTCGATCGCGGCCCTGTCCATGTCCTTCGCCACGGCGATCTCCGACCGGCGCTTGCCGTTGATCTGGATCGGCAGCGTCACCGTGTCGTCCTGCAACAGCGCGGGGTCGGCCACGGGCCAGGGCGCTTGCAGCACAAAGCCCTGCCCGCCCATCATCGACCAGATCTCCTCGGCCAGATGCGGGGTCATCGGCGCCATGAGCTGCGCCAGCGTCCGCATTGCGTCACGGCGGGCGCTGGCCCCGGCATCGGAACGATTGATGGCGTTCGTGAACTCGTAGAGCTTCGCGACCGCCTTGTTGAAGCCGAACCCCTCGACCCCCTCCGTCACCGCCTGGATCGCCCCGGCGGTGGCGCGGGCCAGGGTCGCGTCGTGCTCGTTCGGCGCACGGTCGGCGCGGGCGATGTCCTCCGCGATCCGGTGGACGCGGGCGAGGTGCTTGTGCGCAGCTTCGGCCCCGGCGGCGGTCCATTCGACGTCGCGCTCCGGTGGGCTGTCCGACAGGACGAACCAGCGCGCGGTGTCTGCTCCGTACTGCGCGATGATCGCCTGCGGATCGACGACGTTGTTCTTGGACTTCGACATCTTGGCCGAGGGGATCACCTCGACCGCGTGGCCACCCTCCTTCAGGAACGCCCCGCCGTCACGCAACTCGACCTCCTCGGGGTAGTGAAACCGGTCGCGCCCGTCCGTGCCCTTCGTGCGGTAGATCGCGTGGGTGACCATCCCTTGCGTGAAAAGTGCGTCGAACGGCTCCCGCGCGGATTCCGGAAGGTGCCCGGTGCGGTTCATCGCGCGGGCGAAGAAGCGCGAGTAGAGCAGGTGCAGGATCGCGTGCTCCACCCCGCCGATATACTGGTCCACGTTCATCCAGTAATCCGCGTCCCCGGCCACGGTCGGCGTCTCCGCACGGGGCGCGGTGAAGCGGGCGTAGTACCAGGACGAGTCGACGAAGGTGTCCATCGTGTCCGTCTCCCGCCGGGCGGGCTGGCCGCAGGTGGGGCACGGCACGTCGGCCCATGTGGGATGGCGGTCGAGCGGGTTTCCCGGCACGTCGAAGGTCACGTCGTCGGGCAGGCGGACGGGCAGGTTCTCCTTCCGCTCGGGCACCACGCCGCAGGCCTCGCAATGCACGACCGGGATCGGGCAACCCCAGTAGCGCTGCCGGCTGAGACCCCAGTCGCGCAGGCGGTACTGCACGCGGCCGGTGCCGAACCCTTCGCGCTCGGCCCAGTCGATCGTGGCCTCGATCCCTTCGGCCCCGGTCGCGCGGGTCACGCCGGCGGGGTTGTCGACATAGTCCACGATCTCGGTCTTCGGCGGCACGTAGGCCTCGGCGCCGATCTCGAACTCCGCCGCGTCGACCGGACGGAACGTCGCGGTCACCGGCAAGTCGTACTTGCGCGCGAAGTCGAGGTCGCGCTGGTCGTGCGCGGGGCAGCCGAAGATCGCGCCGGTGCCGTAATCCATCAGCACGAAGTTCGCGACCCAGACCGGAAGCGTCCCACCGAGCGGGTTGTCGACCTCCAGGCCGGTGTCGTAGCCGCGCTTCGGCGCCGTCTCCAGCGCCTCCTCGGTGGTGCCGCCGCGCCGAACATCTGTGACGAATTCGGCCAACTCGGGATCGTCCGCGGCGAGCGCCTTCGCCAGCGGATGCTCCGGCGCGATCGCCACGAAGGAGGCGCCTCGCAGCGTGTCGGGCCGGGTCGTGTAGACCTCGATCTCGTCGAAGCCCCAGACCGGCGGGTCGAGCGGGAATTCCATCGACAGGCCCCGCGACCGACCGATCCAGTTCTCCTGCATCAGGCGCACCTTGTCGGGCCACTTCTCGAGACCGCCCAGGCTCTCGAGCAGGTCCTCGGCCATGTCCGAGATGGCGAAGAACCACTGCACGAGCTCGCGCCGCTCGACCTCCGCGCCCGAGCGCCAGCCGCGTCCGTCAATCACCTGCTCGTTGGCGAGCACGGTCATGTCGACCGGGTCCCAGTTCACCGTGGCGGACTTGCGGTAGACGAGCCCCGCCTCCAGCATGTCGAGGAACAGCGCCTGCTGCTGGCCGTAATATTCCGGATCGCAGGTGGCGAATTCGCGGCTCCAGTCGATCGACAGGCCGAGCGGCTTCATCTGGCCGCGCATCGTGTCGATGTTGGCGTAGGTCCAGTCCTTCGGATGCCCCCCGGACGCCATCGCCGCGTTCTCGGCCGGCATGCCGAACGCGTCCCATCCCATCGGGTGCAGCACGTTGAAGCCACGCGCCATGCGGTAGCGCGCGACGACGTCGCCCATCGTGTAGTTCCGGACATGCCCAATATGGATGCGTCCAGACGGATAGGGGAACATCTCGAGGACGTAGTATTTCGGGCGGTCGTCGCGCGTGGCCTCGAAGACGCGGGCCTCCGCCCAGGCGTCCTGCCATTTCGCCTCGATCGACGCGGTGTCGTAGCTCATGTCGGAATGCCCCGTCGGGCCGCGCGCCCCGAGGCACGCGGACTGTGATGTCAGAGATTGCTGTCGCGGATGCGGAGCTGACGGGCGCGGGTCAGGATCGCATCCTCGATCGCGCGCTGCGTCTCGCGGTCGACCGTGCCGTTCCGGGTGCGGAGCGCGACGGTCAGGCTGCGCGCGTCGAGGGCCGGGTCCTGCACGAGCACGGTCGCCTGATAGGCGCGCGCCCCGCCCGGCGGCGTGCCGTAGCCGAACTGGATGACGCCGGAGAAGGGATCGGCGCTTTCGACCGGCAGGAACGACAGCACGTCAAGCGACGCCGCCCAGAGATAGCGGTTCACCTCCAGCGTCACGTTCGGATCGTCGGTGGTGAACAGGTCGAGGACCGATGATTGCCGTGAATTGGCCCGTGCAGCGCGGCGGATCGTGGCCGGGTTCTCCTGCGCGGCGATCCGGTCGGCGCGGGTCTGGCCGAAGACCGTCCGGTCGCCGCATCCCGAGAGCGCCACCAGGAGCGCGAGCCCTGCGGCAAGTCCGCTGCCGCGCATGGTCGATCCCAGCATGTCCATATCCGTTCCGGCCTTCGTTCCCGTCGCCGCCTGCCTAGCCCATCGGACGGGCCTCGAACAAGCCGTCGCGAGGTCCGGCTCGACCGGCGGCGAACGGGCGGCTCCGGCCACTGTGGCACGAAAGCACCAAGAGTTCGGCGTTTCCCCGGGGCGCAACGCGGTTTTGTTGCGAGGTGGGGGCCGATGGGGGAAACGACAACCACGCCCAACGCGATTCCCGTGGTGGGGACGACTGAAACACGAGGGACACATGAAAAAGATTCTCTTCGCCTCGACCGCGCTGGTCGCCTTCGCCGGCACCGCCTCGGCCGAAATCCTGTTTTCCGGTAACGCCGAACTGGGCCTCCGCTCCAGCGAGCGCCTGCAGTTCAGCCGGCCGGACAACGACTACAAGGGCGACGACAAGGTCGGCTTCTTCACCGATCTCGACATCACCTTCACGATGACCGGTGAGACCGATGGCGGCCTGCTCTTCGGTGCCGATATCGACCTCGACGAGAGCGGCAACGGCGAGCCCTTCGAGTCGCCGAACACGCAAGGTGGCGAGAGCATCTTCATCTCCGGCGCCTTCGGTACCCTGACCGGTGGTGACACCGACGGCGCGCTCGACTTCGCCCTGACGGAAGTCGCGTTCAACTCCGGCTCGCTCAACGACGACGAGACGATCCATGCCGGCTACAATGACAACGATGGCCTCGACGGCCTCTACGACGGTCAGGTCATCCGTTACGACTACTCCTTCGGCGATTTCGCCGTCGCGCTCTCGGCCGAGCTCGACGACAACGATGTGGAAGGCAATGATGAGGTCTACGGCCTCGGCGTGACCTACCAGCTCGACCTGGGCGGCACCAACATCGGCATGGGCCTCGGCTACCAGACCGCGGAAGTCGCTGATACCGACGTGGATACCTGGGGTGCGTCGCTCAACGGCGAATTGTTCGGCTTTGCCGTCGGCGTCTCGTACATGAACTACAACAACCATGTGCCTGGGCATGCCATCGCCGACAGCGACTTCGGTAGCTTCGCAAGCGAGGCCCTTGGTACGGACGGCACTCTGGACGAGGACAACGAGGTCGAGCAAAGCAACCGCTTCTTCCTCGGTGACGGGGATACTGAGCACTTCGGCATCGGCGTCGGCTACACCGGGGGCGCCTATTCCGTGAGCCTGAACTACGGTCAGTACGACACCCCGATCGGCGACATCGACGGTATTGGCCTGACGGCTGGTTACGATCTGGGCGGCGGCGCGTCGGTGCAGTTCGGCTACGGTCACTCGGACTACAGCGACGTCGAAATCGCCGGGCTCGACGATGGTCCGGACGAGCTCGACACCGTCTCCTTCGGTATCCGCCTCGACTTCTGATCCGACCCGGATCGAGCCTATCGGACGGGCGGGCCTTGTGCCCGCCCGTTTCGTTTTGCATGGACAGGCCGATACGAGAGGTCCGCCCATGCCCCTGTCCGACATAAACGACCGGATCGCCGCCGCCTGCGAACGGGCAGGACGGAACCGGTCCGACATCACCCTGATCGCCGTGTCCAAGGTGCAGCCGCCCGAGCGGGTCGAGGCCGTGCTCGCCGCCGGTCACCGCATCTTCGGTGAGAACCGGGTGCAGGAAGCGCAGGGCAAGTGGCCGGCCTGGCAGGAGGCCCATCCGGACGTCGCGCTCCACCTCCTCGGCCCGCTCCAGAGCAACAAGGTCCGCCCGGCGATGGAGCTTTTCGACGCGATCCATTCCCTCGACCGCGCGAAGCTCGCCCGTCGCATCGCCGACATGGCGCAGGAACTCGGCCGCTGCCCGGACCTCTTCGCGCAGGTCAATACCGGCGAGGAGGATCAGAAGGCCGGCCTGCCCCCCGCCGAGGTCGACGGCTTCGTCGCCGAGGTGCGCGGGATGGACCTGCCGCTGGCCGGCCTGATGTGCATTCCGCCGGTGGACGAGACGCCGTCGCTGCATTTCGCGCTGCTCCGCAAACTCGCAGAGCGCAACGGGCTGCCGGGCCTCAGCATGGGCATGTCCGCCGATTTCGAGGAGGCGGTCGCTTTCGGCGCCACGCATGTCCGCGTCGGCTCGGCGATCTTCGGCGAGCGCGTCCCGACCTGAGCCGTCAGCGCACGACGAGCCGCGTGCCCACCTGGACGCGGGCCGCCAACCATCGCAGGTCCACGGGCGCCATCGCCACGCAGCCTTCGGTCGGGCGGACCGGCCCCCGCCAGCGATGCAAGAAGATCGCGCTGCCGCGATGGGGTTCGGCCTCCGGCCAGTTCCAGTCCGTCGTCAGGACGAGATCGTAGAGCCGGTCCGCCCGACGCATCCGTTCCGCCGAGGCGTCGAACGGGGCGCGCACCTGGCTGTTGTAGCACGGATGCGCCGGCGCGTCGCACCAGAGGTCGCGGGGCCCGATCGGACGGGCCCAAGGCGCCGGCGGCGGCATCCGGTCGGGGCGGTAGAGCATCCCGGTGATCCGATGCACGCCCCGCGGCGTCGCCCTGTCCCCTTCCCGCTTGTCGGAGCGGAGGCCGCCCGATCCGATGGTGCAGGGGAGGGTCCGGCCCCGGAACCGCAGCCCGGTCGGCGTCAGGACCATGTCGTTGGACGACGGGCTCATTCCAGATGCCCGGACTTCACCCGCTTCACGTCGAGATAGGCCGCGTTCTCCGGCGTCAGGCCGACATGTAGCGGCACCCGCTCGGCCACCTCGATCCCTTGCGCGATCATCATCGCCATCTTGCGGGGGTTGTTCGTCATCAGCCGCACAACCCCGATCCCCAGCCGGTCGAGGATCGCCGCGCCCAGCCGAAAGTCACGCTCGTCGTCCTCGAAGCCCAGCCGGTGGTTCGCCTCGACCGTGTCGAAGCCCTGATCCTGCAGGTCGTAGGCCCGCATCTTGTTGGCGAGCCCGATCCCCCGCCCTTCCTGGTTGAGATAGAGTAGAACGCCGCCCCCGGCCGCCCCCATCGCGTCCATCGCGGCATGAAGCTGCGGCCCGCAATCGCATTTGAGCGAGCCCAGCACGTCCCCGGTGAAGCAGGCCGAATGCAGCCGCACGAGGACGGGCGCGGCGCGGTCGACGCGGCCGATCTCCACGGCGTAATGCTCCTCGCCGGTGCCGGGCTCGCGGTAGACATGCACGCGCCCCTTGGCATGGGCCGCCATCGGTAGCCGGGCGGACGCCACGGGCGCGACGGGCAGGACCGGATCGTCGGGCACGGTGGCCGGCGACAGGCGGGTGACGCCCTCGGGCGCCTCTGCCTCCACCCCGATCACGGCGGGCAGGAGCCAGGCGGCCTTGGCCAGCGCCACGCCCGCGCGCCACGGCACGGCGTCGCCCCCGCGGAGCGTGCGCAACGGCCCCTTCATCGGTGCGCGCAGATCGTCCGCCGGATCGGCCACCGCGCGGATCCACGCGGCGTCGACGTCGTCCGGGACGGCGATGCGCGCGACGTCGCCGTCATAGGCCCGCGCTTTCAGCGTCTCCGCCCGACGCCCCGACACGGTAAGTACGAGCGGTCCCGCCGCCCGCATCGCCGCCAGCCGCTCGGGCGGCACCGTCTCGACCGCCGCCATTACCGCGCCGCCCATCGCCACGGGCAGGCCGAGACGGAACTCCGCGCGCGCGCGGGCGAGCAGTTCGGCGGGCGTGGCGGGCAGCATCGGGGGCGTGATCCTGTAACAAACCGCGCCTGAAGGGGACGCGCCGGCCCCACATATGAAACAAATCCCCCCTTGGCGACACGTCGCCGTGACCAAGGCGCCACCGACTTCAAATGCGGATCACGCATGCACACGTTTCTCTCACGGAAAGAGGAGGCGCAGGGATGGCCAATCCGAAGAAGATCCTTTTGGTGGACGACGACGACGACCTACGGGACGCGCTGGCCGAGCAGCTCATGCTGACCGAGGACTTCGACGTCTTCGAGGCGGAATCCGGCGCGGCCGGCATGAGCCGCATCAAGGAACAGCATTACGATCTGATCGTGCTCGACGTGGGACTGCCCGACACCGACGGGCGCGAGCTCTGCCGCCTGATGCGCAAGCAGGGGGTGAAATGCCCCATCGTCATGCTCACCGGCCACGACACCGATTCCGACACGATCCTCGGTCTCGACGCGGGCGCGAACGACTACATTTCCAAGCCGTTCAAGTTCCCCGTCCTGCTCGCCCGCATCCGCAGCCAGCTCCGCACGCACGAGCAGTCCGAGGACGCGGTGTTCCAGCTCGGGCCGTACACGTTCAAGCCGGCGATGAAGATGCTGGTGACGGAGGACGACCGGAAGGTGCGCCTGACCGAGAAGGAGACGAACATCCTGAAGTTCCTCTACCGCTCGAACGACGGGACCGTGCCGCGCGACGTCCTGCTGCACGAGGTCTGGGGCTACAATGCGGGCGTCACGACGCACACGCTGGAGACGCATATCTATCGCCTGCGCCAGAAGATCGAGCCGGACCCGTCGAACGCCCGACTGCTCGTGACCGAGAGCGGGGGCTATCGCCTCATGGCGTGATTGAAGAGGCACAGGAATTTTGAAAACGCGGGCTTACGGAAATTTTTGTTACCCTACGTCGCCGTTCGGCCTAACATCAGGAATACCGCCGCATCGACGGCACTTTCGATGCACCTCCCTGTTGGACTGGCCCGGGCTTCGGCTCGGGCCTTCTTTAGTCTGCGCGGGCCTCTCCGGGGTTCCGGCCGGGGCCGGACCCGTGCAAAAGGCGCCCGTCCGAGACAGCCCGACGGAGGCGCCATGCCCTTCACCCTCGCCACCTGGAACATCAACTCCGTCCGCCTGCGGGCCGAGCTCGTGGCGGCGTTCCTGCGCGAGGAAGGGCCCGATGTCCTCTGCCTGCAGGAATGCAAGTCGCCGGTGGAGAAGATCCCGCGCGAGACGTTCGAAGCGATGGGCTACACCCACATGGTCGCGCGCGGGCAGAAGGGCTATAACGGCGTGGCGATCCTGTCGAAGCTGCCCATCGCGGAGGTTTCGGCGCTCGATCACGCCGGGCTCGGCCATGCCCGCCACATCGCGGGACAGCTCGACAACGGCGTCGTCATCCACAACTTCTACGTGCCCGCCGGCGGCGACACGCCGGACCGGGAGGCCAACGTCAAGTTCGGACAGAAGCTCGATTACCTCACCGACATGCGCGACGCCTTCCACGCGGAACGGCCCCTGAAGTCGATCCTCGTCGGCGATCTCAACATTGCCCCGCGCGAGGACGACGTGTGGTCACACAAGCAGCTTCTGCGGGTCGTAAGCCACACCCCGATCGAGATCGAGCACCTGGCCCAGGCGCAGGACGCCGGCGGCTGGGTGGACGTGACGCGGCAGGACATCCCCGAGGGCAACCTCTATTCGTGGTGGTCCTACCGCTCGCCCGACTGGGACGCGGCCGACAAGGGCCGGCGCCTCGACCATGTCTGGGCCACGTCCGACATCGCGGGCGCCGCGCATACGAGCCGCATCCTGCGCCACGTCCGCGGCTGGGAGAAGCCGTCGGACCACGCACCGGTGCTCGCGACCTTCGACCTCTGACCTTGGAAAACCCGCACGACACGCGCATATGAGCGCCAAGCAAAGGAGTTTATCATGCTCGAACTCGGCCAGCCCCAGTCCCAGCCCGACGCCGACGGCGACCTGATCCGCGACGTGACCGAAGCCACCTTCATGGCCGAGGTCGTCGAGGCCTCGATGAAGACGCCCGTGATCGTGGATTTCTGGGCGCCTTGGTGCGGCCCGTGCAAGACGCTCGGACCGCAGCTGGAGGCCGCCGTGAAGGCCGCAAAGGGCAAGGTCCGGATGGCCAAGGTCGACATCGACCGTGCCCAGCAGATCGCCGCGCAACTGCGCATCCAGTCGATCCCGACGGTCTACGCCTTCTGGCAGGGGCAGCCCATCGACGGCTTCCAGGGTGCGGTGAGCCAAGGCGAGGTCCAGGAATTCGTCAAGCGCGTCGCCGCCCACAATGCCGACGAGGCCGACGGTCTGGCCGAGGCTCTGATCGCCGCCGAGGAGATGCTGGGCGAGGGGGCCGCCGTCGACGCGGCACAGACCTTCGCCGCGATCCTGGGCGAGGAGCCGGAGAATGCCGCCGCCTATGGCGGCCTCCTGCGCGCCCATGTCGCGATGGACGAGATCGACCAGGCCGAGGCGCTGCTCGCCAGCGCGCCCGCCGCCATCGCCGGTGCGCCCGAGCTGGAGGCGGCCCGCGCGCAGATCGCGCTCGCCCGGCAATCGGCGAATGCCGGGCCGGTCGGGGAACTGCGCGCCGCGGTGGAGGCCAGCCCGGACGACCACCAAGCGCGTTTCGACCTCGCCGCGGCGCTGCAGGCGTCGGGCGACACGGAGGGCGCGGTGGAGGAATTGCTGGAGCTGTTCCGGCGCGACCGGGATTGGAACGACGGCGCGGCGCGCACGCAGCTCTTCACGATCTTCGACGCGGCCGGACCGAAGGATCCGGTGGCGATGAAGGGCCGGCGGCGGCTGTCGTCGATGATCTTCGCTTGAAGGCTTGTCGCCACGGTTCGAGACCTACATTCCCTTGATGTATCGCCACGCCGACCTCCCGACGACCATCCCGGTCTTCCCCCTGCCCGGCGCGCTTCTGCTGCCCCGGGCCCGGTTGCCGCTGCACATCTTCGAGCCGCGCTACCTGCAGATGATCGACGACACGCTCAAGACAGGGCACCGTCTGATCGGCATGATCCAGCCGCGCGCGCAGAAATCCGGCGACGGGCGGCAATTGCAGACCATCGGTTGCGCCGGGCGCCTGACGCAGTTGAGTGAGACCGAGGACCGGCGCTACATGATCACGCTCTCGGGCGTGTCGCGCTTCCGGGTGACGCGGGAGATCATGGGGTTTCAACCCTATCTCCAGGCCGACGTGAGCTGGGACGGGTTCGGGCGCGATCTCGGCAAGGCGGAGATCGACACCGACTTCAACCGCGCCGCCTTCCTCGCGCTCCTGCATCGCTACTTCGAGAGCCAGGACCTTTCGACGGACTGGGAGAACCTCAAGGACGCCGACGAGGAATTGCTGATCGACAGCCTCTCGATGCTCTGCCCGTTCGAGCCGGAAGAGAAGCAGGCACTGCTCGAGGCCCCCTCGCTCGCCACCCGTCGGGAGACGGTGGTGACGCTGATGGAGTTCGCCCTGCGCGGCGGGTCCAGCGAGGACGCGCTGCAATGACCGACACGCCTGCTCACGACCGCCGGATGCTGGAGGCTCTAGTCTGCCCGCAGACGCACGGTCCGCTGACCTACGACGCGGAGCGGCAGGAGCTTGTGTCGAAATCCGCCGGACTGGCCTACCCGATCCGGGGCGGCATCCCGATCATGCTCGTCGACGAGGCGCGGCAGCTCGACTGATCAGCGTCGCATCAGGCGCGGCAGGTCGCCGGTCAGGCCCGCCGCTTCGCGGATGAAGCGTCGCCGCAGGCCCGGCATTGCCGAGACCGCGCCCATCCCCAGGTCGCGTCCGAGCCGTAGCAGCGGGTTGTCGTTGGAGAAGAGCCGGTTCACCGCGTCCGTGGCGACGCCCATGACCGTCGTGTCGAACCGCCGCCAGCGCGTGTAGCGCGCGAGCACGTCCGGCGCGCCGATATCCTCGCCCCGCATCCGCGCATCGGCGAGCACGTCGGCCAGCGCGGCCACGTCCTTGACCCCGAGGTTGAGCCCCTGCCCCGCGATCGGGTGAATGCCATGCGCCGCGTCGCCGACAAGGGCCACGCGGGGTGCGACGAAGTCCTGCGCGAGGCTCAGGGACAGCGGGTAGGTGTGCCGCGCGCCCAGAAGCTCGATCTCCCCCAGAAAGCTGCCGAAGCGCGGACGCAGGATGTCGAGGTAGTCGGCATCGGAAAGCGCGTTCAGATCGGCGGCAACGTCGTCCGCCTCGGTCCAGACGATGCTGGCACGCTCGCCCCGCAACGGCAGGATGGCGAGCGGGCCCGCGGGCATGAAGAACTGGTGCGCGATGCCGTGATGCGGCCGCTCGAAGCCGACGGCGCAGACCAGCGCCGTCTGTCCGTATTCGCGCCCCGTCCGGCCGATCCCGGCCCGCCGCGCCACGCCGCTGGCCCGCCCGTCGCATCCGAGGAGGAGACGCGCGGCGAGCGTCCCGTCGGCCTCGACCCGGACGGCAGCGTCCTCGACGGAATGGCCGACGACCTCGACCCCGAAGCGCATCTCGATCCGGTCGCTCGCGTCGCAAGCGGCGAGGAGCGCGGGGCGCAGATGCCGGTCCTCGACCATCTGGCCCATGAAGGACTCGCCGATCTCGGAGGCCTCGAAGGCGAGGTGCAGCGGCGACGCCCCCTCCCCCGCGCGCCCGTCGCTGGCGCGGATGCCGGTGATCGGCTGCGCCACCTCTGCCAGATCGTCCCAGAGCCCGAGCGCGCGCAGAACCCTGACCGAGCCCAGCGCCAGCGCATAGGCCCGCCCGTCGAAGGCGTCGTCGAACACCGCCCGGGGGCGCGCGTCGAGAAGGATGGAGGCGATCCCCGCATCGGCGAGCGCGAGGGCGGTCAGCGGTCCGGTCAGCCCGCCGCCGACGATGATGACGTCCGTATCCATGTGGTCCCATATGCGTGCCGTGGCGCCATTGTCCAACCGCGTCCGGCCGCCTAGCGTGGCGCGCGACACCAAACGGAGACGGACATGCGCGACTGGCTGTGGATGGGCGCGGGCGACCTCGGGCGCGGGATCGGCGCGGGCGAGATCGACCCGGAGGCGCTATGCGAGACCTTCCTCGACGCGATCGACGGCCACGCGCATCGCGACACGATCTTCACCCACGTCACCGCCGACCGCGCACGAGCCGAGGCCGCGGCCGCGGCGGGGCGCGCGCGGACCGGCACGCGCCGAGGGCCGCTCGACGGCGTGCCGGTCTCCTGGAAGGATCTGTTCGACACCGCGGGCCTGCCGACGGAGTCCGGATCGGCGCTCCTGAAGGACCGTGTTCCCGAGGAGGATGCCGAGGTGCTCGCGAACGCGACGGCGGGCGGCAGCGTCTGCATCGGCAAGACGCATATGAGCGAGCTGGCCTTTTCAGGACTTGGCCTGAACCCGAAGACGGCCACGCCGCCGAACCGGCACGACCCCGACCGCGTGCCCGGCGGATCGACCTCCGGCGGGGCAGCCTCCGTGGCGTTCGGGTTGGCGCCGGTGGCGATCGGATCCGATACCGGCGGCTCGGTTCGCAACCCAGCCGCGTGGAACGACCTCGTGGGTCTGAAGACCTCGCATGGCCGCGTCTCGGACCGGGGCACGGTCCCGCTCGTGGAGTCGATGGACACGATCGGCCCCCTTGCTCGTAATGTAGAGGATTGCGCGCTGGCGCTGGCGCTGCTGGAGGGCACGGTCCCGCCCGACCTCGCGGGCGCGAGCCTGCACCGTCGGCGCTTCCTCGTGCTCGCCGATTACCTCGAGACCAGCCGCGACGAACCGCGCGCGGCCTGCCAGCAGGCGATCGAGCGCTTCGAGGCGGCCGGCGCGACGATCGAGCGGGCGGAGCTTCCCTCGGTCGCCGCGGCGATGGCGCAGACGCCGCACCTGTTCTCGCCGGAGGCCTACGCGATCTGGCACGAGGCGATCGAGGCCGCGCCGCACCTGATGTTCGACCGCATCCTGGAACGGTTCCGGACAGGCCGTGACGCGACCGCGAAGGACGTGCTCGTCGCAGTTCGGAGGCGGCGTGCAGCGGTGGCGGAGTACCTGACCGCGACGGCGGGCTACGACGCCGTGCTCCTGCCGACCGCCGCGATCCTGCCGCCGAAGCGCGAACGGCTGCTCTCAGACGAGTCCTATTACGTGGAGGAGAATCTCCTCGCCCTGCGCAACACGCGGGTCGGAAACCTGCTTGGCCTTTGCGGGCTGACCCTGCCGACGGGCGTGCCGATGTGCGGCGTGATGGCGCTCGCCCCGCCGCGGCAGGAGCACCGCTTGCTGCGCCTCGGCGCGGCGATGGAGGCGGCGCTGGCCTGACCGGCCGATCGACGCGAATGTCACACCGTCCGGCCGGTCCCGCTTTTCGTTGGACCCCGGGCGCGCGGCTTTGCTATCGTGAACGAAACGGGGCCGGCAGAGCACCCGTATCGAGGCGCAGGCATGATTTCTCCGACGCGGTTCTCCGAACTGCCCGAATACGCGTTTCCGCGTCTCAGGACGCTGCTCGGCGATCTCGCGCCGGGCGACGCGCCGATTCAGATGACGATCGGCGATCCGCGCCACCCGGCCCCGGCCTTCGTGGGCGAGGTGATCGCGGCGCACCGGGACGCGTTCATGTCCTACCCGCCGAATGACGGCACGCCCGAACTGCTCGCGGCCTGCGCCGACTGGCTCATGCGGCGCTACGGCTACGCGGCCGACCCGGAGCGGGAGATCCTCGCGCTGAACGGGACGCGCGAGGGTCTCTACAACACCGCGATGGCGCTCTGCCCCGAGGAGAAAGCCGGGCGGCAGCCCGCGATCCTGACACCGAACCCGTTCTACCAGGTCTACGCCGTCGCCGCGCTCGCGGTGCGGGCGGAGCCGGTCTACGTGAACGCTTCGGCGGCGACGGGCGACCTGCCCGACTTCGCGGCGCTGGACGCGGACCTGCTCGACCGGACGGCCATCGTCTACATCTGCTCGCCGTCGAACCCGCAGGGCGCCGTCGCCTCGCTCGATTACTGGACGACGCTTCTGGACCTGGCCGAGCGGCACGACTTCACGATCTTCGCAGACGAATGCTACGCCGAGATCTACACCGGCGCGCCGCCGACGGGCATCCTCGAGGCCGTTCGTGCGACGGGCGCCGACCCTGAGCGGGTCGTGGCCTTCCATTCACTCTCCAAGCGCTCGAACCTCGCGGGTCTGCGATCCGGCTTCGCCGTCTCCGGACCGGGCAACATGGCGCGGATGAAGCAGCTGCGCGCCTATTCGGGCGCGCCGCTGCCGCTGCCGCTGCAGATGGCGGCCGCCCGAGCCTGGGCCGAGGAGAGCCACGTGGAGGCGAACCGCGCCCTTTACGCCGCGAAATTCGCGGCGGCGCGCGAGATCCTCGGCAACCATCCCGTCCCCGAGGCCGGCTTCTTCCTGTGGCTGCCCGTGGAGGACGGCGAGCGGGCGGCGGTGAAGCTCTGGACCGAGACGGGCGTGCGGGTGATGCCCGGCGCCTATTTCGCCCGCGACACGATGAACGGCAATCCAGGCACCGGCTTCGTCCGGGTCGCGCTGGTCGGGCCGCAGGACGAGACGGTCCGCGGCCTCACCCGGCTGCGCGACTGCCTGTACACGTAGGAGGACCCCGAATGGCCTATCCGGCGCGACAACGCGATCCCCTTCTGGACACCCGGCTGCAGATCAGCCTCGCCCGGCGCGGGCGCGAGGGTCTGGGCGTCTTGATGGTGGTCCTGGGCCTGCTCGGGGCCGCACTCCTGCTCAGCTACCACCCCGACGATCCGAACTGGCTGGCCGCGACGGATGCGACGCCGCAGAACTGGCTCGGCATGTTCGGCGCGTCGCTGGCCGCGCCGCTCTACCTGATCCTCGGCTACGGCGCGCTCGGCCTGCCGGTGGCGCTCGTCGTCTGGGGCCTGCGCTTCGCGCTCCACGGCGGCTCGGAACGCGTCCTGCCCCGCGCGTTCTTCGTGCCGGGCTGGGTGCTGCTGCTGTCGCTGCACTGCGCGTCGCTGGTGCCGGGACCGGCCTGGACGCACGATTTCGGGCTGGGCGGCCTGTTCGGCGATACCGGGCTCGGCGCACTGCTGTCGATCCTGCCGATCCACGCGGTGCTGGGCCTCAAACTCTTCACGCTGGTGATCTCGGCCGCGGCGGTCTTCGTCGGTGCCTGGGTGCTGGGCTTCACGCGGGAGGACCTGCGGACCGGCGGGCTGTTCTTCCTCAACGGGCTCGGCGTGGCATGGCACGCGCTGCGCGTGGCCACCGGCAGCGCGGCGAAAGGCGCGGCGCGGGGCACGGCGAAGGGCGCGGCCGCCCTGCGCGAGCGTCGGGCAGCCCGGGCGGAGGACGACGAGGAGGTCGAGGACGAGGCGCCGACCCGGTCGCGCTGGCTGTCCTGGTTGCCCATGCGGCGTTCGACCGGGCCGGAGACACCGGACGAGGGGACCGGGGGGGACGGGTTCGACTTCGACTTGCCCGACGATGACCGGGTGCGTGCGCGGATCGCCAGCGCGGTCCGCACCCGCGTCCGCCGCGCCTCGATCTCGCAGGCTTTGGCCGCACAGACCGACGCGCCGATGGAGCGGGCCGAGCCCACGCTGACGGCCGCCACGCACCGGCGCGTCGAGGAGGACCCGCTCGTCGAGGATTGGTCCGCTGCGGACCGACCCGCCGTGGACCGATCCGTCGAGGATCGGGCAATCGAGACGGACGCCGACGAGACGTCCGCGCGGCCGATCCGCCGGACAGCCATGCCCGATCTGGAGACCGATCCACTCCTCGAGGATGACGAGGACGACGCGGTGAACGACCAGCACGCCCTGCCCTTGCGTCATGCGATCGACCGGGACGTGCCCGCAGCGCCCAAGCCCACGCCCAAACGCGCGATCCGCGCCACGCCCGCGCCGGCCGAAGACGACGATTACGAGATGCCGCCGCTCGAGCTGCTGACCGACCCGGGCACGGTGGAACGCCACCACCTCTCCGATCAGGCGCTGGAGGAGAACGCCCGGCAGCTCGAGGGTGTGCTCGAGGATTACGGCGTGAAGGGCGAGATCGTCTCGGTCCGCCCCGGCCCCGTCGTCACGATGTACGAGC
The DNA here is from genome assembly GCF_947494055.1 of uncultured Jannaschia sp. GTDB lineage: Bacteria > Pseudomonadota > Alphaproteobacteria > Rhodobacterales > Rhodobacteraceae > Jannaschia. The sequence continues at coordinate 29,622 of NZ_CANLTR010000021.1, read as the reverse complement.
TCGAACCCGCCGCCGGTCTCAAGGCCAGCCGCGTGATCGGGCTCGCCGACGACATCGCGCGCTCCATGTCGGCGCTCTCGGCCCGCGTCTCCACCGTGCCGGGACGCAGCGTCATCGGCATCGAACTTCCCAACGAGAAGCGCGAGAAGGTCGTCCTGCGCGAGATCCTCTCGGCCCCGAACTTCGAGGACACCGTGCAGGCCCTGCCGCTCGCGCTGGGCAAGGATATCGGCGGCGCCCCGATCGTCGCCAACCTCGCCAAGATGCCGCACCTGCTGATCGCGGGGACGACGGGCTCGGGCAAGTCCGTGGCGATCAACACGATGATCCTGTCGCTGCTCTACAAGCTCTCTCCCGACGATTGCCGGATGATCATGATCGACCCGAAGATGCTGGAGCTCAGCGTCTACGACGGCATCCCCCATCTCCTTTCCCCCGTCGTGACCGACCCGAAGAAGGCCGTCGTGGCCCTCAAGTGGGTCGTGGGCGAAATGGAAGAGCGCTACCGCAAGATGTCCCGCATGGGCGTGCGCAACATCGAGGGCTACAACGGCCGGGTCCGCGACGCGCTGTCGAAGGACGAGCTCTTCAGCCGGACGGTCCAGACCGGCTTCGACGACGAGACCGGCGACCCGATCTTCGAGACCGAGGAGACGGTGCCCGAGAAGCTGCCCTATATCGTCGTCATCGTCGACGAGATGGCCGACCTGATGATGGTCGCGGGCAAGGAGATCGAGGCCTGCATCCAGCGTCTGGCGCAGATGGCGCGGGCGTCGGGCATCCACTTGGTCATGGCGACGCAGCGGCCCTCGGTCGACGTCATCACCGGCACGATCAAGGCGAACTTTCCGACGCGGATCTCCTTCCACGTCACCTCCAAGATCGACTCGCGCACGATCCTGGGCGAGATGGGCGCCGAGCAGCTTCTGGGCATGGGCGACATGCTCTACATGGCCGGCGGCTCGAAGATCACCCGCATCCACGGGCCCTTCTGCTCCGACGAGGAGGTGGAGGAGATCGTCAACCACCTGAAGGCCTACGGTCCGCCGGACTACGCCGCGTCCGTCCTCGACGGGCCGGACGAGGACAACGCCTCCGACATCGACGCGGTGCTCGGCCTCACGGGCGGCAACACGGGCGGCGAGGACGCGCTCTACGATCAGGCGGTGGCCATCGTCGCGCGGGACCGGAAGTGCTCGACCTCCTACATCCAGCGCAAGCTCGGCATCGGCTACAACAAGGCCGCGCGCCTGGTGGAGCAGATGGAGGACAACGGTGCGGTCACGGCCGCGAACCACGTCGGCAAGCGCGACATCCTGCTGCCCGACCCGAACGGGTGAGGCCCCGTGGGCCCGGCCTTCAGAGGCGTCGGGCCCCGGCAAAGCCCAGCAGGCCGATCCCGCCCAGCAGAGCTAAGCCCGCGGGCGGCAGTGGCACGGCGGGGACCGGCGCCGCGGTTTCGTCGCTATCGAAGGCGACGGAGACGCCGCCCCCGCCGAGGCCGAACTCGTACCTCCCCGACAAGGCGTTGCTCGACAGCGCAGCGGCAAGGTCACCGATCGTCACCGGCGCCGTATCGAGCGGCGTATCAAAGAACCCGTCGAAGGACAGAATGCCCCGATCAGACAGGTCGGGCTCCGGCCCAGCGAGAGTCGTCGCGGCTGCAGTATTCGAAAACCCAAGTCCAGTGACGCCGACGAACCCGTCCGAAGCGAAGACGAAATCAGTGGTTCCTTCGAGATAGCCGGGAATAATTATTTGCGCGGAGGCGATACCCGCGCCTGCCGAAAGGCGGTTTGCGATGGACGCGTCCGGTTCATCAGGAATTTGCAGAGTAATATCCGCAAGCGTCCCGATCGGCGGATAGGATGGCAGCCCGGGCGTGTCCGACGGCCCAGTGGTATCCATCACCGCCCCTTCGAACACGAAGATTGCGGATGCGGCCGGGATCGCGACGATCACGAATGCGGCGGAGGCAAGAAGACGGGCAAACATGAAGCGATCCTCGATTGACGACACTTCACGTTAGGTTAACCGAGCTTAACGATTCGATCACGCGTAATTCGGCTAAGCGTAGAGCAGACGCATTTCAGGTGCCCGGATGCCACGCCACGTATCGGGCCCGCAATCCGCCGACGACCGCCAGCTATCGCATATCCCGGGCAATCCGGCGAGACGGACCCTATATGCCCCTCGATACGAAACCTAACGGACCTTGCTCCCATGCGCCTCTTCGCCCGCACGATCCTTGCCTCGATCCTCGTCCTCTTCGCCTTGCCCGCCGCGGCGCAGATCCCGGTGGGCGAGATCAGCCGCTATCTGAACTCATTCGCCACGGCCCGATCGGAGTTCACGCAGGTGAACGGCGACGGCACCATCTCCACCGGCGATCTGTCGATCAGCCGCCCGAACCGCGCCCGGTTCGACTACGACGCGCCGAACAAGGGCCTGGTCATCGCCGGCGGGGGCCAGGTGGCGATCTTCGACTCGGTGTCGAACACGCCGCCCGAGCAGTACCCGCTGTCGCAGACGCCGCTCAGCCTGATCCTCGCCCAGAACGTCGACCTGGGCCGATCCGGCATGCTGGTCCGTCACACCGGCGATGCGACCCAGACCTCGGTGACGCTACAGGACCCGGCCCATCCGGAATACGGCAACATCCAGCTCGTCTTCACGCCGGACCCGACGAAGCTCCGGCAATGGGTCATCACCGACGATGCCGGCACGCAGACCACGGTGATCCTCGGCGACATGCAGACCGGCGGCTCGCTCGGGACGAGCCTGTTCAGCATTCCGCAGGAGATGCGGAAGCGGGGCCTGACCGAGTGACGCACAATTCATAGGCTATTGCCGCGTCTTTGGGCAAAATGTCGCAGTTTTCGATTGCAAGCGATCGTGCCTTACCTTTTGCATTGGGTGCACCGGTCCGGCGTCCGTAGAAACGGAACGCCGGTGCGAGCCGGCTGGGAGGACTCGATGCCACGCATAAGGGTCTTGCAATGATCGAACTGATGTTTCTCGCCTGCCTGAACGCTTCCCATGTGGAATGCCGTCAGGAAAGTCTTCTCTTCACGGAGATGCCGCTGATGGCCTGCATGATGCGGGGTCAGACGCAGCTCGCGGACTGGACCGCCACGCATCCGGGCTGGACGGTCGAGCGGTGGTCCTGCCGGGCACACGACCCGACCCAGAAGGACGCCTGACGTAGCGGCGACCTTGGGCCTCCCCGAGGTCGCCGCAAGTACCGCCGCGTCGCGTCTTCGCGAGGGATGCAAGGGCGGGTCGCAGCGATTGCGGGATGCGCCTGCCTGCGGTTCCCGGTAACGGTGTCGTCGAGACCCCTCGATGACCAGCTTCCGATGACAACGACCGCCTCCCCGGACGTCGCCGCCGCGGCGCCCTCGCCATTCTCGATCCCCATCTTCCGGGCGATCTGGCTGGCGTCGGTCTCGTCGAACTTCGGCGGGCTCGTTCAGGCCGTCGGCGCCTCGTGGCTGATGACGAGCCTGTCGGACTCGCCGCAGGACGTGGCGCTGGTGCAGGCCTCGACCGTGTTTCCGATCATGATGTTCTCGCTTCTCGCCGGGGCCATCGCGGACAATCTCGACCGGCGGCTGGTCATGCTCTCGGCGCAGAGCTTCATGATCGCCGTATCCCTGGTGCTCGCGGTCTTCGCCTACAACGACTGGCTCTCGCCCCTCGGCTTGCTGGCCTTCACCTTCGCCATCGGCTGCGGCACCGCGCTCAACAACCCAGCCTGGCAGGCCTCCGTGGGGGACATGGTGCCGCGCGCCGCCCTGCCCGGCGCGGTGGCGCTCAATTCGATGGGGTTCAACATCGCCCGCTCCGTCGGCCCGGCCATCGGCGGCGTGATCGTCGCGGTCGCCGGCGCGGCGGGGGCGTTCCTGACCAACGCGCTGAGCTATGTCGGAATCATCGTCGTCCTGCTGCGCTGGCACCCGAAGCGGACGCCGCGCACCCTGCCGCCCGAACGGCTCGACGTCGCGATGGCGGCCGGGCTGCGCTACGTGTCGATGTCGCCGAACATCCGCGTCGTCCTCCTCCGGGGCGCCGTCTTCGGCCTCGCGGCGGCGGCGCTGCCCGCGCTGTTGCCCGTGGTGGCCCGCGACCTGATCCAGGGCGGGCCGCTGACCTACGGCATCCTGCTCGGCGCGTTCGGCGTCGGCGCCATCGGCGGCGCGCTCTCGAGCGGATGGGCGCGCGGGCATCTGACGACGGAGGGAATCGTGCGGCTCGCCTCCGTCCTGCTGGTGATCGGCGCGGTCGGGACTGGGCTGGGCCGGGCGATGGTGCTGACGATCCCGTCACTGATGCTGGCGGGAACGGGCTGGGTGCTCGCGCTCTCGACCTTCAACGTCTCGGTGCAACTCTCCTCGCCCCGCTGGGTCGTCGCGCGGGCGCTGTCGCTCTATCAGATGGCGACGTTCGGCGGCATGACGGCCGGAGCCTGGACCTGCGGCGCGATCGCCGAGGCCCATGGCGTGACGGCGGCCCTCCTGTCGGCCGCCGCCGTCCAGGCGGCGGGTGGCCTCCTCGGTCTGATGGTGCCGCTGCCCGGAACGGGCGACGAGGATCTGGACCCGCTCGGCCGCTGGCAGGAGCCGGAGACGACGATCCCCCTCCGGCACACCAGCGGCCCGATCGTCATCACCATCGAGCACCGCATCCGAGAGACGGACGTGCCCGCCTTCGTGCGGGTCATGAACGAGCGACGCCGCATCTGCCTGCGCGACGGCGCGCGCCGCTGGACGCTGCTGCGCGATCTGGCCGATCCGGAGTTATGGATCGAGCGGTACCACGTCCCGACCTGGCTGGAATACGTACGCGACACACAGCGCCGGACGAAGGCCGACCTCGAGAACTTCGACCTCGTGCGTGCGCTGCATATCGACAACCATCCGCCGCGCGTCCACCGGATGATCGAGCGGCCGGTTGGATCGGCCTCCGCGACGCACGCGCCCTCGGGCCGGGAAGCGGGCGATCCGATGACCGACCCGACACGCGCGAGCTGACGGTCAGGCGGCGGCGACGTAATCCCGGATCGCGCCGCGCGGTCCGTTCGCCTCGATCGCCGTGCAGGCCGCCTCGAAAGCCTCCGCGAAGCGCGCCTCTTGCCGGAGATCGCCGAACACGTCCTCCAAGGCGAGGAATGTGGAGGGCGCTTCCTGTGCGGCCGCGTGCAACCGGTCCGCCCGCTCGTCCTCGATCACCGGGGCTGCCTCGGTCCCGCCGGTCGCGGCGTAGGCGCGCCAGAGCGCGACCTCGAGCGCCAGCCCCTCGATCGTCTCGCCGTCCTTCAGCCGGTCGCGCAGGGTCGGCAGGACGAATTTCGGCTGCCGGTTCGATCCGTCGAGACAGAGCCGCGCGACCGTGTCACCGACCTCCGCATTGGCGAACCGTTCCATGCAGGTGTCGAGATAGGCATGGAAGTCGACGCCCTCGATCGGAGCCAGCGTCGGGATCGCCTCGCGCGCGATCACGGCCCGCACCCATTCGGCCACGTCCGGATCCGCGACCGCTTCGTGAACGGCAACATGGCCGAGCAACGCCGAAGGGTAGGCGATCGCCGCATGCGCTGCGTTGAGAACCCGCAGCTTCATCAGTTCGTAGGGCACCACGTCCGCGACGAATTCGACGCCCACCTCCTCGAGCGGCGGGCGACCGGTCGGGAAGTTGTCCTCCAGAACCCATTGCCGGAACGGCTCGCAGATGACCGGCGCGGCGTCGTCGAGGCCGAAGCGGGTCCGCACCATGTCGCGCACCTTGTCGGTCGTCGCGGGCGTGATGCAGTCGACCATGCCGTTCGGGAAGGCGACGCTGTCGAGCAGGTCCGTCTCGCCCCGCATCTCCGCCAGGCCACCGCAAGCGGCATGCGCGGCATGACCGTTGCCCGGAAGATTGTCGCAGGACATGATCGTGAACGGCTCGGTGCCGGCCTCCCGCCGCCGGCGTAGCGCGGCGAGGATCATGCCGAAGGCCGTGCGGGGCGTGTCACCGGTCGCGTCGGCCCGGATGTCGGGGTGTTCGGCGTCGAAGCTTCCGTCGGCACGGGTGTAGTAGCCGCCCTCCGTCACCGTGAGCGAGACGATACGGATGCGCGGATCGGCCATCGCGGCGATCGTCGCTTCCGGTGTGATCTCGGCGAAGCCGGTCATCGGCGCCGTAACGCGGGCGCTGAGACCCGCCGGGTCGAGTTCGACCACGGTGGTCAGCCAGTCCTGCGCCGCGAGCCGATCGCGCATTCCCACGTCGCCCGGCGGACGCACGCCCGCGCCGACGATGGCCCAGTCCGTCGGCCCGCCCCGCCCGAACAGCCGATCGAGATAGACGCCCATATGCGCGCGGTGGAAGTTGCCGATGCCGATATGCACGATGCCCGGCGACAGCGTGGCGGGATCGTAGTCCGGCTTCTCGACGCCCTCGGGAAGGGCATCGAGCGTCGCGACAGAGGGTTTGACCGGCTGATCCATGGGACACCGTCCATTCTTGCAGGTTTCTTATTTCGACAGGGTTCGCCCGAAGGCGGCCCATCATTCGAGGCGGAGACCGTCCGCGCCGAACCGGTGCATCTCGTCCTGGCGCGGCGTCAGGCGGATCATGTCGCCGTGGCGGACCGAGATGTCGCCCGTCTGGCGCACGGTCAGCGTCTCCGCGAGGCCGGTCTCGTGAACGTGGATGAACGTGTCGGAACCCAGATGCTCGGCCACGCCGACCCGCCCCTGCCACGGCCCGTCGGGCGTGACGTCGATATGCTCCGGACGGACACCGACCGTGGTGGCGTCGTACTTGTCGGCCTCGGCCCCGGACATCAGGTTCATTTTGGGCGAGCCGATGAAGCCCGCGACGAAGGTGTTGCGCGGGCGGTGGTAGAGCTCCAGCGGCGAGCCGACCTGCTCGATGTTGCCGGCCTGCAGGACGACGATCTTGTCGGCCATCGTCATCGCCTCGACCTGGTCGTGGGTGACGTAGATCATCGTCGTCTCGAGCTGCGAGTGAAGTTCGGAGATCTCCATCCGCATGCCGACCCGCAGCGCGGCGTCAAGGTTCGACAGCGGCTCGTCGAAGAGGAACGCCGCCGGCTCCCGCACGATGGCGCGGCCGATGGCGACGCGCTGTCGCTGGCCGCCCGAGAGCTGACCGGGGCGACGGTCGAGATAGTTCGAGAGGTTGAGGACACGGGCCGCGTTCTCGACCCGGCGGTCCTGCTCGGCCTTGTCCATCTTCGCCATGCGAAGCGGGAAGGCGATGTTCTTGCGCACCGACATGTGCGGATAGAGCGCGTAGGACTGGAACACCATCGCGAGGCCGCGCCGCGCCGGCGGCACCTCGGTCGCGTTGCGCCCGTCGATGCGGATCTCGCCGGAGGTGACGTCCTCGAGCCCCGCAATCAGGCGCAGGAGCGTGGACTTGCCGCAGCCGGACGGGCCGACGAAGACGACGAATTCTCCGTCGTTGATCTCGAGGTCGAGCGGCGGAATGACCTGCACGTCGCCAAAGGACTTGGTGACCTTTTCGAGTGTTATCGTGCCCATGGGCGCAGGCCTCCGGCTAGGGGTGTCGGGATCGGGGCGGTCATTTCACCGCTCCGAAGGTCAGGCCGCGCACGAGCTGCTTCTGGCTGAACCAGCCCATCACGAGGATCGGCGCGATCGCCATGGTCGAGGCGGCGGAGAGCTTGGCGTAGAACAGCCCCTCCGGCGAGGAGTAGCTGGCGATGAACGCCGTGAGTGGCGCGGATTGCGCGGCCGTGAGGTTGAGCGTCCAGAACGCCTCGTTCCAGGCGAGGATGATGTTGAGGAGCACGGTCGAGGCGATGCCTGGCACCGCCATCGGTGCAAGAACGTAGAGGATCTCGGATTTAAGCGTCGCCCCGTCCATCCGCGCGGCCTCGAGGATCTCGCCCGGGATCTCGCGGAAGTAGGTGTAGAGCATCCAGACGATGATCGGCAGGTTGATCATCATCAGCACGAAAACGAGGCCCCAGACGTTGTCGAGAATGCCGAGGTCGCGGAAGATCAGGTAGATCGGGACGAGCACGCCGACGGCCGGCAGCATCTTGGTGGACAGCATCCACATCAGGATGTCCTTCGTACGGCGCGCCGGCACGAAGGCCATCGACCACGCCGCCGGGACCGCGATGATCAGGCCGAGCAACGTGGAGCCGACCGAGATCAGGACGCTGTTCCAGAAGTAGCGGAAGTAGCCCGACCGCTCCTGCACGACGGAGTAGTTCTCCGTCGTCCAGTCGAAGAAGAACCAGACCGGCGGGTCGGCGATCGCGGTCGCCTCGGTCTTGAAGCTCGTCAGGAACGTCCACAGGATCGGGAAGAAGATCGCCAGCCCGATGAGCCAGGCGAGGGCGGTGTTGAACGCCTTGCGGCGGGGTGTGATCGCTCGGGCCATCCGCGTCTCCTCCTCAGGCGTCCAGGTTCTTGCCGATCATCCGCATCAGGAAGATCGCGACGATATTGGCCAGGATGATGGCGACGACGCCCCCGGCGCTGCCTTCGCCGACGTCGAAGCTCAGGAGGCTCTCGGCGTAGACGAGGTAGGTGAGGTTGGTGGAGGCCGTACCCGGACCGCCATTCGTGGTCACGAGGATCTCGGCGAAGATCGATAGAAGGAAGATCGTCTGGATCAGGATCACGACGGTGATCGCGCGGCCCAGATGCGGCAGCGTGATGTAGATGAACCGCTGGATCGGCCCGGCGCCGTCCATCTCGGCAGCCTCCATCTGCTCGCTGTTGAGCGACTGGATCGCCGTCAGCAGGATCAGCGTGGCGAAAGGCAGCCACTGCCACGCCACGATCCCGATGATCGAGGCGAGCGGCGCCTGGCTGAGGAAGTCGTAGGGTTGCAGGCCGACCGCCTCGAACGCGTAGGCGAAGAGGCCGTTCACCGGGTTCATGAACATGTTCTTCCAGACCAGCGCCGAGACGGTGGGCATCACGAAGAACGGGGCGATCACGAGGATGCGGACGATGCCCTGGCCGAACATCGGCTGGTCGAGCAGGATCGCGAGGAGCACCCCGAGGACGACGGTGATGACGAGTACGCCAAGCACGAGGAGGAGCGTGTTGATCAACGCATCCTGGAACGCCGGATTGGTGAGGAACCGCTCGTAGTTCCGGAACCCGACCCATCCGCGATTGTCCGGCGTCAGCAGGCGATAGCGCTGGAACGAATAGTAGAGCGTCATGCAGAGGGGGATCAGCATCCACCCGAGCAGCAGGACCGTGGCCGGCGCGATCATGATGCGGGCGGCGGCGCGGGAATGTGCGGTAGCCATGACGTGATCCCTCCCAAGAACACGGGGGTGGCGGGGCCGGGTGGTCGGCCCCGCCGGGAAACGGGCTCAGTTGTAGCCCGCGTCCTCCATCTCGTCGGTTGTCAGCTGCTGCGCCGTTGCGAGCGCGTCGTCGATCGACGTGGTCCCCGCAAGTGCCGCGGAAAACTGCTGACCGACCGCCGTGCCGATGCCCTGGAACTCCGGAATGGCCACGAACTGCACACCGGTATAGGGGACCGGATCGACCGTCGGGTTGGTCGGATCGGCGGATTCGATGCTTTGCAGCGTCATCTCGGCGAAAGGCGCGGCCGAGAGGTATTCCTCGTTCTCGTACAGCGAGGTGCGCGTGCCCGGCGGGACGTTGGCCCAGCCCTCGGCCTCGGCCACCAGCTCGGTGTATTCGTTGGACGTGGCCCAGGCGACGAACGTCTTGGCGGCTTCCGGCGCATCGGTACTCGCCGGGATCGCCAGCGACCAGGCCCAGAGCCAGTTGCCGCGCTTGCCGAGGCCGGTATCGGGCGCCAGCGCGAAGCCGACCTGGTCGGCCACGGTCGAGTCCGCACCGGTCACGAAGGACGCGGCGACGGTCGCATCGATCCACATGCCGCACTTGCCCTGCTGGAACAGCGCGAGGTTCTCGTTGAACCCGTTGTTGGACGCGCCCGGAGGGCCGGATTCCTCCATCATGCCGGTGTAGAACTCGAGCGTCTCCCGCCATTCCGGCTGGTCGAACTGCGCGTTCCATTCCTCGTCGAACCAACGGGCGCCGAAACTGTTGGCCATCGCGGTCAGGAAGGCCATGTTCTCGCCCCAGCCGGCCTTTCCGCGGGCACAGATGCCGTAGATCTCGGCCTCCTCGTCGGTCATCGCCGCCGCGGCCTCGCGGATGAACTCCCAGGTCGGCGCCTCGGGCATCTCGAGGCCGGCCTCCTCCATCAGGTCGGTGCGGTACATGACCATCGAGGATTCACCGTAGAACGGCGCGGCGTAGAGTTCTCCGTCGACGGTGAGTCCCCCGGCGATCGCGGGCAGGATGTCGTCCTTGTTCCATTCGGCCGGCAGGTCATTGAGCGATGTCAGCCAACCCTGACGACCCCAGATCGGAACCTCGTAGGTGCCGATGGTCATCACGTCGTACTGACCCCCGTTAGTCGCGATGTCGGTGGTGACACGCTGACGCAGGACGTTCTCCTCGAGCGTCACCCATTCGAGGGCGATGTCCGGGTTGGCTTCGGTGAAGCTGTCGGTCATGCCCTGCATGCGGATCATGTCGCCGTTGTTCACGGTGGCGATGGTCAGGGTGGTCTGCTGCGCGGATGCGACTCCGGCGACCATGCAGAACGCGGTCGCGCCCATCAGGGCACGGTTCATCTTGGTCATAAATCCTCCCATATGCCTTTTGGGCAAATGCCTATCAGGTGGGCGTATGCTCATCATTCAGGACGGTTCTGTCAAGGGGGTGAACGAGCCGGCAGATCCGCGCCGTCATCCAGAACGCCGGCCGCCGTCGCTTCGTCCGTGATCAGTCCGTTGAGGAGCTGGCCGCGCAAGGCGCCACGGATTGCCGGCACCTTCGCGGCCCCCACGGCGATGCCGATGACCGGCCGGTCGCCCGCCGGTGCGAGCGGAGCGGAGGCCACGCGTTCGTTGTAGCCGCTGTCGAAGATGCGCCCGTCGCCGTCGAAGACCCAGCTCGTGATCTCGCCCACGGCCCCCTGCGCGCGCAGGGCCGTGACCTCGGCCTCGCTCATGAACCCGTCCACCTTGAGCGGCGCCATCTCGTCGATCTGGCCCACGCCCACGAAGGTCGCGTCCGCGCGCGCGCAAAGTTCGAGCGTGTTGCGCACCGGATCCTGCGCGTGGAGCACCGCCAGCTCGTCCTGCGTGCGGGCGAGCACGGGAAGCGGCATCGGGTAGTGGCGCGCGCCCACCCGCTCGGCCATGCGGATGACGACGTTGTAGGGCGTGGCGGACCCGTCCTGCATCATGTTGCCGAGTCGGCTGACGATGCGGTGCTGCGGACAGTTCATCGCCGCGAGGTGCTCGGTGCAGGCCCGCAGCGCCCGGCCGGTGCCGAGGGCGAGGATCTGCGGTGCGGACAGCTTCAGGAAGCGTTCCATCTCGACCGCGCCGACGATGGCGACGCCGGTCAGCAAACCGGGCGCGTCCGGATCCGAGGGTACGACCTCGCAACGCGAAAGCCCGTAGCGTTCGGTCAGGCGATGCGCCAGCTCCATGCATTGTGCGATCGGGTGGTCGAGCCGGACCTTCACCAGCCGCTCGCTCACCGCCATCGCCACGAGCCGCTGCGCCGATTGCCGGCTGACGCCGAGCTTGCGCGCGATCTCGTCCTGCCGGTTGCCGGCGACGTAATAGAGCCAGCCCGCGCGGGCGGCGTCGTCGAACCGGGTCTCGTCGCTCATGCCCCGATCACCGCGGGAAACCTGCGCCAGTCGTCGAAGCAGACGATGTCGGCCTCGTGTTTGAGCATCCGCCCCCGCAGATGCGCCCCGCCGGTGTAGCGCAGCGCGCGCATCCCCGCGGCGCGGGCGGCTTCGAGGCCGGGCAGGCTGTCCTCAACGACGAGACATCGGGCCGGATCCGCCCCCATCCGCGCCGCGGCGTGCAGGAACAGGTCCGGCGCCGGCTTGCCCCGCGCGACCTCGGAGGCGGTGAAGACATGCGGGAACCGGTCGGAGAGCCCGGTCACGCCGAGCGAATGTCGCACCCGCTCGGGCGACGACGAGGTCGCGACGCAGACCGGAAGATCGAGCAGGTCCAGCATCGACTCGACCCCCATCGTGGGCGCGAGCTCCGTCTCGAACCGGGCGAGCAGGCGGCGCCGGTACTGCATCTCGAACCCCTCCGGCAGGGGGTATCCTGATCGCGTCCGAAGCTCGGCGGCGACGGTCGGAAAGCTCCGCCCGACCATGCGCGTGCAGAAGACGTCGAAGTCGATCGTTACCCCGATCTCGGCCAGGGATTCGATCAGCACCTCCCCCGACAGTCCCTCGCTGTCGATGAGCACGCCGTCGCAGTCGAAAATCACGAGATCGAGGTCCAGCATCCTGTCGGGGCTACCCGCCGGCGGCTTTCCGGGCAAGCGCCACGCTTGCCGGGGCCGCGGGTTAAGGAAGGGAACAGAATTGTGAATGGACGCGTTGAGGTGCCGAAGTTGAGGCGCCGGCCAACCGCACAGGACCCGGCACCCCGCGGAACCTGAGAGGCCAGCATGCACAGCATCTTCTACATCATCGGCGTCGTCGTCGTGGTCCTTGCGGTGATCAGCTTCGTCAGCTGATCCGATCGGCCCGATCCAAGGCAATTTAGGAGACACAGTAATGAACACCGACAAATCCACCCCTACCCCGACGGCCACGCCGAAACCCGGCAACCCGTCGACGGCCGCCTCCACGGCGGCGAACCCCTCCACCGCTGCTACCGGCGCTGTCGCCGGCTCGACGGGCGGAACAACGGCCACCGGCGGAGCCACCACGGGCGGGAGCGCGACCACGTCGAACACGACCGCGACCGGCTCTGCATCAGGCTCGGAGAAGAACGCCGCCGACATGGCGAAGGAGACGAAGGACGCCGCGGAGAGCCGTGCGTCGCAGCTCGGCGACAAGGCCCGCGGCGAGGCGCACAAGCTCGCCGACCAGGCCCGGTCGGCCGCGGATTCCAAGGTCGAGGAGGCCCGCAGCTACGCGACATCCAACATCGAGCGCACGGCCGATCAGATCCGCAATGCCGGTCACGAATTCGGTGACGACAGCTATCAGGCACGCGCGGCGGATTACCTCGCCTCGAATTTGGGCTACGCGGCCGACGCGATCCGGGACAAGGATCTCGGCTCGCTTGCCGATGACGTGACCACCTTCGCCCGCCGCAATCCGGGCGTCTTCCTCGGCGGGGCCGCGCTTCTGGGCTTCGCGGTCGCGCGACTGCTCAAGGCGTCCGAACGCGACCAGTCCGGCTATCGCAGCGGGATGCCGCGTGATCGTTCGGACTATCGCCGCGACGATTACGATCCGCGCTTCGACGCGCCGACGCCCGGCGTTGCCGGCACCGCGTACGACCGCCCGGTCGGAGGTTACGGACGATGAACGAGGCCCCGGAAACGAAAGGAACGACGGGCCTGATCGGGGACGTGCTGTCGCATGTCTCAAATCTCGTCCGCAAGGAAGTGGACCTCGCCCGCGCCGAGGTATCCGAGAACGTCACCCGGGCCGGAGTCGCCGTCGGGATGCTGGCCGGCGCGCTGGTCGTGGCGCTCGTCGCGCTGAACGTGCTGGCCGCGGCGCTGGTCTCGGCGATTGCCGAGCTGGGGCTCGATGCGGGCTGGGCCGCTCTCATCGTGGGCGGCGCGCTGGCGATCATCGCCTTCGTCATGGTGTCGAAGGGCATCAGCGATCTGAAGCTGTCGAGCCTCGCCCCGAACCGCACGGTAAAGAACGTCAAGCGTGATGCCGTGGCCGTCAAGGAGACGATGTGATGTCTGACAAGTCCCCAGACGAGATCGAACGCGAGATCGAGGCCGAGCGTGGCGAACTCGCCCGCTCCCTCGACGCGTTGCAGAACCGCTTCTCGCCCGAGGCGATGGTCGAGACCGCTTCCGGCCTCTTCCGGGAGCATGGCGGCGCCTTCGCCGACGGCGCGGTCCGGCAAGCGAAGGCCAACCCGATCGCGCTTGCGCTGACGGGAGTTGGCCTCGCCTGGCTGATCGCGGGCCCGTCCCGGCCGACGGCCGGCACCTATGACCGATGGGGCGCGACGCACGACGTCGAGTCGTTCCGCGACACCTACGGTCGTCCCGACGAAGTCGGAACGGAAGACGAGACCGGCACCGCCATGCCTGGCGACCGCCTTCCGGCGTCGCGCACCCGGCTCGAGCCGGCGACGCATACGCCGAAGGTCGCCTATGACGACCGGGCGTACGAGCCGGTGCATGGCTTCCGCCGTGGCCCGGACGAGATGGGCGGGTTCGACGACCGGTTGGCCCGTGCCACGGGCGACCGCCACGACCCCACGTTTCGCGACCGTATCACCGGTGCCGCACGTTCGGCGCGGGACAGCCTGAGTTCCGCCGGCAGACGGATCGGCGGGGCCGTCCCGTCCCTCGGCGGCGGCCGCGACCACCCCTCATACATGCGCGATTACGACGACAGCTCCGAACAGAGCTTCATCGATCGCCTAAAGGAAGGAACCGAACACATGACCGACGCCGCACGAGACCGTGTCATCGCCGCGCGACAGGCGGCCTACAACGCACAGCGGAACCTGGACCAACACGCCCGTGCGTATGCCTCGCAGGGCCGCGACGCGTATGGTGAGCATCCGCTGGTCGGTGGCCTTCTCGCCTTCGGGCTGGGCGCCGCGATCGGCGCCGCGCTGCCGCGCACGCGTCAGGAAGACGCCTACGTGGGCTCCTACCGCGACCGTGCGCTGGAAGAGGCCGAGCGCATCTATCACGCCGAGGTCGACAAGCTGCAGGAAGTCGCGCGGGCCGCGGCCGAGGAGGCCAAGGCCGTCGCGTCCGAGACGCTGAGCAACGCCAAGGAAGGCACGCCCACCGGCGAAGAGGCGGTGGACCGGGCCGAGGGCGCCGCGAAATCGGCCGCCGCTCGCGTGAAGGACGCGGCCGAGGACGAGGCCGAGAAGCAGAACCTCGGCAGCAGCGTTAGCTGACTTTCCAGATAAACAGACGGGAAAGCGCGGTCCGATCGGGCCGCGCTTTTCGTTTGCGCGGTTCACTGAACGAAAAAAGGCGGCCCCGCCGGGGCCGCCCTTCGCATTGCTGATGCCGGTCTGTCAGGCCACGGCGTCCGCGTTGATGCCGCTCGTGGCGAGACGCGTCATGTGGTCGTCGCCGTCATAGGTGTTCGACAGATGCGTATCGAGGCGCGCGGCTTCCTCATCGAGGCCGAGCCGCGTGGCGAACGCCTTGACGCAGCCGTAGCCGGCGATCGCGTAATGCGCCATGCGCTGGTACTGCGTGATGATCATCACGTCGCGCACCGCATCGTCGCCGAACTCCTCCTCCAGCGCATGGGACCGCGCCTCCTTCACGAGGCCTTCCATGCCCTTGCAATGCTCGCCCTTCGGGTCGGCGCCGTGGCCCTTGATCAAGGCTTCGAGCATCTGCAAGCCGTCGGAGATGCCCTTGTGGCCGGAATGGAGCGCCTTCTTCAGCTCCGGATCGGTCGCGGCTTCCTCGAGCTCGACGGTCACGTCGCGCGACTGGGTGCAGGCCGAGTAGATGTCCTGCAACTGGTCGATATAGAGGTCCTTCAGGGTGTCCATCGTGTTTCCTTCCCGTTTGTGGGGTTCCTGCCAGCAAACGTCCCGGGTCGTCCCTTCGTTCCTGTGCGGCGCTCCGGCGCAAGCCGGGAACTGAGCGGTGCGGCGAAAACGTTGACCAACGATCCCGGCCGGCAGATCGCGAACGGCGGTATGTCGCGTCCCGGCATGGAACGGAGACCATCATGCACAATCCCCCTATCGCCGTCGTCACCGGCGGATCGGCCGGCATCGGCCGCGCGACCGTCGACGCCCTGCTAAATCGCGGCTACCGCGTGGCCGTCCTCGCCCGCGGCACGAAACGGCTGGAGACGCTGTCGCGCATCATGGGCGACCGTGTCTGGACCCGATCGGTGGACGTGAGCGACGGCGCCGCGCTCGAGCGGGCCGGCGACGCGATCGTCGCGGAACTCGGCGTGCCGGATGTCTGGGTGAACAACGCGATGCTCACCAGCCTTTCGCCCTTCGCCAAGGTCGACGAGGCCGAGTTTCGCAAGATCACCGACACGACTTATATCGGCACGGTGAACGGCTGCCGGACGGCGCTGCGGATCATGGCACGCGGGAACATCGTCAATGTCGGCTCCGGCCTCGCCTATACCTCGGTCCCGAACCAGGCCGCCTATTGCGGCGCCAAGCACGCCATCGAGGGCTTCACCCAGTCGCTGCGCATCGAGCTCGCCCAGGCCCGGCGCCCGATCACGCTGTCGATGGTCCAGCTTCCGGCGCTCAACACGCCGCAATTCGACTGGTCTCGCAACCGGATGGACCGCAAGCAACAACCGGCCCCGCCGATCTTCCAGCCGGAGGTCGCGGCCGAAGGCGTGTTGCGGGCGATCGACAGCGATGCGCGCGAGGTGCTGGTCGGCCGGTCCGTCCTGCAACTGATGGTCGCGAACATGCTCCTCCCCGGAGCGGTGGAGCGCAAGCTGACGAAGATCGGCACCGACATCCAGACGTCGGAGCGGCCGGACCTGCCGCAACTCGACAATCTCGACAGCCCCGTGGAGGACTATCCCAGCGCGTCGCACGGCCCCTACGACGACCGTGCCTCGTCCCGTGGAATCGTGGTCGACGGCGATGTCGCGCGCAAGGTCTTCGCCCTGGGGAGCGCCGCCGCGCTTCTGGCGGCCGGCGTGCTCCTCGGCCGGGCCACGGCACCCGGACGGATGCCGCGGCGCCTCGACCGATTGCGCGCCACACCGGCCCATCTGCGCCCCGCAGGGTTCTGAAGCACCACCGGACCGGGCCGGTCGCTCATTCGAGCCAGACCGCCCCGGTCCGCGCCGGCAACGTCGTTCCCGCCATCGGACCGGAGGCGAAGTCCGGCTCGCCCCCGGCCTCGACCCCGTCCCGTCCGAAGTTCAGCACCACCCGTCCGCCCTCGTAGTCGAGCCGGATCACGTCGCCGTCCCGCGACCAGTCTTCGAGCACCATCTTCGGCATCCGCCGGCGCCGGAACGAGATCACCCTGCGGTAGAAGGCAAGGGTGGAATCCGCGCCGATGCTCTGCACCGCCACGGATACGCCCATCGGCCAGTCCATCGGCAGCCACGGCCGGGCCGTCGAGAACCCGCGGTCGTTGCTTTCCGTCCAGGGGATCGGCACGCGCGCGCCTTCCCGCCCCGGCCCGTCGGGCCAGTAGAGAAGGTCGAGGGGGTCCGTCACCGCGGCCCGCGGCAGGTGAGGCTGCGTCAGGCCCAGTTCCTCCCCCTGGTAGAGGATGACCGGACCCGGCGACATCACCAGCATGAAGGCCAGGAAGCGTGCATCGTGGTCCGACCCGTCCCCGGCCTTGCCGACATGGCGCGGCTGGTCGTGCGAGGACAGCCACCAGCCGAGGCGGTGGGGATCGCGCGCGCGACGCAGGATGTCCGCATAGGCCTCGGCCGACGCGGCGTTCTCCGGCAAATCCGTGGTATAGGCGGCGTCGAGCCGGTTCGGCTCCGTCAGCCCGCAGGCCAGCTCGACGGAGTTGTTCCCGGACGTCACCTCGCCCAGCAGGTAGGCGTCGGTTCCGGCCCAGTCCCGGATCTTCTCGACATAGGCGAGGCCGTCGCCGGGCAGGATGTCGTGGACGTGATCCTGGTAGGTGAAGGGAACGAAGGTCTCGCCAGCGACCTTCGCCTGCACCTCCGGCGTGGCGGGCGGATTGTCCTCGAGCGACGGGTCCCACAGGAACGACGTCACCGCGTCGATCCGGAACCCGTCCACCCCGCGCTCGCGCCAGAACGCCATGATCCGCCGCAGCTCGCCCTGCACGTTCTCGTTTCGCAGGTCCAGGCTGGGCTGCGCGGAGGTGAAGTTGTGGAAGTAGTACTGACGGCGCCGATGCGACCATGTCCAGGCCGGCTGTCCGAACTGCGACAGCCAGTTGTTCGGCGCCGTCCCGTCGGGCTTCGGGTCCGCCCAGAGATAGTAGGCTTCGTAATGCGGATCGCGCATCAGCGCGCGGCGGAACCAGGCATGTTCGGCGGATGTGTGATTGAAGACCTGGTCGACGATCACCTTCAGGTTCATGTCGTGCGCCCTTTGCACCAGCCGCTCGAAATCCGCGAGCGTGCCGAGGGCGGGATGCACATCCGTGTGGTCGAGGATGTCGTAACCCCCGTCGGTCATCGGCGAAGGATAGAACGGCGACAGCCAGATCGCGTCGACGTTCAGCGCCGCGACATGGCCGAGATTGCGGGAAATGCCGTTCAGGTCGCCAAGACCGTCACCTGTGCTGTCGGCGAAGGAGCGGGGATAGATCTGGTAGATGACGGGCGCGTCGGGCCAGCGGTTCGAGGACAAGGGGCGGCTCCTGACGTCGGATCGAGCAGAAGGCGCCCCACATGGAGCGCCTCGCTCGGTACGTTATAGGACCGTCATCAGGCGCCGACCACCTTGCCCCCGTTCGGATGGAGGGTCTGACCGGTGAAGTAGCTGCCGTCCGAGGAGGCGAGGAACAGGAAGGCGGTGGCCACCTCCCAAGGTTGCCCCGCGCGGCCCATCGGCGTACCGGAGCCGAAACCCTCCACGTCCTCGGCGGGCATCGTGCCCGGGATGAACGGCGTCCAGATCGGGCCGGGCGCCACCGCATTCACGCGGATGCCCTTCTCGACGAGGTTGCTCGACATCGACCGGGTGAACGCCAGCGAGGCGCCGCGCGTAGTCGAGTAGGTGATGAGCGAACCCATCCCCGCGAAGGCGTTCACCGAAGACGTGTTCACGATCGCCGCGCCGTCCTTGAGATGCGGCAACGCCGCCTGAGTGGTGAACATGTAGGACTTCACATTGGATGCGAGCATCCGATCGATCAGTTCTTCGTCGAGATTGGCGAAATCCTCGTCGATGAATTGCTGCGCGGCGTTGTTGATCAGAATGTCGAGCTGCCCGAAGGCCTCGACCGTGTCCGCCACCGCCGTCTCGCAATGCGCCTTCTGCCCGAGGTCGCCACGGATCAGCAGGCATTCGCTGCCCTCGGCTTCCACAAGCCGCTTCGTCTCCTCGGCGTCCCGGTCCTCCTCGAGATAGGCGATCGCCACTTTCGCGCCCTCGCGCGCGAAGAGGACCGAGACGGCGCGGCCGATGCCGCTGTCGCCGCCGGTGATCAGCGCGACCTTGCCCATCAGCTTGCCCGAGCCGGGATGGCGCGGCGTGTAGTCCGGGGCGGGATCCATCTCGTGCTCGTCGGCCGGCATGCTGTCCTGATGCTGGGCCGGAATCGTTGGTGCGTTCATTGCGACCTCCTCGTAGTATTCAGAATCCCGGTTGGAACACGGTGCGCTCCGCCTTGTTCCAGGCTGCGTCCCGGGGTCGCGAGCATCTGTCGCGGACAAATGATTCCCGCCTTGGGGCATGGGTGACGCACTAGCGTTGACGTTACGGACGGTGCGGTAGTTGGCCACGCCCCCGCGGTCTGGCCGGAACCGATGCCGTTACGCGAACGATAGGCCCGGACCCTTTCGACGAAACGGAGACCATCGATGGACCTCGACATAAACGGCCGCACGGCCGTCATTTCCGGTGCGGCCGGCGACATGGCGCTGGAGACCGCGAAGATACTGCAGGGCGACGGTTGCAACCTCGTCCTCACCGACATCGACGCCGACGAGCTGGCGGAGGTCGCGTTCAAGCTGGGCGACGGCGTGGTGACGGTCGTCGCGGATCTGAGCGACCAGGCCGGGGCCGACGAGGTCGCGCAGGCAGTCGAGGACGCCGGGTGGAACGCCGACATCCTCATCCACGCCGCGGGTGTCACGGGCGCCAAGGGTGATCCGCTCGACGACATCACCGAAGACGACTGGATGCATGCCTGGAACACCGACTTCATGTCCGCCGTGCGGATGTCCAAGGCCTTCATCCCCGGCATGAATGCGCGCGGCTGGGGCCGGGTGGTCTTCGTTGTCTCCGAGAACGTGGCGCAGCCCTATCCCGACGAAGTCGTCTACAACGCCTCGAAATCCGCGCTCCTGAGCTTTTCCAAGGGCATGAGCCAGGTCTACGCGCAGAAGGGCACGCTGATAAATTGCGTCGCGCCCGCCTTCATCAAGACGGACATGACCGACGGCATGATGGAGAAGCGGTCCGAGAAGCTCGGCGTTTCCTTCGACGAGGCCATCGAGTCCTTCCTCGAGGAAGAGCGCCCGCACCTGTCGCTCAAGCGCCGCGGCCGACCCGAGGAAGTGGCCTTCGTGATCGCCTGCCTGTGCTCGGAGCGGGCCAGCTTCGTCAACGGCTCGAACTGGCGCGTGGACGGCGGCGCGGTGCAGTCGATGAACCTCTGAGGTGCCGTTTCACGGGGACGTCACGCGCGACGACCTGCTCGCGCGCATCGCGGCGCATCCGCTGGGCGACACACCCGCGGTAATGCGGCCGGCGTTCCGAGAGCTGATGCTCGGACGGGACTCGGTCGCGCCCGGATCACGGCACGACCGGCCACGGCGCCCGGGCGGGCCGCGCGTGGTCTGGTTCCACGGGGGCGGCTACGTCTTCGGGTCGCCCGCGACGCACGCGCGCATCGCGACCTATCTGACCGACCGGCACGGGTTCGACGTCACCTTGCCCGCCTACCGCCTCGCGCCGGAGAATTCGTGGCCGGCGCAACTCGACGACGCGTTGGCCGCTATCGCCCACGATAGCGACGTCATACTCGCGGGCGACAGCGCGGGCGGCCATCTCGCGCTGGTGACGGCGCTGCATCTCGCCCGCGCCGGGCGACCGCCGCGGGGCCTGCTCCTGTTCTCGCCCAACACGGACCGGACGGGCCGAAGCGCCACCCGAACGGAGATGGCAGCCGACGATCCGATGGTCGACGACGCGGGCGACCGCGCGCTGGCCGAGATGTGCTTCGGCGCGCGACCGCCGTCGGACCCGGACGTCTCGCCCCTGCTGGCGGATCTGACGGGATTGCCACCGACCTGGATCGAGGTCGGCACGCCCGAGGTCCTGCTCGACGATTCACGTCTGTTGCATGCGCGCGCCGCCGCCGCGGGCGTCGACGCGCATCTGACGGTAACGCCCGGGATGCTTCACATGGGACAGATCTGGGCGCCCTGGTGGGCGCCGGCCCGCGCCTCGCTCGACCGCGCGGCCGCTTTCGCGACCGGCATCTGGAGACGGACCGGCGCGGCGGCGGAGCTCTAGAAGATCACGCTGTTCCAGAACGCGACCTCGGTCACCTTTTCATCGAACAGGACCGTCAGGCGAAAGCCATCCTCCCCGGCCGTGAAGGAATGACCGTCGAAATCCATCTTCACGCCGTCGGCGGCCCAATCATCGCGGAGGTCGAGGCCCTTTTTCCCCGTGGCCTTGGCCGTTCCATCACCCTCGAGAACCGTGATGAAGTCCTGCGACGGGTCGTAGCCCTTGATGACATTGTCGAAGATAACGGTATCGTCGTCGGGCGGGCCGAACACGAATTCGTCCGCGCCGCCTCCGCCGAAGGACACGTCGCGTCCGGAACCCAGATAGATGACGTCGTTTCCGCCGCCCCCTTTCACGACGTCGTCGCCGTCACCGCCCGTCAGGGCGTCGTTCCCGGCACCGCCAAGGAGCCGGTCGTCGCCGTCCTCACCCGCCAACTCGTCGTCCTGCGTACCGCCCGCCAGCCTGTCGTTCCCCGTGCCGCCGAGAAGCGTGTCTTTTCCGGAACCGCCCCGCAGCTTGTCGTTGCCTGCGCCGCCGCAGAGGTGATCGTTCCCCTTGTCTCCCGACAGCCAGTCGTGTCCGGCCTCGCCGTAGAGGGAATCGTTCCCAGTGCCGCCCGATAGGCGGTCGCCGCCGTCGCCCCCGAGGAGGACATCGTCGCCGCCGTGGCCCTTCAACCGGTCGCGGTCGCTGCCGCCCTCCAGCCGATCGTTCCCCAATCCGCCGCTCAGATCGTCGCGTCCGGAATTGCCCCGCAGGAAATCGGCCTGCGCTCCGCCTTCGAGAGAATCGTCGCCCGAGCCGCCGGCAATCGTGTCCCGGCCACCGGCGCCCTTCAGCACGTCGTTGCCTCCACCCCCGGCAATCCGGTCGTTCGCGCCCTTGCCGACGATGCGATCGTCGCCGTCGGTCTTCCGCGCGGCGGCGGCGGGCAGGCCGGACATCGCGGCGAAGTCGAGATCGAACGGTCGGGCGAAGAATTCGAACGGAGTCGGAATTGCCATGGGAATCTCCAAGTAGGCATCAATACGCATCCGGCCGGGCGAAGCCGAACGGACGTGCTTGCTTAGCCAGCAAACCCTGACAGTTTCCTAAGCCTCCGAATGCGACAGGACCGGACCTTCGGGCGCCTAGCGCCCTTCCATCAAGTAGGTCGCAATGGCGCGGCGGTCCTCCTCGGTCAGGAACGTCGTGCCGCCCGCGACGACTTCGGCCATCGCGCCGCCGAAGGTATCACCGTCCGGCATCATTCCGCTTGCGAGTGCGTCGGTGATCGCGTCGACGTCCCAGCCATCCTCGGCCAGCGCCGCCGGCAGGATCGCCGGGGCCCGCTCGCCGCCGGGAAGGTCGTCGCTGCCGGCGAAATGCCGGGACTCGATCAGACCGCCCACGAAGTTCCGGTCGGTGTGGCAAGCCGCGCAATGCGACGCGCCCTCGGCGAGTTCCTTCCCGCGGTTCCAGGCCTCGGACCGGCCCTCGACCGGGGCCACGTCCGGCGCGTGCTCGAACGCGGCGCGCCAGAGCTTCAGCCCCCAGCGCTGATCGAACGGAAAGCCCACCTCATGCGGCGGGGCGGGCTCCGCCACGGCGGGCACGGAGCCGAGCGCGGCGTGCAGATCGGCGATCTGCTGGTCGGTGAAGGCGGCGTAGAAGGCGCTCGGGAAGGCCGGGTAGTAGGGATGGCCTTGGGGTGAGATGCCCTGCCGCACGGCCTTGGCAAATTGCGCGACGGACCAGTCACCGATCCCCGCTTCCGGGTCGGGCGAGATGTTGGGCGGATGGAACGTGCCGAAATCGGTCACAAGCGGCGCGCCGCCGCCGAGGACCTCGCCCCCCTCCCGCGAGTGGCAGGAGATGCAGCCCGCCGCCCGCGCCAGATAGGCGCCGTCACGGACATTCCCTTCGAGCGCGATCTCCGGTTCGTCGTGCCCGATGGGCCAGAGGATGATCGCGACCAGCCCGATCAGGCCGGCCACGACCAGCACCCCCGCGATGGCGAGGAGCCGTCTCAATCGTCGTCGACGCGGAAGTTCTGGTGGCAAGTCCCGCAGGTCTTGCCGATCTCGCCGTAGATCGCATCGGCCGAGGCGGTCTCGATGTCGAACGCGTCCTCCGCCGGAGCCGTGCCGAGAAGCGCGCCGACATCGGCCTCGCCACCCTCGTCTGCGGCGCCGAGCCCGGCATCGGCGGCCGCGTCGAGCGCCATGGCATATTCGTGAAGCTGGTTCGCGAGGGCCGTGAATTCCTCGTGCCGGTCCCAGATCTCGGGCTTCGCCTCGCTATCGGCCACGTCGATGCTGCCTTCGGGGAACCAGTTCACCAGCGTCTCGCCGGAATGGGACGCGATGGTCTGCGCCCCTTCGTGGACCGCGGCGGGGTCGTAATCCACCTCGCCCTTCATGATCGGACCCATCGTCTTCATGGCGGAGCCCATATCCTTCATGCCCTGCTGCCGCTCCTTCACGAGGGCCTCGAAATCCTGCGCGAGGGCCATCGTCGCGGTCAGGGCCGCGACGGTGCCGGCGATAGCCATGAGTCTCATCTGGTTCTCCCTTGGTTGCCGGGACGATGATGCACGTCACGGGCCATGCTTCTAGTGAAAATCTCGTGACTTCGGGATTGCGCTGACATCGCGCGGATGTCGGCTCGCATGGGCGGGCAGCGGATGCCGGACGTGATCGCCCCGCGCCACGTCGGCCGTGAGCTCGTCGGTGGAGAGCCGCTGGAGCGCGTCGTTGCGGTCCACGATCTCGTGCGCGACGACATGGATCACCGCGTCGTCGAACTGCACATGGCCATGCACCGCCATCAGGCGCGCCGACATGATCGCCTTGCGGGCCCTGGCGAAGAGGTCGGGCCAGATCACGACGTTGATGACCCCGCTCTCGTCCTCCAGCGTGACGAAGCAGACGCCCTTGGCGCTGCCGGGCTTCTGGCGGATCAGGACGAGCCCTGCGACCGAGCATCGCTCGTTGAACCGCAGCGACCGCAATCGATCGGACCGGACATAGCCCGACTTCCGCATGCCGCCGCGCATGAAGGCGATCGGATGCGCCTTCAGCGACAGCCGCGCGGTCTGGTAGTCGGCCACGACATGCTCCCGCATCGGCATGACGGGCAGCAGGTGCTCGGGCTCCGCGCCCACGTCCGGCGCGTCGCCGTGGGCGAAGAGCGGCAGGTCCGGCCCGGACCGGATCGCCTTCGCGTCCCAGAGCGCCTGCCGCCGGTCCTGCCCGGCGGAGCGGAAGGCGTCGGCGGCGGCCAGCGTCTCGATCGCGCGCTTCGAGAGTCCGGTGCGCCGGCGCAGATCCTCCACCCCCGCGAAGGGCGCGTCGCGCACGGCCACCAGCCGCGCCAGTTCCGCCTGCCGGAGTCCCGAAAGCTGCCGGAACCCCAGGCGCAGCGCCAATCCTGCGCCTATGGGCTCCAGCGTGCAGTCCCAGTCGCTGAAGTTCACGTCCACCGGCAGGACGGTCACGCCCGACCGCCGCGCCATCTCGACGATCTGCGCCGGAGCGTAGAAGCCCATCGGCTGCGAGTTCAGCAGCGCGCAGGCGAAGACGTCCGGCCGGTGACACTTGAGCCAGCTCGACACGTAGACCAGATGCGCGAAGCTGGCCGCGTGGCTCTCGGGGAAGCCGTATTCGCCGAACCCCTCGATCTGGCTGAAGCAGCGGGCGGCGAACTCCGCGTCGTAGCCGCGCGCGATCATGTTGCCGACCATCTTCTCCTTGTGGGCGCTGACCAGACCTTTGGAACGGAACGTGGCCATCGCCTTGCGGAGCTGGTTCGCCTCCGCCGGCGTGAACCGGGCGGCGACGAGCGCGATCTTCATCGCCTGCTCCTGGAAGATCGGCACGCCCAGCGTCCGGACGAGGATGTTCTTGAGCTCGTCGGGCTCCCCGTGCTCGGGCGCGGGCTGCGGGTAGTGGATCACCTCGCCCGAGCGGCGGCGCTTCAGGTAGGGATGCACCATGTCGCCCTGGATCGGGCCGGGGCGGACGATGGCGACCTGGATCACAAGGTCGTAGAACTCCCTGGGCTTCAGCTTCGGCAGCATCGCCATCTGCGCCCGGCTCTCCACCTGGAAGACGCCGAGCGAGTCGCCCCGTTGCAGCATCGCGTAGGTCTCCGCATCCTCGGGCGGGACCGTGGCCAGCGACATTTCCTCCCCCAGATGCGCGCGGGCGAGGTCGAAGCACTTGCGGATGCAGGTCAGCATGCCCAGCGCCAGCACGTCGATCTTGAGGATGCGCAGCGTGTCGATGTCGTCCTTGTCCCATTCGATGAAGCTGCGCTCCGGCATCGCGCCGTTGCCGATGGGCACGGTGCGCGTCAGCGGATGCTCGGTCAGGATGAACCCGCCGACATGCTGACCCAGATGTCGCGGCATCCCGATGAGCTGATCGGTCAGGAGGATCGCCCGGCGGATCGCGGGATCGTGGAGGTTCACGCCCGTATCCTCGAGATGCATGTCGTCCGTGGAGCTGCCCCAGGAACCCCAGACGGTGCGTGCCATCGCCGCCGTCACGTCCTCGGTCAGGCCCAGCACCTTGCCCACCTCGCGGATCGCCATGCGGGGGCGGTAGTGGATCACGGTGGCGCAGAGGCCGGCATGGGCGCGGCCGTAGCGGTCGTAGATGTGCTGGATGATCTCCTCGCGCCGCTCGTGCTCGAAATCGACGTCGATGTCGGGCGGCTCCCGTCGCTCGTCGTTGAGGAACCGCTCGAACAGGAGGTCGTGCTTGGAGGGGTCGACCGAGGTGATCTCGAGGCAGAAGCACACCGCCGAGTTCGCCGCCGAACCGCGTCCCTGGCAAAGGATGCCGCGCCCGCGCGCCTCGGCCACGATCTCCTGGATGGTGATGAAGTAGCGCGCGATGTCATGGCGCCGGATCAGGTCGAGCTCCTTCTCCACCGCGTCGCGGACCTTCTGCGGCACTCCCTCCGGGTAGCGCCGCCGCGCCCCGGCCTCGGTCAGGATGCGCAGGTGTTCGTCGGGCGACCGACCGGCGGGCACGTCGTCCTGCGGGTATTCGTAGCGCAGCTCCCGGAGCGAGAAGCGGAGCCGTTCCGCGATGGCCAGGCTCTCGGCGATCGCCCGCGGCCAGCGCGCGAAGAGGCGCACCATCTCCGCGGGCGACTTCAGGTGCCGCTCGGCATTGGCGTGGAGCCGGAAGCCGGCCTCGGCGAGCTTCGTCTTCTCGCGGATGCAGGTCATCACGTCCTGCAGCGGCCGACGCTCGGGGGTGTGATAATGCACGTCGTTCGTCGCCACGATGCGCAGGCCGTGGTGCCGCGCCAGCCGGTCCAGCCGCTCGATCCGCGCGTGGTCGTCGCCGCGGTAGAGATGCGCCGCCGCGACGTGGGTGAGCGACGGCAGGCGGCGGACGAGGCCGGGCAGCCGCGCGGCGAAGGCGTCCAGGTCGTCGGGCGGCATCGCGATCAGCACCAGCCCCGCCTGGTGCGCCGCGAGGTCGGCCAGCGTCAGGTCGCAGCGCCCCTTCTCCTGCCAGGCCCCGTCCGGCGTGGACATCCGCCCCTTGGAGATCAGCGCGCAGAGATTGCCGTAGGCGTCGCGGTCGGTCGGGTAGGCCAGGATCTCGGTCCCGTCAACGAGCACGATCCGCGTGCCGATCAGCGGCCGCATCTTCGTCGTCTCGGCCTCGGTGTGCAGCCGCACCACCCCCGCCATCGAGTTGCGATCGGCGATGCCCAGCGCATGGTAGCCCAGCTCCCAGGCCTGCAGCACGAGGTCGACCGGCTCCGACGCGCCGTGCAGGAACGAGAAACAGGTCGTCAGGCCCAGCTCGACGAAGGGCGCGGGCGGGTTCGCGGCGAAGTCGTCGTGGCGCGCCAGCGTCCGCTTGTCGGGGGTGAGCGGCTGGTCCGGCATCAGGCGAAGAGGCCGTGCAGGAACCAGTCCGGCTCGCCCCCGCGCCCGTCGCCGGCGATCCCCTCGCGGTAGAGCCAGTAGCGCGCGCCCTCCTCGACCTCGACCTTGTAGTAGTCGCGAAGCCGCGTGCCCGGTTTCGCCCGCCACCATTCCGGCGCGATCCGCTCCGGCCCCTGATGGCGGCGGATCAGGTAGGGCTTGCGGCGCCAGCGGAACCGCACGGGCGGGCCCTCGGGCACGGCGTAGAGCACCTCGATCCGCTCCGGCGCGCGCAGCAGGCGGACGGGCCGCTCCCGCCCCGGCGCGACGAGGCCGCCGCCGCCGAGCCCCCCGGGGGCGAGCGCGTCGGCGCGCCGGCCGTCCAGCCCGCCGCCCAGTCCGTCCAGCGCCGGCCGCCAGCCCTCGGCACGCTCCGGCAGGTGGCTTTCCCCGGGGTCGGGCAGTTCCACCGCGCCCGGGCCCAGCCGCGCTGTCAGGCGGTCGACCAGCGTGGCCAGCGCCACGTCGCTGTCGATCCCCCCGTCGAGCCGGACCTGCGCGGCGGCGAGCCGCTCCGGACGCAGCCCCTCGAGGCTCAGCGTATCGAAGCCGAAGCCCGCGTCGAGGCTCTCGAAATGCCGCGCCAGAAGCCGCCGCAGATGCGCCGGATCGCGGTTGGCCTGCGCGCAGCCGATCTCGAAGCGCACGGCGATCCCGTCGGTGCGGTAAAGCTCCAGCCGCAGCCCGCGCAGCCCTTGCCCCGCTTCGGCCAGCGCGTCGCAGAGCATTCCCAGCGGCTCGTCCAGGAGCGGCTGCGGGTCCATCACCGGCTCCACCAGCCGCCGCACGATGCGGAAGCGCAAGGGGGGCGCGGGGCTGACCACCGGCTCGGGCGCGTCGCCCAGCATCTGGTCCAGACGCCGCAGCGGCGTCATCAGCGCGCGCCCGTCGCGGCCGAAACGCCGCTCCAGCGTGGCACGCGGCACCAGCATCAGGTCGCCCACCCGCTTCAGCCCCAGCCGGTGCAGCGTCGTCAGCGTCGCCCCGTCGAGGCGCAGCGCCGAGACCGGCAGCATCGCCATCCGCACCCGCAGCGCGCGAGCACCGCAGATCTCCTCGCGGTCGCCGTGCCGTGCCAGCGCCCAGGCCGCGCCGTGGGTCGGCGCCGCCGCCACGCGCGCGACCTGCCCCAGACCGGACAGACGCGCGGCGATGTTGGCCAGCATCGCCGCCTCTCCGCCCCAGAGATGATCCGAGCCGGTCGTGTCGAGCACCAGCCCGTCCGCCCCGTCGCCCGCCGACCACGGGCACCAGCGGCGCGACCAGAGGATCAGGCGGTGCAGCGCCTTCGCATCCCCGGCGAGATCGGCGGGCACGACCTGCAGCTCGGGACAGATCGCGCGCAGGTCCACGACGCGCATGCCCCGCGCCGCGCCGTTCGCCTGCGCGGCGGCATTGGCGGCGTGGATCACCGGTCCGTGGGGGCCGTCCTGCGCGAGGACGAGGGGGGCGTCCGGGTCGGGCCCGTCAGGCGCGTCCTCCGCCTCCCACGGCGCGGGGGGCGTCGGCGGGCGCGTGGCCTGCGCCCGCTCCCACCGCGCCATCGGAAAGCGCGGCAGCCAGATCGACACGATGCGCCGCCCGGTCATGGCCGGCCACCCAGATCCCCGGCGCCTGCCGCCGCGACCGGAACAGCTCCGCCATCCAGCGCGCCTCGCCCGGCGCGCGGGCATCGAGCGAGTTCGCCTCCGACGCGGCGGAGACCAGCCGCCAGCGCTCGGGCGCGACCGAGAGATCCGCCGCCGCGTCCTGCCGCAGGAGCCAGACCGGCACGCCGGACCGCGCCGCGCGGAGCGCGAGCCGCTTGGTGGCAGTGAAGTCGAGCGCCTTGGGGTTGCCCCAGACCTCGCCCACGACGGCGGACAGCGCGGCACATTCCAGTCCCTCCTCCATCGCCCAAAGCGCATCGGCCGCGCCGCGCGCGCCGACCCGCAGGATGGGCATTCCGAGTCCCGTTGCGGCGATTCCCCGCAGGCAGGGCAGGCCCGCCTCCTGCGTGGCGCGGTGATCCTGCACCCAGAGGATCGGCCCGTCCCGCCGCCCGGCGCCGGCAAGCCGTGCCTCGATCTGCGCCATCACGAAGCCCGTTCCCGCCCCGTCCCGCGTGGTCGAGAAGGCTTCGGCAAAAGGGGGCAGGTCAGGGTCCGACATGGGGCGGGAACACCGGGGAATCGATTTATGTTCCCCTATTGTTCTCCCTTCGCGTCTCGCTTGTCGAGTCCCTTGACGGGGCCTCGTGTGTACAGACGGCCTTGTTGCGTAAAGACGCTGAAGGCCGAGTTCCCCCTTTCCCCCGTGGATGTCAGCCGATGGGCCGCGTGACGGGGATGCCGAGGGCGGTGTAGCGGTTGAGGATGGCGATGCGGACCTGGAGTTCGGCTGTCTGACGATCGAAATCTCGGGCCATGAGCTTTTGACCGAGCAGCTTCATGCAGTTCATCCACTGGCC
>NZ_CANLTR010000020.1 GCF_947494055.1 uncultured Jannaschia sp. | reverse complement strand
TCCTCCTCAAAAGGATGAATCACACCGCCTCCCTCATGGGAATCCCCACGATTCAACTTTCGGCCGAAAAGCTCTAGGGCCGCGGATAGCCCGCCTCGACTAGCCGGGCGATGGTCATCCGTCCGACCGCCGCCGCGCCGGCCGCGTCCGAGCCGGAGATCGCCGCGAACATGCCGCAGACCAGCACCGTGGCCGAGCCGAAGCCGCCCTTGCCCCAGGACGTCAGCGCCTCGGCCACGTCGAGGAACTTGCGGCTGAGCCCGGTGCGCACCAGTACGTCGCCCGTCAGGATAAAGAGCGGCACCGCGGTCAGCGCGAAGGCGTCGATCCCGGAGAAGAGCGACTCCCCCAAAAGCGACATCGGCACCGCGCCCGACCACCATATCAGCGCAGCCGCCGAGGCCCCGATCACGGCCCAGACCGGCACGCCGAGCGCGCAGAGCGCAACGAACAGGAGCACCGGCCCGTAAAACGACCAGCCGAGCTCGACCGTCTGCTCCTGCAATTGCTGGAAGAGCATTTCGCGGGCCTATTCGTAGAGCACGTTGCCCTCGAACATGTCGCGGCCCCGGCGGAGGTCGCGGACGTCCCGAAGGAACGACTGGATGAGGCGGACGAGGATAAGCGTGAAGCCGATCGGAACGGCGGCAAGCGCCCAGACCTTAGAGACGCGCAGCCCGTCCGTCACCGACCCGAACCGCCAGCTCACCTCCACGGTGTCGAACGACCACCACAGCGCGAGGCAGGCGACGGCCGCCATCACGAGGTCGCCGAAGATGTAGAGCGCCGCCTTTCCGCGCGGCGGAAGGTAGTGGAACAGCACGTCGATGCGGATATGCGCCCGGTCCCGCACCGCCGCGGCCGCGCCGATCCAGACGAGGTAGATGAAGGCGTAGCGCACCACCTCCTCCCCCCAGATCGAGGAATACGCGAACACCTCGCGACGCATGACCTCGATCGCCATCGTCCCGACGAGCATCGTGTAGAACACGAGCAGCGCCCAGCGTTCGAGGTTGCGGTCGATCACGCCCAGCATCGTTCTGTCCCGATGCGCCGGGTCCGGACGGCTCACGCCCGGACCCGGCGCCGGTCAGGCGTCGTTGACATAGAGCCGGCCCTGCGTGTTCGCCGCTTCCTCCAGCCGCTGGAACGCCTCCATTGACCCGGCCAGCTCGGTCTTGAACTGGTCCCATTCGCTACGCTGATAGCCGCCGGCCTCCTCCCATGCCGCAAGCTCGTCCTCGGAGAGGGAATGGAACTCCACGCCCGCCTTCTCGAGCTCGGCCTGCGCGAACGCGCGCGCGGCCGGCACCTTGGCGAGGTTCTGCTGCGTCGTGATCTCGGCGGCGAAGTCGAGCGCCGCTTTCACGTCGTCGGGGAGGCTTTCGTACCATTGCAGGTTGACGGAATACATCTGGCTGTCCGGCACCGCCTGCGTGAAGGTGATGTGGCTCAGCATGTCCTTGAAGCCGAACACGTAGAGCGCGCCGACCGACGGATCGAGCGCGTCGGCCACGCCCTGCTGGATCGCGGAGGGCGTCTCGCCCCAGGCCACGGGCGTCGGGTTGGCGCCCACCATGCGGTAATATTGCTGCAGCATCTGGCTGCCCGGCACCCGGAACTTCACCCCCTGCAGGTCCGACGGCGCCATGACCGCCCCCTCGCCCCCCTTGCGGACCGCCACCACGCGCGGGTCGATGACGATGTAGAGGAGCGGCTTGAACCCGCTCGCCTCGACCTTCGGGTGGACCTCCTCCTTCCAGGCGTCGGAAGCCACGAGGTTGGTGAACTTCTGGTTCGAGCCGCAGAAATACGGCAGGTTGATCAGGTCGATCGCGGAGGCGAAGGGGGCGAAGTTCGACAGCGAGTGCTGCGCCGCCTGGATCGTGCCGGACTGGACCTTCTGGACGAGCTCGCCGCCGACGCCGAGCTGCCCGCCGGAGGCCAGCTTGACGTAGACCTTGCCGCCCGAAGTGTTCTGGATGTTCTCCTTCAGGTCGAGCTGCATGAGCGGATAGGACCGATCCGCGGTCAGCACGTATTCGGTGCCGATCGTCATGACGTGTTCGGCCGCGGCCTCGCGGTCCCGCTCCTCGTTGGCGGTCTGCGCCACCGCCGCGTCGGACCAGAGCGTGCCGGCGGCGCCCGCGACCATCGCGGCGGTGAGGCTGCCCGTTCCGGCGAGCTTCAGGAAGTTGCGGCGTTCGGCCGAATTCAGCGCGGTCCGGTCTTCGGTCATGGTGGTGTCCTCCCTGGACAATGTCGCGCCGCTACTTTCGCGCGGCGGCTTCGTATCTGAGGATGGCGACGACGAACGCGACGGCCGCCATGAACAGGACCAGCATCTCCGAGACGTTGCTCAGGAAGGCGTCCCCCAGGGAACCCATGACGACGTTGGCCATGAAGACCGCGAACAGGGCGGCCGATGCCAGAAGGGCCATTCCGATTCCTCCCTCTCGAAATGCCGGCTTTTCGAGGTAAGCGCCCTCGTGTCGTTGGCGCAAGCCTTATTCAGAGCCACCTCCCGGCTCGATGCCGACGATCTCAGAGGATCTGGTCGAGGCCCCAGAAACGTCGGACCTGCTCGCTCCAATCGTCATGCGTCTCGGCGGCGGCAGGAGGAACGCACTCGACGCGGAAGCCGAAGCGTTCCAGGCGGGCAAGTCCGTCCTCCGACAGGACGATGATCCCGGTATCGCGCTCGAGCGCCAGCGCGGCGAGGCGCATGGCGCGCGCCGCGGCATCCGGCAACTCGCCCGCGACCCGGAAGCCGACGCAGATCGCGTCCTCGCGCTTGAACCGCGGTTCGGGGAACGGCAAGGCGTCGAACGCGGGGAAGACGTCTTGCCCGGGGGCGTCGGGCCGGGGGCCGAACGGTGCCGTCAGATCGTCGATGTCATCGGCGTGGTGCGGCGTGACGCGCGCCAGTATCGTCCAGTAATCCGTGGTCATCGTCATGAACCTCCTCGATCGCGCGTGCGGCGGCGCGGTTGCCGGGCTCCGGCAGGTCGATCCGCGCGAGCCGCGCCGCCGTCGCTTCCGCCTCTCCGCGGGACAGGAAGCGGTTAAGTTCGCGTTCGAGCCGCATGAGCTCGTTCGGCTCGACGACCGACGCCAATCCCCTCTCGCTCGCGGCGCGCGCCCGCGCGTTCTGATCGTCCATGAACGCGCCCGTCTGCGGCAGGAAGATCGCCGGCGTCCTGTTGTAGAGAACCTCGTGGAAGAGGTTGTAGCCCGCCGCGGCGACGCAGAGATCGGCTGCCGCGAGGAGAATGCCGGCCCGGTCGGTCCGGACGACGCGGGTCCGCCGCCAACCGAACCAGCCCGGCTCCTGCCGGGCTCCGGGCCAGAGGACCACGAGGTGGAGGACGTCGGATCGCGGCTCCGTCATGCCGCAGAGCGCCTGAATCTGCGCGCTCCGGTCCGCCGCGATGCCGCCGCCGAGCAGAGAGACCACGAGGTGGTCGAAGTCGAGGCCGTAGCGTGCCGCAAGCGATGCCCGCAGGGTATCGCGTTCGCGCGCGGAAAGCGTCGTCCGTCGCACGACGGGGCCGACCTCGCGGACGTGATCGCCGTGGGAATAGCGCGTGTTGAGCTCCGCGAAGGCCTCCAACGGGACGATCACCCGCGCGAACACCTTCTCGCGGTCGAGCGCGACCGAATTGTCCTGCGCCGGCTGCCAGAGGCCCCGGCGGATCCAGATGCCGCGGAGACGGTTCTCGAGGATCGTCCTGTAGATGGAGTCGAAAACGTATCCGCCGTCGAAGACGAGGCTCCTTCCGCCCGCCGTCAGGGCGCGGAGGCGGACATAGTTCACGAGGTCGTTCTCGAAGCTCTGCCGATGGGCGTCGCTGCGGCTGATCATCGGCATGACGTCGAAGCCGTAGGATTTCACGAGACGGGTGCAACTCGGAAAGGCGGCGAAGACGGGTTTCGTATCCGACGCGATCTCGCCCGCGACGAGCGCGCAGCGTTGCGCATGGCCGAGGCCGATCCCGTTCGTGGGGACGAAGGCGAGGGGGGCGATCGGGTCCGCGGGCGCATCGGGGGCCGGCGTTCCGAGGTCGGGCAGCGCCACCTCGGGCGCGAAGCAGGCGGCGGTGCGCGACCCCGCCGTCCGCCGCCCAATCTCGGCTCGGTTCGGCAGGATCTCCGCCTCCAGAAACGGCGCGAGCGTGACGGTGTCCACCGGGGCGCGCACGAAAAGCTCCAGATCCGAGGCGATCGCATGACCGGGCGTCGCGTCGAGGAGGGGAACGCCCGACCGGCCGAGATTGGCGACGAGACACTGAAGCCGGTAATTGCCGAGGAGCGGGGTGAAGGTCGCGCAGATATCGACGCGCTCCGCCAGATCGACGGGCAGAACCTCGCCGTAGTGAAAGACCGGCACCTCGGTCCCGTTCGTCGTCTGCCAGCCCCGCTTGGCACGGCCGTTCGTCAGGATCGTCACCTGCAGCCGCTGCGACAAGGCGAGGGCGACGACGCCCGCCGCTTCACGCGGGTCGGCGAGGTCCGGCTCGACGAGGAGGAGCCGCGGGCGGGCAGGGACCTTTCCGCGACGCGGCATTCCGAAGACCGGCCCGCGGGAACCGGCCCCCCCCGACCAGCCGTCATTCGTCAGGTCGTGAAGCTCCGGCTCGCTGCCGAAGACGTAGGAGAGCTTCGCCCGCAATCCGATGGCCGCCTGCCGGGTCGGATAGGTGCCGAAGGCCGTGCAGCGCGTCGCGTCCCCCGATAGCCGCCGCAACGCGACCAGCTTCGCGTCGGTGAGGCGGTGAGACGCGAGAAGGACGACGTGGTCCCCGGGACCCGGCAGCCGATCGGTAAGATATCGCGCGAGGTCGAATTGCAGGTTCCGGCCCAAGTCGGTGGGAATGGAGGCGAACTGGATGCGCGCACGGATACCGGCCGCGGAGAGCTGGCTTGCGAAGACCGCGAGATCCTCGAGATCGCGCGTCTCGGTGCCGCAGGTATCACAGAAGAGCATTGGCGCGGCCCTCGATTCCCTCGAGCCCGGCAAGGACCGTGCTGCGGAACGCCTCCGGCCGGAAGCGCCGGAGCCCGTCTTGCGCCTCCTCGACGAATGCGACGTACTGGGCCGGCTCGGCCAGGAACCTGGCGATCGTCCCGTCGACTTCGTTCGCGTCCGTCGGCACGACGGCCGGGCCGAAGGACTCCGCGGTCGCCGGGTCGGTGAGGACCATCTTGCCGGCCGCGATCGCCTCGGCGATGACCCGGCCAAAACTCTCGCGCCAGAGCGGATGCGTGAAATAGACGAAGAAGTCGATCTCCTCTAGAAAGCGCGACACGTCCGTCTCGCCGAACCTGCGCAGATCCCAATGCACGGGCACGCTGTCCGGCTCCGACAGGAAGCCGTCGCCCCCGAGGATGACCACGCCCTCCGCATGGGGGGGGAAGTGCCGCAGCATGACCTCCATGGGCGGAAACTTCTCGAGCCCCGGCCGCGAGTGACGCCCGCGCAGGTCCCTCGGCCTCTCCGTCGGCGGCCGGATCGGCATGTCGCAGATGTTGAACCAGTCGAACGGGGTCGCCTCCCACGGCGCCCCGGTCTGCTCCAGCCACGTCTCGACGCCGCGACGGTTCAGGGGCGAGACGGGTGCGAGCCAGCGCGACGTGCAGACGAGGCGGGATTCGATGAGCGACAGGCAATGCGCCACGTCGAAGCTCTCGGTGTCGCCCGGACGCAGGAAGTTCTCGTGCGTGACCAGCACCGCGGTCGAGCAGCTGAACCGGACCGGAAGGGCCACATCGAACTTCAGGCACGACGGATTATGGAAGACGATCGTGTCGGCCCGCACCACGGACGGGCTCCACCGCAGCTCGAGACCGGCATCCGCGATCGCGTCCTCGAGGTCCGCATTCACCCTCCTGTCGCGGAACATGGCCGTCTCGATCCCGACGATCTCGAGATCGACCAACGGCGCGAGTGCCCTTATCTCCGCCGCGACCGCGGCCGACGTCCCGCCCGGAAACCTCGGGTCGACCACGAGAGAGATCCGACGCCGGGGCCGCGACGGGCGGAACCCATCGCCGGATGTGGAGGCAGGTAGCTGCCTCATCCGCATCTAGTAGATCGAGACACCGGGCGCGTCGTCCTGCGAATCCCCGTCCTGCGACGAGCCGAACCCGAGATAGCTGATCACGTTGCGCGACTCCGCCATGAATTGCACGAGGAGTTGGGACAGGTCCGTGTAGCCCTCGAGCAGTTCCGGATTCTCGGCGAGATAGCTGCGCAGCCTCACGACGTCGTTCGCCTCGAGCAGCTCCTGGATGACCTCCAGCTGCTCGAGGGTCGGCTCGGCCGCGGAGGCCGTGTTGCCGAACGGCATGGCCATGATCATCGCCGCGATCGCGACGGCATACCTCCGTCTCATTCTCTCGTTCCCCCGTCAGACGCGGCGCATCGTCCACGCTTCCTTTTCCCCGGACCCATGGATAGCCAGATTGACGCCTAAACGAAAGCCTCGCGCGGGGTGGTGCCGCCCACGTCAAGCAGACCCTGCCGGCAGACGCGGCGGAACCGTCCGATTGGACGGCTGGAGGGTCAGTCCAGCTGATCCCGCAGCAATTCCTGTACCGCGCCAGCCAGACGTTGCCGCTCCCGCTCCTGTTGCGTGACCCGACGTGCGGCGGCCGTCGCGCGGTCCACGGGGTCCTGCGCGCGCCCGGATGTCCCGGACGCCCGGGCCTGCGCGCGCGGCGGGGCCGCGGGGGCATCCCCTCGCAGCCAGACTTCCAGGAACCCTTCCGGCGGCCGGGACTGCGAATCCGTGAAGCTCCGGACCGCGACCGCCGCACCGTCGAACGCGGTCGACGTGGACGCGGCGACCTCTTCCGCGGCTGCCCGGTCGCTCTCGTGGTAATATCTCACCTGCGTCGAGCTTATCTGGATCGAGGCCGGATAGGCGGCGACATCGGCGAACCCGGCCTTGGTCAGTTCCGCCGACACCTGGTCTGCCTCAGCGGGGGAAACGGCCGGGAAATGCAAGGCGACGCGTGACGTCCTTGGCGCGATCGCGGGTTCCGTTTCCGGGCTTTCTGCGGCCAACGGGCTTTCCGCAGGCAGCGAAGGCAACGGTCGCGCGTCCTCTCGCGGCACTGGCAGGAGCAAGGGCGTATCGGCCAAGCTCAGACGGAGGTCGAGCGGGTCCGGGCCGCGGCCTGCCGGCAAGTCGGGGAGGACGGGAATCCCGATGTCGAACGAGGGCGCCTGCAACGCGTTCGTGACCGGCGGTTCCGGCGCCGGCCGAGGCAACGCGGCGATCTGCGGGGCCGACGTCCCGGCCGGTTCCGCCAAAGACAGATCCGGCAGGGGGTTCCGTCGGACCGGCTCCCCGGACGAAGGCCAATCGACCGCCGCGATCTCCTGACCGGATGCGGTATCCGGAAACTCGGGACGTTCCGAAACGGCCGCAGGCACGGCGTCTGCGGGGGAACCGCCCGCTCCGAGCGCGGGGGCTCCAGCCGTCTCGGTGACTGGCGCGACCGTCTCCGAACCGGCCGTCTCGCTCGGCGCGGGCGCAGGTTCCGCGCCGTCCCTCGGCTCCGGCACGCTTTCGACCGCCGGCGGCACGATCGCGATCTGCCAGCCCTTGAACTGCAGCATCAATGTGGAGACGGCCCCGATGGCCGCGCCCGAAAGCAGGATCGCGGCGATCAGAACGGGAGATTGCCGTTTCCGCGGCACCGCGACATGCGGCACGACGGCGTGACCGTCCTCGTCGGAAACCGCCTCAAGACGCTTCGCCGGCTGGCGGTCCGGGTCGTGGATCACGGCCACCGCATTGTACGAGGCAGGCGAGGCACTTTCGGCGAACTGGTTCGGTCGCTCCTTCGCCCGCGCCGACGTCTGCATGCGTGCCGCGAGAGGGAACGTCATCGGAGAATTCGCCGGCGCTTCCTTGTCGGCTCGGACCTCTTCCGACGGGATCGGCGCGGCAGGCGCGACTGGCCCCTTCGGCACGGACGCGCGGTCCGCATCCCGCGATCCCTTCCCTTTGGCGGCCATGACTTCCGCGCGGCGCGCCCGGGCGACCGCCAGGCGCGCTTCGAGAGCGGCGGGATCCATGAGTTTCCGGATCGCTTCCCGCTCCGGATCATCGCTTTCGCACCCGACAGGATCGGGCAAGGTCCCGTTCCGAACCTGCATGTCGATTTCCGGTTCGTTTTTGCGCCAGCAGGTCTTACGCGAAAGATTAACCATTCGCCAGTCGCGCCGCCGCCAACGAGCGAGAAATTGCGCAGTTTCGCCGGAGCGCAACGGCGATCTTCATCAGACAGGGCGTCCGCCACCTCGACCGCGATGCGGTCGGCGCGCGACGTCGGCATAGGAACAGTGCGAGGTCGATGTGGTACGACGACGGTTCTTCGCCCCTTGGGCCCTGTCCTCCCTCTCAAACCACGTGCGCCTGCGAAAAGGTCCGTGGCGTTAAGGCTGGGAGATTTACCGGGACACGCCACCTTCAGCGCAAGCTGGCCTTCGTGCGAAACGGTGACCTCGGTTGGTCGGGATTCCGAAGGCGATCCTGATAATGGGCCGAAGTCGATAGAGGCAACCTGCGGCGAAACGCATACGGCATCGTCCCGATCTCACGCAGAGCTTCATCGCAACCGTTCGGATCTTCCGGGCACCTTTTCGCTTCAGCTGAACCATGTCTCGAGGTTCTTCGAGACGATCGCATCTTCGGTAAGGGTGCCGAACCGGCCACGCATCCCTTCCGATCTTTCGATGATGCTCTGATCTGCCGTAGCGTAGATCTCGTTGATCGAGGTCTGCTGGAGCGTCCGGAAGGTCGCGGCGGCTGTGCCGGTGAGCGTCCGCAGTGCCGCCTTCCATTCGTCCTGCAAGCCTTGATCCATCGATGACTGGCGGGACGCGACGCTTGCGGCGATCTCCGGGCCAAAGCGCCATGGCACGCGCCAGCTATTTGGGGAGCGCGCGCGCCATGGCGCTCGGCACCCCAATATTGGCCTGGTTTTGCGCCGCCACGTGGCCGGTTTTTACTCTGCCGTTGACACCGGTCTCGCAATAAATCGGAGAATGACCGCTTCATTCAAAATACTGGATGCCTAAGTCCGCCAAAGACGTGATTTGACCCGGAAGCTTACCGTTCGCGAAGATATCTGGTCAGTAAGGGTCACTGCTTGGGTAAAGTTCGGACGGAGGCAATCAACGCAGCGAAGGTCGCGACAGCCTCAGCTTTGCTGATCGCACCCCTGATCACTCTGGCTGACAAGGCCTCACCAGCGCCGACGAGTCCGACACACATTCGATACAGTTCAGGATCAGGCAGGTCGCTGTGCGGCGTCAGCACTACGGTGAACATCTCGACCGACTTATCAAGCAGCTCCTCGAACACAGCCGCCTTCTCTTCGCTACCCGCAAGGGCTGCCCCGACCGCATGGAATGCGTCGGTCGTGTCCGCCGCGCAGTCGATATAGGTCTCGGCCAAATTCCGCACCGCCTCGTCGGCTCCGGGATCACGGCTGATCAGAGCGTCCCGGAACGCGTTGACGCGTTCGGTATCGATCCAGCGGTACAACTCGATCAGGAGCCCCGAGCGGTCACCAAAGTGGTCGTAGGGCACGGGTTTCGAGACGCCGGCACATCGAGCCAGGTACCCGAGTGTAAGCCTGTCGGCGCCTTCGTCGCGCACGATTGCCAACGCGACATCGAGCAGCTGGCTTCGCCGCTCCTCCTTCGGCAACCGCTTTGCCCTCTCGCTCCGGTTCGTTTCGGCCAAACTTGATATTCTCCTGGTCCGGGTTGAAACCTACCATCAGTAGATTACATTTTCTTACCGTTGGTAGGTTATAATCCCTGCCTGACATGGTCTCAACCCAGCACAAGGAACATCTTTGATGTCACCAGCACCCATACTCCTCATGGGCGGGTCCGGAGCGATCGGCCATCAGACCACGCGCAAACTGCGCGGCACTCATCCTGAAATTCCCTTACTCATCGGCGGTCGCGATCTCACGAAAGCAGAAAACGCAGCCGCCGAGATCGGCCATGCTGAAGGGGTCGCGCTCGATCCGACCGCCGCGGACCTCGGTCTTGGCGATCGCCCGATCCGAGCTGTCGCCGTGTTATACATGGATCACGCGCTTGCCGGCCTGCGCTTTGCCCAGTCACGCGGCATCCCGCATATCAGCATCTCGACCGGAATATTCGAGATCGCGCCGGAGATCGCGACCTACATCAATGCTCCCGACGCGGCGCCGATCGTGCTGGGCTACGAATGGCTCGTGGGCGCAACCACCGTGCCGGCCCTCGAGATCGCCAGGACGTATTCCCAAGTGGACGAGATCCTGATCGGTGCGTTGGTGGACGAGCAGGACACCGGTGGTCCGACGGTGGCAAAAGACTTTGCGCATCTGAAGAGAATGATGCCCGCTGCGTTCACGCGGCGTGGCGGCGACTATCTCTGGCGCGAGGGCGACGCAGCCAAGACCTCGTTCCGCGCCATCGACGGTACCGTCATGGACGCGGAAGGCTTCTCGTCTATCGATGTCATGGGACTGGCTGCGGCAACTGGTGCTCGGAACGTCGAATTCAACATCGCTACGGGTGTCAGTTCCTCCCGTCGCCGGGGCGAGCCGAAGTCGACCGAGATCGTTCTCGAATTCGCCGGTCGGGACCAGAAGGACGAGCCGCTTCGGACCCGCCATGTCGTGATGCACCCTGACGGTGCCGCGCCATTGACCGGGATCGGCATCGCGATGATCCTCGAACGGCTGCTCGGCCTCGACGGTGAGGTACCAACCGCGCCCGGACTCTACTTTCCGTATCAGCTCCTCAGCTACGATACGTATATCTCTCGCCTCGAGCAGGACGGCGGGGCGGTGATCGAAGGTGAGATTCGATGAGGGGGCGAAATCCTATGGAATAGCCCGTTCCTGCGGGAGGAACCCGCTAAAGCCATTGGACGATCGGACACGGTCGCTGCGACGAACCCCTCGCCGACCATCCTCATCACCGGCACGCCGTGTGCCACAGCTCGCGCCAACGGAAGATCTTATCAGACCGGATGTTGTTCTGATGGGCTGCAGTGATGGCCGTCTCGCGAGGATCATGATCCGAAAAGGACACCTACTCTGAAAGCGATGGGAGTTCTCTCGGTTCGGTCAGGGCCTGTTTCTTGCTGTCCGTCGAGGCGCTGCCGACCCGGTGACGATTTGAACACAACGCGGGCGACCTGGGCCGGGATACGGATGTCGCCGCATAGTGCATGAGCGTGACCCCGTTCTGCTCGCGGATAACAGGAGACGTGGCCTCGACCTTTTCGAAGAGCTCCGGAGCGATCTTGGATATCGTGCCAGGCCGTTTCGCACGCGTGATCAGCAGGCCGGTCGCGGCGCAGAGTTCGGCGGGGAATGCGCCACGGAAGCCGTAGCGCCGTAGGTCGGTGACGGACCAGACGGGCATCTGCGGGAAGCGAAGCGCGAGCGATCCAGTCATCGCGTAGTCGGTCGTGGCGATCCATGTCGCGCTCGTCTCCTCTAGCAATGCGCCGATCTCGGCTCGGATCGCGGGCCATCCGCGGGTTTGATTCGGGGGATTGTCACTGCGCCCGATCGGGACCACTGGATTGAAGGCCGCCGCGATCAGACCGACGCTCATCGCGGTTGCGAGTCCGAGCGTGGCACTCGCCCAAGCTCTCGGCGAGTGGGATCGAACGAGGCCGAAAGCCGCGAGGATCGCGACATGCGCCTGGAGCGGCACGATCCAGTTCGCCTGCACCTGCGCATGGGTCGCGTGATAGGCGAAGTAGGCCAGGAGCGGCGCGGCGCTCCACGCCAGGAGCGCGCCGTCCCTCGGCGGAGCCTTCAGCGCGCGAAAGGCGAACCAGGTGGCCAAGGGCGTCGGCGCCAAGAGGAGGAGCGCCGTATACTCCCCGAGATGGCGGAGGGAGTAGTTGGACGCGCCAAGACGTGCGCCCTGGCGCTCCAGGCCGAGCCAATCGTTCTGAAGGTTCCAGACCAGATAGGGGAGAAGCGGTAAGAGCGCTGCCCCCATGGCCACGTAAGGCAGACGCGTCGAAAGGTAGGCGCGGCGTTTGGGTACGGCTAGGAGATAAGACAGCAGTCCGACGGCGAGAAAGGCGTTGGTGAACTTCGACAGCCCGCCAAGACCAAGAAACAGACCCGTGCACGCCCACCAGAAGGTGATGGACGGCGTTTTCGGAGCCAGCTCCATCGCGCGGAGCGCAGTCCAGAGCGTGGCGATCCAGAACAGGGTCGACGGAGCGTCGGGGGTGGCGAAGCTGCTTAGGGCAAAGACGAGGAGTGCAAGGTTGTAGAGCGTCGTCGCGAGCACCGCCACGCCCGCGCCGCCATCCGACATGCGTCTTGCCATGTCCCCGACAAGGTATCCCGAGATGGCGAAGCAAACGACCGGAAGCAGGCGGATACCGAGCG
The DNA here is from genome assembly GCF_947494055.1 of uncultured Jannaschia sp. Classification (GTDB taxonomy): domain Bacteria; phylum Pseudomonadota; class Alphaproteobacteria; order Rhodobacterales; family Rhodobacteraceae; genus Jannaschia. The sequence goes on along the minus strand of NZ_CANLTR010000020.1, from coordinate 43,457 downwards.
AGGTCTCGCCGAGTAGGTCGGTCCCCGCCCGGATCATGTAAGCGATCATGGGCGGGTGGTCGTAGTAGCCGAGGGAGAGGTCGCGCGCCCAGAGCGCGTAGTAGGCTTCGTCGTCGAAGAGCGGCACCAAAGCGGCAATGGCGAGATGGGACGCGAGGAAGAAGAGCGACAGGGCGAGCAAAGGGCGCCGCATCGGTCCTCCGCCTACCGGCGCCGCGCCTTTCCGAGGCGTCAAAGCTCGATGCCGAATAGCCGCTGCGCGTTGCGGAACGCGATCTTCTCCTTGGCGTCGCGGGGCAGGTCGACCGCGCGGAACCAGTCGGTTCCCTGCGTCATGTCCGCGAAGGGATAGTCGGTCCCGAACATCACGCGGTCCACGCTGACGTAGCGCAGAAGGAGATGGAGCAGCTCGTCCTGGAAGAAGGCGCTGGTCGTGTACCAGAAGTTGTCGGCGAAGTACTGACCGAGGGGCTTGTCGAGGGAGTCCTCGGTCGACTTGGCCATGTCTCCGACGATCCGTTCGTAATAAAATGGAAGGCCCTCGCCCATATGACCGACGATCATCTGCAAGTCGGAGTGGCGGTCGAACGCCCCCGTGATGATCAGGCGGAGGCACTGGGTGACGACCTCTTGGTGCCAGCCGTAGCCCGAGCCGCTGAAGATGTAGCTCTGGAACAGTCGGTCGTGATCCGGCCGCGACAGGTCGTAGTAGATGTCGTAAACCGCCTTCGGCGGAAAGCCCGGATGGAGGTAGATCGGCACGCCGAGGGCCTCGGCGCGCGCCAAGAGAGGCTCGAAGTCCGGGTGGTCGAGGAATCGGTTTCCGACGAACCCGTTCGTCATGGCGCCCACGAAACCGTCCTCGCGGACGGCGCGCTCCAGTTCGTCAGTCGATGCCTCGGGTTCCTGGAGGGGCAGGGTCGCATAGGCGCGATAGCGCCTCGGATGGCTGGCCATCGGCCCCTTGGCGATCATCCTGTTCAGCCGGTAGGCGAATTCGATCCCTTCCTGCCCGCCGACGTTCTGCACGCCCGGCGTATGTGCCGAAAGGATTTGCATGTCGATTCCGGCCGCGTCCATTTTCCCGAGGCGCTCCGCGCCGATTTCGAGCAGCCCGGTCTCGACCAGATACTCGACATGCTCGTCGTTGATTGCGTTCAGCGCGATCAACTCGTCGGTCGTGTAGGTCTCCTCAATGGCGATGAAGGGCAGGTTGCGGTCGCGCTGCGCGATGATCGATGGCTCCGCCGCTGCGGCGCGGGTCACGATCGCGGGCGCGGCCAGGCCGAAGCCGACACTGGCGGTCACGGTGCTCCGCAGGAAGGCGCGCCGCTCGAGGATCGGGCCGTTCCTATGTCTCGACGTCTTCATCTTAGGTTCAACTCCGGTTCTCTGTCGTTTGCAGGGCGGCGATGTGTTGGGCGCGCGCGCTCGGGTCGGCGGGCTCGATCTCGAACGCGGCGTAGAGCCACGCGACGACTGCGACCGAGAGGATCCAAGCAAACAGCACATCGCTGAGAAAATGCGCGCCGAACGCCACGCGAAGCCCCGATCCAAGGAGGACGACGGTTACGATGGCCGAGATCGCGACGACCCGTTTCGTGTCCGGCAGCCGCTTCGCGAAGAGCAGGAGCAGAACCGCCGCCACCGTCGCCAAGGCACTGGCTTCACCCGACACGAAGCTGCAGTATTTTTCGCACTGATCGGACACCGCGAATGCGGGCGAGAAAGACCTGTCACCGCCGAAGATCTCCAGCTGGCTTGGACGGGCCCGGCCGTAGAAGCCTTTCAGGAGACCGTTGACGATCAATCCCGGGCCGACGACGTACGAGGTGACCGCGAAGGCCAGGATACGCTGGTCGAGCAGGCACATGCCTCTGAACGATCCTTGGATGATCAGCACGATCAGGGCCACCGCCATCGCCCCGTCCGTCAGGAGGATCATCATCGTCCTGACGGCCTTGAGGATCGGCGATTGTCCCAGGGCGAAGCCGTTCTCGTCGCCGAAGACCGCGCTGATGGCGATATCCGCCTGCGGGACCCAGACGAGACAGAGCCCGAGGATCGTCGCCGCGGCCAAGCAGGGGATCACCGCGCGCGCCACGTGAGCCTCGACGTCGTGACGTAGTTGAAGATGGCTCCCATCGCCGCGCCTGCCAGCCCCGCAAGCCACCAGACATGGGATTGCTCGTGGACGAGCTGTCCGACGCCGACATTTGCGATCACGCCGAGGCTGCAGAGGACGCAGAACGTGACTAGACCCCACAGCAGCCGCCAGCCTCCGAGCCGCCGGTCGCGGTAGGTGAGGGCGTTGTTGAGGAAGTAGTTACCGGTCATCGCGACATAAGCCGCGACCGTCTGCGCCGGCGCGAAGGCAAGGCCGAGCGCGAGGGATGCCTTGAGGGCGGCAAGGTGGACGAGGACGCCGAAGCCTCCGACCAACGCGAAGAGGACGAAGCGGATCGACACGACGTCGCCCGTCGCCTTTGCCGCGAGGAGGCCAAGGAACTCCGCCGCCACGAGGTTGTCGAGCTTGGACTCCCCGTGCCTGCGCGCGCGGAAGGACAATGGAACTTCGCTCGTCCGCAGCGGCTCGGGCACCGACGCGATGATATCCAGGAGAATCTTGAACCCTTGGGCGGACAGGCGCGGGGCGAGCGCCTCGAAGACCGGCCTGCGCATGGCGAAAAAGCCGCTCATGGGGTCGGTGACGTCGATATGTAACAGCCTGCGGGCGAGCCAGGTTGCAATCCGGCTCCCGCCCAGACGCGCCTGGGACAGGCCGTCATTCGCGCTGCCGGATTCGCAGAACCGGCTGGCGATTACGAGATCGGCGCCCGCTTGGATACGGCGAAGCATCTCCGGCAGAAGCGACTCGTCGTGCTGCATGTCGCCGTCCATGACGGCGACAACCGGCGCCGACGATGATAGCATCCCCTCGATCGACGCACCCGCGAGGCCGCGTCGTCCGATACGGCGGATGCAGCGGACGCGTCTGTCCGATCCCGCGACCGATCTCACCGTCTCCGCGGTCCCATCGGGGCTGTCGTCGTCGACGAAGATGACTTCCCAATGTGTGCCCTCTAGCGCCGTTTTGAGCGCGTCGATCAACGGACCCACGCTGGGCGTCTCGCTGAAGGTCGGCACGATCACCGAGAGGTCGGGCGAACGATGCGGCGTCTCGAACGGCCTTTGGGCGTGATGCTGCGGATGGGGCGAGGGTAACATCGGCTTGCCCGAGGGATCGTCCCGTGACGGCCCATGACTCGCGCGCCCGTCCCGCCTTGGTCCGGGGCGCGTAGGAACAAGGCGCCCGAGCCTCTGGGGGGTGCTCATTCCGCCTTGTCCGCGCTCGGCATCAGGATAAGGCGCGCGAGGGTGAGGAAGACGAGCGCGCAGAGCAGCCATGCCAGGACCACGTCGGACAGGTAGTGCCCGCCGAAGGCGACGCGGTTGAGTGATACGGCGGCGGCGTAGATTGTGGCGAACGCCGTGACCGGTGTGCGGTAGGGGCCAGGCGTCAGCAGCGCCACCGCCACCAGCCAGAAGGCCGAGGAGGCCTCACCGCTCACGAAGGAGCAGTTTCGCTCGCACCAGTCGCTGACGACCCAGACCTTCTGGTAAGGCGCCTCGCCGCCGAAAAGGTCCGTCTGGCGCGGGCGTGGCCGCCCCCAATACGCCTTCAGGATGCCGTTCACCATCAGGCCCGGGCCGACCAGGAGGCAGGCGAGGAGCCAGAGCGGCCCACGCCAAGGCCGTCGGGCCCACGCCCGGCGGGCGATCTCGACCAAGGCGAGCAGCGCGACCGCACGCATGAGCCATTCGGCGCTGGCCCGCAGCACGACGAGCGGCGCACTGGCTTGCAGTGCGAAACCTTCGTCGCCCTCGTAGAACCATGCGCTGACGGTCAGGTCGATGCCGGGGTAGGCGTAAAAGACCGCGCTGACGGCCATCACAACCAAGGTCACGAGGAGGAACGACGCATTCGAAGTGGCGAAGGCGGGACTGAGTCGAGCAAGGCGGCCCGATGGGGGAGGAAGCGATGTCATGCCCGGGCGGCTAGGCCCCGTGACTGGCACGAAACTTGCAGGGCGGGACCGATCGACCCGTCGGAGCAGCGAGGCGTCGACGGTGGCAGGCGTGCTTTGTTGCAAGGTCCGCGTTGACCGGCTGACGCGGCTGCGGGAAGGATGGCCGATGCGCATCCTTCTCGCGGAAGACGACCGGCAGCTCGCCGACGCACTCGCGCGCCGCCTCGCCGAGGCGGGGCACGCCGTGGACGTGTTTCCTACCGTCGCCGATGCCGAAGCCGCTTGGACCGTGGCCCCCTATGACCTGGCCATCATCGACGTAATGCTCAAGGACGGTGACGGTCGTGCATTGGTAAGGACGGTCCGAGCCGCAGGACAGATGACGCCGACGCTGATCCTCACCGCGCGTGACGAGATCGGCGACCGCGTGGCGGGCCTGGACGCGGGCGCCGACGACTACTTGGTGAAACCTTTTGCCACGGACGAACTACTCGCGCGCCTGCGCGCCCTGAGCAGGCGAACCGGCGACGTGGCTGCGCCTGTAATTCGGATCGGCAACCTGACCTACAGGCCCGCGACCACGACCCTCGCCGTGGGCGATCGGTCGGTCCGGCTAACGGCAATGGAGCATGCCGCGCTCCATCACCTGTTGCGCGCCGGGGACCGGATCACGCCGAAGCAACGCATGGGCGAGCAGCTCTACTCGTTTGACGACGACTGGTCGGAGAACGCCGTCGAGTCGGTGATCCACCGGCTGCGCAAGAAGCTCTCCGAGGCGGGCGCGACCGTGGAGTTGAAGGCTATGCGTGGCCTCGGTTACCTGCTGGTCGAGACCCTGAGGTGAGTCGGCCGTATCGTCTCGACGTCCGGCTCGCCGTCATCGTCAGTGCGATGTCGGCCCTGCTCCTGGCGGCGGCCGGGACCTTCCTCGTGCTGGAGTTCACGGGCGAACAGATCGCCATCGAGGAGCGCGGGCTGGTCTCCCAAGTTGAGGACTGGGCCGATCTGGTGAACCGTGGCGCCGATGGCGCTGTAGTCTTCGAAAGACCCGCGGAGGTGCCGCAGGATCTGGACGCGCCCTATACCGGCCTACTGACCGGCACGCGACCGATCTACGGGTACACGGTCGTCGACGCGGATGGGCGTGTCTTGGATCGGTCCGAGGTGAATGCCCCGGCTGGCCGGCCCGGCGCCCGGACCTCCACGCCCGTGCTGTCGAGCGGTCCGGCGCTGGAAGGGTCCGGCCTCCTCTTCGTTGGTGAACTATACGTCCCGGAGGCCGACGTCTGGCTGCGTGTGGCGCGCGCGCGGTCGGATGTGGATGCCCTCGCAAACACTTTTTTGGCCCAACTCCTAGGTGAATTGGGTTGGGCCGCTTTGGCGATGCTGGCGGTGTCGGTCGTCACCGTCGTGGCGATCGTCCGCATGAGCCTTCGCGGCCTCCGCCGTGTCGCGGCACAGGCAGAGCGGATCACCTTCGAGAACCTCGGCCATGAGCGCCTCGGCGGCGAGGCGGCACCCGAAGAGGTTCAGCCCCTCATCCGTGCGGTCAACAAGGCCCTCGATAGTATCGAGGCGGGAGCCGGTGCCCAACGCGACTTTTCCATCCACGCCGCCCATGAGCTGCGAACGCCTCTGGCCGATCTCCGCCTCCGGCTGGAGGGACCGTCTTCGGAGACGGACCGGACAGCGGCCCTCCGGGATGTCGACGCGATGGCACGTCTCCTGGAGCAGCTCCTTCATATCGCCCGCCTCGACGGCGGCGCCCCGCTGCAACTCGGGACACTCGACCTATCGGAAGCCGTTTCCCGGGTCATGCAGGAAGCCGCGCCGCGTCTCGTGTCGGAAGGCTGGCCCATCGAAGCGGAGGGGCTGGAGACGCCGGTTTTCGTCATTGGCGATCCGACCTTGATCGCGCTCGTGCTGCGCAACTTGCTCGACAACGTCCGTAGGCACACGCCCGCTGGAACGTGCGTGACGGTCCGGATCGGCGAGAATGGTAGCGTCTCCTTCGAAGACACAGGCCCCGGACCGCCCGACTACATCCGCGAGCGCGGCTTCGAGCGCTTCGCGCGCGGCACTCGGGATGCGCGGAGCGGCAGCGGCCTCGGCCTCTCGATTTGCGAGACCGCGATGCGCCGCATGAGCGGGACGTTCCGGCTGCACCGGTCCCGGGAGGGATGCCGCTTCACGATGTCTTTTTGCAGGGCGATGGTGGATTAGGATGCGCGCTCCCTCGGCTTGGCCGCGCAGGCCGAGGCGACGCTGAAGCTCGATCCCTTTGCCGGGCATCTCTTTGTGTTCCGGGGCCGACGTGGCGACCTGATCAAGATCATCTGGTACGACGGCCAAGGCTCGTGCCTGTTCTCGAAGCGGCTGGAACGCGGGAGGTTCGTATGGCCCTCGGCGAAGGAGGGCCGCGTGGCGCTGACCCCTGCGCAGATGGCCATGCTCCTCGATCATCCATGTCGATGCCCCTCCGTATCATGCTGATGTGCCCGTAGGTCGATGCATTCGACGGCGCGGCTGCAGAGATTGCGCAGGGCCTCGATGGTGTGCGGGGTGTCGTCGAACAAGTAGGCGCCGTTGGCCCGGCGGTCGATGGTGATACGCCCCTGGCGGATCTGGACGTAGAGCCATTTGGGCGGAATGCCCAGACGTTCGGCCAGGGCGGTGACACCCAGACGACCCGGCTCGAGAGGCCATCGGGTTCGCTGTCGGGTGATCTTGATGCCGGCCCCGAGGCGGACGCCCTGAACGGTGGTGGGCAGAACGCGCTCGGGACATGAGGGCGAGCGGTGCCCCTCCCGGGTGAGCTGGGCGGCAATCACGTTGTCGGTGAGGCCCTGACCGGCCAACTCGAAGATACGGCTGCGCATCTGCGTGCCATGGGCAAGGTCGTCGATTCCGTTCACCCGGCGAGGTACGGCAAGCTCGCTTACCGCCCCGCCGACCCAGACGAGACGCACATTGACCACGTCATGCGTTCCTCGTTCGAGGACGGCCTTCTCGACGAGGCATCGCAGGAGCGCCTTGCGGCGTGCGTCCCCCGTGGCCGGATCGTCCCAAAGCGCCGGCAGGCGCCCGGCCAGCGAGACGACCTTGTCGCGCAGTGCCCGATCGAGAACGGCATCAGAAGCGGGCAGCGTATTGGATGCTTCCGCCTCGGCCTCGCGCAACTCGATCAGCGCGGCCTCCCACCGGCGCTCCAGCTCGGCGGCGACGAGCCGATTGTCGGGATCGACCTTGTCATACTGGCGCTGCGCCAGTGCGGCCTGGTAGCGCTTTCGTTCGATCTGCTGGAGGATGGCGGTTCTGGCGGTAGTGCTCACGTCCTTGCGCAGGTTGTGGGCGCGCGACAAGGCATCGATTTCAGCCGGTGCGACGGCCGCCAGGAAAGCCCGTCCGACAGCGGCGTCGATGGCGGCGGCACGTACAGTCTGGCATTCCGGCAGACCCTGCTGCGTCCGCAGATGATTGCAGACGTACTGGCCGCCGCCTTTGTAGCGGACAAACATCTTGTGGCCGCAGCGCGCGCAGTAGGCGATGCCTTGCAACAGCAGCTCCCCCTCGCGCGGCGTGCCTCTGGTCTTCCTGGCCATGTACTCCGCCCTGTTGTCAACGAGGATATCCTGATTTGCCTGATAGGTCCGCCACGGGATGTAGGCGGGATAGCGGTCCTTCACGACGATCCGCCAGTCCTCCATCGTACGCGGCGTCTTCTGCGGCTTGCCATCCGGGCAGGCCAGCTCGTCCCGTGACTTCATCCTCTTGCGTCCGTACACGAAGGCGCCGGCATAGGCGGGGTTCTTCAGGATCCCCGTCACGGCCGAGATGGTCGGCCGGGTCCAGCGCAGATCGCCATGTCGATCCCGGCGGGGCAGATCGAGCCCCCGGGCCGCGAGATCGCGCATGATTGCGGCCGCGCTCCTGAGGCGTGCGAAGCGCGAGAACACCAGCCCGAGCCGGCCCCGAACTCCCTCATCAGGGTCGAGAACGACGACGTCGCCCGGCAGCCGCACCAGACCCACCGGCAAGGTCAGCGCCAGATCGCCGCGCTGCGCCTTGGCCAGTAGCCCCGCCGTCAGACGCGAGCGGATGGTGTGCAACTCCAACTCGGAGATCGAGCCCTTCAGACCCAGGAGCAGCCGCCCGTTCGCCGAGCCGGGATCGTACACTCCATCGCGGTCGGCGATCAGGCAGCCGCGCAGCGCACAGACGTCCAAGAGCGGGTACCAGTCCGAGCAGTTGCGCGCGAGACGGGTGACGTCGATCGAAAGTACGATGCCGATCTCCCCCAAACCGACACGAGCGGCCAGGTCCTTGAAGCCGTCCCGCCCTATGAGCGAGGCGCCGCTCTGACCCAGGTCGGCGTCGATCACGTCGACGTCGGCCGCGTGCCACCCGAGGTTACGGGCACGCCCGGTGAGGGCGTATTGCAGCCGCAGGCTTTCCTGGTTGCTCACCACCTGTGCCGGCGTCGACTGACGGATGTAGACCACCGCCCGACGCGCCAGATGCGCCGGCGTGACGAGTTCGGACTTCATGAGGCGTCTCCTCGGCCAGGATCGCGGCCAGTTCCGCGGCGATGCGCCGGCGCAGAGCCAGCGGGAGCATCGCCCAGACCTCCTCCGGCTCGATCGGGATCGTCTCGTGGGGCATCGAACGTCTCCGCCAGCGAGATCAGATCCCGCAGACCCTCAACGCTCAGCTTCACATTCGACTCATCTCCAGGCGCCGCCACGCAGGCGGTCTCGGGGATCAGGAGCGTGGCGCCGTCAGCATGGGCGACCTCGAAGGACGGCTGCATGTTGCCCGATCGGACCGGCACTCGGCGCAGCACGCCGAAACGGCGGCCGAACAGAGGATGACGGGGGTCTCGAACTTCGACCTCATCATCCCAAATGGGACCGTCAGCCTCAGAAGAGGGGATATTCCTGTAGACCTTCGTTGGAGGGGATCGACTGGCGCACCCCGCAGCGAACGTGGCGACCGTCGCGGACCGGCTGATCGCCGCCAGCCTGGCCGTCATCCTTCCGATCATGGCCGCAAGGGATTCCCCGACGGATCCGGGCCCGGTAGGATCCGTCCATGCTCGACGAGGCCGCCACGCTCCCGGACGATCCCGACGATCTGCGCGACCTGGCCTCGCGCCTGATCGCCGAGGTGAAGGCGCAGGCGATCCTCATCCATTGCCCGGCAGGGCATTGCGCAGCAATGTCCCGATAGGGGAGAAGCGGCGCCACCAACTAGCCGGCCACCGGGCACATCGGTTCGGCGCCTCCGCCGAGACGGCCGAGCAGCTCCAGCTGGCCCTGGAGACGAGCGAGCTGGCGGCGGCGGCGATGACGGCCAGGCTGCGGCTGCCCGACGTCGAGGAGACGGCGAGGGACAAGCCCAAGCGCCGTCCCATCCCCGACCACGTGCCGCGCATGGAAGTAGAGCTGTCGCCCTCCCACAACGACTGCGTCGCATGCGGAGGTGCGCTCCGTCGGATCGGCGAGGACGTCACCGAGGAACTCGAGTACGTCCCCGGACGGTTCATCGTGAACCGCATCGTGCGGCCGCGCTTCGCTTGCCGGGGCTGCGAGGCCTTCACGCAATCGCCGCTGCCGTCACGGCCCATCGAGCGCGGCCGGCCGGGGCCCGGCCTGCTCGCGCATGTCCTCGTTTCGAAGTACGGCGACCATCTCCCGCTCTACCGACAGTCTCAGATCTTCGAGCGCGACAGCATCGACCTCGACCGCTCGACGCTGGCAGAGTGGGTCGGCAAGTCCACCGCGCTGCTGGAGCCGCTGGTGGAGGCGATCGGCCGGCACGTGCTCGACGGCGCGTCGATCCACGCCCCCTCTCGGCAGATTGCTTTGCAATCGCCTGCCGGGCAATGGACGACACGCCGGTCCGGATGCTGGCGCCCGGCATCGGCAGGACGCAGACGGCGCGGCTGTGGACTTACGTACGCTACGAGCGACCTTGGGGCAGCGACGCTGCGCCTGCCGCGCTCTACCGGTTCTCGCCGGATCGGAAGGGCATCCACCCGGCCCGCCATCTTGAGGGCTTCCGGGGCTGGATGCATGCCCCCTCTCGGGACATCGCTTCGCGATGCCCTGCGGGGCAATGGACGGCTACGCGGGCTTCGAAGAAATGTACCGCGGCGGCGCGATCCGCGAGGTCGCTTGCCTGGCCCATGTCCGGCACAAGTTTGTCGACGTGCACCGTGCGCAAGGCTCGTCCATTGCCGAGGAGGCCATTAGGAGGATCGACGCGCTCTATGCCGTCGAGAAGGCGATCCACGGCTCGCCGCCCGACGCGCGGGTCCGGGCCCGGCAGCGCGAGGCCGCGCACGTCTTCGATGCCCTCGAAGCCTGGCTCGCCGCGCAGCTTCCCACGCTGTCGGGCAAGACGCCGCTCGCGTTCGCAATTTGCTACGCGCTCACCCGCATGGCAAGGCTCCGGCCGTATCTCGACCAAGGGGAGCTAAGCGTCGACAACAATCCAGCCGAACGGGCCATGCGCGAGATCGCCCTGGGCCGGAAGAACTGGCTGTTCGTCGGCTCGGCCGCCGGCGGACGCGCCGCCGCCATCGCCGCAACGCTGATCGCGACCGCCAAGCTCGACAACGTCGACCCCGAAGCCTGGCTCGCCGACACGCTGGCCCGCATCCCCGACCACAAGATTACGAAAGTGAGCGAGCTGCTGCCATGGCACCATCGCCGCTGAGCGGTGACGCCAGACGCTTGCTGCGGACGCACCAAGCGTCCCAGTCGACCTTCACGAACTCGCGGTCCGCGTCCGACAGATGCGGTGCCGCGTCTTGGATCAGCTCGCCCCCGTCCCATGCCGCGAGCTGCGCGGGCGTCAGGTCGATCTCGCGGGTATGTTTTACGCCGGTCAGCCTGGAGATGCGGGTGATCTTCATGGTGTCGTCCTTTCCGTCCGGTCCAAATCCAAACGAAAGGAAGCCCCCTTGTATCTTTCCTGTGGGACGTTTGCCGCGCGCGGACTGTCTCCCGGGAGGTGCTGTCCTATGCCACCCTCCGGCGGGGATCGGGCCGTAAGCCCCCTGGTCTTTCAGGGCCGCGATGGAGCAATGGCCGGTCCCCGATACGGTTCTTGGCCTGCACAGATGAGAGGGGAATCAGCGATGTCCCGAATACAAGGAAAGGCACCGAACGAGCACGAGGACAGGAATGCCTCCGTCGTCGGCATTGACGTCAGCAAAGCAACACTCGACGTCTTCATCCATCCCACCGGTACGAAGTTTAGCGTTCGCAATGACCCATGCGGCCTTGCCACGTTAGGCGAGCAGCTTGCGCAGGTCTTTCCATCCATCGTGGTGATGGAGGCAACCGGGCGATATCACCGAGCGGCGTGGCTTGCCCTGCACGCGGCAGGGATCAAAGTCGCTGTGGTCAATCCCTACCGCTCACGACGCTTTGCCGACGTGATCGGACGGCTCGCCAAGACGGACACGATCGACGCCGAAGTTCTGGCGCGTTTCGGGGCAACCATGCGGCCTCGACCCAGCGAACCGCCCTCCGAGATCATGGCACGGATCGGCGAGATCGCTGTGGCACGGCGCCAGCTCGTGGCGCAGCGGGTCATGCTCGAGCAGCAGTTATCCGAGACCACCGTGGAGATCGTCCAACGTCAAATCGAGGCGAGGCTTACCCTATGCCGGACCCAGTACGACGAACTCGAGGCGACGCTTCTCGACCTGATCCGATCCGACGCGCATATCCGCCGGCGATACGAGATCCTGACCTCCATTCCGGGGATCGGTGCCGTCACCGCCACGACATTGCTGACCGAGATGCCGGAGATGGGCTCTGCGACCGCGGTGCAGATCGCCTCGCTTGCGGGCGTTGCACCGATGAACCGGGATTCCGGCACGATGAGGGGACGACGAACGATCCGCGGCGGACGCGTCGCTACGCGCAGCATGCTCTACATGGCGACCGTGGTCGCGGTCCGCTGGAACCGTGATCTCGCGGCTTTCTATGGTCGGCTCCGACGTAAGCATCCGGCGTAGGCCGCGATCAGGCGGCTTGGCGATGCTCTGAGGTTCGCCAGTTCCACGGGAGCAGGTCTGGCACTTGCGAAGCAGTTATGTCGGGCAGCCGGCCGAGAACATCGGCCAGCCATGCCTGGGGATCGATGTCGTTCATCTTCGCGGTAACGATCAGGGAATACATGAAGGCGGCGCGGTCGCCGCCGCGCTCGGATCCGGCGAAGAGCCATGACTTCCGACCGAGGGCGATGCCGCGCAGGGCGCGTTCGGCCGCGTTGTTCGTCAGGCAGATCCGGCCGTCGTCGAGAAAGCGGGTGAAGGTTTCCCAGCGGTTCGCCTTGAACATGTAGGCGATCGCCTTGGCGACGGAATTGTGCCTGGACATCGTGCCCTGTTCGGCGCGCATCCAGTCATGGAGGTCGTCGACCAGCGGCCGGACGAGGCGCTGCCGCGCTTCGAGCCGCGCCGCGGCGTCCAGACCGTTGATGCCGCGCTCCACGTCGAAGATGGCATCGATCTTCGTCACTGCCTCCAACGCCACGGGGGATATATCATGGGCGTGCTTCCCCTTCCGGATATTTCCCCTGATGTCGGCCAGTTCGAAGAACTTCCGGCGGGCGTGGCTCCAGCACAGTGCGCTACTCACCGGACCGGGATCGCGATTGCCGCGGTAGAGATCGTTGTATCCGCCATAGGCATCGGCTTGGAGGATGCCCTGCCATCCTGTGAGATGCCGATTGGGGTGGGCCATCTCTCTGTCTCGCGAGAAGTAGAACAATGCCGCGGGCGGCGCGCCGCCGGCGAAGGGCCGGTCATCGCGGACATAGGTCCAGAGCCGGGCCGTCTTCGTTCCGCCCTTCGCGAGCAGCGGCACCGTGGTGTCGTCCCCGTGCAGCCGTTCCGCCCCCAAGACATGCTCGCGGATCAGCCTGTGAAGGGGCTCAAGCGCAGCGGCACAGGCGCCGACCTGGTCGGCCAGGGTCGAGAGGCTGAGATCCACGCCTTCCCGGGCATAGCGTTCCGCCTGCCGGTTCAGGGGCTGATGCTGACCGAACTTCTCGAACAGGATAGTCGCCAGCAGGTTCGGCCCCGCCCATCCTCGCGGCGTCGCATGGAAGGGTGCCGGCGGCTGGGAGATCTTCTCGCAAGAGCGGCAGGTGAATTTCTCCCGGACGGTCTGGATCACCTTCCACCGCCGCGGAATGACCTCCAGCGTTTCGGTAATGTCCTCGCCCATCTTCACGATGCGGTCGGAACCGCAGCAGGTGCAGGCCGTGGGTGCCTCGATCACTACGCGCTCGCGCGGCAGATGCTCCGGGAAGGGTTTGCGAGCCGGGCGGCGACGGTCGAAGCCGGCGACCGGGATTGTCCTTGTCGTCTTCTCCGCAGCGATCTCGTCCTCGGTCGCGGCGGCCTCGAGTTCCTCGAGCTGCAACTCCAACTGGTCGAGCAGGCGCGCCCGTCGCTCCGAGCTTTGGCCGTACTGCTCCCGTCGCAGCCTGGCGATCTCGAGCCTGAGATGCGCAATCATCGCCTCGGACGCCCCGACGACTGCCCGGACCTGCGCCAGTTCGATCTCGGCGGTCTCTGCACGGGCCTCCGATACCGCGAGTGCGGCACGTAACACGGCGATCTCGGACGCGGCATCAAGCATGCTGCACCCTACTACGGGACGCCGTGAAGACCTATGAAAACTTGAGGATACGGCGGCGTTTAACCTGCTTTTACAGGCCTTTGCGTCCAGCGCGGATTACGCCAGTCGATGCCCTCCAGCAGGTATCCGAGCTGCGCCGCCGAGATCGCAACCGCCGCGCCCGAGGTGCTCGTCGGCCAGATGAACTTACCTGCCTCGAGCCGCTTGATGTAAAGCGACATGCCCACGCCGTCGTGCCAAAGCAGCTTGATCAAGTCGCCACGACGCCCGCGAAAGCAGAAGATCTCGCCGGCATGCGGGTCTCGACCAAGGCCCTGCTGGATTTGCAATGTCAGCGTGTTCATCCCCCGCCGCATGTCCGTCACCCCGCCGGCAATCCACACACGCACCCCTGCCGGAAACGCGATCATGACCGGTCCAACACGCGAAGAAGCCGGGCAAGAATCTCCGGATCCATCGTGAAAGGAACGAGAAGCCGGCGATCGTTGCGCAGCACGACCTCGAGCCGGCTATCCGGGTGATTGGCACGCGCCATCGCCCGAAGCGGTGGCATGGATGCGTGTGCTCCGGGCGCGAGCGTCAACGGGATGAACGCCGCCGACGTCCCGGCGACCAGCTCACCATGCCGATACTGCCGCCGCCATGTCGTCAGCAGAGAACGCGACACACCATGCCGCCGGGCCGTCGCCGCAACTTGGCAGTGCCCCAGAAAGCTCTCCTCCACCATCCGGAGCTTGTCGGCATCGCTCCAGTGTCGCCGCCGCGCGGCATCCGCGGCAGATAGCACTTCTATCTCGGGTCTGAATTTACGGTCGGCCATAAGGTCGGACGTATCACTGACCTCGAAATCCCGTCAGACGGCCTCCGCCGCAGGGATACGCTCCGACAGGCGGGCAAACCCTTCAAGGTCGCGATCACGGCAGCCATGCGTAAGCTGTTGCTCTTGGCAAACACGCTGCTGAAGGAAGACCGGGTCTGGTTGCCCACGCCACCCTAGACCGGGCATTCGCTGCGCCTTGCCATAAGGTCAGCAGTGCGGGACGAAGCGAGCTTTCGCTGCGCAACGCTCCGATGTCCGTTCCGGCCGGGCATACAGCCGAAGTTACTGCTGGCGTACCGAAAGATCCCTGGGATCGATGAGCCATGTCGCCGATCCGGTCGGGCAGCATCTGGGATCGCCATCGCGCAACATCGTGGTCGTGACGAATGTCGCCTCGGGCGTAATCCTCACGTTTCTTGGAGACGTCCCGTAGAGATCAGAAACAACGCCCTGGAACGCATATTCGCTTTCGTCAACGCCGTAATAGGCCACGGACAGCGCCATGCTTCCGGCCGATCCTTCGATGAAGTGATATAGAAAGCCCAACGCGCCGACGTCATTCGCGAACACGACGCTCGACATTTCAGAGGACGAAACGCCGAGATCTCTGGACAGTTGCGCCGTGAACGCCGGATCGTCCTCTACGGGCTCTATTCGTGAGGCGTTCGCGACTGGAAGTTGAGTTTGCGCCATGCTGTCCTGCGGAGACACCTCGACGGTTTCGCCGGTCTGCACATTGGACGTCGGAGACGGCTCCGGACAGGTTGCCTCCGAACGGGAGATCGCCGCGGAACTGCCGCGCAGGGTGAATGCAAGGGTCTCCCGCCCGAATGAATCATCTAGATGGAACGCCGCACGCGAGCTGCGCTTCAAGGCGCGCTTCAGCCCTGCAGCGTTCTCCTCCGACAGGAGCGTCATAAGCGTCCGGCCCTCGTCAAGCTCGGTTCCATGGAACCCAAGCCGGCCGATAGACTGCCCGTCAATGGAGATGTGGGTCGCGATTGAGGCATCGGCCAGATAAACGCCGTCAAGGGTCAGGCTCAGGACCGTTCCGCCGCTCGAATTACATCCGACCTCGAAACAAAAGGACCGCATCGCGTCTGATACGGCACAGACCTGCGCCGCCGCGACATCCGTGCCGCCTCGCGTGACGGTCGTCCAGCTAGTCTGTGCAAGCGCGGGGAACGGGCAGAGGCTCAAGAGGAAAAAGAGAATACGCAAAAGAAAAACTCCGAAAAATACAAAAGGGTTCAACCCATCTCGACCAAGCGGACCCGGCCGAGGATCATGCTGCCGTTTTCAGCATTCGCCGACAAGCACCCTCGACCATGAGCGGCAGTCGCAGTCGCGCGAGATCACCCGACAGCCGCTCTCAGAGCGCTATTCGCAGGTCCCGACGCGCGAGGGGCCACTCGATTGCAGGACGTGGGCACAATTGCGCTGCATTATCTCTGGCGAGAGGCCCGGAGCCGTCATCCTGCCGCCGGTCGGCACGGAGCCCACTGCGAATGTACCAGCTGCAGCGCAGGATCGCGGGCCAAGCTGCGGACTGTCGTGTCCGCCGAGATGAAAGCGCCGAGAACATGGACCGGATCGCCAACGAACGGGGCTATCGAGGGACGTTGTTGTGCTATTTCCGCGTCAAGCGTACTTCCCCTCTTCCCCTCTTTCCCTCTGAGTTCAGACGACAGCTTCGATCTCGACGGTGCCGAAAGCGAAGAAGCGGTCCATGAGTGCGATGCGGATCTGGATTTCGGCTGTCTGGCGGTCGGGGTCTCGCGACATGATCCTTTCGCCGAAGAGTTTCAGACAGTTCACCCTGGCCTCGACTCGACTTCGGACATGGTATCCTGCCCGCTGAACGATCCCCTTGCGAACACACATGGTCGTTCGCCGCGCTATGTTTGGAGCGGCCGTATAGCGGGACAGAGCGTGGGTTCGCTGCGTGGTGCACGAGGGTCTGTACGGAAGTCATTGCACGCTCTCATCTCTCGATTAAGCTTCTCCGGCAATTTTATGGGAGATGTAAAGATGGGCGGGCTTGTAGTGCGGATGTTGGGCGGGGCGACAACCGCAGCCCTTTTCTTGATGATCATCACGGGAGGCGCTTTTGCGCAGGACGCCGAAGGGGGGGCGCGGAAGCTTCTTGTGGAAGCATTGCGGGCCTGGAACTCGCCGATGGAGGAGGGAGACTATACCTCGCGGCTGGAAAAGCTTCGCGAAGCCGAAGCGGCGCTCGATCGCATCGCGTCCGAGTATCCGACGACCGATACGGGCATCCAGGTAATCTCGCGTGCGACCTTCGGAGAGTTCAGTGCCGCTGAACTCGAACGGACAATCGAGATCATGGAGGGGATGGTCGAGATGCAGGGGCTTGAGAAGGCAAATGTGCCCGCTGGACCGGAGGCGTCGCCGGATGAAGGTTTTTCTCAGTGGAGTTGTTCATTTCCAATCACGGATATGAAGGAACTCAGGGAAAGGCCCGACCACGGTATGATCCTAGCGGGCGAGCTTGAAGCGTGCCTCGATCAGGGACTCGATCCAATGGCACCGATGGACGCCGGAACGATGATTTGGAAAGCTGGCGATCCAATCGCTTATCCACTTGCACTGGAGATCTTTGAGCCGGAAGCGCTCCGTCTCCTGTTAGAAAGCACCGGCGACAGTCTTTCTGGCCCGATCGAGGAACGCGGTTCCACGCTTCTTCATTTCTACGTCAGCGATGTCTCAGCCGGTAACCGCGGATCCAGACCAGCGATCCCGGTCGAGTTCATTGCTATAGCAGGCGATGTGGTCCCG
This sequence comes from uncultured Jannaschia sp., assembly GCF_947494055.1. GTDB lineage: Bacteria > Pseudomonadota > Alphaproteobacteria > Rhodobacterales > Rhodobacteraceae > Jannaschia. The sequence continues at coordinate 26,142 of NZ_CANLTR010000020.1, read as the reverse complement.
GTCGATAGCCATGATAACGAGGGCGAGACGCCTCTAATGCGCGCCAATTCTGGGCCGTTTGCAACAGAAGCTTTGGACGCCGTCCTCGCTCTTGGTCCGGACCTGAACGCTGTGAACGAAAATGGAGAAACGGCTCTACACATAATAGCCGGGAGTCGCGATAGAGAAGGTACCGCGGAACGTGTGGCGCGGCTATTGGAGTCCGGCGCCGATCCTGACATAGCGAACTTAAAGGCGAAGACGCCGCTCATAGCAGCGATCGAGGCCGGTCAGGAAGACGCTGCCGTTGTGCTGCTCGAAGCAGACGCAATTCTTGAGCCAGAAGTGGACCGGGGGCTCAGCGCGCTGCATGCGGCGATCCGGTCCGATGCCTCGCCAGAACTCATTTCGAAGCTGCTTGACGCTGGCGCCGATCCTATCGATGCCTCGCGATCAGGTATGACGCTTCTGCATCGGGTCGCGCGAGCCGGAACACCAGACGTGGCACATGTCCTCATCAGGGCCGGCGCTGATCCGGCGGCGCAGACCTCGAAGGGTGTAACCCCAGCAGATTACGCAGCCGAGAATCCGGCTTTCGCGGGAAGCGACGTCTTGCAATAGGGGGCCGGTGACAACCCTTTACGATTTGAAAGATGTTGCCCAAGAGAACGGTCGAATGCAACGCAGCGACCGTTCCAACAGACTTCGTTCTGCTCTTTGGAACCAAGTTAGCGGCACGGTCCTAGGAAACACTTAACTTCGCACCTTCTTTCTTTGAAGCGGCCATTCGTTCATCCGGCAGCATCCGTCTTTCTGGGCTCGGAGCGGTCGTTCGCCACGAGCGGCGCGAACAGACGCAGTGCGGACGAAGCTGCCATTCGCCATGCCATTTGGGAAATTCGCTTGCTGCCCCCAAATGGGAATATCCAATTGAGCATTCGCCGTGACATCTGTCGTACCGAGCGCGGCGCAGTAATATCTACAAATTCCCGTTCCGCACTTGGTGACCCTTCGATCCCTCACAGCCAACAGATCGATCGGAATATCAACTGTGATAGATGCCCTCCAGATCATAACGCCGGCAATGGTTCTGTTCGTCTTCGCTACGACGGCGGCCCCGGGCCCCAACGCTGCCCTGCTGCTCACGGTTGGCGCCCGGCTCGGGATTGGCGCGGGCGTGCCGGTCATACTGGGTCTCGCTACTGCAAATGCGGCGATGAAGGGAGCTATTGCGGCCGGCGTCCGTATCCTGGCGGAACTCGACCCGCTGGTGATCCAGATCGGCCGCTGGATCGCCGTGGCCGCGACCCTCTGGCTGGCTTGGCGGCTGATGCGCAAGCTGGGGGGTGTTGCTAGTCATGCCGGCGTTGCGGGGTTCTGGGACGCCTTTGCGTTTCAGATCGTCAATCCGAAAGCGGTAATCACGGGTCTGGCGGCAGCGGCGCTGTTCTGCACAGCCGAGACCGGCGGGATCGGACACGCCATCGCTTTTTTCGTCGTTGCCTTTCCGTCCGTGCTGCTAGGAGGCGGTTCTTGGCTCTTGGTCGGCCATGCCGGGGCGGCTTGGCTGCGAGGGCCAAAGATGGTCCGTGTACTAAACCTTACTGTTGGAACGACACTCGTCTTGGCATTGGCGCCCGTTCTTATCGGTTAGCGGGGCAGACGCATGTCATCCGGAGAGGCGCCCGCCCATGAGAAGGGAAATCAGCGGTCCCTGCCCATCGGTTCCAGTCTTGGCAAAGATGCGCTTGAGGTAAATGCGGACCGATCCGACCGTCAGGCCGAGTGCCTGCGCAATCTCCGCCGGTCGCGCCCCCGCCGCGAGGGCCATCGCCACGTCAGCCTCGCGAGGTGTCAGATCGTAAGCGTCGCGCAGACCCTCGGCACTCCATGCCATCGGCCGTGGCCGCCGCAGCGTGACGAGCACGCTGCGTTCATCGCGATAGCGCGGACCGGCTTCGATGGTGAGATGCGCAACGCCCACCCTTTCGGTGACGACGAGGCTGCGATCCCCGAACAGGCCGTCGCACACTGCCGCGACCGTTTCTTCGAACCGCGCCGCGAACCGGCGGTCTCTTGGCATTAGGATTCCCTTGTCGCGGAGCAACGGACCGCCACCGTCCTCCGTTATTTCGCGCGCCGGTCCGTTCAAGATCCGGATCTCCCGACGTCGATCAAGTAGCCAGCAAGGATCCGGTGTGCGGCCCGCGACATCAGCGCAGGCAGCTTTATGTGCGAACGCGGCAGAGGCACGGAGTGCCCGCGCCATGCTCTCACAGGCCGCACTGGCGTAGCGCAGTTCGGAAGCATCGAACCAGTCACGGTCGCCCAAGCAACCCAAGGTGACGTAGACCACACGCCCGTCCGGCGATTGTAGCAAATAGCCACCAGCGTGGTCGCGTACACCGCTCGGGATCCACCAGTCGGCGTGGAACCGAGTCATGCGAAGCCGTGAGAGATCGAGAATTTCGGAGCAATGGAGGAACTTGCCTGTCTGCATACGGGATACGCTTCCCATGATAGGATTGGTCTCTGGCGTTCCGAAGTCCCTTGCCATCACTTCCATCAGGTCCGGGTCGAGATAAGCGAAGCCTTCTGCCATTCCGCCCCCGGTCGCCGGATCAACGAGCGAGGCAAACGCATCACATCTTCCTAGTACATCGCACATGACCCGCGCCGCCATTTCGGGACCGGCTCCTTCCGCAACCTCCCAGGCCATTCGTTGGGTCAATGCCAAATCGTCTATGCTCGGCATGACGTATCCTTTCGGAATGCCCGTGAACGCTTAAGCTTCCACATTTCAAAACCTGTAAAAGATTTTCTTTAGAAAATCTCGCGCGGCGTTAACATGAGCGGCTAACTCTGTCCTATCGCGACTAGCTAAGTTGCGAAACGCCGATGCTGACCTTCAGGCTAGCTGCAGGATTGGTAGAAAAGGGCTCGGAGCCGCCATTCGCCGATCGCTGCTCGAACGGCCGCTCTGGCTTGGACGCCGCCTGACCGGACCTCCGATAGTTAGAGATCTCCGGTCCGGTCAGGCTCGTCGCGACATTTCGGGGCTTGCGCTCAAGACAGATGCTCCATCTCTCGATGCGGGGGCCTCGCGTCTTGGTCTGGTGGTAGGTGGGGCGGTTACTCGGCGGGGTGTTCCCGTCGGTCCTCGCGATCAAGCCGCTTCTGCGACCACCGCGACCAGTAAAGGCCGCCGAAAGAGAAGATCAGGGCCATGCCGATGAGGATGAGTTGCCCGGTCATTTGCGCGTCTCCCTGTTCAAGTCGGTTGCGTCCTTCTGCAGACCACCAAGAGCAATATAGGCATTTGCCCCCATGAGGATAGAGACGGCGAAGTAAACGATCACCCAGAACGTGATCGGAACCGTCGCATCCACCAGCGGTCGTGCGACGCCAAGCCCGAAGAAGGCGAGCCCGACAGCGTTCGAGATATTCACATAGAACTTCACCCGTTCGTTGTGGACCGCCAGGTCGTCACGCTGCCTCATGGGTCGCCTCCTTCGCCTTCGTGCCGGCTTCCGACGCCGCGATGAGAAAGTCCACGGCCCGCTGCGCGTGGGCAGCCGCGGTGAACAGGAACCGGGTGTCGGTCTTGAGGACCTGGATCCACGACGAGATGTAAGCCGCGTGATTGTCGATGTGATCGGCATAGAACCCCATACGCTGACCCATCAGCGCCTCACTTACGCATGCCACGAGCTCCTCCTTCGCATATGCCTCGTTGCCGAAGCTGGACACGCCGAAGCTGCGATCGAGTCGGTGCTTTGCCTTCGTGGCGTGAGACATCTCGTGGGTCAGGGTAGACATGAATGCGCCCGCGCTTTCGAACCGGGAAAGCGGTGGCATGTGAACCTGGTCGAGAGACGGGATGTAGCACGCGCGGTCCCCGCCGTAGCGCACGTCGATGTCGATTGCGTCGAAGAACGCTTGGGCGTCCGGGTCCATCGTTGGACCGTCGCTCGGATCACCCTCGGGCTCGGGGTGGTAGGAGGCATCCAACCCCTCGATCTGGCTGACGTGGAAGACCCGGTAGGACTTCAGGAAACGGTAGCTGCCGCCTTCGCGCCCGTCGTCCTCGCCACCGGCATCGCTGCCTTCATCGCTCTTTTCCGCGCCGCGTTTCTTGGCGGTGCCGTAGTAGACGACGATAGAGGACCGCTCTCCTTTCCGGACACTCGCGTCGAGGGCCTTCGCCTGAGCAAACGTCATCCAGTAGGGCGAGCTGTAGCCCATCATCGTCGACCGCAGGCCGAGCAGGAAGGCGTTGATGCCTTGATACCGCTCGCCGTTGTGGCGCAGGGGTACGCCGCCGCCCGCGATCTTCCACGGCTGCCGCCAGGGCATCGTGCCTCTCTCCAGTAGGGCGATGATCTCGTTGGTGATCTCCGTGGCGGGGTCGAGTTTTTGCGTGCTGGCCATCGGTCCGGGTCCTTTCTCCGGGGTGAAAATCCACCACGAAAAAAGGCCCCCTTGTATCTTTCCCGCGGGACGTCCGCCCCGCGCAGACCGTCTCCCGGGAGGTGCTGTCCTATGCCACCCTCCGGCGGGGATCGGGCCGCAGGCCCCCTGGTCTTGCAGGGCCGCGGGAAAGCAATGGCCGGTCCCCGATACGGTTTTTGGCCTGCACAGATGAGAGGGGAGTCAGCGATGTCCCGGATACAAGGAAAGGCACCGATCGAAGACGAGGATGCTACCGTCGTCGGCATCGACGTCAGCAAAGCAACGCTCGACGTTTTCATCCATCCCGCCGGTACGAAATTCAGCGTTTGCAACGACCAGCGCGGCCTTGCCGGGCTGACGAGGCGGCTTGCGCAGGTTTCTCCGTCGATCGTGGTGATGGAGGCAACCGGCCGGTATCACCGGGCGGCGTGGCTCGCGCTGCACGGCGCAGGGATCAAGGTCGCGGTGATCAATCCTTACCGCTCTCGACGCTTTGCCGACGTGATCGGACGGCTCGCCAAAACGGACACGATCGACGCCGAAGTCCTGGCGCGCTTCGGGGCCACCATACGGCCTCTGCCCAGCGAGCCGCCCTCCGAAGTCATGGCACAGATCGGCGAGATCGCCGTGGCGCGACGACAGCTCGTCGCGCAGCGGGTCATGCTTGAGCAACAGTTGTCCGAGACCACCGTGGAGATCGTCCAACGTCAGATCGAGGCGAGGCTTGCCCTGTGCCGAACACAATACGACGAACTCGAGGCTACGCTTCTCGACCTGGTCCGATCCGATGCGCACATCCGCCGGCGATATGAGATCCTGACCTCCATTCCGGGAATCGGTGCCGTCACCGCTACAACATTGCTTACTGAGATGCCGGAGATGGGCTCTGCGACCGCGGCGCAGATCGCCTCGCTTGCGGGCGTCGCACCGATGAACCGGGATTCAGGCACGATGAGGGGACGACGGATGATCCGCGGCGGGCGCGTCGCTGCACGTAACGTGCTCTACATGGCGGCCGTGGTCGCCGTCCGCTGGAACCGCGATCTTGCGGCTTTCTACGGTCGGCTCCGACAGGCAGGAAAACCTTTCAGGATTGCGATCACCGCTGCCATGCGGAAGTTGCTCCTCCTCGCGAACACACTGCTAAAGGAGGATCGAGCTTGGTCGCCGACGCCGCCGTAGAACGGAACTTTGCCGTGGTACTGAAGGTATGTCATACATGACTGAGCCATGCCTCTCCGCTTGGAGCAGCAACGAAGATGTCATAATCACTAACGCATAGCTATATTACGAAGGCGTGCAATGTCTGGAAACCAGATAGTTCTAATAGTGGTGCCACTATTAATTCCTGCGTTCTTGCTTTTCGTTTATCGTAGGGTTCGAAGTGTGAAGAAAAGTCGTCCTGAAAAGGTTCATGGCCCTCACACCCCGGGAGCAGGATACGACCGGATAGAAATCACGCGCAGCCGAGGTCAAGGAACGGCGGATGGCGGTGTCAGCTGAGGCCGTTTCGAGAACTCAGTTCAGTCAACCCGTGAGACCCTTCATCGAAAGGGCAAGAGCCAGAACTGCCTCAGCTAGGGTGGCGTGGCGCCAGAACGATCTGAGCATCGAATGAAGCCTTGATACCACGTATTCTTGATTTCCTGGCAGCGGCAAGTTCTGCTGCACGGCTATCCCGCAGGACGAGATTCCCTACTGCGCCTGCTCGGACGTTCCTTACACTACTTTTCTTGATGGCTGGCTTGGGACAAGTGGCCTCTGAACCGGGCCTACAACAACAGGAGATAGCGACGTCGCAGCGCATAGTGTTCTGCTCAGGACATCCTGACATTACGCTTGAGTATATGCGTGGAGTTTTTTCGAATTGGGAAAAAGCTCCCAAGGCCGTTGTGATAGGTACATCATTTTACGAGAGCGCCGATCCTGCAGACCTCTTCTTCTTGATCATCGAGGACGAGCTCATCGAAGAGACGCTAACTGCTTGTATTAAAAAATACCCTCCGTCCATGAAAAACGCTCTCACCGATATCGTTGAAATGATCGGACAACCGATGCCCGAATATTCGTCGATCGCTGAGTCTCTTGGTCCAATAGCCGGTACAAGCCGCTCCTTTAGCGATGGCGAATGGATCGGAAAAATCCTAGCTACTGCGTTTACTGGCGAGGATGCTCGTAGTTTGCTGAACGAATTTCTGCCTTCCCCGCGCTAAATGGGCTATCTGATTCAGCCCTATCGAGTTCCATGATGCGTTCTAAACCCTCGGTCGCTGCAGCCGGGACGAACGACAGCTTCTGCTTTACCGGCTGCCTACATCTGAGGGAATAGAATCGCCTGTTCTTGGTTTTGACGCCGCCTGACTTCAGGCCTTGCGCTTCAAGACAGATGTTCTTGTCCTCTCGGGACCGGGAGTCTCGGGATCACGCGGGCGGGGGGAGATTGCCGCCCACGCCGGCCGCGCGCAGCCGCGTCACGCGGTTCGCCAGTACCACGATGATCGAGGTCTGCGGCGCTGCGCCCCGCGCGCCCCGGTGGGGCCGCTCGAACCCGGTGGGGAAGTGATGCGGCGGACCTTTCAGGACCGCGACGACGTGTTCGAGGAGCTGCATGTCCATCTCGACCTCGATCTCGTTCACCGGGAACGCGCGCATATGGCGGGCCTCTGCGGCGTATCTCGCCGCAGAGATACGGCGGCCCTTGATCGTGAACACCATCGCCAGCCAGTTCGCGATCGTCACGAGACCGCCGGGGCGCAGGTCTCGGCGGCCTCGACCTGCCAGCGACCGAGATCGGCGTCGTAGCGGATCGTCGCGTCGGGACCGTGCTGCGTTACGAAGGTGCGATCCGCGGCCATGCGTCGGGACAGGTGCAGATCGGCCGCGCGGTGGCCGCTCGGGCGCCTGCACCATGCGCCGGCGGCGGCGCGGCAGTCGCCGCAGGGTACGGCGAGGACGGGATGCTTGTGTCGAGAGAAGTCGGGCATGAGGGCCTCCATTCTGCTTGGCGCCGCAGCGCCGGATGCGGTATGGGTGCCGCAGCCCCGCGAGGGGCTGCGGCGGGGGCTGTCGTCAGACGGTCCCGTGCTGGAGGAGGAAGGTGCGGGCGATCTGGCCACACAGGCCGCCCTTCCTCAGCAGCGCTTGAGGTAGGGCCGGCGCGCTGCGATGAAGTCATCGAAGGTTTTCAGTGTTCTCACCCCCTTTCGGAGTTGCTGGTGGGGTCCCGGTGGGGCGTCTTGATGCGCCCTTGAGCCTGCGCGGGCAGGCTCGGCCTCGGCCGAGGCTGGGTCGCCGCCCGGCCGGTCCGGTGTGTCGCAGTAGGGATCGTGGGTCGGCCTCGCCGTGGCGCACCGTCCCCGTCTCTTCCTCCCGGACACTCATCCCGAAAGAAGCCTGCTTTCCCTCTCTCGCGGGACGGGCACGGCCAGGCACACCGCTCGCGGTGAAGACGCGGCGGCACCGCTTGCCCCGGCGGATGTTCTGCTATTGTTCTCGGCTATGGGCACCCGCCGACCACGCCGCCACGAGTACGCGCCGCATTGCTTCGCCGTGCGTCTCGCGGCCGAGGCCACGGCCTACCGCTACCTGCCGCCCTATCTCGCACGGCTTCGGGGCGGGCATTACGTCCAGCCCTACAACGCCGTCACCTTCGTCTTCGTCGAGGACCTGGCCGACGCCTGCCGGCTGGTTCTGTCCTGCGTCGAGCTCCGCCTGGTCGGGGTGACGGCCGACGATTTCCCGGCCCCGCCCGCCGACATCGGCGGCGAGCATTACTCGGTCCGGCTGGTGATCGCGGTCGAGGGGAAGCGGGGCGATCCGGCGAACCGGCGGACGAGCGACGACCTCGCCGGGGTGACGCACCGCTTCGCGATGTCGAAGGGACGTCTCATCGCGGCGGGCGATCCGATCGTGCGGATGCACCTGCCGACGCTGCGCGAGGCCGTCGATCTGGTCCGGGCCTGTCCGCATCTGCGGCTCGCCGCAGACCAGTGGCGGGGGTCGTCGAGGTAGCGCGGGCCGGGGGTGCCATGCGAAGCTGCCGTTCGCTGCGTGACGCTGGAAGGTCGGCAATGCGGGACTTTCCGGTCGTTCGGCGACTTACCGATGCAACTGCAGCATGACGATGGAGTCGCTCGCAGCCGCAGCACGCAGGGTTCTGCGCCGCGGCGCAGATCACGGAAGCGGTCGTTGAAGGCTGCGCCGGACCAGGGAACCTAATCCCACCTTTCGCTGCGCCTCGTCGCAGCGCCGCCGATACGGACAAAGCGAGCTTTCTCCGCAATTGAACGAACGGACGCTCTTGGATTTCGGCCTCGCAAGCGATGTCTCCGCCTCACGCGGGATCAGCAGACGGCTTAAGATCCCAGGGGAGCAGTGAGCCAATCCTGCTCGCCGGGTGGTCAGCAGAGATGGCTTCGAGGCAGGCCTTCAGGTAGGCGTCGGGGTCGACGCGGCCGTCATCGATGAATGTCTGCTGACCGCCCCACTGGCGATGGATGTAGGTCAGCTTCTCGCCGAGGCGTGACTTGGCCGAAATTCGGAGACGTTGTGCCTGCAGCCAGGCTCCGAACTCAGCGACGAAGAGTCCGCTACGGGCGTCACGAGCGGACAGTCGTTGGTAGGCACCCATGCCACGGATCTCCGTCTCAATGCGGTAAGGCTCGGCAATCCGGTGCAGTCCCTTGGCGGCGAACTCCGGTTCGTCGCGGTCGAAGACCGCTAAAGATCCAATTACGACTGAAGTTCAGTGTTACAAATCCGTTGTTCCAAGTAACGTTACAGGGGCCCTTCTTGTCCTTGAAACCGGACGAGAAGGATACCGGATGCGGCCTCCGTTTCGTGCCCCCCTCATCCGGAGCGCGAGACTTCCAACTGATAGCTGCGCTCGCGCTCTGGCCATGTGCTCTTGATGTAGTCGAGAACGGCACGGATCTCCGCATCGCTCAGTACGTCTGCGAAGCCGGGCATGTCGCTCTCGTACCCGCCCCCCACGATGGCGGCGGTGCCTTCCTTGACGATGCGGAACAGGACCTCGTCGGGATGGTGCCATGTGTGGCCGCTTTCGTCGTGCGGCGGTGCGGGCAACCGGCCGGACGGAAGCGGCGAGCGCCAGTCCGGCTGGCCCTCCAGGTCCGCGCCGTGGCAGGCGGCGCACTGATCCGCATAGATCTGGCGTCCTTGCGCGATGATGTCCGCCGACGCCACGGCGGTGGATGCGGTACCGGCATAACGCCAGCCGGCAAAGACCGCGAGGATCACACCTCCGACGACCAGACCGATCCCGACAGTATTTCGGAGAGCTTTTTTCAAGACGTCTGTCCCCGATCACTGCGGAATAACATTCGCGTTTGGTCGAGACCACGTTGTGCCAGCGGCGAGGCGCCTGCGACAATGGACATTCTCGTGAGCAATGCCTATCTTTGCAGCATGCTCGCACGTGTCGTCACCATGCTTGCCATACTCGCGATCACCGTGGTGACGACGGTGACCTCCGCGCATGCGACACGCATGAGCATGAATTCCGGTGTGGATCACTCGATGCATGTCGCCGATATGATGCACGCTCCGGCCATTGCGGGCCTCGACTGTGACGCTGGAGAGCAGTGTGGATCGGCCGATGCCGAGATGTGCGAGTTCGTCTGCGCAGGCCTCTCGGCCTTTCTGACGTCGGCAGGCGGCGAAGCCGGGCACGCCCACGGCGCCGCAAGTCATGACGTCGCGTCCGAGGCAATCCACGTCAGCCGTGCGCCGGGACTGAACGAACGCCCTCCCAAACTCCGTCTCCTCTGAGCGCGCCCGGGCCGACGCCCGCGGCGTCCCATCGGTATTGATGAACGGGACATAAGTCCCGAGGAGACGACAATGAACACGCTTTCAAGACGCGGCTTTCTTGCCGCAAGTGCGGCCGCCATTGGCGCTGCACAGATGCCCCGCATCGCCTTTGCGCAGGCGGTGGCACCGATCAGCCTCTCCGCTGCGACGCGCACGCTCGACATCGACGGTCGCGCTGCCACGGTCTTCGGGCTTGCCGGCCCCGGCGGTCAGGGACTGATCCTCGACCCCGGCCAGAGGTTCCGGGTCGATCTGACCAACGATCTCGATGTCGGCACCATCATCCACTGGCACGGCCAGATCCCGCCAAATGCGCAGGACGGCGTGCCGGACATGCCGATGCCCCTTCTCGCCCCCGGTGAGACCCGATCCTACGACTTCGAGGCGCTGCCGGGCACCCACTGGATGCACAGCCATGTGCCGACGCAGGAGATGCAGTTGCTCGCCGCGCCGCTGATCGTGCGCTCCCAGGAGGATCTGACCGCCGACCGGCAGGAGGTCGTGATGTTCCTGCATGATTTCTCCTTCAAGACCCCCGAAGAGGTTCTGGCCGAGATCAACGGGGGCCATGACGTCGGGCACGGCGCAGGCCATGGCGCCGGCGCAGTGCCCGATCAGGGCGCTCCCATGGGAGGCATGGGGGCGATGCAAGGCATGGATCACGGCGCCGTGGGCGGCATGCCGATGGGGAACACGCCCGGAATGGGCGGGATGATGGGCATGGGCGGCCGGATGGGCGGCATGGCCATGGACCTGAACGACTATGACTGGGACGCCTATCTCGCCAATGACCGGACCCTGTCGGACCCGGAGGTGGTCCAGGTCGAGCGCGGTGGCCGTATCCGGCTTCGGGTCATCAACGCCGCTGCGGCGACGGTGTTCTGGATCGACACCGGGGCGGCCGCGGCGCGGCTCGTCGCAGTAGACGGCCATGCGGTGCACGCCCTGCCGGGCAGCCGGTTCGGCCTGGCGATGGGCCAGCGGCTGGACATCGAGATCGACCTGCCGAACGAAAGTGGCGCCTGGCCGATCCTTGCACTGCGCGAAGGCGCGCGGGAGCGCACCGGCCTTATCCTCGCCACGCAGGGTGCCGAGGTTCGGTGCCTCGATGCCATGGCGGAGACCGCGGCACCCGCGTTCGACACCGATCTTGCGCAGGAGGCGCGCCTCATCGCGCTGGACGCCCTGCCGGTTCGACCCGTGGACCGCAGCCAGATGCTGATGCTGGGCGGCTCGATGCAGCCCTATGTCTGGACGATCAATGGGGCCGTCTGGGGCCAGCATCAGCCAGTCGCCGTGCGCAGGGGCGAACGGGTCGTGCTGTCGTTCCACAACATGTCGATGATGGCCCACCCGATGCATCTGCACGGGCATGTGTTCCAGGTCGTCGGCCTGAACGGACGGCGTGTCGCCGGTGCGCTGCGCGACACGGTTCACGTGCCGCCGATGTCGATGGTCGACGTGGCGCTCGACGCGGGCGAAGCCGCGCGCTGGATGCTGCATTGCCATCACATGCCGCACCTTGCGACCGGCATGATGACCGAGTTCGCGGTCACGGCGTCGGTCTGATCCGGGCGGGGCGTCCGGACAGGGCGCCCCGACGTCCCGCCACCGATCCTGTGCTGTCCTGCCCCATGTTGTCGTGAGAGCCGGTCAATAGGCGCACCTTGCGGGTGAAAATCAGGAGAATGAGATGATGAACTGGAACGACATGGGCTCTGGAATGGGTTTCGGAATGGGGTTTGGCTGGCTTTTCGGCCTGCTGATCCTCGTGCTGGTGGTTTTGGCCATAGCGGCACTGATCAAATACCTTCGGAAATGAGAAAAAAGACTTGGAAATGACCTACACGATCAATCGAATGATCGCCGACGCGGGTATCGACGACATCGACGCTCGCACACGAAAGGCGCTGGCGGATCATGGCTTTGGTGTCCTGACAGAGATCGACGTCAAGGCGACCATGAAAAAGAAGTTGGATGTCGAGATGCCGGCCTATCGCATCCTCGGCGCCTGCAACCCCAAGATGGCGCATCAGGCCATCGGGATCGAGCCGCGTGTTGGCGCGATGCTGCCCTGCAACGTCATCCTGCGCGAGGTGGACGGTGGCGTCGAGGTCAGCGCTATCGATCCTGTGGCATCGATGCAGGCGATCGAGAACGCCGAACTGATGGCCGGGGCGGGCGAGGTGCGCGCCCTCCTGGCGAAAGCCGTCGCGGCGATCTGAGATGAGCCTGCGCGCCGCCATCCTCACGGGCCTTGCGATCCTCGGGATCGGACTGCTCGCTGTCTGGCAGTTCGCGCCTTCGGTATTCGCCGAGGCGCGCGACCTTCTGGAGCCCGAGCGTCTGGAAATGCTGGTGGCGCGCGCCGGTCTCTGGGGGCCGGTCCTGATCGTCACGTTCATGACCTTTGCGGTCGTGGCCAGCCCCATTCCGAGCGCGCCGATCGCGCTGGCGGCCGGAGCGGCCTACGGGCATGTCTGGGGCACGGTGCAGGTCGTGATGGGCGCGGAACTCGGAGCACTGATCGCCTTTGGGCTGGCGCGGGTTCTGGGGCATGACGCTCTGCGGCGGGTGTTCGGCGCCCGCGTCGATGCCGGGCTGCTCGGCTCGCAGAACGCTCTGACGGCGACGGTCTTTGCCAGCCGCCTGATGCCCTTCGTGTCCTTCGACATGATCAGCTACGCGGCCGGACTGAGCCAATTGCACGCCTGGCGTTTCGCCGTCGCAACACTGGCGGGGATCATACCGGCAAGCTTCCTGCTGGCGCATTTCGGCGGTGAGGCGGTGAGCGGAGACCTCGGGCGCGCGACATGGGCGGTGCTCGGACTCGGGTTTCTGACGGGGTTGCCGCTGCTCTGGGTGGCGCTGCGGCAAAAGCCTGAAAAGGAAGATCCATGACGAAAAGCGACTACGAGAAGAACAGCATCACCCTTCCTGGTGCGGTAGCCATGGGCACCGGCGTGATGATCGGCGCGGGCATCTTCGCGCTGACCGGCCAGATCGCCGAACTCGCCGGGCCTCTCTTCCCGCTCTCGTTCGTCGTCGGCGCCATCGTGACCGCCTTCAGCGCCTACACTTATATCAAGATGTCGAACGCATACCCGTCTGCGGGCGGCATCGGGATGATCCTGAAGAAAGCCTACGGACCGACGACGGTCGCGGCGGGCGCAGCTCTCCTGATGGCGCTGTCGATGGTCATCAACGAAAGCCTCGTCGCTCGCACCTTCGGAACCTACACCCTGCGAGCCTTCGGCGGCGATCCGGACAGCATTCTCGTGCCGGTCCTCGGCGTGGGGCTGATCGTCTTCGCCTATCTCGTGAACGTCTCTGGCAACCGGTCGGTCGGGCTGCTGTCCATTATCATGGCCATTCTCAAGGTGGGCGGCATTGCGCTGTTCGGGGCGGCCGGTCTGTGGGCCAGCGGCATCTCGTTCGAAGCGTCGGGCGGAGATTTTCGTGCGGGTGGGTTCGTGGCGTCGGTCGCGTTGTCCATTCTCGCCTTCAAGGGGTTCACGACCATCACCAACAGCGGCGCCGAGGTGACCAATCCGCATCTGAACGTGGGCCGGGCCATAGTCCTGTCCATCGCCATCTGCGTCGTCGTCTACCTGCTGGTCGCATTCGCGGTCGGCTCCAGCCTGCCGCTCGATCGCATCGTGGCGGCGAAGGACTCTGCGCTGGCCGAAGCGGCCCAGCCCTCCCTCGGTCAGACCGGCTTCTACCTGACCGTGGCGCTGGCGTTGGTGGCCACGGCCTCAGGTCTGATCGCCAGCGTGTTCGCGGTCTCGCGGATGCTGGCGATGCTGACCGACATGAAAATGATCCCGCACAGCCATTTCGGGATGCCGGGCACGATCAAGGACCACACGCTCGTCTACACGGTCGTGATCGCAGGCTCCCTAACGGTATTCTTCGATCTCAGCCGCATCGCCTCGCTCGGGGCCTTCTTCTACCTGGTGATGGACATGATTATCCACTTCGGCGTGTTCCGGCATCTGCGTGAGAAAATCGGCGCGCGGGGCTGGGTGTTGGTGACGGCCATCGCACTTGATGCCGTGGTGCTGGCCGCATTCGCCGCGATTAAGTGGCAGTCCGACCCCCTCATTGTCGTCCTGGGCGCGCTCGGCATGGCGCTGGTGTTCCTGTTTGTCGGGATCTTCCTCGCACGCAATCCCGCCACGGAAGACGCTCACGACCATCACTAAAAAGGGCTTGAGCTTCCAACGGCTGGATGCCGCAAGCTGAAACAAGAGTTCGAAAGGCTGGCAGACCATGGAGCACGAGCATCATCACGCGGCGCCCGACATTCCGGCGGGGGCGAATACCGCAAAGGACCCGGTCTGCGGGATGACGGTCGCGGTCAAACCGGACGGGCGTCACGCCGAGTTCCAGGGCGAGACCTTTCATTTCTGCTCGGATAAGTGCCAGACGAAGTTCAAGGCGGATCCGTGGTTCTACGCTTCGGGCCGGGCCGCCCGGCAGAAGAAGGCGGCTCCGGCCAACGTCCAGTACACCTGCCCGATGCATCCGGAGATCGTTCGCGATGCGCCGGGGTCCTGCCCGATCTGCGGCATGGCGCTGGAGCCGATGGTCCCCTCGGACGAACCCAGCGAGGAGTTGACCGACTTCACGCGTCGGATGTGGATTTCGGCGGCGGCGGCGGTGCCGCTCATAATCCTGACGATGGGTGAACTGGTCGCGCTGCCGGTGCGCGACTGGATCGGGCATCAGACCGCAAGTTATCTCGAGTTCGTGCTGGCAACGCCGATCATCCTCTGGGCCGCCTTGCCTTTCTTCCGGCGCGGCTGGGACTCCATTGTGAACCGCAGCCCAAACATGTGGACGCTGATCAGCATCGGCGTGGCGGCGGCCTACCTTTACTCGCTCGTCGCGACGTTCCTGCCGGGGGTGTTTCCGGAACAGTACCGGATGGGCCACGGCGTCGGCACCTATTTCGAGGCGGCGGTGGTGATCGTCGCGTTGGTCTTCGTGGGCCAGGTGCTGGAACTCCGAGCGCGAGAACGCACCGGGGATGCGATCCGCGCGCTTCTGGATCTGGCGCCGAAGACCGCGCGGCGCATCCTGCCGGACGGCACTGAATACGATGCGCCGCTGGAGAACATCATGGAGGGCGACCGGCTGCGCGTCCGTCCCGGCGACGCGGTTCCGGTCGATGGTGTCGTGATCGAGGGCCGATCATCCCTGGACGAGAGCATGCTGACCGGCGAGTCGATGCCAGTGGAGAAGGGCCCGGGCGACACTGTGACCGGGGCCACGATCAACAAGAACGGCTCTCTGGTGATCGAGGCGGGCAAGGTCGGGTCCGATACCGTGCTGGCGCAGATCGTCGCGATGGTGTCGAACGCGCGGCGCTCGCGCGCGCCGATCCAGGGTCTGGCTGACCGGGTGTCGGCGGTCTTCGTTCCAACCGTTGTCGCCATCGCCATCATAGCCTTCATCGTCTGGACGATCTTCGGCCCAGAGCCCGCGCTCGTCTTCGCCATCGCTTCGGCTGTGTCGGTGCTGATCATCGCCTGCCCATGCGCCCTGGGGCTGGCGACACCGATCTCCATCACCACGGCGGCGGGACGCGGGGCGCAGGCGGGCGTGCTGATCAAGGACGCCGAGGCGCTGGAACGCATGGCAGGAGTCGATACGCTCATCGTCGACAAGACCGGCACGCTGACCATGGGCAAGCCGAAGCTGACCGATACGGTTGCGCTCGGGGACGTCACCGAGACCGACCTGTTGTCGCTGGCCGCAGCGCTGGAGCGTGGCTCCGAACACCCGCTGGCTGAGGCGATTGTCGAGGGAGCCGAGGCGCAGGGTGCGCCGCGTCAGGAGGCCACGGACTTCGACGCCGTCACTGGCAAGGGCGTACAGGGCCGGGTCGGTGGGCGCGCGGTGGCGCTCGGCAACGCTGCGATGATGCGGGAGATGGGGCTCGACACCGCGCAGGCCGAGTCAAAGGCCGACACCCTGCGCGCCGAGGGCAAGACGGCGATGTTCATCGCACTCGATGGCGCGCTCGTCGGCATCGTGGCGGTCGCCGACCCGATCAAGGACAGTACCGCGCAGGCCATTCGAGAACTTCACGCCCAGGGGCTGCGGGTGATCATGGCGACGGGCGACAACGAGCGCACCGCGCAGGCCGTGGCGGACAAGCTCGGGATCGACGAAGTACGCGCGGGCATCCTGCCCGAGGCGAAGAAGGACCTGATCGACCAGCTGCGCCGAGAGGGCCACAAGATCGCGATGGCCGGCGACGGGGTGAACGACGCGCCGGCACTGGCCGCCGCCGATGTCGGCATCGCCATGGGCACGGGCGCGGATGTGGCGATGGAAAGCGCCGGCATTACCCTGCTGGGCGGCGACCTGATGGGCATAGTCCGGGCGCGCAAGCTGGCCCGCGCCACCCTGCGCAACATCAAGCAGAACCTGTTCTTCGCCTTCGCCTACAACGCCCTTGGCGTCCCCATCGCAGCAGGACTGCTCTACCCCGTGACCGGCCTGCTGCTCTCGCCGATGATCGCGGCGGCGGCGATGAGCCTGTCGTCGGTCTCGGTGATCACCAACGCCCTGCGGCTGCGCCGGATCGATCTTTGACCCGACAGCACACCACACCAATCAGAAAGGAAACCCAAATGAGGCTCGATACTATTTCTCGCCGAAAGACCCTCGTCGGAGCGACGGCACTATTGGCTGCATCGCCCCTCAGTGCCTTGGCGCAAGGCACCGAACCGGCGATCCACGTGATGAAGGACCCCAACTGCAGCTGCTGCTCAGCATGGATCGAGATCCTCGAAAACGACGGCTTCGTCGTCACGACGGAGGCGAGCGCCGGGACGCTTCTGATGCGCTACAAGCTCGACAACGGCATCGCGCAGGAGATGGCTTCCTGCCATACGGGCCGCGTGGATGGCTACATGATCGAAGGCCACGTGCCTGTTGCCGACATTCGCCGTCTTCTGGAGGAACGCCTTGACGCTATTGGCCTCGCAGTGCCGGGTATGCCCTATGGTTCGCCCGGGATGGGGCCGGAACGTGAGCGCGAGGCCTACGACGTGTTCCTCATCCGAGGCGATGGATCGACCGAAGTTTTCACCAGCTACGCTGCTGCGTGACCTTGAAGCTGCGATTCCGCTTCTAATCAAGGACGATAACACAGGCGCGTCTGCTCCCGCATCACCGCGTAGTCGCTCAGCACCTCCTTGATCGCCGATCTCTCGGGCAGCAGAGACAAGTGCCCAGCCGCCCTCGCCTGAAACTCCTGGCTTTACACACCCCGAGGCCGCCCAGGTCAGAAGCACCCCCGGCGTTGGACAGCCGAAGCAGGTCTGGGCGATCCGCGCGGCTCGAACTATCGGAGAATCTGCGCGATCTCACGTTGTTCAACTTGGCCATCAACAGCAAGCTTCGCGGTCATGACCCCGTCCAGATCTCAATACTCGCTGACTGATATCATTGTTCTTCCTTGGCATTGGCCAATTGTCTCTGCTGTGGCGCCAGCTCGCTGGCTGCCTCATGTTGGCTGAGGAACACCTCGCCGGTCAGTTCGTCGAGGAAATGGCTGCGCTTGAGCCGGTCCATCACCGGGCCCTTCACCTCACTCAGGTGCAACCGGATGCCGGCGTCCCTGAGTCTCGTGTTGATCGCCTCGAGCGATTCCAGCGCCGACAGGTCGATTTCGTTCACTGCCGCGAACATCAGCACCACGTCGGTGAGCTCCGGCTTGTCAGCGGCCAAAGCTGCCAGTTGGTCTTCGAGATAGCGAGCATTCGGAAAATAGAGGCTCTCGTCCAATCGCAGCGACAGCACGTGCGGCTGGGTCTCAACCTCGTGGCGCAGCACGTTGCGGAAATGCTCGGTCCCCGGCACCCGGCCCACCACCGCCATGTGCGGGCGTGAGGTCTTATAGAGATGCACAAGGACCGACGTGACGACACCCGCCGTCACTCCGACCTCGACGCCCAGGAGGAGCGTCAGCAGGATCGTGACCGAGACGGCGGCGAAATCGGCCCGGCTGAAGTTCCAGGCGCGTTTCAGGATCGAGAAATCCACGAGGCTCAGAACAGCGACGATGATTGTCGCGGCCAAGGTCGCCTTGGGCAGGGAGTGGATCAACCGCGTGAGAAACAGCGCAGCGAGCGCCAGCCCCGCGGCGGTGAACGCCCCGGCGGCGGGTGTCTCCGCGCCGGCGTCATAGTTGACCACCGAACGCGAGAAGCCCCCGGTGACCGGAAAGCCTCCGGTGAAGGCCGCGCCGATGTTCGCGGCGCCGAGGCCGATCAGCTCCTGATCCGGGTCGATGCGCTGGCGCTTCTTGGCCGCCAGCGTCTGCGCGACCGAGATGCTTTCGACGAAGCCGATGATCGAGATCAGCAGCGCGGGCACGAAGAGTTGTGAGAGCAGATCGGGCGAGAATGACGGGAGCGTCAGCGGCGGAAGGCTTTGGGGCACCTCGCCGACAATGGCCACGCCACGCTCGCTCAGATCAAAGACCCAGACCGCGAGAGTGGTGGCGACGATGGCCAGAACGGGTCCGGTCTTGGCACCGATATCGGCCATGCGCGGCCCCAGCCCGAGGCGGCGGAGCAATGGCTTCAGCCCTCTGCGAACCCAAAACAGGAAAGCTGTGGCCGAGACTCCGATGACCACGGTCACGAGGTTGGTCTCGCCCAGATGCGTAAACATGCCGGCGAGGATCTCGATCAGCGTGTGGCCCTCGCCCTGGATGCCCAGGATGTGGCGCAGCTGGCTCGCCGCGATCAGGATGCCGCTCGCGGTGATGAAGCCCGCGATCACCGGGTGCGACAGGAAGTTGGCGAGAAAGCCCAGGCGGAACAGCCCCAGTGCCAGTAGCAAGGCGCCGGACAGGAAGGCCAACGTCAGCGCGGCGGCCACATAGCCCGCCGTGCCGCTGGCCGCGACATTGCCCACCGCGGCCGCCGTCATCAGCGAAACGACCGCGACGGGGCCCACTGCCAGCGCGCGGGAGGTTCCGAAGACTGCGTAGAGCACGATCGGCGCGATCGAGGCGTAGATCCCGGCCTCCGGCGGCATGCCTGCCAGAAGTGCGTAGGCCAGCGATTGCGGGATCAGCATGATCGTGACGATCACCGCGGCGACCATGTCGCCGGTGAAGGTCGACCGGTCGTAGCGCCGTCCCCAGTCGAGGATCGGCAGGTAGCGCGACAGCGGAGGAAGGGTCATTCCGGAGCGATCCGACTTGTATGGATTGGAAGGATGGGCGGCCCGCGACTGATCACCGGGCCGCCCATCGAATTAGTCGAAACGGTTCACCGGCAGCTTCAGGTAGTGGTTGCCGTCATTCTCGGCCGGGGGCAGCCGCCCGCCGCGCAGGTTGATCTGCAACGCGGCGAGGATGCGGTTCGGCAGCGCCAACGTCTTGTCGCGTGCCTGTCGGCGCTCGATGAAGGCTTCGCGCTCCGTGCCGTCCTTCACATGGATGTTGTGCGCCTTGTGCTCGTCCACCGTGGCCTCCCACATCGGCTCTTTTCGCTCCTTCGTGCCATAATCGTGGCCCACATTCAGGCGCGTGTTGCCGGGCAGCGCGAGGATGGCCTGGATCGAGTCCCACAGCTCAGTGGTCTTGCCGCCGGGGAAGTCCGAACGCGAGGTGCCGGCGTCGGGATGCATCAGCGTGTCGTGCACGAAGGCCGCGTCGCCGCAGACATAGGTGATCGAGCCCAGCGTGTGACCGGGTGACAGCATCACCCGCGCTTCGAGATCGCCAATCCGAAAGGTCTCGCTATCCGCGAACAGGTGATCGAAGTCGCGGTCGGGCACGAAGGCGCCGGGCAAGTTGTAGATCTCTTCCCACAGCCTTGCGATGTCGTGGACCTTCTGGCCAATTGCGTTCGGAGCGCCCGTGCGCTCCTTGAGATGTGCCGAGGCCATGACGTGGTCTGCGTGGGGGTGGGTATCCAGCACCCACTGCACTGTCAGGTCGTTGTCGCGCACGATGTCGAGCACCTGATCCATGCTCTCAGTCGAGAAGCGGTAATTCTTGTGATCGAAGTTCCAAGCCACGTCGATCAACGCTGCCTGACGCGTCTTCGGATCGGCACAGATGTACTGGATTGAACCGGTATCGGGCTCGTAAATGCCCCAGACGTCGGGGCTGCCTTCGCCGGTCGAGGGCGAATGGCGGACAACGCGGCTCTTCAGGGGATCGGTCATTGCGTAGCTCCTTTGCGGAAAGGCAGGGAGAGGTCGGGTGTGTGCCGGGCCAGCCACATGCCGGCCAGCATGAAGGGGAAAAAGACCAGCGTGCCGGTCGCCGCGATCGGCAGCGCGGTCAGCGCCGGGCCGGGGCAGAATCCGCCAAGGCCCCAGCCGATGCCGAACAGCACCGCGCCAGACAACAGCCTCGGATCGATATCGGTCCGGTTCGGGAGACGGAACTCGGTGTCGAAGAAGGGGCGCGAGCGGCTGCGGGTGAGCCACGCGAAGCCTGGCGCGGTCACCGCGATGGCACCGCCCATGACGAAGGCGAGGCTCGGGTCCCAGGTGCCGAACACATCGAGGAAGTTCAGAACCTTGGCCGGGTTAGCCATTCCCGAGAGGATCAGGCCGAAGCCAAAGATCAGGCCGGAGAGAAGCGCGAAGAACTGTTTCATCTCAGCCTCCGATCAGGTGACGTGTGACGAGGACTGTGACGACGGCCGCTGTCATAAAGGTCGCGGTGGCGGCGACCGAGCGAAGCGAGCCGCGGCTGATGCCACAGACGCCGTGGCCCGAGGTGCAGCCATTGCCATATGTCGCGCCGAAGCCCACGAGGAGGCCCGCAACCGCCATCAGGGCGGGGTTCGACGGCACCCATTGCTGCGGCCATTCGCCGGAGGTCAGCAGCCAGATCGGCGCAGCCAGAAGCAGGCCCAGGACGAACAGGGCCGAGACGCCGCGTGCCTCGCTGTCGGTGGAGCGCGCGAAGACGCGCGAGGTGAGGCCGCTGATGCCGGCGATGCGGCCGTTCGTGGCCATCAGCAGCACCGCCGAGGCCCCGATCAACAGGCCGCCGCCAAGCGACAGCCAAGGGGTGAATGAGGTTTCCATCTTGCGACTCCGTGATACGACGACCTGCGCCGTCGGGCTTGATCTGTCTCAGAATTCCTATATATTATTACTTCCTAATATTCAATAGGTCTAAAATGCAAACCACTGACTTCCTCGAGGGGGATATCCCACGGGCGGCAGCGCTGATGGAGATGCTGGCCTCTGAGGCGCGCTTGCAGATCCTGTGTCGGTTGCTCGATGGCGAGCGTTCGGTGGGCGAGCTGGCGCAAGCCTGCGGCATGTCGCAGTCGTCGATGTCGCAACAGCTCAAACGCCTGAAGGACGCCGGCCTGATCGAGGGACGGCGCGACCGGCAGACAATCTATTACGGTGTGAAGGGACGAGAGGTCGCAGCCGTGCTGGAAACGCTGCACGGGCTCTATTGCGCCCGCGAGGCGGACTAAGCAGCACAGGCCGGTACACTCGCCCGAGAATTCCGACCTTCGCCTTACGTTCGGCGTCGTCCTTCACGAACGGGCCGATCTTTTCCTGCGAAAGGCGGAGGCCCCGTTTCAGTCCCAGAGCCACAGCGGCTCTGTCGTCCAGACCGCTCCGCCGACCGCGTAGTGCAGCGGCGTGGGCTCGGCAGGTCTCAAGAGCGCGGCGTAAGTTCTCCGCTACTGAGCATGGGTTACCGGCTCGCGCCGGAACAAGCTGAACTGGAAGGACTGGCTCGCACCACCCGGTGTCGCATGCAGGTGATGACGCTGGTTCACGAGAGTGAACTCGGACCCCAGGCATACAGCCAGCGTGTCCGGGCTGTATCGGACCACCGGCAGACCGCTGCATTTCTCGGGACCGTCGAGAGCGAATGTCGCGAGCATCGCCCACCCTCCGTTCGGGACCGCAGCCTTCAGGGCCGCGAGATAGGCCGCTCGATCCCGCGGATCGGTCAGAAAGTGAAACGTGGCCCGGTCGTGCCAGAAGGTATAATGTCGTTCAGGTTGCCATCGGGTGATGTCGGCAGCGATCCACTGAACTTGTTCGGCGGCAGCGCCGAGACGCTTCCCCGAGACGTGAAGCGCCATCTCTGAGAGATCGAGCACGGTCAGGTCTGTGAAGCCGCGATCGAGCAGAGCATCCACCAGGTTCGAGGCCCCGCCGCCGATGTCGACGATCGCCGCATCGCGGTTTACCCCTGCCCTCTCGATCATTTTGAGAGAGACGGAGGGGGTGTCCTGATACCAGCTGACTTCGGCTTCGTCTTTCGTCGCGTAGACGCGTTCCCAATGATCGTTCCGCTCACCGGTCATTATGGCCTCCAGAGTTCTGCGCGAACCTATCATCTTGCGCAGCTGACACACCGCGTGAATGTCCGAAGTGTTCGCTGCTGCGCCGCGTGGATCTGCGCCGCAACGCAGCTGCGGTTCTACTGCGAGCAGCAGCGCAGCAAGGATTTGGCACTTCTGCAATGGGCTCGAAGCAGGCGTTCGCCGCGGCCAGGACGAACGGCCACTTTCGCTTCGACGCCGCCCGACCGGACCTCCGATAGTTGGAGGTCTCCGGTCCGGTCAGGCTCATCGCGTCGTTTCGAACTTGCGCTTCAAGACAGATGCTTTCCCTCTCGCGCAGCGCCACATGCGCCCACCACGCCCGGGTCTCGGCGCGCAGGCGGCGGAGTATCCAAGCGTTCATGCTCCCGCCTCCGCCGAGGATGGCACCGGCTCGCCCGCCAGGATCGCCTTCAGCTCGGCCAGCGCCTCGGCGTCGCCTTGGTCGCAGAGGGCATGGATGCGCTCGGCATGGGTCTCGACGCGCTGACGGACGTCCTTGAGCGCCTTCGGACAATAGCGGTCGAGCGGGACGACGCAGATGTAGCCCACCCCGCGCTGCGGCTCGCCGATGCCGATCTTGTAGGTCTTGAAGACCGAGCCCTCCTCATGCTCGTAGACGGTCGAGCGGAAGAAGATGCCCTTCGGCTTGGTGCTGTAGTCGAAGTAGTTGATCCCGCCGCGGTCGTAGTGGACGTCGAGTTCGCGGATATGCGTGGGCGAGATGCGCTTGGCGTGGACGAGGCGTTTCTGGGCCATGACAGGCTCCTTTCGGTGGGGTTTCAGTCCACGCGAAAAGGAGCCCCCTCGACCCTTTCGGGCGGGAGGCTCCGGCAGGCCGGGCGGCTCATTCGTAGTGCGGCGGGATCTCCGGAAAGACGCGCGGCGCGGTATGCTCGAACACGCAGGCCGCGTAGCGCCCGCCCGTGTAGGCCATCGAGCCGATGTCGCGCTTGCCCCTCTGGAGACGGTTCATCAGCCGGTTGGCGCGGGCGGCGAGGGTGTAGGCGGCGTCGGCCGACGGCACGACCTTGAGAACGCGGCAGAGCGCGCCGTGGTCGTACCACCAGCCACCTTCTTCCGGGCCGCCATATGTGCGGTCCATCTCGTAGAGGGCGACGACGTGTCGGATGCGGTCTGGCATGAGGGGGTATCCTTTCCGGTCAGCTCGGGCCTGAACGAAAAGAAGCCCCCACTCCCTCTCGGGCGGGGGCTTCGGGCCGGGGCTGGCCCGGTCTAGTGGATCGTGCCGGCCTCCGCGTCCTCCGCGTCGCCGTCGCCGAACACCGCCGTCCATTCCTCGGCGGTGATGCCCGTCATCACGAACTCGTGGTCCGCGTCGGAGAGATGCGGCGCCGCGTCTTGGATCAGCTCGCCGTCTTCCCACACCGCGAGCTGCGCCGGCGTCAGGTCGATCTCGCGGGTGCGTTCCGTGCCCGTCAGCTTGGAGGTGCGGGTGATCATCATGGTGTCGTCCTTTCCGTTCGGTCCAAATCCAAACGAAAAGAAGCCCCCTTCATCTCTCGATGCGGGGGCCTCGCGTCTTGGTCTGGTGGTAGGCGGGGCGGTTACTCGGCGGGTCGCCTGCGCCGGTCTTCGCGCTCGAGTTGTGCCCGCGACCACCGGGCATAGAGTGCGCCCGCAATGCCGAGAGCCAGGCCGCCGCCTACGATGATGATCGTCTCGATGGTCATTTGTCGATCTCCACTTGGCTGACAATGTAATGGGCAAGGCCGTGCAAGGCCAGCGCGCCGACAAGATAGATCAGGCTGTTCAGGTCCAAGCTGACGGTGGCATCGACGATCGGGCGGACGACACCGAGCGCAATGAACGCGAGGCCGATGGCGTTAATGCTGGACCCGAGCAGCTTGACGCGTTCGTTGTGGCCACCGACCGGATCACGCTGCCTCATGGATCGCCCCCTTCGCCTTCGTGCCGGCTTCCGATGCAGCGACGAGAAAGTCTACTGCCCGTTGCGCGTGGGCAGCCGCGGTGAACAGGAACCGGGTATCGGTCTTGAGGACCTGGATCCACGACGAGATGTAAGCCGCGTGATTGTCGATATGATCGGCATAGAAACCCATGCGCTGACCCATCAGCGCCTCACTTACGCATGCCACGAGCTCCTCCTTCGCGTAAGCCTCGTTGCCGAAGCTGGAAACGCCGAAGCTGCGATCAAGCCGGTGCTTCGCCTTCGTGGCGTGAGACATCTCATGGGTCAGGGTAGACATGAATGCGCCCGCGCTTTCGAATCGATCCAGCGGCGGCATGTGAACCTGGTCGAGAGACGGGATGTAGCACGCGCGGTCCCCGCCGTAGCGCACGTCGATGTCGATTGCGTCGAAGAACGCTTGGGCGTCCGGGTCCATCGTTGGACCGTCGCTCGGATCACCCTCGGGCTCGGGGTGGTAGGAGGCATCCAACCCCTCGATCTGGCTGACGTGGAAGACCCGGTAGGACTTCAGGAAACGGTAGCTGCCGCCTTCGCGCCCGTCGTCCTCGCCACCGGCATCGCTGCCTTCATCGCTCTTTTCCGCGCCGCGTTTCTTGGCGGTGCCATAGTACACGACGATGGAAGACCTCTCCCCGCGGCGGACACTCGCATCGAGGGATTTCGCCTGAGCGAACGTCATCCAGTAGGGCGAGCTGTAGCCCATCATCGTCGCGCGCAGGCCAAGCAGGAAGGCATTGATACCCTGGTAGCGTTCGCCGTTGTGGCGCAGCGGCACACCGCCGCCCGCGATCCGCCACGGTTGCCGCCACGGCATCGTGCCCTTCTCCAATAGGGCGATGATCTCGTTCGTCACTTCCGTGGCGACATCGAGTTTCTGCGTGGTGGCCATCGGTCCGGGTCCTTTCTCCGGGGTGAAAATCCACCACGAAAAAAGGCCCCCTTTGTCCTCTCGGGACCGGGAGTCTCGGGATCACGCGGGCGGGGGGAGATTGCCGCCCACGCCCGCCGCGCGCAGCCGCGTCATGCGGTTCTTCAGCGCCACGATGATCGGGGTCTGCGGTGCCGCGCCCCGTGCGCCCCGGTGGGGCTGCTCGAAGCCGGTGCGATAATGATGCGGCGGGCCCTTCAGGAGCGCGACGATCCCCTCGAGAAGCTGCACGTCCATCTCGACGTCAATCTCGCCCACCGGGAACGCCCGCATATGCCGGGCCTCGGCGGCGTACTTCGCGGCCGACAGTCGGCGCCGGTCGATTGCGTAGGCCAGCTCCAGCCAGTCCATGATCGTCCTGATATGGCGAGGACGGATGCTTGTTCGGGTGAAGTCGGGCATGATCTGCCTCCAGGTCTCTTGGCGCCAGCGCGCCGGATGGGATAGAGGTGCCGTAGCCCCGCGAGGGGCTACGGCGGGGGCTGTCGTCAGACGGTCCCGTGCTGAAGGAGGAAGGCGCGGGCGATCTTGGTGGACAGGCCGCCCTTCCTCAGCAGCGCCCAGGCTTCGGGCCGGCGCGCTGCGATGAAGTCATCGAAGGTCTTCGTTGGTCTCACCCCCTTTCGGAGTTGCTGGTGGGGTCC
>NZ_CANLTR010000019.1 GCF_947494055.1 uncultured Jannaschia sp. | reverse complement strand
CCACCAGCCCGGCCGCACGCTGCGCCGAGCCAAAGGCTCCGCGCGCGGCCTCCTACACCACAGGGTGGGACACTATCCGCGACTTCGAACGTCAGGTCGCAGAACTCCAGATTCGCGCCGCCGCGCTGAACGGCCATACAGCGCTCGGCATACCCACCACAGAGCCCACCTCCCCCGCCCCAGGGATCGCTGAGACACCCCTGAAGGCTTATTGAAGCCGCTCGGAGGTAGTAGAGATGACGGATGGGAAGCTCGAAGGAGCCGCGTGCGCGGAGAGTTCAGGTGTCGGAGCGACTGCGGCTCCGGGACAGGAGCGGCGGATGACGGCAGGCCGCAAGCGGTACGCGGTGCTGCGGGTTCTGCGTGGTGAGCCGCTGGAGATCGTGGCGCGGGCGCTTGTAGTGACGGCGGCGGATCTGAATGGCTGGCGCGATGCGTTTCATCCCCGAGACGGTCAACGCGATGTGGGACGAGCCATGTCGCGCCATTGATCCGAGCGACAATGGCGAGTGATATGACCACGACCTTCACCGTCGAGCACGGCCAAGTCGCGGTATTCGCAGGGCGCCCGAGGTCTATGCGGAAACGGTACGCGAACTGCACGCGAAGATCGGTAAGCTCTTAACTGCGGACGATTTTCGTCCAGAAAGCTCAAGCTTTGGGGCAGGATGTAGGACGCGAGGGACGTTGAAGCAGCGTTGGAGCCTTGGACGTCTAGGACAAGCAACGGTTTTCGATGTCGAGAATACAAGGCCGACGGCAAGCCGACCGCATGTAGGTGCACCGAGGGAGGCCAAGCCGTGGGACCATCGAAAGCCGTCCCTTTTCAGGATTGTGGCGCGCCCCTTGGAGGGGTTGGCCCGAAAGCATTCTCTTTCTTCAAATCCCGCTCCCGGTCTCCCGAAAGATAGGCCGCGAATCCGCAAGGGGTGCAGGTGTGAAGCCACATCCGATCGATAGAACCGGATGGCGATTTCCCCTCCTCGAACTGCCAATGCGCGATCCAGGCAGGTCCGCCGCAATATGGGCAAGGCCGTTCTCGATCACTTCTGATCAAAACAACGCCTCTTCGCTTTCGTATCCGGGTCGAAACAGGGTGCCAGGGCTGTCATGGGAAACGTTCGTACCGAAGGCAGGTCATGCCCGGAATGCGGGCCCGCGCCTGTGGCGCGGACCCGCAATCGTCCTCAGCGCGCGCGGCGGCGGAGGACGCCCAGGCCGACAAGACCGCCGGCGAGCAGCGGCAGGCCGGCCGGAAGCGGGACCGGCGCCGGCTCGGGCAGGTTCTCCGCGAGGTAGGTCCGGCCGGTCGAGATGACCTCGAACGGGTCGGGCGGGAAATCGTGCTCGATGATGAACCACTCCGCCCCCGCATCGAGCGCGGCGGGCAGAACGGAGCCCCAGTCCACGAGACCTTCGCCCACGGCGGCAAAGTCGAAGCCAAGCGCCTCGCTACCTCCGGCGGTCGGCCCGGGATCCGCGGGATCGGCCAGATCCTTGGCGTGGATCGAAATGACCTTGCCGTCGAGCCGTTGCAGCAGCGCGGTCGGATCGACCCCCGCGCGCTCCGCCCAGCCGACGTCGACCTGCGCCTTCAGGTTGGGGCCGCCGGCCGCGATCGCGATCTCGTAGCCGGTCGAGCCGTCCACCGCGACAAGGTCGAAATCGTGGTTGTGATACCCGAATGTCAGTCCCTCCTCGGCGAGGCGGTCGGCATAGCCGCCGAGCTCACGGCCGAGCGCCCCCCATCCCGCCGCGTCCGCGGGGCGGTCGTCGGGCACGAGGTACGGCATCACGACAGTGTCGTTGCCGAGCGTCCGCTGCCGCGCGATCACGGAGGCCAAGCCATTCGCCGCGTCGGCACGCAGATCCGCGAGCCCGACATGGTCGGAGATGGCCGTCAGTCCCGCCGCGTCGAGAACCGCCCTGGCATCCGACGCCGCGCCGAGGCCGCCATAGGCTTCCACGTAATCGACGCCGGCATCCTTGATGATCCGCATCTGCTCCTCGAGGGTCCCGAAGGCCCTGAGCGAGTAGGTCTGCGCCGCGATCTGCGGGCCCATCGTCGCGGCGGCCGCGGTGTTCGCCCCCGCGACGGCGAGCATGCCGGCCGCGGCCGTCATGGCTGTCTGCCGAAACGTCCTGAAGTGTGGTGTCATGGTGATCCTCCCTGTTGGTGGCCGTGTGGCCGGTTGCCTGCCTCGTTCATGGGGCAACCCCGACTGCGCGAGCTTGTCGGGCGACCGCCGGTATGGGCTGTCTACGAGGACGAAGGGCCGGAGCATTCGGAAACGGACCCGGCAGGAAGTCAGATCTTATCTCCAACCTTGCTATATAACCTTTCGTCACGTCGAGGCCGGTATTCCCATTGCTGCCAACAATGCGGCCGGCCCGCAAGTTCTGTGGCACTGTCGTGGACCGACAGGCTTCTTGCTTGGCCCGCATCTGCGTCGTGCTGCTCAACATCTACCGCCCTCAGGCGCTGGTCGAGCTGCGGGCGATCCTCGCCGACAATCCGGTATCGTTCCGGGCGAAGGCCGCGTCATGAAAGTTCGAACATTCTGAACGACGGGCATACCCAACCTTGGGGATGGCGAAGCGTCGGCCGGCATGCGAACGGTGGCGCCAGCCGAAAGGACCCCGCCATGACCGATCCCATCGTCAGCGTCCGCAAGCTCGTGAAGCGGTACGCAAGCGGGTTCGAGGCGCTCAAGGGCGTGGATCTCGATATCGCGGAGGGCGAGATACTCGCGCTTCTCGGTCCGAACGGCGCCGGGAAGACGACGTTGATCTCGGCAATCTGCGGAATCACGACGCCCACGGAGGGCACGATCACGGCGGGTGGCCACGACACTGTGCGTGACTTCCGCGCAGCCCGTGCGTTGATCGGTCTCGTCCCTCAGGAGATCAACCTCGAGCCCTTCGAGCCGGTAGCAAGCACGGTCGCCTTTTCGCGTGGGCTGTTCGGCAAGCCCCGCGATCCGAAATTGATCGCTCGAATCCTGGACAGCCTGTCTCTCGGCGACAAGGCCACCGCGCGGGTACGCGAACTCTCCGGCGGCATGAAGCGGCGCGTCCTGATCGCCAAGGCTCTCTCCCATGAGCCCCGCGTCCTTTTCCTGGACGAGCCGACGGCAGGCGTCGACGTCGAACTGCGCCGCGGCATGTGGGAGATCGTCGCCGACCTCAAGCGGCAGGGCGTCACGATCATTCTGACGACCCACTACATCGAGGAGGCGGAGGCCATCGCCGACCGCATCGCCGTCATCGACGGAGGTCGCATCCTCCTCGTGGAGGATAAGGCAGCCCTGATGGCGCGGATGGGCCAGAAGGTTCTGCACGTCGCGCTGACTGCGAGGCTGGAGACGGTCCCCGAGATGCTTTCCGCCTACGACCTGTCGCTGTCCGAGGACGGGTACAGCCTGATCTATACCTACGACACGCGAGCCACGCGGACGGGCGTCGTGCGCCTTCTGGCCGCCATCGACGCGGCGGGCCTGCAGGTGGCCGACGTGACGACGCGGGAATCGTCGCTGGAGGAGATCTTCGTCGGCCTGACCCGTCATGAACCCGAGGGAGACGTCGCATGAACCTCGCCGCGATCCGGGCGATCTATGCCTTCGAGATGCAGCGCTTCTTCCGCACTCTGGCGCAATCGGTCGTCTCGCCCGTGCTGTCGACGTCGCTCTACTTCGTCGTGTTCGGCGCGGCCATCGGCAGCCGGATCGAGACGGTCGAAGGCATTCCCTACGGCGCCTTCATCGTGCCGGGTCTCATCATGCTCACGGTCCTGACGCAGGCCACGTCGAACGCGTCCTTCGGCATCTACTTTCCGAAGTTCATCGGCACGATCGACGAGATCCTGTCGGCCCCCCTCTCATTCATCGAGATCACCATCGGCTACGTCGGAGCGGCGGCGACGAAGGCCCTCTTCATCGGTCTCATCATCCTGGCCACGGCCTTCTTCTTCGTGGACCTTACGATCCTGCACCCGGTCTGGATGCTGGTCTTCCTGATCCTGACCTGCGTGTCCTTCGCGCTTCTCGGCTTCATCATCGGCATCTGGGCTGACAACTTCGAGAAGCTTCAGCTGGTGCCGCTCCTCGTCATCACGCCACTCGTCTTCCTCGGCGGCAGCTTCTACTCCATCTCGATGCTGCCCCCGGCCTGGCAGACGGTGACGCTGTTCAATCCGGTCGTCTATCTGGTGTCCGGCTTCCGCTGGTCCTTCTTCGGGGAGGCGGACGTGGCGATCGGGCTCAGCGTAGCGATGATCCTGCTATTCCTCACCCTCTGCCTCGGCACGATCTGGTGGATCTTCAGAACCGGCTGGAAGCTGCGGAAGTAGACGAGCGGTGGTGGCGTACTCTCGCTATGGGTCGCGCTCTCGACATGAGTGTCGGCGAATGCCGATCGGAACGCTGACCTAGGCGGATGGACTGCTCCGAAGCCATTAGACGTTCGATTGTCAGCCGCCCGTCGAAGCCGACGCCGGCAAGACCCGCCTGCCCCGCTACGTGGTGACCAGGGGCGGACCGACGGCGCGGGATAGCGCGGATCATCCGGGCGCCCGACCCGGCGCCGCCGGCAGGTCGAAACCGCGGCGGCCTGCATAGCCGCCGTGCCGGGACAACGCGTCGATGACCAGTTGCACCCGATCGAGGGCCGCCACTGCCACGTTCGACGCCGCGACACCGACCCGCCTGCCGAAATGAAAGAGGCCGGTCGCGTGGTCGACAAAGCACGCCGCTACCCCGCCGGGCGACAGGCCGCGAGATACGCGTCGAGCCGGTCTGCAACGTGATTCAGGACGACGGCCTCCGCGTCGAACGGGCGGTCGGCGAGGTGCGCCGCGCCCGGCAGATGCTGCCACAGGAGCGGGCGCGGCACGTGTCGTCCGTCCAAAGCCGCGACGAGACGTTCGACGGCGGCTTCGGCCTCGGGACGGGCCCAGTAGTAGCGGATGCGGTCCGACAGCGAATAGTGCCGCATCCAGGCGTCCTCGGCGGCTTCCCCGTAATGCCGCGACCAATGTTCCGGCGCGGACGTCATCAGCGCCTCCATCGCGCGCATCAACGGCCGGTCGCCGTAACCGGGCAGGAGGTCCGACGCGATCAGGTCGAGCGCGTAGAGCGCCTCGCGCAGGGCGAAGGTCAGCTCCGGTCCCACCTTCAGGATCGCGAACCCGTCCGCCACGAGGCGCGCGAGCGGTCCGGTCCCCTGGTAATCGGTCGAGTGGGCCTCGAAGACGAAGCCGGGTTCCTCGTCGAGGACCCGGGCGAGCCCCCGCGCCGCGTCCGGGTCGTAGGGAACGACGTTGCGGTTGCCGAACTCGACGCCCGGCTGCACGACCACCGCGACGACGCGCGCCATCGCCGCCCCCAGCCCCTCGGCCGCGAAGCGTGCCCGGTGGACGGCGATGGTGCGCCGTGCGGCCTCCGGCGCGGTGACCGCGACGCTGTCGAGCGCGTGGTCCGCGCCCCCGGGCGGCGGCACCTCGGTCCCGATCACGTAGACCGGGCGCGGGGAACCGTCCTCGGTGACGGCATCCTCCGCGGCCCGCGCAAGGCGGGCGGCCCGGATCGCGGTCGTCTCGTCGTCGAGCGCCGCAGGCTCCCCGGCGCAGCCCATGGAAGCGTCGAGATGGATCTTGCGGAAGCCCGCCGCGACATAGGCCTCCACCATCCGCACGGCCTCCGCCATCGCTTCCTCGGCCGACCGGTCGCGCCAGGGATTCGGGCCGAGATGGTCGCCGCCAAGGACAATCCGCTCCTCCGGGCAGTCCTCTTGGGCGGCGATCTCGCGCACCAGGCGGGCGAAGTCGGCGGGGCGCATCCCGGTATAGCCGCCCTCGTGGTTCACTTGGTTGCAGGTCGCCTCGATCAGCACCGTCGCCTCGCTCTCCCGTCCGTGCCGAAGCGCCGCGCGCAGGACGAGCGGATGGGCCGAGCAGACCGAGGTGATACCCCTCGGGCGGCCGTCGCGGCGGTGGCGTGCGAAATCGTCGAGCAATGTCACGAAGCCCTCCTCGGGGTACCGGCGATGAAGGCGTCGAGCTCCGCGCGGGTGGCCGCACCCTCCATCGGCCCGCGAACGGCGACGTTGCACGCGCCCGCGGCGCAGGCATAGTCGAGCGCGCGCTTCGGCGCCATCCCGAGGCGCCGGCAGGTCAGGTAGGCCGCGCCGAAGCAATCTCCCGCGCCGGTCGGATCGACCTCCGGGACGGCGAAGGCCGCGGCGTCGTGGCGGATGCCGCCCGGCAGGAACAACGTGGCGCCCCCCGCGCCGCGTTTCAGCACGACCTCGCCCACCCCGCGCGCGTGCAGCGCCGCGACCGCCGCCTCGGGCATCGCGATTCCGGCGGCCCGGGAAAGCTCCTCGCCCGAGGGCAGACAGAGCGCGGCGCGATCGACGAGGTCCGCGAAGAGCGCCTCCGTTTCCGCGTCGTGGGCGATTTCCTTGCGGAGGTTCGGATCGACGGAGAGCGACCCGCCCCGCCCGAGGACGATGTCCGCCGCACGGACGATGACATCGCGCGCCGCTTGCATCGACAGGGCGGTGCCCATGACGTGCAGGTGCCCCGCGCGGCGGACCAGCGCCTCGACCGCGTCGGACCAGCCGAAGCGGGCGGCGGCGGAATGGGCGATGTTGTAGACGAAGTCGCGCGCGCCGTCCGGGCGGTAGCGCACGAATGCGGAGCCGGTGGGGCGGTCCGGATCCACGGCGACGCCACTCAGGTCGGCGCCGTCCTGACGCAGGCGGTCGAGATTGACCGCGCCGAAATCGTCGTCGCCGACCGCGCCGATCATCGCGGCCTGCCCGCCGAGCCGGGCGCATTGGTCAATGAAGATGGCCGGCGCACCGCTCGGATAGGGCCCGGTCAGGTCCAGAACCTCCCGGAAGCCCGCGCCGGGACGGCTGGCGACGAGCTCAACCAGGATCTCGCCGGCGCAGATCGTCGGCCCGAGCGCGTCCGGAGCGAGCGCACGTGTCATTCCGGCCCTCCGTGGCGTGTCCCTGAACCTGCCGGGAAAGGCCCGCCTGCCGCGATGGAGCGGATCGACATCCTCCGGCCCGACGGTTTCATTCGAGACCCCTGCATCGTCGCTCCCCCGGCCTAATCCCTGACCGTTACCGTCCTTCGCGGAAGGCGCAAACCCGTTCGGCGAAAATCCCGCCCCGATCCGGTCGTACGGCACGACCGGGTTGCCAGGGAACCGGCGCGGGGCGGTGCCACGACCCGGTCCCGGGCCGCAGGCCCACGAGAGCGGACGCCTCCGGTTCGGCCGCCATCTCCACAGCAAGCCTGTTGACCCCCGCCAGTAACCGGCAGAGCATCCGGCCAGGTCCGGGAGGGACCGACCACCAGGGAGGAACAGGATGCACACCAATCTCTTTCGTGCGGCGCTGGTCGCCGCCATCGGACTCGGCGCCGCGCCCGTCATCGCGCAGGACGACCCGCTGCCGGTGCCACCCGAGGACATCTCGATCACGCTGATCCCCGGCCTGACGACCGACGCGTTCTACATCACGATGAACCGCGGCGCACAGGCGGCGGCCGAGGCGCTCGGTATCGAGGTGAACTTCCAGGGAGCGGAGGAGTTCGACCCCGTGCTCCAGACCCCCGTGCTCGACGCCGTGATCGCGCGGCAGCCCGACGCGCTGCTCATCGCGCCGACCGACAGCACGCAGCTCATCGAGCCGCTGCGTCGCGCCGACGAGGCCGGCATCCCGGTCATCACCGTGGACACCTTCGTGGACGACGGCCAGTATCAAGACGGCGCGGGCGATGCCGACTTCCCGCTCGCCTACATCGCCTCCGACAACGTGATGGGCGGGCGCATGGCCGCGCGCGCGATGGCCGACGCGATCGGCGGCGCGGGCAAGGTCTACGTCGCCCACCTCCGGCCCGGGGTCTCGACGATGGATCAGCGGGAGGAGGGCTTCAAGGCCGAGATGGCGGAGAACTACCCCGACGTCGAGGTGCTCGACACCCAGTACAACGAGAACGACGCCTCGCAGGCCGCCTCGCAGTTCCAGGCCGTGCTCGCGCGCAACCCCGACATCAAGGGCGTGTTCGGCGCCAACCTGTTCTCCGCCCTCGGCGCCTCGAACGGCGTGGCGGCGGCGAACATGAACGATCAGGTGACGATGATCGCCTTCGACGCGCCGCCCTCGATCACCAACAACCTCTCCTCTGGTCAGGTCGACGCCGTCATCGCCCAGCACCCCGCCGAAATCGGCTTCTACGGCGTGATGACCGCCTTCGCGGTGATCCAGGGCCAGTCGGTCCCGACCCAGATCGGTACCGGCTTCACCGTCATCACGGCGGACAACGTGAACGACGAGGACATCCAGAAGTTCATCTACGCGGAATGAGCATGAATGCGTCCGCGAACGGGGCTTCCTTCTGGAAGCCCCTGCTCAACCTGTGGTCCTGGCTGTTCCTCGCCCTGATCCTCGTCTTCTTCGAGATCTACGCGCAGGTGGAGGTCGGGACGACGTTCCTGTTCCGCGTCTATTCGCTGCAATCGCTCGCCATCGCGGCGGCGCAGATCCTGCTTCTCGCGCTCGGGCTGACGCTCGTCGTAGTGGCGGGCCATATCGACCTTTCCATCGCCTTCAGCTCCGGTTTCGCCGCCGTGACCATGGCGCTCGTCGTCAACATGTTCGGCGCCGATGGCGGCGTCCTGGCGCTCCTCGCGGGGCTCGCCGCCGGCATCCTGGCGGGCGTGAGCGTCGGCGTCGTGAACGGCTGGCTCGTCTCGCGCCTCGACGTGCCGAGCTTCATCGGAACGCTCGGCACCTACGGCATCGCCCGCGGCGCGGCGCTGATCGTGGCGGGCGGCGCGGTCGTGTCGATCCAGAACGAGGCGGCGCGGACCTTCGGCAACGGCAACGTCCTCGGCGTGCCGATCCCGGTCCTGCTCGCTGTCGTGCTGGCACTCGTCTGCCACTACATTCTAACCTATACGCGCTTCGGCGTGCATACCTACGCGCTCGGCGCGAGCCGCGCCTCGGTCGAGCGGGCGGGCGTCGACGTGAAGCGGCACCTGATGATCCTGTTCGTGATCTCGTCCGTCACCGCCGCCATCGGCGGGCTCGTCTATACCGGACGCTTCTCGGCGGGCGCCGCCAATGCGGGCGAGCCGATCCTGCTCTACGCAGTCGCCGCGGTCTTCATCGGCGGCGCTTCCCTCACCGGCGGGCAGGGCACGATCACCGGCACCGTCGTCGGCTCGCTCATCATCGCCGTGATCCAGTTCGGTCTCGTCTTCTCCGGCCTGCCCCCCTACTGGCAGTTCATCGCGGTCGGCTTCGTGATCATCGTCGCGGTCATCGTCGACCAGTCCCGCGACCGCCTGACCGGAGCCCGATCGTGAGCGCGCTCCTCGAGGTCGAGGGCCTGCGCAAGCGCTTCGGCGGCAACGAGGCGGTGAGCGACGTCTCCTTCGCGGTCGGCCCCGGTGAATGCGTGGTGCTCGCCGGCGACAACGGCGCGGGCAAGTCCACGGTGATCAAGATGGTCTCCGGCGTCTATCAGCCCACCTCCGGGGAGGTCCGCTTCAAGGGACGCCGCCTGACCGGGTCCTTCCCCGAGGCGGTGCGCGGCGCGGGAATCGAGACAATCTATCAGGACCTCGCGCTCGCCGACAATCTGGACCCCGGGCTGAACCTCTATCTCGGCCGGGAAAAGACGACGCGCGTGCTAGGCTTGCCCGTCCTCGACCGCCGCGCCATGCGCGCGGACGCCGCGCGGGTGATGAAGGGCCTCGGGATCGAGCTGCCGGACCCCCGCGCCTCGGTGCGCGAACTCTCCGGCGGACAGCGGCAGGCCATCGCCATCGCCCGCGCGATCCACTGGGAGGCGGAGCTCGTCATCATGGACGAGCCGACCGCCGCGCTCGGCGTGCCCGAGCAGCGCGAGGTCATGGCCCTGATCGAACGGCTCAAGGCGCGCGGCGTCGGGATCATCCTGATCTCGCACAACCTGCCCGACATCTTCGCCGCCGCCGACCGGATCATCGTGCTCGCGCGTGGCAAGGTCGCGGGCGAGCGCCGTCCGGCGGAGACCAGCGACGAGGAGGTCGTGCGCCTGATGATGGGCGCGCAGGAATGAGGCGAGCGTTGCAGGCGCCGGGCCCGGCCGTTCCCTCGGGTCGAAACGGCCGGATCGGCGGTGAGCTCGCGGCTTCGCTCCCCGCGGCGAGCGAAGCGGGCGGCTTCCGGCCCGTCCTCTTTGGGGGCGGCGTCGGCAGGGATGTGGGTCGGCGCGTCCGCGGGCCGATCGCCTGCGCGAGCGACAGGCGTGCCGGGACCCTGCCCGTCCGGCGCGGCCGCACATCCAACTGCCCGACGGCGCGGGATATCGCGGGGCATGCGGCGGCTGGTCCGGCGGCACGATGGAAGGACGAAGGCACATGACACGATTCGGTGGGGGCGCGATCCTCGTGACGGGCGCATCGGGCGGGATCGGCGGCGCGACCGTGCGGCAGCTCCGCGCGAAGGGCGCGGACGTGATCGCGGCGGGGCGCGACGCCGGCAAGCTCGCGGCGCTCGCCGACGAGACCGGCTGCCGCAGCCTCGCCTTCGCGCTCGAGGCGGAGGAAGAGGTCGCGGCCGCGCTCGACGGGCTCGACCTCTGGGGACTGGTGAATTGCGGCGGTTTCGGCGGCGAGATCGCCACGCCGATGGAGACCGACATCGCGGTCTTCGACAAGGTCATCGCGGTCAACACCCGCGGCGCGCTTCTCGCGACGAAATACGCCGCGCAGTCGATGATCCGTCTTGGACGGGGCGGCGCCATCGTCAACGTGTCGAGCCAGGCCGCGCTCGTGGGGCTGAAGGGCCACGTCTCCTACACGGCATCGAAGGCGGCGCTCGACGGCATCACCCGGGTCTCCGCACTCGAACTGGGCCCGCACGGGATCCGCGTGAACAGCGTCAATCCGACGGTCGTGATGACGCCCATGTCCACGTGGTACTGGGGCCGCCCGGAGATCGAGGGGCCGTTCCTCGAGACGATGCCGCTCGGCCGCTGGGCGACGGAGGACGACATCGCCGCGCCGATCGTGTTCCTCCTCTCCGACGGGGCGGCGATGATCTCGGGCGTCACGCTGCCCATCGACGGGGGCTTCTCCGCCGTCTGAACGCGCGGCGGCGGGGCGCCTTCGCCGCATGGTTTCGTTCGGAGAAAGGACGCGTGAGGGGACGACGTTCCGGTTCCGCAGGCCTGGCGGCCCGGAACCGAAACGCCGCAATCCGGGCCCGCTCCGACCGGCACCCTGTAGGGCCCGGCCCCGCCGGCGGTCCGGGGCGCTCAGACCGTCCGCAACATGCCGCCGTCGACATGGACCGCGCTTCCGACGAGATAGCTGGCCCGCGCCGAGCAGAGGAACACGCAGAAGTCGGCGAGTTCCTCGACGCTCGCGAAGCGCCGGATCGGCGCGTGCTCGTCGGCGACCTCCTGCAGGTAGTCCTCCCATTTCTCGCCCCTGAGCTCGCGCGCGGTGTTCTCCCAGTCGGGCGTGCGGACGAGCCCGGGATTGACCGTGTTCACGCGGATGTTCCGGCCGATCATCTCCGTCGACAGGCATTTCGAGAACATCATCAGCGCCGCCTTGGTGGTGTTATAGATCGGCTCGTACCAGAGCGGCTGAACGGCGCAGATCGACGCGTTCATCAGCATCGCACCGCCGCCCCGGGCCTCCATCTGCGGGGCTAGCCCGCGCGACAGCCGCACCGCCGCCATCACGTGCAGGTTCCAGAACTCGAGCCATTTCTCGTCGGGCGCGTCCATGACCGTCTCGTTCGACCCGGTGCCGGCATTCGAGACGAAAATATCCGCGCCGCCCATCTCGGCGGCGGCGGCTACGATCGCCGCGCAGCCTTCGGCCGTGGCCACGTCGGACGCGATTCCCCGCGCCGCCACGCCGAATTCCGACGCGATCTCCTCGGCCGCCCGCGCGACGGCGGATTGCGTCCGCGCGGTGATGAGGACATCGGCCCCTTCCCGCGCGAAGGCACGCGCGATGCCCAGGCCTATTCCCCGGCTTCCCCCGGTGACGACCGCGCGTTTCCCGTTCAGTCCCAGATCCATCGGTTCATCCCCCGCCCTATCAGCTCATCCATTGTCCGCCATCGACGTTGAAGCATTGCGAGACGATGTAGTCCGCCTCCTCGGTGGCCAGGAAGATCGCCATCCCGGTCAGGTCCTCGGCCGTCCCCATCCGGCCGTAGGGCACACTCGCGCCGACTTCCTTCTTCTTCTGGCCCGGCGCCTTGTTCTCGTAGCGGGCGAAGAAAGCGTCGACGCCGTCCCAATGCTCGCCGTCGACGACGCCGGGGGCGATGGCGTTCACGTTGATGCCGTGTTCGATCAGGTTCAGCCCGGCCGACTGGGTGAGCGAGATCACCGCGGCCTTGGTGGCGCAGTAGACCGCCACCAGCGGCTCACCGCGCCGGCCGGCCTGGCTGGCCATGTTGATGATCTTTCCCCCCTGCCCGCGCGCGATCATGTGGCGCGCGACGGCCTGCATCGTGAACAGCGTTCCGGCGACGTTGACGGAGAACAGCCTGTCGTAATCGGCGCGGGTGATCTCGACCAGCGGCGCAGCCGAGAACAGCGCCGCGTTGTTGACGAGGATGTCGATATGGCCCAGCCCCTCGATCGCAGCCGCGACGCCCCGGTCGATGCTGTCCTGGTCGGTCACGTCCATCTCCACCGCAATGCCCGCCTCGCCGAGCGCGGCGACGGCCGCGCGGGCGCGCGCGATGTCGATGTCGGCGATGGCGACGCGGGCCCCCTCGCGCGCATAGGCCTGCGCGAAGGAAAGGCCGATGCCGCGGGCGGCCCCGGTGATGAGAGCTGTCCTGCCCTCGAGGCGGCGTTTCTGTTCCATGCGGGCTCCTTTTCGACCTTTGGGGCCGATGTGGAACAACGCGGCGGGCGACGCCAGACCACAAGGCGACCTCGTTCTGAACCATCGATGCCAGGGCGTTGACCGGATCGCCTGCCTTAACGGTTTTTACGTCATTGGCGAGAATTCAGAGAACGGCCCGGCCCAGACCGGATCGAACCCGGACCGTCGGAAGAGGTGTCCCATTGCTCACTCTTGAAGTCTGGAATCCATTCATCATGCTGCCCCTGGCTCTCGGCGGCGTTCTGGCAAGCTGGCGGTTCACCGTCCGGTCCGCGTTGCGGCGCGTGACCTACGTTCTGTACGTCACGATCCTGCAGGTCATGTTCCGGGCGTCCGTCGGTATCATCTTCACGGTCGAAATCGAGCCGAACTCCCAGGTGCTGGGGCTTCTCGGCTGCCTCGTCGTCGCCGGCATGGGGCTCTACTGCCTTGCGGCGGCGCGCTCGAACCATATTCGCGGAACCACCGCCCGGGCCTGGCTCGCCTTCTTGCCGCCGCTCGGTCTCTGGCTCTGCCTGAAGCGTGGCGGCGCAGCGCCCGGCGAGCGAGCCGGGCTGCTCGGCCGGATCGCCCTCTACGTCACGGACACGGCGCTGATCCTGCTGGCGATCTATCTGACGTTCCATTCCAACGAAGCCGCCTATCTCGTCGTCAGGCATCTCGTTCCCTGACCCGGCCGCAACGGAAGGTTGTCGCCGCCCTAGGCAATCACCGCCGCAGGGCCCCGAGGCGCGTCCGCGCCACGGCGGCGACGGCGACGAGAAGGGCGGCGGCGCAGAGTGCCCATTTGCTCATCGCCTCCATCGTCCCCTCGATCTGCACCGCGTGGACGATTGTTCCGAGGACGACGACCAGCGCCAGGGCGTTGTGGATCGCAGCCCATCTGGCCGGCCGGAGCCGCATCCGACCGCGCAGCGCCACCAGCAGCCCGGTCAGCACCACCGCCCACATCGCGATCACGCCCCAGACGGAGAACGGTGTCGGCGAGCGCAGGAGCAGGGCGTCGATCGCGTCGGGCGGGCTGGCGATCAGCAGGCCGCCCACATGGATCGCCACGAGAGTGACAAGCGTGGCCCC
Source organism: uncultured Jannaschia sp. (assembly GCF_947494055.1). Taxonomy (GTDB): domain Bacteria; phylum Pseudomonadota; class Alphaproteobacteria; order Rhodobacterales; family Rhodobacteraceae; genus Jannaschia. The sequence goes on along the minus strand of NZ_CANLTR010000019.1, from coordinate 45,899 downwards.
GACCCGGCGATGCCAGCGCCGCATCCGCGCCAACCGCGCCCCGGGGAGCCAGCCCGCCGCCAGAAGCGGCTGCACGAACAGCAGGCCCAGCCCCAGCACGCCGGCAAGGCTCGCGGCCACGTAGGGCGCACTGCGATAGGCGTGGAACGGGCTCGCCGCGGCGATCAGGAAGGGCACCGCGACGACGAGCACCGCCGCCCCCCAGGCGAGGGCCGTGCGGGCCGGGATCACACGGGGGCGAGAACGAAATGGGCTTCGAGGCTCGCGTCGCGCGCCGACGCCATCACCGGACGCAGGAACACCGTCCCGAAAGCCGCGCCGTCGAAATCGGAATCGTAGGCAAGGTGGCCGTGCGGCTGGCCGAAGGCGGGCACGATCTGCGGCATCTCCATCCGGAACGTGCCGTCGGCATCGGTGAGGGTCGCCCCGTGGCTCTCCGGATCGCTCTCGTAGCCTTCGGTGGTGTGGGCCCAGACCTGAATCCGCGCATCCCGGACCGGGGCCCCGTCGCCGGCGCGGCGCACCGACCCGGTCATAAGGAACCCGCCCCCGCCGATGCGCTCGACCAAGGGGCGCGCCGGGCCGGTAATTGTTGGCGCCACCCCGCATCGTCGGCGTGGGCGCCAGACCCTGCGCCGCCGCCGGGCGAAGGATCGCGGGCATGGCGAGCCCGGTGGCCGCTGCGGCGGCGCCTGCGATGATCGTGCGGCGGGAGGCGAGAATGGCCATGCCGGAGCTCCTGCGTGTCATGTCTCTCTCGACGGTATCACGGTCAGATAACCGCGCCTACGGGCCGGGCAACGCATCGCACGGGGTCGTGAAGGCATGTCCGCCGTCTCGACAGGCCGTGCCTGCGCCCCCTGCCCTACGCCCCGGGCGGATCGCCGCTGTCCCGGCTGCTGCGCGCGGAGATTTGCGGCGCGGCGCAGATCGCGCGCAGTGCCGGCTTCAGCCCCTCCTCGAGCGTCGGATGGTAGATCGGCAGATCGAGGAGCGCGGACGCCGTCTCACCCCGCGACAACGCCAGCACCAGCAGATGCGCCATGTGATCGGCCCCCGGCGCGAACAGTTCCGCCCCCGTCAGCCGGCCGTCCGGCGCGGCGGCGTAAAGGCGGACGAGGCCCTGCGCCCGCGCCTCCACCCGCGCCCGGCCCTGATCGGCGTAGGAGGCGGTGCCGACGATGCTGTCCGCCGCGGCCGGCGCGCCGAGGACGGCGAAGGGCGGGTCGGTGAAGGTCAGGCGGAACGGGACGCTGCGCGCGACGGGCGTGACGTCGGGCCAGGCGGCGGCGTTGCGCCCGGCGCGCGTACCCTCGTCGGAGGCTTCGTGCAGGACCGGGCGGTCGCCGTTCACGTCGCCGGCCACGAAGACGGGCGCGTCGCCGCATTGCAGGGTCGTCGGGTCGAACGCGGGCAAGCCCGTCTCGTCGAGCGCGAGCGCCGCGGCGACCAGGTCGAGCCCGTCGAGCTGCGGCGGCCGGCCGGCCGCGACGAGGACCCGCTCGAAGCGGGCCTCCCCCGCCGACGCCCCCGACCAGGAGAGACGGGCCTCGTCCCCCTCCCGCGCGGCCTCGACCTCGACGCCGAGATGGAGCGTCACCTCCGCCCCGAGGATCTCCTCGAGCGCGGCCTGAACCTCCGCGTCCTCGGACCCGCCCAGCGTCTCCGCATGGTCGAAAAGACAGGTCTCGACGCCGAGCCGGGCCATGGCCTGCGCCAGCTCCAGCCCGATGGCCCCGCCGCCGATGACCGCGAGCGAGCGCGGAAGGTCCGCGATCTCGAAGACGGTCCGGTTCGTCAGGACGAGATCCCCCAGAGCCTCGAACGGCGCGGGCACCATCGGATAGGCCCCCGCCGCGACGACGACCGCCCGGGCAAAGACCACGTCGCCCCTGTCGAGTTCGAGCCGCGTCGGCCCGGTGAACCGCGCCCGGCCCTTCAGGCACGTCCCCGCCGGCAGATCGTCGAAGGCGCCCCGCGTGGCCGCGGCGAAGCGGTCGCGTTCCTTGCGCAGTCGCGCCATGACCGCAGGACCGTCGACCGTCACGCCGCCGGGCTCGACTCCGAAGATTGACGCGCGGCGAACGCCATGCGCCGCATCCGCCGCGGCGATGAGCAGCTTCGAGGGCATGCAGCCGACCGTCGCGCAGACCGTTCCGCCGAAGCTCTCGTCGATCAGCCGCGTCGTCGCGCCGCCCTCTCGCGCGGCGCGTTCCGCCGCCAGCCCCGCCGTGCCGGCGCCGATCACGGCCACGTCGCAGGAATGTTCCGCCAAGTCGTACCTCCCTCGGACAATCGTGCCGTATGGCCGGGGGACGTGACTGTTCCGGTCCTCGGCCTTGCACCGGATCGACCCGAAACGTCGCGACAGGTTCCGACCGACACGCGGAATCGCGACCGTCTGCCACGCCAGCAAGCCGGCCAGACCCGGATCGGCGTGCAGGACGCGGCTGGAGAAAGGCTTACCCCATTCCGAACCACGGAAAGGGCAGTCCCCGGCCGCGGGTGGGGGCAAAGCCCCCGCCCTGGGGGGCGGACGGGGGCTGCCCGACCTGACGGCCAGGCACAGGCGCGCTCGAAAAATCGGCCTGGCCGTCATTGTTGCTATTGACCCCGCTGACGGCACGCCGGGCAAGTCCCGGCACGTGTCAGATGAATGGCCGCCCGCCCGTCACGGGGATGGTCGCGCCGATGATGTAGCTCGACTCGTCGCTGGCGAGCATCACGTAGGGCGGGGCCAGCTCCCTCGGTTGCGCGGCGCGACCGAGCGGCGTGTTGCTGCCGAAGCTCTTGACCTTCTCCGGCGGCATCGTCGCGGGGATGAGCGGCGTCCAGACCGGCCCCGGCGCCACGCCGTTCACGCGGATGCCCCGCTCGGCCAGCATCGCGCCCAGCCCGGCGATCATGTCCCGGATCGTGCCCTTCGTCGTGGCATAGGGCAGCAGGCCGGGGCTCGGCTGGTCGGCGTTGATCGAGTTCGTCGCGATGATCGACCCGCCCGCCTGCATGTGCGGCAGCGCGGCCTTCACGAGGTAGAAGAACGGGTCCACGTTCACCGCGAAGGTCTTGCGCCATTCCGCGTCGGTGATGTCCTCGAACTTCTCGAAATGCGCCTGATGGGCGGCGTTGCTGACCAGCACGTCGATCCGCCCGAAGGCCTGCGCCGCCTCGTCGATCACCTTGCGGCAATGCGCCGGATCGCTGAGGTCGCCGGGCACCAGCACCGCCTGCCGGCCCGCCGCCTCGACCAACCGGGCCGTCTCGCGGGCATCCTCCTCCTCGTCGAGATAGGATATCAGGACGTCGGCGCCCTCGCGCGCAAAGGCGATGGCCACGGCGCGTCCGATGCCGCTGTCGCCGCCGGTGATGATCGTCTTCTTGTCCTTCAGCCGGTCGTGGCCGACATAGCTGTCCTCGCCGTGATCCGGACGGGGGTCCATCTTTTCGGTCGTGCCCGGCATCGGCTGCTTCTGCTCGGGCTGCGGGGGTTCGGGGGCGTCTTGCATCGGGGATCTCCCTGTCTTGAGTCAAAAGGGCCGCCCCGCTCCGTCGGGCGCGGCATGTCGCGAACGAAGGCTCGACACCCGCCCCTCAGGCGGGAAGGACGATCGCCACGTCGAGCAGGATGTCCGGCCGCTCGGGCGTGCCCCTGACGACACGCAACCGGCTCTCGGCCGCCACGCCGGCATCCATCAGGTTGGCCAGCGCTTGGTTGTGGACGCGCGGCACGTAGCCTAGCTTGCGCTGTCCGTCCGGCGTCCAGACGGAGATCGCGCGCGCATCGTAGCTGTGCTCCGGCTCGCGGCGCAGTTGCAGCCGGTCGCCCGCGGCGAGCGCGGGCGCATGAGCCGGGGCCTCGTAGCGTTCGGTTCCGGCGAGATGGGTGGACAGGAGCGGCAGGCTGCGCCCGCCGCCCGCCGCGGACGCCGAGGCGCCGCCGATCCCCAGTCCGAGGCCGGCGGAGCCCGCCCCCGCGGCGGCGAGGAAGGTTCTGCGTGACGTGCTCATCTCACTGGTCCGGAAGCTGCGAAGTCTGCGGATAGGTTCCCGGCCGCGGGGCGGGCGGGGTCGGCACGTCGCCCATCGGCTCCATCGCCCGCGTGGTGAAGGTGCCCTTGCCGTCGACGGACTCGCCCTCGCTCCAGCGGCCGGCCGGCGGCTCGGCGCCGTCGGCGGTGAAGCCGAGGAAGGCGTAGCTGAACTCCTGGTTCTCCTCGGCCTGCGGGAAGGAGTTCGGCACCGGCATCTGCGGGTTTTCGGCCTCCAGCTCCTCGAGCACGGCCTTCCACTGGTTCTGGTGCATCGTGTCCCGCGCGATCAGATAGGCCAGCATCTCCCGCATGCCCGCATCGTTCGTCATGTGGTAGAGCCGCGTCGCCAGCGTCCGGCCCGTGCCCTCGGCGGTGATGTTGGCGTACATGTCGCCAGCGATGTTGCCGGAGGCGTAGATGTGGCTCATGTCGAACGGCACGCCGTCGGCATCGACGGGCAGCGCGCCCAGACCGGCCGACAGGAACTGGCGGAAGTTGCGTCCGCCCATGATCGAACCGACCGCGGCGTCGGCGGCCCCCTCTTCCTGAAGCTCCAGCGGCGCGCCCTCGAGGTTCAGCGCGACGGCGGTGGCCAGCATCTCGATATGGCCGAGCTCTTCGGCGGCGGTATTGAGCAACAGGTCGCGGTAGCGCGCGGAGCCTAGCCCCTTCATGCCCCAGGCCTGGAACATGTACTGCATCGCGACCCGGATCTCGCCCTCGACCCCGCCGATCGCCTGTTGCAGGGCGCGCGCGAAGACGGGGCTCGGGGTCTCCACCCGCACCGGAAACTGAAGCTTGTAATCCGTGTAGAACATGGCGCGCATTCCCCTGCGATGACGCGAAGGAACGTTCGATCCGGGGCTAGGTTCCGGCAACCGGTCCGCCCGGAAACCCGCGTACGCAACCGCGCCGTGGAACCCCTCGCCCCCCCTCCCGGCCCCGGGTCCCGAGCACGGACCCGCGCCCGTCCGAAACGTCGTTTCCGCCGCCGGTCCGCGATCCAGTCAGTTCGGTCGCGGGCGGCGTCCCTGCGCGGTGCCGTAGCGGGCCGCGAGACGGGTCGGGGATGGCCGGAACGGCGTCACCGGACCGGCGGCGGAACATCCGGCCGGCCCGCCTGTTCAGGACGGACCCGTTCGGGACGTCCCTGCCTGCGCAGGGACCCGCCCGGACGCAACAGAGGTGACGCAGCATGTCCACGACCATCCGCATCCACGAATTCGGCGCCTCCGACGTCCTTCGGACGGAGGACCGACCCACGCCCGAGCCGAACTTCGGCGAGGTCCGCATCCGCGTCGGCGCCGCGAGCGTGAACCCGGTGGACTTCAAGACCCGGGCGGGCAGCTATCCGAGGGTCGGCGCGGACGACCTGCCGGTCACGATGGGGCACGACGTCGCCGGCCTGATCGACGCCGTCGGCGAGGGCGTCGAGAGCTTCACCCGCGGCGCGCGGGTCTACGCGATGGTGGATGGCGGCTACGCGCAGCACGTCGTCGTCAGTTCCGGCGACGTCGCCGCCGTGCCCGAGGGGCTGAGCGACGCGGAGGCGGCCGCGATCCCGCTCGCCGCGCTGACCGCGTGGCAGGGGCTGATCGACCATGGCGGGCTCGAAGCGGGGCAGCGCGTCCTGATCCACGGCGGCGCCGGCGGAGTCGGCCATTTCGCCATTCAGATCGCCAAGGCCCGCGGCGCCGAGGTTCTCACGACCGCCTCGGCCGGGGACGCGTCGTTCCTGCGCGAGCTCGGCGCCGACACCGTGATCGACTACAAGGACCAGCGCTTCGAGGACGAGGCGGGCGAGATCGACCTCGTCCTCGACCTGATCGGCGGCGAGACGCAGGAACGGTCCTGGGCCGTGCTCAAGTCCGGCGGCGCGCTGGTCTCGACCCTGCAGGCGCCGTCGGAGGAGAAGGCGCGGGAGAAGGACGCCCGGGTGGCGGTGTTCCTGGTCGAGCCCGACGGCACGCAGCTCGAGGAGATCGGGCGGCTCGTCACCCGGGGCCAGCTCCGGCCGGTCGTCGCCGAGACCTTCCCGCTCGAGCGCGCGGCCGAGGCGCAGGACCGGCTGGAGGCCGGCCATGTCCGCGGCAAGATCGTGCTGACGGTCGCCTGACGGGGCGGGCGAGTGGCGCACCGCGCGTGCAAGACCGTCGTCATACGAAGAGGGCAGCCCCCGGCCGCAGGCGGGGGTAAAGCCCCCGCCCTGGGGGGCGGTCGGGGGCTGCCCGGCGTGTCGCCGGGCGAAACACCAACGCGTAGGATCCGATTACTCGATCCCCTCGCGTCTTACCTACGCACGTCCTTCAGCAACTCCCGCATCGCCACCATGGCGGGCCCGACGATCGTCGAACCCACCACGCCCGGATCGACCCGCAGGACACGGATCGCGCCGGTCCCGCGCGGCCGCCGGCTGTCAACGTGCCACGCCCCGGCCGCCGTGACGAAAACCGTCAGCGTCGGTACACCCAGAGCCGCCGCGATGTGCTGCCCCGCGGATTCCTAGCCCGGATCCGCCTGCCACGTCACCACATCCGCATCCGTGCCCGGCCCGACTTGGCCCTCGGGAAAGTGGAGCACCCGCAGACCCCGGCCGACCAGCGCCGCACAGACCGCCTCCGTCGCCGCCGGCCCCGCCGCGCCGACCCCGCGCGAGAGCAGCACGCGAGGCCCGTCCGCGACCAGAGCGGCGAGCGTCCCCGCCTCGAAGTCCGGCCCGATCAGCTTGGCCGGATTACCGCCGGTGCCGAACCCCGCCGCCATGATCTCCCGGCCATCCGCGCCCATCGCCGCCCGCAGCCGCCACGACCAGACCACATCCACGGGCCGCGGCGGCCGCGGCGTATCCGACGCGACGGCACCGAACCGCCAACCCGCGCACGAGCGGAACCGTAACGGCAAGATCCGCGCCCGACGTCACGCGCGAGAAAAAGCCGATGCGATCCGACGCGCGGGTCGAACCAGCCTCGGTCCCCCGGCCCGCCCGCGCTAGCAGGTCGGCCTCGTCCCCGATCCCCTCGAGCGTCAGGGCCGCATCGAACGCGGCGCAGGCCGGATGCCGATGCGCGAGATCGATCACCTGCGCCAGCGCTTGGTCGCAGGCGCCCCGGCCTGCGTGAACCCGTGGCAGAACGGCTCGACCACGCCGCCGAACAGCGCCCCCGCCGCCCCCTTCGCCTCGTCGAGGGCGAGTGCCGTCAGCCGCGCGACCGCCGCTCGGTTTCCGCGCAACGCGCGCGCGGTCAGCGCTGCGTGATCGGCCTCTCCGACGAACGGCTGGAACACCTTGGTTACAAGACGGCCCGCAGCGACCGGGCAAGCAGCGCGTCCGCCGCCGCGGCGCCCATTGCGACGGCAGTTCCGTGACCGCGAACAGGACGAGCGCCGGCGTGCCGAGCGCCCCGAGCATATGCATCGCCGAGCTGTTGCAGCAGAGCAGGAGCCGTGCGCCCTCCACGAGCGCCACGGCCTCGGCAACGCTGGTCTGCCCGGTCACGTCGCGGCCGCTAGGAATGGCAGCCGCCAGCGCCGCGCCGCGGGCCGTGTCGCCGGGCGCGCCGGTCACGACCACCCGCATCATGTGCCGCCGCGATCCGCACCGCAGCGGCAGCCATCCCCTCGGGCGCGTATTGACGCGCCGCCGCGCTGGCTCAGGGCGACACCAGCAGATACCCGCCCGGCCCGGACGGCCCCGCAAGCGTCCATGCGGCGATGTACGCCTCGTCGGGAACGGCCCGCCGTATCGCCGGATCGCCCGCCGTGAAGCCGGGCGCGCGGGCGAGATCGCGGTTGCGCTCGGCCTGATGGATAGTCCGGTCCCCCTTCGGCAGCCGATGCGTATGCGCGCCGCCCGCCTCGTCGAAGGCGCCCACGACCAAAGGAATGACCGCGCGGCGGCAGACCAGCGCGGCCGGGGGCGGGCTCTGCGCGAAGCTCGTCAGGATCACCGCCCCGTCCCAGCGACCCCCGCCGAGCACCGCCGCCAGCGTCGCAAGCCCAATCCGCGGCAACGCCCGCGCCCCGCCCGCCGCCGCGACCCGTGCCGAGTCGACATGCGGATCGTCGGCGAGCAGGGCCGCGCCGGACGCGAAGGCCAGCACCTTCGCCCGTGCCCGCGGATGCGACCGCGCCAGCGCCAGAATTATCGGCAGCGCCTCGGCCACGTCGCCGAGCCCACCCGGAAGCCCCACGACGAGGAGGCGGCGGACCGGCGGCGCCACGATCACCGCGCCAGCGTGAGCAGGTCGCGTGCCTCGTCCACGCCGCGCCCGAGGCCGGTCGTCCCGAACAGCGCCGCCGGATCCTCCGGGATCGCGGGCGCCCACCCGGCCGGCGCCTCGCGCACGGCGGCCACGACCGAACCGACCTCGATCCCGGCGAGGCACCGGTGATGCCCCTCGAAGCAAACGCTCTTCAGGCAGACGCGGCAGAGCCCGCCGCGGAACAGCCCCCGCCCCCGCCACGGCGCGTGCTGCAAGTTGGTGAGCGCATAGAGATCGACTACCGGCGTGCCGAGCGCCGCGGCGAGATGCGCGGGACCTATATTCATGGTCACGAGAACGGGCGCGCGGACGATCAGCGCGGCAAGTTCCGGCAGGTTCGTCTCCCCCGCCGCCACCGCCCCGGGCAGCGTAGCGAGCGGGGCCACCAGCGCCCCCTCCCCTGCTCCGCCGGTGACGAGGAGGCGCCAGCCGCGATCGCGGGCGAGCCGCCGCACGACCTTCGCCAGCGTGGCGAGCGGCGCGCGGCGTAACGGCGCGCTGACTTTGGGATGCAGGATCACCCTCATCGAGCCCGAGCGCCGCCAGCCGCGCCGCCGTCGCCCGCGTCGCCGCCGTCGGCACGGCCAGCCCCGGCCCCTCCGGCCCGGTCAGGCCCACATGGCCCACGAGGTCGATCTGCCGGCGCGCTTCGTGGCGCAGATGCGTACCGGGTTCGGTCTCGTGAACTCAGTCGGTCAGGAGGCGTAGGGGTTCTCCTGGCAATGCGCGGGCCGGAGCGGAATGCTCGCTGGTTGCGTCGTGAGCGCGGCCGACAGCGGGCTCTGGCTGTGCACGGTGAAGATGGCGGCGGCATCGAAGCGCCCGGCCCGCAGGCGCTCGATTAGCGCGAGATCGCCGGCGGGCGCGCGCTCCGCCCCCTCCTTGGTCTAGGTCACGGAATGCACGATCACCGCGTCCACCGCCGGGATCATCCGCGTCGCCCTGCCCCCGCGGGTGAGGTGAGCAGCGTGACGTGCCGCCCCGGCCCCTTCAGCCCGGCCAGCGCCGGCGCGGTCATCAGCACGTCGCTCATCGCGTCCAGCCGGACGGCCAGCACCCGGCGCGCGGCGGCTCAGCTCACGAGACGCTCCGGGTCACGGGCCGCGGCGCGGCGCTCTCGCGGATGCGCGCGATGATGTCGGTGGTCGAGCGGCCGCGTCGGTAGCGCAGGAGCCGCACCTCGCCGCCCATCGCCTCGACCAGCGCCGCTTGGGGCAGATGCGCACGGTCGTTATCGCCGCCCTCGGCGAACATTTGTGACCGGATCGCCCGGATCAGTGCCTCGGGACTTTCCTCGTCGAAGGCCACGACGTGGTCCACGAAGCCAAGCGCCGTGCGCATCCGCATCCGCCCGGCGCAAGCATTGACCGGCCGGGGCCGGCCCCTTAACCGCCGCACCGACGCATCCGAGTTCACCCCCACGATCAACATATCGCCGAGCGAGCGGGCCTCCTTAGGATACGCCATGTGCCCCTCGTGCAGGATGTCGAAGCAATCATTGTGAAGACGATCCGCCGCACGCGCCGCCCGACCGAATGCCGCCGCCTCCCCCGCCGAGCGCAACACGCCGGCAGGGGGCGGACGACCTGCCCCGCGAGGGCGGCGCGCAATTCCGCCGCGCTGCAGGTCGCGGTGCCGGGCTTGGCGACCGCGACCCCGGCGGCGGCGCAGGCCAGCCGTGCCGCGACGGCGATTCCGGCCCCGGCGGCCAGCGTCAGTGCCAACGCCAATGCCGCCGCGAAAATTTCACCCGCGCCGGTCACGTCCGCCCCCTCGACGTCGCAAGCGGTCGGCAGGTGCAAAGTGCCGCAGCCCGCGCGCAGCACCACCGCCCCGTCCCGGTCGAGCGTCGCAACCGGCGGCGCAGATCTCGTCCATGAGGAGCACATGTACCTCCTTGATGCGCGGCGTCAAATGCGAGGGCACGATGATCGCCCGGACGCAGAGCGGGCGCAGCGCCCCGCCGTCGCGGCCAGAAGCGCCAGCCGCCGCAGCCCGACGCTTTCCGCAGCGTAGAAGGCCGCCAGCTGGTTCGCCGTGGCCCCCGACATGCTGAAGGTTAGGATCACATCCTCCGACCGGCCGAGCGCCAGCACGTCGCGCGCCAGCGCGTCCTCGTAGCCGATATCGTTCGACCGCGCCGTCAGCGTCGCCGCGCACGCGCAGAGCGCGATGGCAGGCAGGCCCCGCCGGCCCGGGATCAGGAACCGGCCGACGAGTTCGGCCACCATGTGCTGCGCATACGCCGCGCTGCCCCCGTTGCCGCGGACGAAGAGCTTGCCGCCGCCCGCGAGGACATCCGCCACCTCCCCCGCCATCCGCGCCGTCGCGGGCGCCAGCGCGTCGCGGCCGAGCTCCAGAAGCCGGGACAACTCGTCGAACCCTGCTGAGGCCGGGACGCGCGATACGCCAGTACGGCAGGCGGGCACCAGGACCGGGGCCGACATCGGGTCCGACAGTTCCCTGAAAGCCGCTTCGCGCCCGTCCGCCACCCGGTGCCAGGTGAACTCCGCCGCAACCCGCGTTTGGCCCCCCCGCGCCCATACGGGCGCGCGGCACCGGCTAGTCATGGAGGCGGGCCAACGCCCGCGCCGCCGCGTCCGGGTCGCGCGGCGCGATGAGGAACCCGGTTCAGCCGTCTACGACGCTGTGCGCGATGCCCCCGACATCGGCCCCAACCATTAATACGCCGCAAGCCATCGCCTCCCGGGGGGTAATCCTGAACGGCTCGTACCTCGGTAGGGTCAGGAACGCGTCGGCGGCGCAGTAATGGTATCACAGCAGGTCGCCAAGCCGCGCCCTCCTCGGCGGCCACCTCCATCAGCCGCGCCAGTTCCGGGTCGGCCGCCGGGTCGAGTCGCGACCCGATCCCGCCCACCACCTTCAGGCGCATATCAAGCGCCCCGCCGCACGGCACCGAGTCACCGCACGGATCGCGTCGTCGACGCCCTTCCTCGGCACCATCCGCCCGACCTGCAGCGCGAGGAACCCGTCCTCCGGCAGCCACAGTACCGCCCGCGGCACCGGTGCAAAAATCGTTGGTTCGACGCCGCAGGGCATCTCCCGGATGCGGGCCGGATCTACGTCGTTGAGCCCGATCACGCCGTCACTGTCCCGCGGACATTCGGCGATCACGAGCGCGCCCTCGCAGATCGCCCGCGCCTCGATTGCCTCGCGCTCGGGCGGGAAGCGGTCCCCCTCGCTCTACGCTAGCTGCCGCACCCGGCCGAGCGCTTGGAAGGTGACGGCGAAGGGCACCCGGGTCGCGGCGGAGACCTCGGCGGCGACGAGCCCCGACAAGGAAAAGTTCGCGCGGATCGGGTCCGGCCGCTCGCCCAGCACCGCGCCTCGGTCCAGGCGGCGAAAGCGCCCATATGGCCCGGCAGAGCCTCCTTCGGGACCGGCGCGGCGGCCCGACGGGGACGTGGACGATGCGCACCCCGCCGCGCCACTCCAGAGCTTCCCGCGGGTCCGAGTCGTCTCGCCGGATCAGCACCTCCACCTTTAATCCGCGCCGGGCGAGGTGGCGGGCGACCTGACCGACATAGACGCTCGGCCCGTCCCCGTCCGCGCCGCCGAGCGCGGCGACCGGCGAGGCATGCTCGGAGATCATCATCAGCCGCCGGCCCGCGGGAAGGGACAGGTCACGCATGCGCCCGCTCCGGCTGCGTCGCGTCGAACCCGGTCGCCTCGGCCAGCGCGTCGCATTAGTCGGCGACGAAGCGGTCGATCCCGAACCGCGCCCGCGCGATCCGCGCCGCGCCGTCGGACAGCGCCCGCGCCACCGCCGGGTCGGCGATCAGGCGGCGCATTTGGTCGTGCAGCACCGCCTCGCGCGTGTCGGCATAGCCTGACACCCCGTTCTCCACCGCCGTCGCCATCTCGGTCGTTGCCAGCCCCAGGATCGGCACGCCCGCCATCATCGCCTCGCAGATCGACAGACCGAGGCTCGTGTAACCTATCGGGTTGGAGAAGAACCAGCACTGCGCCATCCGCCCCGGCAGGTGCGCCAGCGGTAGCTCGCCCAGCCCCCTGATCGCGCGTGAGCCCAAGCCGTAGAGGCCGAGCGGCGGATCGTACTCGAAATGCAGCCGCGTCAGGTCGCACTGCGCCGCACTCAGGAACCCCCCCCGCGGTCGTTCCGCCAGTCCCGGTACGACTGGGTCAGCGCGGCATCGAAGGACATGTTGCGCACCGGCTCGGATGGCACGTCGTGCAGGTTCGCAGGCCAGTCGGATCCGGGCGACCGGCCCTCGTATCCCTAGGGCCGCCCCGGGCGGACCGGCAGGAAGATCTCGTGCGGGATATGCGGCAGGTACCACCGGTAGCGGCCATGCATGTGCTACGTCAGAAGTCGGAGCCGCCGGGTCATCGCCATGCCGTAATGGTTAACGATGTCTCTCCAGTTCGACGGCGCGCATCCGAGTTCGGCGCGCTGAAGGTATTCCGGAAAAGTGCGGTTTCTGACTAGCCCCGCATGGCGAGTCCGCGCCCGTGCTGCACAGATCGATGCGCCTTTTCCGGATACAGGCTGTCGTCGTGCAACTGCAAGGCGAGCACCTGGTCCCGCCCCCGCATCGGCGCGCGGAAGGCCGGCCAAGGGCGGGTCCGCCACCGGCCGTTCGGGAATACCGGGGTAGCCCGCGAATACGATCGTCTCGTCCACCATCGGCGGCGCCCTGCGCGCCGGCCCCTCGGTGCCCGGCAGGACCGCAAGCGCCAGATGCGCCGCCGGCGACCCTGCCCCAACAGACCGCAGCGTGGGTCCGGCATGGAGCATGTCGCCCAATCCCGACAACGCGCGCAGCGCGACGACCAACTTCAGTTAAGGCCCGGCCTTTTCGCCGCCCCACCCGGCATTCATATCCGCCATGCCCACCCCTCTCGCCAGTCGCACGCGCCACGCCGGAGCCGCCGCGATGCCGCTAGCCACATTTCTGCACCGAACGTTGCCTAGAGTGAATGTCAAAGATCAGTGGGCAACGCGTTCCGGCCGGCCGCTGTCGAATTGATTGTCTCTGCCAAGACCTCACTTTTGAATAGTGATTCGTCAAGCCGAAAAGGCAGGCAGCCTTCGGCTGCTTAATGGGCGGGATCTGGCGCTACTCGTGACCGTGGTCTGCGCGATCTGTGGCATGGTCGCGGATCGGAATGCATTAAGGCGATGCTGCGAAAAAAGCATTGCACGCCCACATAATTTCTATACCGGACAATAGGTTAGTATCTTTTCTCCGCCTGTTTTCCGATTGGCTGTCGCCCGCACGACCCCATTAGTCATGACGCGTCTACCTATATTGGCGTGGCGCCATGATGCAGTTGCATCGGCAATGAGGATTTGTAGGACGAGTAGCCTTTCTTCTGCTTAAACATCCGCAGACCGATCGTTGCCCCGGACCGACGCTCCGCTCCATTAAGAACCGCGGGTTCAGATGCTGCTTTGTGTTTGGCCGGCGGGACTTTGAGCACTTTCCCCGCGATCTTCGCAAGACAGCGATTAAGAACGCGTCCACCCGCCAGACACTTCCCGTTTTGGTTGGCCTGCGCCACGCAAGGTTACCCTGCTTTTCCATTTACAAGAGAGTTACCCGTAGGTAACGGTAGAGCCCTGCTCATTGATGTCCGTCTGAGTTACCCGCGGGTAACCCCTCCACCCGGTCACCCGCGGGTAACCGCGCGCGGTTACCCGCGGGTAACCGGCACCCTCAGGATACGCGCGCCCGCCGGCGGAGTTCATCCTCGAAAGCCCTGATCGCGCGCTCCAGCCGTTCGCGGGGGATCTCCGCGTAGTCCGCGTCGCTGACAATGCGGCATTCGCCGTTCCGGGCGGTAACCTTCAATGCGCCGACGTGGAATTCGACCTTCGGGGTCTTGACCCCCTCCCCCTTCGCCTCGCCGCGCTTAGCGGCCGTGACGAAGTCCTGCAGCGCCTTGTTCTGTGCCTCGGCGGAGCGAACCTCGGCCAGCCGGTCGCGTAGAGCCTCGACGGCGGACGGATTGCGGATCGCCCGGGACGCCTCCACCCCGAGATTGCGGCCGATCGCGCGCGGGAACGGCAAGGCATCGCCCAGCACCGAGAGAAGGTAGACGAAGCCGCGGATGTAGCTGCGCTTCGTCTTGTGCAGCGAGGCATAGAGGCGTCCGACCATGGCGTCGGGGTCGATCTCCTCGATCCCGGCATCTCGTGCCGCGGCGATCGCGACCTGCGCCATCTCGGCGAAGGTCAGGTCCTCGCGGATGACGTTCTCCTCGACCATGTCGATGAACCGTCCGAGCCGGTCCCCCGGCCCCGTCTCGACCCGCGCGACGATCACCGCGAACCGCTCGTCCCCGGTCTCGCGCAGCAGCTGGTTCAGCGCCGTCAGCCGCCGCCAGCCTTTCTTGAGCTGGTAATGGTCGCCGTCCGGCCAGACCTCGATCGGCTCCTTCTGGCCCCGTTCGCGGATGGAGGCCTTGAGTTCCTCCATCTCGTCGGATTGCGCCACGGCCTCGAGCTCCAGCCGGTCGCGCGGCAGTGCGTCGGTGCGGATCGCAGCCAGCGGCAACGTCGCCAGGACCCGGCCCTCCTCGCTCGCCGTGCGCCATGCCTTCGCGTCCTCGGCGTTGCGCCGGCGCGATTCCATCTTGGCCTCGGTGCTCTCCTGCAGGCTCTCCGCCGTCTCGCGGACCGCGGTGCCCATCGGGCCGGGCTTGCGATCGCGGCGGGGGGTCGGCTCGGGCTCGACCGGGGCGAAGCCGAACTTGTTCTTCGGTGTCATGCTGCATCTCCCGTGCTTGCGGCGTCGTCGCGCCAGGCCTGCAGGACGGTATCCTTGAACTCGGCATAGGCGCGGTCGAAACTCTGCCGCGCGCGCTTCCATGTCTCCCGCGTCATCTGGCGGTAATCCTGCTCGTAGACCGACATCTGGAACCGGCCCGACTGCTCGACCGCGCGGGTCATCTCGATCGGGTCGCGGCAGACATCGGCGCCGAAGACGTTGCCGAACGCCTCGGACATAGCGACGTGGAGCGGGTTGTTGGCCTCGAACCGGGTCATCAGCAGGCGGACGTCGCGGAACGTCTTGGGCAGGGTAAGGCCGGCCTCCGAGGCGAGGCCGGCGAAGCCCTCGGAGATGTCCGACATCGCGTCGCCGAGCTGGCCCAGATAGGAGGTCGTGGAATCGTATTCCCAGTAGCCGGGCCCGGACGGGATGTAGAGGATGTCGGAGGCGAAGGCGGCGTTCAGGCTTTGGTAGCCGATGGCCGGCGGGCAGTCGAAGATGATGACGTCGTACTGGTCGTCCGGCAGCTCGTCGAGATAGCGCGCCACGCAGCCGAAGAAGGTCCAGGCCTTGTGAAGGGCACGGTACTGCGCCGAGGCGAACTCGACGAAGGCGGCGTTGGCGCAGGACGGGATGATGTCGATGGTGGGCCAGCAGGTCGGCTGGATGAAGTCCTGAAACCGCTGGGCGCCGATCGACTGCACGTCCTCGGGCAGCTCGTCGGAGGAGGGGTGGGGGCAGTCGTCCGGGTCGTCATAGGTCGCGGTGATGCGGTCGGCCTCGCGGCAGAGATCGCGGCACATGATGCCCCAGACGGTGTTCCACTCCTTGACCTCCACGAGGCCCATCGAATGGGTGAGCGTCGCCTGCGGGTCGAAATCGATGCAGAGCACGCGGTAGCCGTCGAGCGCGGCGGCATGGGCGAGGTGCTGCGCCACCACCGTCTTGCCGACGCCACCCTTGAAGTTCGACACCGCGACCCGCATCGCGCGGCCCTTGGGACGCTCGGGCAGGAGATTGCGGCCGCGGAAGCGAAGACGGCGGCGGAGCTCGTTGATCTCGGTCAGCGAGAACCAGCGCTGGCGGCCGTCCTCCTCAACGTTGCCCTGGGGCAGCGAGGGGTCGTCGGCGAGCTTCTTGCGCAGGGTGTCGGCCGGGATGTCGAACATGAACTGGCTGATCTCCCAGATCGAGAACGGCCGGAGTTCCTTCACCTCGGCGGGCGAGAAGGTGGCGCGACGCACGGCGGCCTGCTGCGACAGGCTCCGCTCGTTCATCGCCAGCAAATCGGAATGGTCTCGCATGTCGCTGCCTCGCGTTTTCTTCTGTTGCGACCGGAATAGCGGGATAATTGGATTTTGGCAAAATCGAAAATCCCGCATATTCTGCCGGCGTGGAGAAAGAACGGGATGCGGGACAGCGGTTTGTTCCCGAATGCGCCGGATAGGGGACATGGGCGGCGCGATAAGGTGACAAGGCTTGTCCCCCTAAACCATCTATCCGAAGTTTTCTTTGCAGCTATTAATACGGGTCGGAAATCCCGCTTTTCGGATCCCGTTGACAAACGACGCGATGCGGCGGCCTACTGACCGTATCGGGAATCGAACGACGTGAGCCACGGAGAGGGCAGCGATATGGCAGGCATTGATACGACGAGCGGGTTTGGACCACCGGGGCAGGGGGGCCGGGATGCCGCCGGGTCCGGTGGCGCGACGGGGAGGCGAATGTGAAGATCGACATGCGCCAGTTCACGGGGCCACAGGCGGGCTCGGCGAAATACGACGTGCTGACCGCACTGAGCCTGATCGGCTTCGCCGGCGGGGGCGGGCGCGCGGTCTCGATCCTGCGGCTGATCGGGCTCGTCACGGCGCGCTACAACTGGCGCCAGGACGAGCTCTGCGTCTGCCAGCGGGACATGGCGCGGATGTGGGGCGTGACGGAGCGGACGGCGAAGCGCGAGGTGCGGGCCTGGATCGAGGCGCGGCTGATGATCCGGACGCGGACCGGCGTGCGGGGCCGGGCCGGGGCCTACCGGCTCGACATGGTGGAGATCCGCGCGCAGGCGGCGCCGCTCTGGCCGCGGGTCGGGCCCGATTACGTCGAACGGATGGCGCCGGTTGAGGAGGTTCCGGTGTCGGCGGCGCCCGCGGCGGAGTTGGCCGAGGCCGCGCCGGCGCGGGGCACCTGGCGCGCGGTCATGCGCCGGATCCGGCTGGCCGATCCCGCGGTGCATTCGGCCTGGATCGCGCCGCTCGTGCCGGCCGGCGATGACGGTCGGGTGCTGCGCCTGCGCGCGCCGACGCGCTACGGGGCGCATTACGTCCAGACCCATCTGACGCGGCTGCTGGCCGAGGCCGTGGAGGCGGAGATGGGGCCGGGGCGGCGGGTGCTGGTCGAGGCGGCGGTCTGAGACGGGCAGGCGGGAGGGTATTCCTGCCGTTCGGTGGAGAGGCCGCCACACTTGGCTGGAAGCCGTCCCCGTTCG
This sequence comes from uncultured Jannaschia sp., assembly GCF_947494055.1. GTDB lineage: Bacteria > Pseudomonadota > Alphaproteobacteria > Rhodobacterales > Rhodobacteraceae > Jannaschia. The sequence goes on along the minus strand of NZ_CANLTR010000019.1, from coordinate 28,363 downwards.
TGTTTCGGCCGCGAACGGCGTTCGTCGCTTGCCACGCGCGGCCGCAGGAGGCTTGAAATCGCCGGCGGGAGGTAATACCGTTTTCTCAGGCGTATTACCTTCAGGAGCCGACATGTCGACGACCGTGACCTCCAAGGGACAGGTGACCATTCCGAAGCCGGTGCGCGATTTCCTCGGGATCGGGCCCGGCAGCCGCGTGAGCTTCGGGCGGACGGAGGACGGCCGTGTCGAGCTCCGGCCCGAGGGCGCCGCGCCGAAGCGCCGGTCGCTGGCCGATCTGCGCGGCCATGCCGGGCCGGGGCCCTCCACCGAGGAGATCATGGCGCTGACGCGGGGCGAGGTGACGGACGGGGCGTGACCTTCGTCGATACGAACGTCCTGCTCGACCTGGTGACGGACGATCCGGTCCACGCCGACTGGTCGCTCGCGCAGCTCGAGGCGGCGGCCCTGCGCGGGCCGCTGGTGATCGGCGACATCGTCTATGCCGAACTCTCGGTGCGCTACGCGCGGATCGAGGATCTCGACGCCTTCGTCGCGCGGGCCGGGCTCAGGCGGGCGGCGATGCCGGACGCGGCGCTGTTCCTCGCCGGCAAGGCGTTCGCGTCCTACCGCCGGTCGGGCGGCACGCGGACGGGAGTGCTGCCGGATTTCTTCGTCGGCGCGCAGGCCGCGCTGGCCGAACGCCCGCTGCTGACTCGGGACGTGCGCCGGTACCGGACCTACTTCCCATCGGTCGAGCTGATCGCGCCCTGACGGGGGATGCGGCGGGGCAGGGGGCCTTGTTGGGGTGCCGCCTCGCGTCCGCCCCTCAAGGACAGGGACTGCCCGTTCCGTATCGCGCGTCGGTCGCGCGAATGGCGGCGTTGCGGGGCAGGGGCTTGGTCGGCGGGGCTTCAGGGCTAGCTGCACGCAAACTGCACAAACGGAATACGGGGAGATCATCATGACGATGCCACACCGCAAGCTGGGCAAGACCGGATGGGACGTGTCCGAGATCGGGTTCGGCGCCTGGGCGATCGGCGGGAGCTGGGGCGCGGTCCCGGAGGCCGATGCACGCGCGGCGCTGCACGCGGCGCTCGATGCGGGCGTCACCTTCATCGACACCGCCGATGTCTACGGCGACGGGCGCTCCGAGGAGATCATCGGCGCCGTCCTGCGCGAGCGCGGCGGCGACCGGCCGGTGGTGGCGACCAAGGCGGGACGCCGGCTCGATCCGCACATGGCCGAGGGCTACACGGGCGAGGCGCTGGAGGGCTTCGTCGACCGCAGCCGCGAGAAGCTCGGGATGGAGACGCTGGACCTGGTGCAGCTGCACTGTCCGCCGACCGAGGTGTTCTACCGGCCGGAGGTCTTCGCGGCGCTGGAGGCGCTGCGGGAGGACGGCAAGATCCGCCATTACGGCGTGTCGGTCGAGAAGGTGGAGGAGGGGCTGAAGGCGCTGGAATATCCCGGGCTGGCCTCGGTGCAGATCATCTACAACATATTCCGCCAGCGGCCCGCCGACCTGTTCCTCGAGCGGGCCCGGGCGCGCGACGTGGGGGTGATCGTCCGGGTGCCGCTCGCGAGCGGGATGCTGACCGGCAAGATGCGCCGGGACCAGGATTTCGCGGCGGACGACCACCGCGCCTTCAACCGCCACGGCGAGGCCTTCGACGTCGGCGAGACCTTCGCGGGCGTGCCCTACGACGTGGCGCTCGACGCGGTCGAGGAATTGCGGGGGCTCGTGCCGGAGGGGGCGAGCCTGGCGCAGGTCGCGCTGCGCTGGATCCTGATGCAGGCGGGTGTCAGCGTCGTCATCCCCGGGGCGCGCTCCGAGGATCAGGCCCGCGCGAATGCGGGTGCGGCCGAGCTGGCGCCGCTGTCCCCCGACGCGATGGACACGGTCCGCGGGGTCTATGATGACCTGATCGCGCCGCACGTGCATCAGCGCTGGTGAGGGCGGCGACCTGACGGGGCGGGCCGGGGCTCAGTCGAGCGAGGTCCGCTCCGGCGTCTCGAGGTAGGTCATTCGGGCGCCGCCGGGCCGGCGGATCGCGTCGAGCGCGGCGCGCGCGAGGAACTCGCCCGCCGCCCCGGCATCCTCGCGGATGGCGATGATCGGTCGGCGGAACCGGCCCAGCAGGGCGAAGGGCTCCTTGGCGGCGACGTCCACGTCGCGGCCGACCTCGCGCCCGCAGGCTTCCAATGCCGCGACCGCGGCCAGCGCCGAGGAGACCGAGGCGCAGAGCACCGCGTCGATGCCGCCGTTCGCGAGGCGGCGGGCCACGGCGGCCTCGACCTCGGCGTCGGCGGCATCGGTGGTCGCGTCGTCCAGCACGGTCCAGCCCATTCCCGTCGCGTCCGCCTCGGCGCGCACGCCGTCGAGGATGTGCTGCGCGTAGCTCTGTGCCAGCGGCGGGGCGACGACGAGGAGGTCGCGCCGCCCCCGCGCCGCCATCGCCCGCACCGCCAGCCGCGCGAAGGCCGCGTTGTCGAAATCGTACCACGGATGGGCGATCCCCATGTCGCTGCGCCCGTGGGTGACGAAGGGCAGGCCGTGCCGGGCGAGATAGGCCACCCGGGGATCGTCGGGCCGGATGCGGTTGAGGATGACGGCGTCGGCGGAGCCCGTCTCCACGAGGTAGCGGACCTGCACCAGCGGATCCTCGCCGTGGAGGACGGGCGTGACGACGAGGTGGTAGCCGGTGCCCCGGAGGGCGGCGGCGAGCGCGTGGATCAGCTGCGCGGTATGGGTCATGAGCGACGGCTCCGCCCCGAGCAGGAGCGCGATCACCTGCGTCCGCCCGGTCCGGAGCCGCACCGCCGCGCGGTCCGGACGGTAGCCGAGGCGCTCCGCCGCCTCGCGCACGCGGGCCTTCGTCGCGGCGCCGATATCGGGCGCGTCGCTCAGGGCGCGGCTGACCGTGGCGACCGCCAGCCCGGTATCGGCGGCGATCGTCTTCAGCGTCGGCCGTGTCTCGGTTCCGGGCAATCGGGCCACTGACGGCCTCCTTTCAGCACGATCGGCGGTCGATCCGACATCCCCGCGATCGAGGCTTGTCTAAACGATCTAAATCGTCATAGAAAGCTCCTGTAACGTTTCAGTCCAAGGGAGGGGACCGACGTGCAGAGCATTATCAAGGCTGCCTGGATGGTGGGGGCGACGCTGCCGGTGGCGGCGCAGGCCGCCGATCTCGAAGTGACGCATTGGTGGACGTCGGGCGGGGAAGCCGCCGCGGTGGCGGAGTTCGCCGGGGCGTTCGACGAACGCACCGAGGATACCTGGGTTGACGGCGCCATCGCCGGCGGCGGCTCGACCGCGCGGCCGATCATGATCAGCCGGATCACCGGCGGCGACCCGATGGGGGCCACGCAGTTCAACCACGGCCGGCAGGCCGAGGAGCTGGTCGAGGCCGGGCTGATGCGCGACGTCACCGAGGTCGCCGAGGCGGAGGGATGGCGCGACGTGATCGCCGCGCCGTCGCTGCTCGAGAGCTGCACGCTCGACGGCGAGATCTACTGCGTTCCGATCAACATCCATTCGTGGCAATGGCTGTGGCTGTCCAACAAGGCGTTCGAGGATGCGGGCGTCGCGGTGCCGACGAACTGGGACGAGTTCGTGGCCGCCGGGCCCGCGCTGCGCGAGGCGGGCAAGGTGCCGCTCGCCGTGGGCGGCCAGCCCTGGCAGAATGCGGGATTGTTCAACGTGCTCCTGAACGCGCTCGGCGGGCGGGACATGACGATGCGGGTCTACGACGACAAGGATGCCGAATACGCCGCCGGTCCCGAGGTCGCCGAGATCTTCGCCGCCGTGGCCGATGCGCGCGAGCTGTCGCAGGGCACCAACGTCCAGGACTGGAACGAGGCCACGAACATGGTCATCACCGACCAGGCCGGCGGCCAGATCATGGGCGACTGGGCGCAGGGCGAGTTTCAGATGGCGGGCGAGGTCGCGGGCGAGGACTACAGCTGCCTGCCGGGGCTCGGCGTGAACGAGATCATCTCGACGGATGGCGACGCGTTCTATTTCCCGATGCTGGACGACGAGGCCGAGTCCGCCGCGCAGGAGGAGTTGGCCTCCATCCTGTTCGACCGGGAGGTGCAGATCGCGTTCAACCTCAAGAAGGGCTCGCTGCCGATCCGCAAGGACGTCGATCTCGACGCGGCGAACGACTGCATGAAGAAGGGTCTCGCGATCCTTGAGGCGGGCGGCACGGTGACCTCGGTCAACCAGCTCGTCAGCCCCGACACGAACACGCAGATCGAGACGCTGTTCTCTGAGTTCTTCGCCGACACCTCGATGACGCCGGAAATGGCGCAGGAGCGGTTCGCGGACATCATCGCCGACGCCTATTGACGCCGCCCGGGGCCGCCGCGTCGGCGGCGGCCCGACGCTTCCCGCGCGAGGTCGATCCATGCCTTCCGTCACCGACACCCCGTCCGGGCCCCGCACGCGGACGGCCCGGCCGAGCCAGCTGTTCCGCAACCTGAACGCCAAGCTCGCCTCGATCCCGATGATCCTGACGGCGATGGGCGTGTTCGTCGGCGGCACGATCTGGACGGTGGTCTATTCCTTCACCGACTCGAAGCTGCTGCCGCGCGAGCGCTGGATCGGGTTCGACCAGTACGAGCGGCTGTGGGGCACGAACCGCTGGCTGATCTCGATCGAGAACCTGCTGATCTATGGATCGCTCTCGCTGATCTTCAGTCTGGTGATCGGCTTCCTCCTCGCCGCGCTGCTCGACCAGAAGATCCGGTTCGAGGACGCGTTCCGCACCATCTTCCTCTATCCCTTCGCGCTCAGCTTCATCGTCACGGGCCTGGTCTGGCAATGGCTGCTGAACCCCGATTTCGGCGTCCAGAGCGTGATCCGCGCGCTTGGCTGGGAAAGTTTCGACTTCGACCCGCTCTACAACCCGCAGATCGTCATCTACGGCGTCCTGATCGCCGGGCTGTGGCAGGGGACGGGGCTCATCATGTGCCTGATGCTCGCGGGCCTGCGCGGCATCGACGAGGATATCTGGAAGGCGTCGCGGATCGACGGGATCCCGATGTGGAAGACCTACCTGTTCATCGTCATCCCGATGATGCGGCCGGTCTTCGTGACCACGCTCGTCCTGATCACAAGCGGCATCGTCAAGCTCTACGACCTGATCGTGGCGCAGACCGGGGGCGGGCCGGGCATCGCCTCCGAGGTCCCCGCGAAATACGTCTACGACCTGATGTTCCAGGCGCAGAACCTCGGCCAGGGCTTCGCCGCCTCGACGATGATGCTTTTGACCGTGGCGATCATTTTGATCCCCTGGGCCTATCTCGAATTCGGAGGCAAGCGCCGTGGCTAACCCCGCCACCCTCTCGGCCGCCGTCGCCGCGGCCGACGCGATCCCCGGCGCGGACCCGGGCGGGCCCAGAGGCGCGCGGCCGCGGCGGGCGCTGTCGCGGGGCAACGTGTTCCTCTACGGCACGCTGCTGGTGGCCGCGCTGTACTACGCGCTGCCGCTTTACGTGATGATCGTGACGTCGCTGAAGGGGATGCCGGAGATCCGGCTGGGCAACATCTTCGCGCCGCCCGTCGAGGTCACGTTCCAGCCCTGGGTCAAGGCCTGGGGCGAGGCCTGCACCGGGCTGAACTGCGACGGGCTGAGCCGCGGGTTCTGGAACTCGGTGCGCATCCTCGTCCCCTCGGTCATCCTGTCGATCGCGGTGGCGAGCGTGAACGGCTACGCGCTCGCGAACTGGCGCTTCCGGGGGTCGGAGACGTTCTTCGTGATCCTGATCTTCGGGGCGTTCATCCCCTATCAGGTCATGCTCTACCCGCTCGTCATCATCCTGCGCGAGCTGGGGATCTACGGCACGCTCTGGGGGCTGATCCTCGTGCACACGATCTTCGGAATGCCGATCCTGACGCTGCTGTTCCGGAACTACTTCACCTCGATCCCGGAGGAGCTGTTCAAGGCGGCGCGGGTCGACGGGGCGGGGTTCTGGGCGATCTACTTCAAGATCATGATGCCGATGTCGCTGCCGATCTTCGTGGTCGCGACGATCATCCAGGTGACGGGGATCTGGAACGACTTCCTGTTCGGGGTCGTCTACACGCGGCCGGAGAACTACCCGATGACGGTGCAGCTCAACAACATCGTCAACTCGGTGCAGGGCGTGAAGGAATACAACGTCAACATGGCGGCGACGCTGCTCACCGGCCTCGTGCCGCTTGCCATCTATTTCGTGTCCGGCAAGCTCTTCGTGCGCGGCATCGCAGCCGGGGCGGTGAAGGGGTGAGGCGGGTTGTCGCGCAGCGAAACGCGGGGCCCCGGTGGGGCACCGCGACCGCCGAACGCGGCGGGCGAGAGCCCGTCGCCGGGCCGCCGCGCCTCGGCCTTCACCGTCTCGCCCACCCCGATTTCTCCCGCCCGGACCGGAGGCCCCGATGACACAAGACACCGCCTCCGTCTCCGTCCGCGACCTCCACCTCGCCTTCGGGGCCGTCGAGGTCCTGAAGGGCCTCAACGTCGAGACCGCGCCGGGCGAGTTCCTCGTGCTGCTCGGGCCCTCGGGCTGCGGCAAGTCCACGCTGCTGAACTGCATCGCCGGGCTGCTCGAGATCACCGACGGCCAGATCTGGATCAAGGGAAAGAACGTCACCTGGGAGGAGCCGAAGGACCGCGGCATCGGCATGGTGTTCCAGTCCTACGCGCTCTACCCGCAGATGAGCGTGCGCGGGAACCTGGCCTTTGGCTTGAAGAACCAGCGCATGCCGAAGGCGCAGATCGAGGAGCGGATCGCGCGGGCGGCGCGCATTCTGCAGATCGAGGATTACCTCGACCGCAAGCCCGCCGCGCTCTCGGGCGGGCAGCGCCAGCGGGTGGCCATCGGCCGGGCGCTGGTGCGCGACGTGGACGTGTTCCTGTTCGACGAGCCGCTCTCGAACCTCGACGCCAAGCTGCGCGCGGAGCTTCGGGTGGAGCTGAAGCGCCTGCACGCGCAGCTCGAGAACACGATGATCTACGTCACCCACGACCAGATCGAGGCGCTGACGCTGGCCGACCGGATCGCGGTGATGCGCGGCGGCGTGATCCAGCAGCTCGACACGCCGCTCACAATCTACAACCGGCCGGCGAACCTGTTCGTGGCGGGCTTCATCGGCTCGCCCGCCATGTCGATGCTGTCGGGCCGGGTGGAGGGCGGGCGGTTCCACGTGGGGACGCAATCGCTCGACCTCGGGGGGTACGACGGCGAGGTGCCCGCGCGGCTCGACCCCGCGATCCTCGGGCTGCGGCCCGAGCATGTGGAGATCGTGGAAGGGCAGGGGGGGCCGGGGGGCCTTCTCGCGACCGTGGACATCGACGAGCCGATGGGCGCCGACAGCCTGCTCTGGCTCGACGTGGAGGGGCAGAAGATGTCCGCCCGCATCCCCGTCGAGCGCAGCCTGCGGCGCGGGACGGAGGTCCGGGTCGTGCCGGTGATGGACAAGGCCAGTCTGTTCGACGCCGAGAGCGAGCAGCGCATCTGATGGACGACACGGTCGACCTTGCGGGGGCGTGGGTCCTCCGTCCGGCGGACGGGCAGGGCGGGGCGGATCTGCCCGTCGGGGGCGTTCCGATGACCCTGCCGGGCGACGGGCACACGGCGCTGGTGGAGGCCGGGCTGCTGCCGGAGCCCTACGAGGCGCGGAACGAATACGCAGCCCGCTGGCCGGCGGAGCGGGACTGGATCGTGTCACGTCGGGTGGAGATGGAGGCGGCGGATCGCGACCTCGTGGTCGAGGGGCTGGATACCGTCGCCGAGATCCGGGTGAACGGCGTGTGCGTGCTGAATGCCGCCAACGCGTTCCGCACGCATCGCGCCGATCTGTCGGCCGCGGCCCACCCCGGGGCGAACGAGATCGAGATCGCCTTCCAGTCGCCGCTTGCCGCGGCGGCCGAGCGGGCGGCGGCGCAGCCCTTCCCGATCCCCTGGCACCAGGGCAATTGCCCGCTGCCGCACGGCAACATGCTGCGAAAGCCGCAATGCGATTTCGGCTGGGACTGGAACATCGCGCTGGCGCCCTTCGGCGTGACCGGGGGTATCCGGCTGGAACCGCGGCGGGCCGGGCGGATCACCGCGGTGGCCGTCGAGCAGCGCCATGAAGGCGGAACCGCCCACGTCACCGTGCGGATGCGCGGCGGGGTCGAGGGCGCGGCGGTGCAGGCGACGCTCTGCGGCCAGCGCGCCGAGGCCGAAGTGGCGAGGGACGGCGCGACGCTATGCCTCGCGATCCCCGACCCCGAACTGTGGTGGCCGAACGGGCTCGGGCCGCCGGCGCTGCACGAGTTGCACGTGACCTGCGGCACCGAGACCGCCACGCGCCGGATCGGCCTGCGCGACGCGCGTCTCGTCTCCGAACCGGATGCGATCGGCCGCAACTTCGTCGTCCGGATCAACGGCCACGACACCTTCTGCCGCGGTGCGAACTGGATCCCGGCCGACGCGCTGGCCGGCCGGATCGACCGCGACGCGGTGCGCGACCTGCTCCGATCCGCGGCGGCGGCGAACATGAACATGATCCGGGTCTGGGGCGGGGGCCGCTACGAGCCGGACTGGTTCTACGACATCTGCGACGAGATGGGCCTGATGGTCTGGCAGGACTTCATGTTCGCCTGCCACCTCTACCCCGCCGACGAGGCCTTCCTGACCGAGGTGCGGGACGAGGCCGAGGAGGTGGCGCTGCGGCTCTCGCACCATCCGTCCGTGGTGCTCTGGTGCGGCGACAACGAACTCATCGGCGCGCTCGGCTGGTTCCCGGAGAGCCTGGCCGACCGGGATCGTTACCTGGTCTGCTACGACCGGTTGAACCGCGCGGTCGAGGCGGGGCTGCGCGCGGCGCTGCCCGACGCGAACTGGTGGCCGTCCTCGCCCTCGCCGGGGCCACTCGCCTTCGGGGATGCGTGGCACGACGACGCGTCGGGCGACATGCATTTCTGGTCGGTCTGGCACGAGGGCCGGGACTTCGACCATTACCGCGACGTCGCGCCCCGGTTCTGCAGCGAGTTCGGCTTCCAGTCCTACCCGTCGATGGAGGTGATCCGCCGCTTCGCCGCGCCCGAGGACCGCAACATCGCCGCGCCGGTGATGGAGAGCCACCAGAAGAACGCGGGCGGCAACGCCCGGATCGCGGAGACGATGTTCCGCTACTTTCGGTTTCCGAACGCGTTCGAGGATTTTGTCTGGCTGAGCCAGATCCAGCAGGGGCTGGCGATCCGGACGGCGGTGACGCAGTGGCGGTCGCTCAAACCGCGCTGCATGGGCACGCTCTACTGGCAGCTCAACGACACCTGGCCCTGCGCCTCGTGGTCGTCGCTCGACCACGGCGGGGGGTGGAAGCTGCTGCATCACATGGCGCGGGATTTCTTCGCGCCGGTGGCCGTCCTCGCGGTGCCCGCGGGCGACGCGATCCGGCTGGTCGGGGTGAACGACACGCGCGCGTCCGTCGACATTGCCGTGCGGGCGCGGGCGCTGTCGATGGATGGCGGCCTGCATGCGTTGGACGAAGGCGGCGGCGCGGTCGGGCCGGATGCCGCGGCGGACCTGCTGACGCTCGACGCGGGCGCTCTGGCGGCGGACGAGGTGCTGCTCTTCGACTGGGACGGCCCCGATCCGGGCCGCGACCTGCACGCGCCGCGCCCGTGGAAAGCCTACGACCTGCTTGAGGCCCGCCCGGCCTTCCAGGCCACGCGCGACGGCGAAGGCTGGCGGCTCGAGGTCGAGGTTTCGGCACCGAGCTTCTTCCTGACCGCCGAGGCGGACCTGCCCGGCCGCTGGGACCGCGCCGCGGTGCTGGCGCTGCCGGGCACGGCGGAGACCTTTTACTTCACGCCGCTCGACTCCGCGGCGGAGCCCCGTTTCACCCTGCGCGACCTGCACGGCGCGACCTATCCGGAGGATCCTGCATGATCTCCTATCAGCTCTATTCGTCCCGCAAGTTCGGCCCGTTGCCGGAGACGCTGCGGATGCTGGCCGATCTCGGCTATCCGGCGGTCGAGGGCTACGGCGCGCTCTTCGCCGATGCCGGGGCCCGCGCCGGGCTGGCCGCCGGCCTGCACGAGACCGGGCTTGCGATGCCCACGGCGCATGTCGGGCTGGCCACGCTCGAGGCGGAGCCGGACCTGCCCGCACATCTGGCCGAGATGGGCGTCGAGACGGCGTTCGTGCCGAGCATCCCGCCCGCCGAGCGGCCCTCGGACCCCGCGGGCTGGCGCGCCTTCGCCGAGCGCCTCGCCGCCGCGGCACGGGGCATCGAGGCCGCCGGCCTGCGGGCGGGCTGGCATAACCACGATTTCGAGTTCGCCGCGCTGCCGGACGGCACCGTGCCGATGGATCACCTCCTGGGCGGAACGCGGCTCGACTGGCAGTTCGACTTGGCCTGGGCCGTTCGCGCCGGCGCCGACCCGATGGACTGGATCGCCCGCCACGGCGACCGCATCTCCGCCGTTCACGTCAAGGACATCGCGCCTGCGGGCGAGAAGGCGGACGAGGATGGCTGGGCCGATCCCGGCACCGGCACGATGGACTGGCCCACGCTCACCCGCGCGCTCGCCGACGTGGATGTCCGTCACTGGGTGATGGAGCACGACAACCCTTCCGACGACCGACGCTTCGCCGAGGCGGGGCTCGCGGCGGCCCGCGCGCTCGACGGGGTGCCGGCATGAGCGCCGCCCCCGCCCCGCTCGGCGTCGGCCTCATCGGTTGCGGCAACATCTCCGAGAGCTACCTCGCCCGCGCCGCGCTCTTCGCGGGGATCGAGATGCGGGCCGTCGCCGATCTCGACGCGTCCCGGGCCGAGGCGCGCGCCGCCGAGTTCGGCCTGCGCACGGAAACGGTCGAGGGCCTGCTCGCCGCGCAGGATATCGACATCGTCGTCAACCTCACCGTGCCCGCGGCCCATGCGGAGGTCACCCGCGCGATCCTCGCGGCGGGCAAGCACGCCTATTCCGAGAAACCGCTCGCGCTGACGCTCGCGGACGCGAAGGGGCTCGCCCGCGCGGCGGAGGTGGTTGGGCGGCGGATCGGCTGCGCGCCCGACACGTTCCTCGGCGCCAGCCATCAGGAATCGCGCCGCCTGCTCGATGCGGGCGCGGTCGGGCGGATCACCCACGGCACCTGCCACGTCATGTCGGCCGGCATGGAGATGTGGCATCCGAACCCGGACTTCTTCTTTCTCGAGGGCGGCGGCCCGGTCCTCGACCTGGGGCCGTATTACGTCACGCAGCTCGTCAACCTGATCGGGCCGGTGCGCCGCGTCGCCGCGATGACCGGCATGGCCCGGGACACGCGCGTCATCGCCACGGCGCCCCGCACGGGCGAGACGATCCCGGTGGAGACGCCGACCACGGCCCACGCGCTCCTCGACTTCGCCTCCGGCGCGCAGATCACCTTCTCCGCCTCGTGGGACGTGCCCCATCACGGCCATCGCAACGTCGAGCTCTACGGGACCGAGGGCACGTTGCTGCCGCAGGACCCGAACTTTTTCGGCGGCACGACCGAGATCGTGGGCTCCGATCAGGACGTCCGGAGCTTCGAGGCCGCCGACCATCCGCTCTCGGTCGTGAACCGCACCACCCGCGACGGGCGTCCGCGCGCCGATTACCGGAGTGTGGGGCTGGCCGACATGGCAAGGGCGATCCAGACGGGCGGGCCGCATCGCTGCGCGTTGGAGATGGCGCTCCACGTGACCGAGGTGCTGGAGGCGATCCTGCGCTCGGGCGAGGAGGGCCGGTTCATCGAGATGACCACGACCTGCGCGCGTCCGGCGCCGTTCGACGCCGCCGCCGCGCGCCGCCTGATGCCGGAAGGGGCCGTCGCCGCATGATCCGAACCGGAAGCCCTGGAATGAGGCGCATCGAGCGCGCGCCGCGGACCGGTCCCCGCTTCTGGAACCGTGAGGGCGACGCCGCCTGTCACGGCGTCTCCACCGCGCTGGCGCCGGACTGCCGCCGCCTCGACACTGCCGAAGGCTGCGGCAGCGAGGCGGGGGTCAGCCGCGCCGTTGCTAGAAGTGGCCCGCCACGGTTCGAAATCTTCCGGATCACCACGGTCGTGCCGGAGAGCTTCGACCCGGTCCGCGGCGAGGCTTTGGCCGAATGACCTGGCGGACCGAAATCTGCACGATGGACCTCGCCACGGGCGCGGTCTCGGTCTGGCTGCAAACGCCGCGCCTGCTGGAAGCGCCGAACTGGCATCCCGACGGGCACCTGATCGTCAATGGCGACGGGCGTCTCTGGCGGCTCGACGCGGACGGCAGCCTCGCGCAGATCGACACCGGCCCGCTCGACCGGCTCAACAACGATCACGGGCTATCGCCCGACGGGCGCCTCCTCGCCGTCTCGGATTCGAGCGCGGACGGGGCCTCCGCCATCTACGTCCTGCCGGCCGAGGGGGGACAGCCGCGCCGCGTGACCCCCGCGACGCCGTCCTACTGGCACGGCTGGACCCCGGACGGCGCCACGCTCGTCTATACGGCGCGGCGGGGCGCGACGTTCCAGATCCACGCCATTCCCGTGGCGGGCGGGCCCGAACGTGCGCTGACCGAGGGGTTCCTTCATTGCGACGGTCCCGACGTGACGCCCGACGGCGCCTGGGTCTGGTTCAACGGCGAGACCGAAGCCGGCGTCGATCTGTGGCGGGTGCCGGCCGCGGGCGGCACGCCCGAGCGCATGACCCGCGGCGACAGCGTGGGCTGGTTCCCCCACCCGTCGCCCGACGGACGCGACATCCTGTATCTGGCCTTCCCGCCCGGGACGCAGAAGCATCCCCGCGACCGCTTGGTCGAGCTCCGGACCATGCCCGCCGCGGGCGGGACCCCGCGGTCTGTCCTGTCGCTCTTCGGCGGCCAGGGCACGATCAACGTGCCGTGCTGGCGCCCGTCCGGGGGCGCGTTCGCCTTCGCGCGCTACGCCCCGGCCTGAGCCGCGTGCCCGGAGCGGGCCTCGCGAAGGCTATCGATCCGGACCGGGCGGCATGACAGTCGAATTAGGGAGGGCCGTCGCCGATCACGCTCGTGCCGGCGATCCGGTCTGTCGTTCCCGCGGCGAATGTGCTCGACAACGATGGCGTGTTGCCTTGTTGCCAGGGCCTTACGACGAGATGGTGGCAGCTCCGGGGGCACGCCGCAGGCGATCATTCACGAAGCTCGCCCGCAGACGTGGCTTCGCCCGCTCCCGGTGGTAGGGAGGCGCGACGCCAGACCCGACGAGGCCGCCTGTTTTGCCCGACACCATCTCGCAGATAATCGACTGTTCTCTCCTGCGATGGTCGCCGGGCATAGGCGATCCGGGTTTCGCCGGATGGCTGACCGTGGTCGCCTATGCCGTTGCCGCCATCTTCTCCCTGACGCTTGCCACGCGGCGGGATCGGCAGACCCTCGAGCGCACGTTCTGGGCCGTCGCGGGGGCCGGGCTCCTGTTCCTGTCGGTCAACAAGCAACTCGACCTGCAGAGCTTCCTGACGGCGGCGGGTCGTTGCACCGCGCAGATGCAGGGCTGGTACGACATGCGCCGCACCGTGCAGGCCGACTTCATCATCGGACTGATCGCGATGGCGATCATCGGCGGGACCGGCGTCTTCTGGTTGCTGCGCCGCACGATCCGTCGCACCGGCATCGCGCTTCTCGGTCTGGTCTGGATCACGGGGTTCGTCCTCGTCCGGGCCGTCGGCTTCCACGATGTCGACCGGATGATCGGGTTTCGCCTAGCGGGGATGCGGCTGAACTGGGTGTTCGAGCTCGGCGGGATCGCCGTCTTCATCCTGGGTTGCGTTGTCGCGCTGTCGGTGCGACGGCCGCCGCGATCCGGATACTGACACGGACGGGGAACGGCGTCCTCTGCGTACTGGCTCACTGTCCGGCGCATCGCCGACGGCGCGGTGACCGGGGCGCAGTGGGCCCCGTCGGCTTCGCGCTGCAGAGCGCCGGCGACATTCGGGTCGGGACCGAGCCCTCGGAAGGTCCAGGCGAGGTTGCGGCGCCTGCGCGAGATGCCACCGCCGATCTCGAGCCTTCGGTGCCCGCCCTCGCGGCCGGGCACGGTTGAGAGGGCTGCCTAAGGGCTACGTTCCCCGGCCCTAGACCCGCGAGCCCTCGGTGAGCGCGCCGACCGAGCGGGCGATGGACGCCCGGTCGATGCCGAAATGTTCCGCGAGATCGCCGATCGTGCCGGTCTGGCCGAAATGCTCGACCCCGTGCGGGATCGTCCGGTGCCCGGCAACGGCGCCGAGCCAGGCGAGCGTGGCCGGGTGGCCGTCGATGACGGTGACGAGGACGCAGTGCCGCGGCAGATCCCCGAGCAGGCGCTCGACGTGGCTCGCGGCCCCGGCATTGCCGCGCGCGCGTTCGCGCTGCGCCGCGGTCCAGCCGGCGTTCAGGCGGTCGGCCGAGGTGACGGCGAGCACGGCCACGTCGCGTCGATGCTCCCCGATCGTCCCCGCCGCCGCGATCGCCTCGTCGGCCACCGCGCCCTGATAGGCGATCACGACCGCGCAGTTCGGACCCGGTTTGCGCAACCAGTACGCCCCGTCGATCGTGCCCTGCCGGAACGCGTCGTCGGGGCGGCGGCCGGGCTGTTCGAGCGGCTTGGTAGTTAGCCGCAGATAGACCGAGCCGCCGGTTTCGTCGCGCAGCCAGGTGCGCTCGTCCGGGTCGCCCTCGCCGTCGCGCTGCAGGTAGTCGAAGGCCCATTCCATGATGACCGCAAGCTCGTCGGCGAAGGCCGGCTCGAAGGCGGCGAGCCCGTCCTGCGCCATGCCGGTGAGCGGCGTGCCGATCGACTGGTGCGCGCCGCCCTCGGGTGCGAGCGTGACGCCCGAGGGCGTCCCCACGATCATGAACCGCGCGTCCTGGTAGCAGGCGTAGTTCAGCGCATCGAGGCCGCGATGCACGAACGGGTCGTAGACCGTGCCGATGGGGATCAGACGCTTGCCCCAGAGGCTGTGTGCCAACCCTGCGGCACCGAGCAGCAGGAACAGGTTCATCTCCGCGATGCCGAGTTCGACATGCTGGCCCTCGGGGGCGAAGTTCCACTTCGCCACGGACGGGATGCGGTGGTCGATGAAGGCGTCGGCCAGCGCCTCCCGCGCGAAGAGCTTGCGGCGGTTGACGAAGGCGCCGAGCCCGGTCGTCCCCGTCACGTCCGGCGAGGTGGTGAGGATGCGCGCGGCGAGGTCGCTGTCCCCCTTCGCCAACTCGTCGAGGATCTTGCCGAAGGCGGCCTGCGTCGAGATCTCCCGCTCGGCGGCGAAGGCGATGGCGGGCACGTCGAGTCGTGCGTCGCCGTGGCGGCGCGGACCGGCGGCGAAGAACGGCACCCGCGTGAGCGCCGTCTCGAAGGCAGGTACGTCCACGACGGTGGCGAAACGCTCCCATTCCTGACCCTCGGGCACACCCATATTGGCCTGCCATTCGGCCATCTGCGCCTTCGTCATCAGGCCGCCGTGATTGTCCTTGTGCCCGGCGATGGGCGTGCCCCAGCCCTTGATCGTGTAGGCCAGGAAGCAGGTCGGGCGGTCGTGGTCGATGGCGGCGAAGGTCTCGGCCATCGTCTCCACGCAATTTCCGCCGAGATTCTCCATCAGCGCGGCCAGCGCGTCGTCGTCCCGCCGGTCGATAAGCGCGGTCACGTCGCCCTGGTCGCCCAGATCGTCCATCAGGCGCTCGCGCCAGACGGCGCCGCCGCGATAGGTCAGCGCGGCGTATTCGATGTTGGGGCAGGCATCGATCCAGTCGCGCAGCTTGGCGCCCCCGGGCTCGTCGAAGGCCGCGCGCTGGAGCGTGCCGTGCTTCACCCGCACCACGTCCCAGCCGAAGGCCTCGAAGATGCGCTCGATCCGTCCGAACAGCCCCTCGCGCACGATCCCGTCGAGCGACTGTCGGTTGTAGTCGATGATCCACCATGTGTTGCGCAGGTCGTTCTTCCAGCCCTCCTGCAGCACCTCGTAGACGTTGCCCTCGTCGAGTTCCGCGTCGCCCACCAGCGCGACCATCCGCCCGAGCGGGACGTTGCCCCATTCCTTCGCCGCGATGAAGTCCTGCACGATCGCGGCGAGCGCGGTGATGCCGACGCCGAGGCCGACGGAGCCGGTGGAGAAGTCGACGTCGTCGATGTCCTTGGTTCGGCTCGGATAGCTCTGCGCGCCCCCGAAGCCGCGGAAGGTCTTGAGCTTCTCGCGGGTCTGGTTGCCCATGAGATAGTGCATCGCGTGGAAAACCGGCGAGGCATGCGGCTTCACCGCCACCCGGTCCTCGGGACGCAGCGCGGAGAAGTAGAGCGCGGTCATGATCGACACCATCGAGGCCGACGACGCCTGATGCCCGCCGACCTTGATCCCGTCCGCCTTGGGGCGAAGGTGGTTGGCGTTGTGGATCATCCAATGCGACAGCCAGAGAAGCCGCTGCTCGACGATCTTGAGTTGCGTGCCGTCCATGACGTCTCCTCCCGCTCGGTGCCGCCTCGTGCCGGCACTTGCCGCCGCAGCATACCGGTTTCGTCGAGGCATGACCGAAAGGGCGTCGCAGGTGAAGCCACGGGTCGCTGTTTTCGGTGACGGTCGCGGCCGGGGCCGGCCGCGCTTCCCAAGGACGTTTCCCGCATGGCGGCGGGCACGCCTTCCCCGTAGGCTGACGACGCTGGCCCGGGCAGAGGAGGGCAGGGGAGGACCGACGACGATGCCGAGCCCACGTTTCCGCGGCAGCTTCACGCAGCAGGCGCCCATCCCCGAGGTCGGCATCGCCGCCGCGGTGGAGGTGATGCGCTCGGGCCGCCTGCACCGCTACAACACCGGTCCGGGCGAGGTGTCGGAAGCGGCCGCGCTGGAGCGGGACTTCGCCGCGTGGCAGGGGGCGCGGTACTGCCTCGCACTGGCCTCGGGCGGACAGGCGATGCAGATCGCCATGCGCGCCGCGGGGGTGGGCCCGGGCGATACGGTGCTCACCAACGCCTTCACGCTGGCCCCCGTGCCCGGCGCCATCGCGGCCCTCGGCGCGCGGCCGGCGCTCGTCGAGATCACGCTGGACCTCGTTCTCGACCTCGACGATTTCGACGCGAAGGCCCGCGCGACCGGCGCGCGGTTCCTGCTGCTGTCGCACATGCGCGGGCATCTGTGCGACATGGACCGGCTGATGGCGATCGCCGCCGCGCGGGGCGTCACCGTGATCGAGGATTGCGCCCACACGATGGGGGCGGCGTGGGCCGGGCGCCGGTCGGGCGGCTTCGGGCTGGTGGGGTGCTTCTCGACGCAGACCTACAAGCACATGAACTCGGGCGAGGGCGGGCTGTTGACCTCGGACGATGCGGGCTTCATGGCGCGCGCTACGATCCTGTCGGGCTCCTACATGCTGCACGACCGCCACGGCGCGGGGCCGGAGGCCGCGGCCTTCGCCGACGCCCGGCTCGACATGCCGAACCTCTCGGCGCGGATGGACAACCTGCGCGCCGCGCTGCTGCGCCCGCAGATCGGCGAGCTCGACGCGAACGTCGTGCGCTGGAATGCGCGCCACGACCGGCTGGCCGACCGGCTCCGTGGCCAGCCCGCGATCCGCCTTCCGGTCCGTCCGCCGCAGGAGCGTTACGTCGGCTCCTCGGTCCAGTTCACCGTACCGGGCATTGCGTCGGGCGAGGCCGCGGCCTTCGTCGCGCGCGCCGCGGCGGACGGGGTGGAGATCAAGTGGTTCGGCGCGGCGGAGCCCGCGGGCTTCACGTCCAGCCACCGCTCCTGGCGATACATGGAACCGCAAGCGCTGCCGAGAACGGATGCGGTGCTGGCCGGACTGTTCGACATGCGCCTGCCGCTGACCTTCGACCTCGCGGATTGCGACGTGATCGCGGAGATCATCGCGGACGCGGCGGCGGAGGCCGGTCTCGCCGCCGCCGAATAGCCGGGCGGACCGGTAGACGAGCCGGCTCGACCGCGCGGCGACGGATCGCCCGCGGCCAGTCCTGCGCCTTCGTCTCAGCTTACGGTCACGTTCAACGTGCCGAGCCCTTCGATCGTCGCCTCCATGACGTCGCCCCGGTTCACCGGGCCGACGCCCGAAGGGGTTCCGGCCATGATCACGTCGCCGGCGGCGAGCTCGAAATAATCCGACAGGTAGGCGATCATCTCG
Source organism: uncultured Jannaschia sp. (assembly GCF_947494055.1). Lineage (GTDB taxonomy): Bacteria > Pseudomonadota > Alphaproteobacteria > Rhodobacterales > Rhodobacteraceae > Jannaschia. Next base: position 10,257 of record NZ_CANLTR010000019.1, on the reverse strand, counting down.
GGCACCTTCCAGATCATCTGGTTCAGGTCACCCTCCTGCGTCACCGCGCCGTTGACCTTCAGTTCGACCCGGCCCTCCGCGGGATGGCCGATCTCGGAGGCCGGGTAGAGCAGTCCGATGGGGGCGGAGCGCTCGAACGCCTTCCCGATCTCCCAGGGGCGGCCCATCTTCTTGGCCACGCCCTGCAGGTCGCGCCGCGTCATGTCGAGGCACACGCCGTAGCCCCAGACATGGTCAAGCGCGTCCTCCGTCGCGATGTCGCGCCCGCCGGAGCCGAGCGCCACCAGAAGCTCGACCTCGTGGTGAACGTCGTCGCTCTGTGCCGGGTAGGGGAAGCTGCCGGAGGCGTCGAGGTTGTCGGGGTTCTTCTGGAAGAAGAAGGGCGGCTCCCGGTCCGGGTCGTGCCCCATCTCGACGGCATGGGCGGCGTAGTTCCGACCGATGCAATAGACGCGGCGTACCGGAAAGGCCCCCCCGTCGCGGGTCGGGATCGTCGGGATGGGGGGTGCGGCAATCGCGTAGTCGGTCATGGGACGCCTCGTTCGAGCTTGGTTCACGCATGGCCATAGGCGATCTGAATTGGCTGATCAATCCAAATTGGTCAGAGTATATCGGTTTGGTCGATCTAAATTGGCCACTGGAGGCCGAGATACTTGACTATATCCGGCCAATCAGGCAGGGATCGGTCAACCAATCGGGTGAGCGACCTTGTACGACATCGACCAGATGCCGGATCCGGCCACGCAGGTCAGGACCTACATCCAAGAGGGCGGCTTCGGGCCGGGCGCGCGTCTTCCGGCGGAGCGCAGCCTGACGGAGACGCTCGGCCTGTCGCGTGCGACACTCCGGAAGGCGCTCGACGTGCTGGAGCGCGAGGGGCTGATCTGGCGGCATGTCGGCCGCGGCACCTTCGTGTCGCAGGAACGTCCGAGGGGCGGCGACGGTCCGCTGGTGGAGCTCGGGCTCAAGCTGACGCCGTTCAAGATGATGCGGGCGCGGATCTCGCTGGAGCCGGCCATCGCGCGGGAGGCGGCACTGAACGCCTCGCATGCGAACGCGATGGCGATGCAGGCGGCGCTCGACGGCTGCGTCTCGGCGGCGAGCTGGCACGAATACGAGGGGCAGGACGACCGGCTGCATCGCGCCATCGCGCAGGCCACCGACAACCTGCTGCTGCTGACGCTCTTCGATCAGCTCAACGAGGCGCGGCGCGCCGTCGCCTGGGGCAGCGTGGAGCGGACGACCGACCGTCCGCCGCGCGACCATACCAGCTTCGCCGAGCATCGCACGATCGTGGCGGCCATCCGGGCCCGCGATCCGCTTGCCGCCGATGCCGCGATGCGGGCGCACCTGCGCTCCGTCTCGGCGAGATTGTTCGAGGGGGAGTAGCCCCCTCGGGGTCGCGTCCGAGAGGCGCGACCGAAGTCCGAACGTTCTTTTGGGAGGAGAACACATGCGACATTATCCGAAGGCATCGTTCCTCGGCGCGATGGCGGGCCTCGTCCTAGCCGCGTCGACGACGGGCGCCACCGCGCAGACGGACACTATCCGCATCGCGCTCGCCGAGACGCCCTCCGCCGAGCTGGCGGCGTTCTTCGTCGCGCTCGACCGGGCGAAGGCGCAGGGTCTGGACTACGAATGGACCGCCTTCGCCGACGAGGAGCTCGCCATCCAGGCGGTGCTCTCGGGGCAGATGGATGTCGGCTTCGGCACGCCCTACGCGGCCATGCAGCGCTCGCGCGCCCCAATCCGAATCATCTACCAGCTTTCGCGGCTGATCTTCTTCCCGGTCACGACGAACACCTACGAGACGCTCGCCGATCTCGACGGGGAGCCGATCCTGCTGCATTCGCGCGGCGGCGGCACCGACTCGATCGCCAACGTCATCGAGGAGCGGGAGGGGCTCACCTTCGGCGAGCGCTCCTACGTGCCGGGTTCGGCCAACCGGGTCGTCGCGCTGATCGCCGGGCAGGCGGACGCGACGATCCTCGACCTCGCCAACAAGAACCGCATCCTCGACGAGGCCGGCGACAGGTTCCGTGCCCTGCCGATGTTCGAGGTGAACGCCAGCGACGAGGCGCTCTTCGCCAATCTCGACTGGATCGAGGCCAACGAGGAGGCGGTGGACATCTTCGTCGCGGCGCTCGCGAGCACCTGGGCCGACATGGCCGCGGACCCGACGATCATCGGCCGCGAGACCGATCCCGACGGGCCGATCGGGCGATTGCCGGAAGCGGTGCTGGGCGATCTCGACACCTTCTACGCCGAAGCGGTGGAGGGCGGCCTCTACGACCCGCAGGGCGGCGGCCGGAAGGCTGCTGAGGCCGATCTCGAATGGTACACCGCCGCGGGTCAGCTCGAAGGCGATCCGGCCTCGCTCGACATCGAGGATTTCTGGTACTTCGCGCCTCTCGACAAGGCCACGGGCGGCGCCGCGACCGAGAAGGCCTCGCAGTGATCCGCGCCGGGCGGTCCCTCGCCCGCGATGCGGGCAAGGGCGCGTCGGGCGGGCGGCCGCGGGTCACCGCGGGGACCGGGCGCGCGATCGACGCGTTCCGGACCCACCGGTCCCTCGCGCTCAAGGTCCTCTCCGCGGCGATCGTGTTCGGCGCGTGGGAGATCGCCGGGCGCGTTCCGGTCAGCTACGCCTTCCCCACCTTCATCAACTCGATGTTGGCGCTGATGCGCATGGTCTTCGACGGCTCGCTCTTCGTGGCCTACGCGGAGACGCTGCAGCCTCTGGTGATCGGCGTCGCGATCTCCGCGCTCGTGGGAATCGGGATGGGGCTCTGGATCGGTCTCAACGCCGCGTCCAGATGGCTGTTCTCGCCAATCTTCATCGTCATGCAGGCCGCGCCGCTCGCCGCGCTGATCCCGATCCTGGTGATGGTCTACGGCATCGGGCTCACCTCGAAGGTGTTCGTGGTCTGCATCATGGCGATGCCGGTGATCGTCCTGAACACGGCGAGCGCGGTCGCCAACACGCCCGGCTCGATCAAGGAGATGGCGACCTCCTTCATGGCGAGCGATCGCGACGTGCTGCTCAAGGTCGTCATCCCCGCCGCCTCGCCCATCATCTTCTCGGGGCTGCGCCTCGGCGTGTCGGCGGGCTTCATCGGCGCCATCCTGTCGGAGCTGAAGATCACGCCGACGGGTGTGGGCGACATCATCACCTACAGCCGGTCGGTCGCGGACTACCCGAGCATGTACGCGGCGATCTTCTCGATCATCCTGCTGGCGGTGGTCTTCCTCAATTTGCTCGAGACGCTCGAGAACCGGCTCTTCGAAGGGAACAACCGTGGCTATGTCTCAGATTGATCGAAGCCTCGGGCGCGCGGCCCCGGCCGCCCCGCCCGCCGATATCGCGGTGTCGGTCCGTGGCGTGTCGAAGAATTACGGCGACGTGCAGGCGCTCGAGAACCTGTCGCTCGACTTCCCGCGGGGGCAGCTCACCTCGCTGCTCGGCCCCTCGGGCTGCGGCAAGACGACATTGCTCAAGATCATCGCGGGCCTGATCCCGGCGAGCTCCGGTTCGGTCGAGGTGGATGGTCGCCCGGTCGAGGGGCCGGGCCCGGACCGCGCCTTCGTGTTCCAGGATTTCGCGCTCCTGCCCTGGGCCAGCGTGCTGCGCAACGTGGCCTTCGGGCTGGAACTGCGCGGCGTCGCCCGGTCCGAGCGGGAGGACCGGGCGGCGCGCTACATCCGGGAGGTCGGCCTGGCAGGGTTCGAGCAGAGCTTCCCGCACGAGCTTTCGGGCGGCATGCGCCAGCGCGTCGGCCTCGCCCGAGCGCTCTCGGTCGATGCCGACGTCCTGCTCCTCGACGAGCCGTTCTCGGCGGTGGACGAGCAGACGCGCCGCAAGTTCCAGGAGGACATGCTGGCGCTGGTCGAGACCGAGCGGAAGACCTTCATCTTCGTCACCCACTCGATCGAGGAGGCGGTCTACGTCTCCGACCAGATCGCCATCCTGCTGCCGCGTCCGAGCCGGGTGCACGAGGTGATCCGGCCGTCGATCTCGCGCGGCGGCGGCGGCAACATCCGCAGGGATGCCGAATATCTCGACATCGTGGACGAGATCTGGGCCTCGCTGCGAAGCTACGTGGAGTGAGCCGATCATGATGGTCTTCGGATACAGGTTGCCGATGATGTCCTCCCTGATCGTCTGGGGGCTCCTGTGAGAACTCGTCGGGCGGCTGGATCTCACCTTTTTCGTGCCGCCGCTCTCGGAGGTCGTCGTCACGCTGCTGGGTCTGGTGACGACGCCCTCCTTCCTCGATGCGCTGGCGACGACGGCCTACGCGTTCTGGGCGGGGGTGATCGTGGCGGTCGTCATCGGTATCCCCGTCGGCATCCTCATGGGACGGAGCCGGCTTCTCGACGAGTTGCTGCTGCCCTGGGTCAACATCTTCCTCAGCGCGCCGCTGACCGCGCTCGTGCCGGTACTGATGGTGCTGTTCGGGTTCGGCATGCGGACGATCATCATCACCACGACCCTGTTCGCGATCTGGATCATCATCCTGAACGCGCGGGCCGGGGTGAAGAACATCAACCGGTCGCTGGTCGAGATGTCGCGCTCCTTCGGTGCGACGCCGCTCGACGCCTTCTTCAAGATCTACGTCTGGGCGGCGCTGCCCGAGATCCTGGGCGGCGTGCGGATCGGAGTGATCCGGGCCGTCAAGGGCGTGATCATCGGCCAGCTGCTGATCTCGATCGTGGGGTTCGGGGCTTTGTTCGAGCTCTATGCCAGCAATTTCCTGATGGCAGAGTTCTGGGCCGTGCTGATCGTGCTGTTCGCCCTGGCCTTCACGCTGTCGGAGTTTCTCGCCTATCTGGAGCGCAAGATCGCGTATTATGCGGCGTCCCGCTGATCGGGGGCCCGGAAACCGCTTCGGGGGCAGGAGCCGGTAACGTCTGAGGCCTGCGGCGCATCGACGTTGTCGCAGGCGGCCCGCAAGCGCCGTCAGTCCCGCACCGACCAGCCACCGTCGATAATGAGCGTCTGGCCGGTCATCCAGGCGCCGGCTCGGCTCGCGAGGAAGACCGCGGGCCCGGCAATGTCGTCGGGCTCGCCCAGCCGCTTGAGCGCGTAGGTCTCCGCAACGCGAGCGGCGCGGGCCTCGTCCTCCCACAACGCGCGAGCGAAGTCGGTCCGCACCAGCGCCGGCGCGATGCCGTTCGCGCGGATGTTGTCGGGTCCGTAGGCCACCGCGAGGTTGCGCACGAGCTGCGCGTCGGCGGCCTTTGTCAGGGCATACATGCCGAGATTGTCGGAACCCTTGAACGCCGCGATGGAGGAGATCACGACGATCGCCCCGTCGCGCCGCGCCCGCATCCCCGGAACGACGCGGCGGGCGAGCCGCATGTTGGCGCGGACATTCGTGCGGATCGTCTTGTCGAACGCCGCGTCCGGCGTATCGAGGAAAGGCCCGTAATAGGGGTTCGCCGCCGCGTTGCAGACGAGAACGTCGACCGGGCCGAAAGCGGCCTCGGCGCCGTCCACGAGAGCTTCGAGCGCACCGTCCTTCGAGATGTTGGCGGCGATGCCCGTGGCGGTGCCGCCGGCCTCCGCGATCTCCTCGGCCACCCGGTCGCAATCCACCTGCGTCCGGCTCGACACGACGACACGGGCCCCGGCTTCCGCCAACGCCCCGGCGATGGCGCGACCGATGCCCTTGGTCGCGCCCGTGACGAGCGCGGTCCTGTCGCTCAGGTCGAACAATCGCATGCGGCTTCCTCCGGACCAGATGTAGGAAACATCGCCAAACGACCACAACGTCAAATCAATCTTCAATTTTCCTGAAGAGAACGCAGATCTCGACGAGACTACGCCGATAAAACTGCCATTAAGCCGTCGATTAACTTCCATCGGAATCTGAAAAAAAGAGCCGCCCGAAAGGGCGGCCTAAAGCATCGAGGGAGAATGGCGCGTCAGGTTCGAAGGCCTTCGGGTAAATCTGTCCTTCGATAGAGCGGTGCCTGCAAGGATTCTAGACCGACCTCGGGCGTTACGCCGGCCTCGCTGATGCGATGCTCGATCGCCGTCGGCGATGACCCCAGTTCCGAAGCAAGTCGATCAGGCAGGACGAACGTCTTGCGTATCATTTCCATCTCCCATGGCTCGACCCAGACGTCGCCGAGATCTCCGTCAGTCGCGGACCATGGAAACTCCTCCGGCCAGGCGATCTCACGTGGATCGGACTTGGCGGAGAGCCCGAGCATGTAAAGCGCGACTGTCCCGGCCATACCCCCGCCCGGACGCCAATCGTTGACCTGATCGACGACCCTTGTGCGGACCCGATCGATCGCGGCTCGGCCATTCAGCCGAAATACGGTTCGATCTGGATCACCCAGGATGCTCGAAACGAGGGAAACCAGGTCCGCCGCCCCCGTCCATGTGGGCACGAATGGATCGACAAGACCGGTCTGGCTCTCTCGAGCGATCGGGAATGACGCGATCAGCATCAACAAAGCCTGAAGGTCGCTCTTGTCCACGAAGGATCGATCGGACGCCCGGACGCCCAGCGTTACATCGAACGCCCCCAGAAAGCCTGCCGTCATCAGAGCATTGATCAGCCTCGTATCCGTTCCAAGCCATTGGGCGGCGTGCTCCGGTCGGACAGCCCGCATGACCAAATCTCGGACGTCGATGGCACCGCGGTAGTGTACGACCTGACGATTGGGCGGCAGCATGCGTTGATGGTCCCTTAGAAGCCCTCGGCGATGCAGTTCGTGTGCGTAACCCTCCACGTCGGTGATAAGGCCTGCGGTCGCGTCACTGATCCGGACGAGACACGGGGAGTCGATCTTCCTGCCGAACAAGGTCTGGCCGGGCTTGAAGGGGAAGCGTTGCCGAACCTTCTCGAAGACCATATCATGCATCGCGCCCGGTTCGTCCTGCCGCCCCCGGTATTGTAGCCAAGATGCCATCATGCCCAGAGCATGCACGGGCCGGAACCTGGAGGCGCATTGCAGACCGTGCTCATCGAGCATCTCGTCAAGGACGTTGAGAGGGCCGTCAGTGCCCTCCGAGACAGCATTCCAGCCGACAGCGCCCGCGCGACGCCAGTCATCTTCGGACATTTGCCTTAGCGTCTTCTCCGGGCCGAACAGAAGCCTTGCCCCAAGAATTTCGGTCGACTTGACGGCCAGATCGACGGGTTGCCCGTCAAGCCAGACCGGCCCCAACATCCCGTCGAAGCGTCCCATGAGGTAGCGTTCCAGCCCGGTCGGTACGGCAGGCTCCGCGGCATTGGCCAGATCTGCAAGAGCAAGTCCCGTTTCCGGAACCACTTCGCGCATGTCCAAAGGCGCCGAACCACCGCTTGACGATGGTCTCTCGTAAAGGCGAACCTCGTGCCGAACGCAGCTTCGGACCGGAGCGAAGGTCCAAAGCAGGCGGTGTCTGCGTCCGATGTGGGGATGATCGACACCAACCTCGTCTTCCACGAGACACTGCGCGCAGAACTTGGGATGCGACGCCGTCAGGTCGGCTTCGAAGCTCTGATCACGGAAGGTCCGCGTCCGCGCATCGGTATGGGTCACGGTGTTGCGCAGAACCGGTGCGGGATCCTGACCCGTGATTTTACAGAGAGCCATAACAGCCGATCGTACGCCGACCGCAAGATCGCCCACGGAGATCCCGATCTCGGTGAGAAATGAGTTGATCCTGCCATGCGTATGCAGTTCCGCCATCCGGGAGGCCCAGGATAGGGGGGTTTCGTCGTCGTCAAAGGGAAGGTTAGGCATGAGCTTCGTCATGTCAGCGACCTCCCGTACGCGAGGCAGCCCGGTGCCGGCGACGGGGCCGTTCGATCTCGATCGGGTCCGTCTCGATACTTTTCCAATTGCCGACGAGGAATACATTGCGCTCGGCTTCCGGACCCTCCTGCATCCCCCAGACAAGCGCGTAGTGCCATACCTCGAGACCGTCGGCCTCTGCCAGCAGGGCCTGCTCGATCGCGTCGATGGTCATCTCGATAACGCGGCCGAAACGATAGCGAGCCGCATGAAAGAGACGGGATACGAGATCCGGTTCGGAAGGCGGCCTCAGCCCGGCCCGTCTGCAACATTCGGCGATCCGATCGGTGAAGTCCGGACCGTCGATATGGGCGGTCACCGCCCGGGGCCGGATGACCGAGAAGCGGCGCTGGACCTGCGGATCGCTTCGGATCACCTCGTCGAGCTTGTTGGTACCTGACATTACGACGATAACCGCCTCGTCGCCTTGCATGAGCGCCTTCAGAAACCGCAGGATGAGATCACGGTCTGCGCAGAAGAGATCGTGCCCCTCGTCGATCCAGATCAGGCATTGGCCGAAGTCATGGAGTCGATCACGCAGAATATCGACGAGTTCCCAGATCGAACGACGGGAGGTCTCGATCGGGTATCCGGAAGCCTTGAGCAGCGCGTAGACCATCGACTTCAGGGAAGCGGGGCTTGGAACGGTCGCAAAAATCCAGGGCAGCGAGCCATCCGGCCGCTCCACGAGCGCGGGATACTTGAAGAGCCCACGGTGTACGGAATGCGTCTTTCCGTCCCCCGGATCGGCGACATACAAGATCGCGCGCGTCTCCCGGGTTCGCCCGAACCGCAGCGGGACGGGGATGGGAGCGCCCTCGGCGTCCCGTTCGAATAGCCGGTCGAGATGGGCGGTCATCTCGCCGTCCCGGTCCGAGGGGAAGTGGAGGGCACGAAGACCTTCGACGATGGTGTGAGTGCGCATGATGTCAGACATGGTTTGTCTCCAATAGGAGTGAAGGGAATAGTCGGCGGCGGGGCAGTTCGAGCCCGGAGACCGTCGCGAGACTAGGCCCCGCGACGTCGAGGGTCGCGGAGCGTGCCTATGAGATCTTGTGGCAGGAGGCTGTGGCTGGCCGGACGTCTCCGTGTCGCCGGGCCCTCTCAAGCCCGCACGACGACGAAGGACGGCAGAATTAGAGAAGGCCCCCCCGGAGGGGCCCCTTTGCATGCAGAATGCCGGGAGAAAGGCTTTCCATCGTCAGTCTTCCTCCGCGGCGAGGCCGCCCTTGCGGCCGTTGGTCGGCGTGACCCGTTTGGCAGGGACGCGCTCGTTGACCAGGGGATCGATTGGATCGGGGATCGGTCGCCCGATGCCGCCGTCATCGGCGGTGGACGTGGTCGGTTCCCGTAACGTCGTCCCCGAAAGGAGGGTTTTCTCGGCCTTTGCCAGACGCTCGGGCGACCAGTCGTCCATGGTCACGCCGGCTGCGAGCATGGCGTCGGCATTACGGGCCTCGATCGCCGCCAATGCGTCGAGCACGATGCGAAGGTCGATCTCCCGGGCCTGATGACGACCCGCACGAACGTCGCGAAGGGCCGTCAGCCAGCTTGCGGCGGGAACCCCGTCCAGCCCTTCGACGACCGCGGGGACGACATGCCACTCTTCACCGATCCGGACCGCGATGGAACCGACGTCCTCGGGATGCCAGCGGATGTCGACCTTGTGAGGATCGCGCCGGAGCATGTGCTGGGCGAGCGCGTGAGACTGGTATCTCACCCCGAGCACGATCACGCCCGTCTTTCCGAGGGAACGTTCGAGCCTGGTGCCAAAGATCATCCGGAAGCGGTCCATTGCCGGAGGCGCCATGACGCCGTATTCGCTGGAAAGGCGACGCCAGCAGGCCGCCGGCGTCTCCCCACCCAACCTTTCGTGCGGCGTATTGTGGTAGACGTCGACGACCCAGCGAACGAGCGCGAAAGCGATGTCCTCGATCGTGAGCGACACGTCCTTCGACGGGTCGCGATCTCCTTTAGCGAAGATGTCGCCGAAGGTGTGCCCGGCCAGACGCGCAGAGAGACCGCCCGAGATGGTTCGGAAGATCCGTTCTCCCGAACCGCGGAACTCCGGCACTCCGGCAGGTGCCCGCTCGAGCGTGATCAGGAGGTCCGCGCAGGCATGGCGAAAGACCTCCGAGCGGAACGCGGACCCGCAATCCGTAAGGATCGTTTCGGGCGTGCCATACATGTTCCAGGGCGATTGGGCCCCGACCAGATCTGCCCAGACGCCTTTGTCGGACAGGATCATCGCCAGTGTCTTCAGGGCCGCGGAGGCGTTCGCCGTCGGGGTCAGGGTCAGACCGACGATGCACCTAGTTGCGGCGCAGAGCGCGAGCGTCACGAGAAAGCGTCCGGTTCCCTTCTTGTTGAACCCGAGCTGATCCGTATCCGTCCGTTGTGACTGCTCTGACGGTGAGCCTCTGCTGTCGATAATGTCCATGATCGATAATGGACATCTTG
>NZ_CANLTR010000018.1 GCF_947494055.1 uncultured Jannaschia sp. | reverse complement strand
GTTCGACGCCATCGGTGCGATCTGTGATCTCTACGACCCGCAGGAGTGCTGGAACTACTTCACTGCTGCCGGATACGCCTCGGGTTAATGCCGAAACGCTTTATGCCTGCGCTCTGGTCGCCGCGGGGGCCTGCACCGGCATCCTGATCCCGCCGTCGATCGCCTACATCATCATCGGCCTCGTGCTTGGCATCTCGGCCTCGACGCTGTTCCTCGCCGCGCTCGTGCCCGGCCTGCTGATCCTCGTCTCGATCCTCGTCACGAACACGGTCGTGAACCTGCGTTACGGATACGAAGGCGGCGGGGGCCTGAGCCTGCGCGACTGGTTCGCGCAGCTCGGCCGCGCCCTGCGGAGCGGCTGGTACGCCTTCATCGTGCCGGGCATCATCTTCTACGGCATCTTCTCGGGCCAGTTCACGCCCACCGAGGCGGGTGCGACCGCGGTGGTCGTCACCATCGCCATCGGCTTCGTCATCGGCACGCTTCGCCTGGCGGACTTCCCGCAGATGCTGGTCAGCTCGGCCAAGGTGAACGGCGTGATCCTCCCGATCATCGCCTTCTCGCTGCCGCTGGCGCAGGCGCTCGCGATCATGGGCGTGCCGCAGGGTTTCGTGACCTCGGTGACCTCGCTGACGGATCAGCCCTGGATCCTCATCCTGCTGATGATCGGCATCCTCGTCGCCGCCGGCTGCGTGATGGAGACCACGCCGAACATCGTCATCCTCGCGCCGATCCTGAAGCCGTTGGCGGACAATATCGGAATGAACGACATCCAGTTCTGTGTGATGATGATCACCGCGCTCGGGGTCGGCTTCATCACCCCGCCGCTCGGACTGAACCTTTTCGTGACGGCGGGAATCACGGGCGAATCGATCCTGCGCATCGCGTGGCGGGCGGTGCCCTTCGTGATCTTCATGCTGATCGTCACGTTGCTGATCGCCTACGTGCCGGCGATCTCGACCTCGCTCCTTCCCGAGATCTACAGATAGGCGTCGCTTCGAGGTTGCGGGGCGATCTGGAGGCGGCGGCGAACGCGCCGCCGGCACGCGCGGGCGATCGTGTCGATGCGGCGGACGTCGAGGGCCTGCGTATCGGCGCGTCGGAAAGTGCAGACAGGGAACCCGTCAATCTCACGCGACGCGGCTCGGGACGGCACTTCATTTCGGATCAGACGATCCCCCCGCCGGCCCCGCTCGCGACCGGGCGTGTTTCGGCCACCCGCGCGCGGTAGCCCGAGCGGCGGTAGGCCGCGATCGGGTCGATCGCCGCGCCGGCCTCCAGCCGCGCCATCGCGAGGATCGGGGAGACATCGGTGCGGAAGGCGCGCTTCAACGTCTCCGACGCCATCATCGCGTCGTTCGCCTCCTGATGGCCGGCCAGCGCCGTCCGGTCCACGAGAAGCGCCTGCGCGTAGGCGCGCTGCACCTCCATCGCGGAATTCATCAGGCTCTCGATCGGGTCGGTGACGTTGTGGCTCTGATCGAGCATGTGGGCGGGGTCGAAGCCGGGCGTGCCGGCCGCGTCGACGAGCTCGTTGAACACGAGGAACAACCGGTAGGGGTCGATGGCGCCGGTATCGAGGTCGTCGTCGCCGTACCTGCTGTCGTTGAAATGGAACCCGCCCAGCTTGCCGAAGCGGATGAGCCGGGCCACGATCATCTCGATGTTCACGTTCGGGGCATGGTGGCCCAGATCGACGAGGCAGAAGGCCCGCTCGCCCAGTTCCTGCGCGATCAGGTAGTTCGTGCCCCAATCCTGCACGATCGTCGAATAGAAGGCAGGCTCGTACATCTTGTGCTCGGTGAAGAGGCGCCAGTCCTCCGGCAACCCGGCATAGATTTCGCGCGCGCTGTCGAGGTAGCGGTCGAACTGCCGCGTGAAATGCGCCTGCCCCGGGAAGTTCGAGCCGTCCCCGACCCAGATCGTGAGCGCCCGCGAGCCGATCTGTCGCCCGATCTCGATGCAGCGCAGGTTGTGCTCCACCGCCTGCGCCCGGGTCCCCGCATCGGTGTGGCTGAGCGAGCCGAACTTGTAGCTGCGGCCCTGGCCCGGCTGGTCCTGGAACGTGTTGGAGTTCATCGCGTCGAAGCCCAGACCCACCTTCTCCGCCTTCGCGCGCAGGTCGGACGGATCGGCCTCGTCCCAGGGGATGTGCAGCGACACGCGGGGGGTCGCGCCGGTCAGGCGGTGGACCACGCCGCAATCGTCGAGCTTGTCGAAGATGGTCGCCGGCTCCCCCGGGCCGGGAAAGCGGGCGAAGCGGGTGCCGCCGGTGCCTACGCCCCAGGACGGGATCGCGACGCCGTAGGCCGCGACGCGGTCGCGGATGCCGTCGATCGCGATGCCCCGCCGGTCGAGCACCTCCCCGAGCGCGTCGTACTCGGCGCGGAGCGCCGCCTCCCCGTCCGCATTTGCCGCGGCGATCGTGTCGTCGTCGATCATGTCTGTCCCCCCTTCGGTCCGACCCTAGCGCGTGAAGGCCTGCACGTTGCCGGCATCGACGTTGACGATGTTGCCCGTCGATTTCGCGCTCTGGTCGGAGGCGAAGAAGTAGCACGCCGCGGCGATGTCCTCGGGCAGGACCGACCGCTTGAGCAGGCTGCGCTCGCGGTACATCTCCTCCAGCCCCTCCTTGTCCGTCCCGTAGGTCGAGGCGCGCTGGTCGAGCCATTCGCCCTGCCAGATCCGCGAGCCGCGCAGAACCGCGTCCGGGTTCACGACGTTGACCCGGATGCCCTCCGCCGCTCCTTCGAGCGCGAGGCAGCGGGCGAGGTGGATCTCCGAGGCCTTGGCCGTGCAATAGGCCGACGCCCCGGGCGAAGCGGCTAGGCCGTTCTTCGAGGCCACGAACACGATCGCCCCGCCGATCCCCTGCCGCTTGAGCATCCGGAACGCCTCGCGCGAGACGAGGAAGTACCCCGTCGACAGGATCGACATGTTCCGGTCCCAGAGCTCCAGCGTGGTGTCCTCGACCTTGGCCGAGGAGGCGATGCCGGCATTGGAGACGACGATGTCCACGCCGCCGAACTCGACGGCCATCGCGGCATAGGCGTCCGCCACCGCATCCTCGGAGGTGACGTTCATCTCCACCGAGCGGACCACGTCCCGCGAGTAGCGGCCCGCGAGGTTCGCCTCCGTCGCGGCAAGCGCGCCCGCGTCGATATCGGCCAGCACGACGCAGGCGCCTTCGGCGAGGTATTTCTCCGCCGTGGCCGCGCCGATGCCCCCTGCCCCGCCGGTGACGATCGCCACCCGGCCGGCCAGCGATTTCGGCGCGGGCATCCGCTGGAGCTTGGCCTCCTCGAGGAGCCAGTACTCGATGTCGAACGCTTCCTGTTCGGGCAGGCCCCGATAGGTGCTCACCGCGTCGGCGTTCCGCATCACGTTGATCGCGTTGACGTAGAACTCGCCCGAGATCCGCGCGGTCGCCTTGTCCCTGGCGAAGGTGATCATGCCGACGCCGGGCACCAGATAGACCACAGCGTTCGGGTCGCGCATGGCCGGGCTGTCGTCGTGGCGGCAGCGTTCGTAATAGGCGGCGTAGTCGTCGCGGTAGGCCTCCACCATGCCGCGCAGCCCGTCGAGCGTGGCCTCGACATCGGGGTTCGCCGGGTCGAAGCCGACGACGAGCGGCCGGATCTTGGTGCGCAGGAAATGGTCCGGGCAGGACGTGCCGAGCGCGGCGAGGCGTTCCATGTCGCGTCCGCCGACGAATTCGAGCACCGCGTCCCGATCGTCGAAATGCCCGACCTTGTGGCTCTCGCCGGAGATCATGCCACGGATCGCCGGCATCAGCGCGGCGGCGATGCGACGGCGCTCGTCCTCGGGCAACGCGGCCTTGACCTCGCCGCCGAAGGCCGGGACGTCCGCCGTGCGGCCCTCGAACCATTCGATCGCCCGGTTGACGATCCGCAGCGTCAGTTCGTAGCAGTCCCGCGCGTCGTCGGCCCAGGTGAAGAGGCCGTGGCTCTCCAGCACGACGCCCTTCGCCTCGGGGTTCTCGCGGCAGAACGCCTCGAGCCAGAGGCCCAGCTCGTAGCCCGGCCGCTTCCACGGCAGCCAGCCGATCTCGTCGCCGTAGATTTCCTTCGTCAGCGCCTCGGAGTTCTCGGCGGCGGCGATGGCGATGACCGCGTCGGGATGGACGTGATCGACATGCGTGTGCGGGACGTAGGCATGGAGCGGCGTGTCGATGGAGGCGGCGCGCGTGTTCAGGTTGAACGTGCAATGCGGCAGGTAGCCGACCATCTCGTCCTCGAACGCGACGCCGCGGTAGAGATCCTTCAGCGCCGCGAGCTTCGACATGTAGAGCGTCGCGAACCCGTCGAGCTGGATCGAGCCGATATCGCCGCCCGATCCCTTCACCCAGAGCACCTCGACCGGCTCGCCGGTCAGCGAGTCGGTTTCGGTGACCTTGGCGGACGTGTTGCCGCCGCCGTAATTCGTGACCCGCTTGTCCGAGCCGAGGAGGTTCGAACGGTAGAGCAGCAGTTCAGGCTCGCTCATCCCGGAAGCCGTCGCGCCGTCCCACATGTCGGCGATCCGGCCGCCATTCGCATCCTTCGGCATCGTGTCTCCCCCGCCTCGATCTGCGCGCAACCTCTTCGCGCGGGCACGTCGTGTCAATCGCTTTCGATCATCAACGATCATTCTGCACCGCAGAAACGATTGCTTGTGACGAAACATGATTGACAATGATCCGTTCGCACGGGAACCTCGCCGTAACCGGGGAGGTCGGGGATGATCGAGAGCGAGCGCCACAGGACGATCCTGTCCGCCGTCCAGGCGCGCCCCGTGGCGACCGTGGCCGAGCTCGTCGAACTGACCGACGCGTCGGAGGCGACGGTGCGCCGGGACATCGCCACGCTCCACATGCAGAAGAAGGTGCGCCGGGTCCGCGGCGGGGTGGAATCGCTGGCGCCGCCGCAATTCGTGGGCCTCGCGGGACGCCCCTTCGAGATGAACGCCACCCGGCAGATCGCCGAGAAGCGGGCCATCGCGCAGGCGGCGGTCGAGCTCTGCGCCGACGGCGACGCGATCATCATCAACGGCGGGACGACCACGTTCCAGATGGTGCATCCGCTCGCCAACCGGCGCTGCCTCGTCTTCACCAATTCCTTCCCGATCGCCGAGCATCTGCTCAAGCAGTCGAAGAACACCGTCATGCTCGCCGGCGGGACCATCTACCGCGAGCAGAACATCGTGCTCTCCCCCTTCGAGAACGACGTGACGAAGAACTTCGCCGCGCGCCGCATGTTCCTTGGCGCGCAAGGCGTGTCGCGGCTCGGCGTGATGGAAGGGGACCCGCTCATCATCCAGGCCGAGACCAAACTCATCGGGCAGGCCGACGAGGTCGTGCTGATGGTCGACTCGACCAAGTTCCGGCACCGGTCCAGCCTGATCCTGTGCTCGCTCGACCGGATCGACACGCTGATCACCGACGACCGCATCACCGACGCAGACGCCGCGATGGTCGAGGCCGCGGGGCCGCGCCTCGTCGTGGCGAGCCCCCGGCGTGGCCGGGCCGAGATGCCCGCCACGGGTTGAGGGGCAACCCGACGCACAACGTTCATTCAGGGAGGAAACGACATGAGCATCACCAGACGCATCGCCATCGCCACGGGCCTCGTGGCAGGGCTGTGGTCCACCACCGCCCTCGCGCAGGACAACATGCGCATCGCGCTCGTCGCCAAGTCGCTCGGCAACGGCTTCTTCGAGGCCGCCGCGCGCGGCGCCGAGGAGGCCGCCGAGGAGCTGGGCGGCGTCGAGATCATCTATACCGGCCCGACCTCCACCACGGCGGAGGGCCAGATCGAGGTCATCAACAGCCTGATCGCGCAGCGGGTCGACGCCATCGCCATCTCCGCCAACGATCCCGACGCGGTCGTCCCGGCGCTGGAGCGCGCCATGCAGCGCGGCATCACCGTCATCTCCTGGGATTCCGGCGTCGCGCCCGAGGGCCGCGAGATGCACCTCGCCCCCTCCTCCGACGAGCTGATCGGCCAGACGATCATCAAGCTCGCCGCCGACCAGCTGCCCGAGGGCGGCAAGGTCGCAGTGCTCTCGGCCACCTCCACCTCCACCAACCAGAACGTCTGGATCGAGGAGATGAAGCAGGTCATGGGCGACTACCCGGACATCGAGGTGGTGGCGACGGTCTACGGCGACGACCTCGCCGACAAGTCCTATCGGGAGACGCAGGGCCTGCTGCAATCCTACCCCGATCTCGACGCCATCATCGCGCCGACCTCCGTCGGCATCGTCGCCGCCGCGCAGGCGGTGCAGGACGCGGGCAAGGTCGGCGAGGTGAACGTCACCGGCCTCGGCCTGCCGTCCGAGATGGCGGGCGCCATCGAGTCGGGCGCGTCCAAGTCCTTCGCGATCTGGAACCCGGTAGATCTGGGCTACGCGACCGCGATGATCGCCCACGCGCTCGCCACCGACGCGGCGACGGCGGAGCCCGGCGCGGAGATCTCGATGGGCCGGATGGGCACCGCCACGCTCGACGACGACAACCAGGCCGCGATGAGCGAGCCCTTCACCTACGACGCCTCGAACATCGACGAGTTCAAGAGCGTCTTCTGAGGCCGGACGCGGACCCGGTCCGCAAGGGTCGGGTCCGCATGACCGGAGGGTCTTCGTGATGAAGGATACAGGGACCGACGCCGATCCGGTGCTGCGGCTCGACGGGATACGCAAGACGTTTCCGGGTGTGGTCGCGCTCGCGAACGTGGATCTCGCGCTCTATCCCGGCCAGGTCACGGCGCTGGTGGGCGAGAACGGGGCGGGCAAGTCCACGCTCGTCAAGGTGCTGACCGGCATCTACCAGCCGGACGCCGGCACGATCCGCGTGGACGGGACCGAGACGCGCTTTCCCTCGGCCGGCGCGGCGACGGCGGCGGGGATCACCGCGATCCATCAGGAGACGGTGCTCTTCGACGAGCTGACCGTGGCGGAGAACATCTTCCTCGGCCACGCCCCGCGCGGGCGCTTCGGCCTCGTGGACTGGGCGCGGATGCGGGAGGAGGCCGCGGCCATCCTGAAGCGCATCGGCGCGCGGATCGACCCGCGCACGCCGCTGCGCGATCTCGGCATCGCGTCCAAGCACCTCGTCGCCATCGCCCGCGCGCTCTCGGTCGAAGCACGCGTCGTGGTCATGGACGAGCCGACGGCCTCGCTTTCCCAGACCGAGATCGAAGAGCTCTACGAGCTTGTCGAGCGGCTGAAGTCCGAGGGCCAGGCGATCCTCTTCATCAGCCACAAGTTCGACGAGATCTTCCGCATCGCCGACCGCTATACCGTCTTCCGCGACGGCGAGATGGTCGATGCGGGCCGGATCGCCGACGTGACCGAGGACCAGTTGGTCGAGCGGATGGTCGGCCGCTCGATGGACGCGATCTTTCCGGCCCGCACGGCGACACCCGGCGACGAGGTTCTGCGCGTCGAGGGCATGAGCCACCTGACCGAGTTCGCCGACATCTCCTTCACCCTGCGCCGGGGCGAGATCCTGGGCTTCTACGGCCTCGTCGGCGCGGGCCGGTCCGAGTTCATGCAGGCGCTGTTCGGCGTGACCCGTCCCTCGGCGGGCACGGTGACGCTCGACGGCCGCCCGCTCGCGATCCGCTCGCCCGCCGACGCCATCGCGAGCGGCATCGTCTACGTGCCGGAGGACCGGGGGCGGCAAGGTGCGATCACCGCGCTGCCGATCTTCCAGAACGTCACCCTGCCCTCGCTGTCGCAGACATCCCGGCACGGTTTCGTGCGCATGGCCGAGGAGTTCCGCCTCGCCCGCCGCTACACCGAGCGGCTCGACCTGCGCGCCGCGGCGCTCGATCAGGAGGTGGGCACGCTCTCGGGCGGCAACCAGCAGAAGGTCGTGATCGCCAAGTGGCTGGCCACGAAGCCCGCGGTCATCATCCTCGACGAGCCGACGAAGGGGATCGACGTGGGCTCCAAGGCCGCCGTCCACGAATTCATGGCCGAGCTCGCCGCCGAGGGCCTGTCGGTCGTCATGGTCAGCTCCGAGATCCCCGAGATCCTCGGCATGTCCGACCGCGTCATCGTGATGCGCGACGGCCGCATCGCCGCCCGCTACGACCGCGCAGGGCTGACGCCAGAGGCGCTGGTCCGGGCGGCGGCGGGCTACGAGGCCGCCGCATGATCGGGTCGTTTGTCCGCTCCCGCGAGGCGATCCTGCTCGCCGCGCTGGTCGCGCTCGTCCTGCTCGTGGAGACGCGCTTCGCGGGCTTCGCCGCGCCCGGCAACCTTACCCGGATCCTCAACGACACCTCGATCCTGATCATCCTCGCGCTCGGGCAGATGCTGGTGATCCTGACGCGCTGCATCGACCTCTCGCTCGCCTCGAACCTCGCGCTCACGGGCATGGTCACGGCGATGCTCAACGCCGCCATGCCGGGCCTGCCGGTCGGTCTCCTCCTCGCCATCGCCATCGCCCTCGGCCTCCTGTTGGGCGCGTTCAACGGGCTTCTCGTCTGGAAGCTGGAGATCCCCTCCATCGTCGTCACGCTGGGCACGCTGACGATCTACCGGGGCGTGATCTTCCTCGTCTCCGGCGGCGCCTGGGTGAACAGCCACGAGATGAGCGCGGCCTACAAGGCGTTGCCGCGCACGGAACTTCTCGGCCTGCCGCTTCTCGGCTGGACCGGCGTCGCCATCGTCGCGGCCTTCGCCGTGGGCGTGAACCGCACCGCGCTCGGCCGGGCCTTCTACGCCGTCGGCGGCAATCCGGGCGCGGCAATCTATACCGGCATCGACGTCGGCCGGACGCGGTTCTGGGCCTTCGTCATCTCCGGCGGGCTGGCCGGGCTGTGCGGCTATCTCTGGGTCTCGCGCTACGCGGTGGCCTACACGGACGTCGCCGGCGGGTTCGAGCTCGACATCGTCGCGGCCTGCGTGATCGGCGGGATCTCGATCGCCGGGGGCCTTGGCACGGTCACGGGCGCGGTGCTGGGCGCGCTGTTCCTCGGCACGATCAAGAACGCGCTGCCGGTCGCCGGCATCTCGCCCTTCTGGCAGATGGCGATCTCGGGCGCCGCGATCATCGTCGCCGTCGGCTTCAACGCCCGCCGCCAGCCCGGCCGCGTGATCCTGAAGCCGGAGGCCACGCGATGAGCCTGACCGCCGAGGCCCGCCACCTGCCCGATCGCGGTTCGCGGCGGGGCGCGCGCGTGCTGCGGAGCTGGGAGCTGCTTCTCGGCGTGATCGCGGTGCTGATCTTCGTCGCCAACACGCAGGCCAGCCCCTACTTCCTCGACCCCTGGAACCTCTCGGACGCGACCTTCAACATTACCGAGAAGGCGATGATCGCCTTCGCCATGGCGCTCCTCATCGTCGCGGGGGAGATCGACCTGAGCGTCGCGGGGATCATCGCGCTGGCCTCCACCGCGATGGGCTGGGCGCTGCAATTCGACGTCGGCGCGGTGGGTCTCGTCGCGATCGGCCTCGGCGTGGGCCTCGTCTGCGGGCTCTTCAACGGGCTTCTCGTCACCCGGCTGGGCCTGCCCTCCATCGTCGTCACCATCGGCACGATGAGCCTGTTCCGGGGGATCAGCTACATCGTGCTGGGCGATCAGGCGTTCAACGGCTACCCGTCGGACTTCGCATGGTTCGGGCGCGGCTACGTGTTCTGGGTGATCTCCTTCGAGCTCGTACTCTTCGCGGCTCTGGCCGGGATCTATGCAATCGTGCTGCACACGACCAATTTCGGTCGGCAAATCTACGCCATCGGCAACAACCCGACGGCGGCGACCTTCTCGGGCATCCGCGTCGCGCGGGTGAAGATGATCCTCTTCGTGCTGACCGGCGTGATGTCGGGGGTCGCGGCGATCTGCCTGACCGCGCGGCTGGGCTCCACCCGCCCCTCCATCGCCTTCGCCTGGGAACTGGAGGTCGTCACGATGGTCGTGCTCGGCGGCGTGTCGATCCTGGGCGGCGCGGGCTCGATCCTCGGCGTGGTGCTGGCGGCGCTCATCATCGGGATGGCGACCTTCGGGCTGGGGCTCCTCAACGTGCCGGGGATCGTCATGTCGATCTTCACCGGCGCGCTCCTCATCGCGGTGATCGCGCTGCCGCGCCTCTACCGCCTGATCCGCACCGGGAGGGCCGCGTGAGCGAGAAACATGCCTTCGCGATGAAGCTCCTGCCGGGGCAGGAGGCCGAGTACAGACGCCGCCACGACGCGATCTGGCCGGAACTCGCGGCGCTGCTGCACGAGGCGGGGGTCAGCGATTATTCGATCCATCTCGACCGGGGGACCTCGACCCTCTTCGCGGTGCTCTGGCGGCGCGACGATCACGGCATGGACGCGCTGCCGGACCATCCGGTGATGCGGCGCTGGTGGGACCACATGGCCGACATCATGGAGACGAACCCCGACGCTTCCCCCGTCGTCCGCGATCTCGAGACGGTGTTCCACCTGGAATGACCGCGCCACGCCACATCGCCGTCATCGACATCGGCAAGACCAACGCGAAGCTCGCTCTGGTCGAGGCCGGGAACCTGACCGAGATCGACGTGCGAACCCGCCCCAACACGGTCCGCCCCGGCCCGCCCTGGCCGCATTTCGACCTCGACGGGCACTGGAATTTCCTGCTCGATGGCCTTGCCGGGATGCAGGCCGCCCACGGGATCGACGCGATCTCGGTGACGACCCACGGCGCGGCGGCGGTGCTCCTCGATGCGGAGGGCGGGCTCGCGGCGCCGATGCTGGACTACGAGCACGACGGACCCGGGGCCAGCGCCGCCGCCTACGACGCGATCCGCCCGCCCTTCGCGGAGACCGGCTCCCCGCGCCTGCCGAACGGGCTCAATCTCGGGGCGCAGCTGCACTGGATGCTGACCGAGGATGCTTCGGTCGCGGCGCGCGTCGCCCATGTCGTGACCTATCCGCAATACTGGGGCTTCCGCCTGACCGGCGCGCGCGCCACGGATGTCAGCTCGCTCGGCTGCCACACCGATCTCTGGAACCCGTGGGCGGGCCGGTTCTCGTCCCTGCCGGCGCGGCTCGGCCTCGCCGACAGGTTCGCGCCGGCGCGGCATTCCTCGGACGTCCTCGGCACCGTCTCGGCGAAGGTCGCGGCGCGGACCGGGCTCGGGCGCGACACGCCCGTCGCCTGCGGCATCCACGACAGCAACGCCTCCCTCTACCCGCATCTCCTCGGGCGGGACGCGCCCTTCGCGATCGTCTCGACCGGCACCTGGGTCGTCGTCATGGCGGTCGGCGGGCGCCCGGTGGACCTCGACCCGGCGCGCGACACGCTGGTCAACGTCTCCGCCCGGGGCGAGCCCGTCCCCTCCGCGCGCTTCATGGGCGGACGCGAATACGAGCGTCTGCGCGGGGACGGGACGGCGCCCACGCCGCAGGATCGCGCGGCGGTCCTTTCCGGCCTCCATTGCCTGCCCGCCGTCGAGCGGGGCACCGGACCTTTCCCCGCGCGGCACGGGGGCTTCACCGCCGAGCCTCCGACCGAGGGCGCGCGGACGCTCGCCCTCGCCTGGTATCTCGCGTTGATGACCGATACCTGCCTCACGCTCGCCGGCGCGGCGGGACCGGTCGTCGTCGAGGGACCCTTCGCGCGGAACGCCGATTATCTCGACATGCTCGCCGCCCTGCACGACCGGGTGGAGGCGTCCGGCTCGGCCACCGGCACTTCGGCGGGGGCCGCGATGCTGGTCGCGTCGGCGCCTCGCGTCGCAGCCGGCCCCGCAATCACCTGTTCGGACCGGCGCGCCCTGCGGGCCTATGCCGAACGATGGCGTGCCCGGGTGGAGGGGCGGGATGGCTGACCACCCTGCCCCCCGCGCTTCAGCTCAGCGGCGTCCGCGGCCCGAGATTGTCCGGCGCGATCTCGTCGATCCGGACCTCGCGCTTCTCGTCGCTGCTTCGCAACGCGGCGACCCCGGTCAGCACCGACATCGCCCCGGCGCGGGAGCCCGCGCGTTGCCGCAGCGGATCGTTGCCCTTGCGGAAGATCATGTCGCGCATCCGGTTGTCGCCGCCGTAATGGCCGCCCGGCTCGTGCGGGACCTCGATCGTCTCGGCCTCGTTCGGGAAGGACCGGATGAGCCTGATCTCGTCGGAGGGCGGGGAATCCCAGGGCTGCTTCTCGAACTGTCGCAGCTCGATCCGCCCGTCGGTACCGTTGAAGGCGATGTGGTGCCCCTCGACCGGCATGTAGGTGTGCAGCGAGTAGGAGACGAGCGTCCGGTTGTCGAAGCGGATCGAGGCCACCATCGTGTCGGGGATGTCGATCTCCGCCCGGTAGACGCAGGCATCGCGGAAGTAGCCGTCCTCCGCCGCCGGGTCGCCGTAGAGCGGCCACAGGAACGGGTCGGCCTCCATGTCGAAGTAGTACCGGCATTCGGAGGCATGGGGACAACCGTGGCAGCGGTCCGACCGGAACGGCCCGTTCGCGCCGTAGTTTCGCAGCTCCCCGAAGGCCAGGACGGTCTCCGGGTCGGCGTCGAGGAACCAGTTCAGCAGGTCGAAATGGTGCGTCGCCTTGTGCACGAAGAGCGAGCCGGAATTCTCCCGGAAACCGTGCCAGCGGCGGAAGTAGTCGGCGCCGTGCTTGTTGTCGAGATACCAGTGGAAGTCGACCGAGGTGACGGTGCCGATCGCGCCCTCGTCCAGCAATTCCTTGATGCGGCCGTTGGTGGGCGAGAAGCGGTAGTTGAAGGACACGTCGACCTTGCGCCCCGTCCGCGCCTCCGCCTCGCGGATGCGGTGGATCTTGTCCGGCGTCGTCGTCATCGGCTTCTCGGTGATGACGTCGGCGCCGGCTTCCAGCGCGGCGACCACGATGTCGTCGTGGTTGTCGTCGCGGGTGCAGACGATGACGAGGTCGGGCTTCGTCTCCGCGAGGCAGGCGGCGAGATCGCTCCAGATCGGCGCGGCGGAGCCGATCATCTCGCGGGCCCGCTCCGCCCGCATCCGGTTCAGGTCGCAGATCGCGACGAGCTCGAGAACGTCGCCCCAGCCCTCGAGCAGGTCGCCGCCCCACATCGTCGTGCCCCGATTGCCGACGCCCACCAGTACGTATCGTGTCTTCGCCATCCCCGTTCCTCCCGTGTCGCGAAATCGGATCGTCGAGGCATTCATAATCGCTCCGTTCAGCAAATTACCAGAGTTTCCTACCAATCGGTAACATACGGCTTGATTCGTGGCGCGGAGCCTGCTTGGATGGGGTCGCGGGGTCGGGGACGGCACTCGCGTCGCGGGGGAGGAACCGCGAGCTGACACCAACCGGCCGCGCCGAATGGCGGGCCGTCAAATGGGAGGAACCACGCGTGTCATACACGAAGCCGGACCGCCGGGCGCTGCTTGCCGGAACCGCCGCGCTGACCCTGTCGAGCCTCGTCGCGCCGACGATCGCCGCCGCTCAGGAAGATGCGAACCTGCGCCTGTTCTGGTGGGGGTCGACCCCGCGGGCCGAGCGGACCTACGCCGTTGCCGACCAGTACATGGCCGAGAACCCGAACGTCACCATCGAGGGCGAGACGGTCGGATGGGCGGATTACTGGACCCGTCTCGCCACGCAGGTCGCAGGCCGCAACGCGCCCGACGTCATCCAGATGGATTACCGCTACATCTTCGAATACGCCCGCCGCGGCGCGCTCGCGGATCTGAGCGAATACCGCAACGACGCGCTACCCCTCGAAGGGTTCGAGGAGGCCAGCCTGCAGGGCGGCATGGTCGATGACGGGCTCTACGGCGTGAGCCTCGGCGCGAACTCCTCCGCCACGATGATCGACGCCGACGCGTTCGAGGCCGCGGGCCTCGAAGTGCCGACCGGGGCGATGACCTACGATGCGATGGCCGACGCGGTGATGCAGGTCGTCGAGGCGACCGATTACGAATACGGCATGCACGACGCCTCCGGCCACGAGCCGCAGCTCGAGAACTGGCTGCGTCAGCGCGGCACGCCGCTCTATACCGACGACGGGGAGCTCGGCTTCACCGTCGAGGACGCGACCGAATGGTTCGAGATGTGGGCCGACCTGCGCGAGCGGGGCGTGACCGTACCGCCCGACCAGCAGGCGCTCTACCAGCGCTCCATCGAGACGTCCGCGGTCACGCTGGGCCAGGCCCCGGTCAGCTTCGCCCATTCCAACCAGCTGACCGGCTACCGGGAGCTGAACGACTCGACGATCACCATGATCCCGCTGCCGCTGATCGAGGAGGGCGCGACGGGCGGGCATTACCGCAAGCCGTCGCAGCTTTTCTCGGTCTCCTCGAGCGCCGAGAACCCGGAGGCCGCCGCGGCCTTCATCGACTATTTCGTGACCAACCCCGAAGCGGTCGAGGTCCTCGAGGTCGAGCGCGGCGTGCCGGAATCGACCGTCGCGCGCGAAGAGCTTGCGCCCAAGCTCAACGAGGCGGACCAGGCGCAGCTCGAATACATCGAGAACCTCGGCGATCTGGCCGGGCCGCTGCCGCCGCCGCCGCCGGCCGGCGCGGGCGAGGTCGAGGCGCTCCTGATCCGCGTGAGCGAGCAGGTCGCCTTCGGTCAGCAGACCCCGGCGGAAGGCGCCGAGCAGCTGGTGAGCGAAGCCCAGTCGATCCTGTCGCGCTGATCTCCGCGCCGGCCCCGAGCAGAGGAGCGATCCCATGCCACAGACCTCGGACGTCATGTCCGGGCTCGGCCCCGTGCCCAATGTCCGCCCGACGCTGCGACAGCGGCTCGTGCGCGGCATCGGGCCGGCGGGCGCGGCCTACGTATTCCTGTTTCCGTGGCTCGCGGGCTTCCTCGTCCTCACGCTGGGGCCGGCGCTCTATTCGCTCTACCTGAGCTTCACCGATTACGACCTGATCGGCGCCCCGCGCTGGACGGGTCTCGACAACTACACCCGGATCGCGACCAACGACCCCAAATTCGCGGCCTCGGTCCGGGTGACGCTGACCTTCGTGCTGCTGTCGGTGCCGCTGAAGCTCGCCTTCGCGCTCGGCATCGCGGTCATGCTGAACCGCGGGCTGAAGGGCCTGACGCTCTACCGCGCGATCTTCTACCTGCCCTCGCTTCTGGGCACCTCGGTCGCCATCGCGATCCTGTGGCGGCAGCTCTTTTCGGGCGACGGGCTGGTGAACGGCATTCTGGGGCAGTTCGGCATCGACGGGCCGTCCTGGATCTCGACGCCCGACACGGCGCTCTACACGCTCGTCATCCTGGCGATCTGGCAGTTCGGCAGCCCGATGATCATCTTCCTCGCCGGCCTGCGCCAGATCCCGGGCGACATCTACGAGGCGGCGGAGATGGACGGCGCCTCCAAGGTCCGGCAGTTCTGGCGCATCACGTTGCCGCTCCTGACGCCGGTGATCTTCTTCAACGCGGTCGTGCAGACGATCGAGGCGTTCAAGGCCTTCACCCCCGCCTTCATCATCTCCGGCGGCACCGGCGGGCCGATCGATGCGACGCTGTTCTACACGCTCTATCTCTATCAGGAGGCGTTCGGATACTTCCGGATGGGCTATGCCTCGGCGCTGGCCTGGATCCTGCTCGTCATCATCGCCTTCTTCACCGCCTTCTCGTTCCTGACCGCTCGGTATTGGGTGCATTACGATGACTGACGCCGCGCTCACGCCCATGGAGGAGCCCCGAGCGCCCGGACGGCCGGTCTGGCAATCGGTGCTCATCCACCTCGTCCTCGTCGGCATCTCGTTCCTGATGCTCTATCCGATCCTGTGGATGCTCTCGGCCTCGTTCCGCCCGTCGCAGGAGATCTTCAACTCCACCTCGCTCCTGCCCTCGCAGGTCCGCATCGAGGCCTATCCCGAGGGCTGGTTCGCGCTCCGCGTCTCCTTCGGACAGTTCTTCTGGAACAGCCTCGTCATCTCGATCCTGTCGGTCGTGGGCAACGTGATCGCCTGCTCGCTCGCGGCCTTCGCCTTCGCACGGCTCGCCTTCCCGATGCGGAACTTCTGGTTCGCGCTGATGCTGGGCACGCTGATGCTGCCCTACCACGTCACGCTGATCCCCCAATACGTGCTGTTCCTGAACATGGGCTGGGTGAACACCATCCTGCCGCTCGTGGTGCCGAAGTTCCTCGCCACGGACGCGTTCTTCATCTTCCTGATGGTGCAGTTCTTCCGCGGCATCCCGCGCGAGCTCGACGAGGCGGCGCGCATGGATGGCTGCTCGCCGTTCCGCATCTACTGGAAGATCATCCTGCCGCTCTCCATGCCGGTTCTGGCGACGGCGGCGATCTTCACCTTCCTGTGGACCTGGGACGACTTCTTCGGACCGCTCATCTATCTTAACGAGATGAGCCAGTACACGGTGCAGCTGGGCCTTCGCAGCTTCATCGACTCGACGGGCACCTCGAACTGGTCGGCGCTGTTCGCGATGTCGATCCTGTCGCTGCTGCCGGTCTTCCTGTTCTTCGTCTTCTTCCAGCGCCTGCTGATCGAGGGCATCGCGACGACGGGGATGAAATGACCGGTCGCGGAGAGACCGCCCCGGGGGCGGCCATCAACAACAAGCAACCTGCGCGCGACGCGCGGGAAATCGCGGAGTTCCGGGCATGAGCACCTATCGCGTCGCAACCATCGGCCTCGGCGTGGGCCGCGGCCATATCGACGAGGCATGGGCCGCGCTGCCCGACCAGTTCGAGCTCGCCGCCGTCTGCGACCTCGACGACACGCGGCTCGACGCCGCCCGCGCGGCCTACGGGGTGGAGGGGACGAAGGATTTCGACGCCCTTCTCGCGCGCGACGACATCGACATCGTCGACATCTGCACGCCGCCGGCGCTGCACCTGCCGCAGGTGCTGGCCGCACTGGACGCGGGCAAGCACGTCATCTGCGAGAAGCCGCTCGCCGGCTCGCTCCGCGACATCGACGCGATGGCGGAGGCGGAGGCGCGGTCGCCCGGCCACCTGATGCCGATCTTCCAGTACCGCTACGGCGCCGGCGCGATGACCGCGCGGGCCATCGTGGATGCGGGCCTCGCCGGCAAGCCGCTCGCCGCGACGGCGGAAACCTTCTGGTTCCGCGACGCCGACTACTACGCGATTCCCTGGCGGGGAACGTGGAAGACCGAACTCGGCGGCACGATGACCACGCATGCCATCCACATCCACGACATGATGACCTGGCTGATGGGGCCGGTGGAAGCGGTGTTCGGGCGTCTGACGACCCGCGCCCACGACATCGAGACCGAGGACACGGCCACCGCCTCGCTGCGTTTCGCCTCCGGCGCGCTCGGCGCGCTCACCGCGAACGTGGCGAGCCAGGACGAGTATTCCCGCCTGTTCCTCGCCTTCGAGAACGTCACCTTCGAATCCACGCGGGAGCCCTACGCGGTCGGCAAGGGGCCCTGGAAGATGACCATCCGCGACCCGGAGATCCGGGCGAAGATCGGCGCGCTCGTCGCGTCGCTGCCCGATCCCGGCAACCGCTTCACCGGCCAGATGCGCGCCTTCCACCACGCGCTCGAGACCGGCGCGCCGCCGCCCGTCTCGGTCGCGGATGCGCGCGACGCCATCGCGCTGCTGACCGCCTTCTACATGTCGGCCGAGACGGGCCGCGAGGTCACCCTGCCCCTGCCCGACGCCGATCCGGGCCGGGCGGGCTGGCCGCAACAGGCGCGAGGGAATGCGGCATGAGTCAGGCAACGTCCATCGCACTGCAGAACTTCGTCAAGCGCTACGGGGCGGCCGAGGTCATCCACGGCATCGACCTGCAGATCGAACCCGGCGAGTTCGTGGTCTTCGTCGGCCCCTCCGGCTGCGGCAAGTCCACGCTCCTGCGGATGATCGCGGGGCTGGAACCGATCTCGGGCGGCGACCTCCTCCTCGACGGGCGGCGCGTGAACGACGTCGCCGCCTCCGAGCGCGGCATGGCGATGGTGTTCCAGTCCTACGCGCTCTACCCGCACATGTCGGTCTACAAGAACCTCGCCTTCGGGCTGGAGACGGCCGGCGCCGCGAAGGATACGATCCGCCGGAAGGTCGAGCACGCGGCGAACATCCTGCAGATCACCCCGCTCCTCGACCGCAAGCCGAAGCAGCTCTCGGGCGGCCAGCGACAGCGCGTGGCGATCGGGCGGGCCATCGTGCGTGAGCCCAAGGTGTTCCTGTTCGACGAGCCGCTCTCGAACCTCGACGCGGAGCTGCGGGTGCAGATGCGGGTCGAGATCGCGGAGCTGCACCGCGACCTCGGCAACACGATGATCTACGTCACCCACGATCAGGTCGAGGCGATGACGATGGCCGACAAGATCGTGGTGCTGAAGGACGGCCACATCATGCAGGTCGGCGCGCCGCTCGACCTCTACAACAGGCCGGCCAACCGCTTCGTCGCGGGCTTCATCGGCTCGCCGCACATGAACTTCCTGACCGCGCGGGTCACGGGCCGGGACGGCGATCGTCCGATCCTGGACATCGACGGCCAGACGGTGACGCTCCCCCGGCCCGTGCCCGGTCTGACCGAGGGGTCGACCACGACGATCGGCCTGCGCCCCGAGCACATGCGCCTCGACCCGCGGCCGGGGATGCAGACGATGACCGATATCCACACGAACCTGCAGGAAAGCCTCGGGGGCCAGACCCTCGTCTACGCGCAGACGCCGGGAAAGCAGCGCCTCATCATCGCCGTCAACGGGCAGCACGACGTGCCCCGCGAAATCGAAATCTGGTTCGACCCCGCGAATATCCACGTCTTCGCCGAGGACGGCCGAACGCTCTGACCACGCCGCGACGTCGGAACGGAAGCGACCTGCAGACCGCCGACGCCGAGCCTGAGAGCGGAGCAGACCAAGGCGCCCGTTGCGGGCGCTACCGGATGTAAGAACCTACGCCATCGGAACAGCCGGCGCGGACGGACGGTCGGGTCGCAACGTCCGCGCTGCAAACCGCCCTGCATTCGGGTCGAAGACCCGGAAACTCAGCGGTAGAAGATGTTGCCGCCGATCTCCACGGTCCGGTCCAGCGTTTCGAACCAGTCCACGGCCGCAGCATCCTCGGCCCGGAAGTAGAGCGCGCCGTCGGTCGGGTCCGTGACCTGCCCCTCGAGCACCGTCTCGGCCGCACGGAACGCCCTGTCGCGTTCCTCGGGATCGGCCATCCGCTCGGGCTTCCCGTCGCACTGATAGGAGAACTGGCAACCGTCTCCCACCACGGCACAGACGCTTTGCGGAAACTCGTCGTGCTCCCGACGATTGAGCACGACATGCGCGACCGCCTGGCCAGCCTTGAGCGACGTGCCCTGGGTCTCGAAATAGACGGCCTCTGCGAGACAGGCCCGCGCCCCCGGAAGATATGGCGGCTGATCCGCCGCCGCCGCCGCGACGTACCCGGACAACATTGGCGTCGACGTGCCAGCAGGCGCCGTCGCATGGTTCAGCGCCCAGATGGCGAGGCTTGCCAGCGAAGCGCAGGCTGCGATCGGGAGGAGCCGGATCAGACGCATGACAGGCTCGGGGTGCGTGAAATATTCATGAGGGACAGATTCGCAGTATCTCGCGCCGCTGTCCATGTCGAAGTCGCCGACCCGGCATTCGGCCCGGCGAACTCGTCCGCGCGCTGTTCCGCCCCCGACACGTCCTGCAACGGCGTCCGGATGCACGAGACCGAAGAGAAGAGGGCCCGGTCTGGCGGGGCCGTCCACCCCTCGCGCGGCCGGGAAGCGTGGGGTTCCAAGCCTGTCGGGCGTCGAATTGGGCCGTCGGAAGGCCGCGACGCTTCATTTCATGCCCCGATCGCAAAGAATGGAATGGACCTCGCGGCGGGATCGGTGCCTTCTCATACAGCCCCCGAGTGTACGACGGACACGTTATGAACCAAATCTATTGCGGCGCAGCGCCGGTGCCGGCGGAGCTCTGGACGCGCTGGAACCTCGACCCCGTCCTGCTCGCCGCCCTCGCGCTTCTTCTGGTGGCCGTTCGCCGGTCGGTTTCGGGGCGCCTGGCCGTGGCCGTTCTTTTCGTCGCCTTCGTCTCGCCGCTCTGCGCGCTGTCCTCGGCGCTCTTCTCCGCCCGGGTGGTGCATCACGTCCTGCTCGTGGCCGTCGCCGCACCGCTCCTCGCCCGGACCACGGGGCCGCGGGCGACGGGCGCCCCCGCATTGGCCCTCGCCGTGTCGAGCGGCGCGCTCTGGGCCTGGCACTGGCCCGCCGCCTACGACCTCGCGCTCTCGCATGTGGGCATCTACTGGCTGATGCAGCTGACGCTTCTGGGCACCGCGATCTGGTTCTGGCGCGCCGTCCTCGCATCCGGGCGTGCCCCGGTGGAGGCGATGACGCTGATCGTGGCGGGCTTCGCGCAGATGGGGATGCTCGGCGCGATCCTGACCTTCGCGCCCCGGCCGCTCTACGAGGCGCATCTGCTCGCTCCCTTCGCCTGGGGCCTCACCCCGCTGGGCGATCAGCAGCTCGGCGGGCTCCTGATGTGGGTCCCGGCGGGCCTGCCCTACGCGGTCGTGGCGTTCCTCGTGGCGCGGCGCGGCTGGACCGCGCTCCGGCAGGCGCCGGCATGATCGAGACGCTCTCCGTCCTCGTGCCGCATCTGAAGGCGCTGCACATCACCGCCTTGTCCCTCTGGTGCGCGGCGCTGATCGCGCTGCCGCTGATGCTGGCGCTGCACGACCCGGCCATCGCGCAGGCGGATTACACGCGCGTCCGCCGCTCGACCCATCTCACCTTCACGCTCCTGATGACGCCCGCGGCCGTGATCGCCGTCATCTCGGGCACCTGGCTCATCTTCCTGCGCGAGGTGTTCGTGCCGTGGCTGTTCCTCAAGCTCGTCTTCGTCGGGGCGATGGTCGCGTTCCATGCCTGGCTCGGCAACATCCTGGTCCGCGTGGCCGAGACGTCCGGCACTCATCGCCCGCCGAACCCGTTGCCGCTGACGTTCGGGGTGATGGTCCCGATCCTCGCGGTGATCGGCCTCGTCACGGCGAAACCGGATTTCGGGCAGGTCCGCTTCCCCGGCTGGCTGACGACCCCGATGGATCAGTCGCTGCCCTTCGAAGTTCCCAGCCGATAGTCGAAGACGAGCTTGCCGCCATGCCATCCGGTGACCGCCACCACGAGCACGCAGACGCTCGACAGGAGCAGCCCGTAGGGCAGCACCGCCGTCTCGTAGCCGTAGAGCCGATAGCCCCAGTTCGTGCCCAGAAGCGCCAGCAGCAGGACCGCGATGATGAAATGCGTCCAGGCCGCCGCGCGGGCCCGGATGCCCGACACGAACAGAAGCTCCATCGTCCCGGAGAAGCCGGCCAGCATCCCGAACAGGAACCCCGTCCCCGCCGCCCAGATGCCGGCCCGCGCCCAGAACGCATCGCCCGTCCACCAGTAGAGCAGGTCCGCCCCGAAGGTGCAGAAGGTCAGCGCGACCGGGAAGGAGACGGTCATCGCGTGGATCGGATGTCCGTGGATGGAGATCTTCGACTCGGTCTGATCCCAGCCGGGATGGCTGGTGATCGGGTCGATCAGCGTCTCGTCGGCGTTCTGGACCTGCTCGGGCATGGGCGGCGTCTCCTGCGCGGATGCGTCTTCGGATCAATGCCGGTCGCACTGGCGGGTTGCAACGACGCGCTTTCCGTCGTCGCTCCGGCGGGGCCCGCCGCGCAGACGATCGCGACGCTCTGGTGGGTGATGCTGGCGGGGTCGGGGCTGATCTGCGTTCTCGTGGCGGGGCTCCTCTGGGCCGCCTTCCGCCCGCGCGGCGCGACCGACGAGGCGCGGCAGGAGC
This sequence comes from uncultured Jannaschia sp., assembly GCF_947494055.1. Taxonomy (GTDB): domain Bacteria; phylum Pseudomonadota; class Alphaproteobacteria; order Rhodobacterales; family Rhodobacteraceae; genus Jannaschia. The sequence goes on along the minus strand of NZ_CANLTR010000018.1, from coordinate 42,680 downwards.
GGCTGTGGATCCACGGGCTCGGCCTCGCCTTCCCGCTCTCGATCCTGGCTGCGCTGCTGGCCTACGGGCTCTGGGTGGGCGAGCGTCTGCTGCCGCGGGCCGGCGCGGACGTCGTGCGCGTCTCGGCCGCGGGCGAACGGTGGAGCTGGTCCTTCGGCTACGCGGATGCCGACGGTCGCGTGACCGAGGGCGTGCTGCACATCCCCGCCGGCCGGCCGGTGGACGTGGCCGTGACCACGCGCGACGTGATCCACAGCTTCTGGGTGCCACGGCTCGCCGGCAAGCTCGACGCGATCCCGGGTCATGTGAACGTGCTCCGGCTGGAGGCCGACCGCCCGGGCGTCTATGCCGGCCTGAGCGCCGAATACAGCGGCGTGGGCTATGCCGGTCACCGCTTCGAGGTCCACGCCCACGACGCGGCGGCCTGGGACGCCTTTCTGCGCGGGGAGCGCCCATGAACACGCTCGCACGCCACCGCCGACTGACGCGGATCTGGGCCTCCGATCCGGGCTGGCGCGGCTGGTTCACGACGGTGAACCACACCGATCTGGGCCGGATGTTCCTGTGCACCGCGTTCTTCCACTTCGCCGTAGGTGGCGTGCTCGCCATGCTCATCCGGGCGCAGCTCGCCACCGCGAACTCGGCCTTCGTGGGCGCGGAGACCTACAGCCAGCTCTTCACGATGCACGGAACGATCATGATGTTCCTGTTCGCGATCCCCGCCTTCGAGGGGCTCGCGGTCTATCTGCTGCCCAAGCTGCTCGGGACCCGCGACCTCGCCTTCCCGCGCCTCACCGCCTACGGCTACTGGTGCTACGCGTTCGGCGGGTCGATGATGCTGGTCTCGCTCCTCTTCGGGATCGCGCCGAACAGCGGGTGGTTCATGTATCCGCCCCTGTCGAGCGTCATCTATTCGCCGGGGATCAACACCGATTTCTGGCTCATCGGCATCACCTTCGTGGAGATCTCGGCCATCGCGGCGGCGGTCGAGTTCACCGTCTCGATCCTGCGCTACCGCGCGCCGGGCATGTCGCTCGACAAGATGCCGATCTTCGCATGGTACGCGCTCGTCACCTCGCTGATGATCCTGACCGGGTTCCCGCCGCTCATCCTCGGCTCGATCCTGCTCGAGCTCGAGCGCGCCTTCGGCATGCCGTTCTTCCAGGTGGCGCTCGGCGGCGACGCGCTCCTCTGGCAGCACCTGTTCTGGCTCTTCGGCCATCCCGAGGTCTACATCATCTTCCTGCCGGCGGCGGGTATCGTTTCGACGGTGCTGCCGGTCATGGCCCGCACCACGCTTCTGGGCTACGGCTGGGTGGTCGCCGCGGCCGTGGCGCTCGCGTTCCTGAGCTTCGGCCTCTGGGTCCACCACATGTTCACCACCGGCATCCCGCATATGGGGCTGGCCTTCTTCTCGGCGGCCTCGACGCTGGTGGCGGTGCCGACGGCGGTGCAGATCTTCGCCTGGATCGGGACGCTCTGGAAGGGCCGGCCCGAGCTCCGCCTGCCGATGCTGCACATCCTGGGCTTCTTCGCGACCTTCGTGATGGGCGGGCTGACCGGCGTCATGGTCGCCGTCGTGCCCTTCGACTGGCAGGCCCACGACACCGCCTTCGTCACCGCGCACCTGCACTACGTGCTGTTCGGCGGCTTCGTCTTTCCGGTCCTGGCCGGCATCTATTACTGGCTGCCGCATTTCAGCGGGCGGCGGCGCTTCTTCAAGCTGGGCGAGGTCGCGTTCGGCCTGATCTTCGTGGGCTTCCACGGCACCTTCCTCGCGATGCACTGGGTCGGCCTGATGGGCCAGCGCCGCCGGATCGAGACCTACGACGCGGAGACCGGGTGGAGCGCGATCAACCTCGTCTCCACGATCAGCGGCTTCGTCATGGCGATCGGTCTGGTGCTGGTGCTGATCGACGTCGTGCTGCACGCGGCCATCGCGATCCGCACGTCCCGCAACCCCTGGCGGGCCGGCACGCTCGAATGGGCGATGCTCCTGCCCGCCCCGGCCTACAACTTCGCCAGCCTGCCCCGCGTCGGGGACCGCGACCCGCTGTCGACGGACCCGGATCTCGCCCTGCGGCTGGCGCGCGGCGAGGGCTATCTCGGATCGCCCGCGCAGGACCGGCGCGAGACGCTGACCGTCGACATCGCCAGCGGCCGGCCCGACTACATGGTGATCTTCCCGCCGAACACCGCGCTGCCCGTCGTCATGGCGGCGGTGACGGGGCTCTTCTTCCTGTCGCTCCTCGTCAAGGTCTACTGGATCACGCCGCTGGCACTCGCCGGCGTCGCGGCGCTCGCCTGTCTCTGGGTCTGGCAACTCGGCACGCGCGCGGATGCCGGCCCGCAGGAGGCCGGGCACGGCCTCTCCCTGCCCCTCGCCGGCGAGACCGACCGCTCGCCCGGCTGGTGGGGCTCGGTCTTCCTGCTCACGGCGAACGCGACCCTCTACGGCTCGCTCCTCTTCGGCTACGCGTTCCTGTGGACCGTCGCGCCGGGATGGCCGCCCCCGGCCTGGCTTCCCGCCTCCCTGGCGGAGCTCGCCCTCGGCACGGGCGGCGCGGCGGTCGCGGCGACCGGGCTGCGCGTGGCGATCCGCGGCAATCGCGGCGGCCGGCCCCTGCCGGGCCTCCTCCTCGCCGCCGCGGGAACGCTGGCCCTGCTCGGCGCGCTCGTCGCGTTCCTCTGGCGCGTCCCGGCGCCGGCCGGCCACGCCTACGACGCCACGCTCACGGTGATGGGCGGCTACGCGCTGTTCCATGCGGCGCTGCTGGCGCTGATGGTCGGCCTGCTCGCGATGCGGGTGCGGGCCGGCCACACCTCGCCCGCGCGGCGCGCCGAGTTCGGGATCGTCCGCCTCTGGGCCGATTACGCGGCGCTCGTCGCGGTGGCGAGCCTCGTCCTCGCGCATCTTCCCGGGCTGCTGGCATGATCGACGTCCTGCGCATCCTCGCGGCCCCGCTCCTCTGGCTCGCCGCGTTCAGCGCGATCTACGGACTGCAGGGCCTCGGCTGCGCGCAGGGATGGGACGCCACGGCGGGCGGCCCGTCCCCGCTGCGCGTCCTGCTGATCGGCGGCTGGGGCCTGACGATCCTGCTGCAGGCCGCGCTCCTGTGGACGCTCCGCACGGACCGCTTCGGCGCGTCCGCGCCCTTCGTGCGGCGGGTGAGCGTCTTGGGCGGGTGGACCGGTCTGGTCGCGTCGCTCTGGTCGCTCCTGCCGGTCGCGACGACGACGCTCTGTGCGGCGGAGATCGTTTGAACCATCGCCGGTCTTCCGGCCCGGAGGCATGACGCGGCCCTCCGGCGGCCCCGGGTGACGCCCCGCCGGCGATGTCAGTGATCGGGGCCGTAGGCCTTGAGGAACAGGACGAGGGCTTCCGCCACGGACGCCTCGATCTCGCGGTGCGTTGGCGGCGCCGGGGCCTTGCCGAAGAGGCGCGGCTTCCACAATCGGGCGGTGGCGAGCTCGACGAACTGCGCCGCCGCGAGCGGCGGGTCGGGAATGGTCAGATGGCCGGCCGCGACCTGACGCTCGAAGTAACGGGCGAGATCGGCCTGCGTGCGCATCGCCCCGCCGGCGAAGAACCGGGTGCCCAGCTCCGGCATCCGCTCGGCGATCCCGATGATGATGCGCTGCGCCCGGACGACCTGATCCGAGCACAGGATCGCGGCGAGACGGCATCCATAGGCGCCGAGCACGTCCGCGGGCGGGCGATCGCTGACGAGGATCCCCGTCAGGCCCTCGAAGAGACGGTTGCGCTCGGCCTCGACCATCGCCTCGAACAGCTCCTCCTTGTTGGCGAAATAGACGTAGAGCGTGCTCTTGGAGACCCCTGCCGCGCGGCAGATGTCGTTGACGCTCGCCGCGTCGAAGCCCTTCTCCATGAAGACGCTATTGGCGCCCGCGAGGATCGCGCGCCGTTTCGCAGGGTCCTGCCCGGCCGCATGACGCGCGGCCCGCGGTGTCCCCTCCTCCCTCGTTTTGCCGTCCATGCTGCCTCCCTCGATGATCCCCAGATAATCGAACCGGTCGGTTCGATAAAGGGTTGAAGCACGCGTTCCCACGGACTACCTCCCATCGAACCGAATGGTTCGATCGATTCCAGGAACGTCGTCATGTCGAGACACGAACGCATCACGCCCGAGACCGCCGCGGCCGGACCCCAGGCGGCGGAGACGCCCGCCTCCCCGCCCGGGGCGCCGGCCGGGCGGTCCCGCAAGCGCCTCGTCGCGGTTGCGGCGGCGGCGCTGCTGCTCGCCGTGGCGGGCTGGTTCGGCTACGGCTACTGGACCACCGGGCGCTTCCTCGAGACCACGGACGACGCCTACGTGACCGCCGACGTGACGCTGGTGAGCAGCCGGGTGCAGGGCTACGTCGCATCGGTCGAGGTCGGCTCGAACGACCACGTTTCCGCCGGCGACGTCCTCGTCCGGCTCGACGACGGGGATTACCGCAACGCGCTGGCGACGGCCGAGAGTCGCGTCGCCTCCGCGGGCGAGACGCTCGCCCGCATCGACGCGCAGATCAATGCCGCGACGGCCGGCGTGCGGCAGGCGGAGGCGGCGCTCGACATGGCGCGCGCGCAGCAGCGCACCGCGGACACAGATTTCGAGCGCGTGCGCCAGCTCGCCGCCGACGACGTCGCCAGCCAAGCCCAGCTCGACGCCGCGACCGAGGCGCAGGACGTGGCCCGCGCCGGTGTCGCCAGCGCCGAGGCCGCCGTGGCCAGCGCCGAGGCGCAGGTCGCCGTGCTGCGCGCGGAGCGGGCCGAGGCGGAGGGGCAGCGCGACGAGCTCCGCCTCGCCGCCGAGCAGGCGCAGCGCGACCTCGACCTGACGGTGCTGCGCGCCGCGTCCGACGGCATCGTGGCGAACATGACGTTGGAGCCCGGCGACCTCGTCGCGCCCGGCGCGCGGCTAGCCGCGCTCATCCCCGACGGCAGCCTCTATATCGAGGCCAACCTGAAGGAGACGCAGCTCGCGGGCGTCGGCCCCGGCGCGTCCGTCGAGTTCACCCTCGACGCCCTGCCCGGCCAGACCTTCGAGGGCGAGGTCGCCTCGATCTCGCCGGCGACGGGCGCGGTGTTCTCGCTGTTGCCGGCCGACAACGCCACCGGGAACTTCACCAAGATCGTCCAGCGCGTGCCCGTCCGCATCGCCCTGCCCGAGGACGCGCTCGCCACCGGGCAGCTGCGCGCCGGCCTCTCCGCCGAGATCGCCATCGACATCCGCACGACGCCCCAGCCGGACGCCACGCGGATCGCCGCGGAGTAGGACGGATGGCCGCCGCCGCCGCCGCATCGGGGCTCCGGGCCGCCGCGCCCGCCGAGGACGCGGAGACCGAACTCACGCCGCGCCGCGTCGCCGCCTTCATGGTGATGGTGTTCGGCATGTTCATGGCGATCCTCGACATCCAGATCGTCTCCGCTTCGCTCCCCGACATCCAGGCCGGCCTCGGCGCCTCGCCCGACGAGATCAGCTGGGTGCAGACCTCCTACCTGATCGCGGAGGTCGTGATGATCCCGCTTTCCGGGTTCCTCGCCCGGATGATGTCGACGCGCGTCCTCTTCACCATCGCCGCGGGCGGGTTCACGGCGGCGAGCTTCATGTGCGCCACCTCCGGCTCGATCGGCGAGATGATCGTGTGGCGCGCGCTGCAGGGCTTCCTCGGCGGCGGCATGATCCCCTCGGTCTTCGCCGCGGCCTTCACCATCTTCCCGCCCGCCAGGCGCAGCACCGTCTCCCCGCTCATCGGCCTGATCGCGACGCTCGCGCCGACAGTCGGCCCCACGATCGGCGGCTATCTCAGCCACGCGCTGTCCTGGCACTGGCTGTTCCTCGTCAACGTCGTGCCCGGCATCGCCGTCGCCATCGGGGCCTGGACGCTGATCGACTTCGACCGCCCGAACTGGAAGCTCTTCGACCGCTTCGACTGGTGGGGCCTGCTGGCGCTCGCGGCGTTCCTCGGCGGCCTCGAATACGTGCTCGAGGAGGGGCCGTCGAACGACTGGTTCGCCGACCACGCCGTCGCCGTGCTGGCCGTGGTCATGGTCGCGGGCGGCGTCGTCACCTTCTGGCGGGCCTTCACCCGGGACGAGCCGATCGTGGATTTCTCGGCCTTCGGCGACGTCAACTTCGCGGTGGGGTCGGTCTTCTCCTTCGTGATGGGCGTCGGGCTCTACGGGCTGACCTATCTCTACCCGCTCTATCTCGGATCGGTCCGCGGCTACGACAGCCTGATGATCGGCGAGACGGTCTTCGTCTCGGGCCTCGCCATGTTCGCCGGCGCGCCGATCGCGGGCATCCTGTCGTCGAAGATCGACCTGCGGGTGATGCTGCTCGTCGGGTTCCTCGGCTTCGCGCTCTCGACATGGATGCTGACGGGGATGACCGCCGAGTGGGACGTCCGGGAGCTTCTGGTGCCGCAGATCCTGAGGGGCCTGTCGCTCATGCTCTGCATGGTGCCGATCAACAACCTCGCGCTCGGCACGCTGCCGCGCGACAAGATGAAGGGCGCCTCGGGCCTCTACAACCTCACCCGCAACCTCGGCGGGGCGGTCGGTCTCGCGGTCATCAACACGCTGCTCACCGACCGAAGCGCGCTCCATTACGAGCGTCTGTCGGAGGCGGTGAACTGGACCAACGCCGAGGCGGTGCGACAGCTCGACACGATGGCGCAGGGCCTGACGGCACGCGGCCTCGACGGGGCGACCGCCGCGCTCGCGCAGATGTCGCAGCGGCTGCAGGGTCAGGCGACGGTGATGTCGTTCATCGACATCTTCCTCATCATCACCGCGATCTTCGCCAGCCTCGCCCTCGGCGCGCTCCTCATGCGGCCGTCGGCGCAGGCTGGCGCGGGTGGCGGTCACTGAGGCGCGGGCGGACCCGATCGTAGTCCCGGGCGCCGTAGTGCCACGTCCCGCCCGACACAGGACAGGACGGTCCGACCTCCGTGCCTCCACACCGGCGACCGGCGAAGATCAGGTCGCCCGCGGCGCCTGGACGAGCCCGGTCTCGATCGCGAACCAGACCATCTGCGCGTCCGTCTCGAGCGCGAGCAGTCCCTTGATCTGGTAGCGGTTGTTGCGCACCGTCTTCCGGCTGACCGAAAGGGCGTCGGCGACCCGGTCCTCGGGCCAGCCGCTCGCCAGAAGGCGCAGGATCTCCGTCTGGCGCGGACTGAGTTCGGCAAGACGGGTCCGCGACCCGGCGATGCGATCCCGGGCGATGGCCTCGATCACGTCGGGCGAGATGATCGTGCGACCCCCCAGAACCCCCATGATCGCCTCGACGAGATGTTTCGGATCGCTGCTCTTGGTCACGTAGCCCGCCGCGCCCGCCTCGATCGCCTTGAGCGCGAAGGCGGCGCCCTGATGCATGGTGAAGACGACGATCCGGGCCGCGCCGTCGTATTGCCGGATATGACGGATCGCCTCGATGCCGCTCGCCCCGGGCAGCGTCACGTCCATCACCACGACGTCCGGCCGCGCATTCCGGAACCCGTCATAGGCGCCACGCGCATCCCCGGCCTCGGCGACGACGCGGAGCCCGGGTTGCAGTTCGATGAGCCTGCGATAACCGTCCCGCACGACCGGGTGATCGTCGACGATCATGACGCCGTGACGGCTCATGCCGCCCGGCTTTCCGACGGGGCCGGCACGGTGACGCGGACGCGGATGCCGGCCGGCGTCTCGTCCATGTGAAGCCGGCCATCCATGGCGCCCACCCGCTCGGTGATGCCGAGGATGCCGTTTCCCGCGTCGCTGTCACTCAGCCGGCCGCCGCCGTCGTCCTCGACCTCCAGTTCGACCGCGTCGCCGACCTGCCGGAACGCCACCCGGACATGCCGGGGGTTGCCGTGCCGGATGGCGTTCGTCACGCATTCCTGCACGATCCGGTACAGGTCCAGCGCGACCGCGTCGGGCAGCGCGTCGCCGGCAAGCCGGTAATCGAGCGTCAGCGCCGTGCCCCCCCGCGTCTCCCAGCCGGACAGCATGGTGCGCAGGCTCGCCGCCAGACCGATCTCGGGGAGGTCGGGCGGACGCAGCCGCGCGAAGGCGTCCCGCAGGCAGGCCATCATGCTGCGGATGTTCGCCCCGATCGCGTCGGCGTCACGCGCGATGTCGGGCCGGTCGGGCGGCGCCGCGCACGCGATCGACGCGGCGACCGCGCCGGTCGCCGTCAGGGTCTGGCCGAACTCGTCGTGCAGGTCGCGGGCAAGCTGGCGGCGCTCCACGTCCTCGACCTCGATCAGCTTGCGGGTCAGCGCCCGGCTCTCTGCGGCCCCCCTGCGCAGCCGCGCGGCGAGGCGGTTGACCGCGCGCGCGATCTGCCGGAACTCCCGCGCCCCGCCGGGCTCGACCCGGGCGCGGAGATCCCCCCGCGCCAGGCGGTCGAGCTCGGCGACGATGCCGCCGACCGGGCCGAGGCGCCAGAGGATCGCGACGGTTCCGAGCACGAGGATGCCGCTCGCCATCGCCACCGTCTGCCAGAGCGCGAGCCGCACGCGCTGCCACGCCAGCGTCGCCGCGGCGACAGGATCGAAGGTGACGATCAGCGTGAAGTCCCCGTCCTGCGAGGCCGACCCGGACCGCGCGAGGGGCGGCGGGAGGGCGAACATCCGCGTCACCACCTCGCGGAACGCGGCGGGCGCGATCGGCCCGAACACCTGCCAGCCGGCGCAGAGACGGCGTTGCGTGATCTCGCGCTGCTCGAAACGAAGGCAGGTTCCCGGCGCCATCACGCCCAGCAGGTCGATCGCGGTCCGCTCGGCGTGGAGCGGGTCGTTCGCGCGCGGCGCCATCCGGTAGTTCCGCTCGAGCACGTAGCCGGCCCGGGCCAGCGTGCCGTGCATGTCGCGCGCCACCGTGCGGTATGCGTCGGTCGCGGAAAGGACGAGCGTGGCGAGCCCCGCCACCGCGGTCACCAGCCAGAGCATCAGGACGAGCCGGACCCGCAGACTCATGTCGTTCTCCCACAGCGATCGGCCCGCATGATCGGGCAAACGCGCCCGCCTGTCCCGGGCATATTGCCCGGCCTGCCGCGCGGGGTGCGAAAAGGCTTCCGGACCGGCCCGGTTCTGTGGTCCGGTCGCGGGAGTGAGGCGGGGAGGCCATATGGACGAGGGCGCGGAACGGGTGGCGGCGCGCGGCACGGGACGCATGGCCGCGTTCGCGGCCGACATGGAGGCGGGCCTGATCGGCCATTCCGCCCTTGTCGAGCGGCTGACGATCGCGCTCCTGACCGGCGGGCACGTCCTGCTCGAAGGCGCGCCCGGCCTCGCCAAGACGCGATCCGTCCGCAGGCTCGCCGACGGGATCGAGGGCAGCTTCGCGCGCATCCAGTGCACCCCCGACCTGATGCCGTCCGACATCACCGGCCTGCAGGTGTTCCGCCCCGACAGCGGCCGGATGGACTTCGCGCCCGGGCCGATCTTTCACCATCTGGTCCTCGTCGACGAGATCAACCGCGCGCCGCCCAAGGTGCAGTCGGCGCTCCTCGAGGCGATGGGCGAGGGTCAGGTCACCACGGGCGGCACGACCCGGACCCTGCCGGAGCCCTTCATGGTCGTCGCCACGCAGAACCCGATCGAGCAGGAGGGCACGTTCCCGCTCCCCGAGGCGCAGCTTGACCGATTTTTGATGCATGTCGTGCTCGCCCTGCCGGGGGAGGCGGACGAGCTGGCGATCCTCGATCTCGTCGAGGGCGAGTTGCGCGCGCAGGCCGGGCGTCGGGCGCCGTCCCTCGACCACGCCACGCTCGCGGCGATGAAGGCGGAGGTGCTGGCGGTCCATCTCTCGCCGGCCCTGCGGCGCTACGTCGTCGCGCTGGTGATGGCGACGCGGGCGGACGACACCGACACGACCGGCCGCATCCGTCACGCCGTGAGCCCGCGCGGAACGCTGGCCCTCGCCGCGGCGGCACGGGCGCGGGCCTGGCTGCGCGGGCGGGATTTCGCCCTGCCCGAGGACGTGACGGCGCTCGCGCCGGACGTGCTCTGTCACCGGATGGCGCCGACCCGGCGGGCGCAGGCGGCCGGCGAGACCTCGCGGTCGATCCTCGCCGGCATCCTCGACAGGACGCAGTCGCTGTGACGCGGCCCCACGGCGCCGGCACCGAAGTCGATCCCGACCGCCTCGTGGCGCTCGCCGCGCGGGTCGGGCCCGGCCCCACCCCCGGCCCCGCGCATGGGCGCGCGGGCGGGCTGTCCGGTCCGCGGCGCGGCGAGGGCGGCGACCTCTTCGATCTGCGGCCGTTCCAGGAGGGCGACGATCCGCGCTGGATCGACCCCGCCGCGACGGCGCGGAGCGGACGCGCGCAGGTCCGCCGCCGTCACGAGGAGGTCGAGCGCACGCTCCTGCTGGTCGCGGATTTCCGCGCGCCGATGCTCTGGGGAACGCGGGGCCGGTTCCGCTCCGTCGCGGCGGCCGAGGCGCTGGCGCTCGAAGGCTGGCGGGCGGTGCGCGCCGGGGCGCGGGTCGGCGCGATCATCCTGCGCAACGCGGAGGCCGAGTTGCTCGCCCCCCGCCCGCGCGAGACGGCGATGCTCCGCGTGGCCGGTGCGCTCGGCCGGGTCCATGCCGCCGCGCTCGCCGCGCCCGAGGCGGCCCACGACGACCTCGCCACGATCCTCGACCGGATTGTCGCAGAGGCACCGCCCGGCGCGTCGGTCTGCCTCGCCACCGGTCTCGACGATCCGGGGCCGGCCTTCGGTCCCGCCGCCGCGGCGCTGATGCGGAAATGCCCGTTCGAGGTGCTGCTCGTGCAGGACGCGGTCGAGACCTCCCCGCCGCCGGGCACCCTGACCGCACGGCTCGGACGACGCGTGGTCCGCGGCCGCTTCGGCCCGTCCCCGGCGCGGGAGGTACTGGCCCGGCTCGGCGTTCCCGTGCGGATCGTGAACGCGTCCGGGGCCGTCGGGGCCGAGGCGCCGGCATGAACCCCGAGGACCTCGTCGCCCGGCTCGCACCCGTCCGCATCCCCGAGAGCTTCGCCCGGTTCGGCCTGCAGGACGCGCTGGCCGCCATCGCCCTCGGGCTGGTCGTGGCACTCCTGCTGGCATCGCTGCTGCGACGCGTCACGGTGCGAAGGCATCGCCCCGCCGACCGCGCCCGGGCCAGCATCGCCGAACTCCGCGCCGGCGACCCCCGGGAGCGGATCGCGGGGCTCGCCCGGCTCCTGCGCGCGCAGGGCGGCACCGTGCCCGAGGGCCCGTCCGCGGCGCTCTACGACCCTCGCGCGACGATCGACGCCACCGAGCTCGAACGCGCCGTGCTCGACGCCGCGCGCCGGCGATGAGCTTCGCCGCGCCCTGGGCCGCGCTGCTCCTGCCGCTGCCGCTTCTGCTCTACCGGCTCCTCCCGCCCGTGGCGCACGGAACGGGCGCGCTCGCCTTGCCGCCGGCCATCGCCGCATCCTTCCGCCCCGTCGCCATGGCCCCCGTCCATCGCCGGGCGCAGCACGCCCTGCTGGCCCTCGCCTGGATTCTGCTCGTCCTCGCCCTGACCGGCCCGCGGCAGGAACAGGTGCTCGACGTGGTCCCGGCCTCGGGCCGCGACATCGTGCTGGCGCTCGACCTCTCCGGCTCGATGGAGCGGGAGGATTTCGCGCTCGACGGGGAGACGGTGTCCCGCCTCGCCGCCGTGCAACGCGTCGGCGCACGCTTCGTCCGGGGCCGCACGGGGGACCGGGTGGGCCTCGTCGTCTTCGGCGACCGGGCCTACGTGGCCGCGGCGCTGACCCACGATGTCGCCTCCGTCGCGAGCGCGATCGAGACGGCCCGGATCGGCGTCTCCGGCAAGGCCACCGCGATCGCGGACGGGCTGGGCCTGGCGATCAGGCGGTTGCGGACCCGCGACGCCGCGAGTCGCGTCATCATCCTCCTGTCCGACGGGCAGGACACGACGGGCGCGGTCGATCCGGTCGCGGCGGCTCGGACGGCCGAGACGCTCGGGCTGCGGATTCACACCATCGCGCTTGGCGCCGCCGATCTCGAGACCGACCCCGACGCAAGCGACGCGGTCGACAGCGAAACCCTGCGCCGGATCGCCGAGGCGGCCGGCGGGGAAACGTTCCGCGTGCGCGACACGGCGGATTTGCGCGCCGTGACCGCCGCCATCGACCGGCTCGAGCCGAGCCTTGCCGCCGCCCCGCCGATCCGCGCCTGGCGGGACTTCTGGCCCTGGCTCGCCGCGGCGGCGCTGCTCCCGCTCGCTCTGGCGCTTGGCGCGCGCCTGCGGGAGACGGCATGACCGCGCTCGGCGGCCTCGTCCTCTTGCGTCCGCTCTGGCTGATCGGCATCCCGGTCGCGCTGCTCCTCGCGGGCCTCGCCGCGCGGCGGGCGGACGGGTTGGCCCGCTGGCGGCGCGTGATCGACGCCGACCTGCTGGCGGTCCTGCGCCGCCGCGGCCACGTCACGGAAACGCAGCGCGATCTTGGCCCGTGGCTCTTCGCGGCCGGCGCGACGCTCGTCCTCCTCGGGCTGGCCGGACCCGCCACGCGCGATCCGGACGCGCCGGCCCTGCGCAACCTCGATGCGGTTATGATCCTCCTGGACCTGTCCCCCTCGATCACCGAAAGCGGCGCCCTTCCCGACGCGCAGGCCGCCGTCTCGCGCCTGATCGACAGCCACGGCACGCGGCCGGTCGCGCTCGGCGTCTATTCCGGCGAGGCCTTCCTCGTCGGCGTCCCCACCGAGGACCCGGCCGGGTTGCAGAGCAATGTCGGCGTCGTCGATGCCGCGACCATGCCCGTGGGCGGCAGCCGTCCCGACCGCGCGCTCGCGCTCGCACGGCGGGTCCTGGCCGACGCGACGGCCGAGCGGCCCGACGTGGTGTTCGTCTCCGATGGCGGCGGCGTCGGTCCCGCCACGCTCGACCTCGCCCGGCAGATGGCAGCGGCGGGCGCGCGGATCTCGGCCGTCTTCGTCGCGCCCGAGACGCCCCCCTACGCCATGCCCCCGCCCCGGCGGGACGCGCTGCGCGCCCTGGCCGAGGCCGGGGGCGGCCTGATCGTGGACGAGACCGACATCGTGAGGCTCGAAGCCTCGCTCGCGGATCGGCGCGGCACGGACGTCTCGGACGCCGCGCGCCGCAGCCTCCGCTTCGAGGATCACGGGCGCTGGATGGTCGCGCTCGCCCTGCTGCCGCTCGGCCTGCTGTTCCGGCGGAGACGTCCGGGATGAGCCGCGTCACTCTCGCCACCGCCGCGATCGCCGCGCTCTGCGCCGTCGCCGCGGGTCCCGAAGCCTGGGGCAAGCTGATCTGGTGGGCGGGCCTTCCCACCCTCGCGCTGCCGCTCATCGGAGACGAGGCGTCCCGCGGCGCGGCGCTCTACGAGATCGGGCGCTACGCGGACGCGGATGCGGCATTCGCCGCCATCGGCCGCGGCGCCACCTACGACCGTGGCCTGACGCTCGCCGCGACCGGCGATTACGATCTGTCGGTCGCCTATTTCGACGCGGTGCTCTTCGCCGACCGCTACGATGCCGAGGCCCGGCACAACCGCGACGTCGTGGCGTCGCTGGTCGAGCCCGTCATTGGCGAGGCCATGGGCCACGGCCGGATCGAGACGCTCCTCTCCGAAGCGGGGATCGCGAACGCTGCCTTCGATCCGGACGACCCCACCCGTCCGGTCCAGGAAGCCGAGCGCGACCCCTTCCGCGCCAGCACCAAGCGCCCGGTGACCGACGCGCGCACGATCGCCGCCGATGCCCGGTGGCTCGACACGCTCGCCGACGCCCCGGGCGCCTATCTGAAGGGCCGGCTCGCCGCCGAGATGGAGCGTCGCCGCGCCGCAGGCGAGGCCCACCCGGAGGCGCCCGGCCGATGGTGAGGCTCGCGCTCCTCCTGCTCCTGCTCGCCTGCCCGGCCGTCGCGCAGGATGGCGATCCGATGCGGCTCGAACTCGTGCTCGACGACCGGTCGGAGGCGCCGTTCGTGGGCGAGATGATCCTCGCCACGATCCGCGGCACCTACCGCGCGCGCATCACCCGCGAAGAGCTGAAGCTGCGCCCGATGACCGATTTCGACTGGTTGCGTCTCGGGCAGGATGTCTGGACCGACGCGCGCATCGACGGCCGGGCGGCCCGGGTCATGGAACGGCGCGTCGCCCTCTACCCCAGACGGGCCGGCACGCTCGAGATCCTTCCCGTCGCGCAGAATCTCGAGATCCTCGACCCGGACAACGCGCGCGAAACGCGGATCGTCCGCTCCGACCCCGTGACCGTCGAGGTCCGCGCGGCGCCCGCGGGCGCGGGCGACGACTGGCTGCCCGTCCGGGCGCTGGAACTGTCGGATAGCTGGAGCGCGGAGGCGGGCCGACTGGCGGACGGGCAGAGCGTCGAGCGCCGGGTCGTGCTGCGCGCGCTCGGCGCCACGCCGGAGATGCTGCCCGAACAGCCCGCGCTCAGGGAACCCTGGCTCATCACCTTCACTCCGCCCGAGCAGCGCGATCTCCAGGTCACGCCGCAAGGTCCGGTGACGACGATCGTCTGGACTTGGACCCTGCGGCCCGTCACCGGCGAACCGGGCGTCCTGCCCGAGGTCGCGATCCCGTGGTTCGACACGGCCGCGCGCGCGGCGCGGAACGCGACGATCCCCGCCGCGCCCATCGGCTATGCCAGCTTCGCCGACAATGCCGGGACAGGCTGGCGCGCGGGTCCGGGCGTGGGCGCCCCGCACCTGACCGTCCTCGCCGCCGCACTGCTGGCCGGGCTGGCCTTCGCGTTGGGACGCGAACGGACACTCGCGCTGGATCGCGGCCGCCTGCGCCGATGGATGCGGGCGCGAATGGACCTCCTGCGCCTTCGCCACCACGCCCGGACGGGCGCGGCGGCGCCGTTCCGGTCGCTTGCGATGCGCCTGCTGGCCGAACAGGCGCCCGCGTCGCGACATCGCGATCATCCGATCCTGCGCCCCGTCGACACGTTCCTGTTCGGTCCGGGCAGCGGCGGCCGCGCGCCCGATCTGGGTCCGATCTTCCGCAAGGTAAAGCGCGAGTTGCGAAGACGTCGATCCCTGCCACGCGATCGGGACGATTAGCCGGGCCCTCCCCCATCCGGCCCGGCGGCTCCCTCGCCCGCATCCGACACGTTTGCCGCCGGTCGCCCGCCGCTTCGGTTCAGGACTGCCCCGTCAGGATCGCCTTCATCGTGTCGGCCTCCTGCGTGATGAACGTGAAGAAGGCCGAGACCCGTCGCGTCCGGCGCTGATCGGGATGCGCGAGCAGGCGCCACGGCCGCGTCAGCGCCGGGATCGGGCCGAACAGGCGGACGAGATCGGTCTCCGCATCGCCCAGCGACATCGGCAGCGGCGCGACGCCGACGCCGGCCTTCGCCGCGTAGATGAGCCCGAGAACGCTGGTATTGTGGGCCGCGTATGCCCCGTCCGGCGCCACCTCGTGGAGCCAGACCGAGATGCGATGCGCGCGCATGCTCTCCGCGAAGCCGATCAGGGGATGCTCGGCGAGTTCGGACACCGCCCTCGGGCTGCCGTGCCGCTCGACATATTGACGGCTGGCATAGATCGCCCAGAGCGAGTCGGCGATCTTGCGTCCGACGAGCACGTTCG
Source organism: uncultured Jannaschia sp. (assembly GCF_947494055.1). Classification (GTDB taxonomy): domain Bacteria; phylum Pseudomonadota; class Alphaproteobacteria; order Rhodobacterales; family Rhodobacteraceae; genus Jannaschia. The sequence continues at coordinate 27,106 of NZ_CANLTR010000018.1, read as the reverse complement.
CATCCGTGTCGCCCGAGCGCAGCGCGACGTCCGCCTCGCCCTTCAGCAGGTCGACGTAATGGTCGCTCAGGACGAACTCGACCTTCAGGTCCGGATAGGCGGCGTGGAACCTGTCGAGAAGCCCGGACTGGTTCAGCCGGAACGCGATCGGCTCCGGGCAGGTCACGCGGATGATGCCGAGGCGATCGCGCGCAAGCTCCGCGAGCTGATCCTCGAAGCCCTGCGCTGCCGCCGCCACCGTCTCGGCGAAGGGAAGGATCGCCGTCCCGAGCTCCGTCAGGCGATACCCGGACGGCAGCCGCTCGACGAGGCGCTGCCCGAGCCGATCCTCAAGGGCCAGGAGCCTGCGCTGCACGGTCGACTGGTTGATCCGCAGCGCGCGTCCGGCCGCGAGCGTGCTGCCGTTGCGGGCGACGGCGAGAAAGACCTTGAGATCGTCCCAGGCGAACATGGACGGGTATGCATTTTCGCGGCCCGGTTATGCAAGAGAGCAGACTGCGTGGCCGATCCATTTCGCTGTATGCAGGCACACACGCCTTACGACGCCTCTGTCGCCCGAGTTCGGATCATTCCTGTTTCTTTTCGGACGGGTCATCGCGCCCGTTCGCCAGTCCACCACCCCGCGTCGAAGACCGTCCCGATTTTGCCAGGGGACGCGTGAAGAACACACCACGTTCACGAGTTCCGCCGTCCCGCCATCCGGGAGGCGGCCATGTAATTGCGCCTCGGCGCCTCCGGAGTCGTTTCCAATGTCCACCTCCATCGGCATCCCCGTCCCCGACTGCAACGCCCGACGCATCCAGGTTCGCGCACGTCGCGTCTCGCGCGACCGCGTCGCGGATCTGCGGCACGGCAACGTCACGATCCCCAATGGCGAGGAGGTGGCGTTCGATCTCGGCTACGCGCTGAACTACCACAAGGGCCTGCCGCACGACGTCGACGGGATGGTTCACCGCGAAAGCTACAACGACATGGTGCACATGCTCTGCACCCAGGAATACGGCGCGCTCGAGACCCTCCCCGTCGGCGGCAACCGGTCGGCGAAGAACGGAAGCGCCACCAACCCGCCCCGCTACGCCACGACGGACAGGGACGACCCCGGTGCCGGCAAGCATCTCGGGTATCGCCGGCTGACCAGCCCGTGCACGGGGCACGTCTTCGACACGGAGGGCGCCGATGCGGGCGATTACGCCATCGCGCCCGCGCCGCTCGCCGATTCCGACGAAGTGGCCGCCGAGATGGCCGAGCTCTACGTCATGGCCCTGCTCCGCGACGCCAGCTTCGCCGACATCGCCGCCGGCACGGCGCCAACCGGGCTGAACGTTCTCGTCGACGCCCTGAAGACGATGCCGTGGTTCAACGGCAGCTTCCAGCCGACCAACGAGCCGGAGCGCCGGCGCTACGCCACGCGCCGCCAGATCGGCGGGTCCGCCGACCTGTTCCGCGGCTCGACGACCGGGGCGCAGACGGGACCGGCGCTGTCGCAGTTCCTGCTGATGGGCAACGACAACACGGGTGCGACCTTCAAGAACGATGCCGGCGCGGTGTCGGACGCGGCCGACCCGGCGTCGAGCTTCGTCGGCACGGGGGCCGAGATCGGGCGGGAGGACGGCTTCGTCCTCTACGGGACGCAGGTGATCGACCAGCGCTCGATCGTGGCGCAGGAGGGCGTCGACTACCTGACCACCTGGGCCGCTTGGCTCGATTGCCAGAACGGGGTGGATTTCAACGGCCTCGACATGTTTCGCCAACGCCGGCGGTTCCTCGTCACCCCGCGCGACATCGCGACCTACGTGCATTACGACGCGCTCTATCAGGCCTATCTCAACGCCTGCCTGCTGATGCTCGCCGACGGCAAGTTCACCAAGGATCGCGGCCTGCCCGAAACAAAGAGCCGCACGCGCGCGGCCTTCGCCTCGTTCGGCGGCCCGCACATCCTGTCGCTGGTAACCGAAGGGGCGACGCGCGCGCTGAAGGCGGTCTGGCGGCAGAAATGGATGCACCATCGCCGGACCCGGCCGGAAGTGCTGGCCGCCCTCCTCACGCTCCACGAGAACGACCCCGCCCGGTTCGAGAACGAGGAGCTGCGCGCCACGCTGGCCGGGCTGCGCGGGAAAATCCCCGCCGCCATCCTCGACGCGGTCGCGGCCCGGAACGGCACCCTGAACGACGCCACGGCCAATCCGGACCCCGCGATCCGGCCGAAGGCCACCGCCGACCTGCCGGACGACTTCCCCGAAATCGACGACGCCAAGAACTTCCTGCTGCCGATGGCCTTCCCCGAGGGCTCGCCCACCCATCCGGCCTACGGTGCGGGGCACGCGACGGTGGCCGGCGCCTGCGTCACGGTGCTCAAGGCCTTCTTCGAGATGTACGCCCCGAACGGCACGCCCCTGCCCTGGCCGCACGACGCGGTGTTCGTCGCGGAGCGGATGGGCGGAAACGGATCGCGGCGCGCCGATATCGGCCCGGTCGCGGGCATGACCATCGAGGGCGAGCTCGACAAGCTGGCCGCGAACATCGCCATCGCGCGCAACATGGCCGGCGTGCACTACTACACCGACTACTTCGAATCGCTGCGGCTCGGCGAACGCATCGCCGCGTCGATCCTGGAGGACCACATGGCTCTCTACGACGAGCCGGTCTCGATGAGCTTCACCAGTTTCGACGGGGAGCGGGTGCGGATCGCCTCGAACGGCGACGCGGCGACGGTGCGGGTGACCGACGGCGCGGGCCGGATCTCGCCCGAACTCTGGTTCGACCGCTACGCCGCCTGACCGGTCACCGCATCGCAGAAGGTCCGCCGTTCAACCACGGGTTCGCCACGACCACAGGCAAGGTCGTTGGCGCTTCCGGACTGGACATCGAGAGCGCCCGAACCGGCTCGACCGGCCGCTCGTCGCACGGGTTGCGCGACGCAAGGACCGCCACACCCCGACGATCCTGCCGAGGCTGCGTGAGCCGACGGAGGCGACGGAGGCGACGATGTGGATGGCCGGCATCCGGACGGGCCAGCATGTCCCGGACGTCGCTGAAGGTGCCGGTGATCAGACGCGCGACCTCGCGCAGCGGGTCGGTCCGTCCGGTGCCGTCGGCGCCACCGATCCCTCGCCCGCCATTCTCGACCTTGCGCGGAGATACCCCCCGCTGGCCGGTCATGGCAACGTCCGGTTTCATGTCGCGGATGCCGCGCGTCTGCCGGCGCGGTCTGATGTTCCTGCAGAACCTTCTTGCCGCGCTCCGCAAAATAAGGGGCGCTCCGAAACTGGGCGCACGGTTCTGCGCGATGGTCTTCGCGGGTGCCGAGGCCAATTCCTGCCTCCGCATCATGATATCGACGGCCCCTTGCCATGCCGGGCTGCCGCCGCGGGATCCGTTCCGACCCTACGGCCTGCTCAGCCTCGGCAGGCCGGGCGCGGTCAGCGACTCCGCTTTGGAACCAGTCGTTCGCCGCGCGACGGTCGAGCCCACCCGATGCAGACGAAGCGGACTATTCCCAGGAACCGTCCTGCGCATCGACGAGGTGGATGATGGCGGCCGGGCTGGAAATCCAGTAGCCATCGAGACCGCCCAGATCCTCGATCTCGTCGCAGCGGACAACATTCGCCTCTGCGAGCATATTGGCGGCTTCGGCGGTATCATCGGTGACAGTCTCGAGCCACTGCTCGGCTTGGCTCATGGAGGGCACCTTGTCGATCCAGAGATTGTTGGACCCGAAGACGAACCCGACCGCGCGGCCTTCGGGACCGCCAATCTGTTCCAACCCGAGAAGGTCCCGGTAGAACGCCACGGTCGCATCGTACTGATGCGGCGGCACCTTCATGGCGATGTTTTTTCCGCCGGCGAATTTCACAGCCATGTATGGTCCCCCGCTCAATCTGCGCGAGTATCACCATACTGCTGGTTTCGAGCCCAAACCAGTGAGGGATAATGGGAGGGTTCCTTCCAGCCATTCGCCGCAGCAGAGACGAACGGCAGGTGTCGCTCACGGCAAGCTCCGTTTGCGTCTCGGGAGAGACGCTGCCCTGTGCGCGGTGCTGCGAGGCACGGGCCATGTCGGGGAAACGGCCCCGACATGCGCTTCGAAGCGAACCGCAACGTCCCCTGTCGGGCTGACCCCGGCACTGATATCGCTTTTATCACCAATATGACCATAGCACCGTGCTCCTCCGCGACCCGATACTCTTGACTGCGGTCAAGGCAGCGGGACCCTGTCCGTGCGAGCCCGAGAAATCGCTTGCCGAATCCCGGCCCTCTGTGCCTACTTACGCAAAACAGCCGAAACGACGGTTCGAAGCGTAACGGCACGAAGCAGAGGCGAGAGGATGGACGGCATGGGCGACCCGACCCCCCTGCCCGCGCGCGCGGCTCGACCGGCATCCGACACGGATGCGACCGGGACGACGCGGCGCGGTGGCGAGCGGATCGACCAGGTCGTCGGCCGCCATGCCGCCGCCCTGTCCGCGCAGCTTCAGGAACATCGCTCGCGCCTGTTCCCGCCGACCGCCCGCAAGGAGTTGCGCCGTTTCACCTCCGGCGAGGTGGCGGATCTGCTCGGCGTGAAGGACGCCTACTTGCGCAAGCTGCATCTCGACGGCCGGGGCCCCGACCCCGAGGTACGCACGGGCGGACGGCGCTATTATACGGCCAGCGACATCCGGGCCCTGCGCGTCATGCTCGAGGACGGCACGCGCGCCCCAGGCAGCTACCTGCCCGGCCGGCGCCGTCATGCCGACGGGACGGAGGATCACTGCCAGGTGATCTGCGTCATCAACTTCAAGGGCGGTTCCGCCAAGACCACGACGTCGGCGCATCTGGCGCAGAAGATGGCGCTCGACGGCTACCGCGTCCTTGCCGTCGATCTCGACCCGCAGGCCAGCCTCTCGGCGCTCCACGGCTACCAGCCGGAATTCGACCTGCTCGACGGGGGCACACTCTACGACGCGATCCGATACGACGACCCGGTACCGATCCGGGACGTGATCCGGCCCACCTATTTCGACGGGCTCGACCTGATCCCCGGCAATCTCGACCTGATGGATTTCGAGCACGACACCCCGGCGGCCATCGTGCGCCGCGACGAGAACCCGTTCTTCACCCGCATCGCCGCCGCGCTCGCGCAGGTGGAGGGCGATTACGACGCGGTGATCATCGACTGTCCGCCGCAACTCGGCTTCATCTCGATGGCCGCGCTCTCGGCGGCGACGGCGGTGCTGGTGACGATCCACCCGCAGATGCTCGACGTGATGTCGATGTGCCAGTTCCTGCTGATGACGTCGAACCTGCTCGGCGTAGTGGCGGAGGCCGGCGGCAACATGGAATACGACTGGCTGCGCTATCTCGTGACCCGCTACGAGCCGGGCGACGGGCCGCAGAACCAGATGGTCGGGTTCATGCGCTCGATCTTCGGCGACCACGTCTTGAACAACACCGTGCTCAAGAGCACGGCTATCTCGGATGCGGGGATCACCAAGCAGACGCTCTACGAGGTGGAGCGGACGCAGTTCACCCGCTCCACCTACGAGCGCGCGCGGGAAAGCCTCGACGCGGTGAATGCGGAAATCGAGGGTCTCGTCCAGGCGGCCTGGGGCCGGAAGGTGCCGTCGTGACCGGGCGGGAGCCGAATGCGAAGGAGGTGCCGGAATGGCGCGAAAGAACCTTCTGGAAGGCTTGACCGCAGTCAAGTCGACACCGGAGACGGAGGCCGAGGCATCGGCCCTGCCGCGTCGCACCAGCGGCGCGATCGGCGCGGTCGGGCGCAGCTTCGCCCAGATGCGCGAGAACGCCGTGGTCGAGGTTCCGGCGGACATGATCGACGCGGCCGGCCTGTCCGACCGTCTGGGCGACGACCCGGATCAGGCCGCCCTGACGCGCTCGATCGAGGAATACGGTCAGCAGGTGCCGGTCCTGCTGCGGCACTCGCCCAATGTCGAGGGCCGCTACGAGATCGTCTATGGCCGCCGCCGCGTCGTCGCCCTGCGCGCGTTGCGCCGCCCCGTCCGGGCGATGGTGCGCGATCTGCCAGACCGGTCACTGATCGTGGCGCAGGGGCAGGAGAACACGGCTCGCAAGAACCTGTCCTTCGTCGAGCTCGCCAATTTTGCGCGGCAGATGCGCGACATGGGCTTCGAGCGGAAGGTGATCCAGGACGCGCTGCACCTGCACGAGGCGGTCGTGTCGAAGATGCTGACCGTCGCCGACCGGGTGCCGCCGGAACTGATCGCGGCCATCGGTGACGCGCCACGGACGGGCAGGGACCGTTGGGTAGCCTTCTCCAAGGCGCTGGCCGGACACGCGGACGCCGCGCTCGCAGCGGTCGAAGCGGCGCGGGAGGCCGATGCGGACAGCGACGCCCGGTTCGAGGCCGCGCTGGCGACGACACGCAGCCCCGCGCCCCGGAAGGCCGCGCAGCGCGCCGAATGGGGCAGCGTCCGGCAAACGACGCGGGGCACGACGATTTCGCTCGACCAGGACCAAGCCTTCGCGGACTGGCTCGTCGCGCGGATGGACGACCTGCACCGGGACTGGCAGGTCCAGGCCGGGACGGACGGAGAGAGCAACCAGAGCAAGGAGGAATAGCCGAAAAGAAGAAGCCCCCCGAAACGTACGTCCCGAGAGGCCTCCAAGTCTGACACCTTGAAGCTAGGGGACCGCTTGACTGCCGTCAAGCACCCGCGTTCCGGCGGCCGGTCTTCTGCGGCTTCATGGCATCATGACACACGAAATGAACGCCCCGGGGCGCAGGGGTCCGCATGCGCCGGAACTGCGCTGGCGGCTCCTCGACGACCTCGCTGCCGCGCGGGAGGATTGGGGTCTGAAGGACCGGACCCTCGCCGTGCTTCGCGCGCTGCTGGGATTTCTTCCAAAGGGCGAGACGATGCGCCTGACGGTCTTTCCGTCGAACCGGACGCTCGGCGAGCGGCTGATGGGCATGCCCGAGAGCACGCTGCGCCGCCATCTCGCGTGGCTCGTGGAGGCGGGGCTGATCCGTCGCCGGCCGTCGCCCAACGGCAAACGCTACCGCATTGGCGCGGATCTGGCCTACGGGTTCGACCTGGCGCCGTTCTTCGCCAGCGCGGTGGAAATTCAGGAACGCGCCATCGCGGCCCGGCAGGTGCAGGAGCGCCTGCGCGCATTGCGGGCGCGGATCCGGACGGTTCTGGCGCAGATCACGGTGGCGGCGGAGCGAAGCGCGGAATTGCTACGCCTCCTTCGCCGCAAGGTCGCGCCGCAACGTCTGGAAACGGTCCTGCACGATCTCGAAGCCGAGCTGCCGCCCGAAACGGATGTCGCTGCCGCCCAAATCGGATGTGACTCAGAACCCAAGACAGAATCCAATCAGACCGTGACGCAGGAGAGGATCGCCCGGACCGCGATCGCCGAGGTCGCGCAGATGGTCGATCTGACGGTTGCGAGCATCTCTGAACTGCGAGAGGCGGGCGAAAGGGCCGCCCATGCGTTGTCGGTCCATTCGGCCTGGACCCATGCAAGGCAGAGGCACGGCCTGGTCTGGGCCGTCGTGGCGCTGGCCTACCTCAGACCTCGCATCGCGCGGCTGCGACACCCGGACCGTTATCTGCGGGCCTTGACGCGACGTGCCGGGGCAGGGGGGTTCGATCTGATGGCATCGCTCCACCGAAGCGCGATGCGACCGGCATGAATGCAGGCAGGCCGGGGAACCGGGTCGCCCGCCCGGCTCCGTCGGGACGGCACCACCGATCCCGTCTTGAGTTTTGCCCCCGGACTGGCACTATCCGTCGCGATGCGCGGCCCCGAGAAGGCCCGGCATCGCATCTGGGAGGATACACATGAAAACCGCGACCTGTCTCGCCTTGACCATCGCACTCGTCACCGGCGCCGCCGCGTCGGCCGACACGTCCGACAAGCGCATCGCCCTGTCGAACAATTATGCCGGGAATTCCTGGCGTCAGGCCATGCTGGAGAGCTGGGAGGCGACGGCCGGGCAGGCCGTCTCCGACGGAGTCGTCGCCGCGGCCGACGCCTTCACGACCGCCGAGAACCAGGCCACCGAGCAGGCGGCGCAGATCCAGAACATGATCCTGCAGGGCTACGACGCGATCGTGCTGAACGCGGCCTCGCCCACGGCGCTGAACGGTGCAGTGATGGAAGCCTGCGACGCGGGGATCGTGGTCGTCTCCTTCGACGGGATCGTGGAGGAGCCCTGCGCCTGGCGGATCGCCGTCGATTTCGAGCAGATGGGAAGCGACCAGATCGACTATCTCGCCGGACGTCTGCCCGATGGCGGGGACCTGCTCGAGATCCGGGGCCTCGCCGGGGTCTTCGTCGACGACGCGATCTCGCGGGGCATCCATGACGGAGTGGCGGCGAACCCGCAATTCTCCGTCGCCGGCTCGGTCAACGGCGACTGGGCGCAGGATGTGGCGCAACGGGCGGTGGCCGGCATCCTGCCGTCGCTGCCCGAGATCGTCGGCGTGGCGACGCAGGGCGGCGACGGCTACGGCGCGGCGCAGGCCTTCGAGGCCGCGGGGCGCGACATGCCGATCATCGTGCTCGGCAACCGGCAGGACGAGCTGCAATGGTGGGCGGAGCAGCGCGACGCGAACGGCTACGAGACCATGTCGGTCTCGATCGCGCCCGGCGTCTCGACGCTCGCCTTCTGGGTGGCGCAGCAGGTGCTCGACGGGGCGGAGGTGCCCAAGGACCTGACGGTGCCGTTCCTGCGCATCGACCAGGCGGATCTGGATCAGGCGCTCGAGACCACGCCCGAGGGCGGCGTCGCCAATACCGAGTACGACCTCGAGGCCGCCCAGCAGGTGATCTCGGACGCATCGTCCTGAGCGTGGGAGACGGAACGGCCCGCGCCCCGGGCGCGGCGCCCGGGCGGACCCCGATCGTCCGGCTCGACGGTGCGGGCCGGGCCTTCGGCGCGGTCCGGGCGCTGCATCCCTTGGACTTCGCGGTCCGGCCGGGGGAATGCGTGGCGCTGGTCGGCCATAACGGGGCCGGAAAGTCCACGCTGGTCAACCTGGTCAACGCGGTCTTCGCGCCGAGCGAGGGACGGGTGGTCTATCCCGGCCCCGAGGGCGGGGACGGGGCGGAGGGTCCAACGGGCGCGCGCCGTGTCGAGGCGCGGCGGAGCGCGGGCATCCGGGCGGTCCACCAGGAGCTGTCGCTGGCGCCGAACCTCACCCTGCTCGAGAACCTCAGGATCGCGCAGCGCGACCTGACAGGGCGGGGCTGGCGCAAGCGGGCCGCCGACCGGATGCGGGGGGCGTTCGACGCGATCTTTCCCGGGCACGGGATCGCGACCCGCGCGCCGGTCGGCGACCTGACCCTGGCCGAGCGGCAAATGGTCGAGATCGCGATGGGCTTCGCCGAGGGGGCCGAGCCCGCGCGGCTCGTCATCCTGGACGAGCCGACCTCGTCGCTCGACGCGTCGATCGCCGCGCAGCTCGTCGCCCATGTCCGCGCCTTCTGCGCGGCGGGCGGGTCGGTCATCTTCATTAGCCACATGATGGCCGAGGTCTTCGCGATCGCGGACCGCATCGCGGTGATGAAGGACGGGCGCATCACCGAGGACCGGCCCGCGCGCGCCTTCACCCAGGACAGCCTCGTCGCCGCAATGGGCCATGTCGCGACCGAGGTCGCGGCCACCGCCCGCGTCGCGCCCGAGGGCCCCGACATCCTCGGGCCCGGTCACGACCTGTCGGCGCGGGCGGGCGAGATCGTCGGGCTTGCCGGGCTTGCCGGTCACGGGCAGGCGGCGGCGTTGTCGCGGCTCTACCTCTCGCTGGCCTCGGACTGGGGCAGGGGGCGTGCGCCGCGCGCCGTCTTCGTGGCGGGCGACCGGGCCCGCGACGGGATCTTCCCGCTCTGGTCGATCCGGCGCAACGTCTCCGCGGCCCGGCTCGGCGGACTGGTCCGGCGCGGAACGATCGACCGGGGGGCGGAGGCGGCGCTGGCCCAAGACTGGCAGGCGCGGATCGGCATCCGCACCGGGGACCTCTCCGCGCCGATCCTGTCGCTGTCGGGCGGCAACCAGCAGAAGGTGCTCTTCGCGCGCGCGCTGGCCACCGAGGCGCCGATCGTCGTCATGGACGATCCCATGCGCGGCGTCGATGTCGGCACCAAGGCGCAGGTCTACGAGATCATCCGTGCGGAGGCCGAGGCCGGGCGCACCTTTGTGTGGTACTCCACCGAGACGGACGAGATCCGGCTCTGCGACCGGGTCTTCGTCTATCGCAACGGCCGGATCGGCACCGAGCTGGCGGGGGACGCGATCACCGAGGAGGCCATCGTGGCGAACTCCTTCGAGATGGCGGCGACGGCGTGACGCCCCGCCTCGACATCCGCATCCTGCTGCCGGTGCTGTCGCTGGCGATCCTGCTGGCGGCGGTGTTCTGGCTGCAGCCGCGGGCGATGAGCTATCTGGGGCTGAACCTGCTCTTCAACCTTGCCGTGCCGGTGGCGCTCGCCACGGTCGCGCAGATGATCGTCATCATGGTGGGCGACATCGACCTGTCGATGGGGGCCTTCGTGAGCTTCGTCGCCTGCGTGACCGCGACGCTCGTCGTCGATGCGCCCGGCCTCGGCTATGCCGCGCTCGCCGCCGCGATCCTGGCCTACGCGGCGCTCGGCGCGCTGATCGAGGCGCGGCGGCTGCCGGCGATCGTGGTCACGCTCGGCATGTCCTTCGCCTGGGGCGGGCTCGCCGTCCTGCTGCTGCCGTCGCCGGGGGGCAGCGCGCCGGGCTGGCTGCGCGCGGTCATGACGGTGAAGCCGCCGCTCGTGCCGATGGCGGTGCTGGCCTCGGCGGCAATCGCGCTGGCGGCGCATCTCGTCGTGATGCGCTCGTCCTTCGGCGTGCTCCTGCGGGGTCTCGGCGGCAATGCGCGCTCGCTCGGCCGGGCAGGGTGGTCGCCCGTGGCGCTTCGCGCGGCGGCCTACGGGCTCGCCGGCCTCTTCGCGGTGCTGTCGGGAATGGCGCTGGTCGGGCTGTCGACGGCGGCCGACGCCAATATCGCGCTGCGCTACACGCTCCTGTCGATCGCCGGCGTGATCCTGGGCGGCGGGGAGTTCACCGGCGGCCGGGTCTCGCCCGTGGGCGCGGTGATCGGCGCGCTGACGCTGACGCTCGCCGGCAGCTTCCTGTCGTTCCTGCGCCTGTCGCCCGACTGGCAGATCGGCGCGCAGGGCGTGATCCTGATCGCGGTGCTGGCCGCGCGGCTCCTGTTCGGGCGGCGGGCCCGATGAGCGCGCTGCTGGACCGGCCGTGGATCTGGGCCTGGCTCGCGGCGTTCGCCGCCTTCGCGGCCACCGCCGCGATCAGCCAGTCGCAGGGGATCGCGGGACTGCTCGTCGCGGCGCTGACCTTCTCGGCCTTCACGGTGCTGGTGGGGCTGGGGCAGATGTTCGTCATCACGCTCGGCCCGGGGAACATCGACCTGTCGATCCCGGCCACGATGACGCTTGCGGCCACGCTGTCGCTGAAGTTCATGGGCGGGGCAGGGGCCCTGGCGCTGCCGGGGCTCGCCGTGGCGCTGGCCGTCGGCCTCGGGGCGGGGCTCGTCAACTACGCGCTGATCCTGCTGCTCCGGATCCCGCCCATCATCGCCACGCTCGCGGCGTCCTTCGTCTACCAGTCGCTGGCGATCTGGTCGAACCGGGGCCTGCGGATCAAGCCGCCGGACCTGCTGTCGGACCTGATGCTGGGCCGCACGCTGGGGTTGCCCAACGTCGCCTACATCGCGCTGGCGGCCTGCCTCCTGGCCTGGGTGGCGCTGGAACGGGCGCGCTACGGGCGGGAGGTGACGGCCATCGGCCAGAACCTCCGGGCGGCGCGGTTCGCGGGCATCGCGGTGGAGCGCGTGCGCTGCGCGACCTACCTGCTGAGCGCCGCGCTGGCGGGCGTGACGGGGTTCCTCCTCGCCTGCTTCGCCGGCGGGGCGGCGCTCAACATGGGGCAGGAATACCTGCTCTCCTCCATCGCCGTCGTCGTGATCGGCGGCTCCTCCATCGGCGGCGGACGGTCGAACGTGCCGGGCGTGCCGGCGGGCGCCATGTTCCTGTTCCTGATCGTCTCGATGCTCAATTCCTACGGTCTCGGGGCCGGGGTGCGTCTCCTGCTCACCGGCGTGATCATCGTCGGCATCGTGGCGCTCGGCACCCGGTCCCGGACAGCGAGGTAGGCCATGCAACCCATCTACGAGATCGAGGATTCCCGGTTCCGCGCGCTGATCCAGCCGAATGCGCATCTTGAGCGGCTGGCGACCGGCCTTCGCTGGGCCGAGGGGCCGGTCTGGTTCCCGGCCTTCGGCGTCCTCCACGTCTCCGACATCCCGAACGACCGCATCCTGCGGATCACGCCGGAGGGCGACGTGTCGGTCTTCCGGGACCGGTCCGGCTTCGCCAACGGCCATACCCGCGACCGGGAGGGGCGTATGGTGTCCTGCCACCACGGCACCCGCTCGGTCACGCGGACCGAAGCCGATGGACAGGTCACGGTGATCGCCGACGCCTACGAGGGGCGGCGGCTGAACTCCCCCAACGATGTCGTCGTGTCGTCGGACGGCGCGATCTGGTTCACCGATCCGACCTACGGCATCCTCGGCGATTACGAGGGCCACCGGGCCGCGCGGGAGCAGCCCTGCAACGGGGTCTACCGCGCGGGGCCCGAGGGCGGTCTCGACCGGGTCATCGACGACGCGTTCGTGCAGCCGAACGGGTTGGCCTTCGCCCCGGACGAGCGCACGCTCTACGTGGCCGAAAGCGGTTCGAGCCACGATCCGGACGTTCCCCCCGTCGTCCGGGCGTTCCCGGTGGAGGCGGGGCGCTGCGGACCGGGGCGCGACCTGTTCGCGGTCGATGCCGGATTGCCCGACGGGCTGCGGGTGGATCGGCACGGCCATATCTGGTGCTCGGCGGGCGACGGCGTGCAGGTCTTCGACGCGGCGGGCGTGCGGCTGGGGCGTATCCGCGTGCCGGAAGTGGTCGCGAACCTCGCCTTCGGGGGGCCGCGCGGCAACCGCCTGTTCATCGCCGCGACGACGTCCGTCTATACCGTCTACGTGGAGAGCGCCGCCTGCGGGTGGCCGGGGCGCTGATCCCGGCGCGATCTGTCGGGAGCACGGTCCATTGCCCCGCGATATGGCTTTCGCCGCGGGTCGGGGTCATATAGCGTGTGACTGGACAGGAATCGGAGATCCGGGTCGTGCCGAGCTACAGGATACCCCTTCAGGAGAACGGTCGCATGATCCTGCCCGCGGAGTTGCGCCGCGCGCTCGGGGTGGGAAAGGGCGACCGCGTCGTCGTCCGGTCGGACGGCGACCGGATCGAGATCACCACGGCGGCCCGCTCCCGCGCGCGTGCCCGGGCGCGCCTGCAGGACCTGTACGCCGCGCGATCCGGCGTGGTGGACGAACTGATCGCGGAGCGGCGCGCCGAGGCGCGCCGCGAAGGCGACGACGATGGCGCCGCGGACGGAGCCGGCCTCTGATGCCCGCCTGCGTGGCGGATACCTCCGCGCTGCTGGCCTATCTGCTCGACGAGCCGGGCGCCGACCTCGCCGCCGAGTGGCTCGACCGCGGCGCGGTGGTCTCCACGGTCAACGTGCAGGAGCTGGTCTCGAAGATCGTGCGGGACGGGGGCACGCGCGAGGTCGCGGCCGCCACCGTCACCGACCTCGCGCTCGAGGGGCTGCACGACCTGACCGTCGACCTTGCCGTGGAGGGGGGCGCGATGATCCCGCAGACGCGGGCGCACGGTCTGAGCCACGGCGACCGGGCCTGCCTGGCCCTGGCCCGGCATCTGGGGCTTCCGGCCGTGACGGCGGACCGGGCCTGGGCCCGGGTGGCCGAGGCCCTGGCGGTGCGGGTCGAGCTCGTCCGATAGGGCAGCGTCCGTCTTGACGCGCAAGGTCCGAGGCTCCGCGACGGGCCGACCGGACCGGAGACCTCCGCGCACCGAAGGTCCGGATCGGCGGCGTCGAACCGAATGCCGCCGTTCGTTCCGGCTGCGGCGCGCGGCGGCTCGGAGGCCAAATTGACATTTTCGACAGTGAGAAAGAAGGTCCGAAACGATGGTTTCGAGAATTCGAAAGATTGGCTGATGACAGATACCGACAATAGCGAAGCCAAAAACACGGGGGCGGGAGCCAAACTGAAATCCGAGTTTCTAATCAGCGACGAGGAAGACCTCAGACGTCTCTTTCCGGCGACCCACGAGATCGCGGTTCGGAAATGCCTCGATTACGTGGACAAGCACGCCCGGTCATTCATAGAACGGTCTCCGTTCGTGTGTATCGGGACCCAGTCCGGAAATGGCCGCGCTGATGTGAGTCCGAGAGGCGACCCTTGCGGCTTCGTCAAGATCCTCGATGACCGAACACTCCTGATTCCCGACCGACCCGGTAACAATCGTCTCGATACGTTGTCGAATATCACCACGAATCCGAATGTTGGGCTGCTGTTCATGGTTCCCGGTTTCGACGATACGATGCGGGTGAACGGTCATGCACAATTGACGCGTGATCCCGATATCCTGTCGTTGATGGCGGTGAACGACAGGATCCCCACCATTGCGATCGCGGTTCATGTCGAGGAGGTTTTCATTCATTGCGCCAAGGCTTTCAGAAGGTCAAAGCTCTGGCAGCAGGATCATCATCAGGACAGAAAGGATGTTCCGTCCTTGATGAACATCATTCTGGACCAAACGACCGGTGCTCCCGCTGACCCCGAGGAAATGGAGGAGCTGGACGCTGGTTTGGAAGAAAAGTACCGAAAATCGATGTATTAGACGCTATTCCGCAGGAACGGTTCTGCATTTCCGAGTTCTTATAGCAGACTTGGGTGCAGAGATTTCGACCGGTAGCTTCGTCCTGCATTGCGTGAGCTCGAACATCCCATAGCGAACGACCAGCCTAGGTTGCGTCACCCCGGGCCGGTTTTCCTTCGGCAATGTGTTGGCGCGCAACAGGAGCGTCCGCATGGTCGCGGTGATCGCGACCTTGAATGGTTGTCTCGCGTTGCGAAAACGATCCGCGCCTGCAGGACCGCTGGCGCCGGGGAGTATCCTCTGGAAGTCGCGCTTGCCGGACGATCGGACCGGGGCGTGTCGGGTCGGGGCATTCCCGGACCGAGACCCGATCGGGGTCCCGGCGCGATTTATGGCGTCAGATGCCGGCCCGAGGTCAGTTGGGCTGAACGGAAACCGGTGTGTCATTTCGCGGAAACCGGAAGCCCCGGCCGCGTATTCGCGGCCGGGGCGCCGGGGCCGAACCTGTCGTCACGGCCGCTTCGTCGGGGCGGGGCGTCCCGTCAGGCGGCCAGTTGCAGGGCGGGGGCCGGCATGCGTTCGGGCGCCTCGACCGGCTCCGCCGTGCCGTCCTCGTCGAACTCGCCGATCGTGCGCTTGAGTTCGTCGGCCTGGACCGAGAGGTCCTGAGCCAGCTCGCGCGCCTCGTCGGAGGTCGCGGCGTTCTGCTGGATCACGTGGTCGAGCTCGTGGATCGACCGCGTGATCTGCTCCGCGCCGATGCTCTGCTCGCGCGCCGCGGCCGAGATCTCCTGGACCAGATCGGCCGTCTTCTGGATCTCGGGGACGAGTTCGTCGATCTGGCCGCTCGCATGGCCCGCCGCCTCCACGGTCGTCGAGGAGAGCCGGGAGATCTCCGCGGCCGCGACCTGGCTGCGCTCCGCCAGCTTGCGGACCTCGGCGGCCACCACGGCGAAGCCCCGGCCGTGCTGCCCCGCACGGGCCGCCTCGACCGCGGCGTTCAGCGCGAGAAGGTCCGTCTGCCGGGCGATCTCCTGGACGACGCCGATCTTCTGGACGATCTCCTGCACCGCCTTCACGGCGCCGGCGACGGCCTTGCCGGAGGCCTGCGCCTTGGCGGAGGCCTTGGTCGCGATCTTGTCGGTCTCGCCCGCGTTGACCGCCGACTGGCCGATGCTCGTCGACATCTGCTCGATCGCCGCGCTGGCCTGCTGCGCCGAGGCGGCCTGCGATTCCGCGCCCTTGCTGATGCGCGCCGAGGAATGCTGCAGGTCGGTCGCGGCGCGGGCCACGGATTCCGCGTTCGACAGCGCGTTCGACAGCACGTTCTGAAGCGTCTGGCGGAGGCGGTCGGTGCGGCGCATGTTGTCGCGGAACACCTCGAGCGCGGCCACGAGACGGGCCACCTCGACGAGGTCGTTGTCCCGGGTGTCGATCTCGACGTCGAGCTTGCCGGTCGAGAGCACCTCCAGCGCCTCGGTCGTCGCCTCCAGGCGGGAGACCAGACGCTTGCGCAGCAGCGACAGCGCGAACGCGATCACCCCGCCGAGCGCCGCCAGCAGCGCCAGGTTGGCGACGAGGAAGATCAGCGCGTTCGTGCGGCGGTCTTCCCAGTAGGTGACGAGCTCGGCACCGGCCAGGTTCGACAGGGCCGTCATGTGGTCCAGCGCCTCGTTCGAGCGCTCGAAGAAGGCCGGGAAGCCCAGCGGATAGGACGGCGCCCCTTCGGGCGCGGCCGTCGAGATCTCCATCAGGGTCTCGGTCAGGGCGATGTAGTCCTCGAAGTAGAGGGTCCGGCCGATCTCGATGCGGTCGAGGATCGGCTGCGGCAGCTCGCTCGCGGTGGCGAGGTTGAGGAGCGACGTCCACGCCGTCGCCGCGCGCTTCTCGTCGGCCGCGATGAGGTTGAGGTAATCCTCGGGAACCCGCGTCCCGTTCAGCGTCGCGATGGCGAAGTAGGTGCGCGCCCGGCCGCCGAATTCGCGGACCTCCCATGCCCGGTCCTGCACGCCGACGAGCGCGGCCGAGACGTCCGAGCTGACGCTGTTGGTCGGGGTCAGGAGAAGGCCGTCGGCCTTCATCTGCAAGATTTCGCCCTTCAGCTCGAAGGGCAGCGCCTTCGCGCGGACGGCGTTCCGTTCCGCTTTCGGCAGGGCCAGCATCGCGTCAATCTCGGTTCGCAGCGCGGCGACGGCGTCGATGGACGCGGCGGAATCGGCGAGGAACGACGACTGCGCCGCGGAGGCCGGGGCGGCGGCGGTGATCGCGATCGCCTCGTCGAACAGGCGCGCCGCTTCCTGACGCTGTGCCGCGATCAGCTGGCGGAACTCGGCGGGGGTCGGCTCGTCGAGCGAGAGAGCGACCTGCGTGACGCTGCGCTCGAGCGACAGCGCGATCGTCCCGGCCGCCCAGGCGGAGTTCGCCTTGCTCGCTTCGGCCATGCGCGCGACGGTGCGATAGTCCCGCCACGAATTGTTCACGGAAAGGGCGAACTTTCCGGCCGCGAAAATGCCGACCGCAATGAACGCCACGAATATCAGTTTTGAAATCTTCACCTCGAACTCCTTTCGCCTCAATAAGGCCGCTTTACCGGTAAGAATCTGCGCGGCACCAATTGCGGGAGAGTCTTGCGAAATTGTTGCCGAAATCCGCGATGCGCAATTGTTCGGAAACTTCGGTTAATTGTCGCCGGAGATGATCGGGTGCGGCCGGAATGGCCTCTCGGAGTGGCGTTCGAGCTGAGGGCAGCCTTGTCGAGCCAAGGCTTGGGAGGCCAAATCCTGCTATCGCCCTCGTCAGCCGGTTGGCCGGTGTGTGGCGAATTGGAGTGCCGCGCATCGTCTATCCGTTAAGGATGGCGATACGAACCTCGAGTTCGGCGCCCCGGCGGCCGAAGGTCCGGGCATCGCACCGGGGCGGAGGAAAGCGCGACTGTCACTGGACTGAAGGAATGCCGTGGCGTTTCGGCGCCCTGGCTTGAGATGGCGTCACACCGAACCCGCGCGTCGTGTGCGCTCTCAGTTGTCGGCGGAGGCGTTGTTGCACGAAGCCGGCCCCGGGATTCACATCGTGAGTTCGGCGACATAGCTGGGCGGCGTGTCCAAGCCCGCGTCCAGCCGCTACCTCACCCTGAACTGGTCGTCTTACAATGCCTTGCTGCGGGAGCGTGGGTCGCTGACCGTCCGCTGACCGACAGTGCATTGCGCAGCAATGTCACGAAAGGTTGGTTCGACCCCTCGACCCCTCGACCCCTCGACCCCTCGAGACCTTGGCATGCGGCGCCGTCCGGCAAGCGCGGCGCGCAGCCGGTCTACAGCGGTGAGGAGGGTCAGGAAACGGTCCAGTGGACCGTTTCCCCGACGAACGCGATCCAGGCGTGCCTGACTGTGAAGGTTCTGTTCGGCCTGCCGCTCAGGCAGACGACGGGCTTCGTGGCGAGCCTGCTGCGACTGGCGGGGCTCGACCGGCCGGTGCCCTTCGTCGGGCGATCCTTCCACTGGAAGGCTCGCTGATCCTCCTCAGTCTCGACGCTGTCTCGACGCTGTGTCGACGCCAGAAGACGCTGGCCGTCCAGTTGCCCTACCGCGGCTCGGGCGGGCCGCTGCACCTGCTCGTCCCCTCTCGGGATCATGCTTCGCATGACCCTGCCGGGCAGTGGACGGCGCCTGTGACGGTCGGGCCTGCCGCGACGCCATCGCCGCCCGCGGCGCCGACACGATCATCCCGCCCAGGCGCAACGCCAGGCCAACAGCGCCCGGGTTGCGCCGCCATCGCGAAGTATCCCGCGACCTTCGGGAAATCGTAGTCCTGGAAATGATTGCGCCCAAGCTCGCGAAAGATCGTGCTGCGGTGCCGACCCAACACGCGCGCCATCACGTCACAGGAGATCTTCGCCGATCGCCAGCGCTCGATCTTCCGCCGTTCCTCGACGCTCAGTTGCGTGTATCTCATGCCCATTTCCATCTCTTTCCATCTGACAAAGCATTGTCATCGAAGGAAAGTCGCAGTTGGAAGTAGCGCCCACAGACCCGTCCTGTTGCAACCATCCAGAAGTGTCACTGGGTCTGCAAAGCAGGAGCGTCACCAGTAGGGGGGTCAGGCGAGCCGTTCGGGGGCGGGGCCGGGCGGACCGGAGACGTCAAGGATCGGAGGTTCGCCCGGCCCCGCGGGCGCCGGCTTTCGTCGTCGCATCCGCCTTCTTCTTGCGCGCCGCCAGCGAGTTCCAGCCGTCGTTTCGCCGACCGTTCGGTGTGTAGCGCGTCCGTTGCACGGGCTGTCTGGTCGGCTTCGCCTTCTCTTGCTCGGCCTTGATGTGCTCGAGCACGGCGGAGAGGTTCTTGTTGGCCACGATCGATGCCTGCGTGACGCGCTGCTGGTCCTCGGAGAACACCCGGTAGGACAGGACCATCCCGTTCCAGCGGACCTCGAATCCGCCGTCGGGGAAGACCAGCGTCTCGACATACTTGCCTGCCAGTCCGCGCGTGACCTCGGTTTCGTCGAGGATCACCCGGTTGCGCTCGAAGCGGAACGACAGCTGCGCACCGACATAGCGATGCTCGCGCAGGCACAGGATCGCCCGCAACCGGTCCGGGCCGACGTTGAGGGGGCGATGCAGATCGTCAGGTCGGTAGGGTGTCTTGGCGAAGCGGCGATTGTAGCGCTCCAAGAAGCCCGGAAGGAACGCATTGCCCGCCGCCATGTCCGAGATCCCCTCCAAGCGGAGCTCCTTCACCAGTCGGTCCTGCAGCGTGCGGTTCGCGCGCTCGACGCGGCCCTTCGCCTGGCTGCTGTCGGCGCAGATGATCTCGACGCCCAGCTCCTCCAGCGCGCGGCCGAACTGGGTGATCCCGTGACCGGTCTTCGGGGCGCGGCGCCCGACGCGGAACACACTGTGCTTGTCGGAGTAGAACGCCACGGGACGGCCATGCGCGGCGAGGTAACCCTCCAGCGCCGCGAAGTAGGCGAACGTCGTCTCGGACGGCACGAAGCGCAGCTCCATCAGCCGGCTCGTCGCGTCGTCCACGAACACCAGAAGCGTGCAGGCCGGTGCGCGGTCCTCGAACCAGCGGTGGTCGGAGCCGTCAATCTGCACAAGTTCGCCCAAGCTCTCGCGGCGCAGGCGGGACCTATGGAAGCGGCGGCGCTCCTTGCGCGTCAGCCACAGTCCATCCTCAACCATCCATCGCCGCAGCGTCTCGCGCGAAACCCGCAGGTCGTGCCGCTCCGTCAGCGTCTCTGCCGCCAGCGTCGGGCCGAAATCCGAGTACTTCTCCCGGACCAAGTCCAGCGCCACCTCGCGGACCGCGTCGCCGATCCGGTTGTTGGGCACACGGCCGCGAGCACGATGAGCCAGCGCCGAAGGACCTTCCTCGCGGAACCGTTTGAGGAGCCGGAACACCTGCCGCCGGCTCACCGCCAAGACGTGCGCTGCCGACGTCGCATCGATCCGCCCATCATCCAGCTGAGCCAGAACCTCCACGCGCCGCAACTCGCGCTCGCTCATCGTCACCCATCCCATGCCATCCACCATCCCCGTTCCAAACAGGGCAGAGTGACACTTCTGATTTGCTCACGGGTGACAGTTTAGCTTTGCGGCTACACGTCCCGACAAGCCGAAGCGTTCTTATGTTAGTTATGCACGGTTAGATCCGCAAAGTGCTACGCGATTTGCGGAGAAACAACTGGTCAATCTGTTTTGAAGGCATTCTCGAAGCGTCCTCGCAGGACATCCTTCTGGACCTTGCCCATGGTGTTGCGGGGTAGTTCTTCGACAGTTTCAAGCTGGCGCGGCTGCTTGAAACGGGCGATGCGGCCGTCGAGCGCGCGCATGACTGCATCGGAGTCGATTGTGGCTCCGGGTTCGGGGACCAAGACGCCGACCAGACCTTCGCCCATGTCGGGGTGCGGTACGCCGATCACCGCGGATTCGAGAATGCCCGGTATTTCGTCCAGGAGCATCTCGATCTCCTTTGGATAGATGTTGTAGCCGCCCGAGATCACGAGATCCTTGGCCCGCCCCACGATGGCGAGATATCCGTCTTCCGACAGGGTGCCGAGATCGCCGGTGATGAAGAACCCGTCCGGGCGCATCTCCTCGGCGGTCTTGTCGGGCATCCGCCAGTAGCCACAGAACACGTTGGGGCCGCGCACCTCCACGGTGCCGACCTCGCCCGCGGACACCGGGCGGCCCTCCGCATCGGCCACGCGGATCTCTACCCCCGGCAGCGCTGGGCCAACCGTTCCGGGTCGCCGCTCGCCCTCATAGGGATTGGAAGCATTCATGTTGGTCTCGGTCATGCCGTATCGCTCGAGGATGCGGTGTCCGGTGCGCGACTCGAACTGACGGTGAGTCTCGGCGAGAAGCGGCGCGGAACCCGAGACGAAGAGACGCATTCCCCGGGTCGCATCACGTGTAAGGTCGGGCTGATCGAGAAGCCGGGTGTAGAAGGTCGGCACTCCCATCAGCACGGTCGCGCGGGGCATGGCGGCGAGGATCGCCTCCGGATCGAACTTGGGCTGAAGGATGAGCGCACCGCCAGCCATCAGGGTCACGTTGGTCGCGACGAAGAGACCGTGCGTATGAAAGATCGGAAGGGCGTGGATCAGCGTGTCCTCGGCGGTGAACCGCCATGCGTCCGACAGGGCTTCCGCGTTGGAGGCGAGATTGGCGTGGGTCAGCATCGCGCCCTTGGAACGGCCCGTCGTCCCGGACGTGTAGAGGATCGCCGCGAGATCGTCGGCACGACGTTCCGTGACTGGCGCGACCTCGGCACCCTCGGCTTCGGCGACGAGGGCATCCAGCGTGGCAATGCCCGCATCGGCTCCCTCGGCCACGGGTCGAAGCGCATCCAGCGTCTCGGGGTCGCAGACGAGCAGCGCCGCGTCGGCGTCGGAGACGAAGTAGTCGAGCTCGGAAGGCGTATAGCCGGTGTTGAGCGGTAGGAACACGATGCCGGCTCGTACGCAGGCGGCGTAAAGGACCAAGGCATCCGGAGATTTCGCCACCTGCACCGCCACGCGGTCGCCGGGCGCGACGCCTTTGCCCGTCAGCACCGCCGCCAGGCGCGCGGCACGGGCGACGTAGGCGCCATGCGTCCATGTCGTGCCATCCGGCAGATGAAGGAACGGCGCGTCGCTGCCTTCGTGTCGCGCGAACAATGCGGCCCACAGGTGATTAGGCATGCGCGTCCCCCCGCCCTTTCTGCCGATCGCTTCCCGCCAGGAGTCCGCGCACCGGGCCGCTGGCGACGATCTCACCCGCCTCCGCGAAGCGCTCGTGGTTCCGGGCGATGCGAGACAGGTCGTAGAGATAGTTCACCATCGCGCCGCCCGACTGCGTCATGCCCCTTTCCGAAATGTCTGCGCTCGCATGGATCGCGTGGAGGAGCGCGCCGTTGCCCAGATGGAAGCGGGCCACCGGGTCGCGCGGCTGGCCGCTCCGGCCCTTGGCGTTCAGTAAAAAATCTGCGGCGAGGCGGCGCAGCGCCTTGGGGTCCTGCGCCTCGCGCTCGCGACCCTCGCCGTTCGCCCAATCCATGAGCGAGGGGATCGGCGACAGGGTTACGAAGGTCTTGAGTCCCGGCAGCGCGGCCTGAAGGTCTGCGACCACCTGCTTGATCAGCGAGTTGCCGAAGGAGATGCCCGCGAGCCCCGGCTGGCAGTTGGAGATGGAGTAGAAGCAGGCGGTATCGGCGTCCTCGGGGGCGATCTCGGCGCGGTCTTCTGCGAGGATCGCCTGCACCGAGTCCGGGATGCCGACCGTCAGCGCCACCTCCACGAAGATCAGCGGCTCGTCGGGCATGGCCGGGTGGAAGAAGCCGAAGCAGCGCCGGTCGGGTGGCTGGAGACGCCGGCGCAGGCCGTCCCACGATCCGATCTCGTGCACGGCTTCGTAGGCAATGATCCTCTCCAGGATGTTGGCCGGTGTCTCCCAGCTGATGGGACGCAGAACAAGGAAGCCCCGGTTGAACCAGCTCGACAACAGGTGCCGGAAATCCTCGTCGAGCGCGCCCAGCGTGTCGGCATCCTCGCCGGTCGTCCCGCGTGCGAGCCGCAGGAGGTCGGCACGGATCGCGACGATGCGCCCCGTCGCGCCGGTGACGCGATTCACCCGGCGGATCAGCTCCTGTCGGCGCGGCTCGGCGGCGGTGGCGAAGGCGCGGTAGCTGTCCTTGTCGGGGGTGCGCTCGTAGGCGTCGAGCTTATCGCGTACGGCCTCGGCGTCGATGTCGAGTTCACGCGCGAGACGCAGGAACATGGATACCTTTTCCGCATCGTCGAGCCGGTCGTAGCGTTCGAGGAGCAGCGCCGCGAGAAGGCGCTGCGCGTCCTCGCCCGGCGCCTTCATCAAGGCGCGCGCGAGTTCCGGCGCGTCGCGGCGCTCGGCATCGGCCAGGCGCCGGGGCAGGCCCGGCAGACGCCGGTCGAAGAGGTTAGAGAGGAGGTCGGCGAAGAGGCTCATGGCCCGGTCCTCAATAGATCCCCGGCCCCATGACCGCTTCCGGAAGCCAGGTCGCGAGGCCGGGGAAGATGCACAGGAGCAGGATGGCTAGGAACATGCAAAGCACGTAGGGCAACGAACCCAGAAGGATCGTCCTGAGTGAAATGTCCGGGGCGATGCCGTTGATGACGTAGAGGTTGAGCCCCACGGGCGGCGAGATGAGGCCGACCTCCATGTTGATGGTCAGTATCACCGCGAACCAGATCGGGTCGAACCCGGCCGACGTGATGACCGGCAAGAGGATCGGCGCCGCCATCAGGATCACCGCGACGGGCGGCAGGAAGAACCCAGCGACCAAAAGGAAGGCGTTGATCATCCCCATCAGCACCCAGCGGTTCACGTCCAGCCCGGCGATCCACTGGGCGATGGACTGGGTGATGAAGAGCGAGGAGAGCATGTAGGAGAACACGCCGGCTGCGGCGATGATGAACAGGATCATCACGCTTTCGCGCGTCGAGTCCCTGAGAATGGACCAGAGATCGCGGGGATTCCACATCCGGTAGATTACCACGGCGATGATGACGCAGAGGAGCGCACCGACGGCCGCCGTCTCCGACGGGGTGGCGACGCCGCCGTAGAGCGCGAAGAGAACGCCGACGATGATGGCGAGGAAGGGCAGCACACGGGGCAGGATCGAGAACCGCTCGCGCCATGAGTAGCTGCCCGCCGCCAGCACCTCTGCGCTGCCCGAGCGCCAGGTCGAGAACAGCGACCAGGCCATGAAGAGGCCCACGAGCAGGATGCCCGGAAGGACACCCGCGAGGAACAGGCGGCCGATCGAGGTCTCGGTCGCGATGCCGTAGACGATCATGGTGACGGAGGGTGGTATCAGGATGCCCAGCGTGCCACCCGCCGCGATGGACCCTGCAGCCACCCCATCGGGATAGCCGCGCCGCCGCATCTCGGGAATACCCATCTTGCCGATGGCCGCACATGTCGCGGGGGAGGAACCGGACATCGCCGCGAAGAGGGCGCAGGCGCCGAGGTTCGAGATCACCAGCCCGCCCGGCACCCGCGTCAACCAGCGTTCCAGCGCCTCGTACAGATCGGCGCCCGCGCGCGTGGAGGCGATCGAGGCCCCCATGATGATGAACATGGGGATGGACAGGAGCGCGAAGCTGTTGAGCTCGGCGAAGAAGAGCTCGGGCAGAGCGGGGAGCGAGCGCATCCCGTCGAAGGCGATCAGGAAGCCGGTGGCGACGAGCAGGAGCCCGGTGGCGACGGAGACGCCGGAGAAGAGCACGACGATCGTGGAGACGGCGACCAGCGCGCCGATGGTGAGCGGGTCCATCAGTCCGCGATCTCCTCGAGGTCCACGCCGTGCGCCGTGGTTGCGAGCACCTGTCCCCGCCCCGTCACCACAAGCCAGAGATCGGCTGCGAGTTGCAGAAGGAACAGGAGGAACCCGAGCGGCATCGCGGCATAGGGGATCCACAGGGGGAAGGCCCAGACGGATTCGGATTTCCAGTTCCGCGACCAGGCGAGATGCCACATCTCCCAGCCGTAGAAAACCATGGCCCCAGCCATGGCAATCGTGGCGAGGAGCACGAACAACGCCAGAGCCCGGCGCGCGCCTTCGCCGAGGAGGCTGGGGATCAGGTCGACGCCCACATGGCCCCGCAAGCGCTGGACATAGGGCAGGCCCAGGAGCGTGGCGCCGATCACGAGGTAGATCACGGCCTCCGTCTGCCAGATCGTCGATTGGCCGAGCACGCCCCGCACGAAGATCATCTGGCAGGTGACCAGCACGGCGAACAGGATCATCGCCGCGGCGATCACGCCGCAGATCGTCGAGACCGCGTGGATCGCGCGGATTGCAAGCGGTGCGTCGGCCTCGGCACGGGCGTCGATCATGGCGATGCTCCGTTCGGGTAACCCCGCCATCGTGGCGGGGTCGTCCGTAGTTTCAGCATCTCACTCGACTTCCAACGCCATATCGAGAAGCGCCTGTCCGTCGGGCGTCTCCTCCACGAAGGCCGGGAACGAGGTCTCGCGGGCGATGGCGAGCCAGGCATCGAAATCCTCCGGCGTCATTTCGGCAATCTCGACGCCCGCGTCGCGGAAGGTCTCGGTGGCCGTCTCGTCGCCCTTCTTGCCTTCCTCGAGGTAAAAGGCCTCGGCGTTCGTTGCGGCGTCGGTCAATGCGGCCTGCTGCTCCTCCGAAAGTCCCTCGAAGGTCGATTTGTTCATCAGGAGGGGCTGGTACATGAACCATAGCGCGGTGTCCCCGGCCGGGGTGTAGCAGTCCAGCTGTTCGTAGAGCCGGTAGCTGACGAAGCTTTCCGACGAGGTGTTCGCCGCATCGAGCACCCCGGTCTGCAGCGCCGGATAGATCTCAGAGGACGCCATGGAGGAGATCGACGCGCCGGCCCCGGCCAGCATCTGCTCGAACGCCTTGCCGGCGGCCCGGATGGTCACGCCCTCCACGTCCGCGGGCGCGGTGATGCAACCCTGGTTCGACCCGAAGCCCCCCGCGAGATAACCATGGACGAGGACCATCACGTCGTCGTCCGCCATGATCTCCTCCATCCGCTCCATGAAGGGCGAATGCGAGAGACGGTCGCCATGATCGAGATTCCGGACCAGTCCCGGCATCAGGGTGAGATTGTAGGCCGGTTGCTGTCCGCCCGCGTAGGAGAGCGGGAGCACGATCATGTCGACCTGCCCGCGCGACAGGGGCGTGTACTGCTCGCGTGCCTTGAACAGGGTCTGGTTGGGGTAGATCTGGATGTCGAGGTCGACATCGGCCGCGGCGACCTCGTCGGCGATCACCTGTGCCACCTGATGACGTACGTCGTTCTCGGACCATTGATGCGAGAGACGCAGCGTCTCGGCAGTGGCCGTCGTCCCGATCCCGGCGACCGTCACGACGAGCGCGCCCAGCTTTAAAGTGTTCATGATATCCTCCCTGCGCGCTCGTTGCGGAGCGCGTTCCCCACCCGTGACCGGGCCTGGAGGCGAGGCTGTACGACGACCGCATGCCCTGTCAACGTTTTTGCATGCAAGCGGCGGGTGCTTGTATGGAAGTGACAGGCAGACTAATCTTGCCGCCATGCAGAGCCGCGGCGACCAGAGTACTGCCCACCGCATCGCGGCCGATCTGGAAATCGCCATTCTGAAGCGGGAATTCGAGAACGGCGTGCGGCTCGATGAGAACGAGCTTTCGGCACGGTTCGGCGTATCCCGCACCCCCGTACGCGAAGCTCTAGGGCGGCTCGCCCTGACGGGGCTGGTTGTTCAGATGCCTCGGCGCGGCACGTTCGTGCGCCAGCCCGGACCGGCCGAACTCCTGGAGATGTTCGAAGTCATGGCAGAGCTCGAAGCGTCCTGCGGCCGCTTGGCCGCGCGGCGTGCCGACGCGTCACAGGTCGAGGCCATTCGCAAAGCCGATACCGCCTGCGGCAACGCGCTGCCTGCCGGAGACCCGAACGCGTATTACGCCGAGAACGAGACCTTTCACCAAGCCATCTACGACGCTTCCGGCAACAGGTTCCTCGTCGGGAAAGCATTGCGCCTTCAGCGACGGCTGATGTTCTTCCGGCAGATGCAACTCCACCTGCGCGGGCGCCCTGCGGAATCACGGGCGGAACACGCGGCGATCCTTGTCGCCATCGAGTCGGGCGACGGCGACCGGGCCGCTACGCTCTTGCGGGCCCATGTTGCTGTGCAAGGAGAGAAATTCCACAGTCTCGTGGTCCATCTCAACCGTAATGAATGGTAAGACGAGGCGTTCGTCGAAGATGGATTGTCGACCGAAGTGATGTCTTCGACGAGTCGTTGTTGCGCAATTGCGCTTGAGGTGTGCGGTCCCCTTTCCCCGTTGAGGTCAGACGACGGCTTCGATCTCGGCCC
>NZ_CANLTR010000017.1 GCF_947494055.1 uncultured Jannaschia sp. | reverse complement strand
GAAGATTACTGCGCGGTTTCAGCCGATCGTTACAACGCTTCGCGAAGAAGGTGCCGCTGCGATCTCCTGGCGGGCAGGTGTGGCGAAGCGAGATTGCCGTTGCCGGTTCTGGGAGGCGATCGCGGCGGGCCGGACACGCAAAGCTTCTGGTCGGGACGCAGGTGTGGCTCCGGCGAAGGATCGCGGTGGTTTCGGGAGGCCGCCGTTGCATTCGGCGCCGGGGTCGCCATCGCCCTCGGGGCACTATCTGACGTCTGCTGAGCGCGAGAGACAGCGCTGCTCAAGGTACAGGATCATGGCGTGCGGGAGAACGCCCGACACCTGGCCGTGTGCCGTCCAAGGCCGCGATCCGCTGGTCGCGTCGTTCCACCGGGCACGCATGTCAGCCAATAGAAAAGACCATACGCCGCCTCAGCGCCATCGGGCAGATCGGCCAGCCGCGCCCGCAGGCGCGCACGTCCTTGCGCCACGACTTGGCCGCGCTCGAGAAGCAAGCCCCTGATCCGGTCGGTCAGCGAGGTCCGGTCGCCGACCGGCCGGTCACGCACCCTGTGCAGCGTCTGCACGTCGAGCTGATCCCCGGACTTCAGCGTCACGAAGCGCATCGTCGGCCGGGTCGCCGCCTCGGCGATGGCCTCCTCATCGCGGTCGTCGTTCTTTCGGGCCTTCACGTAGGATTGCACATGCTCCGGCAACATCAATCGCACCTCGTGACCCATCCCTGCCAGAGCGCGGCCCATGTGATGCGCGCCGCAACACGCCTCCAAGGCGACCACACAGGCCGGCAAGCCCGCGGCGAAGGTCAGCACCCGGTCCCGCCGCATCCGCCGTCGCAGCACAACGGGGTTCGTGACAAGCCTACTCAAGCTCTCAAGCTTTGACTGGCCGGCGCCGGACTTCTCGAGAGGTGGCGGGTCCACTATAATACTGCGCGTCCTCATTCGCTCCTAGGCTATCAGCCACCGACCTTGGAGGCTTTCATAGGCCGTCTTCTGGACCGGGATCAGCGTCGCCCCAAGCATCCTGCTTGGCGCCAAGACCCGTCGTACACTAGGATTGAAACCGACCATCAGGTAGGAGCAGGCCACTGCGCCGTAGCGGAGCGACATGCACAAGCTCTCGCGAACTGGCCTTTGTCCCGACTAACGACGACGGCGCGGATCTGGATGCGGATGCCGGCGTCGTCGGGTCCTAATGGCGATTACGGCTTCCATGTTCTCTGCTTGCGTTGATTTTGTATCAGACTTTGAGAAAATTGATCAGCGCGCGCAGGGGTGGCGGGACCTGCCGGCGGCTTGGGTGGTAGAGGAACGCTCCGGGGTAGGGCTGACACCAATCGTCGAGACCCTGTTCGAGCCGGCCGGCCTCGACATCGTCACGCACGTCCCGCTCCATG
This sequence comes from uncultured Jannaschia sp., assembly GCF_947494055.1. GTDB lineage: Bacteria > Pseudomonadota > Alphaproteobacteria > Rhodobacterales > Rhodobacteraceae > Jannaschia. The sequence continues at coordinate 67,749 of NZ_CANLTR010000017.1, read as the reverse complement.
TGCCAGCCGACGCCGTGCCCTGCGCGCGTTGCCGCCAACGCCAGATCGGCTGAATTGCAGACCAGCGGGCCGGTCACTTGCTGGCGGATCTCCTTGCCCTCCTTCTCGAAATCCCAGGGCATGAGCGTTCCGCTCGACAGGTTACGATAGCCGATGCACCGATGTCGTCGCAGGTCGCTCGGGTGTTCGGGCCGGCTGTGGGCCAACCAATAGTCCGGGGTCGCGACGACGACCGTTCGCAGAGGTGGCCCGACCCTGACGGCGATCATATCCTTCGCGACGCTCTCGCCGAGCCGGATGCCCGCATCGAAGCCCGCGGCGACGATGTCCCGGAGGCCATCGTCCACATTCACCTCGACGGTGATGTCCGGGTGCCGTGCCAGGAACGCCGGCAGGCGCTCCACCAGAAGCGTCGAGGCGATCCAGTGGAACGTCGTCAGGCGTACGATCCCGGCGGGCGCGTCACGCCAGTCCGACAAGGCGGCCACACCCTCGTCGATCTGCGCGAGCGCCGGACGGAGCCGTTCGAGCAGAGCGTCACCGGCATCGGTCGGCGCGACGGATCGGGTGGAGCGCGCCAGCAAGCGAACGCCGAGCCGCGCCTCGAGACCCCGCATGGCGTGACTGAGCGCCGAGGGCGAGACACCGAGCTCCGCCGCCGCTGCGGTGAAGCTGCGAACGCGGGCCACCGCGGCGAAGGCGGCGAGGTCGTTGAGCGGCTGTCGGGCCATTCCTGAATTTTTCTCACAGGCTCATTCCGTCCGGAACCCCTAATCCGTTCCGGCCCGTCCCGCTACCTCCGGATCGTCGGCCCTGGACAGGGCCAGAAACGAAGGAGACGGGCGATGCAGATGACGAATTACAGGACGTTCGGGCGGTCGGGGCTCATCGTGAGCCCGCTGGCGCTTGGAACGATGACCTTCGGGGCCGGCCGCTGGGGCAGCGACGTCGTCGAAGCCCGTGCGATCTTCGAGACCTATGTCGAGGCCGGCGGCAACCTGATCGACACGGCCGACGTCTATAGCGGCGGCGAGAGCGAGCGGATGGTCGGGCAACTCCTGTCGGAGAGCGGGCTACGCGATCGCCTCGTCATCTCGACGAAATCCGGCTTCTCTCGGTCGCAGGGCCATCCGATGCATGGCGGCAACGGCGCCTTCAACATCCGCTTGGGCATCGAGGGCTCTCTGCAACGGTTGGGCACGGACCGGATCGACCTCTACTGGGTCCATGTCTGGGACCGTGTGACACCCGCGGAAGAGGTCCTGCGGACACTGGCGGACGCCGTCGCGCGGGGAGACATCCTCTACTACGGCTTCTCCAATACACCTGCTTGGTACGTGGCCAAAGTGGCGACCTTAGCCGCCGCCCACGGGCTGCCCGGACCGATCGGGTTGCAATACGCATGGTCGCTGATCGAACGCGGGGTGGAACTGGACCTGCTGTCCATGGCGGAGGAGTTCAGCTTGGGGCTGATGCCCTGGAGCCCGCTAGCCGGTGGCCTTCTGACCGGGAAGTACGGGCGCGAGATGCTCGCGCAAGCCGATCGTGCCGTCTCGGTGCCCGACGGACCTTCCGAAGAAGGCGCCGGGGGCCGCGACCGTCTGAGCGGCGACAACCCCTATGGCGGCATGCTGTTCACCGAGCGGAACTTCGATATCGTCGATACCGTTCGCGAGATCGCAGACGCGCTCGATGTCACGATGGCCCAGATCGCGCTGGCCTGGGTCCTGTCCCGGCCGCGTGTCGGATCTCTCCTGCTGGGTGCCAGCCGGCCTGAGCAGATGACCGGAAACATCGCGGCCCTCCAAGTCCAGTTAAGCGATGAGCAGCTCGAACGCCTCGACCTCATCACCGCCCTGCCCGCTCTGAACCCTTACCACATCTTCCAGTTGCCGCGCGGGATCATCTTCGGCGGCCAATCCGTGACGCCATGGCCTGTCGCATGAGCGAGGATCGCCATGGCTCATGTAGGCAACCGAACGCAACGACACATCTAGAGCCGGATCATGCCTATCGAGTGGTGCCTTGGTATAACAGAGCACCATCAGGCCCGATCATTCGGGCCGCGTTCGCAACGTCAACGTTAACTGCTGAATGGATTGGGAGCTGTGGTTTGGTTAAGAGCGCGCCCTTGCAGACGCTTTGAACGTTAGGCTGAAGGTGTTCCTGATGGCTTGTGACCGCTCTGCCTGTTTGCCGGAAATCCGGCATCTGTAGAGCGATCCGGGCCAATCCGGCCGCACGCCCCGGGAACCGTCTCGCACGTTCAAGCCGAGCTTGACGTCGATCGCCGGCTGGGTCCGGTTTGAAGATGAGACGGGCGAGCGGGCGTGAAGAACCCGCGATTACCCGCCGAACGACATCCCAATCAATCCGACGATGACGGTCTTTCTCGCCTCTTGCCAGTCTTGAATCCGTGGCGCCTTGGAGGCTCAATCCTAATTAATTGTTCCTGCTGATTGAACCGGTCCTACGTCCGGCCCATCGTGTTCGACTTGCGAGCAGCCGCGGTCCCGCGGGGGCCACTGTCCCTGTGGACCACCCAAGTGAAGCGCCCCGGGTTTTCCGGAGGCTCCCTACTGTGAGAGGACGGAGCCATGGGGAAGACATCGGTGAGATATGCGCCTGAGGTGCGCGAACGGGCGGTTCGGATGGTTGGCGATCATGCGGCCGGCCACGGGAGTCAGTGGGCGGCGATCCAGTCGATCGCGCCGAAGATCGGCTGCACGTTGGAGACGCTGCGACGGTGGGTGCGCGAGGCCGAGAAGGCAGCCGTGCCTGGAGCGGAGGCGCGGGCCGAGGAGGCGGCGCGGATGAAGGCGCTGGAGCGCGAGGTCCGCGAGCTGCGCCAGGGTGAGGAGGATCAGGGAAACGTCCAGTGGACGTTTCCCCCGACGAACGAGATCCTTCGCAAGGCGTCGGCGTATTTTGCGGCGGCGGAGCTCGACCGCCCGTTGAAGCGATGATCGCGTTTATCGACGCGCATCGCGACGTCTACGGGGTCGAGCCGATCTGCCGCCAGTTGCCGATCGCCCCGTCCATTGCCCGGCAGGGCATCGCGTAGCGATGTCCCGGGAGGGGACGTATCACGCGCACCGGGCGCAAAAGAACGATCCTTCTCGACTGCCCGCTCGCGCCAAGCGGGACGCCGAGCTGCGGGTCGAGATCGCGCGCGTCCATGCCGAGAACTTCGGCGTCTACGGTGCCCGGAAGGTCTGGCGCCAACTGCTGCGGGAAGGCTTCGACGTCGCGCGTTGCACGGTGGAGAGGCTGATGCACATCATGGGCTTGCAAGGCGTCGTCCGCGGCAAGCGGATCAGAACGACGATCCCCGACCCGGCGCAGCCATGCCCGCGCGACAAGGTGAACCGGCAGTTCCAGGCGCCCGCGCCCAACCGGCTGTGGGTGAGCGACTTCACCTACGTGGCGACCTGGCGGGGCTTCGTCTACGTGGCCCTCGTCATCGACACCTACGCGCGGCGGATCGTAGGCTGGCGCGTCAGCGGCAGCGCGACGGCGGGCTTCGTGCTCGATGCGCTGGAACAGGCCATCCACGATCGCAGGCCCGCGAAAGGCGCCGGTCTCGTCGCGCATTCGGACCGTGGCTCGCAATACCTTGCGATCCGCTACACCGAGCGCCTCGCCGAGGCGGGGATCGAGCCGTCGGTTGGATCGGTCGGCGACAGCTACGATAACGCGCTCGCCGAGACGGTGATCGGCCTGTTCAAAACTGAAGTGATCCGCCCGCGCGGGCCGTGGCGCTCGCTCGAGGCTGTCGAGTTCGCAACCCTCGAATGGGTCGACTGGTTCAACAACCGCCGCCTGCTTGCGCCGATCGGGCACATCCCGCCGGCCGAGGCAGAAGCCGCCTACTACGCGCAGATCGACACGCAGCCGCGAGCCGCGTAACTCAAACCAACCAGCCTCCGGGAAACCCGGAGCGCTTCAAAGGGGCTCTTTACGCTTGTGGCCGAGGCTGTGTGGAAACTCGGTTCTCACGCAAGTTGATGGAATAACTTCCTGCTGCGGCACGGAGATCGTGACGCAGTCAGAACCGAGGCACCGTTTCGCAGGCTTTCTGAGGAAGCCGTCCTGCGTCCACACACTTCGGCCGAGTTTTCACACAGCCTCGGCCGATATTCCTCCACCGACGCCACAAGAACAACAGGTTCGGCGCTACGCCGCGCCGGTGCGCCGTGCCACAGCGGAGACGGACTACTCAAGCATCAGGCTCTCACCGATGATGCGCGACTTCTCTTGCGCCGGCCTGTCGCGTCGTCCGGCAATGCCGGTGATCACCTCTACACGGCGGATATCGTCGCCAGGCATAAGCATGTCCTCAGGCATAGGCTTGGGCCTTCCAAGATCATACCGGGCTGTCCGGTCGAAACAGGGGGCAGTCCATAAGTCGTGCAAACACCAAGGTCCGGTTTATCAGGCGTCCGCAGACATGCGACGCGACGCCAGAAGACCGAGAGTCGTCCGGGCAATCGTGTCCACGTGGGCAGGCTTCTCGACCACCGGCACATCATGCTCGCGCAAAAAGCCGGCGACGGCGCTTTTATCGCCGGTATAGAACAGGAACGGGACATTCGACGCGTGCAGCCGCCGCGCAAACGTCTCGCTGGTATGGGTGCCCAGATCCGCGTCGAGGATCGCGACGTCGACCTTGGAGATCATCCCGGCCTCTTCGAACAAGCTGTCCGCGCTAAGTGCGCTGCGGCGCGGTGTATAGGCAACGGCGCCGCACTTGCCGAGATTGGCCGCGAGGTGCCACGCCGTGAGCGGATCGTCCTCGAGAAGAAGGACCCGGAGCCCATCCAGGGCGTTGAGGCGAGCGGCCGAGGAGGATCTGTAAAGCATGTCGAAAATCCGAACCTTTTGCATCGACCAAGATTGCAGACGACGCCTAAGAAAGGTTTAAGGGGGGCTTGGAACCGCGCGCTCGCCTTCCGGTTGAACCCGTAGCGAATTGGCCTACCCGGCGATCATGGCGCAGACGCGATCTCGATTGCTGAAACGACACCAGGGCAAAGCTATCCATGGCGAACGACGCCAAGACATCAAACGATCGGCAGGCTTTCCACGAACCGACGATGCCTGCATACGAAGACGACGGCGCGCTCGCGGTCTTTCGCGACTCGTCCGCGCTCCTCTTCAGCAAGGCCATGGCGCAAACACGAATGGCGGTGATCCTGGCCGACGCGCACCAGGAAGACATGCCGATCGTCTTCGCCAACCGGGCCTTTCTCGAACTTACCGGGTATCAGGAGGAGGAAGTCCTCGGTCAGAACTGCCGTTTCCTGCAAGGACCCGGAACCGATCCGTACACGGTGGAGAAAATGCGCGAAGCCCTCGCGAACGAGGCCGTCGTCGTGTTCGAGGTGCTGAATTACCGAAAGAATGGTGACGCCTTCTGGAACGCCCTCCATCTCGGCCCGATTTATGGAGAAGACGGAACCCTGCAATATTTCTTCGGTTCGCAGTGGGACGTCAACGACATCCACACGGCACGCGAGAACGAGGAGCACGCAAAGGTGCTGGCGCGCGAGCTTTCGCATCGCGTCAAGAACATGTTCTCGATCATCACCGCCGTGGTGAGCATGACGGCTGAACGCCATGACGCGGACGCCGTTGCCGACGACATCAACGAGCGCATCTTCGCCCTCGGACGGACCTACGAGATCACGCTGCGAAACTCTTCCGAAAAGGCGGTCGACGTGCAGGCCCTTGTCCGCTCGGTCGTCGAAGGTTACGCGACCCGCCCGAAGGAAATGGTCAAGGTCGTCGGTAAGCATTGCGCGATCCCGGTGAGCCAGTCCGCGTCGATCGGCCTCGTGCTGCATGAATTGTCGACGAACGCGGTGAAGTACGGCGCCTTTTCGTCGCCCGACGGGAAGGTCGCAGTCGAATGTTCACTGGAAGAAGATGACAACGGGTCCGTTCTTAAGATATGTTGGTCCGAGGATTGTGAATTACCAATTACCCGGCCGGAGCACACGGGGTCCGGAACCAGCATCATCGAGACGATCCTCGACGCGAGCGAAGGCGAGATCGAACGGGACTGGCGTCCGGATGGCCTTCGCGCCGTCATTCGTCTGCCGATGAACTAGAAACCGGATGGCAATGGAACAGACATCTCTGCAGAATACGACTGCATCGGACGGGTCGATGTCGTTGCATGGCCGAAACGTCCTCGTTCTCGAAGACGAACCGATCATCCTGCTGAACGTCTCGCGCGCATTACAGCGGGGCGGGGCGACAGTGCGACGGGCGCGGACCGTCGCAAAGGCGCTGGTTGGCCTTGCGGAAGGCGGGATCGACGCGGCAATCCTCGACGTCAATATGGGGCAAGGCGAGACATGCCGTGCGGTGGCCGAGGGGTGTCGCAACCGACACATTCCCTTCTGCCTGTATTCCGGTGATCTGGCGGAAGCCGGTGAACTCGTGAGCAGCCTCAAGGCTCCCTTGATCCAGAAACCCGCAAGCGACCGCACGATCGTCACAGGCGTCGCTGAACTCTTCGACGTCCCAGGCTAGGGCAACAGAGAAACGGACGCGCTGACGATCGCGGGGCGTGTCCATTAGCCTGATCCCGAATGCTTGCCGGTTAGGACTGAGTCTGGGGTCGGGACCCGTTGATCAAGCCTCAGCTTCCTGATTCACCGCTCGAAAAGCGAGTTGCTACATAAGCAACCTTTCTGGCTGTAGGACGCGCCGATGGCGCGTCTTGAGCCTCCTTCCCGAAGTAAGATGGCAGCCCCGTGTTGTTGACCGCCGGGTGCTGTTGGATACGGTCTTCATCAACTGCAACGGGTTGCGCTGGTGCGACGCGCCCCGTAGTTAAGGTCCGCACAAGACGCTTGAGGACAACTGGAAGCGTTGGAGCAAGAAGGGTGCGTTCGCCCGGATCCTGATTCGGCTGGTCGCCGAGGAGTCCGAGATGAAGACGGCGATGATCGATGCGACCTACTTCTAGACCCATCGCACGGACACGCGCCGACGTTTGAAAAAGGGGGCGTGGGCGTCTGATCGTCCGGACGAAGGGCGGCGTGTATGCCGAGTTGCATCCACGACCGGAAGTCTCGCGATATGACCTTCCTGTCCGCGCTCGCCTTGGCCGCTTCCGTCATCTTCTGGCTTTGACCATCAAAAAGTCAGGGCCCTAAAGACTTCCACCGGTCCCAACATTAATAATCTGTTAACCGTCCCCCTTTAACTTTTCGTTAATAGTAGGTTGTTGATCGTCACTTTTAAGGCCTAGCTTGATGGTTTCGCTTCGACTTCTGCATGGAAAGCGCATCCTGTTGGCAGAGGACAGGCGCTGGCTGCGTTGTTCCCTACGCAATTTCTCGGTCCGAAGGGCGCCGAGATCGTGACAGTCGCGAGCCTTGAGGCCGGGCTACAATCCGACGTCGCTACCTTCGATCGTGCCGTTCTCTACGTGTGCCCTGACGACGGAGAGGTTTGTCCTTTCGCACGAAATCGTCGGCAGGCGGTCGTGCCGATCGTCTTCCATTCCGGCTACGGCGACACGCCTCGTGAACTCCGCACGTTCACGGACATCGTAACCTTGCCGCGACCTGCGCATGAAAGAACCATCCTGAAGGCGGTCCAGTCGCAGGCCTTCGACGTCTTGGATGCGTCGGAAACAGCTAGGCTGTGAGGCGGTCGCAGAAATTGCGCATCGCGGAAGCGATCGGACAGTTGCGCGACTTCGGATCCGTGGAGATTCGCGAATGCGCGGCGCTTGCGCTCGAAGCCGGACAGATGGCCGTGTTCGCATGGCATATCCCGACCGACACCGTCATCGGCGATCCCATGTTCTGCCGACTCTTTCAGGTGGAGACGCCGCTCGCGAGCGAGGACGTCTTCAAGCTCATCCATCCCGAGGATCTCGTGGGCCTGCGACAGGTCATCCAGCGAACCCACGATCTCGACGAGGATTACGACGCCACGTTCCGGGTCGACCGGGCCGATGGCTCGACGATCTGGATCGGCGGTCGGGGCCGGGTCATCGAGCGCGGGAACGACGGGGCGCCGCTGAGAATGGTCGGGGTCAACTGGGACATGACGCGATCCAAGGAACAGGAGGAGCGGGTGAGCCATCTCGTCCGCGAGATGAACCACCGCGTGAACAACTCGTTCGCCCTGATGAAGGCGATGCTCTATCTGGGCGGCGAGACCTATTCGGACGTTTCGGACTTCGTGGATACGTTGAGCGCGCAGATCCACGCCCTCTCCACCGCCAATCTCCTGGTGGCGGATGTCTTCCTTCACCAACCGACAGCCAGCCAGCATATCGGTCTGGAAACCGTCGTTCGAAAGGTCCTGCATGACCTGACGCAGGACGCCGACGATCCCAGGATCGAGATCGAGATCGGCCGGACCATGGCCGTCAAACCGCAGGACATCACGCCGCTGACGATGATCCTCTACGAATTGGCGACGAATGCCGCCAAGAATTCGATCCTGGGAGAGGCGGACGGCACGCTGGAGGTGATCGTCGCATCGCTGGAATCCGGCCGCGCCTATGTACAGTGGATCGAGCGGCTGGACAGGCCACGAGAGCGATCCGAGGACCAGGCAGCGTTGAACGAAGGCGCGCTCGATGGGTTCATCCTCGAGCATTGTCTGGCGAAGATGAACGCCACGCTCGTGCAGAACGAGGCGACGGCCACAGGCTTCTCCTTCATCTTCGAGTTCGATGCGGAAACGAGCTTCAGTCCTGATGCTCTGTAAGACGTGCCCCGCACATGCTCTCGACGTTGCAGGGAGAACCCCGAACGATTGGGGCAAAGCCCTGATTCCATTAACACTCCGTTAACCGTCCTTACTTCATTTTTTCCTCAACTCTCATGGTGTCGACAGTCGGTCTGGAGGTGTTGATTGATGGTTTCGCTTCGACCGCTGGAGGGAAAGCGCGTCCTGCTGGCAGAGGACGAGACGCTGGTCGCGTTGTTCCTCGCTCGGTTTCTCGGCAAGCAGGGCGCCGAGGTCCTCACGATCGCAAGCCTCGAGCAGGGGCGGAAACTCGACGTCGATACCTTCGATCATGCCGTACTCGACGTGTGCCTCGACGACGGCGAGGTCTATCCTCTCGCCCGTCGGCTCGAGCAGGCGGGCGTACCGATCGTCTTCCATACCGGCTACGGCGACACGCTGCGCGAACTCCGGACGTTCGCGGATGCCGTGATCCTGACGAAGCCCGCGCACGGGGCGGCCATCCTGGCGGCGATCCAGTCGCAAGCTGTCGATGTCCTGGATGTCGCGGAAGCCGGTTCGTCCTGAAGCGGTCGCGGAAATTGCGCATTGCGGAAGCGATCGGCGTGGCAGCGTTCGAGAGGCATATCCCGAACGGCATCCTCGCGGGCAATCCCGTGTTCTCCGTCCTGATGCGCTGTTCGAAATCCCGATGCCGTAGGCTCAGGCAGAGCTCCATCCGAAGCATCCCGCCGGCGTAGCCGAGCCGCTGACGAAGATTGCGCCATGCCGGTAAAGAGTCCATCGACGAGCGGGAGCAATGTCGACGACCACCACGCCCATCGCCCCGTCCGCCCAAACCAGACTGGCATCGACGGCCGTGAGCGCGGCCAAGACATCTTCGCCGCCTTGGCCGGGGCGGAAGACGATTGTGGTGAAAGGCTGGTCAGGAGGCGGCTGCATGGACCAGAGGCCCGCGCCGAACCCGAGCACGCTCAGCGCAATCAGCACGGCCCGCTGCCGCCGACGCCCTGTGCCCGGGCCGCCGCCCCGCCATATCCTCCATCCGACCAGAACCGGCAGAAATCCGAAGATCGCGAACCAGCCGAGGTCCCATAGCAGAGGCTGAGCCGCGTCGATCTTGATCCGGTGGATTCCAAGCACCCAATGCGACAGCACGCCATCGACGATGTGCCACGAGCCGGCGCCCATCAGCAGCGCGCCGTAGAGCGTCGGCTCCCCTATTTCGGTGCCGCTGCGATAGGCGCGCCAGAGCCCCCAAAGCCCGCCCGCCACGACGACATACATGAAAACGTGGAAGACGCCGTCCCACAGCACCTGCGCCCGCAAATCGTCCACGCCGGGCACGAGACTGAGCAAATGGTGCCACTGAAGGATTTGGTGCAACAGGATTCCATCGAGAAACCCGCCGAGCCCGAAACCCAGCAGGAAGGCGGAGACGATCGGCTGGAATGGGCGCATGACATTCTCCGGCAATGCCCCGAAAGGGTGAGGCGACCGGCCTGGGTTCCGCGATTAGGCAGGGGCGGACACGCAAGCCTTTGGGTGCCAGTTACCGATGCCCCGCGTGAAAATGCAAAGGCCTTGCGGTAGGCAAGGTCCGAATGCGCGTATTGCAGGCCGAGTCTCGGCCGCCCTGGTCGCGCGACATGCCTGGTTCTGGCAAAAGACCGGGCGCGTTCTCTCCGACGGTGAGGCTCCCACCGGACGCGCCACGTTCGCAGCGACACATTCAGGGCCATCACCGCGACCTGCAGGGGACTTCTGAATCGCGCGACCGTGCGACGGAGAAGTTCAGGTGCCCGAGTTTGCTTTACCCAGAAGCGAAGCGGCGTCGAGGACTGGGTGGCCTCAACGCATCGTTGATCGGCGATATCGCGGGTTTCCCGCAGGAGGTTCTTGGTCTCCTCTCCATCTCCGAGCGGATTACCCCGGAGACAAAGCTAAGGACAGCGACGCAGCACCCGGTTCGCCAATCGCTTTGAGACACGAGTCAGCGGACCGACGTGACGGCGCCGTCCGTCCCCACGGCCGCGACTGCCGGCATCAGGATTTCGATGCCGGGCGAGCGCGCGGCTTGCCCTTCCCGCCCTTCCCCGTCCGCGGCGCGCCGCCCTTCCCGGGCCGCGGTGCGGCGCCCTTCGGGCCGGGCCCGTCCGACGGGGCCTTCCGCGGCCGGGCGGGTGCACCCTCACGGCCCTCGGGCGGCCGTCCGCGCGCTTTCGCTCCGGATCCCGGGGCCGCCGCTCGCCGCTTCCCGGGGGACGGCGCGGCGGCAGGCGCGGCGATCGGCCGGACCCGGATGCCGTCCTCCAGCGTGCCGCCGTCCCCGAGGGCCGCCATGAAGCCCGACAGCCGCGCTTCGGCCAGCTCGACGAAAGTCTCCGTGTCCTGCACGCGGATCGCGCCGATCGCCTCCCGGTCGAGCCCGCCTGCCCGGCAGAGCAGCGGCAGCAGCCAGCGCGGCTCGGCCCGGTCGTCGCGGCCGACCGACAGCGCGACCCAGGCGCTCGGTCCGAACGGCGGACGCGTCACGGCGGCCGGACGCGCATCCGGCGCGGCGAGATCCTCGGGCGCCGACCGACCGGAACGATAAAGGCGCAGATAGGCGGCAGCGATGGTCCGGGGCGCGTGGAGTTCGAGGAGCCGGGCCGCGAACGTCGCGTCCACCTCGGAAACCGGCTCGGTCCAGACCGGATCGGCCAGCAGCCGTTCCTCGTCGCGACGCAGGATCTCCTCGGCCGACGGCGCCACGCTCCACTCGGCGGAGACGCGGGCCGCCTTCAGAATGCGCTCGGCCTTCTTCGCGGCCTTGGGCGGCACGATCAAGGCCGAGATCCCCTTGCGCCCCGCCCGCCCGGTCCGCCCCGAACGGTGCAGCAGGCTGTCGGGGCTCGACGGCAACTCGGCGTGGATGACGAGCTCGAGGTCCGGAAGGTCGATGCCGCGCGCCGCGACGTCGGTGGCCACGCAGACCCGCGCGCGTCCGTCGCGCATCGCCTGCAGCGCGTGGGTGCGCTCGGTCTGGCTCAGCTCGCCGGAGAGGGCGACGACCTGGAAGCCGCGATTGGCGAAGCGCGCGGTCAGCCGGCTCACCGTCGCACGGGTATTGGCAAAGACGATGGCGTTCTGCGCGTCGTGGTAGCGCAGGACGTTGACGATCGCGGTCTCGGCATCCTGCGCGGCGACGCGGAGGGCCTGGTAGGCGATGTCGGCGTGCTGGCTGCGCCCCGTCTGGGTACTGACGCGCACGGCGTCGCGCTGGTATTGCCGGGCCAGCGCCTCGATCGCCGGCGGCACCGTGGCCGAGAACATCAGCGTGCGCCGGTCCGCCGGCGCCGCGCCCAGCATGAACTCGAGATCCTCGCGGAAGCCGAGATCGAGCATCTCGTCCGCCTCGTCGAGCACGACGGCGCGCAGGTCACCCATCTCGAGCGAGCCGCGCCCGATATGGTCGCGCAGCCGGCCGGGCGTGCCGACCACGATATGCGCGCCACGGTCCAGCGCCCTGCGCTCGTCGCGCATGTCCATCCCGCCGACGCAGGTCGCCACCCGCGCCCCGGCCTTCGCGTAGAGCCAGCCGAGCTCGCGCGCGACCTGGAAGGCCAGCTCCCGCGTCGGCGCGACGACGAGGGCGAGCGGCGCCGCGGCCGGGCCGAGCGACCCCCCCTGCCCCATCAGCGTCGGCCCGATCGCGAGGCCGAAGCCGACGGTCTTGCCCGAGCCGGTCTGCGCGGAGACGAGCAGGTCGGCCCCCTCGAGCGCGGGGTCGACGACGGCCTCCTGCACCGGGGTCAGGGTATCGTAGCCGCGCTCGGAGAGCGCATCGGACAGGGTCTGGATCACTGGATAACCGATCTGTTGTTGCACCGCGACGCTTCGGACTGCGGGCGCCGCTCCGCAACCCCCGATCAGGCCGCGCCCGTCACGCGCCAGATCACGTCCCCGACATCGTCGGCCATCAGGAGCGACTTGCGGTCCGGGCCGATCGTCACGCCGACGGGGCGACCATAGGCGATCTTCTCGTCGTCCGACAGGAACCCCGACAGGATGTCGCGCGGTTGTCCCGCCGGCCGGCCGTTCGCGAAGGGCACGAAGATCAGCCTGTAGCCGCTCAGGATCGACCGGTTCCAGGAACCGTGCTGCCCGATCACCATGCCGTCCGGGAAGCCCGGCAGCGTTCCCGCCGGCATCCAGCAGAGGCCCAGCGACGCGGTATGCCCGCCGAGCGCGTAATCCGGCGTGATCGCGGCGGCGACGCGGGCGGCGTCCTGCGGCACGCGATCGTCGACGATCCGGTCCCAGTAGGCATAGGGCCAGCCGTAGAAGCCGCCGTCCTCGACCGAGGTCAGGTAGTCGGGCGGCGTCTCGTCGCCCAGCCCGTCGCGCTCGTTCACGACGGTCCAGAGCGTGGACGTCGACGGCTCCCACGCCATGCCGACCGGGTTGCGCAGGCCGGAGGCGAAGATACGCGCCTTCTCGGTCGCGAGGTCGAGCTCCCAGATCGCCGCGCGCCCCTCCTCCGCCTCCATCCCCTGATCGGCGATGTTGGTGAGCGAGCCCACGCCGGCATGGAGCTTCGTGCCGTCGGGCGAGACGATCAGGCTGCGCGTCCAGTGGCCGTGCGGCTTGAAGTCCACGAGCTTGCGGCCCGGCCCCTCCAGCCGCGTCGCCCCGTCCGTATAGGGGAAGGCCACGATGCCGTCGGTGTTGCCGACGTAGAAGGTGCCGTCGACGAGGGCCATGCCGAAGGGCTGGTTCTGGTCCTCGACGAAGACCTCCCGCATCTCCGCCACCCCGTCGCCGTCCGCGTCGCGCCAGAGCGTGATGCGGTTGGCGCTGTCGCCGATGGCGCGGGCGCGCCGCATCGTCGCCTGCGCCGCGCGGTCGAACAGCGTCTTCGCCTTGCCCGGCTGTTCCTTGGACTCGGCCACGAGCACGTCGCCGTTCGGCAGCACCTCGATCCAGCGCGGATGCTCGAGCCCGGAGGCGAAGGCGTTGACCGACAGCCCGGGCGCCGCCGTCGGCACGTGGCCCGGCTCCCAGCCCTTCGCGAGCGGCATCTTCAGCGTCATGATCCCCTGCGACTTCGCCTCCGGGATCGCCGGCGTCGCGCCCACGGCCTGCGTGCCCGGCGCACCGAAACGGCGCAGCGCGACCATCGTGCCGCCGACCAGCGCCGTCGTCCGTGCCAGAATATCCATCATCGCCTCCTGCGGCCGTCCTCAGATCCACCGGCCCCGCGGGACGGGACCGTGCCCGTCCGTGCACGATCGGGCGGCGGATGTCGAACGGAGTTCCGGGCCCGAACCCGCGTCTGACGTGCCGTTTCCCGGCCGCGCCCTTCCGGAACCGCCCGTTTCTTCCGCAGCGGGTTCGCCCGGCGTCCAGATAAGCGGCAGTCGCGGGCGAGGCGCGCCGCGCGGCACCGGCGGGGATTGCGAGCGGCGTGCCCCCGAGCCCTTCTGGCATGGCAGGGCGTTTAGGGTTCCGCCGCGTGTCGCGGGTCTGGTCCGAGAAATGCCACCCGCGCGGCAAAATCCGCACGGGCACACGGCGGGCCAAAATCCCGGGAGGCACACTGCGCAGGTTCGCCCCGCGCCCTTGTCCTCGTTCCGCCAGCGGGTCGCTCCTGATCAATCCGAGTCCGGCGGGACGTTGGGGGAAGCACCATGACCAAAGCCCTGTTCCGGTTCACGACAGCCGCCGCGATGGCCCTGCTGGCCACGGGCGCCGCCCCCGCCGCCGCGCAGGAGAAGACCGACTTCCGGGTCGCGTGGTCGATCTATGTCGGCTGGATGCCCTGGGGCTATCTCGACGAGTCGGGGATCATGGACAAATGGTCGGAGAAATACGGCATCGACGTCGAGATCGTGCAGTTCAACGACTACGTCGAATCCATCAACCAGTACACGGCCGGCGCCTTCGACGGCGTCTCGGCCACCAACATGGACACGCTGTCGATCCCCGCGGGCGGCGGCGTGGACACGACCGCGCTCATCATCGGGGATTATTCCGATGGCAACGACGCGGTGATCTCCAAGGGCGCCGCCTCGCTCGCGGACCTCGCCGGCACCTCCGTCAACCTCGTGGAACTGTCGGTGTCGCATTACCTTCTGGCGCGCGCGCTCGACAGCGCGGGCCTCGCGGAGCGTGACCTCGACGGCGTGGTCAACACCTCGGATGCCGACATGATCGCCGCCTTCGCGACCGAGGACGTCGGCACAATCGTCACCTGGAACCCGCTCGTCTCCGAGATCCTGGCCACGTACCCTGACGCCACCAACCTGTTCGACAGCGCGGCGATCCCGGGCGAGATCCTCGCCCTGATGGTGGTCAACACGCAGACGCTCGCGGACAATCCCGATTTCGGCCGGGCGCGGGTCGGCGCGTGGTACGAGGTGATGGGCCTGATGGCCGAGGGCGACGAGGCGGCGCTGACGGCGATGGCCGAGGCGTCGGGCACCGACCTCGAAGGCTACAGGGCCCAGCTCGAGGCGACGGAGATGTTCTACGACCCCGCCGCCGCGGTCGCACAGGCCGAGAGCGCCGATCTGCCCGAGACGATGGTGAACGTGGCCGAGTTCCTGTTCGACAAGGGCATCCTCGGCGTCGACGCGCCTTCGGCCGATTTTGTCGGCATCGAATATCCCGGCGGCACCGTCACCGGCGACGAGGGGAACGTCATGTTCCGCTTCGATCCGACCTACATGCAAATGGCCGCCGACGGCGCGCTCTAGGTCGCGATCCGGCTGCGACCGCGAGGCTTTGGCGATGCGGATGATCAACAGACGGCCCGCGCGGCCTGTGGCGATCCTGCTGGCCGCCCTGCCCTTCGTGGCGGTCCTCGTGGCCTATGCGATCGCCTCCGACATCCGGCTCGCCGCGAACCCCGCCGACAAGCTCCTGCCCGCGCCCGCCACGATCGGCACCACGGCGTTGCGCCTCTTCACCGAGGGGGACCGCCGCTCGGGCGAGATCCTGCTCTGGTCGGACACCTGGGCGAGCTTGCGGCGGCTCGGCCTCGGCGTCGCGATCGCCGCCGTGCTCGCGCTGGCGACCGGCGTTCCGATCGGGATGCTGCCCTACGCCCGGCGCGCGTTCTCGGGCTTCGTGGCGGTGCTGTCGATGGTTCCGCCGCTGGCGCTCCTGCCGATCCTCTTCATCGTCTTCGGCCTGGGCGAGACCTCGAAGGTCGTGCTGATCGTCGTCGGCATCGCGCCGTTCCTGATCCGCGACATCGCGCAGCGCACGCTCGACATCCCGCACGAGGAGATCGTCAAGGCGCAGACGCTCGGCGCCTCGAGCGCGGTCATCGCCCTGCGCGTCGTGATCCCGCAGATCCTGCCGCGCCTGATCGCGGCGATCCGCCTCTCGCTCGGCGCGGCCTGGCTGTTCCTCATCGCGGCGGAGGCGGTCGCGGCCGACAGCGGGCTGGGCTACCGCATCTTCCTCGTCCGCCGCTATCTCGCGATGGACGTGATCCTGACCTACGTCATCTGGATCACGCTCCTGGCCTTCCTGATCGACGGCGCGCTGCGGGCGCTGTCCCGGCGCGCCTTCCCCTGGCTCGGCGCGGGCCTTTGAGCTTCGTGACCGTCACCGACGTCTGGCAGAGCTACGGCGGCCGCTCGATCATCGAGCGGGTCAATCTCGACGTGGCCGAGGGCGCGTTCGTCTCGATCGTCGGCGCGTCCGGCTGCGGCAAGTCCACCTTCCTGCGCCTGCTGCTCGCCGACGAGACGCCCAGCCGCGGCGAGATCCGCATCGACGGCGGCCCGCCCGCGCGGGAGCCGGGGCGCGAGCGGGGCGTGGTGTTCCAGCGCTACTCGGTGTTCCCGCACATGACCGTCCGCGACAACGTCGTCGCCGCCGAGAGCTTCGCCACCGGGCTCGGGCGCTTCTTCGGCGGCAGGCTCCGCGCCGCCCGCGAACGGGCCGACGCGACCCTCGCCCGGATCGGCCTCGCGCATGTCGCGGCGCAGTATCCCGCCACGCTGTCGGGCGCATGCAGCAGCGCCTCGCCATCGGCCAGGCGCTGACGGCCCGGCCGCGCGTCCTGCTCCTCGACGAGCCGTTCGGCGCGCTCGACCCCGGCACGCGGCTGGCGATGCACGACTTCCTGACCGAGCTGCGTGCGGAGACGGCGATGACCGTGTTCATGGTCACCCACGACCTCGCCGAGGGCTTCAAGCTCGGCGACCGCGTCCTCGTCTTCGACAAGGTCCGCTGGGACCCGGACTTCCCCGAGGCGTACGGGGCGACCGTCACCTACGATTTCGACGCCCGCGACCGCGGCGTGCCGTTCCAGCACATCCTCGACCGCTACCCGACGCTCGCGGCGGGATGACCCGACCCTCGCGCGCGCCGCCGGGCCCCGCGCGCGAGGTTTGCCAAGGCCCGGATCGACCGCGCCCCGACCGGGGCAGCCAAGAGGGAGACAGCGATGTTCTCTGACCTTCACCGCGCCGAGGTCCGCGCGCGCCATCCCCGCGCCCTCGCCCGCCGCCATGCCGGCCGGGACCGCCGCCCGCATCACCCCGACCTGACCAGGCTCGGCGGCTGGAAGGCGATGCAGAAGGAGGGCGAGATCCCCGGCGCCCGCTGGGCCGAGGAACGCCGCTGGGCGCTCCGCATGGGCCTGACCGGGGCCGACAGCATCGAGGACCGCGACATTCCCACCTTCGCGCGCGGCGAGCTGCCCCATTACGCGGGGATCAACACGTTCCTGAAGGCCCCCTACGCCGAAGACGTGACCGAGGTCGCGCATTACGACGCCACGGTGCTGGGCATCCCCTTCGACGGCGGCACGACCTACCGCGCCGGCACGCGGTTCGGCCCGCAGGGCCTGCGCAAGATCAGCGCGCTCTACACGCCCTACAACTACGAGATCGGCGTCGACCTGCGCGAGCAGATGACGCTCTGCGACGCGGGCGACGTCTTCACCATCCCCGCCAACATCGAGAAGAGCTTCGACCAGATCAGCCGCGCGGTCAGCCACGTCTTCTCCTCCGGCTCGCTGCCGATCATGATCGGCGGCGACCATTCGATCGGCTTTCCCTGCCTGCGCGGCATCGCCGAATGCACGTCCAAGAAGATCGGCATCGTCCATTTCGATCGCCACGCCGACATCCAGGAGAAGGATCTCGACGAGCGGATGCACACGACCCCGTGGTTTCACGCCACGAACCTGCCCAACGTCTCGCCCAGGAACCTCGTGCAGGTCGGCATCGGCGGCTGGCAGGTCCCGCGCGACGCGGTGAAGACCGCCCGCGAGCGGGAGACGAACATCATCACCATGGCCGACATGGAGGCGATGGGCATCGACCGCACCGCCGAGATGGCGCTGGAAATGGCTTGGGACGGGGTCGACATGGTCTACCTCTCCTTCGACATCGACTCCATCGATTGCGGCTTCGTCCCCGGCACCGGCTGGCCCGAGCCGGGCGGGTTCCTCCCGCGCGAGGCGCTGGCGCTGGCCTCCAAGGTCGCGGCCGAGGGTATCTGCGGCATGGAGCTTGTCGAGGTCAGCCCGCCCTACGACACCTCGGACATCACCGCGCTGATGGGCACGCGGGTGATCGTCGACGTGCTGGGCTCGCTCGTCGCCAGCGGCAAGCTCGGCGCGCATCGCCGGCATATCGACAAGCCGGTGCGCATCCCGCACGGCGAGTTCGAGGGCAAGCGGTGGTCGAACCCCGCACCCCACGGGATCGGGTGAGACCATGCCGCACGATCACGCGCCGCACCCCCACGGGCCGCACGGCCACGCCCACCACCCGCACGACCACAACCCGCCCGGCGCCGCCGACCACCTGCACAGCCACGTGCAGGCCGAGGACGCGGCCGCCGACCTGCAGGTCCTCGCCGCGCAATTCGTCGACGGCTTCCTGCAGGCGAAGGACAAGACCAGCTATCTCAGGCTCGCCGGCGTGCCCTTCGAGCGGCCCGGCACGGCGGGGGCGAAGGCGCTCAAGCTCGTGGACGTGGAGCTGAAGACCGAGTGGCAGGTAGGCACCGCCTCCCCGTCCTTCGGCTCGCGCGAATTGTCCTATCTCCCGTTTCCCGGCGAGATGGTCCGCGCGCGCACCAACATGGCGCTGGTCTACGTCTCGATGGACGAACGGTCGGTGCTCGACCTGCGCGACGTCCTCGCGACGCGGAAGGCGGAGGTCGAGCGGTAGGGCCGGACCGACCGTCGTCCCCGGAGGCCGGACCCGCGCGCTAGGCGCGCCGGGCATTTTCCGGCATCCTGTCCCCGCACCCACCGGATCGCGGTGGGCACGGACCGGAGGCGGCGATGCGGCGACACGATCTCGACTGGCTTCGCGTGCTGCTCTTCGGGCTGCTGGTGCTGCACCATACCGCCGTCGGCTTCGCCTCGTTCGGCGCCTCGGTCTACGGCTTCGCCAACGACCGGCTCGGCGGGCCGGCCGTCGACCTCGCCGTCTACTGGAGCCACACCTGGCGGCTGCCGACGCTGTTCCTGATCGCGGGCATCGCCACGTGGTTCGCCACCGCCCGCGGCGCCGGGCCCCGGATCGTGGGCCGGCGCGTCGCCCGCCTCGCCCTGCCGCTCCTCGCCGGGACGCTGCTGCTCAACCCGATCGCGGGCGAGGCGATCGCGCGCATGACCGGCGAGGCGCGCTTCGCCTTCGTCGCGACCGGCCTGCCGCTCGTGCCCTACGTGCCGCGCAACATCATGCATCTGTGGTTCCTCGCCAGCCTCGCGCTCTACACGCTCCTGGCCTGGCCGCTCTATCTCGCGCGGCCGCGCCTGCGGTTCCCCGCCTTGCCGGGCCTCGCGGCGCTCGTCCTCGCCACCACCGCCATCGCGATCGGCGCCAAGCCCTGGGGCGCGGCGCTGGCCGGGAACGGCTACCAGTTCTGGTGGTATGGCGGGCTCTACCTGTCAGGCTACCTGATCGGGGCGGAGCACCGGGCGATCCTCGACTGGGCCGCCCGCCGCGTCGGGTTGATCGTCGCGGCGGGCGTCGTCCTCTTCGCGGCGGAGGTCGCGATGATCGGGGCCGCGCTCCAGGTCTCCGAGGCGCGCGCCGCCGCGCTGGCCTCCGGGGGATGGGCGGCGGCGGGGCTCCTGCCGGCCTACGGCGCGACCGGCGCGGCCTTCGCGGCCGTCGAGGGGCTGGATGCCTGGGCCTGGGCGCTCGCCGCGCTCGGGCTCGCGGCGCGCTACCTGAACCGCGACGGGCCACGCCTCCGCACCCTCTCGCCCGCGGTGTTCCCGATCTACGTGTTCCACTTCCCCGTGACGATCCTGGGCCTCGCGCTGCTCGCGCAGGTCCCCTGGCCCTGGGGCCTGGAGTTCCTGCTGCTCGCCATCGCCACCTACGCCCTGTCCTGGGCGGGCTACCGGCTCCTCGCCCGCCGCCCGGTCCTGAACTGGCTCACCGGCGGGCCCGTCCGGGGGCGGCCGCCCCTCGCCCGGCCCGACGGCGGGGCCGCCCCGTGACGATTGGTCAGACGAGGCCTTCCCCGCGGGCCCAGTCCGCCGCCGCGTCGAAGGCGCCGCAGAAGCGGTCGAGGATGCGGCCGATATCCGCCTCGCTCACGATCATCGGCGGGCAGAGGCAGACCGTGTCGTAGACCGGCCGGCAGATCAGCCCCGCCTCCTGCGCGAGCCGCGCGACCCGGGCCGGCACGCCGAGCTTCGGATCGAAGGACGCCTTCGCCGCGCGGTCGGCCACCAGCTCGGCCCCGGCGATGAGACCCACGCCCCGAACCTCGCCGACCAGCGGGTTGTCGGCCAGCCGTTCGCGCAGGCCCGCCTGCAGGACCGGCCCCAGCCGCGCGGCGTTCCCGATCAGGTCGCGCTCCTGCATGATCGCCAGGTTCTCGAGCCCGACCGCGGTCGTGACCGGATGCCCCGATCCGGTGAAGCCGTGGCCGAACGTGCCGATCCGGTCGGTGTTGTCGGCGATGGCGTCGTAGACCCGGTCGGAGACCATGATCGCGGCCAGCGGCATGTAGGAGGAGGTGAGCTGCTTCGAGGTCACCATGATGTCGGGCACGAAGTCGTAGCGCTCGCAGCCGAAGGTCGTGCCGAGCCGCCCGAACCCGTTGATCACCTCGTCGGAGACCAGCAGGATGTCGTGTTTCCGGCAGAGCGCGGCGATGCCGGGCCAGTAGCCCTCGGGCGGGGTCATCACGCCCCCCGCGCCGATCACCGGCTCGCCGATGAAGGCCGCGATGGTCTCGGGCCCCTCGGCGAGGATCGTGTCCTCGGCCTCCTTCAGAAGCCGCGCCGTGAAGGCGGCCTCGTCCTCGCCGTCATGCCCCTCGCGCCAGTGATGCGGGGTGGTCAGGTGGGTGACCGGGATCGCCGGCAGGTCGAAATCGCGGTGGTTCGACGGCAGCCCGGTCAGCGAGCCCGACGCGATGGTGATCCCGTGATAGCCCCGGTTTCGCGCGAGGAACTTCTTCTTCTCGGGCCGGCCGAGCGCGTTGTTCATGAACCAGACCATCTTGACGACGGTGTCGTTGGCCTCGGAGCCCGAATTGGTGAAGAACACCCGGTTCAGGTCGCCCGGCGACATCTCGGCCAGCTTCTCGGCCAGCAGGATCGCCGGCTCGTGCGCCTTGTGGGCGAAGCTGTGGTAGTAGGGCAGCGCCTCCATCTGCCGCATCGCCGCCTCCCGCAGGCGCGGCTCGGAGAAGCCGAGCGCCACCGACCAGAGCCCGGCCATCCCCTCGATGTATTCCTTGCCGCCCGCATCGTAGACATGCACGCCGTCGCCGCGGGCGATGATCATCGGCCCGTCGCGCTCGTGCGCGCGCATGTTGGTGTAGGGATGCATCGAATGCGCCATGTCCGAGGCGACGAGGGAATTGGACATCTTGGTCATGGAAAGCTCCGTGAGGTTGCGTTCGGACGGGACGGGCCGGGCGTGGCAGCGGTCCCGCGATCCGGGGGCGGGACCGGCGGGGTCCGGTGATCGTCCTCGCGGAAACGGGGCCTCATCCGTCGAACCCTCTGCCTCGACCTGTGCCCACCCTCTCGCACAAAGCGAACGGATAGGACAGGCGTCGTCCGACCCCCCGCGTGGATCGGGGTCCCGCCCGCGCCCCGCCGATCCCTGCGCGCCGCGGCACATGACCCCTTCACCCCAGGCTTGCGCCGCCGCCCCCGCCGCGCTATCTGACTAGGCAACTGGTCAGGGAGGATCGCCCATGTGGTCGCTACAGGACGCCAAGGCCCGGTTCAGCGCGGTCGTGGACGCCGCGCTTGCCGGCACGCCGCAGGAGGTGACGCGCCGCGGCCGCCCCGCCGTCGTCGTCGTCGCCGCCGAGCAATGGCGCGCGACCGAGGCCGCTTCCCGCGCCGCCGGACTGCGCGCGCATCTGGCCGCCCTGCCCGACCGGCCCGGCGCCGAGGACCCCTTCCCCCGCGCCCCGATCGAGCCGCGCGACGTCGACCTCTAGGTGTATCTCCTCGACACCGACGTGCTCTCGCTCCTGCGCCGCCCCGACCGCAACCCGAGGGTCGCGCGCTGGTTCGACGGCGTGGCCGACCGCGACCTCTGGCTCAGCGCCGTCACCATCGGCGAGATCGCCCGCGGCATCGCCCTGCAGCGCCCGCGCGACACGGTCTTCGCCGCCGAACTCGACGCGTGGTTCGCCACCCTGCGCCGCGACTACGACAGCCGCATCCTCCCCTTCGGCCCGGACGAGGCCGCGCTCTGGGGCGACCTCTCCGCGCGCCTGGGCCACGCCTCCGCCGACCTGATGATCGCCGCCACGGCGCTCACCCACGGGCTGACGGTGGTCACGCGCAATCTGCGCCACCACGAACCGACGGGCGCGCCCGTGCTCGACCCCGGCGTCTGAACCATTCCGCCCGGCCGGGCGGCCCCTGTCGAACCTCGCCAACCCGGCCCCCGCACGAAAGCGGTTGCGCGAATCCACCGCCTCTGCCATCAATCACGGAAATACGCGGGTAAACGCGAGATACCGTGATCACGTCCCCCTCATCTGGGCCGGGTCGCGGCGGCGGAGAGGCAGATGAACGTCACGTTCCAACAGGACGACCTGAACGCGGTCATCCGACAGCATTCCGAATGGCTCGCCGCGCAGCTCCACAACCAGCGCGAGAGCCTGTTCCCCCCCGACGCCACCAAGCAGATGCGCCGCTTCACCTCCGGCGAGGCCGCCGCGCTCCTCGGCGTCAACGACAGCTACCTGCGCAAGCTGCACCTCGAGGGCAAGGGCCCCTCCCCCGAGACCACGGCCGGCAACCGGCGCCTCTACTCCGCGGGCGACGTCCAGGCGCTCCGCGTGCTGCTCGAGAAGACCGCGCGCCGCCCCGGCGACTACCTGCCCGGCCGCCGCGAGGGCGACCACCTGCAGATCGTCGCGGTGATGAACTTCAAGGGCGGGTCCGGCAAGACCACCTCCTCGGCGCATCTGGCGCAGCGTCTGGCGCTCACCGGCTACCGCGTCCTCGGCATCGACCTCGACCCGCAGGCCTCCTTCACCGCGCTGCACGGGGTGCAGCCCGAATTCGACCTGCGCGACGGCGGCACGCTCTACGACGCGATCCGCTACGAGGATCCGCTGCCGATCCGCGACGTGATCCGGCCGACCTACATCCCGAATCTCGACCTCGTGCCCGGCAATCTCGACCTGATGGATTTCGAGCACGACACCCCACGCGCGCTGGCCCGGAACGAGGCCGGGCTGTTCTTCTTCCGCGTCCGCGAGGCGCTGGCGCAGGTCGATGCCGATTACGACGTGGTGGTGATCGACTGCCCGCCGCAGCTGGGCTTCCTCACCATGTCGGCCCTCTCGGCGGCGACCGGCGTGCTGGTGACGATCCACCCCGAGATGCTCGACGTGATGTCGATGTCGCAATTCCTGCGCATGACCGCCGACCTGATGGACGTCATCGCCGAGAGCGGGGCGGACATGTCGCACGACTGGATCCGCTACCTGCTCACCCGCTACGAGCCGACGGACGCGCCGCAAAACCGCATCGTCGCCTTCCTGCGCACGATGTACGGCGAGAAGGTGCTGAACGCGACGATGCTGAAATCCACCGCCATCTCCGATGCCGGCCTCACCAAGCAGACGCTCTACGAGGTGGAGCGCAGCGCCTTCACCCGGTCCACCTACGACCGCGCGATGGAGAGCCTGAACGCCGTCAACGACGAGATCGCGCAGCTCATCCAGCGGACCTGGGGCCGGACGCCGGACCCGAGGAAGGGGTCATGAGCGACAGCAGGAAGCGCCGGATGTCGATGCTCGACGGCCTCGCCGCCGCCGGTAGCCCCCTGCCCGCCCCCGAGGCCGCGGCGCCGGGGGCGATGGCCGCCTCCAACCGTGCGCTGCGCTCGGCGCGCGACGCGGTGGACGCCCACCGGGTCTGGGATCTCGACCCCTACGCCATCGTCGACGACCGCATCGCCGACCGGCTGGAGCCCGAGGACGTCGCCGATCTGCGCGACGCGATCGAGGCCAACGGACAGGTCGTCCCGATCCTGGTGCGCCGTCACCCCAGCGACGCGGACCGCTACCTTCTTGTCTACGGCCGCCGCCGGCTGGAGGCGGTGCGCTCCTCCGACAAGGTGACGAAGGTCCGCGCCCTCGTGGCCAGCCTCGACGACGACGCCGCCGTGCGTGCGCAGGTCTCCGAGAACATGGCCCGGCGCGACCTGTCCTTCATCGAGAAGGCCTTGTTCGCACGGGAGCTCGTCCGCTCGGGCTTCGGCACCCAGACCGAGGTGGCCGAGGTGCTGACCGTCGCGAAATCCGCGATCTCGATGGCGCTGACCATCCTCGAGATGGTCGGCCCCGATCTCGCGCAGGCGATCGGCCCGGCCCACGGGATCGGCCGGCCCCGCTGGGACGCGCTCGGCCGCGCGGTCGCCGAGACCGGCGCGGACCGGGCCGGGCTCATCGACCTGGCCGAGCGGGTGCAGACCGACATCGCCGTGGCCCCTGCCCTTTCCGGCGCGGTCGCCGACGCGCCCGACCCGTCCGGCGCGGCCTTCGAGGCGGTCTTCCGCGCCGTGACACGGCCGGCAAAGCGCCCCGTCCGGACGCCGAAGAAACAGATCAAGTCATTGAAACTACAGGGGAAACGCGCGGCGACCCTGCAACGTTCCGACACCGCGCTGCGGCTCGACGTGGAGAACGGTCCCTTCGCGGACTGGCTCGAAGCCGAGGCGCAGACGATCCTTACCGACCTTCACGCCCGCTGGACGCGGCGCGCCGAAGACTGAACCGAACCCAACCAAGGAGGCACGCCAGAGCCGAAACGAAATCGGGCCCCGCAAAGCCGAAGCTCCACGAGACCCAACCTTGTCTTTCGCACTTTCAAGGTAGCGATCCCGTTCCCCTTCCGCAAGTCCCTCGTGATTCGCGGCCCGAAGAAGTTTTGTCTTCGTGACATATCGATATGGGCTACAACCCCGTGACCCCGTTCCGACGGGCGGTCGACGCCGCGATGCTGCGCCGTCGGGACATCACCGACACGTCCGCCAAATCCGCGCCGGTCGACAAATGGGCCGTGCTCCACGCGCTCCGCGCCGCCCGCAAGGGACTAGGCCTGTCCGACCGGACCCTGACCGTCCTGCAGGCCCTCCTAAGCTTCCACAAGGGCGACCGCCTGGGCGAAAGCCCTGCCGGCCACATCGTCCACGCCTCGAACGCCGCGATCTGCGAGCGTCTGAACGGCATGCCCTGCTCCACCATGCGCCGCCACGTCGCGCATCTGGTCGAGGCCGGCCTGATCCTTCGCCGCGACAGCCCCAACGGCAAGCGCTACGTCCGACGCAACGCCGACGGCCCCGACGTCTTCGGCCTCGACCTCACCCCCCTCACCCGCCGTTTCGACGAGATCGAAACCGCCGCCGGTGCCGCCCGCGCGGAAACCGAAGCGGCCAATCAAGCCCGCCACACGGCAAGCCTCATGTGCCGCGACCTAGCCAACCTCGCGAGCTACGGCCGAACCAACGCTTCCGACCGCAACGTCTGGGACCGACTGGCAAACCAAGCCCGCACTGCCGCGCAGCACATCCGCCGTCGTCTATCCTCGACCCAACTACAAGAGATCATCGACAGCCTGAACGCGTCGCTTGCCCATATCCACGACGCCCTGCACCGTACGGACCCGAGCACCTCCGACGACCAGAATGAGCAGCACAAACAGGAATCCAAAGAAGAAGAATATAAGATAGGCGATCCGTCCAGCCTGAACCGATCGGATCATGACGATCGCCATGTTCAAGCAGTAATCAGGTCGGAGAATATACCTTCCGCCAGAAGCCGACCGGACTGCGATATGACGCTACAGTCACTTCTCGCGAGCTGCTCCGAACTGCAGACGTATAGTCCAACCCCGATCCGCAATTGGAACGAAGTAACGCGACTAGCTTCAATCATCCGACCAATGACAGGCATATCGATGCATGCTTGGGACCGAGCAATAAAAGCAATCGGACTCCAACGCGCTTCGGTCGTGGTCGCCATCGTCCTTCAACGCTTTGCACATATCGCATCTCCGAATGCATATTTCACTGCACTGACCTCGCAGGTTCGGCGTAAATCCTCGGATATCCTTTCTCTAATGCGAAGAAGCTCGAACTCGGAATATCTGTCAGGTTCACAGCTGTGAACCTAGGAACCACCTAAGTTCTCAGCTGTGAACGACAGATGCCGGTATCTATTTTCTGCCAGCGGCTACTGTCCGCCAGGTTTTCAGAAAGTCGAAAAGCAACATGTAGATAAGCGCGTGTAGCTGACGCATTGCTCTCGGGGGGTCACGGACGGCTCACTTACTGTGGCACTTGCACGAGCACGCTTGCTTCCGTGACGTATGCGAGAACTAGCCGAGAGGTACGAGTTCGATGGCACGCCCAGTTCGCGCCGATTCCTCGGCCGCGGCGCCGACAAGGACGGACCAGACGCCGTCCGACGCATCGACCTCAGCTGGACCATGACCCCGGCGAACCAGGTCGGCGAACCGGACGTGTTGGTAGTAGGTCGCGCCGTGGTGATCGCCGGCGGCGAGGATGGCGGGATCGATTGGGATAGTGGACACACGCTCGATGCCGGATGCGCGGTCCGAGAGCGCGACCTCGGATTCCGGCAATTCGCCACGGAAGAAACGGGGCGGGCCCGGGATGCGGGCCTCGACGCTGCCCTTGGGTCCGGTGAGGGTGATGACCTCCTGCCAGCGGGAGCCCTCGGCGAACATGCAGAGGTCGAGCATTCCGCGCGTACCGTTGGCGAAATCCAGGATGACGAAGGCGTTGTCGGTCATGTCCGAACTCTCGCCCTCGTAGATTCGGTCGAGGTGATTGATGTCGCAACCCGCAGAGGCGTAGACGCGGATCGGATCGCTTCGGAGCATCAGGCGCATGAGGTCCCAAAAATGGCAGCACTTCTCGACGAGCGTCCCGCCGGTGCGCCGCGCGAAGCGGTTCCACCCGCCGACCTTCGGCAGGAACGGAAAGCGGTGCTCCCGGATCGAGAGCATGATCGGGCGGCCGATGGTTCCGGCCTGCACGGTGTCCAGCAGACGCTGGACCGGAGGCATGTAGCGGTATTCCATCCCGACCAAGAGCGGGGCGCGCCGCGTGGCCTGCAGCGCGGCGATCTCGCGGCAATGATCGAGCGTGGTGCAAAGCGGCTTCTCGCAGAGTATCGGCTTCTCGACGCGAAGGAGCATTTGCAGTGTTTCGTAATGGGCGTCATTCGGCGAGGCGATGACGTAGGCGTCGCAGAGATCGGCCGACAGCATGTCGCGCCAATCCGCGAAGGCGCGCGCGATGCCGCCCTGAAGCTGTCGGGCGGCGTCGCGCATCGTGTCGTCGGGGTCGGCGATGGCGGTGATCGCGACGCCGTCGAGCAGGGCGATGTTCCGTATATGTTCCTGTCCCATCATGCCGGCGCCGATGAGTCCGTAGCGTATGGTCATGTGAGTTCCAGAAGCGGCAGGCCGAGCGCCGCCGCGCGTCGTCGCAGGGCCGGTTGGTGGTCGCCGTAGGCCAGCGCCATGTGATGCTCCGTGCCCGCGGCGATCAGGTCGGGCAGGAGGCTGGCGACGGGACGGTCGAAGCGCAGGACACCGGAGGTGCCGGAGAAGGCGAGGGGGCGTGCCAGCATCTCCGCGCCGGCGAGGATCATCTTCGGTTGGTCGTGGGACTGGCTGACGCGCATCAGGGTCACGCGGCCGGGCTTCAGCGGGAACTGGTAGAGCAGGGGCATCCGGCGATTGGAATGGATCGCGGCCCGGGCCGGGGCGTCCGGGTCGCGCATCGAGAGCGGCGCCTGGCCGCAATGCCAGAGCACGGCGCTGTCGTCCTCTGCATCCATGTCCACGAGGTCGGTGAGGAAGACCGGCGCCTGCGCAGCCTCTCCGAGGACGAGCTGGCTCAGCGCGCCGTAGACGTCGGCCTCGCAGGCGCAGGGCGTACCGTCCTCGGCCATCATCGCCACGGGGCCGCAGACCGCGCCGCCGTATTCGGTGAAGCATTCCGGCCAGCAGCGGATCGCGAAGGCGTCGTAGCCGCCTTCCGTCCGCAACCGCGAGAGCGCCGCCTTGAGGCGGAGGGACCGGTCGAGCTCGCCCGCATCGACATCGTCGAGCCCGGCGAGCTCGCGTCCCGCGCGGGTCCGGAGGCCGGCGGTCTCCGCCTCCGGCACGCAGCCTGCCGTGTCGAACAGGGTCGCGAGCGCGATCTCGTCCACCTCCGTCCCGGTCAGCGCGCGCAGCCGGGCGGGGTCGTAGGCGCAGGTATCGAACCCGTCGGGATGCGCGCCGATCCGGGCGATCCGGAAGGGGCGGGGGGGCGCGTCGGACGGGCCCGCCGGGGGCGCGCCGTCGAGCCGTCCCGCGAGGCGGGTGCCGTCGAGAAGCGCGTCCAGCGAATCGTCGGGCAGGCCGTCGGGGTCGCCGTAGGCCCAGGCGAAGGCCGTTCCGCGCAGCGACAGGGCGTGGCTCGCGAGGTTCAGCCCGCAGAAGGCGTTGAGGCGGAGCCGCCCGCCGCTGCGCGGCTCGGGCACGGCCCAGATCGACAGCGGCAGGCCGGTTGCGGCGGCGGCGGCCGCGGTGCCGGCATCGGTGAAGGTCAGCTGCAGGATCAGGAGGCGGTCGCAGCCGGTCTCCACGATCTCGGCCAGCGCGGCGGCGGCCGCATCGGCATCGAGGATGGGGACGCGCGGGCCGACAAGCGCCGCGCCGTGTGCGTCGAGGCGCTCCAGCATCGCCGCGAGCTTCTCCTCGGCGAAGGGCATGTCGAAGGTGGGCCGGGCGAGGGGGAGGAGGCCGATCCGGGTCATCGCGGGGCTCCGGTGGTTCGCGGGGCGTCGCCGCGTCGGTTTCCCACGGTCATGGTTCCCCGCCTCATCGTGCGGCACCCGGGTCGTCCATTCTCAGCCCGTCTGCATCGAAGCGGTGGATTTCGTGTGGATCGGGGGTGAGGCGGAGGGTCTGGCCGGGGCGGAGGGGGGACTGGCCCTGGACGACGGTGGTGAGGGCGGTGCCGTCGGGGGTTCGGGCGTGGAGGACGGTTTCGGTGCCGAGCGCCTCGACCAGGGTGACCTGGCCCTCGAGGGCGGGGGCGCCGGGTTCGGCGGGGTGGAGGTGCTGGGGGCGGATGCCGATGGTGCAGGGGCCGTCCCGCGGCACGGGGATGTCGAGGCCGCCGGGCAGGGCGGCGCGGCCGTCCCGGGCGGTCGCGGACAGGAGGTTCATGTTGGGGGCGCCGACGAAGCCCGCGACGAACAGGTTGGCGGGCCGGTTGAAGAGGTCGAGCGGGGTGGCGACCTGCTCGATCCGGCCCTGGCGGAGCACGACGATCCGGTCGGCGAGGGTCATCGCCTCGACCTGGTCGTGGGTGACGTGGATCATCGTGGTGGTCAGCCGGGCGTGGAGCTGCGCGAGCTCGGCGCGCATCGTCACGCGGAGCTCGGCGTCGAGGTTCGACAGCGGCTCGTCGAGCAGGAACGCGGCCGGCTCGCGCACGATGGCGCGGCCGATGGCGACGCGCTGGCGCTGCCCGCCGGAGAGCTGGGTCGGGCGGCGGTCGAGCAGCGGCGCGATCTCGAGCATCCGGGCGGCGGCGTCGATGCGGCGGGCGACCTCGTCGCGGGCCATCTTCGTGTTCTCGAGCCCGAAGGACAGGTTCTGGCGCACGGTCATGTGCGGGTAGAGGGCGTAGGACTGGAACACCATGGCGAGGCCGCGCTCGGCCGCCGAGAGGCGGGTGACGTCGCGGCCGTCGATCTCGATCGTGCCGGAACTCGGCCGGTCGAGCCCGGCGATGAGGCGCAGGAGCGTGGACTTGCCGCAGCCCGAGGGGCCGACGAAGACGACGAGCTCGCCGTCCTCGACCGCGAGGTCGACGCCGTGGATGATTTCGGTCGCGCCGAAGCGCTTGCGGATGTCGTGGAGCGCGATGCGGCCCATGGCCCCCCCTACTTGATCCCGGCGCCGGCGATGCCGGTGGTGATGAAGCGTTGCAGGAAGACGAAGACGAGCACCACCGGGATCATCGTCACCACGGTCATGGCGAGAATGTAGTGCCACTGCACGTTGAGCTCGCCGGCATAGGTGTTGAGCCCGACCTGCAGCGTGTAGGTCTCCCGCCGCGACAGCACGATGAGCGGCCACAGGAAGTCGTTCCAGCGCCACACGACCGAGAAGATGGCGAGGACGGCGAGCGCGGGGGCGGCGAGCGGCAGCACGATGCGCCAGTAGATCTGCCACTCCGAGGCGTGGTCCATCCGCGCGGCCTCCAGCAGTTCGTCGGGGATGGTGAGCATGTATTGCCGCAGCAGGAACACGCCCGTCGGCGTGGCCACGGTGGGCAGGATCACGCCCCAGAGCGTGTCGACGAGGCCGGTGGCGTTCACCACCGAGTAGAGCGGCACGAGGATCACCGAGAGCGGCACCATCAGCGTGGCGACGATCAGCAGCATCACCGCGTCGCGGCCGCGGAAGCGGTACTTCGACAGCGCGAAGGCGGCCATCGAGTTCGTGAGCAGCGTGATCAGCGTGGCCGTCACCGTGACGAAGACCGAGTTCCACAGGAACCGCAGGAAGTCGTTGGCCACGAGCGGGCGGACGTAGTTGTCGAGCGCCAGCCCGACCTCGCGGACGGGCCTGCGGGCGGCGATGTCGACGTCGAGGCGCGTTCCGGGCTCGGCGGGATCGACCATCTGCGCGTTGGTGCCGATGCGGCGGATCTCGGCCAGCTGCCGGGTCGTGCCGTCGGGGCCGGTCACCTCGTAGAGCGGCAGCGGCGCGTCGTGGCCCGCCACCGGGACGGCGATCTGCGCGTAGGGCAGGAGGGTCGGCGGGAACTCGGCGAGCTGCGCCGGGCCCTTGAAGGACGACGCCACGAGCCAGAGCGCGGGGCCGAACATCAGCACCGTGCCGCCCAGGAGCCAGACCCAGGTGACCACGTCGGTCCAGTGCCAGCGCCCGCCATGGCCGCGGCGGCGGGTGAGGAAGGCGAGGGCGCGGCTCATTTCGCGTCCCGCGCCGCGCCGCGCCGCGACAGCCGGAGCTGGCACAGGGTCAGGACGACGAGGACGAGGCCCATCAGGATCGAGGCGGCCGCGGCGAGGCCCGGATTGCGCAGCACCGAGGCGAAGCCGACCTCGTAGATGTATTGCGTGAGATAGAGGGTGGAGGTGCCCGGCCCGCCGCCGGTGAGCACGTAGACCTCGTCGAAGATCTGCACCCCGCGGATCAGCGCCAGCACGAGGACGACGGCGAGGT
Organism: uncultured Jannaschia sp.; assembly: GCF_947494055.1. Lineage (GTDB taxonomy): Bacteria > Pseudomonadota > Alphaproteobacteria > Rhodobacterales > Rhodobacteraceae > Jannaschia. The sequence continues at coordinate 36,275 of NZ_CANLTR010000017.1, read as the reverse complement.
TGGGGCCCAGCAGCGGCAGGGTGATGCGCCGGAACACCCGGGCGGGGGGCGTGCCGTCCATCTCGGCGGCCTCGTAGAGGTCCTTCGGGATCGCCTGCAGCCCGGCCAGCAGGATCAGCGTGTAGAAGCCCATATGCGCCCAGACCGACACCCCGATCGTCGCCGCGAAGGCGTAGGTGCGGTCGTTGAGCCAGACCTCCGGGTCGAGGCCGAGCGACACCATGATGAGGTTCAACAGCCCCTGGCGCTGCAGGATCCAGCGCCAGATCAGGCCGACGACGACCGGCGACAGCAGGACCGGGAAGAAGAACACCGCGCGGAAGAAGCCGCGGCCGCGGATCTCGCGGTTCAGGATCAGCGCGGTGATCGTGGCGACGGCCACCATCGTCGTGACCTGGAAGACGACGAAGACGAAGGTGTTGGCCGTCGCCGTCCAGAACATGTCTTCGCGGCAGGTGAGCGCGTCGAGATAGTCGCCGCATTCCAGGAGCCGCGCGTATTGCGCCGCGCCCACGAAGCTGCGCCCCCCGAGCAGGATGCCGGTCCCCGCCGTGGTCGAGTAGACCAGGTTGAGCGCCAGCGGGACCAGCACGAAGACGCCGAAGATGGCGAGGTTCGGCAGCAGGAACACGGCCGCCATCCCGCCCTGTCCCGCCACGCGCTGCCACCACCGGAGCGGCGGGTCGACGGCGCGGGCGAGGAGGACGAGGGGCGCCGCGACGACGGCGCCGAGCCCCGGCAGGCGGGCGGCCATGCGCGCGGGCCTACTGCCCTGCGTTCGCGACGGCGTCGGCGATGTCCCGGTCCATCAGCTCCCGCGCCTGCTCGAGCGTGATCTCGCCGGCCATCGCCTGGCTGATCCGGGTGACGAGCACGCCGTAATAGGCGTTGGCCCATTTCCACGCCGGCAGCGCGTCGGCCATCGCCACCGTCTCGCCCGAGGCCTCCACGAAGCGGTCGAGCGCGGGCGGCACGTTCGGGTCCTCGGACCGGAACGCCAGCCCGCCGCCCGCCACCAGCCCGGCATGGGCCGGCAGGAACAGCGTGCGCTCGGAGAACTCCTTCACGATCTCCTCGCGCGCGAGGAACGCCATCAGGCGGGCGACCTCCTCGGGATGCTCGGTGTACTTGATCCCCACCAGCGCGGCGCCGCCGGCGAGGCCCGAGCAGCCCTCGGGCCCGCAGGGCGAGCCGATGGCGACCCAGTCGAAGGCGTCGCCGATCTTGGTGGACAGGTTCGCCACCTGCCAGGAGCCGGAATACAGGAACGGGATCTGCGCGTTGATGAAGTCGTCGGCGCCCGAGCGGTAGGTCGTGCCGGCCGCCGAGACCCAGGTGTCGGGCAGCTGCAGCCCCGCCTCCGTCCACTCCACCAGCCGGGTGACGAAGGCCATCGTGCCGTCGTCGATCGGCGCGGGCATGCCGTCCGCGCCGATGTAGTTCCCCCCGTAGGAGGCGATCGGCCCGGAGATGCGGTGCCCGGAGCGGTCGATGGCGAAGGCCGCCGGCAGGCCCTGGTCCTCGGCGACCTGCCGGGACGCCTCCACCCACTCGTCCCAGGTCGCGTCCGGGCCGGGGATCGCCACCCCGGCCTGGTCGAACAGCGTCTTGTTGGCGAACCCGCCCACCAGCGTCAGCTGCGTCAGAAAGCCCGGGATCGCGTCCGAGCCGTCGGGACGCATCCAGTCCAGGCGGTCGCCGAAATTCTCCTCCCAGTAGGCCGGGTCCTCGAGATGGGGCCGCAGGTCCAGCCAGTGCTCGGCCTGCTCCTTGAGGTTGGTGACCCGCGCGACGTCGGGGCCCTGCCCGGAGGCGAGCTGGATCGGCAGCTGCTCCTGGATGACCTGATAGGCCACGTTGTCGAGCACCACGTCGATCCCGGGGTTCTCCGCCTCGAACCGCGCGAGAAGGTCGGCCATCACCTCCCCCTCGATCCCGTCGGAATACCACATCATCCGCAGCTCGGTCGCCTCCTGCGCCCACGCCGCCGGACCCAGTCCCGCCAGCGCCGCCGCCAGAAGCCACCCCCGCCCCCTCACCATCGTCCCCGTCACCATCGTCCCCATCGTCATCCTCCCCATCGTCATTCTCCCCGTTGTCCCGAAACCCCACACGCCGCGCCAAACGACCCGGCCCCCAGAATCACCCGTTCCCCGACAACCGTAAAGACCCCGGGATCGATTCGTCGCCCCCTTTGCGTCGACGCCGCCCCGACGCGCGGCGCCGACGGGTGAGCATGGCCGGAGAGGACCGTCCGGGCGCGGCCCCGACCCGGCGGCGATGCGCGGCGTCGGTTGCCTTGCGCCGGCCGGCATGGTGTTCAGGCGGAACCTGTACCTGCCGGGGAGCGGAGCAACGATGGACAGCAGATTGCGCGATGCCGCCGCGGGGACCGGCCGCCCGCGGACCGGACCGGTCCGATGACGGACATCGTCATCGTCGGCGCGGGGCAGGGCGGGTTGCAGGCGGCGATCAGCCTGCGGCAGGAGGGCCATGACGGGTCGATCACCCTGATCGGCGCGGAGGACGGCCTGCCCTACCAGCGGCCGCCCCTGTCCAAGGCCTATCTCAAGGGCGGTGCGGCGGAGGGGCTCTGCCTGCGTCCGGCGAGCTTCTACGAGGCGCAGGACGTCCGGCTCGTCGCCGGCACCTGGGTCGAGCGGATCGATCGCGCGGGCCGGGCCGTCCATGCCGGGGGGGCGCGCCATCCCTACGACCACCTGATCCTCGCCACCGGCACGCGCAACCTGCGGCCGGACATTCCCGGCCTCGACCGCGCGCTCGACCTGCGGACGCTCGCGGATGCCGTCCGCCTGCGCGACCTGCTGGACCGGCCGCGACGCTGCGCGGTGATCGGGGGCGGGTTCATCGGGCTCGAATTCGCGGCGGTCGCGCGCGGGCTCGGCCATGACGTCACGATCGCCGAGGCGGCGCCGCGGCTGATGGCGCGGGTGGTCTCGCCGGAGATGTCGGCGCGGTTCCTGCGGCTGCACACCGATCTGGGAAACGACGTCCATCTCGGCGATCCGGCGGTCGAGGTGACGGGGGAGGCCGTGATCCTTCGCAGCGGCGCGCGGATCGAGGCGGACCTCGTACTGCTCGCCGCGGGGGTGGTGCCGAACGCGGAGCTCGCGGCCGAGGCCGGTCTGCCCGTGGACAACGGCGTCGTGGTCGATGCGCGGATGCGGACCGCCGATCCGGCGATCAGCGCCCTGGGCGATTGCGCCGTCTTCCCCGACCCCGCCACCGGCCGGCCCGTGCGGCTGGAGAGCGTGCAGGCGGCGACCGACCACGCCCGGCTGATCGCGAAGCGACTGGTGAAGGACGCCCCGGATCCGTATGCCGCCGTGCCCTGGTTCTGGTCCGATCAGGCGGATGCCAAGCTGCAGATCGCGGGCCTGGCCGAGCCCGGCGACGCCAGCGTCCCGCGCGGGGCCGGCGCGGTGTTCCGCTTCGCCGGCGACCGGCTGGCCGCGGTCGAGACGGTTAACGACGCGCGGACCCACATGCAGGCGCGCCGGCGGCTGGCGGCGGGACCGGTCACACGGGCCGCGCTCGACGCCGCCGGCTACGACCTCACGGCGGTCTGAGCCTCCGGGCCCGCGGAGACCGGGCGCTTGAACCGGGCGCGCCGGGTGGTAGCGTCGTCGCGACACAGATGACCGGAGGGCCGCCAGATGCCGTCAGACACGCCCTCCGTCGCCGCCGCTCCTCCGGGGCGCCGGCCCGACGGCACGCCCCTGCAGGACGCCAACTTCCCGACGGCCGAATACCTGGACCGCCTGGCCAGGGCGCGGGGGGCGATGGAGCGGGGGGGGCTGTCGGCCCTGCTCGTCACCGATCCGTCGAACATGAACTGGCTGACGGGCTACGACGGATGGTCCTTCTACGTCCATCAGGGGGTGGTGCTCTCGCTCGACGCGGCGCCCGTCTGGTGGGGCCGGGGCATGGACGCGGCCGGGGCGCTGCGCACCGTCTGGATGCCGGCCGACCGGATCGAGGGCTATCCCGACATCTACGTGCAGAATCCGGACGCCCATCCGATGGAGACGCTGGCCCCCCTCCTGCGCCGCGCGGCGGGGGAGGGGGCAATCGGCGTGGAGATGGACAATTACTACTACTCGGCCAAGGCGCATGCCGTCCTGTCGGAGCGACTGGGCGCGCTCCAGGACGCGACGGGACTGGTGAACTGGTGCCGGGCGGTCAAGAGTCCGGCGGAGCTCGTCTACATGCGCCGCGCCGCGCGGATCGTGGAGCGGATGCATGCGACGATCCGCGAGATGGCCGAGCCGGGCCTGCCGAAGAACGCGCTCATCGCCGAGATCTACCGCGCGGGGATCGAGGGGGCGGACGGCCAATGGGGCGACTATCCGGCGATCGTGCCGATGGCGCCATCGGGGCTCGACGCGACGGCGCCGCACCTGACTTGGGACGACCGGCCGCTCAAGCGCGGCGAGGCCACCTTCTTCGAGATCGCGGGCGTGCATCGCCGCTATCATTGCCCGCAATCGCGCACCCTGTTCCTCGGCGAGCCGGCCGCGCATTTCCGCCGCGCGGAGGAGGCCGTGCTCGCGGCCACGGAGGCCGGGCTGGCGGCGGTGCGCCCCGGCAATACCTGCGGCGACGTCGCGCGGGCCTTCAACGGCCGGCTGAACGCGGCGGGCTTCGAGAAGGAGAGCCGTTGCGGCTACTCGATCGGCCTGTCCTATCCGCCCGACTGGGGCGAGCGGACGATGTCGTTCCGCGGCGACGACCGGACCGTGCTGGAGCCGGGCATGACGTTCCACTTCATGCCGGCGCTCTGGCTCGACGACGGGGGGATCGAGATGACGGAGCCGGTTCTCGTGACCGAGACGGGCGCGGAACGCCTCTGCGACACGCCGACGGGGCTGTGGGTCAAATGACGCGGCCAAGCCCGATCGCGACCGATGTGCCCTTCGACGCGGACGGGGTGCATCACGGGCACCTCGTCCTGCCGTGGAGCCGGGACGACAGCGCCTGGGGCACGCTGCGCATCCCGATCACCGTGGCGCGGCGGGGCGAGGGGCCGACCGTGCTCGTCACCGGCGGCAACCACGGCGACGAATACGAGGGGCCGCTCGCCGTCGCCGAATGGTGCGCGCGGGCCGATGCCGCCGCGCTGACCGGCCGCGTCATCGCGCTGCCCTACATGAACCCGCCCGCCGTCGCGGCGGGGCGGCGGCTGTCGCCGGCGGATGGCGGAAACATGAACCGCATCTTCCCGGGACGCCCCGACGGGACGGTGACCGAGAAGATCGCGGATTACTTCCAGCGCGTGCTGCTGCCGATGGCGGATGTCGTGCTGGACTTCCATTCCGGCGGCGCCTCGCTCGACTTCGTGCCGCTCGCGGCCAGCCACGTCCTGCCCGATCCCGGACAGGACCGGCGCTGCGCCGCCGCGCGGGATGCGTTCGGCGCGCCCTACACGCTCGGGATGGTGGAGATCGACGCGGTCGGCATGTACGACACCGCGGCCGAGGAGATGGGCCGCACCTTCGTGACGACCGAGCTCGGCGGTGCGGCGACGAGCCGGCCCGAGACCGTCGCGATCGCGCGGCGGGGGCTGCGCAACGTGCTGCTCCATGCAGGTGTGATCGCGGGCGAGCCGGAGCCTGTGCCGCCCGCGATCCACCTGACCCAGCCGGGGGGCGACTGCTTCCACTTCGCGGAAGCGGACGGCATGGTGGAGTTCCTCGTTCCGCTCGGCGACACGGTGGCGCGGGGCGACGTGATCGCGCGGGTCTGGACCCTGCATGCGACCGGTGTGGCGCCGCTGGAAGTGACGGCGAAGATGGACGGGCTTCTCATGGCACGCCACGTCCGGGGACTCGTCCAGCCCGGCGACTGCCTCGCCGTGCTCGCGGTGCCGGAGGTCTGAGGCGGCGCAGCGCGTAGCCGACGCGGATCGGGTCAGGCCGGCGACATGCCCCGCATCCGCTCCGACCGGCGCCGCAGGATCTCGACGGTCGCGAGCAGCAGGATGGAGACTGCCACCAGGATCGTCGCCACCGCGAGGATCGTGGGCGAGATCTGCTCGCGCAGACCGATGAACATCTGCCACGGCAGCGTCTTCTGCGCGGCGGAGCCGACGAACAGTACCACGACCACCTCGTCGAAGGAGGTGATGAAGGCGAAGAGCCCGCCCGAGATCACGCCGGGCAGGATCAGCGGCATCTGCACCTTGAAGAAGGTCCGCACCGGACCCGCCCCGAGATTGGCCGCCGCACGGGTCAGCGAGCGGTCGAAGCCCACAAGCGTCGCCGTCACGGTGATGATGACGAAGGGCGTGCCGAGCGCGGCATGGGCGAGGACGACGCCGATATAGCTGCCCTGCAGGCCGACGCGCGAATAGAAGAAGTACATCCCCGCCGCCGAGATGATGAGCGGCACGATCATCGGCGAGATCAGCACGGCCATGATCGCCCGGCGGAAGGGCACATGGCCCTGCGACAGGCCGATCGCGGCCAGCGTGCCGAGCGCGACCGAGATCAGCGTCGCGGCCGGCGCGATCCGGACCGAATTCGACAGTGCCTGCTGCCAGTCGGGGTTCTGGAAGAAGTCGCGGTAGTGCCTGAGCGAATAGGCGTCGGATTCCAGAGCCAGCATGCCGGGCGTGAAGGTGAAGAAGTTCTCGGCGTTGAAGCTCAGCGGGATGATCGTGATGATCGGCGCGATCAGGAAGAAGAAGATCAGCCCGCAGATCACGAGGAAGGTGTAGTGCCAGATCCGCTGGCCCGTCGTGGCATAGGGGGGAAGTTCCATGCGCCGCTCCTATCCCAGCGAGACGTTGTCGATGCCGACGATGCGGTCGTAGAGCCAGTAGAGCATGAGGACGACGGCGAGCAGGATCGACCCGAGCGCGGCCGCCAGACCCCAGTTCAGCGATTGCGAGATGTGGTAGGCGATCCGGTTCGAGATGAACGTGCCGGTCGTGCCGCCGACGAGCTCCGGCGTGATGTAGTAGCCGATCGACAGGATGAAGACGAGGATGCAGCCCGCGCCGATCCCCGGCACCGATTGCGGGAAGTAGACCCGGCGGAAGGCGGTGAAGTTGGTGGCGCCGAGGCTTTTCGCGGCGCGCACGTAGCTGGGCGGGATCGTCTTCATCACCGAGTAGAGCGGCAGGATCATGAACGGCAGCAGGATATGTGTCATCGCGATGATCGTGCCGGTCTGGTTGTTGATGAGCGCCAGCCGGCCCGCATTCGTGACGATCCCGGACCAGACGAGGAGGTCGTTGATGACCCCCTGCTGCTGCAAAAGCACCTTCCAGGCGGAGGTGCGCACGAGGAGCGAGGTCCAGAACGGCAGGAGAACGAGGATCATGAGCACGTTCGCGCTGCGCATCGGCAGGTTGGCGAGCAGGAAGGCGACCGGATAGCCGAGCAGCACGCAGCAGCCCATGATGGTGAGCGACATGAAGAGCGTGCGGCCGAAGAGCAGGCCGTAGATCTGCCGGTCCTCCGGCTGCTTCGCGACGCCGTCGGCGGTGAGCTGGAGGTCGACGGCGGACAGGAAGTAGCCGGCGGTGTAGGGGCTCGAGAAGGCCTTGATGGTCCCCCAGATCGTCGGGTCGGCCCAGTCCTCGTCGATGTCGAGGAACGTGTCGCGGAAGCCCGTCACCTCGAAGGACGGCACCGCCCCGGCCGCCACCCCGAGAAGCTGCGCGTTCGCGCCCTCGAAGCTTGCGGCGGCGTCCGGGTTCGCCACGAGATCGTCGTGGAGCGCGCGGTAGACGATGGGCCAGGGATCTTCCTCGGTCGGGCTGTCCGCGTCCTCGGCGCGGATGACGCGGGCGAAGGCGCCGTACATGTCGGCCGTGCGGGGCAGGGCCTCGGCCACGCCGTCGCGCAGCGCGAAGCGTGGCTCGGGCGGGGCGTCGCGCCCGGCCGCCTCGGCCTCGGCGGCCCATTCGGCCTGATCCGCGATCCAGTCCTCGCTCGCCATGAGCCCGATCCAGGTCGCGGGTTCCTCCCAGGCGGGATCGAGCTCGACGAACTGGTCGGCCGCCTCCTCGCCGATATCGTCCGCCGCGCGTCCCGTCCGGCGGAACAGCGACGAGGCGGCGGTCGTCTCGTAGTTCAGGCGGGAGCCGAGGCGGGTGTGGTTCTTGAGTTCCACCGCGATCGCGAGGTCCTGCGCCAGCGCGGCGAAGACCGGCTCCTCCGGCGTGTCCTCCCCGTCCCACGCCTCGAGCGCGATGACGGAGCGGGGCAGCGTCTCGCTCACGATCTGGTTCTCGACCGATCGGAACAGCATGTCGGCGATCGGCGCGATGAAGGTCACGACGATGAACAGGAAGAGCGGCGCGATCAGCGCCAGCGCGCGCAGTTTCTCGCGACGCAGGGCGCGGTTCAGGCTCCGCTTCAGGGGCGTGCCGTCGGCGGCGACCATCTCGCCGTTGTGACGTTCCTCGGCGATGCGGAGGCCGGTATCGGGCGTCACTCCGGTGACGGCGTCCGGCCCGTGCGTGGCGTCGGTCATCGGTGGAGCCCTCCCGCGCGGGGTGCGGGGGCGACGCAAGCCGCCCCCGCCGATTGCCTTACTGCGCGAGCCAAGCCTGGAACTTGGAGTCCAGGTCGTCGCGGTAATCGGCCCACCATTCGTAGTTCTGCACGAAGGCGTTGGACGCGTTGTCGGGGTTGGTCGGCATGTGCGGCGCCATGTCGATGCCGAGCTCGGCATGCTGGCCGACGAGCGGGGCGGAGGATTTGCGCGCCGGGCCGTAGCTGATCCAGGCGGCCTGGTCGGCGAGACGCTGCGTGTCGGTGGCGAAGTACAGGAAGTCCTTCACCCGGTTCAGCGTCGGCTCGTCGAGCCCGTCGGGGATGACCCAGCCGTCGAGGTCGTAGGATTGCGCGTCCCAGAGCATCGCGACGGGCTGGTCCTGCTCCTCGATCACCGAGAAGAGCCGGCCGTTATAGGTCGAGCCCAGCACCACTTCGCCATCCGCCAGAAGCTGCGGCGTGTCGGCGCCGGCGGTCCACCAGACCGTCTGGTCCTTGATCGTGTCGAGCTTGGCGAGGGCGCGGTCCTGCCCCTCCTCCGTCTCGAGCGTGTCGTAGACGTCCTCCCAAGCGACCCCGTCGCAATAGAGCGCCCATTCCATGTTGTTGTGCGGCCGCTTCTCGAGGCTGCGCTGGCCGGGGAACTCCTCGAGGTTGAACACGTCGCAGATCTCGTCGGGCGTGCGGCCCTCCCATTCCTCGACATCGGTGCGGTAGCCGAAGGTGTAGGAATAGGCGATCTGCGGGATGAAGCATTCGGAGACGAGCATTTCCTCGCCGAAATCCTCCGAGGCGGGCGTGCCGTCGGGCGCCTCGGCCAGGATCTCGTCGGGGTCGATCTCCATCGCGAGCCCCTCGTCGCAGAGGCGCATGGAATCAGCGGCGGTCACGTCGACGAGGTCCCAGGTGATGTTGCCGGCCTCGGACTGCGCGCGCATGCCGGCCACGGCCTCGGCCGAGCTCTCGTCCCAGATGATCTGCACCTCGGGATGCATCTCCTGGTAGGGCTCGACATAGGCCTTGAGCTGGCTGTTCTGGTAGGCGCCGCCCCAGCTGACGATGGTCATCTCGTCGGCCATGTCCTGCGCGAGGGCCGGCACGGCCAGAAGCGCGGCGCTCGTCGTGAGCATTAGTGACTTCAGTTTCATCGTTCTCTCCTTGTTGCGTATCGCCCGTGTTCCGTCGTCCGACCCCGGGCGAGGGCGGGACGCTTTCGGTATCGTATCAGACGTTCAGCGCGCGGCAATCGGCCGGGAGCCATCCGAGCCGGACCTTTTCGCCCGGCACGAGGCGGGTCTGCCCGGCCCGGTTGCGCGTCTTGACGATGAAATCGTCCCGTCCGGCGACGCGCAGGCGGGTGCGGAAGACGTCGCCCATATAGATGAACTCGAGCACCTCCGCATCGAGCGTATGCGCGTCCGGCCCGAGCTGCGGGTCGATCTCCACGCGTTCGGGCCGGATCGAGACGAGCGTCGGATCGCCGACCTTGGCGACATTGACCGGCACGGCGTCGATCTCGCCGCCGCCGTCGAGCGCCACGACGCAGGTTCCCCCGTCGATCGCGGCGACCTTGCCGCGCAGCGTGTTGTTCTCGCCGATGAACTGCGCGACGAAGCTGTTCTCCGGGCGTTCGTAGAGGTCGTCCGGCGTGGCGAGTTGCTGGATGCGGCCGTCGTCGAAGACCGCGACCCGGTCCGACATCGTCAGTGCCTCGGTCTGGTCGTGGGTGACGTAGACCACGGTGATGCCGAGCTCGTGGGCGAGGTTCGTGATCTCGAACTGCAGCGTCTCGCGGAGCTGCTTGTCGAGCGCGCCGAGCGGCTCGTCCATCAGCACGAGCTCCGGCTCGAAGACGAGCGCGCGGGCCAGCGCGATGCGCTGCTGCTGACCGCCGGAGAGCTGCGCCGGGCGGCGGCCGCCGAAGGCCTCCATCTGCACCATGCCGAGCGCGCGCTGGATCTTCGCCTCCCGCTCGGCCTTGCCGACCTTGCGGACCTCGAGCGGGAAGGCGAGGTTCTCGGCCACCGTCATGTGCGGGAACAGCGCGTAGTTCTGGAACACCATGCCGATCCCGCGCTTGTGCGGCGGGATGCCGTTGATCCCGCGGCCCTGCAGCCGGATTTCCCCGTGCGTGGCCGTCTCGAACCCGGCGAGCATCATCAGGCAGGTGGTCTTTCCCGAGCCCGAGGGCCCCAGCATCGTCAGGAACTCGCCCTTGCCGATCGCGAGGTTGAGATCCTTCACGACCAGCGTCTCGCCGTCGTAGCTCTTCTGCACGTGGTCGAACTCGACGAATGCCCCGGTTTCGTCCAACACCTGATCCGGCTCCTGCTCTGTCTGGGCCCTGCATGGCATTTCCATCGCGAATGGCCAACCATTTCGTCGGGACACGCCGATAACGGCCCGGTTCGCCGGTCGACCGCCCAACCTTTGGGCACGTCGCCCCCGGCCGCATCGCCGGCGGGCGATGGCGCTTGCGCGGCGGCCCCACCCGGCGCAGCATCCGCGGCGTGACAGGTCCGGGACATTCCGACCCGCCCGCCGTCGAGGTGGTGCGCGCGGGCAAGCGATACGGCGGCGTCGAGGCGCTGGCCGGGGTGGACCTGAGCATTGCGGCGGGGACGTTCTTCACGCTTCTCGGCCCGTCCGGCTGCGGCAAGACTACGCTTCTGCGCCTGATCGCGGGGTTCGAGACGCCGACCTCCGGCACGGTCCGGATCGGCGGCGTCGACGTCACCGGACGGCCGCCGCATCGCCGTCCCGTCAACACCGTGTTCCAGTCCTACGCGCTCTTCCCGCATCTGACGGTGGCGCGGAACGTGGCGTTCGGGCTGGAGATGCTCGGCCGCGCCGATGCCCGCGACCGGACGCGCGAGATGCTCGCGCTCGTGCGCCTCGACGGGTTCGCCGACCGCCGCCCGGCGCAGCTTTCGGGCGGGCAGCAGCAGCGCGTCGCGCTGGCCCGCGCGCTGGCCCCGGCGCCGGAGGTGCTGCTTCTCGACGAGCCGCTCAGCGCGCTGGACCTGAAGCTGCGCCGCGAGATGCAGCGCGAGCTGAAACGCCTGCAGCACGAGACCGGCATCACCTTCGTCTTCGTCACCCACGACCAGGAGGAGGCGCTCACGATGTCCGACCGGATCGCGGTGATGTCGGGCGGGCGCGTCCTCCAGACCGGAACGCCGCGCGAGATCTACGACGCGCCCGCCACGCGCTTCGTCGCGGGCTTCATCGGGGAGTCGAACGTGATCGAGGGGGAGGTGCGGGACGGTCTCGCACATCTGCCCGGCGGCACGGTCCCGGCGCCGGACGGCGCGGCGGGGCCGGTCACGCTGGCGATCCGGCCGGAGCGGGTGACGCTCGCGCCGCCGGGGGCGCCCGACACGCTCGACGCGACGCTGGCGGCGGCGATCTTCCACGGCGCCGACCTGACCGCCCATCTGCGTCTGCCCGACGGGACCGAGATCGCGGCGCGCCTGCCCGCCGGCGCCGAACCCGGCCCGCCAGGCACGGCGCACGGCGTGGCCTTCGCGCCCGGCGCGCTGCGGGTGCTCGCGGAGTGACGGGTCGCGCCGCGCCTCCCACGGCGGAGAGGTCCGAGGCGCGGACGGGCTGGCTGCTGTCGACGCCGGCGCTTCTCCTCCTCGCGGTCGGGGCGACCGGCCCGCTCCTCGTCATCGTGGTCTACGCGTTCCTCGAGAAAGGCTCCTATTCGGGCGTCCAGTGGGCGTTCACGACCGAGGCCTGGTTCCAGGTCCTGTTCGAGCGGGACATCTTCGACGACACCGTCAGCCTCGCCGACGCGCATCTGACGATCTTCTGGCGGTCGGTGAAGCTGTCGCTCGCGACGACGGCGCTGGCCTTCGCGCTCGGCCTGCCGACGGCGTGGTACATCGCCATGCGGCCGCCGGAGCGGCGGGCGGTGTGGCTGTTCCTCGTGACGATCCCGTTCTGGACCAACCTGCTGATCCGGACCTTCGCGATCATGGAGGTGATCCGGAACGGCGGCCTCCTGAACTCCGCGCTCCTCGGGCTGGGCGTGATCGAGTCGCCGATCCAGATCCTCTACACCGACGCGGCGGTACTGATCGGGATGGTCTACGTCTACCTGCCGCTCATGGTCCTGCCGCTCTACGCCGCGATCGAGCGCTTCGACATGCGTCTGCTGGAAGCCGCGCACGACCTCTACGCCTCGCGGTGGCAGGCGCTGCGCCGCGTCGTGCTGCCGGTGATCCGGCCCGGAATCGTGGCGGGCGGCATCCTCGTCTTCGTCCCCTCGCTCGGCGCCTACGTCACGCCGCGCCTGCTGGGCGGTGGCAAGAACATGATGATCGGCAACTTCATCGAGCTGCAGTTCGGGCAGGGTCGCAACTGGCCGCTGGGGGCGGCGCTGTCGCTGATCCTGCTTGCCATCGTGCTGAGCGCGCTGATCGCGCTCACCCGCCTGACCCAGCGGGAGACGGGGGCGTGAAGCGCTTCGACCCCGCCGCCCTGCCCGGCTTCGCCTGGATCGCGGTCGGCGCGCTTGTCCTCCTCTGGGCGCCGATCGTGACGATGGTGGTCTACAGCTTCAACGCCTCGCAATCGGTCGCGCTCTGGGGCGGGTTCAGCCTCGAGTGGTACGCCGCCGCCGCCGGCAATGCGGCGGTGCAGGGGGCGGCGCTCCGCTCCGTCGTGATCGCGCTCTGCGCGGCCGTCATCGCCAGCGCCGTCGCCACGATGGCCGCGCTCGGCACCACGCGGCGGGGGCACTTCCGCGGCCGGCAGGCGATCTACGTCGTCATCAATCAGCCGCTGATGGTGCCCGAGATCGTGACCGCCGTCGCGCTCCTGATCGTCTTCGCCGCGGTCAAGGTGGCCACCGGCTATACCGGGCTCGGCTACCTCGTCCTCGCGCACTCGGCCTTCTGCGTGCCCTTCGCGTACCTGCCGATCCGCGCCCGGCTGGAGGGCATGGACCGCAGCCTCGAGACCGCCGCCGCCGATCTCTACGCGACGCCCTGGCGGGCCTTCCGCCACGTGACGCTGCCGATTCTCGCGCCGGGCATCGCGGCGGGCGCCATGCTCGCCTTCGTCATCAGCCTCGACGACGTGATCATCACCGAGTTCGTCAAGTCCGCGGGGCAGGACACGCTGCCCACCTACATGCTGGGCCAGTTGCGCCGCGCGGTGACGCCCGAGGTCAACGCGATCTCGACCGCGCTGCTGGCGTTGACCGTAGCGCTTCTGACGGCTTTCTTCGTCCTGACCCGACGGAGCGACACGAAACCCTGACCACGGACGCCGCGAACCGGCGCACCCCACCCGACAAGGAGACGAAGAATGCGCCTGATCCTGACATCCGCCCTGATCCTCGCCGCGCCCGCCGCCCAGGCCCAGGGACAGCTCAACATCTACAACTGGGGCAACTACACCTCCCCCGAGATGATCGAGAAGTTCGAGGCCGAGACCGGCATCGACGTGACCCTCACCGACTACGACAGCAACGACACCGCGCTGGCCAAGATTGAGGCCGGCGGCCACGGCTTCGACATCGTCGTGCCGACCCATTCCGTCCTGCCGATCTGGATCGAGAAAGGCCTGCTGCAGAAGCCCGGCATCCCGGAGATGGAGAATTACGGCAACATCGCCGAGCGTTGGCGGGAGGTGGAATGGGATCCGGGTCGCGAATGGTCGGTGCCGTGGCAATGGGGCACGACGGGCGTCGCGGTGAACACCTCGGTCTACGACGGCGACATCAACACCTCCGCGATCTGGCTCAACCCGCCGGAGGAACTGGTGGGCAAGGTGAACGTCGTGCCCGAGATGCAGGACGTGATCAGCCTGGCGCTCCTCTATGTCGGGTCCGAGCCCTGTACCTCGGACCGCGAGGGGTTGCGCGCCGCCCGCGACGCGCTGGTCGCCGCCAAGCCGGACTGGATGAGCATGGATTACGGGATGACGGAGAAGCTCGGCAACGGCGACGTGCCGGCCAGCGTCAACTGGAACGGCTCCACCCTCCGCGCCCGCAACCAGAACCCCGACGTGGCCTACGGCTACCCGAAGGAGGGCTACGTCGTATGGATGGACAACGCCGCCCTGCTGGCCGACGCGCAGAACGTGGAGGAGGCGAAGACCTTCCTCAACTTCATCATGGACCCGGAGAACGCGGCGATGATCTCCGCCTTCGCGCGCTACGCGAACGGGATCGAGGGGTCGGAGCAGTACCTGCCCGACGACATGCAGACCGCGCCGGAGATCGTCGTGCCGGAGGAGCTTCAGGACGCGGGCGTGTTCTCGCTCGCCTGCCCGGCCGAGATCAACGAGTTCTACACCGCGATCTGGACAGAACTGCAGAAATAGAGGCGGCAGATATGGCCCCGACGCCCATATTCGGGAGAGGGGGGCACTTGGGTTACAGCCGGGCGGAAGGGATCGCGCCCGGTGCCGCTCGTCGCTCGTCCGCGGCGCCAACTACGCGGACGGCGGCGTGCGGGGCGGGTCGGGCCGCCTCCGGCGGGAGTATTTCGGCCAAGAAGAAGGGGCGTGCCCGATCCGGGCCGCGCGGCCGGGGCGGTCAGAGCTCGAAGCGCACGCCCGGCCGGGCGAGGCCGCCGCCTTGCGCGATGACGGTTCCGTCGGCGCGCCAGCAGGCGGCGCCTTTCATCGTGCCGTCGGGCTCGAAGGCGATGGCGTTCATGCCGCCGCCGACCGTCGGGACGAGGCGGACGTCGTGGCCCCGCGCGGCGAGCGCGTCCCGCATCGGCGCATAGGCCGGCTCGAGCTCGAGAGGGCCGCCATCGGTCCAGAGCCGCGGCGCTTCGACCGCCTCCTGCAGGGACATGCCGTGGTCGATCAGGTTGACGATGGCCTGCAGCGCGGAGGGGAAGATGCGCACGCCCCCGGGCAGGCCGAGCGCGAAGACAGGCCGGTCGTCCCGGAGCACGATCATCGGCGCCATCGAGGTCGGTACCCGCTTGCCCGGCGCGACCGACAGCGCCCGGCCGGGCCGCGGGTCGTAGTTCGACATGTAGTTGTTCGGAATGATCCCGGTGCCGGGCACCATGAAGCGCGCGCCGAACAGGCCGTTGAGCGTGTGCGTCGCGCTCACGATCATGCCGTCGCGGTCGGCCACGGTGACGTGGGTCGTGTCGGGGCTCTCGCGCCCGGCCGTCGCGCTCCCCGTTCCTCCGACGTCGCGCAGCCGGGTCCGCGCCTCGGCGGCGTAGGCCTTGGAGACGTAGCGTGCCACCGGCACGTCCACGAAGTCCGGATCGCCCGAGGCGGCCCGCCGGTCCTCGAAGCCGACGCGGATCACCTCGGCCAGTAGGTGCATCGTCTCGGCCGTCCCGAACCCCATCGCGCGAAGGTCGTAGCCTTCGAGCAGGTTGAGCATCTGCGCGACGTGGACGCCGGAGGAGGCGGGGGGCGGCGGGCCGACGACGACATGGCCGCGATAGGTGCCCCGGATCGCGTTGCGCAGGCGGGCCTCGTAATCGACAAGGTCGGCCATCGTCACCGCGCCCGCATCCTCCCCGCCGGTGGCGAGCCGGTCGACGAGCGCCTGCCCGAGCGCCCCGCCGTGGAGCGCGGCCGCGCCCTCCCTTTGCACCAGGCGCAGCGTTTCGGCGTAATCGTCCATGACCAGCCGCGTTCCGGGCTCGACCGGGCGGCCGCCGGGCAGCAGGAGGCGGGCAATCTCCGGGTCGGCGGCGAGGTCGGCTTCGTGCTCGCGGATCGCGCCGTTGAGGTAGGGCGTGACGATGAAGCCGCGCGCGGCCGCGCGCAGCGCCGGCTCCAGCAGGTCGGCGAAGGGCAGGCGGCCGTGGCGGCGGTGCAGCAGGTCCCAGCCGCGCAGGTTGCCGGGCACGGCGACGGCGGAAGGGCCGACGAGGTTGCGGCGGTCTTTCGCGTCGAGCGCATTGGGGGCCGCGTCCGGGTCCGGCTCGAACATCGTGGGGTGCATGTCCCGCCCGGCGCAGGACAGCGCGTCGACGATCTCGTGGCGTCCGTCCGGCAGGCACAGATGGGCGATCCCCCCACCGGCGATGCCGACCATCATCGGCTCGACCACGGTGAGCGTGAGAAGCGCCGCCACCGCCGCATCGACCGCGTTGCCGCCTGCCGCCAGCATCTCGCTGCCGGCCGCGGCGCCGAGTGGCGCGTTGGTCACGACCATGCCCGCGCTGCCCGAGGCCGGTCGCTTCTCGCAGGTGAAGGGCAGGGGGGGCATGGCATCTCCGCCGGTCGGGCCGCAACGCTCCGTCGTCCGAATGAAGCCCGGCGGAGGCGCGATGGCAAGCGGGTGCGGCCGCCGTGCCGCCGGTCGGGCGGGTCAGCCTGCGGGTTCGGCGCCGATCGCCTCCGTTGGCGCGGTGTCGGCGGAGGCCAGCAGGCGGCGCCATCTTTCGACGATGGCGCTATGGCGGAACTCGGGGCGGACAGCGACCTCGGGGCGCCGGTCCCGCCAGGCGGCGATGCGCGTCGCGATGGCGTCCGGATCGGTCGCGTCGACGAGCTGCGCCGGGTCCGAGACAACCTCGTCGTTGGCACCAAGCCCGCGATGGAGGAGCGCCGGACAGCCGAGCGCGTTCGCCTCGGCGATGACGAGCCCGAACGTCTCCGCGAAGGCGGTCTGCGGGTAGAACAGGCAGAGCGACCGGCGCATCCGGCGGTGCAGGTCGTCCTGTCCGAGCCGGCCGAGTTGGACCACCCCCTCCGGCGCGCGGCCCGCGTTCCAGGCGAGATAGCCGGGATCGGCGACCGCGAGGGTGAGGGCGGGGATTCGCGCCCGCAGGTGCGCGAAGGCGGCATAGACCTCGCGCAGCCCCTTGTGCGGCGCGCTTGCGAAGAGGAGCTGATCGCGGTCCGGGGCGGTGCGGTCGGGTCGGAGCGCGTCGTCTACTGCGTTGTGGATATGACCGATGCGCGGGCGGGGACCGGGGAGCCAGTCGGCGAACCAGGCCGCGTGACTGGCCGAGACGCAGATCACCTCGATCCCGGCCGCATGGAGCGCCGCGCCCATCCGTCTGTTGTGCCGGCCTGGAAAAACATGGAGCCAGAGGAGGATGCGCGCCGCCGGGTGGTGCTGACGGAGCATCACCGCCACCTTCCAGGAGGTAACGACGACGAAGGTCCCGGCCGGCGAAGCGGGATCGAACGGGCGGAAGAGGACGCCGCCCTCGCACGTCGGGACGTCGCGCCGGGCCTGCCGCACCTCGACGCTCGCGTCGCGCGCCAGCGCCCCGGCGATGCGGGCCACCATCTGCTCGGTGCCGCCGAGCCCCGCGAGGCTCTCGCGTCCGAGCGCATAGGGTCGCGGCGCCAGCGTGTCGACGAAGGCGAGGGCGGGCGTCTCGGGAGCGGGGTCGTATGTGCGGGAGCCAGTCACGTCAGAGGGATCTAGCGGCGTGTCCCGACCGAACCAGAGCTTCCGTCACCGGCCGCAATCGGTCCGGGGGTGGCAAGGCCGGGGGCGCCGTCTATGTGGCGGGGCTTGAGCCGTCGACGGAAAGGGCCACGGACATGGACGCCATCGCCGATTCCCCCGTCCTCCTCGGATTTCTCGGCAGCTTCGTCGCAGGGTCGCTCACGGCCGTTGGGGCGCTGCCCGTCCTGTTCGGCCGGACGCCGACTCAGGCCTGGCGCGACACCTCGCTGGGCTTCGCGGCGGGGGTGATGCTGGCGGCCTCGTTCTTCTCGCTCATCATCCCGGCGCTCGACGCGGCCGAGATCCGCTACGGCGCGGGGCCGGTCCCGGCCCTGATCGTCTGTACCGCGATCCTGCTCGGGATGGGTGCGATCTTCGCGGTGAACGAGGTGATCCCGCACGAGCATTTCACGTCGGGTCGCGAGGGGCCGGAGGCGGTGTCGCTGCGCCGCGTCTGGCTCTTCGTCATCGCGATCACCATCCACAACGCGCCCGAGGGGCTGGCCGTGGGCGTGGCTTTCGGCGCGGACGGGGTGTCGGGCGGTCTGCCCGTCGCCCTGGGGATCGGGCTGCAGAACGCGCCGGAGGGGCTGGCGGTGGCGGTGGCGTTGCTGGGGGAACGGTATTCTCCATGGCGGGCCTTCGGCATCGCGGCGATGACCGGCATGGTCGAGCCCCTGGCGGGCCTGCTCGGCGCGGCCGTCATCGCCGTGGCGCAGCCGCTCCTGCCCTGGGGGCTGGCCTTCGCCGCCGGCGCGATGCTTTACGTCATCAGCCACGAGATCATCCCGGAGACGCATCGCAGCGGCCACCAGCAGCGCGCGACGGCGGGGCTGGCCATCGGGCTCGTGGTGATGCTGTTCCTCGACGTGTGGCTGGGGTGATCGCCATCAGGTCGCGGCGAACGGGTAACGCCCCACTTCCTCCCACGGGCCCCCGCGATACCACCACAGGCGCAGCGCGTGGGCCTGCCCGTCCCAGGGCGTGAACCCGGCGCGCAGGGTTTCCAGCGTCGCGTGGGCTTCCTCGCGCGAGACCTTGTTCTGAACGGTGACGTGGGCGCGCAGGCCGCCGCGATCCTGCGCGGTGAGCGTGAATCCCGCGCCGATCTCGCGACGCAGCGCGTCGCCCGCCGGCAGGTCGAGCCGGTAGGCCGCGCCCCGGCCGAGCGGCATGACGGACGCCACGCGGAACGCCAATCGGGGCCGGTCCGCCGCCACGCGGTCGAGCCGCGCCGCCACCTCGCCCGCACGGTCCCCCGGCAGATGGTGGAACAGCGTCACATGCGCCGGCACGAGGTTGCGCGCGGGCGGGAACCAGCGCGCCCGATCCGCGTCGAAGCGGGCCTGGCTCTCCGGGTCGGCTTCCAGGGTGACGATGAGGGGCGCGACGTCCATCGCCGTTGAGCTAGGCCGCCTCCCGCATCTCCGCCAGCAGATTGTCGAGCCGCGCGATCCGGTCACCTTCCGGCGAGGCACGGCAGCTCGCGGCGATCTCGGCGATCTCGTCGAGACCGAGCGTCAGGGCGCTGCCCTTGAGCGTATGGAGCGCCCTGTCGCCGCGCATGGCATCGCCCGCCTCGAATGCCGCGCGGATCTCGGCGATCAGGTCCTGCCCCTGATCGACGAATTGCGACACGAGTTCCTCGACATAGCCGGCGCCGAGCTCCGCCTCCAGCGCGGCGCGCTGCGGATGGCTGGCCGGGGCCGGTTCCGCCGATGCCTCCGTTTCGCAGGCGGCCGGCGCGGGGAGCCAGCGTTCGAGGGTCGCGATCAGCTTCTCCCGCGTGATCGGCTTCGCGACGAAATCGTCCATGCCCGCCGCGAGGCAATCGTTGCGGTCGGACACGAACGCGTTCGCGGTCAGTCCGACGATGGGCACGGTCAGGCCGAGCTCGCGGGTGCGCCGGGTCGCGGTCAGGCCGTCGACGCGTGGCATCTGCATGTCCATGAAGACGAGGTCGAACGTGTCGGCCGTGATCGCGGAAATCCCGTCCTCCCCGTCCACGGCGCAATCGACCGACGCCCCGACCTGGCGCAGAAGCTCGCAGGCGACGTCGCGGTTGATCGGGTTGTCCTCGACCACCAGCACCCGACACCCGTCGAAGCCGCTGCGCGCGGCGGGTCGCGACGCGACGGGCGCGGTCGTTTCGGACGCCGCGATCCGCACGACCGGCACATCGAACCAGAAGCAGCTTCCGACGCCGTGGACCGTCTCCACGCCGATCGTCCCGCCGAGCACGGTGACCAGGCGCTTGCAGATCGCGAGCCCCAGACCGGTTCCGCCGAACTGCCGGGCGTGACTGCCGTCGACCTGACTGAACTCGGTGAAGAGCCTGGGAACGTCCTCGGCGCAGATGCCGACGCCGGTATCGCGCACCTCGAACCGCAGGGCCGTCGCGTCGCGCGGCCGGACGGTCAGGCGGACCGATCCCTGCGGGGTGAACTTGATCGCGTTGCCGACGAGGTTGATCAGCACCTGCCGGATCCGTGTCGGATCGGTCTCGACGGAGACGTCCGGCGCCTCGATGGCGAAGTCGAGACCGGCTGCCTGGGCTCGCGGCGTCATCACGATGCGGACCGGTTCCAGGATCTCGGCGAGGTCCACCCGTTCGGCGTGGATCGTGGTGTGCCCGTTCTCGAGCTTCGAGTAGTCGAGGATGTCGCTGATCACGTCGAGGAGCAGGTTGCCGGAATGCCGGATGGTGTCGACGTGACGGCGCTGCTCGGGCGTGAGCGGCGTTTCCGACAGCACGTCGGTCATGCCGATCAGCCCGTTCAGGGGTGTGCGGATCTCGTGGCTCATCGCGGCGAGGAACCGCGTCTTGGCTCGGTTGCCCACTTCGGCCGCCTCGGCGGTGCGGGCGATGCGCCGGTTCATCTCCTCGAGGTCGCGGCCGGTCCGGGAAATCTGGCGGAGTTGCACAGCGAGCAGCGTCACGATCAGCACCAGCGCCAGCGTCAGGACGCCGACGCTGACCGCGATCTGGTGATACCTGACCTTGACCTCGCTCCGGGCGCCGACCCGCGCTTCGTTGTTCGCGGCGTTGGCGACCTTGGCTAGCCGTTCGGTCAGGGACCGGATCGGCACGGCCCGCGCCAGCAGGTCGGAGAGCGCGGCCTGCAGCGCCTGTCGATCCGCCGCGACCGCGTCGATGACAGGAGCGAAATCCATGACCGCGTTATAGGTGGCGCGGGCCAGGTCGACGACTTCGGCATTGCCGCCGATGGCGTTCGCGAACTTCCCCTCCGCCATGAGGCGTGCGCGGGAGTAGAGGATGTCGTAGCGCAGCACGACCGCGTCCAGCATCTCGTTGCCCGGTTCGCTCTGGGCCGACAGGATCGTCTCGATCAGGCGGCCCGTCTCCCGGTCCGCTTGAAAGGCAGCCCAGACGGCGTCCTCGCGGATGCCCGCCTCGATCTCGCGCTGCCGCTCGTCGAGGTTGAGGAACATCGTCACGATGGCGGCGAAGATGACGACGCTGACGAGCGTGAGCGCGATGATGCCGAGCGCGTGCCGGTGCCGGCCGATGCGACGTATTCCACCCACCGCGCCGACGCTTCAGAAGACGTCGATGGAGCCGACCTGCCAGACCGAGCGGCCGAAGGTCATCTCGTTGTAGAGGTCCGGCGCCACGTCGAACGGATAGATCACGAAGCCCGGGCCCTTGTCGCGCACGGACAGCGTGTCGCCATCGATCCGCGTGGCGAGGATGACCGGATAATCGACGACGTCGCTGCGCGGGATCTCGGCGGAATAGTCGTTGAGCGCGTTGACGCGCAGGGTCTCGCCCTCGGCCCCGACTGCGTCCAGCAGCGCTGCGATCATCGGGCCGGAGAAGGCCTTCGTGCCCTCGTACCACGGCGTTTCGATGACGGTCTCGCGGCTCGCCAGCGCGTCGAGCATGGCGAGGTCGAAATGCGCCTCGTCGCCCATGTTGGTGTTGGCGATCTCGCCCGTGACGACGAGCACGACGGGGCCGGTGGGCTCGGGAAGCTCGGCTGCGGACGCGGCGGAGACGCCCGACGCGAGCGCCAGGGCGATCAAGGAATGTCTCATCGGTCTGTCCTTCTCTCGTTGCATGGATTCAGGCCAATTCGGCGGCGTCTTCGGCCCTCAGGAAACTGACGACCCGCTCCCACCCCCGCTCGAACGCCGCGACGCAGGCCGGGTCGAAATGCTGCCCCGACTGGGCCACGATCTCGGCGCGGGCCTCATCTGGACACCAGGCGGGCTTGTAGGCCCGGCGCTGGCAGAGCGCGTCGAACACGTCCGCCACGGCGACGATCCGGCCCTCGACCGGGATCGCCTCGCCGGCGAGTCCCCGGGGATAGCCGTTGCCGTCCCATTTCTCGTGGTGGGCGGCTGCGATGGCCTCGGCAACCCGGATCAGGTCGCTGTCGCCGTTGGACAGGATGGAGGCGCCGAAGGTCACGTGATCCTGCATCGTCTTGAATTCCTCCGGCGAGAGCCTGTCGGGCTTGTTGAGGATGCTATCGGGGATGCCGACCTTGCCGACGTCGTGCAGCGGGGCCCCGAGATAGATGTTTCGGCAATGCTCTGGCTCGAGCCCCATTTCCTCAGCGATGATCCGCGAGATGGCGGCGACGCGGGCGATATGCTCGCCGGTGCCGCCGTCGCGATGCTCGATCGCGCGGGCGAGGCGCCAGATGATCTCCTCCTCGCGTTCGATCAGTCGCCGCGTCGCCTGCGCCACCTCGGAAGCGAGGAGGCGTGCCCGATCGGCGAGCTTGAGCTGCGCCTCGCGCAGGCCGAGGAGGTTGCGCGCGCGGACCTTCAGCTCCTGCGGATCGACGGGCTTGCGCAGGAAATCGGTCGCGCCCGCCTCGATCGCCTCGATCAGCACGTCACGCGCGATCTCGGCGGTGATCATGACGACAGGGACGTGTTCGAAGCGGGCGTCGCGGCGCAGGCGGCGGATGAACTCGACGCCGTTCATTCCGGGCATCTGGTAATCGACGAGGATGAGGTCGGGCGCGGTTCCGGCGCAGTCGGCGAGCGCCTCGAACCCGTTGTGGTGCTGCGCGACGGTGCATTCGAAGGCCTGCGTGATGACCCGGCTCAGCACCGCGCGGGCGATGGTATCGTCCTCGACAATCAGGATTCTCATCTGCATCGCCATCCTCGCATGCGGAATGCCGGAATGGCGTGCCATCAATTTCTTAAGAACCTGCTACCGCGGGCCTGCACCGGAGTTGCGGACGGGCCCGCCGGGCGGTCAGTAGC
Organism: uncultured Jannaschia sp.; assembly: GCF_947494055.1. Classification (GTDB taxonomy): domain Bacteria; phylum Pseudomonadota; class Alphaproteobacteria; order Rhodobacterales; family Rhodobacteraceae; genus Jannaschia. Next base: position 13,094 of record NZ_CANLTR010000017.1, on the reverse strand, counting down.
CCCGCGCCGCGTCCGCGAGATCGTCGCAGGTCCCGGTCGCGTCGAAGGTCTCGATATTGTCGGCGATGAGCCGGGCGCCGGTGGCGGGGTCGATCTGCGCGGCGACATGCGGCGTCACGGTGATCGCGGGGTGGTGCCAGAACGGGTCGTCGGAGGGCAGCGGCTCCTGCCGGAACACGTCGAGCGTCGCCTGCCTGACCTGTCCCGTCGCCAGCGCGGCGAGGAGGTCCTCCTCCACCAGATGCGCCCCCCGCGCGCAATTCACGACGCAGGCTCCAGGCGCGAGCCTGTCGAAAAGGTCCGCGCCGAGGATGCCGCGGGTCGCATCGGTGAGCGGCAGAAGGTTCACGAGGATCTCGCAGCCCGACAGAAAGCCGGCGAATTCCTCAGCGCCGGCGAAGGTCTCCACGCCCGGCACCGCACCGCCGCGCCGCGACCAGCCGCGCGTGGCGAAGCCCAGATCGGCCAGCGTCCGCGCCGCCGCCGCGCCGAGATTGCCGAGCCCCATCACGCCCACGACGCGGTTCGGGGCGACGGGAACGACGATCGCGTGCCAGTCGCGCTCCCGCTGGGCCTGCAATTGCCGGGGCATGTCGCGATGGTGGCGCAGCACGTGGAGGGCGACGTATTCGCGCATCCGCTGCGTCAGGTCGCGTCCGGTGGTGCGGATGATCGGCAGGCCCGGCGGCAAGTCCGGATCGGCGAGGACATGGTCGATCCCCGCGCCGATGGAGATCACCGCCCGCAGGTTCGCGAACTTTGCGATATCGCCGGGGCGGGGCCGCCAGACAACGAGGTAGCGTACCGATCCGGGGGCCGCTACCTGCCGCAGCGAGCGTACGTCGCGGCCGGGCATCAACGCGGCGAGGCGCTCCACCCACCAGCGGGTCTTCTCCTCGGTGGGGAGGTAGACGGCGACGCTCATGGCGGCCCTTTCCTGTCGCGACGCGGATTGACCCTATGCTTAGCAAACGGGTGATCGCGCGACGAGCCGCTCGGCGATCCTGTCAGGTTTCCGTCCTGCAACGTCTCCTGTCACGCGGGGCGTGTGTCGGCCCTCGGATGATCTCGGCGCCGTTAGCCTCCTGCGCGAAATCCGCCGGTGCGCGAGGCGCCGAAGCCACCGCTGCGGGCGACGGAGGACCGGGTGAGGGGGGCCGCGTTCCGGGTGCTCGTCGCCTGGGTGGTCAGCGACGAGGCGGCAACGTTGCCGCGGCCCGAAAGGCTGGAGGCGCGGGTGCCGCCGTCGGTGGTAGCGAAGCCCGACCCCGCGTCCGGCACCATCGCCCGGGAGGCGAAGCCGCGACCCGACAGAAGCTGGCCCATCAGGAACCCGGCCATCAGCGGCATGAAGATCGAGGGACGACTCTCGTCCTCGATGCAGGCGCCTTCGCCGTGCTCCGCCTCGCAGACCGCGAGCGCGTCGTAGCGCGGCGCGGTCTCCTCGTGCTCGGCCTGCGCCTCGGCGTATTGCGCCTCGCAGGTCTCCGCGTCCACGCCGCTCGCCTCGCAAGTCGCGGGATCGTCGAACACGACCACCTCCGCCTGCTCCTCCTGACAGCCCGCGAGCGCCATCACCGATGCCGCGCCGAGGAGCATGATCCGCTTGGGTGCCGATGCCTTCATGTCCGGTCCTTTCCTTCGCTACGGCTCTATATAGTGCGGCTTGAACCGGCTGAGATCCTGCGTGATGCGCGACCGATCTTCGCGGATGCCGAGCGCCACGCAGGTCTCGCCCACGATCCAGGTGCCCATGACCGGTCGCATGCCGTCCATCTCGGGCAGCGGCGCGTAGGCCTGCACCACGCTCGGATGGGTGTCGTAGGACGCGTCCCGCGAAGCCTCGACCTCCGAACCGTCGGGTCCCGCGATCCGCACCCCCGCCCCCTCGCGCGAGAAAATCGGCTTCGTGACCCGGCCGTGGGTGAAATGCCCGGCTTCCACGGCACGGTCCCACGCCTCCGACCCGCGCTCGAGGTCGTCGACGAAAAAGGTCGGCAACAGGTTCGGATGCCCCTCGAACATCTCCCATAGCACGGCAAGAATTCCCTTGTTCGAAACGAGCGCCTTCCATGGCGGCTCGATGAAGCGCGTGCCGGAAGCGGCCAGCGCGTCGGCGGCCTCGTCGCGGAGGAAATCCTCCCACGGGTAGAGCTTGAAGAGCGTGCCGATGATCCGCGCCTCGTTGTCGACGAGCCGTCCCGACGGATCGATGTCGATGGCGTTCACCGGCACGTAATGCGCGCCGAGCCCGGCATCGCGGGCGGCATAGGCCAGCGTCTCGACATTCGCGTAATCCTCCGCGACGCCTTCGATGGCCGCGAAGTGCAGGTCCTCGCCTTGTGCGCAGATCTCGGCGAAGCGCTCGGTCAGGGCCTCCTGCAATCGGTTGAGCTGGTCCGACCCCGGGGGGATCAAGCCGGCCTCGCGCGCGCCCTCCAGCCAGTCCCACTGGAAGTGTCCCGTCTCGTAGAGCGAGGTCGGCGTGTCGGCGTTGTATTCCAGCAGCTTCGCGGGACCCGTCCCGTCGTAGGCGAGGTCCATCCGCCCGTAGAGCTCCGCCTCGCCCGCCCGCCAGGAGCCCGCGACGAAGTCCATATGCGGCGCGGGGATGCCCAGCCGGTCCATCAGCGCCTCGTCATCGACCACGCGGGCGACGGCCTCGCGCACCATCGCGTGGAGCGCGGTGGACGGGTCCTCGAGCCGCGTCTCGATCTCCTCCAGCGTGAAGGCATAGGCGCTGGCCTCGTCCCAGTAGGGCTCCCCGTACATCGTGTGGAACACGAAGCCGGCCGCCTCCGCGCGGTCCTTCCAGTCGGGCCGCTCGACGCCTTGCACCTTTCGCATGGTTTCCTCCGGATCCCCTCTGACGCGACGGCCTGATCCGTCGCCGACCTTGCCGTTCCGCGCAAGCGGCAGACGAACGCGCCGCGTGCGGGCGGCCTCACTCCTGGAAATACGCCATATCGAAGGACACGACGCCATCCCCTTGTATCTCGACCGCGGCATCGGCGAAGCGGGGCGGACCGCGCCGCATCGGCGCATTCCGGGAGAACCCGATCCCTTCGAGCGGCAGGAACATCAGCCGACGGTCGAGCGTGCCGTTGCCGTTCTCGTCGTGGATCGCCTGGATCGCGTAGGTGCCCGGCGGCACGTCGCGAACCGTCACGACCCCCCCGGAGGCCGGGGCTTGTCCGGTATAGGCGCAGCCCGGCTTAGTGAATTGCGCCTCCTCGCAGACGGCCACCAGAAGCTGCCCCTCGGCGGAGCGGAGATTCCCGATCCGGACCGTCAGATCCGCGGCGGCGGCCGGCATCGCCGACCACATCAAGATGATTGCGAAAACGATGCGCATTTCTTCGGCTCCCTCGGTGCCATCGATCGAATATAACCCGGCATAGCGGAAGATCATGGGGGATGCGTCGTGCAAGTCGAAAGGTACTTTCATCCCGTCGCGCCGCCCGTTGCGGGGGCAGCTTCGATCAGGCTGAATCGAAACGGGACCAACCGCGTGATATGGCGGGTCACGCGCATTGGTTATCTGCCGTGAGCGCGTTCGACACGACTCCGCCCGACGCCTTCGCGGATCGCCGCGGCTACGATCCGGCATTTCTTGGTGATGGCGCGCTCCGCGTGGATTTCCCGGGGCTCGGACGCCGTGCAAGTGACCTCGCGCCCGTCGCCGGGGCGCCCGACGACATCCTGCGCTATCAGCATTTCTCGATCCTGCAATCCCAATCCCGTCGGTTGCCGATCCTGGCGGCCGTCAACATCGACGGGACGCACGCCTTCCGGCTGAAGCGGCGCGGACGCTGGCGGCTCGACGGGCGGCTCGCGCCGGAGCACCAGATCGGCAACGAGCTCTATCGGGACAATCCGCTGGACCGGGGGCACATGGTCCGCCGCAAGGATGCGGGGTGGGGGGCGAGCCAGGCGGAGGCCGAGCGCGGCGAGGCGGACACCTTCCACTACACGAACGCGGCGCCCCAGCATGCGGACCTCAACCAGCGCGACTGGCTCGGGCTCGAGGATTACATCCTCGGGGCGGTCACGACGCGGGGGCTTCGGGCGTCGGTCATCACCGGGCCGATCCTCGCCGACAGTGACCGGCCGCTCGAGCCGCGACACGGGGCGGGCGGCGTGGCCATTCCCGCCGCCTACTGGAAGATCGCGGCGGTGGTGGACGACGCGACGGGACGGCTTTCGGCGACGGGCTACGTCCTCGCGCAGGGCAATCTGATCGACGATCTCCTCCATCCCGGCTTCGCCTTCGGTGCCTACGGGACCTATCAGGTCCGCCTGTCGCATCTGTCGCGGATGTCCGGGCTCGACTTTTCCACTCTCTACGCGAGCGATCCGATGGCGGAACGGGCGCAGTTTGTCTTCGCCGATGGCATCCATCGTGTGGACGGACCGGAAAGTCTGCTGCTCGCATTCGGTCGATGATCCTCGGCGCCGAATGACTGGGCGGGAGGTCGATCGGGACGATTCCCCTCGGCAATCCCTTCGACCGACGCAGGCGCGGAGACTGGCAACGCCGGCGGCACGGGACGCTCCGACGAAATCGACCGCCGCATTCGTTCGAAGGCCGACGAGGACGGTGCGCGCCACCTCGGCACCGACACGCAGTATACGCAGATCGCCGGGCGGATCATGGCCGCGCAGGTGGTGATCAAGGCGGCGACCGCATTGCGGACGGATCGCTGAGGGACGGCTTGGCGCAGTGGATACGGCTCCGGCCCCGCTGCGGGGCCGTCAGTCGAACATGGTGTTGGGCAGGAACAGGGAGATCTGCGGGAAGGCGATCAGCACCGCCAATGCCAGGATCATCGCCAGCCAGAACGGCAGGACCCCGCGGAAGATCTGTCCAAGCGGGACGGCCGCGGCGACGGACTTCACGATGAAGACGTTGATCCCCACCGGTGGCGAGATCAGCCCCATTTCGAGTGTCAGGACGACCAGCACGCCGAACCAGATCGGATCGATCCCGAGTTCCAGCACGACGGGAAAGAAGATCGGCAGGGTCAGCACCAGCATCGCGAACCCCTCCAGAAAACAGCCGAGCACCAGGTAGACGGCCAGGATGAACAGCAGGGTGCCCAGCACGTTCAGGTCGAGGGCGGCGAGCAGGTTGCCGACCGATTCCGTGACATGGGTCAGCGCGAGGAACGGGTTGAGCAGATGTGCCGCGATCAGGATCAGCATCACGGTCGCGGTGGTCACGACGCTGTCGCGCACGGCGTCCCGCAGCTCCGCAAGGGTGAGACGCCGCGTGGCGACGCCGTAGAGGACGGCGAGCCCAGCCCCCACGCCCGCGGCCTCCTCTGGCGAGAAGAAGCCGCGGTAGATGCCGCCGATGGTGACGACGACGAGCGCGAGGATGGGGAGCGCACCGACGAGCGCGCGCCGCTTCTCGTGCCACGTGGTGCGCGGGCCGCGCGGACCGTAGGCCGGTCGAAGCGTACAGATCAGCAGCACCGTGAGGACGAACATCGCCAGGAGCAGGAGCCCCGGCAGGATGCCGGCCATGAACAGCCGGCCGATGCTCTGCTCGGTGAGAATGGCGTAGATGACGAAGCCGGTCGACGGGGGGATCAGGATGCCCAGCGTTCCGCCCGCCGCGACGGAGCCGGTGGACAGGCGCGGATCGTAGTCGAAGCGCTCCATTTCCTGCAGCGAGACCTTGCCCATCGTCAGGGCCGACGCCACCGAGGAGCCCGACAGCGCCGCGAAGCCACCGCACCCGATGATCGTGGCCGAGGCCAGCCCGCCGCGGACGTGGCCGATCATGGCATAGGCCGCGTCGTAGAGCTGTCGGGACATGCCGGTTGCGGAGGCGACGTTGCCCATCAGGATGAAGAGGGGAATGACGACGAGCTCGGGCATGGAGGCGAGCGTGAAGGTCTCCGAGGCCAGCAGCCCCGTCGCGGTGTTCCAGCCGTCGACGATCCAGAGGCCGAGGAAGCCGACGAGAAACATGGCGAAGGCGACGGGGATGCGTATCAGGAGCAGCACAAGCAACGCCACGATGCCCGAGACGCCGATCGCGCCAAGGCTCACGGCGCCTTCCTCACGTCGCGTCCCGTCACGGTTAGCTCGACGGCACGCAGCAGCATTCCCAGGGCCGCGACGACCGACAGGCCCGCCAGCCCCCACTGGACCCAGGCGCGTGGCAGGCGCAGCAGGTTCGTCGACATGTTGAGCATCTGGCTGAGCTTGGCGGATTCGTGGACCGTATATGCGATCAGCAGGAAGATGGCTGCGCCCAGCAGCGCCGAGCCGATGTCGATCGCCCGGTTCAGAGCGGGCGGGAGGCGCGGCTCGAGCAGGTCGACCGCGATATGCCCGCCCTGGCGGTCGCAGAGCGCCATGCCTCCGAAGACTAGCAGCGCCATGCCCATTGTGATTAGGTCCTGACTGCCGAAGAGCGGGGCACCCATGGCGCGCCCGACGACGTCCACGAGGATCACCCCGGTCAGGCCCAGAAGGCAGACCCCGCCGATGAGGGCGGACAGGCCGATTAGCCTGTCCGCCAGTCTACGGATGGCGCGCAATCACTCGCCTCGCATCGCCGCCAGGGCCGCCTCGCCGCCCACGTCGGCGACATAGGTATCCACGACATCGGCCACCGCGTCGGAGAAGGCCTGCGCCTCCTCCTCGCTCAGGTCGATCACGGTATTGTCGCCGCTTTCACGGGCCTTCGACATTGCGTCCTCGGCCTGCGCGTCCCATGCCTCCTCGGCGATCTGCGACAGGTTCGGTCCCGCGACCTCGTCCAGCGCGGCGCGCGCCTCGTCGGAGAGGGAGTCGTAGGCGCCCTGGTTCATCACCGTGTAGAAGCTCAGGCGTCCGAGATTGGCGCCCAGCGTGTAGCTGTTGGCAACCTCGTCGAGCTTGAAGTCGTTGAGCGTCGAGGCGCCGGTCACGACCCCGTCGATCAGGCCGGTCTGGAGCGCGTTGTAGACCTGGTTGATCGGCATCTGCACCGGCGTTCCGCCGAGGGCCTCGATCACCTCGGCCGAGGTCGCGCCCGCGACGCGAAGCTTCAGTCCCTCGACATCGGCGGGCGAGCGGATGTCGTGGTCTTTCATGATGAAGATGTTGGGCTCCGAGGTCCAGAGCGCCAGCGGGACGGTGGCCGGGAACTCGTCCGCGAGGTTCTCGTCAAAGGCGGCCCAGAGCGACTCGTAGCCCGGCTTGTCGAGCGGGATGGCGTCGGGCAGCTCGACGAGCATCGTCCGCTCGAACTGCGACGACGTGTATCCCGGCAGGCCCCAGACCATGTCGGCCACGCCTTGGACGGCGCGCACGTACTGCTCCACCGGGCCGGCGCCGAGCTCGCCGCCGTGGTAGCCGCGCACGCTCGTGTCTCCTCCGGTCGCGTCGGAGATAGCGGCGTTCAGCGTCTCGATGACCGACGCGTTGATGGTGTGGAACGGCGGCGTGAAGTTCGCGAACTTCAGCTCCTGCGCCTGGGCGGCAAGCCCCAGGACGCAGGCGGCTGTCGCACCTGCGAGAATTATGCGGATATTCATGACTTCCTCCCTGTCTGTTGCGCCGGCCCCTCTCCCCAGGGGGCCGGTCGAAGGGGGCGCGTGGCCCCGCCCGCGACGCTACTCCGCGGCGGTGCGGGTGCGCCAGCTATCGGCGTAGGTCTCGCGCGCCTGCTGCGCATAGGGCGTCGGCGAGACGCGGACGCGGATATCGGCTTGCCGGTGCGGCTCGGTCGAGGTCTTGCCGGTGGTCTCGGGCTCACCCCATTTCAGCGTCAGCACGTCGCCCACCTCGATCGAACGGTCCACGACGCCCAGGCTAAGCATGCAGCGTTCGTTCCAGCTGTAGCCGTTGAACATCGACATGCCGCGCATCTGACCAGCCTCGTCGATCAGCATGTCGGCGCTGGAGGAGGCGTAGTTCGGCTGCGGGAAGTCGATCCACTTGTAGGGCGTGCCCTGCTCGAACCCGGAGGCGATGACCTTCAGGACGTCCTCGCGGTTCCACTCGAAGGTGACCTTCTTGCGATTGCTCTCGCTGTCCTTCAGCTTTTCCAAAGCGGCCTTGCCGACGAAGTCGTCCTTCTTCCAGCCGATGTAGAAGTCGTAGCCCAGCTCGAACGGATTGACGTAGTAATCCTCGATATCGTCGGACACGAAGGAGCCGCCGATCGCGCCCGCCGCCTCGTAGCTGTCGGCGCCGAGCCAGTCGCGGTAATCCGCCAGCATCCCGTCGCCGGTGTAGATGCCGGGCAGGGGGGACGGGATCCAGCCCGATTCCAGCGTGTTGGTGGAATAGGCGCGGCTTCCGCACCGCACGAGGTTCACGCCGGCGTCGTGGGCCGCCTGCATGATGACGGAGAGGACGTAGTCCTTGTCCTTGTAGGGCCCCCAGACTTCCAGCCCCGGCGCGCCGGACATGCCGTGGCGGAGCGCGGAGACGCGCTTGGAGCCGACATTGATCGTGTCGGTGTGGAAGAACTTGATGTCGGGAACCGGGCCGCCGTTCATCTTCTCCAGCACGGCGGGCGCCTCGGGGCCCTGGATCTGGTAACGGTAGTGCTCGCGGATGACGCGCTCGCCCTCGGGACGCGACGGCGACCGGGGATCGTAGCGCAGCCGCACGTTCCATTTGCCGTAGCTGGCCGCGAACATCAGCCAGTTGGAGGTGGGGGTGCGGCCGACGAGGATGTATTTCTGCTCGTTCTCGCGGAAGATGATGTGGTCGCCGATGACGTGGCCATTGGGCGTGACGGGCACGAAATGCTTGGCGCGGTTCGTCGGAAAGTTGTCGAACCGGTTGATGCCGTGATGGGACAGGAACTCGGTCGCCTGCGGCCCCTCGACGATCAGTTCGTCCATGTGGTGCGACTGGTCGAACAGGACGGCGCCGTTGCGCCACGCATCCTGTTCCAGGCGCCAGTTCGAGAACTCGGGCGCGACGACCGGATAGACGTACATCCCGATCTTCGAGTTGCGCAGCATCGTCACCGGATCGCCGGCGGCCGCGATGGCTTCGGTCAGGCTATGTGGCATCTGTTCCTCCCTGCAGTGTATACAGCATCGTTCCGCGGCGGGCCGATCTCAAGCGAATAATTCGCCCCCGATCATCGTCCCGACACCAGCGCCAGAGGCGTACATCTCTCGCGCGATGCCCGGTTGCCTGCGAGGCGGGCAACGTTGCGATGGGCCTGGCCTGCGTGTTCGCGCGCGATCCACTCGGCCCGGGCACCCTGGCGCTGCTCGACGGCCTCCACCAGGGCACGGTGCTGCGCCTGGGCGACGTCGAGCGCATGGCGGAAGTCCGCGGGCTCGAGGCTCTCGTCGAGAAAGGCCGAAGGCGACGCGAAGGGCAGGGCCGTGACCCGGGCCAGTTCCCGTTCGATCACGCTGGAACCGGGCAGGCGCGCGAGGGCGTCGTGGAAGGCTGCGTTCCAGCGTAAGTACTCCGAAAGCCCGCCATCTCCGCTCGATACGATCCGGTCGAGATGCGATGTCGCGTCCCGGAGATCCGTCATGGGGCCCTCGATCGCACCCCTCTCGGCGGCGAGGCGGGCGGCGGTGCCCTCGAGCACGCCGCGTAGTTCGATCGTGTCCATGACGTCGCGCAGATCGAAGCGCCGGACGCTGAAGCCGCCGCCCGTCTGCCGATCGAGCAGGCCCTCCTCCGACAGTTTCGCCAATGCCGCCCGGATGGGTGTCCGCGAGATGCGCAGGTCGGTGGCCAGCGCCACCTCGAACAGGCGGGCGCCCCCGGGATACTGGCCCCCGAGTATCCGCTGTCGCAGCGTGACGAGCGCATGTTCGGTTTGTGTCGTCGTGGCCATGAGCCTTCCCCGCTGACCCCACGCGGCCGCGATCGATCGCCGGGTATCCATGTATACAAGCCGGCACCGGACTGATAGCAGATTTGCATTCGGAACGGGGCGGCGAGATGGCGACGGAACGAGGGCGGATGCAAAGCGGGGCGGCGGCATGAGCGACATCGCCCATCTCGGCCATGTCGAGATCCTGACCGACCGCTTCGACGACAGCCTCGACTTCTTCACCCGGGTCTACGGGCTCAAGGCTTCGCTCGTCGAGGACGGCGTGGCTTGGCTTCGGGCCTGGGACGACTACGAGTTCCACACGCTCAAGCTGACCCGCAGCGAGACCACCGGCGTCGGCCATATCGGCTACCGCGCCGCGAGCCCCGAGGCGCTGGCGCGTCGCGTCGCGGCGATCGAGGCGGCGGAGTATCCGACGCATGGCTGGACCGACGGGGATGCCGGCCACGGCCGCGCCTTCCGCTTCGAGGACCCGTTCGGCCATGTCTTCGAGCTCTACTACGACACGAGGCGCGTCGAGCCCGAGGCCGACGACCGCCCCGCGCTCAAGAACATGGCCTCGTGCTTCCACGCCCAGGGAGCCTGTCCGCGACGCATCGACCACGTGAACCTGCTGGCCGACGACGTGTCGGAGTTCCGCCGCTTCATGGATGTCGCCTTCGGAAGCCGGGTCACCGAGATGATCCGGCTCGACAACGGCCGCATCGGGGGCTGCTGGTTCACGGTCAACAACAAGACCTACGACCTTGCCTGCACCGAGGAGCACGGACGAGGCGGCGGCCGCCTGCACCACGTTACCTACGCGACCGATCAGCGCGAGGACATCCTGCGCGCCGCCGATATCTTCCTCGAGAACGGCGTCCATATCGAGACCGGACCCCACAAGCATGCCATCCAGGGAACGTTCTTCCTCTATGTCTGGGAACCTGCGGGAAACCGTGTGGAGCTTGCCAATGCCGGCGCGCGCCTGATGCTGGCGCCGGATCACGAGCCCATCGTCTGGACCGAAGCCGAGCGGAAGAAGGGGCAGGCATGGGGCCTTAAGACCATCGAATCCTTCCACACCCACGGCACGCCGCCGGTGGACGAAACCTGAAGCGGGGTGCCCCGTATCCCCGTTGCCGTCCGAGAGGGAAGCCATCGCTAGAACAGCTCTGCACGTCGTCCTCGGGCAACATGTCCATCTGCCATCCTGGCACGGAAGGCGGTGTCACGGGTGACGAGATGGAGGCCCTGCAGTTGCGGCGGGGCTTTGTTTTACGACCCGGATTCTGATGGAACTGCCCCTTTCCCGGGCAGACCTATTCTGAGGGTTCCGTGACGGGGATGCCGAGGGCGGTATAGGGGTTGAGCATGGCGCGGACCTTGAGTTCGGCGATCTGGCGATCGAAATCCTTCTCTATAAGCCGTGGATCCAATGGTTTCGCTGCGCGAACCCTCGGTTTATGCATTACATCTTCGTCTCGACGCGGCTGCGGCGGTGGTATCCGGTCAGGCGTCGCCAGAGGGATCGACCCAGGTACTTCGACGCCCGCAGAGCTTCGTTCCGGGCTGTGGCACCGGCGGTGTCCGGCTTCCATGGCCGCGCGTTCCGACGGGGCGGGATAACGGCGTGGGCGCCGCGGTTGGCGATGGCATCGTGGCAACCGCGAGTATCGTAGGCGCCGTCCGCTGCCCGACAGGGCATCGCGTAGCGATGTCCCGGGAGGGGCCGTGACGGAGCCGATTTCCTCGTTCGCAGGGATCTGACCGATCAGGTCGGGCAACACGGGTGCATCCATTGCCCGGCAGGCGATTGCGAAGCAATCTGCCGAGAGGGGCCCACGTGGCTGCCGGTGATCTCGACCGCCCGGACCTCAATGTTCGTCGGGAAAACGCCCCACCGGGGCCTTTCCCAGTCCTCCTCACCCTCGTCGATGCTAAGGCGGACCTGGCGCCAAACGCGCCCCGCCAGCTGGCCCGACAGGGTCATGCAAGGCATGATCCCGAGAGGCATGCTTGCGGGTGTGCCACTCGCCCTCCCCGCGGACCTTAATCCCGGTGCTATCCACCAACAGATGCTGCGACCCCTTCGATCCTCGGTAAGGCAGCCTGACCGCCAAGGTTCGCTGACGCCGGCACACCGTCGTGTAATCCGGCAACGTTCAGTCCAGCTCCGCCAACCGCAACAGGCTCGCGACGAAGCCCGCCGTCTGACGAAGCGCCAAGCCGAACAGGACTTTGATCGTCAAGCACGCTTGGATCGCTTCGTCGCTGTAGGCCTGCTGGCCGCCCAGCCTGCCGGTGCCGCATGTCACGTCACAGACCGTCATCGAGCCACGCTCACGCAGCGCGGCGTCGTAAGCGGCCCAGCTCAGGCTGTGATAACGAGTCGGAGCAGGTCGCGTCATGCCACCAGGTCATCCCGCTGACCGGTCATTGTGAATCCCAGTACGAGTCCGTGCAACATGTATAACCGCCCCATGCGCGAGAGGGATCTTCGAAGCCGATCCTAGCGTGCTGTCGGGTGCTGACATGTATCCGGCCTCGTGATGCGGCCATCGATGCCGCGGGCCCGTATGGTGGTCGAGGATCGGGTCCAGATCAAAGCCGCATGCTCGCAGGCACTCTGTTGCGCACCCGGTCTCCCGACCCAGTCTCACGACGTCTGCGCCATACTACTCCTTGCCCTCCTACGCTCCAACGTCCTCAATCGCTAACGGCTTATGTCGCCGCCGCGACCGGAGCCCTGTAGGCCGCCTCGGGCCATCAAGGCCCAAACGATCCGCGCCAGTTTGTTGGCCAATACCACGCGCACCAGCATGCCCGGCTTGCGCGCAAGCATGCCGCCCAGCCACGTGCCGGGCTGCGCTATGGGATTGGTGCGCCGCTTGATCCCCACGCTGTTGGCACCCAGGATCAGCAGCTGCCTGAGCGACCGTTCAACCATCCGGGTCGTCGCCCCGAGGCGCTGCTTGCCCCCGGTCGAGTGCTGTCGGGGCGTAAGGCCTAACCAAGCCGCAAAGTCGCGCGCGCGATGGAAGTGCTCGGGCGGCGGAGCGAGCGTCGCCAGCGCAGTGGCGATGAGAGGACCGATGCCGGGATCGTCACAAGCCGCCGCACGGTCTCTTCCTCCCGCGCTTTACAAGCGATCTCCGCGTCAAGCCCGGCGATCCGCTCATCGAAGTGGCGCAGGAGGTCCACGAGGATCTGCAACGTCGCTCGTGCCGTCTCGGGTAGATCGCTGTCGGGCTCTTCGATCAGCGTGATCAGCCGAAGCATACTCGCGCCACCT
>NZ_CANLTR010000016.1 GCF_947494055.1 uncultured Jannaschia sp. | reverse complement strand
GCCGACCTCGTCTCCGGCGACGCCTTCAGGACGCGCGAGCTCTGCGAGGGCAACCTCACCGTATTCGTGCAGATCCCGCTCAAGGTGCTGGAGGCCACGCCCGGCCTCGGCCGCATCGTCGTCGGCGCGCTCCTGAACGCCGCCTACGAGGCCGACGGCAACATCCGGGCCCGCGTCCTGTTCCTGCTCGACGAGGTCGCCCGCCTCGGCCCCATGTCCGTCCTGGAGGTCGCCCGCGACGCCGGCCGCAAATACGGGCTGACGCTGCTCCTGCTCTACCAATCCGCCGGCCAGCTCGTCGCGCAATGGGGTCGCGAAGGCGCGCGGGCCTGGTACGATTCCACCTCCTGGCGCCTCTACGCCGCCGTGCAGGACCCCGAGACTGCTCGCGAGCTGTCCCAGGCCTGCGGCGAGCACGGGGTCGTGGCCCTGAGCGAGGGCGACACGCGCGGCACCTCGGGCCGATGGGGCAGCACGACCTCCGCGAGCGCGGGACAGAGCGCCAGCCGTTCGGAAATGCGCCGCAGCCTCATCAAGCCCGACGAGCTCCTCCAGGATACTCGCACCGACGAGGCCTTCGTCGTCCTGCGCGGGTCGCGGCCGCTACGCTGCGGTCGCGCCATCTATTTCCGCCGCCCGGAGATGTCCGCTGAGGTCACCCCTTCGAGGTTCCGGCCCATGGCATCGCCCCCGCCGACGCGGCGGGCGTCGTGAGACTTGCGCGCATCCTCGCAATGTTTTCTGGAAGAACCCGGGTTCTAGTCGCGAATGCGGCAGGTTCGCTTCTCGGATCGAAGGGAAGACGCATTCGGGCTCGAAGGTCGAATCCTGACGGTACGGGTCGATCGCTTGGGGATGCCGGCCCGTTGTGGCACGAGGCGGACGGCGGCGCGGCTTCGAGTAAACAGCGCGCAGGACGAGGAACGCAGTCCAGCGAACGAGCAGACGGATGGTGCGATGAAACGAAATCCTTTCGAGTTGATAGGCTCGCCCACGTGACCGGCGGACCAGCCGTCTCGGTCCTGATGGCGGTGCGCGACGGGGCGGCGCATCTGCCTGAAACCATCGCGAGCCTGCGCGCGCAGATCGAGCCAGAGGGTGGCCTCGAATTCGTTGTGGTCGACGATGCGAGCGGCGATGCTACGCCGGCGCTCCTCGCCGCCTGGGCCGAGGCCGATCCCCGGCTGCGCGTGCTGTCCACTGCGGCGCCGATGGGGCTCGCCGCGGCGCTCAATCACGGGCTCGGCCATGTCCGGGCGCCGCTCGTGGCGCGGGCCGACGGCGACGACCTCTACGTGCCCGACCGCCTGCTGCGCCAAGCGGCCGCCCTGCGCGCCGATCCGCGCCTCGACGCCCTGTCCTGCGGTTTCGTGCGGATCGACGGCGCGGGCGCGGAACTCGCCCGGGTCGTGCCCCTGACCGGGCCCGACCGCATCCGCTTCCGGACACTCTACACCAGCTCGCTCCTCCATCCCGGCGCGATGATCCGCACTGCCGCCCTGCGCGCCGTGGGGGGCTATGACGCGGCCTACTGGACGGCGCAGGACAGCGATCTCTGGGCGCGGATGCTCGCCGCGGGCGCGCGCCTCGACAACCTGGCCGCGCCGCTCCTGCGCTACCGGGTGCACGGCGCCTCGCTGATGGCCCGGCGCGGAGCCGCCGGGCGGGCGCTGAGCTTGAGCGTGCCGGAACGGGTTCAAAGCGCCTACCTCGATGGCCTGCCGCCGGACCATGACGTCGCAGCGACGGTCGATCTCTGGCAGAGCTACCGCCCGCTCGCCCCCGAGGCGATCCGGGCGGGTCTCGCCGGCATGGAGCGGATCGCGGCCATCGCCCGTCGGCGGGAAGGGCCGGAGGTGCTGGCCGACATGCGCGCCACGATGGGACGGGCGTTCTGGCGGCAGGCCCGCTGGCTCGGCCGCGGGCGCCCCGGCCTCGCCGCCAGCCTCGCGGGCAACGCCGCGCGGGTCAGGATGGCGACATGACTTGGCGTTGCACGGAACTCACCTCGGGGCCCGAAGCCCACGCCCATTCCTACTACGACATCCCGGTCTTCGACGGCGCGGGCGCGCGGGTCGCGGGCTGGCGGCCGCCCGCGCCGGACCGTCATCCGGGGCCGGAGGACGCGGTCGAGGTCGGCTATGTCGACGTCGCCCGCCCCGGCCACTGGCACCGCGTGGGGGCGAGCCGCGCCTGGTCCTGGCAGCAGGGACCGCTTGCGCAATGGGTGGCGGGCGGTCCGCGTCTCGTCTGGAACGACCGCGAGGCGGGCCGGATCGTCGCGCGGGTCCACGACGTCGCGGCGGGAACCACGCGGACCCTGCCAGGACAGGTCTACGCCGTCGCGCCCGACGGCCGCACGGCGCTGTCGCTCGACCTCGTGCGGCTCGACCGGCTGCGGCCCGGCTACGGCTATCCCGGCGGGGCGGGCCCCGGCCCGCGGCAGCCAAGCGATGTCGGCGTCCGGGCAATGGACATGGAGACGGGCGAAAGCCGCATGGTCCTGTCGCTCCGCGACGTCGTGCGCCTCCTCGATGGGCATCGCGGCTGGCGCGACCGACTGCGGCGGACGCGCATGCATTACTGGTTCAACCACGCCAAGATCGCGCCGGGCGGCGCGCGCTTCACCGTGAAGCTCCGCTGGCGCCGCCTGGGCGGCCCCTGGAGCGACGCGCAGGGCGTGAGCCTGACCTGCGGATTCGACGGCTCGGACCCCCGCCTCCTCGCGCCGGCCACGAGCCACGTGATCTGGCTCGACGACGCGACGCTCTACTACTGGCGCAAGGGCGGCCTGCGCCTCGTGCGCGACGCAGCGGCGGGGGGCGAGGATCTCGGTCCGCTCGCCGAGGGGCTCGTCACCGACAACGTCCATGCCCGCCACCTCGACGCCGGGGGCCGGCACTTCGTCTTCGACACGCCCTACCGGAAGGAGGTCGCGCTCCTCGAATGGGACCGGCAGACCGGCGCCTCGGAGACCATCGCCCGGTTCGCGGGCCACGTGCCGGCGCGCGGGCCGTTCCGCTGCGACCTGCATCCCTGCCCGTCCCCGGACGGGCGGCGGATGGTGGTCACGTCGCTCCGCTCGGGCCTGCGGCAGATGTATCTCCTCGAGCGGGAGGGCCCGGCCCCGTGAGCGACATCGTCCCGGAGATCTCGGTCGTCATCCCCACCTACGGGCGCCCCGACATGGTGCTCGAGGCCGCGGGCTCGGCGCTCGCGCAGGCGGGGCCGTCGCTCGAGGTGATCGTGGTGCCCGACGGCGACGACCCGGCCGCCATCGCCGCGCTCGCCCGAGTGGACGACCCCCGCCTCCGCGTTGTCCGCCCGGGCGCGCATGTGGGCAACGCCGAGGCCCGCAATCGCGGCATCCGCGCGGCGCGGGGCGCGTGGATCGCGCTTCTCGACGACGACGACCTCTGGTTGCCGGGAAAGCTCGCCGCGCAGATGGCGGCCGCGCAAGAGAGCCCGCTGCCCTGCCCGATCGTGACCTGCCGGTTCCTGGCGCGCAACGATACCGAGGAGTTCCTCTGGCCGCGCCGCCTGCCCGCCCCGGACGAGCCCACGGGCGACTACCTGTTCCGCCGCCGGCAGCCGCCCACGGGCGACGGGGCGGTGCAGACCTCGACCGTTCTCGCGCCCCGCGCGCTCTTCGAGGCGGTGCCCTTCGACCCCGACTGCAAACGGTTCGTGGATATCGACTGGCTCCTGCGCGCGACGCGGGAGGTCGGGACCGGCCTCGTCTTCGCCGCGCCGGAGCGGCCGTGGTCGGTCTGGCGGATGGACGACCGCGACCGAATCTCCATGAAGGGGGACTGGCGCGACGACGTGGCCTGGATCGACGCGCGGCGGGATCTGGTCTCCGACGCGGCGGCTTCGGCCTTCTTGCTGACCCTGCCCTCGATCCGCGCGGCGCGGCAGGGAGACCGCCGCGCTCTCCTGGCGCTCCTGCGCAAGGCGCGGGCTTTCGCCCGGCCGGGCCGGGCGGAGCTTCTGTTCCATCTGGGCAACTTCGTCCTGCCGGGACGCCTGAAGGCGCTGCTGGCGCGGGCGACGCGCTAGAGGTGCCGGGGCCGGTGATGCGCGAGCCGACGATCGGCGCGGTCGTGCCCGTCCACGACGGCGCAAGCGAGATCGGCGCCTGCCTCGACGGCCTTCTCGCGGCCGGCTTCGCGCCGGACGAGATCCGCGTGGTCGACGACGCCTCCACGGACGGCACCGCCGCGATCTGTCGCGCCCGCGGGGTCGAGCCGATCCGGCTCGCCCGGAATGTCGGCGCGGCGGAGGCCCGCAACCGCGGCGCTGCCGCGACGGAGGCGGAGATCCTGTTCTTCGTCGATTCCGACGTGGTCGCGGCCCCGGATGCGCGTAGGGTGATCGCGGATTTCTTCGCCGCGCATCCCGACCACGCGGCGATCTTCGGCGCCTACGACGCGCGGCCCGCCGCGCCCGGACGGGTGAGCCGCATCCGCAACATGCTGCATCGTCACGTCCATCTCGAGGGAGCGGGGCCGGCCTCGACCTTCTGGACGGGCTGCGGCGCCGTCCGTCGCACGGATTTCGAGGCCGAGGGCGGGTTCGACAGCGGGCAGCGGATGATGGAGGACGTGGAGTTCGGCCTGCGCCTCCACGCACGCAGCCGCCCGATCGCGATCTGCCCCGCGCTGCAGGGTACGCATCTGAAGCGCTGGTCGCTCGCCGGGATGGCGCGGACCGACCTCCTCGACCGGGCGATCCCCTGGGCGCGCCTCCTCGCCGCGCCGCGCCACGGGGCGGCGCCCGCCACCCTGAACGTGAGCCGCGCGGGCCACGTCTCCGTCCTTTGCGTCGCCGCCTCGCTCGTGGGCCTGCTCGTCCTCGCCGTCGCACCCGGGGCGGGCCTCGCGCTTCTCCTCGCGTCCTTCGCGCTGCTTACCTTCGCCAACCGGCGCTTCCTCGCGCGGCTCCGGCGGGAACAGGGTCCGGGCGACACGGTCGCGGCCTTGCCCGTCCTCTGGGTGCATTACCTCTGCGGCGGGCTCGGCTTCTTCTGGGTCCGCTCCGGCCTCGACCGGCTCTGCGGGCCCCGCGGAGATGCGGCCGGCGCGGGAGCGCGCTAGCGCGCCGGGAATTACGGAAGGATCGCCATGACCGGCACGGATCACACAAGCGAGTTCAGGCGGCGCACCGCCATCGTCATCGCCAGCTACAATCGGCCGGCGGAGCTTCGCACCTGTCTCGAGACGCTGGCGCAACTCGACGGCGGGCCGGTCCGCACGATCGTCGTGGACGACGGCAGCGATGCGCCGCTGGCCCCGGTCTGCGCCGCGTTCGACGGGGTCGAGTGCATCCGGCAGGCGAATGCCGGGCCGGGCCAGGCGCGCAACACCGGCGTGCGGGCGGCCGAGGGGGCCGAGCTCGTCTGCTTCACCGACGACGATTGCCGCCCGCGCCCCGACTGGCTCGACCGGCTCGTGGCGGCGCAGGGGGGCGCGGCGCAACGGCTGGTGGGCGGGCGGATCGAGAACGCGCTCCACCGCAATGTCTATTCAGCCGCGAGCCAGTCGCTGAGCAGCTATCTCTACGACTTCTACCAGTCCCGCGGCAGCGCGATGACCTTCTTCACCACCAACAACCTCTGCTTCCGGCGGGAGGACTTCCTCGCGGTCGGGGGGTTCGGCGACTTCGCCGTGGCCTCCGAGGACCGCGACCTGAGCCTGCGCTGGAGCGCCGCCGGCGGGACGCTCCTCTACGAGCCCGCGGCCGTGGTCGACCACGCGCACGCGCTCGACCTCGCTTCGTTCTGGCGCCAGCATGCCGGCTACGGCCGCGGCCTGAGGGATCTGCACAAGGCAATGGATACGCGCGCCGACACGCGCGCCAAGCTCGAGGGGGCGGGCTTCTACCTTGGCATGCTGGGCTATCCGCTGCGCCGCCCGGGGCACAAAAGGCTGGGGCAGAGCGCCCTGATCGGGCTTAGTCAGGTCGCGATGATCGCAGGCTACGGCGCGGCGCGGATCCGCGAGCGGCGGCGGCGGGCCTGAACTCCGCCGCGGCGAGGAACAGCGCCGACAGGAACGGCAGAACCCAGATCACCCGCGCCTGGTAGCGGTCCACCGGCGCGGAGAGCCCCCCGAAGATGAGCGCGTTCAGCACGAGCCCTGCGAGCGTCAGGGCAAGGATGCGAAGTTGCACTCCGTCGAGACGCCCGGCGAGCGCCAGCGCGAGAAGGGGGAGCGCGCCCAAAAGCGTGGTCCAAGGCAGGATGTCGTCGAACGCGCCGATCAGCGCGGCGCCGGTCGACCCGGCCGGACCCCGATACTGCATGTCGTCCCCGATCGGACCCGCGGCGCGGTGCTCGTCCAGCCCGACCCGGACGATCTGCAGCGCCGAATTGCCCAAAAGCGAGACGGTCTGCTGCACGGGGTAGCTCAGGAACGCGCGGCGCAGGATCGTGAACTCCTCGGCCCGGATCGCGTCGAGCTGGGCGGGCGTGATGTCGTCGATCCCCTCGGGCGTCCACAGGAACATGCCGACATTGCTGGGCACCTGGTCGCCGAACACCTCGCAGAAGGCCAGATCGGCTTCCGGGCAGGCGTCCTCGAGATACCAGCGCGCCGGCCCGTCCTCGAGCGAGCGCGCAAGGAGGATCGGCAGGCGCTTCGGTGCAAGACTCGTCTCCTTCAGCACCGCCGTGCTCGCCGTCACGTTGGCGAGCGGCGCGAAGGCCACCACGGCGAGGGTCGCGAGGACGACAGACAGGGTCAGGGACCGGCGGACGAGCTGCACGCCCACGGCCAGCGCCGCGATCCCGAACATCAGCGGGCCGTGGCCGTAATGCGAGGCCGCCGCGAAGGCCGTGACCGCGGTGACGGTGACCTGCTGGGGACACGAGAGCAGCGCGAACCGGCTGACGAGGAGCGCGCCGAACAGGATCGGTACCGCGGCCAGCACGTCGGGCATGACGTAGTCGGCGTACCACGGCAGGCTGCTCGCCAGCACCACGAAGGCCGTGCCCGCGGCGAGCCGCTTCGGCCGGGCCAGCGCCTCGGGGCCAATAAGCGCCGCCGCGACGAGGAGCACGAGGAAGCCCTGCGCGACCGCCAAGGCGAAGGCCCCGCCGAACGAGACCGTCGCGAAGGCGAAGAAGGAATAGAGGAACGACCGCCCGGTCGTCGACTGCCCCCGCGCGTTGACCGACAGGTCGGCCAGCGCGTCGTCGCTCGCCGCAACCGGGCCCTCCCCGATCCGGGCGATCGCCTCCGCAAAGCTCGTGAGCACGTCCCAGATCCGCGCGCCGCCGTTGAGGTAGCTCGGCGTGTCCGCGAAGACGTAGGCAGCCGCGCCCAGCATCATCGGCCAAGTGAGCAGGACGGCGACGCCGAGAAGGACCGGCACCCCCCGGAGCGTCAGAAGCGGTGCGGCCTGGACCTGCGGCACGAGGTCAGGCGGCGCGCTCTTTGTCCGCGGGGATCTGCATCTCCTCGTGGTAGGACCGCTCGACGTTCACGTTCCACAGGTCGTGCTCGGCGCCGAGGATGTTCTCGGCCGCGTAGATCGCCGTGAGCATCGAATGGTCCTGGTTGTTATAGCGATGCAGCCCGTTGCGTCCGACCGTCTGCAGGTTCTCGAGCCCCTGAATCCAGTCCCCGATCACCACGACCGCGTCCTTGTAGTTCTCGTCGTAGACCGGATAGGCCTTGGGCTGGCGGATCACCATGCCATCGGAGACAAGCTCCGCGCGGCTCAGGCCGAGCGTCTCGAGCTCGCCTGCAGCCTGCGCGATCAGGTCCGCATCGGACTTCGCCCACATGTCGTCGTCCTGCTGGCAGAAATACTCCATTCCGATGGAGGCCTGCGTGTCGTTCGGGACCATGTCCTCCGACCAGGAACGGAAGTTCTGGATACGGCCCACGCGGACGTCGGGGGAATGGACGTAGACCCAGTTGTCCGGGAACGGGTCGCGGTCGTCGAGGACCAGGGCGACGATCAGGAAATCGCGGTATTTCAGCTTCTCCGCGGCCTCGACCACATGCGGGGGCGGGGGCGGGTCGATGGCGGCGACGAGGTCGCGCAGGCCCATCGTGTTGACGAAATGATCCGCTTCCACGCGCTCCTCGCCGTCCGCGCCCTCGACGATCACGGCGGTGATGCGGTTGCCCTCGCGCTCGTAGCGCAGCGCGCGGGTCTCCATCTCGACCCGGCCGCCGGCCTCCTCGACGAGCTCGGCGCAGCGCTCCCACATCAGGCCCGGTCCAGTGCGCGGATAATCGAACTCCTCGATCAGGCTCGCCGTGTCGTTGGCCCCCGAGATCGCGTTCCAGACCGCCTTGTGCAGCGTCAGGTTCTTGATCCGCTGCGCCGCCCAGTCGGCCTGGATGTACTTGGGTTTGATGCCCCAGACCTTCTCCGTGTAGCTCGCGAAGAAATGCATGTAGAGCCGGCCGCCGAAGCGGTTG
The DNA here is from genome assembly GCF_947494055.1 of uncultured Jannaschia sp. Taxonomy (GTDB): domain Bacteria; phylum Pseudomonadota; class Alphaproteobacteria; order Rhodobacterales; family Rhodobacteraceae; genus Jannaschia. The sequence continues at coordinate 63,888 of NZ_CANLTR010000016.1, read as the reverse complement.
ATGACCCACTGCTCGAAGTTCTCCTCGCTCCGGTTCGGGAAGACCTTCCACTTGAAGTAGCTGAGCAGGATGCGCGTCGACTCGTAGGGCCCGATGTTCCCCAGGGCGTTGAAGAGCTTGAGCGGGTAATTGTAGAACTTGCCGCGGTAGTAGATCCGGCTCCGGCGGGGGCGCTTCACGAAGGCCTCGCCCAGGATCTCGCGCCAGAGCGCGCTGACCCTCTCGACCTTGGTGAAGAAGCGGTGCCCGCCGATGTCGATGCGGAAGCCGTTGTAGGATTCGGTCCGCGAGATGCCGCCGACCAGCTTGCCCGCCTCGAAGACCCGGACATTGGTGTCCGGCGCGTTCTTCAGGAGCTCGTAGGCCGCCGTCAGGCCGGCCGGTCCGGCTCCGACGATCGAAACATCCTGCGTAGTTCGCATCGGGCAACCTCTAATTCAAAACGTCAGCACTTGAAGGATCGGCCGCAGGCAACCGGATTGAGGAACGGACCGCACCCAGACTAATTGATGCGAACCGATCCTGTTCCGGATTCCAAGAAAGTTCGTTAATGCTTACTTCCCTCGGGTTAACCCGCATACAACGCCGAGCCGTTAATCTTTTTGGCTAAACATGGTCCAAGGATTTGTAAACACGCGCCGCGCCGTAGAAACTTCAATCGGCGATTCTTCTCTCGCCGCAGGGATTTGAGTGCGGTTCCGGACATTGCGTCTGCTGTAAATATGGTCTTTCCGCGAAAACGCCACGCGGCGGATGCTGGTCCCGGAACGGACGCTTTCGGGCTGGCGCAACGGGACGCGGAATCTATAGCTCGTCCGGACCCGACCTACCAAGGATCAACATGATCGCGCCGCCCATTCCCCGGGTCCTGCTCGTCTCGGCCACGCCGCGATCGGATCGCGGCGGGGTGCAGCGCATGATGGACCGCCTCGTCGAGACGCTGCCGGCGCAGGATCTCGCGCCGGTCCGCGCCGGCCCCGACGAGACGGAGCCCGACGCGCGGCTAAGCCTCGAAGTCGGGGCGGGCCGGGACGGTCGGCCCGCGCTGCAGGCGCTGCCCGGCGCGGGGCGCTCGCTCCTACGGCTCGCCCGCCTCCTCGCTCGAACCCGGCCCGACGTGGTGAACCTGCATTTCGTTACCGGCGCGGCAGCCTACTTTTTCGCGCTGCGCCCGGTCTTCCGGTACCGGCTGGTCCTTTCCGGTCACGGCGCCGATTTGCTCGACCCGATGCCGGGGATGTCGGCGCGGCTGCCGGGCTTCCTTGCCGCCGCGGATGCCGTCACGGTCGTTTCGGACGAGCTCGCGCGCGTGGCGCGGTCGCGGGGCGCCCCCGGGGACCGGCTGCACATGATTGCGAACGGCGCCGACACTGCGTTCTGGCGTCCCGGCCCGCCGGAGGCGGAGCCGGGCCGGATCGTGGCCTCGGGGCGGCTCCTGCCGAACAAGGGATTCGATATCCTCCTTGAGGCCTTGGCCGGGCTGCCGGAGGCGCGCTGTACGATCGCGGGGGAAGGCGCGCAGCGCGCCCTGCTCGAGCAGCGGATCGCGGAACTCGAGCTCTGCGCGCGCGTCCGCCTCGCCGGTCATCTCGAGCCCGAGGCGCTGCGGGACGAGCTGCGCCGGGCGCAGCTCTTCGCCATGCCCTCCCGCCGCGAGGGGATGCCGCTCGCCCTCCTTGAGGCGCTGGCCTGCGGCACGCCGGCGGTCGCAACCGCGATCGGCGGCATCCCGGACGTGCTGACCGCGGCGACCGGAATCGTCGTTCCATCGGACGACGTTCCCGCCTTCCGCGCGGCGCTGGCGCACGGGCTCTCCCCCGAAAGCGGGCTGTCCCGCGAGGCGGCCCGGGCGCGGGCAGAGCACTTCTCGGACGATGCCTGCTACGGACGCTACGCCGCGCTGTTCCGGACGCTCGCGGGCCGCGACGCTACGAAGATGCAGCAGCCATGAGCCGACATGTGCCCCTCTACGTCTCGCCCGCCGAGGCCGAGATCACCGGCCTCCGCGGCCGGGCCGGCCGCCGGCTGCGCTGGTGGCGCGACCGCTGGGGCAGCCAGGCGGCGCAGGCCGGGTTGCCGCCCGCGGTCCTGGGCGGGCGCTATCGGCGCCACGTCCCGGCGGCGGAGGCGGCGGTCGCGGAGACGGTCCATCCCGCCACCACGGTCAGGGGCGACCTCCCCCTCGGGCGCGCCGCCTCGGATCTCTCCGCCGATCCCGGCTGGTTCGGCTTCGCCTTTCGCGACGTGCCGGCGCGCCTCGCCGGCCCCACCCGCCTCCTGCGGATCGCGGAGGCGCGGGTGCTCGCGGGAGAGACGCCCGCCGGCGACTTCGCCCCCGCGATCCTCGACGGGGCCGGCCGGAGCCTCGACCTGCGCGAGATCCGCCACCGCCCCTTCCATGCGCCCCTCGCACGGCGCGCCCCCGACATGCACCGGCGGCGCGCCGTCTGGATCGCGGAGCGCGTTTTCGACAATTACGCGCACTGGTTCACCGCGCATCTGGGCAAGCTCGTCCTGCTGCGCGACCGGGGCTTGTTAGGCGATCTGGTCCTGCCCGCGGACCGTCCTGCTTGGCTCGACGCAAGCCTCGCGCGGATCGGGATTCGGCCCGCGGCCGAGCTACCGCGCGGGGCGGTACTCGCCGCCGGAGAACTCCTCGTGGTCGAATGCGACCGCTTCCGTCCCGAGCTCCTCCGCGCCGCCCGCGCCGCCGCTACGGATTCGCCCGCGGCGGATCGTAACATCTTCGTCAGCCGACGCTCGGCCCGCGGGCGCAGCCTTCTAGGCGAGGAGGCGCTGCAGCCGCTCTTGCACGCGCGCGGCTTCGAGGTGGTCGAGATGGAGCGGCTCGGCTTCGACGAACAGGTCGCGCTGATGGCGCGGACGCGGCTCCTGCTCGCCCCGCACGGCGCGGGGCTCGCGAACATGCTGTTCTGCGCCCCGGGCACGACCATCGTCGAGATCGCCGATCCCGGCTATCCGAACCCGAACTTCTACGCCATGGCCGCCGCACTCGGCCATCGCTACGGCTACGTCGCGGCCCGCGGCATGGGCGCGGGCCATCCGCTCCGCCGCGACCTCGCGGTCGACCCCGAGGCGGTGGCGGCCGCGCTGGACGCGGCCGGATGACCCGCCTCTCCGTCGTCGTGCCCTGCCGCAACGGCGGCGCCTTCCTCGCACAGACGCTGCGCGCAGTGCTCAACCAGACCCGACCGCCGGACGAGGTAATCGTGGTCGACGACGGCTCCACCGACGAGAGCCGCACCGTCGCGGCCGGCTTCGGCCCCCCGGTGCGCGTGCTGGCCGGCCCCGCCCGGGGCGCCACGGTGGCGCGCAACGTCGGCGCCGACGCGGCCACGGGCGACCGGCTGATGTTCCTCGACGCCGACGACCTCGTGACCCCGCCAACGCTCGCCGCCCTCGTCGCCGCGCTTGAGGGACGGGACCGCGCCTTCGCGCTGTGTCCCTGGGACCGCTACGAGCTCGAGGGCGAAGCCTGGATCGCCCGTCCGCCCTCCGTCCCGCCGCCGCGGCCGGGCCAGGATCTGCTCGCCGGCTGGCTCACCGGGCGCTACTGGCCGCCCTGCGCGGTCCTCTGGACGCGGACGGGGCTGGAGGCCGCGGGCGGTTGGGATGCGGAGTCCCGGGGCGACGACGACGGCAACCTCGTGCGCCGTGCGCTCGTGCGCGGGGTCGAGGGGGTCCCGATCGCAGACGGCCTCGCCCTCTACCGCCGGGCGCCGGCGGGGTCGGTCTCGCTGAGCGGGCGCCGCTTTTCGGAGGCGGGATTGCGCTCGCGGCTCCGGGCGCTCGCGAACACGGTCGCGGCGCTCGAGGAGACCGGGCGCCTCCGTGCCTATCGCGCCCCCCTGGCCCATGCGCTCGGAGAGCTGGCGCGCGACGACGACGGGGATACGGTCGCGGACGAGATCGCTGCCCTCCTGCGCCGCGCGGGCGGAGCCCCGCCGGGACACGTCCTCTGCCATCGGACGGCGGATCTCGCCGCCCGGCTGGCCATGCGCCACGCCGAGTGGCGGACGCCCCGGGCAACGACGCCTCCGTCGGCAGTGATCCCTGCACCGACCGGCCCCCTGCCCCGCACCGGTCCCTTGGTCAGCGTCGTCATCCCGACCTGGAACCGCGCCGCCCTCGTCGCGGAGGCCGCGGCGAGCGTCCTCGCGCAGAGCTGGCGGGATCTCGAGCTTCTCGTGGTCGACGACGGCTCGACCGACGGGACCGCCGACCGGCTCGCCCGGATCGGCGATCCGCGCCTGCGGGTGATCCGGCAGGGCAACGGCGGCGTCGCCCGCGCGCGCAACCGCGGCGTGGTCGAGGCCCGGGGCGACTGGATCGCGTTCCTCGATTCCGACGATCTCTGGCGGCCCGAGAAGCTCGCGCGGCAGATGGCGATGATGCTGCCCCTGCCGCCCCGCGTGGGGTTCTGCCATACCGGCATCGAGATCGCGGGCCCCGCGGAAACGGTCGCGCACCAGGCCGGGCCGTCGGGGCGCATCTTCGACGTTGCGCTCCTCGACAATCCGGTCCGGGCGCCGACCTCAAGCGGGCTGGTCCGCCGCGAGGCCCTCGCGGCGATCGGCGGCTTCGATCCGTCCCTGCCCGCGATCGAGGACTGGGACTGGCTGCAGCGCTTGGCTCGGCTCTACGACGTCGCCGCCGTGCCCGACCCGCTCGTGGTCTACCGCGACGACGGGCCGGACCGGCGTTCCAAGGCGTTCCGCGCCAACATGACGGCGCGCGAGATGCTGTGGCGGCGCAACCGTCACGCCCTGCGTCGGACCGGGCAGGCGCGGGCCTATCTGATGGAGAGCGCCCGGCGCGAGCTGCGCGAGCCGGAGGGGCTGGCCCGGAAGGGGCGCGCCTTGGTGCTCGCGGCGCTCGCGGAGAAGCCCGGCCGGGCGCATCTGGCCTGGCTGCCCTACATGATGGCGCCCTATCCCCTACGGGCCGGGCTGCGCCGCCTCGAAGCCGGATACCACGCGCGAAGGTCCGGGCAGGCCTCTTCCGGCTAGGACGAACGGGGATCGCTCAGATCGAATCAGGCTCGACGAAATAGCCCCAGCGGCCGAGATCGAGGCCCGTCGCCGCCGCGACGTCTCGGTTGCTGTCCCCGTAGGCGCCGAGAATGCGGCGGGACAGGTCGGTGGAAAGCGAGATCCGGTGCGCGGGCCAGATCTTCGCCGGCAGCGCCAGCCTGCGGCCGCGCAGCAGGGGAATCGAGGGCGGACGCAATTGCCACCGCGGAGCGCCCCCGGTCGTGTCCGAGCGCACATTGGCACGGCCCTTCGCAGTCACGAGCCGTTCCGCGACGGTGCCCGGCGTGCCGAGCCAGTGGAGGAGACGGCGGAGCGTCGGCTCGGGTTCGGCCCGGAGCGCCTCGTAGGGCAGCAGAAGAACCCCGTCCTCGCCCGCGACATCCACGAGCGCCGCCCTGAGCGCCGCGTAATCGAGCATTGTGCCAAAGCCGTGCCTTTGCGCCATGGGGTCCAGCGTGGCCGCGACCGACGCCCGGAACCCCGCCTCGCCAGCGCCGCGCTTGCGGTCCGAGATCTGCGCGTAATGCGAGGCCAGCCAGTGATCCTGCCGCCGCAGGAAGGCCACGATGCGGGGCCGCGCGAAGCCGCGGGTCCGGGCGAGGGCCGCGAAGGCCGCGAGATGCGCGGCGAGCCCCTCGGGCCGGCTCGCCGCCCGCCCGATGGCCTCGTCGGAGACGAGAAGGCCGCGCCGGCCGTCGTCGCCCGGGCCCAGAAGCTCGTCGAGGATCGGTCCTCCGATCGACGGCCAGAGGGTCGCCGAACGGCGGAGCGCGCAGGCGAAGGTGCGGAATTCGGCGGCCGCGTCGGCTCGCTCCCGGAACAGGCGGGTGCGGGGGACGGTGCGCACCGCGAGATGGTCGAGGGCGGGAAAAATCTGGCCCTGCAGAAAGGTCGACGCGGTCTTGGGAAGCCCGATATGGAGATGGAGCGGCCGCCCCGGCACGTCCTCCCGCCCGCTCACTGCGCCGCCGCCACGAGGCTGCGGAACGCGCCGTTCTCCTGCGCTAAGGCGTCGTAGTCGCCCGTGCCGTCGAGGCGGCCGTCCCGCAGGAAAAAGATCGTGTTGCATTGCGCCACCGTCGTCAGGCGGTGGGCGATCATGATCACCGTCTTCTGGCCGTGGAGCGTGCGGATCGCCTCCATCACCGCCCGCTCCGTCACGTTGTCGAGCGCGCTTGTGGCCTCGTCGAAGACCACGATGTCGGGATTGCGGTAGAGCGCGCGGGCGATGCCGATGCGCTGCCTTTGGCCGCCCGAGAACCGCACGCCGTGTTCGCCCACGACGGTGTCGTAGCCCTGCGGCAGGGTCTGCACGAATTCGTCGAGATGGGCGAGGCACGCCGCGCGTCGTACGGCTTCGTGGTCAATCTCGGCCTCGCCGAAGGCGATGTTGGCCGCGACGGTGTCGTCGGATAGGAAGATCGTCTGCGGCACGTAACCGATCTCGGCCTGCCAATGGTGCAGGTTCTCACTCGTGATCGGGATGCCATCGACGCTGAGCTGGCCCGAGGCGGGCAGGAGCAGGCCTAGGATCACGTCGATCGCCGTGGTCTTGCCCGCACCGGTCGGCCCGACGAAACCGGCGCTGGTTCCGGCCGGGATCACGAGAGAAAGCCCGTCGAGCGCCGGCCGCGCGGCACCGGGATAGGTATAGCTGACGCGATCCATCCTGAGTTCGCGCTGCAACCGGATCGGCCGCTCTCCATTCAGGCGCCGCTTCGGCGTGGGGGGAAGGGGCACGGCGAGGTCGTCGTGGAGCGCTTCGAGGGCGGCCTCGCCGAAGCGGATCTGCGCCAGATCCCGGAACAGGATCTGGATCGTCGGCATGAGCTTCAGCCCCGCGAAGGCGAAGGCGCCCAGAACCGGCAGCACCGTATCGAGGCTGCCGTCGTGGCTCCAAAGCAGGTAGAGAATAAAGACCAGCATACCGCCGAAGGCCAAGGCCTCGAGCACGTAGCGCGGCATCTCGCCCAGAAGCGAGACCGAAGCCTGATGACGTGCGAGCCGCCAGGACGGGTCGTGGAAACGCTTCACGAAGATATCCTCGAGACCGAGCGTCTTCACCTCTTTGATACCGCCCATCGCCTCGGTGGTAATCTTGTAGCGCTCCCGCGTCGCAATCTTGCGGTCTTGGCCGATCTCCAGAAGATGGCCCCGCAGGCGACGGTAGATCAAACCAAAACAGACCCCGAGCAGAACGCCCATGACGAGGGCGCCGACGGGTTCGAGCACGAGAAGGAAACCGACCAGGAAGGACAGCACGATGGCGTTCGCGATGATCCGGATCGCCGGACCGATCGAACCGGTCACCACTTGGTTCACCTCCGCCAGGACCGACTTTCCCAGATCGGCGGAATGCTGCGACAGGAACCATTCGAAGGGGCGGGCGAGATATTGCCGGAGCAGGCGAATGCCGAGCGAAGTCGCCACGCCCCGGGCGAAGCGGGTGACGAAGTAGAAGGTCAGGGCCCGAAGCGCGATCGAGCTCATCACCACCACAAAGACGGCGATGCCGAGGAATTGTAGGAACGCGTAGTTCGAGGTGAAGCCTAGACCGTCGTAGATCCATGCGAGCGCGGCGCGGTCCTCGATGATCCCGGGATTGCCGAGCACCGCGAGGAACGGCAGGATCGAGGCGACGCCGGCCAGATCCATCAGCCCCATGACCAGCATCATGACGACCAGAAGGCCGACGTTCCGGCGCTGCTTCGCGTCCAGAAGCGCCAGGATGCGGGCATAGGTACGTTTCATGACAGGGGCTCGCTTCGAATAGCGGGGGGACCGGCGCCCGGTCTTCCGGAACGCGGTCGCGTAGGTTAGCCCCCGCTACGTCCGTCAAGCGGAGGTCCTTTGTCCAGCCCCCCCAATCACACGATCGACCTGCAGGTGATCTCCTGTCTGGGAGTCGAGCTGGAAGCCGGCTTCCTGACGCATTTCCTGGCGCATTACACCGCGCTCGGCGTGCCGGTCGCGAACATCCACCTGATCCTGAACGCCGGACGCGCCGACGCGCCGGAGCTCGACGCCGCGGAGGCGGTGCTCGCGGCCCACGGCGCCGCCCGACCGCATCGCTGGATCGCGCCCTATACAAGCGACGCGATGTGGGCCGAGCGGCGGGCCCTGCAGATGCGCATCGCCCGGCCGGAGGACTGGGTCCTCAACGCCGATGCCGACGAGCATCACGCCTATCCCGATACCCCCGCCGCCATCGCCCGCTATTGCGAGCGAAAGGGGTACAACGCCGTCCAGGGTGTGATGATCGACCGTCTCGCCGTGGACGGAACCCTCGCCCCCGTCGCCGCGAAGCCGGCCCTGGCTGCGCAGTTCCCGGTCGCGGCCGAGGTGGCTGTCGCGCTGTTTGGACGCCGACGCTCGAGCCTCGACGGTACCGTCAAGCTGATGATGCATCGCGGCGACGTGCTGCCCAGCCGCGGCGGCCATAACCCATGGGGCGAAGGGGCCGCGCCGCGTTTCCTAGCGGGCGCACGCCTCGCGACCTTTCCAGGCATCGAGGATCCGGCGATCCGGCTGCGCTTTCCGTTCCGCGTCGACCATTACAACTGGACCGCGGGCCGGCAGGCCAGCCTCGAGCGCCGCCTCGCCACGCCCGGCGTCAGCACGGCCGGCCGCGCGTTCGGCACGCAGGTCTTGGACTATCTCGCCCGCCACGGTCGCATCCGACCCGAGGACGTGGTCCTCGGCTTGGCCCGCCCGCCGGCCGCCGGTTGGCGCCGCCTGATGCTGGGCATGCGGCTCGCCGCGCGTCTGCGGCACCGGTTTCCCCATTTGGGGCCAGCGAAGACCGGATCGGCCCCGACGCGACCGTGACCTTGCGGCAAGGAGCACGCCCGCGCGCCGGACAGCTCGGGAACTTTCAACTGCCCGCCCCGATACTGCTTGCGGCCGGTTCCTAGAAATTTTCCTCATCCCGGGGGTCGATCCTAGTCATGTGCGATCCATATAGGCTGACAGAAAGCCGTGACCGGCAATGACCTCCGCCACCCGCTCGCGCTGATCGTCGCGCCAAGACAGCTTGTGTCGGCTCTTGTTCCGATCAGACTTGACGAGTGCGGCGGCCCGGTCTCGCCATGCCGGGTCTGGATCGAGGCTTAGGAAAGCAGCCAACCGTTCAAGGCTCTCGTGAGGTCGTTCCGTGAACGTCTCGTACGTTATCTCAAACCATTTCTCCGATGGCATCTGCGTTTTCATTGCCGCGACCGATGCGGCTAGGGCGCAATAATCTGCGATCATTGCATCGTTGACCTCGGCGGCAATCCGACCGTCCTGCTGAGCGCTCTGAATCGCAGTACCCATGTCTTGTTCCCCCGAGATCCGGAGCTTGTCGTACGCGCGGCCCCGTCTGAGTGACATTGTCGAAATGTTATCAAGCGGGTGTCGGGTCACGAGGATCCAACGGCAATCGAGACGACTTTGGCATGCCAGACGCGAGACGAGAGCGGGGTCCTCCGCCGACCAGCGTGTCGCCCAATCCCCTTTCTTGTCGCCGACGACATGCAGGGTCTTCGCAGGTCCATGAGATGCGCCCGGAACAGCATAGCAGAACCCGTTCCAGTGCCGCCCGGCGGCCGTAAACGCTGCGGCGTTTGCCAAACAGAGGGCTGGAAGCCGGTCCGCGGGAATGCCCTTGCGGAACAGGCCCATCGTATCCAGTTCGTGGGCGATCGCGGCATGCGGGTGCGCATCGATCAGCGCGCCGACCAGCGAATGCCCCGAGCGCGGCCATCCGGCAAACTGGACGAAGGTGCGTAGATCTTTGAGGGCGGCCCGGTATCGGAACGCAGACCAGACCGATATGGCGCGGAAGCGGGAAACGCTTTGCCGCACGTGCCGCCGAGACTTGCCACCTTCGAAGATTGGTACGGAGTGGTCGTCCAAACGGGCATGCTCTCCCTTAGGGCTGGCATCTTCCGGCTTGTCGGTAACCATCGTCCAAATCCTTCGAGACGTTTGGCGAATTCGGTTTCTCACATGGATCCGAAGCCATGTCGACGCATCCTGAGCCGTCGACATTCCAACCGTTATGGGGCAACGTCAAAACCACAACGGCTTCCATCAGACGTTCAGGTCGAATTCCGGTGATGAGTACCATCGATTGCGTAATCATCGTCGCAGGGGCGTCCTGCGCCGGCAAGACGACCTTCCTGAAAAAGCTCCAAGGTCCTGACCGGCCGAAGCTTCCGACAGACCTTCAGGCGATCGACCTGGCCGGTTTCAGCGTCATGAACGCAATGGATCTGATGACGTCTGCTGCAACGGAAGCCTGTCCGCGGCGGATCATCCTGCACTACGACATCTTCAGACCCATCACGTTCTACGACGCCCTGTCCTTCGACATCGATCCCGTCCTCGATCTCGTATGGACAGCCCGGAGTAAAATGGTCCTGACGTTGTGGGAAGACCCGGACATCCTTCGCGAGCGCTCGGTGCGGCGGCGGCGGGATCTCTGGAAGAAGGTCGTGCGCAGGTCGTCCCTCCGGCACCTGCGGGCCAATGTCGACGAGTTTGTAGGGGCAAGGACCCGGCGCAACAAAATGCGCCCCTGGTTCGCCAGCAGAAGTCGCCTCTGGCAACTCCATGAGTCGTGGTTTGAGTTTGTCAGTGCCGCGGGCGTAGAGGAAAACTGGATCATAAGACCCTCGGACGGCATGTCGTTCTCCGCTCTGGGCGGCGGGCGGCCTACCACCCCGCTTTGGCCGATGACCCCCGGCGGCACGAAGGCGAACTGATCGGACACGATCCCGTCAGGTTCTAGGCAAAGGGTTTTCGTTGGTGACGATAAATTTAATGCCCTGAAAAAGGGTGAATTCGATCTTCGGTAGAACAGAGTTCTGGTCCAAGACCTGCAGACGCGGGTTGAGGGAATTTTTAACACAATCCGCCCGAATCGAGAGTTCGCCGCGGCAGAGACGAACGGCAGCTCTCGCTTCAACGCCGTCTGACCGGACCTCCCATAGCCGGAGGTCTCCGGTCCGGCCAAGCTTAAGACAGAGGCTTGGTTCGTAGGCACGTGTCTCGAACGGTGCGGTCTACGGCTGCGCCGTCGTCTAGAGGGTGGGAACGCCTAAACCACGACTTCCGCCGGGATCGGATCTGCATGGGCCTCCGGAACCGCAAGGTACGGGGAAACCCGGCCATAGCGAGACCGAACGGACACGAAGCCCCGGCCAAAGGGCGCCGCATCCTGCAATCGTCCTGCCTCGCGAGGCGCCGCCGGCCGCGGCGCTTCCGGGATCACGGAGACCGGCCCGGTTCGTCCGGGCCGGCCGACCATGTTTTACGTCAGGAAATCGTACTCGATCACCAAGACCGGCGCCTCGCCGCCTTCGAAGGACTGGGCCTTCCTGACCCCGCTCTCGTCCTCGATGATGAAGGCGATGTCGTCGGATGTCCCGAGATCGTCCTCCCAGTCGAGCAGGAAGTCCTCGAGCATGTCGGAGAAGTCCGCTGTCCGGAACACCTCGCCGCCGCTCGGCACGTCGCCGTCCGACCATTCGACGAAGTCGAACCGGTCGCGATCCATCGGCGTGTCGCCGGAGGAGAAGGTGGCGGCCGAGATCGAGTCCTCCAGCGCGATCTGTGCCTCGACGGTTCCGCTGTTGCCCCCGTTCGGGCGCGTCGTGAACTCGATATAGGCGTCGGTGATGTCCACGCCCTCGAGGCTCGCGAGGTCGAGATCGGTGAACCTCAGCCCGAGGTCGCGCCCGCTGTCGCCCAGTTCGAGGTCGGTCTTGCCGAGATTGACGCCGCCGCCATTCGCGTTCTGGTCGGTGTCGTCGTTGCCCGCCGCGATCGCCTTGCGGAGGATGCCGTCGCCGCCGGTGCCCGGATCGACGGGATCGACGGGATCGCCCGGCTCTCCCTCGACGAAGGTCGAATTCGAGACGTTGGTCCCCGGCGCGCCACCCTTGAAGGCCTCCCAATAGTCGATGTGGTAGCCCTGGCTGCGGCCGGCGATCTGGACGTGGTAGAGGCCCGCCTCCTCGATCTCGACCTGCAGGGACGGATCTCCGGACGACCCGTCGACGCTACTGGCGAAGCCCCAGTTTCCGTTGTTCGGTCCGCCGAAGATCTTGGCGAAGTCGCCAGATCCCTGATGCAGAGAGTTCCCGCCGTTCATCACCAAATAGTCGGTGAGCTCCCCGCCCGAGCCTTCCTCGAAGAAGTTGAACAGAAGGTCGTTCTGCTGGTCGCTCGCCTCCTCGCCATCGCGCGCCACGCGGAAGCGGAAGCTGTAGGTGCCGGTCTCCCCCTCGGGCACGTAGATCGTGTAGTCGAGGATCTCGCTCTCGATCACGCCGTTGATCGCCGTGCTCGTCGACGAGCCGTAGAGGTAGTAGCCGTCGCCCTGGAAGCCCGTCTGGTGGCCGTCCGCGTCCGGGGCGTCCTCGAAGGTCCACTTGCCGGCCGGATCGGTCCCGCCGTTGGCGTTCGCATCCTCAATCTGAACCTTGAAGCGCGCGTTCGAGCCGGACCCGATGAGCTGGTAGTAGCCGTCGGCCGCGGTTCCCGGCGTCCCGCCGCCGCCGCCCGCGACGGGCGTCCCGGTCGGGTTGGTGAGATAGACCCGGTCCACCGCGCCGAGCGGCGTGCCATCGGCGCCCACGGCCGAGGCCCCGACCACCATCGGCGCCGTGTCGAAGCCGGAGGTGAAGGCGGTGCCGCCGAAATCCTGTCCGCCGGAGTTCGGGTCGCCGTAATCGAAGGCATCCGCCGCGACGGTGGCCGTGCCGCCCGCGCCGATCGTCACCTCCACGCTCTGGAAATCGGCGGCGTTGTTCACCGGGAATTCCGGATGCGCCGCCGCAAGCCGATCGTCGACCAGATCGGCCACGCCGTTGCTGGTGTTGGTGACCGGATTGGCTCCGCGGCTCATCGTGACGAGGACCGTCTCGCCCGGCGTGCCGGAGACGACGATCTCCGGCACCGTGCCGCCGTAGGTTCCAGCCTCGTCGGCAGTGAACCCGTTGACGGTCAGGGCGACTTCCGCCTCGGCGCGATCCTCGACCGCGGTGCCGACGCTACCGGCCTGGCTGCCGTCGCTGCCGAGATAGCCGCTGGCGAAGCTGCCGTCGTCGAACATCACGGTGAAGGCCGAGCCGATGAGCTCCGCACCCGACACACCGCCGACGTCCCAGCCGTTGAGCGCACTCGAGTCGACCCCGTTCGTGCCGTTCTTGTCGAGGCCGGCGATCGAGTTCGGGTCCATGTCGCCGGAGAAGCCGACCACCTCGCCCGCGTCGAAGCCGGTGCCGTCGAACTTCAGAAGCAACCCGCGCCAGCCGCCCGAGGAGGCGATGCCGGTGCCGGTGTCGTTGGGCAACGGTGCCGCACCCGGCAGGAAGTAGGTCTGGGCGTCGTTGCTCTCGAAGAAGGCCCCGGTGCCGCCGGCGCCGCTGTTCACGTCGAACTCCTTGGCAGCGTTGTCGCCGCCCGTGCCGTCGTGGTCGACCACCGAGTCGCCGTAGAGCGCGTTGCGGAAGTCGAGGAACACGGCCGCGATCTGCTTGTCGCCGGTATTCTCGACCTCGAAGGAGTTCGAGCCGTAATTCGACGACGTGACGGAGTTGTTGCCCTCCATGATCCTGAGCTCGGCGCTGCCGACCGCGCCCGCGCCGTAGCTCGCGCCGCTGTCGACGTCGTCGAGATCCTGCAGGATCGTGCGCGCCTCGGTCGGGTCCGCTGGCGGATCGACCGGGTCGGGGCTGCCATCGACGAGCCGAAGGCTCTCGACCCCGACGGTGAAGGCGTCGCCGCCGCCGTAATCGGTCGAGGTCACGCCGAAGGCCGGATCGATGTCGAGATCGCCCGCCATCCACGCCGCCATCGCTGAGCCCGCAAGGGGAGAAACCGTGCCGACGGTGCCGGTCGCCAGGCTGGCGCCGGTCTCGTCGAGAAGGTCGTAGGCCCCCGTCAGGGTCCCCGCGGACATGTCGGCCCGGACCGTCAGCTTCACCTGGGCGAAGTCGGTCGCGCCCACCCCGGCGGGATAGGGGATCTTCACGTCGCCGCTGTTCGGGAAGCTGCTCCGACCGGAGATCTCGAAGCCGTTGCCGGGATTGCCGGTGACGAGCTTGAAGAAGTCCCCGTTCGTGCCCTCCGACGCCCCGTCGGCTCCGGTGAGCGAGATCAGCAGCCCGTATTGCGAGAATGTCTCGAGCTCGCTGCCCCCGTAGACCGGGTTGTCGAAGACGCCCTCGAAGCTGAAGTCGTTGCCCGTATCGGCGAGGAAGGTGAAAGCCTTCTGTCCGCTATGGGTATCGGCATCGGTGGTCTGGAACTGCAGCCGCCCGCCCGTGACCTGGGCCCCGCCATTGGTGGCGTAGTCAAGCTCGGCGGAGCCGTCCGCGGTCTGCGCCGCCCCGGTGAAGCCAGCCGCGAAGGGCGAGGTGCCGTCCACGAAGGTAGTGAAGTCGAGGACGACCTCGCCCGCCGCGCCCAGATTGATGCCGGCATTGCCCGCATCGTAGGCCGCCCGGTCGTCGAGATTGGCGATGCCGTCGCCGTCGATGTCGCCATCGGCGCTGTTGATGGCGCCGTCGCCGTCGAGATTTGCCCCAAGCTCCTTGGCGGCATCGTAGCCGGTCGGGGTCTCTCCGCCGGTGCTGCCGCCGTCGAAGGCGATGGTCAACGATCCGCTGACGCTCGCATTGACGTTCGGCGTTGCAGCCAGATCCGCGATCTCGCCGGCCTCGAGCGTGACCCCGATCTCGAGTGCCTCCGTCCAGCCGCCCGCGGGCGCCGCGATCTCGTATCGTGCCACGCCGCCGGAAAAGCCGGTGAAGGTGATCTCCGCCGCGGCCGGGAAGCCGCCCACGGTGAGCGACAGATCTTCGGCGCCGAGCGTGTTCGCATCGATTCCGCTCGCGTCGCTCAGCGCGATGTCGACCAGGATTGGCGCATCGGCTGCCGAGGGGTTGGTCAGCGTCATCGCTGCCGCCGGCGCTTCGGTATCCGGCACGGGGCCGGTCGCACCGCCGCCGATGATCTCGATGGCGTTGACGATCGGGTTGTCGGCGAGGCCGTGCAGGAACTCGAGGTTCAGGACCCCATCCTCGACACTGACCTCGTATTCCCTCACCTCGACGCTCAGGGCGTCGCCGTCCTGGGCGACGTCGATGTCGTCGAACGCCGCGGGCACGGTTCCCTCTACCGACACGTCGAAGGAGCGATCGCCGGGCGAAGCGTTCCCTGTGAAGAGTTCGGCCAGGTAGAGCCGCACCGTGTACTGGCCGTTGCCCGCCAAATCCACGACCGGGATGTTGTAGGCGAAGGACTGGTCGCTTGACCGCGCGGTGTCGAGCACGTCTTCCGGCAGGCTGGACGGGATCGCCCCGGCCTCCCCGCTATAGCCCTGCGTGTCGCCCCGGTCGTCGACGACCTCGAGATAGGGGCTGTTCGGACTGCCGTTGCCGTCGGCGAGCCAGTCCGGACCACCGTCGAGGGCTGCCACCTCCGGGCCGAAGGCGTTGATGCGCAGGAGGACGGACGGCTCGGTCGGCGTATCCGCCTCACCCACCTCGACGGTGAAGAGGACCGGATCGGCACTCTGGAGCGTGCCGTCGCTGGCGCGGACGGCGATCTGGTAGCTGCCCTCCGCGGCGTCGTCCGCAACCTCGAGCAAGCTGCCGTTCAGCGCGATGCCGGCGGGCAACGGACTGCCGTCGGCAAGCGTCGCGGCGAGCGCGACCTCGTCGCCGGCATCCGGGTCGGCGAAGGTCAGCGTCGAAAGATCGACGCTGCCCGCCGTGCCGGCGTCGAGGCTCAGATCCTCGACCGTGCCCGACACGACCGGCGCCTCGTTCACACCAGCGACGCTGACCGCGATGTTCGTGGTCGTCTGCGCGGTGCCGTCGCTTGCCGACACGGCGACGTCGTAGACGTTGTCGCCGCCGGCATCGCCCGGCGCCTCGAAGTCCGGCGCGGCAAGGAAGCGCAGCGCCCCGGTCGCGGCGTCGATGGCGAAGAGCGCGGCATCCGCCCCCCCGTCGATCGCGAAGGTGACGTCGCCCCCCTCGGGGTCGGTCGCCTCGATCGTGCCGATCGCTGTGACGTTCTCGTCCACCGTGAACGCCACGGGCCCCGTCACCTCCGGCGGCAGGTCGGCGGAAGCCGGCACCAGTTGCACGTTCGAGAACGTCCCCGTGGCCGTGCCGTCCGCGTCGTCGTCGTTGATGAAGACGAGGTGGTTGAAGGTCTGCCCGGCCCATTCGTCGAGTGCGATCTCGAAGGTGACCGTTCCGTCCGCGAGGTCGTAGGTCCGGAAGTCCTGGCGGGCGTAGTTCGTCCAGTTCTGGCTGCCGGCGAGCTGGAAGAGCGCCTGCGTCGAAGTCTCGAAGCGGTTGTCGGTCTCGAGGCCGATCCCCATGATCTCGCCGATCTCGGAGGCCTGGAACTCGAACCGGAGCACGTCGCCACTCTCGACCGTATGGTCGCCCGGCAGCGCCACCTTCTTCCAGGTGTTCCCCGAGAGCGTGAGCGCGGTCTCTGTCGCCGTGAAGGCCGTCGGGTCCGCGTCTTGGCCCGCATAGGAGCTGATGGGGAGTGCGGTGAAGTCGATGCCGACGGGGCCCGAGGGCGTGTCCGACCCCTCGACAGTGACGGTGACCGTGGCGGTCGCGGTGCCGCCGCGCGGATCGGCGACCGTGTAGTCGAACGACGCCGTTCCGGTGAAGCCCGCCTCCGGCACGAAGGCGATCTGGCCGTCCTCGTAGGCGACCGTGCCGCCCGTGGCGTTGCCGACACCGGTCAGCGTCAGGGCATCCCCGTCGGGGTCGCCGTCGTTGCCGAGAAGCTGGGCCGGCGTCAGGAAGAGCGGCGTGCCGGCCTCCGCCTCGAAGCTGTCGTCGACGGGCTCGGGGTCGATATTGACCACGAGGCCCACGCTCGCCGTGCTGGTGCCGCCGAACGCGTCGGCGATCGTGTACTCGAAGCTCGCGTCACCGGCGAAGCCCGCTTCCGGGGTGAAGTAGATCAGCCCGTCCTCGAAGCTGACGCTCCCGCCCGTGGCGTTGCCTACCGAAGTGATCGAGATCGCGTCGCCCTCGGGGTCGCTGTCGTTGCCCAGAAGCGTCGCCGGATCGATCACCGCCGTCTGGCCGCCCTCGATCGCGAGATCCGTGTCGTCCACCGCCACCGGATCGGCGTTGGTCACGGACTTCTGCACGATCTGCACGTCCGAGAAGCGGCTGGTCGCCGCGGCGGCCGCGTCGTCGTCGTTCATGAAGACGAGCTGGGTGAAGGTCTGCCCCTCCCAGTCGCCGAGCGGGATCTCGATGGTGACCGCGCCGTCGGCGCTCTGGTATCCCGAATAGCCCTGCTCGGCATAGGCCGACCAGGTCTGCGAGCCCGCGAACTGGAACAGGACCTGGTTCGCCGTGGAGCGGTAGGAATTGTCGGTGTCGAGACCGATGCCCATGATCTCGCCGATCTGCCCCGCCTCGAAGGTGAAGCGCAGGACGGTGTCGGCGCCGACCGTCAGCGGCTCGGCCAAGGCGAGCTTCTTCCAAGTGTTCCCGGACAGCTCGAGCGTGGCTCCGCCATCGGTAATGGTGGCGCCGTTCGCGGTGATGTCCTGATCGTCGTAGGACGACAGCGCCCCCGCCTCGAACAGGATGTCGGTCACTCCGTCGCCCGGCTCCACGTCCGAGAGGACGTCCACCGCGACGCTGATCGTGGTTTCCGCGCCGAGTTCGTCGGCGATCGTGTAGTCGAAGCTCGCCGGACCGACATGGCCGGTCTGGGGCTCGAAGCTGATCTGGCCCTCCTCGTAGGAGACGCTGCCGCCGACCGCGTTCGAGACGCCGACGAAGGTCAGCGTGTGGCCGTCGGCATCGCTGTCGTTGGCCGTAAGATCAGCGGGCAAGAGCGTCAGCACGTCGCCGGTCGCCAGCTCGAAGCTGTCGGTCCCGGCCTCCGGCGCGGTGTTGACCGCGATCGACACCGTCGCGGAGGCGCTGCCGCCCCGGCCGTCGCCCAAGACGTAGTCGAAGCCCGCCGGCCCCGTGAAGCCCGCCTCCGGCACGAAGGTGACGACGCCGTCCGAAAGGGTCGCCGTGCCGCCGGTGGCGTCGCCGACGCCGAGGATCGCCAGGTCGTCGCCGTCGAGATCACTGTCGTTGCCGAGGAGGTCGGCCGCGGTGAGCGTCAGGGTCTCGCCGCCCGCGACCGCGAAGCTGTCGTCCACGGCGACCGGGTCGGTGTTGACCTCCGTCCGGGTGACGATCTCGACATTCGAGAAGGTGGCGTTGGCGCCGGCCACATCGGCCCCGTCGGCATCGCTGAAGACCACGAGGTGGTCGAAGGACCGGCCTGCCAGATCCGCCAGCGGGATCTCGTAGGTCTTCACCCCGTCGGCGACGTCGTAATCGTTGAAGTCCTGGACCGAGTAGCGGTCCCAGCGATCCTGCCCGCCGAGCTGGAAGAGCGAGTCCGCGCTGCCGTTGAAATCGTTGTCGTCGTCCAGTCCGATGCCGATGATCTCGCCCTCGAAGCTCGAGGAGAGCTGGAAGCGCAGGACCGAGTCCGCCGACACCGTGAAGCCTTCGGGCAGCACCACCTTCTTCCAGGTGTTCCCGGTGAAGGCGATCGTCGCGCCGCCGTCCTGCACCGCGTAGCCGTTCGGATCGCGGTCCTGGTCGGCGTAGGAGCTGAGCGCGTCGGAGAAGTCGATGGCGACCACCGACGGATCGCCCGGCGCCGCGACCTCGACCGTAACGGTCGCGGTCGAGACCGCGCCCTCCGCATCGGCCACGTCGTAGGTGAAGCTCGTCGCGCCGGTGAAGCCCGTGGCCGGGGTGAAGACCACGTCGCCGCTCGACAATTCGACGCTGCCTTCCGCCGCGTCGGGGCCCGCGACCGCGACGATCGTCAGCGGATCGCCGTCGGGATCGCCGTCATTGGCCAGAAGCTCGGCCGCGGCGATGGTGAGCGGCGTGTCCACCGCGGCCCGTACCGCGTCGTCGACGGGCTCGGGCGGCCGGTTCTCCGCCGGCTCCGCGCCCATGATCCGCACGCCGGAGAAGACCGCGTTGGTGGAGGCGTTCCGGTCGTCGTCCGCGAAGAAGAGCAGGTGGCTGAAGGTCTGCCCGGCCCAGTCGTCGAGCGGGATCTCGAGCGTCACCGGGCCGTCGCCGGCCGCGTAGCCGTTGAAGTCCTGCCGGCTGTATCCCCACCGGTCGCTGCCGCCCAGCTGGAAGAAGGGCTGGCCGTTCTGGCGGTGGTTGTTGTCGGTCTCGAGCCCGATCCCGACGATCTCGCCCGTATCCGCGGAGGAGAAGCTGAAGGCGAGCGTCATGCCCTCCTCGACGGTCATCGGCGCATCCAGAAGCAGCCGCTTCCAGGTGTTGCCGTCGAGCGTAAGCGTCTGACCGTCGCCGGAGATCGTGGCGCCGCCCGGTGTCTTGTCCTGATCGTCGTAGGAGCTGAGCAGGGCGGCCTCGAAGGTGATCGCGGTCTCTGCATCCTCCTCGGGCGCCAGCGTGAGCCTCAGGTCGCCGCCCGCGTCGGTGGCGCGGACCCGGCCCGGATCGATGTCGCCCTCCAGGGTGATCGTGTAGTCCGCGGTGTCGTCGCCGTCATCGCTGATGCCGATGATGGCCGACCCGCTCTCGCGGCTGACGATCCGTGCGCCGCCGCCGCCTTCGACGATGATCTGGTCGTCTTCGCCGAAATCCTCGAAGCTGTCGCCGTCGAGCGCCGCTCCGGTGCCGGTCACGGTGTCGGACCCGCCGCCCAGCTTGACGCTGTGCTTTCCGGCCCCCGCGGTGACCGTGTTGTCCCCGGCGTTCAGCGTGACGCTCGCATTGTCGGTGGCGTTGCCCGACAGGTCGAGGTTCTCGTAGCCCGGATCACTCAGGTCGAGCGTACCCTCGCCGTCGAAGACCACGGTGTCGACCTCGTCGGTCGGTGCCGGCGGCGTCGCCGGGTCGGTCACCTCGATCACCGAGGCGATGTCGATCGACACGGTCTGCGTGGCCGTGCCGCCGGCACCGTCGGACACGGTGTAGTCGAAGGACGCGGCCCCCGTCGCGTCCGTCGCCGGCCTAAAGGTGACCACGCCGCCCGCGAGCGCGACGGTCCCGTTCACGGCGTTGCCGACCGAGGCGACAGTCAGCGTGTCGCCGTCGGCATCGGTGTCGCCGTCGAGCAGCGTCGCCGCCTGGATCTCGAGCGGCTGGTTCTTGCGAGCCGTGAAGCTCTCGGCATCGAGGACCGGGTCCGTGTTCTCCTCGTCGATCTCGCCGTCCTGGTCGTTGTCCTTGCCGTCGTTGATCTCCGGCGCGCCCGGATGGATCGTGGCGTCGCCGTCATCGGCGTCGCCCGCCACGGCGGAGGTGTCCGCGGGCTGCGTGTAGGCGGTGACGTTGGTTGCGGCGTCGTCAACGCCGTAGCCGTCGCCGTCGGCGTCCAGGAACCAGGTGTAGGGCCCGTCGATCCCGTCGACGACGAGCGTCGCGGTGTTCGGCGTCGCGCCGCCCTGGTTGTCGATCACGTCGTAGCTCACGGTGATCGTCGCGCTCTCGCCGAGCGCGAGGGCCGCGGCGAATTGCGCCGGGTTGATCGTCAGGACGGATTCCGCCTGGGCATGGACCACGGCGTTTCCGAAGGCGTCCTCCACCACGAGGTTAGCCACCTCGAGCGTGCCGCCGTCGCTGTCGGACGCCCCGGCAAGGAGGTCGACGGCGACCGGCGCCGCATCCTCGACGACGCGGCCCGCATCGATCGGCGTCGCCGTCGGAGCCTCGTTGGCCGTATCGGGGATCGTCACCGACAGATCCGCGACGGCGTCCGGGGTCGCGCCGACCGCGTCGTCGTCCACGGTCACGGAGACCGCGAGCGTGCCGCCGGCGACCGCATCAAGATCGGTCCCGGCGCGGAGATGCAGCTCGGGCCCGGTGCCGGTCTCCACGATCTCGAAAAGCGCGGCATCGGTGCCGGCGAGCGCGAGGACGTTGATGCCGAGCGCGTCGTCGCTCACCACGATGTCGGCCACCTTGAGGGAGGCGCCGGTATCGGCATCCTCGGCGAGCTCGCTCACGACATTCGCGAGCGTGACGCCGGGCGCCTCGTTGACGTCGGCCACAGCGAGCGAGAATTCCACCGTCGCGTCCGGGCTCGCCCCGACCACCGGGTCGTCGACCGCGACCGTGACGTCGAGCTGCGCCCGGGTCTCGAAGTCGAGCGTCGCGCCGGCCACGAGATGCAGCTCGGCGCCCGTCCCGGTCTCCACGATCTCGAAGAGTGCGGCATCCGTCCCGGAAAGGCTCAGCGCGTTGCTGCCCAGCCCGTCGTCGCTCACCACGATGTCGGCCACCTTGATGGAGGCGGTAATGTCCGCGTCCTCGGCGATCTCGGTGAGGACCGGCGCGAGGCTGACGCCCGGCGCCTGGTTGGCGACCTCCGGCCCCCGGATCTCGAGATAGTCCCACGCGCCGGTGAAGCGGTTGCCGTCGCCGTTGCTCCAGTCGGTGATCGAGACGCCGTAGGCGACGCCGCCGGTACCGCCCGTCAGCGGGTTGTTCCCTTCCAGCGCGGCGGCGAGCGATCCGGTGATCTCGCGCGGTCCCATGGCGATTGTGGCGAGTTCACCGTCGGACGCGTCGAGGAACACGGCCGTGCCGGTGAGCGTCGGCGTCGCGCCGGACTTGTTGACATCGATGCGGAACACGACCGCGGCGACCGCAGCCGGGTCCACCGGCGTCGCGTGGGTCGCGACCGGGATATTGGTCTCCTTCACGCCCGTCAGGCTGTTCTCCTGCCCGAGCTGCAGGCGCGGCCCCCCGTTATGGCCGCCATAGACGAACTTCACGTAATCGTCGGTGCCGCCGGCCCCGAGCGTGATGCCGAAGGACGCGTACTGGTCGGGCGCAGTGCCGAGCCATCCACCCTCGATCCGGCCTTCCACGGCAAAGCTGTCGACACCGGACACGTCGGCCGCAGACTGGTAATTGTCCTTGATCGTGTTGTCGGTCCCGGTCGAGCCCTCGCCGTAGACGTCGGTCTCGCTCGACTCGACCTTGAGCACGCCACCCTCGACGAAGCTCGTGGCCTCCGTGGTGCGGTCACCGTAGGGGTCGGTCTCCGACGTGCCCGCCGGATCGAAGCCCGGATTGATCAGCACGCCGCTGAAGCCTGCCTCGGCGCCGAACAGGTCGGTCGTGTCGGTGTCGAAGTCCTGCCGGAACGACAGGTTCGGCCCCAGCACCTTGGTCATGCCGTTCGCGCCGTCATAGGCGAAGGGGTCGTCGGTGTTGCCAATGCCGTCGCCGTCGATGTCGTCCGGGTCCGTGCCGTCATCCTCGAGCACGGTGCCGTTCGCCGTGGCGATGCCGAGCGTCACTGGCACCGGCGCGGCCGACAGGTCGGTGGCGCCGGTCAGCGTGATCGCGACCGTGTCGTCGCCGTCATCCGTTTCGTCGTCCGCGACCGGCACCTGCAAGGTCCCGGCGCCGTCCGCGAAGGTCACGATCTGGGTCAGGCCTGTGGTATCCGCGGTGTCGTAGCGCACTTCCACATCGCCGGAGAACGCCGTGTCGACGCTCAGCGCGAAGTCGAGCGTCGCGCCCTCCGCCTCCGTGACCGGGTCGGCATCGGAGATCGCGAGCGTCAGCTCGGTGACCGGCGCGCTCTCGACGACCGCGCGCAGCGTCACGCTGGTCGGGGCCCCGCCCTGGTTCAGCCACAGCGTGTAGGTGCCGGCCGGCAGGGCGCCGTCGAAGCCCGGATAGGAGCCGAGCTGGCGCGGATCGCCGCTTTCCCCGCTCGCCAGAAGCGGCAGGAGGTCGTTGCCCAGAAGTCCGTCGCCGTAGACGAGGCCGGTCAGCAGATCGCCCTCGCCGGCATCGGGCTGGCCGGTCGTCGGATCGACGGTGATCGCCGTCCCTTCCTGCAGGCCCATGAAGGCTTGGCGGGTGTCCTCGGTGGTGGCGTAGCCGTCGAGGAACAGCGCGCTCAGCACCGTACCCTCCGGCACCTCGAAGGTGATGTAGTCGCGGTCGCGGCCGCCCGCCGCGTCGTCGCCCTGCTGCGTGGCGTAAAGGAGGTTCTCGCCGGTCTGCATGGTGCCGATGTCGCTCGGCGCGAGGCGGTCGTCGGAATAGTCGCCCGCCACGACGGGGTCGGCGCCGCCGACCCCGTCGAGATCGTGGCTGTCGGCCGGGTCGTCCTCGAGGATCGTGGCGCCGGCCGTACCGGCGGCGGGATCGACGGCGAAGCCCGCGGTCGCGACCGAGACGAGCTCGACCGAGACGGACTCCGCCCCGTTCCAGCGCGCGTCGCGCGGCACGGCGACCTCCAGCGTGGCGAGGCCGTCCGCGAAGCTCACCGTCCCGGTGGAGGCGACCCCGTCGACCGCGTATTCGACCGCGACGTCGCCCGACACCGCCTCGTCGAGCGCGAGCTGGAAGACGAGGATCTGATCGCCCGCATCGCCGTCCTCGACCACTTCACCCGGACCGGCGATCGAGACGAGGATGTCCGAGGAGACCGAGACCGCCTCGACGATCTCGATGCCGTTGACCTTCGGGTTCTGGATGTCGTCCGGCACCTCGTGCAGGAAGGCGAGCGCGAGATCGCTGTCGCCATCCTCCTGCGTCACGAGGAAGGTGCGCTTGCGCGCGACGCCAAGCGTGTCGCCACCCTCCGCATAGGGATTGATGTCCGCGAACGCCGTCGGGACCGTGCCGTTGACGGCGACGTCGAACTGACGGCCGTTCGTTGTGCCGGTGATGCCGTTCCAGTTCTCGGTGTAGTAGATGGTGACGTAGTAGGATTTCCCGCCCTCGACCGGGAAGGTGTATTCGAGCGGCGTCCCGTTGACGTCGTTGTCGCCGCGCTCGTGGAAGAAGATGGCCTCCGGCGTCACGGACCCGTCGACATTGGAATTCGGGTTCTCGCCCGCGACGAGGATCTCCGCGGCGGTGTCCGTGTCGGACCCGGTATAAACGTCGTTACCGTCGATCGAAGTGATGTATTCGCTCGGTGCGCCGGACGTGTCGGCCGCCCAGTCGGGCCCGCCATCGGTTGCGGCGACGGTGCCGCCGCCGGCATTGATGCGGTAAAGCACGGCGCCGGGTTCGAACTCCGTGGTGGGCTCCTCCTCGAAGGAGAGTGTCCCGCCCGCGGCCTCGCCGCCGGCATTGTCGTTCGGCGCCGCGGCGAGGTCGGTGACCGCCCCGCCGGCCACGGTCGCGGTGTAGTCGCCCTCGGCCCAGCCGCCGGCCGGGGCCGTGAAGGTGTAGGTTGCGGTGTTCGTGCCGGCATCGAAGCTCGCAGAGACCGAACCCGCCGCACTCGGACCGCCCAGCACCAGGTCGGAGGCGTCGATAGAGGCAGGGTCGACATCGGACGCATCGGCATAGACCACATTGGCCACGATCGGGTCAGATTCCGAGTCCGGCAGCGCGAGCTCGATCGTCGCGGTCGGACCCGAGGTGTCGACCGACGGCTCCTCGGAGTATTGCGGCGAGGACACCTTCAGGAAATCCCAGCTCGCCTCGAAGCTCTCGAAGGCCGTGTTGTAATCCGTCGACGTGACGCCGACATCGACCGCCCCCGCCTCGATCGCCGCCAGAACCGCCGCCGGGACCGGCAGCGGAGCGGCGGTTGCGAAGCCCGGCGTGGCCTCGGGACGGACTCCGCCCAGGATCGCGCCCGCATCGTCGTAGAGGGTCACGATCTGCGCGATCTCGCCCGACGCCTTGTCGATGCGCAGCGACAGCTCCACCGTGGCGATGTCGAAGAGGCCGAAGGCCGCGCCGCCATTCGCGACGGCCGCATCCGACATGGCGCCGACCTGCGCGGCCTGGTCGATCGCGGTCTGCGACCACATCTGTGTGATATTGCCGCCGCCGCCGCCGAAGATCAGCTTGACGAAGTTGTCCGGTGCCTGCGCGTCGGCGCCGGGAATGGCGAGGATGATGCCCTGCTGGGCGTAGTTCGGCACGACCGCGCCCTCGACGCCCTGCGCGGCGAGCACCTCGGGCGTGAACGGGTTCGCGAATTGCGTGGTGACGTAGATCTCGTCGAGCGCGGCGTTCGACAGGTCGATCTCGCGCACGAAGTCGTTCTTGCTCGCCACCGGGTCCCCGGAAGAGAGATCGCCGTTCGACGTGTTGACGATGAGCTTACCGTCCGCGACCTCGGTCACGACCGAGCCGTCGAGCGCGCCGGCGCCGCCGACCACGTCGTCGAAGCCCCCCTCGGCGAGCGGGGTCCCCGCCGTCTCGAAGTCGAGCTCGAACAGCGTGCCGCCGGCCGGGATCTGCAGGCTCGCATCGCTCGCCTCGATCGTGACCGTGGCCGCGGCGTCCGCGACCACCGCGTCGCCCGATGCGTTCGCGACGCCGGTGATCGACACGGTGAAGGCTTCCGCTCCTTCCTCGAGGTCGTCGTCCAGGATCGGGATCATCACGGTCGCCGACCGCGCGCCCGCGGGAATAGTGATCTGGTCCGCCGGCACGGGGTCGCCGTAATCCGCCGCGGAGGCGCTGCCCGGCGTGAGGACATAATCGATCGTCACGTCCTCGCCGTCGTCGCCGCTGCGCGAGAAGGTAACCGCGACGGCCTCGCCCTCGGCGGCGCTCGCATCCACGACCGAGATGGTCGGCGGCAAATCGGCTTGGACCGCCTCGTAAACGACGAGCGCGTTCCATCCGGGCTCGCCCGTGTCGTCGTCGACATCAATGACGATCTGGCCGTCGGTGACCGTCACGGTCTTGGAGATCATGGTCGGCGTGTCGGCGGCGCCCGCTTCGGTGAAGGCGTCGAAGTTCAGCTCCCACGTCTCGCCATTGATCGTATAGTCGCCCTGCCGGTTGCCGCCGGACGTGTGGTAGAGTTCGGCGAACCAGAGCTCGACCACATAGGTGCCGTTCTCGATCGGATAGGTCGCGGTGAAGGCCCCGTTGCCCGAGTCGCGATAGGTGTGCAGCGCCGATCCGTCGAGCGCCGGGTTCGACCCGGTCCCGCCGATCAGGCCGTCGATGTTGCTGCCGGTCTTGGAGTTCGGGCTGTAATAGGACGGATCGTCGGCCTCGAGGTCGATGCCGAGGATCGTGTCGTTCGCGATCGCGCCGCCATAGGTGTTGTCGTCGTCGCCATCGAGATCGGCGGTCGTGTTCGTCGTCGGACCCACGTTGATCGCCAGCGCCACATCGCCCCGCACGAGCGTGTCGAGGTTCGGCTCGAGGATGAAGGCCCCCGAGGCCGCGCCGGCGGCGTTGCCGGCGGCATCCTGGAAGGTACCCGCGGCGATGCTGATCTGACCCTCGCCCGCGGCCCAGGCATTGCCCTCGGCGGTCAGCGTGTATTGCAGCGTGGCGGTCCTGCCGCCATTGGTCAACGTCACCTGCGGCGCGGAAACGGTCGCCGGCACGATCCCGGAGAAGACGAGTTCGGAGCCGTCGAGCGCGTCGAAATCCGCCGCGGCGAACCCGGTCTCGTCGCCCAGCACCACGGTCGCGATGCGCTCGCCGTCCTGTACGCTCTGCGGGTTGTCGACCTCGATCGAGACGATCTGCGGCGCGGTCTCGTCGGCGGGCGGCGTGACCTCGCCGCCGACCTTGTAGAGCGCGAGGCCGGAGAGCTTCGGCTGGTCGTTGCCGCCGGCGCCGGTCCGAGCGTCGAAGTCGATGGTGAAGGCGCCGTCGGTGACCTCGACGAGGAAACTGACCTTCACCTCCTTGAGCGGCTGGCCGCCCGACGCCTCCCAGAGGTCGAAATCGTCGGCCACGGTCTCGCCCTCGGCCACGATGTCCCAGACGCGGTCGCCTTGGCTAAACGAACCGGTGCTGACGCCGTGGTAGATCTCGGACATGTAGAGGTCGACGCGGTAGGTGCCGTCCTCGGGGACCGGGATCTGGTAGCCGAAGTAATCCTCGTTCGATGAGCGTTCGACCCAGTGCAGTTCGTCGAGCGCCTCGGCCCCGAAATCAGCGACCTGCGTCTGGCTCAGCGTGCCCTGGTAGATCTTCGACCCGCCGCCGCCGGCGGAACCGGCGGTGACGTAGTTCGCCGCATCCGTCCCGTCCCCGGCCACTTCCACGGCCGCGTCGGAATCGAAGTTAATCGTGCGCACCGCGGCCGGGTCGCCCGCCTCCACGAGGTTGCCGTCGGCGTCGAAATGGTAGGTGTAGGACGAGGCGCCGGTGGCGATCGCCTTGATCAGGGTCTCGCTCGGCGCGAGCGAGATCTCGAGTCCCTCGTCGGTCTCCTGAAATCGGAAGACGGACTCCCCCTCCGCGGGGTCGAACTCCGCAAAATCGGGGCCGGAGAAGGTGATCTCCGCGCCGTTGACCGTCAGGATCGCCGATCCCGCCGCGTAGGTGACGCCCGCGACCGCATCCATCGTCGCATCGGACAGGACGACGCGGTCCTCCTCCGTGAAGTCGGTGATCTCGGTGCCGCCGAGATTGGCGCTGGTCCCGACCACGGCATCCTTTCCCTCACCCGTCGCGATGGTATTTTGCCCGGCGCCGACGGTGATCCGGTTGTCGAGGGCATTGCCGGTGATGGCGACGTCCCCGGTCGTGCCCGAGGCGTCGATGTTCTCCACGGCAGGCGCGAGCGTCACCGGCGCGGCGTCCTCGCCCGTGAGGATCACGGTGTCCGTACCGGACGTGCCCTTGATGTCGTTGGCCGCTGCGGAGCTGCCGGCCTCGAACTCGTGGCCGAAACCCTCGATCTCGATGTTGTGGAAGTCGATCGCCTGCAAGGGATTGCCGTCGCTCGTCTCGGCGACGACGCCGATCGCGGCGCCGGACGGCAGGGTCGTGTCGCCATCCGTGATCGTGTGCGCCCCGGTCAGCACGTCCCGCAGCACGCCCGCCGGCAACTCGAAGTCGCCGAGCGCGATCTCGGTGAACGGGGTCTGCCCCAGCGTGCCCTCCTCGCCCAGCCGGTAGAAGGCGCGCACCGCGTAGCCGTCGTCGATGTCGATCTCCAAGCGCAGGTCGATCAGGTCGAGATCCGAGGCAGCGAGGTCGGGGACGGCGACCTTGGCGAGCGTCGCATAATTCTGGTCGCCCAGCTCGTAGCCGACCTCGAGGCCGGGCTGGCCGTCGACCTCGCCGAAGACGAGGCGCAGGAAGTTCGACTGCGTGCCGTCGCCGTAGACCATGCCGACGAGCTGGCCGTCCGCGACCGCCTGCCCTGCGACCCAGTTCTTCACCGTCACCGTGGCAACGACGCGGCCGACATCCTCGGCCGGCCGGAACCCGGTATGGAGCGCGTCGCGAGCGGTGTTGCCCTGCCCGACCATCGTGCCCGGCACGACCTCCTTGATCTGCAGAATCGGCGCGTTGCCGCCAGGGATGACGTTGCCGGCAATGTCGTAGAGCCCGTCGGCCTGCTCGCCGGAGGCGAGAAGGTCACCCGAATTGTCGAGATAGGTGCCGGTCCGTGCATCCTGGTTGGCGGTGGCGCCCGCCTCTTGGATATTGTCGGTGCCGGTCGCGTCCGCGAGCGGGCCGGCCAGCGAACCGGGCCCGTCGAGCGCCGCGCCCAGAAGGCCGGTATTGCCCGCGAGCGAGCCGTTGAACTCGGTCGATTGCGGATCGAAGTCGAGCACGATCTTCTGGCCGGCGGCGAGCGCCATGCCGTTCTCGGCGCTGAACTCGAAGGGATCGTTGTACTTGTCGACGCCGTCGAGATCCCAGTCGTCGGGATCGACGATCTCCGAGCCGGCGAGCGGGACCTTGCCGTTGGCGGGCTGCAGGATCTCGATATGGACGGTGTAGCCGCCCTGGTTGTTCTGGCCGTAGACCGCCGACCAGACCGAGCCCTGGAACGGCTGGCTCAGGCCGCGCTCCACGAAGTCGTCGCCCAGCGTGGCGAGGCCGAGCGGCTGGCCCGCGCCCTGGAACACCGCGCGGTCGGCGGCCGTGGCGTTGGTGCCGCCGGTGCTCGACATCGTGCCGTCGGCGTTGCGGCCCATGATGATCAGGTCGCCGCCATTGTAGACGCTGGCGATGATCGCGCCGGACATCTTGACGCCGCCCTCGTCCATGATGGTCGAGGTGTATTCAGCCAGTCCGTTGATGGAGCCCTTGCCGCTGTCGAGCGCGCCGTCGGTCCGGCCCGCCTCCTTATAGTCGCCCTCGACCGGGTTCACCCAGTCGACGATCTCGGCGATGTCGGCGGGCAGCCCCGCCTGGCCGAGCAGCGTGCCGCCCGCGGGCGCCGCCCCGCCCGCGGGCACCGCCGCGCCGGAGCCGTCGGCGAAAGCGTAGATGTCGTATTCGACGCCCGGCTCCACGGCGAGGACCTTCTTCGTCAGGTCGCCCGTGCCGACCGCGCCCGTGCCG
Source organism: uncultured Jannaschia sp. (assembly GCF_947494055.1). Taxonomy (GTDB): domain Bacteria; phylum Pseudomonadota; class Alphaproteobacteria; order Rhodobacterales; family Rhodobacteraceae; genus Jannaschia. The sequence continues at coordinate 34,511 of NZ_CANLTR010000016.1, read as the reverse complement.
GCCTCGACCTCCGCGAGCCAGGCCGTTACCTGCGCGTGGTCGTCGCTCCCCTCGCCGTAGCTCGACTGGTTCGAGACCAGGAGATAGGCATCGTCCGTGCCGCCCTTGGGCGAGAACAGAAGCCCCGCCTTCGCGCCCTCGGCCCGGGTCGGGTTCGGATGGCCGCCATAGACGTAGGTCAGCCCGTCGGGCCCCGTATAGGTGGTGACCGGACCGTTGCCGCCCACCGACAGGTCCCCGCCGTTCAGGTCGTCGGACCGGGTGATCTCGTGGAAATTGTCGTTGTTCGACGGGTCCCAGTTGCCGTCCGCGTTGATGTCGTCGCTCGAATTGCCGTCGCCGTTGTTGAGGTTCGTGGAGATGTAGCCTGCGTCCTGCGCGAAGTCGGTCGTACCGCCGTTGTCGCCGCCCTCGCCCACCGGACGCCCGCCCCAGCTGTTGTTGGCGCCGTTGTCGTAGGTCCAGACGCGCCCGTCCTCGGTCACCTCGACGTCGTAGGCGTTGCGGTAACCGGGCGAATAGATCGAGACCAGCCCGTCGTAGTCGAGCTTGGCGCTGTTCAGCCCGTCGTTACCGCCGTTCGGATCGTTCAGGTCCGCCGCCCCGTTGCGGATCGGGTCGTCGAGCGTGGGCAGATCGAGGATGTAGGCGCGCCCGTCGTCGTCGGTCGAGACGCCCATTGCCCGGAGGCCGGTGACGTCGACCTCGAGGATCGCGGCGGAAAGCGGCTGCTCCTGCTGGCCGGCGAAGTTGTTGGACGGCGCGCCGGTATTGGCGTTGCCGCCCGACGCCACGATGGCGCGCTCGGAGACGAGCTTTCCGTCCGCGTCGAGCTCCTGGACGATCTCGAGGCCGTTGGTCGCGTGGTTCTCCTCCGACCGGGGCAGGCCGCGGACGATGTCGACCTGGTCCCAGCTGTCGGCGCCGGTCTGCTCCAGCATGGTGATCACGCCGGAATTGGTGTCGAGGTCGGCGTCGTTCCCGCTGCCGCCCGCGCCGATCCGCTTGTCGCTCGAGGTGACGTACATCGTCACCGCGGGCGTGTTGCCGCTGGCCTCCGTCGTCAGGTTGCCGGCCGCGTCGACGAAGAGCTGGTTTCCGGCCGCGTCGTATTGCCGGGCGACGTCGATGCCGGTGACCTGCCGGCTGCCGCTGCTGTTCTCGGTGCCGTCGTCGTTGTGGTTCTGGATGTCCAGCGAGAGCGTCTCGGCCGCCTCGACGTAGAAGGACACACTGTTGTCGTCGTCATTCGGATCGGGGTCCCCGAACTTCACCGTCAGGACGTTGACCTGCCCGCCATTCTCGGTGACGTACAACTTTCCGTCCGGACCCCATACGAGCGCCGTGGGCTGGGTCAGGGAGACCTTGCCGTTGAGATCGAGGGCGCTGGACGCGAAATTGTTGGAAACGGGCATTTGAAATCCTCCGGCAAAAATATCGGCCGAGAGTCTCAAAGTGTTATGACAACCAATTACCTCGAAACGATCGTCGAGCGATCGTCGAGCAAATGACCTGTTCCGCGCTCACAAAGTGGTTCTTACGCTTCAGATAACAACTTATTAACTCTGCGACCTGTCTCCCTTTTCGCTCCGACGGAGCATTCAAGGCGCAGGCTATGAACAGAGGCAGGACTTCGCAATAAAAGTTAAGCAATCTTAACGTTCGGTAATCTGCACGGTTCCAGACGTTGACTTGACGTCATCTACTACCGATTGCCCGAACAGTTTCTTTTCTGAATATTGCAAAGGAACGCCTTCCATCCCGAAAATCGGAACGGCCGTCATTCGACGAAATGGAACTCGCCAACAAGCCTTTAGGCTGCTCGAATCGAATAGATACTGCAGGGGCGACAGTCTTCCGAATACCGATCGCAGATCCCCGGATCGGGCCTGCAATCCGCGACGCGCATGCCCTTCAATTTTTACCTAACGTAAAGAAACATTCGCAGCGCCTTGCATTGCATTACGTCGACGCGCCGACTGGGCATGCCCGGCCGCGCGGTGTTAACCCTAATACAATTTTCTGGCTTCTCAAAAGGTAAATATGTCTTCAAATTCGGAGTGTTAACATTTTCATGACGAGAGGATAGAACATGAATACGGTCAAAGCCGCCGCGGCAACACTGGCGCTTACCCTAGCGTCGCCGGCAATGGCGGCAACGGTGACGAGCACGGACGCGACCCCCGACATGAGCGTCCAGGCTGTGCCGCAGGACGCGTCGGTTCTCGATCTGGGCTTCGCCTGGACGGGTACGCCCGCCAGCGGATATTTCGAGTTCACGGCAACGAACCCGTTCGACGTCTACTTCGCCGATTACTCGCCTTCCGACGCCGACGGCGAAGTCACCGGCCTCGCCTTCTACCGCTCGGGCGCCGACACGCGCCTGACGATGCAGGGGGATTTCTGCGACGACGCCGCGCTGGCGGCGGTCTCGGGCAAGTGCAGCCTGATCGCGGGCGCGGACGCCGACGGTGCGCGCGCGATGTACCGCCCCGATGGGTCGGCCTCGCTCTTCGGTACGCTCGACGCGGGAACCTACGTGCTGGGGCTCTACGAAGGCGGCCGGCCCGCCTCCGGCTCGGCGCGGTTCCAGGTCGTCGAGACCCCCGAACCCTCCCCGGTCCCGCTCCCGGCCGCGGGCCTGCTCCTCACGGCCTCGATGGCAGGCTTGGGCTTCCTGAAACGCCGCGCCTGACGCGTGCAGTCGGGCCCCGAACGGCGTTCGGGCCCGGCGAACTCGAGCAACCTTTGAGGATCGTTTGATCTTGAAGCCCTGTTATAGCTCGTGAAACTCGTACAGGAGATACGTGCTCCACGATCTCGAAAGGTTCGCCTTGATGTACAGGTTCCGTCCGGTCGCAAGCCAGATTGCGAAGCGCACAGGGTTCGGGACGCCGGAACTCGCCGACGCTGCGGTCGAGGTCATCGAGGAGCATCCTTCCAACACGGCGTTCTCCAAACCCGTCCTCATGCTCGACGAGGATCGCGCCAAGGTGGAACGGGCGCAGGCGGCGACGTCGCTCGCCACACAATGGGCGATCATCGACGGTCGCGAGGTCACGCACCAGGCCACGGTCCGGTACGTGTTCAAAAATGTGCTCGCCACGCCATTCGGCTTCTTCACGAAACATGAGGGATTCGCGCGTTTCGGACCGGTACGCTACGCCGAGGTGATGTCGGCCTCGATCGAACGGCGGCCTGCCGGCTTCTTCGCGGCGAGCCCGATCGTCCAGCAATATTTCGGCCACTGGGTCCGGGACGGAATGATCGGCGCCTATCTGCGCCGTCCGCACGAGGACCTGTATTTCCCCTCCGATCCCGCCTGGACGCATGCCAAGGAGTATGTGGACTTGCTGGAGATCGACCGGCTGCAGGCCCGTTACGTGATCTTCGACGAGATGTCCTATTGCCGGGACGTGGGACAGAATGCCGGGCGTGCGGCGCGTCTCGAACGCCTGCAGGCGAAGGTGCAGGGTCTCTTCGGCGATGCTGGCGTTCCGGGAGCCTTCATCCGGCGCGGCCGGACCGGGGTGGCACGCGTGCTCCTCAACGAGGACGAGGTTGTGGACGCCTTGTCGGCGCGGGGTTTCGCGATCGTCAGCTCGACGGACCCGCTTGAGTACATCCTGCGAGCCGTTTCCGGCACGCCCGTCACGGTCGCGATGGAGGGGAGCCACTGGAACCACCTCTTCCTCGCCGCGCGCCGGGACGCGCTTCATGTAACGATCAACCCGGCGGACCGCTTCAACAACATCTTCGCCGATTTTATCGACCACACGCCGGGACAGCTCGCCACCACGGTCGCCGTCCGCGAGGGTGACGGCTACCGCGTCGACGTCGCCAACCTCCTTCGCCTCATAGACCTGCATGCCGAACGACAAGGCACCCGCCGCTCCTGAAAGCCGGACCACGTCTTGACCAGGCAACTCGGCGAATTCACCTTCGTGCCAAAAACGGGGATCGAGGCGAGCCTTCTGTGCTTGCGCCGCCTGCTGATTGAAACCATTCGGGCCGGCAATTTCGATGACCCGGGCCTGATCCTTGCCGGTAGGCTTCGATCTTTCGAAAGACCGCTTGGCGTGTTGACTGGCCGAAAGGTTAACGATTACCTCTTGGGGGCGGCAGAACGCCGCATTTTGTACGAGGAGTTATCAAGTGCTCAAGACTTTAGCGGCCACGGCCTGCGCCGTGCTGGCGATCGGCGGCAGCGCAAGCGCAGCCGTCATCACCCTGGATTTCGAAGGGCTCGGCAACGAGGTCAGCATCAACGATTTCTACGACGGCAATGGCGGGCCGGATTACGACATCACGTTCAGCCCCAACGCCTTATCGATCATCGACCGGGATGCCGGCGGAACGGGGAATTTCGCCAACGAGCCTACGCCCGACACCGTGATGTTCTTCCTCCAAGGTGACGAGGCTACCCTGAACGCGCCGAACGGCTTCGAGGACGGGTTCTCGTTCTTCTACAGCGCGATCAACTTCACCGGCTCGATCGACGTCTACGACGGCGTCGACGCAACGGGGACCCTCCTCGCCTCGCTGGACCTGCCCAGGACCGGTCGGGGTCCAGGCGACCCGCAGGGCGATTTCGCCGTGTTCAGCCCGATCGGCGTGCCCTTCGAGGGAACGGCACGCTCGATCGACTTCGGCGGGACGCAGAACCAGATCGGCTTCGACAACATCACCTTCGGGTCCGCCCTGCCCGGCTCGGAAGGCGGCGTCGATCCCGATATCGTGGACATGCCCAATATACCCGACACGACTCCAATCCCGGTTCCCGCCAGCCTTCCGCTCCTCGCGGGCGGGTTGGGCGCGGTCTTCGCGCTGCGTCGGCGCCGCGGGTAGAACCGGCCGAACGTGACCGCTCCGTGCGCGCGGGGCGGTCGTCCATCCTTCGTCTCCGGGAGCGTCCGAAACGGCACGGGACCGTGAGATGTCACCGCCGCGACGCGCCGGACCGGCGCCCGCCTCAGCGCTTCGCGAACGGGTCGCGGTAGAGGCCGAGCCGCTGCTTCAGCACCGCCCAGAGAAAGGGCGGCTCGTGGATCACGTAGCGGTGGAAGCGGGCGCGGGGCTCCTTCAGGAGGCGGTAGAGCCATTCGAACCCGCCCTCGGTGATCCATTTCGGCGGCCGCGCGAAGGAGCCCGACTCGTAGTCGATCGTGCCCCCCAGGGGCAGCCAGAGCTTCACGCCCGGCATCCGGTCGCGATACTTGATGATGAACTTCTCCTGCCGCCCGCCGCCGAGGCCCACGAGGAGCGCGGTGGCGCCCGACGCGTTCACCGCGTCGATCATCGCGTCGATCTCGGTCGGATCGTTCTCGAAGTCGAAGGAGGGCGCGTAGGCGCCCACCACGAAATCGCGGCCAACCTTGGCGTTGATGTTCCGGGCCGCCGCATCCGCCACACCGGGCTTGCCGCCCAGCATGAAGAGCGTCATGGCCGGATTGTCGCGGTGATGCATGTAGAAGCGGGGGAAATAGTCCGACCCCGAGACCCGCTCCTGCACGGGGGTGCCGAGGAACTTCGTCGCGAAATACATGATCTGGCTGTCGCAGGTGATCACGTCGAACTCGGACAGGATTGCGTGGAACTCCGGGTCCTTCTGCAGCTTCATCGCCATGTCGACATGCAGCGTGAGCAGGAGCCCCTCGTCGAAGTCACGCACGAGCTCGTCCATCGAAATGTCGTGGACATGCGCGTTGAGCATCTTCACCTCGCGCATCGCGCGCAGGCGGGAGGGTGTTCTCATGCCACTGCCGTCCATCACGCCGCCTCCCGGCCCATATACTTGTCCACGAGCGCCTTGGTGCCGTGGATGTTGCCCGCGCTCGACGCGCCGAACAGGATCGACTCGACCCCCGGCAGCTCCGAGATCCAGTGGATCGCCTCGTCCGCGGGGATCGCGCCGCTCGCATAGACCGACATCGCGATCGCCCGCACCCGTCCCGAGCGCAGCGCGCCCATATAGGCATCGTAGCCGCCCGACATGCGGAAGCCGATCTTGTTGATGTTGGAACAGATGATCGGCCGCTCGATCCCCTCCCGCTCCAGCGCGTCCAGAAGCATCGGCATGTTCATCGTGATGTAGCCGGGCTCGGCGCCGTACTCAGCCTTGATATGGTCGTGGAAGATGCGGAAGGCGCGGGTGAAGCCCATGCCGAGCAGCAGGTCGACGAACACGTTCTGCATGAAGATGACCGGCGTCTTCGTGCCGCGGAACATCTTCATCTCCATGTCGATCAGAACCTTCTCGATCCCCTCGACCTCCTTGGTGGCGAGCGTCCGGGCGCCGGTCAGCGCCGTGGCGAAGAGGCCGTCCTTCGGCATGAACTCGCGGAGCGCGCCCATCATCCCGTGCTCGGTCACGGCGTTGGCGTATTTATGCGCGTAAGGCATGCAGGGATAGAAGGTGAAATCGGCGTAGCGCGCGGGGTTCGCGCGCACCCGCTCGGCGATGGCGCCGATCCGGTCGTGGGTGGTGCAGGCGAAGGTGCGGATGCCGGCGTCGTAGGCCACGTCGAGCACGTCCATGATCGCCTGCGTCTCCTGGAAGCGCATGGCCTGGGTGCGGGCCTTCTCCTCGGACATGTGGTTGATGCCGAAGAACTGGTTGTCGCCGAAGAGCAGTCGGTCCATCCGGGTCATCCCTGTCGTCCTCCGAAGCCGAAGAAGCCGCGACGTGCGGGCTTCGCGGCCGGCGCCTGCGCCTCGCCCACGGGCTGCCCGGTCTCGGCGTTCTCGAGGATCATCGCCATCACCCGGTCGGTCTCGGCGGCCGAGCGGAAAGAGTTCTCGGCGGCCGCCGATTTCTTTTCGGCCACCGCGGTGATGAAGTCGTCGAGCTGCGCGGAATATTCCTCGCCCCGCAGGTAGAACCAGGCATCCTCGGTGAGCTCGGTCGTGTATTTCACGTTCCAGCCCTCCACGTAGTCGGGCAGCGCGTCGTGCGCCTCGCGCAGGTAGAGCTGACATTCCTGCCGGTCGGCGTAGAGCCGGCCGTTGGTGCCCACGATCGTCATCTTCGTCGACATCTTGCGGTAGCTCTCGTCGGACCAGTTCACCGAGAGCTGCGCCACGGGCCCGTCCTCCCACTGCACGGTCGACATGACCTGGTCGTCGGTCCCTTCCGAGAAGACCGAGACCAGCGCCGAGCCGGTCACCCGCGCCGGCGCGCCGAAGAACCAGTTCAGGAGGTTCAGCGGATGCGCGGCGTAGTCGTAGAGACAGCCGCCGCCCTCCTCCTTCTGCGTGCGCCAGGTGGCGCGCTTGGGGCGCAGCACGACCGGCCCGTAAGCCTCGGCCAGCACATGGGTGACGCGGCCGAGCGCGCCCGTGTCGAGGATGCGCTTCATCTCCCGGAACGCGCCGACATAGCGGTAATGGTAGCCGACTTGGTTCACCACGCCCTTCGCCTCGGCGAGGTCGGCCAAGGCCATGCCGTCGGTCCAGTCGAGGCAGAACGGCTTCTCGCAGAAGACGTGGAGGCCGCGGTCGAGGGCGGCCCGCACCATCGGCGCGTGGAGCCGCGACGGCGTGGCGATCACCACGGCGTCGAGCTTGGCCTCCGCCAGCATCCGCTCGTAATCCTTGTGGATCGGCGCGGAGACGTTCCGCGAGAGCACGTCAACCATGAACCCCGCCCCGTCGCAGGCCACGGTGCGGGCCTGCGGATGCGCGTTGACCATGGAGAAATGCGACAGGCCCATCTTGCCCAGGCCCACGACCGCGATGTCAATCGGGGCGGTCCGGATCGTTTTGTTCATCGGGCCATGTGCTCCTGATAGAGATTCCGCCTTCCGCGCGGGCAACCGGCTGGATGACAGAGGCGATTTAGGCCGACCCCCTGCAAGGAGCAACCGCTCCCGACCGCGTCCCTACGTCATTCGCGCCCGTCCCGGTGAAGATTTTATGAACAATCCGGACAGATGGCGCGGTTCCGCGCCGCTTCGGGAACGGTCCCCTGCGACCGGCCCCGGAGGACCGGCCCGGACCCGCGACGGCGCGGCCGGTCCGCGCCCCGTCCAGGGACCGCAATTCCGCCCGGCCTCGTCCTGCGGGCGGTGCCCGCGGAGGGACAATCGGTCGCGGGGGGTGCCCCTCGCCATCGCGTCCGGCCGGGACAGATAGCGCGAGGTCAACCGTTTCTCCGGGGCGTGTGCGCCGGGGGGGCTCCACTTTGGAGAGGAGAAGTCGATGATCATGAGAATTGTACACAGTTCGATTGCCGCCCTGGCGATCGGTTTCGCGGCCCCTGCCTTCGCGCAGGACCTGCCCGAGAACATTGATACGGCCGTGGGCGCCGCCGAGAGCGCCGGCATCGTCGAGATGATCGTCGGCGGCGAGGAGGTCACGGTGTTCGTGCCCTCGAACGACGCCCTGTCGGCCGCCCCGCAGGAAGAGCTCGGCGCGCTGCAGGAGGATTCCGCGCGGCTGGCCGAGGTGATCCAGGGCTACGCCGTGTCCGGCACCGTGATGGCCGCGGACGCGATGCAGCTCGCGATGGACGGCGGCGGCACCGCCACCGTGGATTCGCTCGCCGGTACGCCGCTGACCATCATGGTCGAGGGCGACACGGTCATGGTCGGCCCCGAGGGCGGCACGATGGCGACCGTCACCGAGGCGGACCGCCAGGTCGGCAACGTCACGATCCACGTTATCGACACCGCCTTCCTGCCCGGAAGCTGAGACCGGACGCGACGGGGCTGCGCCACGCGCGCGGCTCCCTCCCCTGCCGCGACGACGTTCGCGCGGCAGCCCCGAATCCGGCCACCGCCGGACTGGTACGACTACCTCCCCCTTATCGTCACGCTGCCTCCGCACCGCCCGGCACGCAGGAGATCGACTGCATGCCGGTCCTCCGTACCATCGCTCACCCATAGAGGCGATTACACCGGATGCGGAACTCGACGCGATGATGGCGTAGGAAACGTCGCGCAGCGGGACATTCCCGTTGCAAATCCTCCCGAATAAGATATATCATTGCAATATCTTTTTGGTTCCGGGAGGCGCATCATGGACACGGCGAAGGTCTTCTGGTCGGGGCGCAGCCAGGCGGTGCGGCTGCCCAAGGCGTTCCGGTTCGACACCGAGGAGGTGCGCATCCGCCGCGACGGGTCCCGCGTCGTGCTCGAACCCATCGAAGGCGATTGGGACTGGCTCGACGCGGTGACGGGCCCGGTGGACGCGGACTTCGCGGCGGCCGCCTCCGAACGGCCGGCGCCGCAGGACCGGCCGGGGCTCGACGACCTCTTCGAGTGAAGTTCCTGCTCGACACCAATGCCGTGATCGCTGTCTTGAAAGGCCATGCCGGCCTCCTCGGACGCCTCCGGCAGCATGCGCGGGCCGATTTCGGCTTGCCGGCCATCGTGATGCACGAGCTGCGCTACGGCGCTTCGAAAAGCGCGCGGCCGGGCGAGAACCATGCCCGCCTCGATGCGATGCGCTTCGAGATCGTGCCGTTCGACGCCGACGATGCCCGGCAAGCGGGCGAGATCCGGGCCGTGCTGGGGCGGGCGGGCACGCCGATCGGCGGCTACGACGTGCTGATTGCCGCGCAGGCCGTGGCGCGGAGCCTCGTCCTCGTGACGCACAACATACGGGAGTTCGCGCGCGTCGAGGGGCTGCGAACGGAGGATTGGGAAGGCTGAAGCGGACGCTCCGCCAATCCTGCCGGCATTATCCCTGACCCCTCAAGAAACTTGCCAACCCGGCCCGCGATCCGCATGGAAAGCGCACGTCCTGCCCCACGACCCCGAGGTTACCCCCATGATTCAGCCCGTCATTCTCTGTGGTGGTTCCGGGACGCGGCTCTGGCCCTCCTCGCGCAAGGCCTACCCGAAGCAGTTCACGCCCCTCCTCGGCGAGCGTAGCCTCTACCAGGAGACGCTCCGGCGCTTCTCGGGCGAGGGCTTCGCCGCGCCGCTGGTGATGACCGGCGAGGCGTTCCGCTTCATGGCCGGCGAGCAGGCGCAGGCGATCGGGCTGATGGACGCGCGCGTGGTGATCGAGCCCGCCGCCCGCGACACCGGCCCCGCGATCCTCACAGCCGCGCTGATGTTTGAGGACGCGCCCGACACGCTGATGCTCGTGGCGCCCTCCGACCACGTGATCGGCGACGTACCTGCCTTCCTCGAGACCGTGCGGCGGGGCGCCGAGGCCGCGAGGCCCGGCACGCTCGTCACCTTCGGCGTCACCCCCGACCGGCCCGAGACGGGCTACGGCTATCTCGAGCTTGCCCATCCGCCCGCGGACGGCACCGCCGTGCCGCTCCGGAGCTTCCGCGAGAAGCCCGACGCGGCCACCGCGCAGGGCTTCCTCGAGGCCGGCACCTATCTGTGGAACGCGGGGCTCTTCCTGTTCCGCGCGGGCGACGTGATCGCGGCCTTCGAGCGCCACGCCTCCGACCTTCTCGAACCCTGCCGCGCCGCGATCGCCAAGGGAAAGGACGATCTGGGCTTCCTGCGTCTCGACGCGGAGGCCTACGAGCGCGCCCGCGCCATCTCCTTCGACTACGCGGTGATGGAGCATGCCGAGACGGTCGCGGCCGTGCCCCTCGCCGGCGCCTGGTCCGATCTCGGCTCTTGGGACGCGCTCTGGCAGGCGCGGGAACCCGACGCCAACGGGCTCGCAACCGACGGGCCGGTCACCGCGATCGATTGCGTCGACAGCTACCTGCGCTCGGAGGAGGGCTCGGTCCATCTCGTGGGGCTCGGGCTCGAAGGCGTGGTCGCGGTCGCCATGCGCGACGCGGTGCTCGTCGCCTCGAAGTCACGCGCGCAGGACGTGAAGGCCGTGGTCTCCGCCCTGCGCGCGGCCAAGGTGGGCCAGGCCGACGACTATCCCCGCTTCCACCGGCCCTGGGGCTGGTACGAGACGCTCTGCCTCGGCACCCGCTTCCAGGTGAAACGGATCATGGTGCGCCCCGGCGGCGTGCTCTCGCTCCAGAGCCACATGCACCGCTCCGAACACTGGGTCGTGGTCGAGGGCACGGCCGAGGTGACGCTGGGCGAGGAGGTCAAGCTCGTGACCGAGAACCAGGGCGTCTACATTCCCCTGGGCACCGTCCACCGCATGGCCAATCGCGGCCGCCTGCCGATGTACCTGATCGAGGTCCAGACCGGCGCCTATCTCGGCGAGGACGACATCGTCCGCTACGAGGACGTCTACGACCGGACCTGAAGCGCGTCCCCTGGGAGATAACCCAGTTCCGTCGTCGACTGGACGCGACCTCTCTTGAACCAAGGCGATCATTTTCAGGAAACCTTCGGAAGGCCATGCCCATGCAGGAGACGACCGGACCGACCGCCTTCGCGATCATCGTGGGATCGATGAAGTCGGGATCGAGCTCGCTCTTCGATCTCCTGCGGCTGCATCCCGCTCTGTGCCCCTGCTCAGAGAAGGAGCCGCAATACTTCTCCAGCCCCTATCAATGGGGACGGGGCTGGGACTGGTATCGCGGGCTCTACGAAGGCTTCGATCCGACATCCCATCGTTACGGCCTCGAGGCGAGCACGGATTACGCCAAGCTTCCCTACATGGACCATGTCTTCGAGCGCATGAAGCGACGCCCGGACGTCCGATTCCGCTTCGTCTACATCATGCGCCATCCCGTCGCCCGCATCGTGTCCCACCACAAGCATGCGGCCCTGACCGGCTACGAGCTGGGACATGTGCGACCGGACCGGACGGACTTCTCCTTCGACGCAGGCGGCGTAAGCCCCGTCGCGATCGACCTGACGCGGTATGCCCGCCATTTGGACGCCTACGCGGACGCCTTCGGAAGGGACACCATCCTTCCTGTCGTCTTCGAGGACATGCTCGCGAACCAGCAAAAGGTTCTCGATGAGGTCTGCGATTTCTTGGAGATCGCGCACGTGTCGAGCCCCGACCTGCCGAAGTCGAACGAAGCCTCCGCGAAGTTCTCCGATCCGACCTGGCGCAAGCTCTCGAACGTCCGGGCGCTTCGCCGGCTGGCTCATGGGATCGTTCCCAAATCCGTTCGCCATCGATTGTATCTGTCGCAAAGCGCGAGATCGAATGCGCTGACGCAGGGTCGTTTCGAAATGCGGCAAGACGAGGAAGCCTGGGTCCTCGAAGAACTCCGGGACGATCTGAAACGTCTTCGCGAAATCTACGATATCGACGTCCCTGCGAAGTGGTCCATCGCAGCGTAGACCCATTCGATCGGTGCAGCGATTTCGGTCGATTCCGACTTATTAACCTTTAGCTCTGCCAAGCGGCGTTGCGCGGGGCAACCCTGACAGGGCTCGCCTGCCGGCTGCAATCCGCTTAAAGTCTGATCGCGAACAGGTTTCCGCTTATATTTACTACCGAGTGGGCAGGAAAGTTCCGACCCGTAACCCCGGGATTGCGGCAATCGCCACGCCCGATAGACCCGTCTTCGGCCTCTGGGTGACGAGTTCATCGGGGCGCGAGTCACGCCGCGCCCTCCGACATCTCGGAACATCGCAAGCAAGGTCCTCACGGTCCGTCGCCCGGCGCGGCGTGCCGCCTTTCGAGATGCCGGTCCGGGCGATCGCCACCGCCATTCGCCCGGGCCGCGATAAACACCACCGGATTGCCCGGGCCCCTGGAGGCCGGGAATCCGCCTTTCGGGAGATCCGAGAATGCCCATTACCGACATGTCCAGCCTTGCCGCATCCACCTCGGAGGAGGGCATGCTTCAATCCCGGCGCGATCCCAACCGGTGGCTGACTGCCGACGGCGAGATCGTCACCATTCCCGAAGCCGGGCCGGAGCCCGAACCGACACCGGCCCCCGAGCCGACACCCCGGCCCGATCCGGTCCCGACCCCCACGCCGGCTCCCGTCGACCCCGTACCGGCACCTGCGCCGGACCCCACGCCGCAACCCGACCCCGAGCCGCAGCCCGAGCCGGAACCGCCCGTCTCCGAGGAGGACGACGAAGGCGACAGTGGCAGCCTGCCCCCGCCCGTCGTCGTCCCCCCTTCCCCCGCGCCGGAACCGACGCCGGAGCCTGAGCCTGAACCCGCTCCCGCCCCGGTCGAACCCGAACCGACCCCGGAGCCCGAACCCGAGCCGCCCGTCTCCGAGGATGACGGCGAAGGCGACGGCGGCAGCCTGCCCCCGCCCGTCGTCGCGCCTCCCGCGCCGGAGCCCGAGCCGACACCCGAGCCCGAGACGCCCGTCGAGGTCGAGGATGACGGCGCCCTGCCGCCAGTGGTCACCCCCCCTGCCCCGCCCGTGATCCCCGCGCCCACCGGCCCAGTCCTCGACGCCGATCTCGGCACCGTGTCCGGCGGTCGCGTGACGCTGCTCGATGTGGGCAACGGCAAGGCCGTCGCCGGCATCCAGATCGCCGAGCAGCCCGGCTTCGGCCATGCCGCGGCCACGCCCGACGGCCAGATCGCCCTGGTCTTGTCGGGGACCGCGAATACCGGCCGGATTACCTTCGACTACGACGTGGCCTACACGGACGGCACCTCGGAGCGCTACAGCGCCGACCTCTCCGTCACCGCGCCGGCCCAGAAGGCCGGCTGGGGTCTCGGCGAGCACTACATGCTCGCCACCGATTCCGGTGACAACGTGGTGGTCGAAGCTGGCGACAACCACCGCAAGGTCTATGTCGGTGGCAGCGACGCGGCCCTGTCCCGCGCCGACATCGCTCGCATGGAGGGCGTCGGCACCGGCGCCATCGACCAAAACTGGCTGCTCGACCACCCTGAATATGGCGGCTCGGCGAGCATGGCCGTCGACCAGGAGGTCGGCCTCGACATCTGGGACGGCCTCGTCGGCTGGGCTTGGCAGAAGGGCGGCACTGCCGCGCCTTCCTCAAACTGGCTCCTCTTCGAGCGCGGTCACGATTATGAAGGCGTTGGCCGCATCGTCGCCCGCGGCGCGAGTGGCGAGAGCGAGTTGCACCCGCTGCACATCACGTCTTGGGGGTCGGGCGAGAAGCCGGGACTTAAGGGAGACTTCAAGATCTTCCAAGAGGACAGCGACAACGTCGTCATCTCCAACGTCGCGCTCGACAGTGGATTCATGGCGCTGCAGGGCGAGAACGTGATCCTCGACAACGTCGCGTTGCGCAACGAGCAGGTCGTGCTCCAGAACGCCGACACCTACACGATCCGCAATTCGGAGATCGCGGACATCACCCTAGACGCTCCGCGGGCCGACGGCAGCTGGGACAAAACGGGTGGGCTCTATTCCTCCGACACAGACGGGCTCCTGATGGAAGGCAACTTCATCCACCACAACGGCTGGTCGGAGGATTACCAAGCGGCGGGTGGCGGCCTGCCACCCTCCACGGTCAGCCACAATGTTTACCTGCAATACTCAACCCGGGACGTCACCTTCCGCGACAACTACGTCTCGCAGGGTGCTTCCTTTGGTGTGCAGTTCCGCGGCGGCGCCCATGTTGAGGACAACGTCTTCGTCGACAACAATGCCGCACTTAACGTACTCGGGGGTAATTACGGCGGGCGAGGTCCAACGGGCAACTTCTCGTTTCTGTCAGGTAACGTCATCACCTCGGCCGGCTACAAGCTCACGAAGTCGGGCGCCCTGTCGCTTGGTATCGACAACGTTGCGCTCGAGACAACGCTAATCGACAATATCGTCGCGCATCTGGCCGATCCGAACAACGACACTGAGTTCCAAGAGAAGGTCTGGAACCACGGAGGCCTGAAGAACGGCGAAGACGCCTACTACAACGACACGATCGTCTACAACTGGACTGGCTCCCGCTACGACGACGACCATCACAGCGCCGACAAGAACACCGAAGGCGTGAACTACGACAGCGCGGACAAGACTACGATCCAAAACTTCGCCGCGGACGTGACCGGTAATCCGAACGCAACGATCGCCGATCTGGCCGACTACCTGGCCCCGCTCGCCGCGCGGGACGACGCGCGGATCACGGCGGACGACATCGTGGCCTACTTCCAGGACGGCTTCGGCATGGCGCGGAGCGCGGACACGTTCGGTAGCCACCGCTTCGTGCCCACCGACATCGCCGACGGGGTTCGCTGGGACAACCGGGTGAACTGGGAGCACGACGTGCTGCCGGGGCAGGGCGACGACGTCGATCTGGGCGGCCACCTTGTCCTATCGGGCACGGCGACGGCCACGATCGGGCGGCTCGAGCTGGGCCATGACGGTATCCTCCGCGTCACCGGCGGGCGGATCGAGGCGACTGAGGGCGTATCTGCCGGGGCGGCCGGCGGGCGGATCGAGATCGACCGTGCGGGACAGCTCTGGGTCAACGGACAGGCGGACGACGACGCGCTCACCGTCGACGTGGCCGGCGGGCGCTTCGCCAATACCGGACGGATCGACGGACCGGTGCAGATGTCGGTGTCGGATAACGGGCAGGTCCTGCTGGGCACATCGGGCGACACGTTCGACTTCGTGTCGGGCAGCGAGCTCCGGATCGAGGGCAGCCGGGCGCAGGTCGGCTTCGACGGCGCGGGCGGCGGTAGCGCCGTGCTGCGGCTCGACGCAGGCGGCACGCTCGTCTTCGCCTCGGATGCCGGTGGGCTCGCGGAGATCGCGGAGTTCCGTTCCGGAGCCTTCGGCGACAGCTCCAACGTGCGCTCGGGCGTCAATCTCGGCGGCGGCACGCTGGAGCTCGACCTGTCGGGCGGCATCGCCAACGGGCGGCACACGCTGATTGCGACGGACGAGATCATCGGGAGTTTCGGCGAGGTCCGGGTCCAGGGCCTGTCGGGCGGACGCGGCTATGACATCGAGATCGACTACGAAGCCGACACGGTGACGCTGGTCGTGGAATCGTCGAGCGGCGCGAGCGAGGCAATCCGCTATCTCGGCGAGGCAGTGGAGACGAATGTCGGTGGGCTTCTCGGTGCCTTGACCGATGGCCTCGACGGCTGGACGTGATCTAGTCGGGACCATCACCAGAGAATTTCGCGTTTCGCACGCGAAATTCAAACGGACAACCTATTGTTTCAAAGATATAAAACGCCCGCAGAACCGGATTCTGCGGGCGTTTCGCATGCGAAAGGGTGAGGTTCAGGCGCGGGCGGCGAGCCAGTCGCGCAGCGCGGCGCGGGTCGCGTCGTCGAGACCGGGACCGGCGAGCGTGACGCGGTCGCGGCCCGATTGAAGGAAGATGCCCGGCGCGAGTTCTTCGCCGCGGGGCGCCTTCGGCGCGGGTGCCTTGCGAAGCGCGCGCTCCAGCGTGTCGCGCTCTTCGGCAGTATCCCCCGCGTCGCGATTGCGCAGCGCATCGCGCAGGCGGCCGGTAAGCGTGACGTCGGATTGCAACGCACCAGCGAGGGCGAGGCCCAGCTTCTCGGGGATCGCCGCGCCGAAGCGGAGCTGCTCGCCCAGACGGTCGTGGAGCGTCACGAAGCTCGCGATCTTGGAGCGCTTCGAGGCGCTGGCGCGCGCGTAGAGTCCGGCGATGGCTGCGGCCACGTCCGGGAAGACCCCGATCCGCGCGGCCTCGGAGGCGAGCCGCGCGCGCTCGTAGAAGGATAGCCCGGCGCGGATCTCGTTCTCCTCCACCATGCCGAGATAGGCGTCCGCGGCGCTCTCGGGTTCGCGCACGAGCGCGTTCACATGAGTGAAGCGCTCCTCGCCCGTCTCCTCGTGGAGCCGCTTCAGCGCGGCCACGCGACGCCAGCCAGAGATCAGCCCGAAACGGCCGCTCTTCAACGCGACGACCTCGATCGGGGTCTGCTGACCACGTGCGCGCAGGCTCTCGACCAAGGCGCGCATCTCTTCCTCGTCGATGACCATGCGGTCGCGGACGAGGTGGTCGTCGGCGATGCGGATCACCGGCACGGACTGGATCAGGCGGCCCGAGGCGCGCGCGTCGCCGAGCTCGGCGGCGATCGCGTCGAGCGCCGCGCGCGCCGCGCTCTCGCCCGCGACCTCGGCGATGGGCGCGCCGGCGCGGGGTCGGTCGGCCCCCGTCATCGTGCCCGGGCGGGAAGAGAGATACTGGATCGGGGCGTCCGGGTCGGCCGGGCTCAGACGTTTGCGCTTGGCCATGGGGCCCTCCGTCCTGTGTGGCGAGAATCCAGGCAGGATGGCCCGGAACGCCAAGCCTGCATAGCGTTTCGTGCCTGCCGTTTCGCATGCGAAACGGCGCCGACCCCCGACGATCCGGGGCACGCGCGCCTCATTCGGCCGCCCGTTCGGCATTCTGCGCGGCAAGCTCGTCACGCCGCCAGATACCCACGAGGAGCTTCTTGAACTCGGCGTAGGTGGCATCGAAGGTGGCGCGGCCGCGCACGTAGGTGTCGCGGTTGAAGTCGCGGTAATCGGCCTCGTAGATGCCGCGCGCCTGCTCGCCCGACTGGCCGATCAGCGCGGTGAAGTCCTGTCGGTAGGGCGAGAGCGTACGGCCGAGATAGGCCTGCATCAGCCCCGCCATCTCGGCCTGCTGTCCGGCGTCGTAGCGGGTGATGAGGGTGCGGACCGCGTCCCACTCAAAGGCCATCTCCTCGCGCCCCAATGCGCGGGCGGCGACGTTCTCGCCCTCCTCGATGGACTGGAACGTGGCGTGGAGCATGTCGAAGAAGCGCCCCGTGGAGTCGAACTCCACGAAGGAGGCGCCCATCGGCACGAGGAGGATGTCGGCGGCCGAGAGCCCGTTGATCGTAAGATAGCCGAGCGCAGGAGGCGTGTCGAAGAAGACGAGGTCGTAGTTCTCCAGTACGCCGTCGGCCGCGAGCGTCTCGGAGAGCGCGTCCCAGAGCTTCCAGCCGCGCGAGGCCATGCGCCAGACGGGGATCTGGAACTCCGCCCAGTAGAGGTTGAGCTGCGCGCCGACGAGGTCGATGTTGGGCCAGTGGGTGCGTTGCACGAGGTCGGCGGCGCGCACCTTGAGCGCCTCCGACAGCGTGTCATCGAGGGGCAGGGGGGCTTCGCCCCGGTCCATCCGCCGCTGGTTGTCGCCCTGCAGGTGGCGTGCGTAGTGCCGTGCGAGGAGGGGGTAGATCGTCTGCCATTCGTCGTCGACGCGGGCGCCGAAGATCGACGACATGGAGCCTTGGGAATCGAGATCGACGACGAGCACGCGGTAGCCGTCGAGCGCCGCGGACATGGCGAGATGGGCGCAGGTCGAGGTCTTGCCGACGCCGCCCTTGAAGTTCGCCACGGCCACCATCTTGGCGGGCAGGTCCTTCGGCCGGTAGGGACGGTAATCCTTGGCCTTGGAGCCTTCGGCCGCGAAATGCGCGCGCAGGCGCAGCACCTCGTCCAGGGTGAACCACTTGGCCCCGCCCTCGGTCTCCGCCCGGCCCTGCGGCAGGTCGGAGTTCTGTCGCAGCACCCGGCGGAAATGGGCGGGCGCCACGGGGATCAGGTAGCGGGTGATCTCCCAAGTGGAGAACAGGCGGAGCTGCCGCTCGCCACTGGCGTCGAGGCCACGGCCCGCAAGGTCGGTCCGACCACGGGCGCAGCCTTCCGCGATGGCGGCGAAGCGGGCCGTGTCGGTCGGCTCCCCGAGGGCAGCCATCGCCGCGTCGGGGGCGATGTTGAAATAAGGGGGCAGGTCGTCGTCGGGCATCGCGCATCCCCGGATGTTACAGGTTTCGTCTCATGTGCCACGAAAGTCGTAACACGGGAAGGGTTGCGTTCATTGCCTTTCATTCTCAGTCAAATCAGGGGGTTGTTCGGGTCGTTCGATGGCGTGTCGCGGAGATCCGTCCATCCGTTCCTGTTATTATCGGTTATTTGTTTGTTACGAGATCGGTAACGCGCGCGATAGCCCGCAAAATCAGCCGTTTCGTCCCCACTCGAAGAGCTTGGGTGAATCCGATCCCACGATAGAGCGATTCCGAAACCACGTGTCGGGCGATTCCGATCCCCCGATGGCGGCGCAGAAGGCTGGACGGACTTATCCACAGACCTTAGGCTCGGGCGTCAATGAAACCCCGAATCCCGCGAAGACGGGCGCACGGGGCGACCGAGCAGAGAGCAGCGATCATGCGCGAGCGGAGTGCCCCGTCGGCCCGGCGGGACAGGTGAGCGGAACCTTGGCCTTCGGATCCCCCGAGCTGCCGCTCGCCCCGGCGCGCGACTTCTTCGTGTGCGACTTCCTCGGCGCGGTTCCCAAGCACGACCTCGCGGCGATGGAGCACCCGCTCTTCTCGCTCTCGACCCGCCCCGACCGGCGCATCCTCGACTACGAGCACAACGGCTGTCACGTGCAGATCGTGCCCTCGATGAAGGGGCGGGCGACGATCTTCGACGCCGACATCCTGATCTTCTGCATCAGCCAGCTCATGGCGGCGCTGAACGCCGGACGCGATGTGGCGCGCACGCTCACGCTCACCGCCCACGACCTGATGGTGGCGACGGGGCGCGAGACCTCCGGCGACGGCTACCGGCGGCTGCGCGACGCCTTCGAGCGGCTGGCCGGCACCCGCATCACCACCGACATCGTCACCGGCGACACCGAGACGACCTCCGGCTTCGGCCTGATCGAGAGCTGGCAGATCGTACGGCGGACACGGGCGGGGCGGATGGTCTCGGTGAGCGTCACCTTGAGCGAATGGCTCTTCCGCGCGGTGCTGTCGAAATCGGTGCTGACCTTGAGCCGGGACTATTTCACGCTCCGCAAGCCGCTCGAGCGGCGGCTCTACGAACTCGCGCGCAAGCATTGCGGCCGGCAGCCCGAATGGCAGGTCTCGGTCGCGACCCTGTGCAAGAAATGCGGCTCCGCCTCGCCGCGCCGCGTCTTTCGCGCGATGCTCCGGGAGATCATCGCCCGGGGCAACATCCCGGACTACGACCTCGAAGAGGTGGGGGGCGACGTGATCCGCGTGACCCCGCAGCGCCTGGTCGAGACGGCGCGCGCGCCGAGCCTGCGTCCCGAGACGCTGGAGGCGGCCCGCGCCCGCGCGCCCGGCGCCGACATCTACGCGCTCGAGGCGGAATGGCGCGACTTCTGGGCCGCCACGGGCCGCCCCGCGCTTCGCAGCCCCGACCGCGCGTTCCTGGGATGGCTGGCGAAGCGGGCGTGCTGAGGGGGCGGGCGGCAGCTTCGTGAAATCCGCGTTGGGAGCAGGTTGCGGATGGAGCCCTCGGTCCCGCTCGGCGTCCTGCCGAGCGGGCCGCCGTGCGTAACCCACG
This sequence comes from uncultured Jannaschia sp., assembly GCF_947494055.1. Taxonomy (GTDB): domain Bacteria; phylum Pseudomonadota; class Alphaproteobacteria; order Rhodobacterales; family Rhodobacteraceae; genus Jannaschia. The sequence continues at coordinate 14,412 of NZ_CANLTR010000016.1, read as the reverse complement.
TCTCTTCGGTTGTGAGTTCGGAGTGACGGCCTGGTGGTCGACGACGTCGATCTGTGGCTGTTTGATACGGTAATGGCAGCCCCTGGCCGCGGGTGGGGGTGAAGCCCCCGCCCATGGGGGCGGTCGGGGGCTGCCCGGCCTTACAGCCGGGTGGATTGTCTGACCTCGCCGCCCGCGTGTCGGAGGCAGGGCGTCCCGCGGAACAAACCTCACCGAACCCCCGTTCGTCCTGCGATCCTGTCCGGGGCGCACGGGTTCGCCCGTGCGGCTTTGGCTTCCGGCACCTCCACCGGAGATCCGTCCGTGCCGTTTCCCGATCCCGTGCCGCCCGCCGCGTCGTCCTCACCGCCGTCTCCATCCCCTCCGCCCGCCGGCGAAGCAGCGGATCCGACGGCCGCGCTCCTCGCGGCGACGCGACGGTCCAACGGGCTAATGGCGGGCATCCTGCTCGTCCTGGTGGGGGCCGCGCTCTATTCGGCTGCGGCGTTCTTCATGCCGGTCGTGCTCGCGCTCCTGCTCGCGCTCACGCTCTCGCCGCTGGTGCGCGCGCTGCACCGGCGGGGCCTGGGCGAGGGGCTGGCCGCGGGGCTCGTGGTGCTCGCGCTGGCGCTCGGCATCGCCGGGGCCTTCGGTGCGCTCGGCACGCCCTTCTTCGATCTCGTCGACGACGCGCCGCGCATGGCCGCCGAGGTGCGCGCGAAGTTCGAGTCTCTGCGCGACCCGCTTTCCACCGTGACCGACATGGCCGAGCAGGTGGAGGGCGCAACGGGCGGCGGCGCGGGTATCCAGCAGGTCACCGTGCAGCAGCCGGGCATCCTGAGCCAGGTCGCGGGCTCGGCGCTCTCGATCCTGACGACCACGGTGATCGTGGTCATCCTGACGCTGTTCCTTCTCGCGAGCGGCGAGCACTTCTCCGAGCAGATCGTGAAGTCCTTCGGCTCGCTCCACGACAAGAAACGTGCGCTCCGCACGGTCCGCGACATCGAGGGCGAGATCTCGCGCTACCTGCTCACGATCGCCGCGATCAATGCGGGGCTGGGCCTGGCGGTGGGGCTCGCCATGTGGGCGCTCGGCATGCCGACACCGCTTCTTTGGGGCGTGCTCGCCGCGCTGGTGAACTTTCTGCCTTATATCGGCGCGCTCGGGGGTATCGCGATCGTCGCCGTGGTCTCGCTCGCGACCTTCGAGACGATCGGCGCCGCGCTCCTGCCGCCGCTCGCCTATTTCGCCTGCACCGCCATCGAGGGGCAGTTCGTCACCCCCACGGTGGTGGGGCGCCGGCTGCGCATCAACACGGTCGCGGTCTTCGTCGCGGTGGCGTTCTGGTCGTTCCTGTGGTCGATCCCCGGTGCGCTGATGGCGGTGCCGATCCTCGTTTTCCTGAAGGTGCTCTGCGACAACGTCCCCGGCCTGCACGGTCTGGGCCGGTTCCTGTCGGCCGAGGCCGACGACACGCCCGAGAGCCCCACTTCGCTCTCGGTCGGGCCCTGAGGGAAGGCGGACCCCGACCGGGTTCGGGACGGGCAGGGGAGATGGTCGCGCGCGTTGCAATGCCGCCGCCCCGCCGCTAGCGTTCGGTCATTGTTCGAGGCGCCCCCGGGCGCGATTTAAGTCTTTTGCAAGTAATTCGGTTCTTGGAGTGTCGGTACATGACGTTTTCCAGATCCCCCGGCTTCCACGTGACATCCACCTCTTCCCGATTTCCTTCGCGTCCGGCCGCGGGCCTCGGCCTCTGGGCCACAGCGCTCGGCCTTTGCCTTCTCGCGCTCGTCTTCCGCACGGGCCTGCTCGACAGCTCCGCGCAGTTCGACGAACTCTACCACCTGCTCGGCGCGCGGGGCTGGATCGAGACCGGGCGGCCCTCCATCCTCGACGGCGAATACACCCGTACGAGCTGGTTCACCTTCGCCATCGCCACGCTCTTCGAGGCGACGGGGCGGGACACCCTCTTCGTGGGACGGCTGTTCTCGGTGCTCCCGGGCATCCTCGTGGCGCCGGTCCTGTTTCTGTGGCTGCAGGCGCGGGCGGGCTGGGCGGGCGGGCTCGGGGCGGGCCTCCTGGCGGTGTTCTGGCCGCAAGGCATCATCGAGGCGCAGACGCTGCGCTTCTATTCCTGGCACAGCTTCACTTTCCTCCTGGGCGCCATCGCAATCTTCGAGGCGGCCCTCGCCACTGCCCTGCGGGCCCGGCTCCTCTGGGCCGCGGGCGCGGCGCTTTCCCTTGTCGTGGCCTTGTACCTGCAGATCACCACCGCGATCGGCTTGGCCGGCATGCTGGCCTGGCTCTTCGGCGCGTTCTTCCTGCCCGCGATCCTCGTCCGGCGCCGTCCTTGGACCATCCTGGCCGGGATCGCGCTCCTCGGGATCGCGCTCGTGGCGCTGGCGCAGGCGACGGGCATCCTGGGGGCGCTCTGGCACACCTATCGCTGGACCCCGCTCTGGCTCGCCGACAAGCAGAACGACGTCATGTTTTACCACGGCGTCCTCGTGACGATGTATCCGACGCTCTGGCCGCTCTTCCCCGTGGCGGCGATCGTCGCGATGGGCCGGCACGCGCGGCTCGCGTCGTTCTGTCTTGTGGTCTTCGGGGCAATCTTCGTCGGGCAGACCTTCGGCGGCATGAAGACCGAACGCTACCTTTCTTACGGGATGCCATTCTTCTTCGCCCTGTGGGGCCTCGCCGCTACTGCGATCGTGCCGCTCTTCGGCCGGCTCGCGGCCGGCGCCGCGCGCGAGGTCGATCCGACCCGGGGCCGGCTGGTTTTGCCGGCGCTGATCCTCACGACGTTGTTCGCGGCGTTGACCAACCCCTTCTTCGAGCGCTCCATCGACGCGCTGCGCGGGAATACAAACAGCCCCTTGCCCGACGAGAATTGGGACGGTGTGGCGACCTCGCTGGGCGCGTGGACCGAGCTGCCCTTCCGGATCACCATGCGCGAGTTGCAGACCATCGCCGAGCTCGGGGATTATGACCTCCTCTACGGGCCGAGCCGGCTCACGGAGCTGCCCGAGCCGGCGCCCTTCGCGATCGACCCCCGCACCGGGCGCCCGGTGATCGGCGAGTCCGAGACGCTGGCCCGCGTCCTTGATTGCGTGCCCGAGGGCCTGTTTGTAACGAGCGAGAATTCCTGGTTCCGGCTGGGCGCGCGGCAAGCGCTCGAACCGGTCTTCGCGGCGAACGGGCGCGAGATAGAGACCCGGTCCATCGACAGCGTCTTTGCGCTGCGCTGGCGGGGCGGCGAGGCCGGCGACCCGGCCGCCTGCGCGGCGCTGCCGATTTGAGGTCGGATCGCCGAAGGCGGTCCGCGCCGGGCAGCGCAGGATCGGGTTGCGGCCCAGATGCGCGAAGAGCCTCCCATGCAACATGTGGTCCTTCGCTTCAGGCATCGGGCCGGCAAGTTCGGCGATCATGCATTGCGGCTCCGGACGGTACCGGATCTCGGTCCCGCCCGTCAACGCCGCCGCAGCGCGTAGAGTCCGCCGCCCAGTAGGCCGAACACGAGGAAGATGCCGTATTCGATCCAGGCCAGCGCCACCGCCTCGGCCGGCGCCACGCCCCATTGGCCCAGCAGGAAGACGAACACGCCCTCGCGCACGCCGATGCCGTTGATGCTGATCGGCAGCATCATCACGAAGATCGCCACCGGCGCGATCACGAGGAAGCTGCCGTAATCCACCGGCAGGCCGAGCGCGCGGCCGATCGACCAGTAGAAGGTGATCACCGTGAGCTGGAGCACGAAGGACAGCGCCAGCGCCTGCACGAGCACGCCCCTCGCGTCGCGGTAGCTAATGAGCGCCTCGGCGATCTTGGTGACCCGCCCCCGCAGCATCGCCGGCAGCCGCGCGATCCCGACCGCGCCGAGCCGCAGGCTCGCCCGCGACGGCAGCAGGATCTGCGCGATCAGCGCCACCAGCACCGCGAAGACGGCCACAGCGTAGAGCCCGATCCCCGGTAGGCGCGCCGAGATCTCGGCCGAGAGCAGCACCCCGCCGAGCGTCATCGTGACCAAGGCCAGCAGGCCGAGGAGCCGGTCGAGTAGTAGCGACATCACCGCGAGCCCGGCCGAGGCGCCGGCCCGCCAGGCGTCGTAGCCGCGGATCACGTCGCCGCCGATGATCGTCGGCATGAACTGCCGGAAGAAACCCGAGACCAGAACCGATTTCCACAGATAGCTCCAGCCGGGCGTCACTCCCCGCGCCGCGAGAAGCCCCCGCCAGCGCAGGGCGGTGATCGCCGGTCCCACGATCTGCAGCGCAACGGCGAGGGCGATCCAGTGCGGATCGACCCCGGCCATCGCGCCGAGGACCGCGTCGAGCCTGGCCTGCGACAGAATGAGGGCAATGAGTGCGACCGAGGCAGTGATCCGGAGCCACGTGCCACGGCGCGAGGCGGAACTTCGACCGGAACCGGCGAAGTGTTCGAACTCGGCACCGACCGGATTTGCCAGATCGGACGGACTGGAAAAGTCTGCACTTTGCGCGTCGCGCATTCGACTACCTTGTCCAGGCCACCCTTCCTGGAAAAACAATTTCTCCGAAGGTCTTTAGCACGGCCGTTCGGGAGACGCCCCAATGACCGAAGGTAAATCGTCGTTGTCGGAACATCGTCCCCCGAAGGGGCTGCCGTAAACCGTTTCGCATGCGAAAACTTGCGGGGTCGCAGCCATGCCTGTAGGCCCGAAATCACCCCCGGGGCCGGATTCCGCTCCGGGTTTCGCGCGCGAAGAGGACATGGACGATGGCCGGATTCTGGAGCGACCGACGGGTTCTCGTTACCGGGGCGGGCGGGTTCACCGGCAGCCATCTGGCGCGTCGCCTGGCCGCCGAGGGGGCGCGGGTGCGGGCCTTCGTGCGCACAGACGGCTCGCGCCGGGATCTGCCGCCCGAGGTCGAGGTGATCGAGGGCGACCTGACCGATGTGGCCGATTGCGCGCGCGCGGTCGAAGGCGTCGACACGGTGTTCCACGTCGCGGCGGTGTTCCGGCAGGTGGGCGGGGGACGCGCGGTGCTCGAGGCCGTCCATGTGGACGCGACCGACCGGCTGATCCGCGCGGCGCGCAAAGCGGGCTGCCGCCGCTTCGTGCATACCTCGACGATGGGGGTGCACGGGCACGTCAAGCAGGGGCCGGGCGACGAGACCACCGAATTCTCGCCGGGCGACGACTACCAGGAGACCAAGCTCGAGGGCGAGCTGCTCGCCCGCCGGGTCGGCGACGAGATCGGCCAGCCCTGGACCGTGGTGCGCCCCTGCGGGATCTACGGGCCGGGCGACACGCGGTTTCTGAAGATGATCCGCCCGATCGCGCGCGGCCGCTTCGTGATGATCGGCAATGGGGAGCCGCATTACCACTTCGTCTACATCGACGACCTCGTGGAGGGCTTCCTGCTCGCGGGCGAGAAGGCGGAGGGCGAGGGCGAGGTGTTCCTGATCGGCGGGCCCTCGAAGCCCACGCTGAACGAGCTCGCGCGCAGCATCGCCGAGATCCTCGGGGTGAAGCCGCCGCGGGCGCGGGTGCCGGTGGGGCTGGTGATGAATGCCGGCCGGCTCTGCGAGGCGCTGTGCAAGCCGCTTGGGATCGAGCCGCCGCTCCATCCCCGCCGCGTCGCCTTCTTCACCAAGAACCGCGACTTCGATCTCTCGAAATCGCGCGAAAAGCTTGGCTACGCGCCCAAGGTCGACCACCGCGAGGGGTTCCGGCGGGTGATCGACTGGTCGCGGGAGCAGGAGCTGCTTTGAGATCGGCCGGATCTGATTTCGGTCGCCATGCCCGGCTGCAGGTAGCGCCCGACCCGTCTCTCAGCGCGGGCGTTTCGCTCCCACCCTAGGGCTGGGCGCTGCCCTTTCGTGATACCGGATCGGCGTCTTCGTTCGAGATCCGAGGCATTGTCGCCTGCCGCGACCTGCGCTTCCGGCGGGAGTATTTAGGCCAAGAAGAAGCGCGATCGCTCAGGCCGCTGGGTCGAGGCCGCGGTGGCGGGTGAGGGTGGTGCGGGTCTCGGTGAGCTCCCGCTTGCGGCGGGTCTCGTCCCAGCCCAGGGTCTCGGCCATCGCGTGGGCGGCGGCGTCGAGGAGGGGTTCGGTCATCCGGCCGGTCTCGGCCAGGCGGGTGCGGCGAAACACGACGTCGCCCAGATGCAGCGCCATGCCGTCCCGGACCTCCTCCCGGCAGCGTAAAGTGAGCGCGTCGGCGTCCGTGGGGTCGTTCAGGAGCGTGGCCTCGGCCAGCGGGCGCGGCGCGGGGGCGGGGTTGGCGTGGCCCAGTCGGGCGGCGGCGTGGTCGACGACGCGCTCGGCCACCAGCCGGGCAGTGGTGTACTTGATGCTGACCACGCTGACGAGCCCGTCCACGCCGTCCGCCGCGCGGTGGTCGATGATCGTGCCGCGTTTGTGCCGCCGGACCTCGCCGCCGCTCACGCCGCTTTTGGCGTCGTCGTCGATCGCGGCGGGGGTGAGGCCGGCATGGCAATAGGCCACGTCGGCGCGGGCGAGGCCGAGCGCCGGGGCGGCCTCGTTCACTTCGGCGAGAAACTCCTGCAGATCCCCCTCGTCGAAACGGTAGGTCTCGGGGTCGCCCTCGAAGGGGAGGTGCGCGGTGCCGATCATGGTGCGCGACATCCAGGGCGAGACGAAAAACATCCGCCCGCCCCGGTCCACCACGGCGTCGGACCTGCGCCGGCTCGTCACGCCGAAGGCCGCGCCCGCCGTCAGGTCGCGGTCCACCACAAGGTTCATCGCCCGTGCGAGTCCCGAGAAGGACGCGGCGGAAAGCTCGTGCCGCGCCCGCCGCGCGAGGCCCGCGGCCCCCGCGCCGGCGCAGTTCAGCGTGAGGCGGGCGCGGATCTCGAAGCTCCGCCCGGTCGCGCGATCCTCGGCCAGCACGCCCTCGACGCGGGTGGGGGGGCCCAGCAGGTCGCGCGCGGCGACGTAGTTCGCGACATGCGCGCCGTTCGCCGCGGCGTCGCGCAGGAACGCCATGAGCAGGCGGTTTGCGTCGAGGATCTGCCCGTCGTGCCAGGCGCCGCCGCCGGTCATGCCGGCCGTGTCGATGCCGGGCATGAGCTCCGCCGCGCGGCGGGCCGACAGGACGCGGGCGGTGGGGATCTGGCCGCGGCGGATGCGGGCGGTAAGCGCGTTGTAGAGCAGCGCCGCCGCGCCGAAGGCCTCGGGCCCCTTAATGGCGTGGCCGTAGAGCGGGATCACGAACTGGCGTGGCACGACCAGATCGGGCGCGAGCGTCATCCAGTGCCGCCGCTCGCGCGCCGAGGACATCAGGCGGGCGATGTCGAGATGCTGGATGTAGCGGATGCCGCCGTGGATCGTCTTGAGCGAGTTGTGCGAGGTCGCGCCGCCGAAATCGTCCCGCTCGATCAGCGCGACGCGGAGGCCCCGGCGCGCGGCGTCGGCCGCGGCGCAGGCGCCATAGATGCCGCCGCCCACCACGAGGAGGTCGTAGGGGCCGTCGGCGAAGGCGTCGGTGTCGCGCCGCATATCAGGCGGCCTTCCGCACGAAGGCCAGCATATGGTGGCCCGTGGGCGCGGTGAGCCGGCGGGGCAGGGCGTTGAAGAGATCGACGAAGGCGAGGTTGTAGATCCGCGCCTTGGCGCCCTTGTGGACCTTGGTGGCGACGGGGAAGCGCTCGAAGCGCAGGTCGACCTCGTCGAAGCGGTCGAGCATGGCGCGGAACCGGGCCGGGCCGTACCAGTGGAAGACCGGCGACTGGAGGTGGTCGATCTCGACCTTCATCGCCCGGTGGAGCGCCCGCATCCAGGAGCGGCGGTTCACCATCATCAGGAGCGCGCGGCCGCCGGGGCGCAGGACGCGGTGGATCTCGGCCACCATGCGTTCGGGGTGCGGCGTGAAGTGCAGCACCGTGTGGCAATAGACGAAGTCGAAGCTCGCCTCGGGGAAATCGAGCGCCTCGCCGTCGCCCAGCACGAAGCGGCCCTCGAGTTCGCGCTGCGCGAAGTTCTCCTGCGAGAGCTCCAGCGCGCGGGGCGCGATGTCGAGGCCGGTGACGCGGGCCCCGGCGGCGGCGAAGCGGGCGGTGTCGTTGCCCAGGCCACAGCCGATGTCGAGCACGTCCTCGCCCGCATGGTCGCCGTAGCCCGCGATCCGGTCGAGATAGGCGAGCTTCTCGAAGCGGTAGGCCTCGGTCTGCTGGAAGAAGTCGCGCGTGCCGGGCGCGGCGCGGGCGATCGGCCAGTCGGTGACGTGCTCCTGCCAGTAGGCGCGCACGGCGGCTACGGGGGCGGCGCGCGGGGCGGTTCCGGTTTCGGCGGCGTTCATCGCGACATCGCCGCCCGGGGCGCGGGCTCCGCCGCCGGGACGGGGCCGGGCTCTGCCGTCGGGCTTTGGGCCGGGGCGAGGCCCGCGCCCAGGCCGATGATCTCGAACAGGCGGCGCATCTTGGCTTCATAGATCGGGCGGGAATAGCGTTCGCGGTAGAGCGCGCGGGCGGCGGCCACGACGCCCTCGCGGCGGGGCGCGTCGGTGAGCGCGGCCGAGAGCCCCTCGGCCATCGCGGCGGGGTCGGGATCGACCATGAAGCAGACCCGCTCGTCGAGGACCTGGGTGTGCGACAGGATGCGGGTGGCGACGATGGGCTTGCCGCTGTCGAGGAGCTCGTAGATCTTGAGCGGCGTGTTCGAGCCGGTGGAGCGCGGCGAGGTCAGGATGTCGGCGCGCGCCATGTAGGCCTTGGCGCGGACCTGCTCGACCCGGCCGGTGAAGAGGCAATGCCCGTCGAGCCCGTGCTCATGGGCGAGCGCGCGGTAGCGCTCCACCTGCGCGGAGTTGCCGCCGACCATCAGGAGGAACGCCTCGGGGCAGGCGGCGCGGGCCCGCGCGAAGCCTTCGATCAGGATGTCGAGCCCCTGATACGCCTCGAACGTGCCGGCATAGACGACGATCGGACGGTCCGTCGGCACCTCCTCGAGCTCCGGCATCGGCGCGTCGGCGGCGCGGGGCGCGTCCTTGAGGCGGACCGGGTCGAAGATCGAGTTCTCGATCAGGAGGTGCCGCGACGGGTCGGGCATCCGCGCCTCGGCGTGGTGGGCGAGCTCGGGGCAGATGGTGATCACCGCGTCGGAGGCGCGCAGGCAGGTGTTCTCCAGCCATTCGAACGCGCCGATCACCAGCTTCGAGGTGGTGAACTTGTAGTTCGTCAGCTGCTCGGGAAGGCTCGAATGCATGTCGTAGATGAGCTTGAAGCCGAAGACCGGCTTCAGGAACCGGCTGAAGAAAATGCTCTCCTCATGGGCATGGACGAAGTCGTAGCGGTTGCGGATCAGCAGGCCGAGCGTCCACAGGATAACGAAGACGTCGAGAAAGAGCTTCGCCGCCGAGGGGCCGATCTTGATCGGCTCGAGAAAGCGGATGCGCGGGATGCGGACGATGCGCACCCCGGGGATCACCACGTCCTGCCCCTCGCCGTAGGTGAGCAGGTCGATTTCGATCCCCATCTCGCTGGTCACGAGCGAGCGGTAGTAGACGCTGAGCGGCGTGCCGCGCGGCGAGAAGAACGGCTGCGGCGCGATGGCCAGCCCCTTCAGAGGCTTCGAGGTCATGGCGATATCCCGTGTTTGCGCAGTTGCATGCGGATCTGGTTGCCCGCGAAGGGCAGGGCTTTCGTGGTCCTGCCATAGACGGGCGGCGATGTCGCGAGGGCGGCGAGCCGCGCCTTGAGGCTCGCCGCGGGGCGGTCGGGGTCGAGGGGGCCGTCGAGCACGAAGCCGAAGCCGCCCGCGCGCCTCTCCTGTCCGGGCAGGGGCAGGGGGTCCGAGCCGGACAGGACGACGCGGCCCGCCGCCTCGGCCTCCGCGAGGAGACGGGGCCGGGGGCCAGTGCGGCCGCCATTGTCGCCCAGGAACAGCGTGCCGGGCGCGGCCTGCGCTACCACCTCGCGCACCCGTGCGCCGCGTGCCCCGAGCCACTTGCCGAAGCCCCAGGGCAGCACGGCGAGCGCGCCGGCCGCCGCAACCTGCGCAAGCGCGTCCGTGAGGGTGCCGCCATCGGGGAAGGTCGCGTCGGTGCCGAGGGCCAGCACTTCGAGCCCGCCTTCGGTCACGATCTGCCGCCCGGCCAGGAGCGCGAGCGGGGCCCGTCCGTCCCGATGCGCGAGGAGGCAAAGCGCGTCGCCGGTCGCCCGCAGGCGCCAGCCGCCCGAGCCGGTCCCCGCCGCCGCCTGATCGGCGAGTTCGGCGAAGGCGTGGTCCGCGGCGGTCTCGGTCAGCAGGAGCCATCCGGGCGTGTCGGCGTCGAGCCCGTGCGCGCGTGCGGCATGTCGGACATTCGCCGCCGCTGCGTCGAGGAACGCCGCGCGGTCGAAGCGGGGATAGAGGTGGACATGGGCGTCGACGAGGAACGGTCCAGGTCCGAAGGGGGCGGGCCCGGTCATTGCCTGATTCTCGGAAACGCCGAATTGGTCGGCCGATTCCCGCCGTGGTCGATGCGGTTGGCCCTCGCGGAGCGCGGCAGGATGCCCGGAAGCACCTGAAAGTGATTCGCGAGATTGTGGCATAAATGTGTCAACGGCCTCTGCTCCCGTTCATCGGGTGCGACACGACTTGCCCGCGATCCGGTATCCCGAGCAGGTATCGCGGCCTGCCACGGCATAGAGGAAGCGGACCGTGTCCTAGATCGGACAACTTCGTCGCAAGGTACTGATGTAAAAAGATTGTTCTCTCCGGATCCGGGATGGCGGCGGCGATTCGGAGGCACGGCGTTCCCCGGCATCGTGTCGCGGAAACGACCGATGCGGCATCGATAGATCAAGAGATAAGATGCGAAATAGTTAAAATATTCTTACCGGAAATTGCGCGTGCCGGGTTAACCTTGGGCAAAGGTTGAGATAGACTTTGAAGCAATTAGAATAGTTAAAGAAGTCAAGGTCGGTGCGACGCTGCTTTCGAGCGCCCGGCGGAAGTTTGCTACGGTGTTATTTTTCTAAGGGGTTCCGCCCGCATGCCAGACACCTACCGCCATGACGATTGTCCCGGGCCGGAAGTGGAGATTTCGGTGATCGTGCCGGTCTTCAACGAGGAGGAGAGCGTGTGGCCGCTCTACCGGGCGATCACGGAGGCGCTGACCCCGATGTGGCGCTCCTACGAGATCCTGCTCGTCGACGACGGCAGCCGGGACGCGACGATCGCGCGTGCGCGTGACATCGTGGCGGCGGATGCGCGCGTTTCGGTGCTCAGGTTCCGGCGTAATTATGGACAGACCGCGGCGATGACCGCGGGGATCGAGCATGCGCGTGGCAAGTATCTCGTCACCATGGACGGCGACCTGCAGAACGATCCCGCCGACATCCCAATGATGGTCGCCAAGCTCGAGGAGGGCAACGACCTCGTCGTCGGCTGGCGCGAGAAGCGTCAGGACAAGTGGCTGTCGCGCAAGTTGCCCTCGATGATCGCCAACCGGCTGATCGGGCGCGTGACCGGCATCCCGATCCGCGACAATGGTTGCTCGCTCAAGGTCTATCGTGCCGACGTAATCAAGCGTGTGCCGCTCTACTCGGACATGCACCGCTTCATCCCGGCAATGACGATCCCGCTCGGCGCGCGGGTCGAGCAGGTGCCGGTGCGCCACCACGCCCGCCAATTCGGCGCCTCGAAATACGGGCTGTCGCGAATCTTCAAGGTCATGCTCGACCTGATCACCGTCAAGTCGCTGCTGGTCTTCGCCCGCCGGCCGGTGACCACGTTCAGCGGCTTCGCCTTTGCCTGCCTCGTCGCAGCGGCGATGTTCCTCGTCCTGCTCCATGACGGGGGAGAGCATCTGGTGGTGGAGATGGCGGTCTTCGGGCTTCTCGCCTCGCTGTCGGTCTTCATCTTCCTGATCGGGGTGGTGGTGGCAGTGATATTCCAGACCAAGACCTTTTCTATGGCCCGGTTCGACACCAGCCTCGAGCCGCGAAACTCCTAACGATTCTTCACGTGATTTACTGAACCGAACAGATTTTCCGAAGAAAGGACGTCCCGAATGTCGGTCTCGTCAGTCCTGCCTGTCTCCTCCCTCTCGAAGGTCGATTCTTTCGGGATCACGCCAGAGGTCGATCTGTCGGTCGTGGCTGCCGTGCCCGACAACGAGGTCGCGGCCTCGGTGCTGGCCAAGTACCGTTCGGTCCTCGACGGAATGGGCCTGCGCTACGAAGTGCTCTGCATGGCCGATGCCGCCGGCGAGCGGACCGTGGCCGCGCTGAAGTCGCTGGCCCGGGATTGGCCTAATCTCGAGGTCTTCGCCCGCCGGCCCTGGACCGGCGAGGACGGTGAGCTCGGCACCGCCTACAAGCGCGCCCGCGCCCGCCTCGTCCTGACCCTGCCGGGCCGTTCGGAGATCGCGCCGGAGGAGCTGCCGAAGCTCTTCGCGGCGATCGAGGACAACGATATGGTCGTCTGCGACCGCGACGTCCAGCCGATCAGCGCCAAGCGCCAGTCCTTCCTGAAAAAGACGTTCCGGCTGTTCTTCGGCCATTCGGTCTCGGACGTCTTCTGCCGGGTGCGCCTGAGCCGTCGCGACGTGCTCGAGGAGGTCGGCGGCTTCGGCGTGCGCCAGCACTTCATCCCCGCCATCGCCGCGAGCCGCGGTTTCCGCGTGATCGAGGCCCGGGTGCGCCACGCCGAGCCTGAGCCGCAGGAGGACCGCTTCGTGTTTCGCCCCGTGGGGCACATGCGCGCGCTCTTCGACGCGATGGCGCTCTTCGTGGTGATGAAGTTCCTGCACCGCCCGCTGCGCTTCTTCGGTGCGATCGGCGCGCCGGTCTTCCTCGTCGGTCTTCTCGGTACCGTGGCGCTCGTGCTCGGCCGGCTGTTCATGGACCTCTCGCTGGCCGACCGGCCGCTCTTGATCTTCAGTGTCCTGGCCATCGTGCTCGGTATCCAGATCATCGCCCTTGGCCTGATTGGGGAGATCATCATCTTCTCCAATAGTCGGCAGCTGAAGCAGTACCGGGTCAGCACCATCATCCGCCGCGACAAGTACGGCTCCAAGGTCCGCGAGGTCCCGCAGGGCGAGGAAGATTGAGGGACCACAATCCCTGCCGTACGCCGCGCGCAGCGATATCGTGGATCAGAATGGAAAGGGCCGGCTTCCCGAGGAAGCCGGCCCTTCTCGTCGTGTCGGTCCGCCTAGTCTCGGAGCGGACCAAAAAAGTCAGACCAGAACGTCGGCCACGCTGTCGGCGAGGCGTTCGGCGATGATGCCATAGCCTTCGTTGCTGAAGTGGCCCGAATCGTAATGCTCGTCCACGTCGGTTGTTCGGGCGCCGAAATAGACATCATCCATCGAACTGATGATCCGCTCATGCGTATCGCGAACTGCGTTGAGCCCGATTGTGGGCGCATCCGGCCAGATCCCGATCTCCTGAATGAAGATCGGCAAATCGGGATCATCGAGCTCGTCGCGCACGTAGTCGAACACCGCTTGCGTCGACTCGTCGAGGCGGCTCGTTACTAGCGACTTGTTGCTGCCGTCGCTGCGAACCGCCCGCGCGTCGTCCTCGCCTTGCGCCCAGACAAAAGCGTCGACGTCACGGCCCGAGGATTCGGCCGAGCGAATCGACGACATCGCCTTTAGAAGCGAGGGACCGGGTCGATCTTGGTCGACATCCCACCAATACTTGCTGGAATCAGCGTACTGGTTCGATCCGCTGCCAGAAGTACCAGCACTGACCACCCGCACGTTTTCACCCGTCATCTCGTCGAGTTCGCGCTCGAAGACGTCGTTGCCGAGTGCTCCGCCGGTGCTATCGCCGGCGCGGCGATAGAAATGTCCCGTGGAATTTGACTGACCGGCGAAAATTACGAGATCGGCATCGACCGAGTTCGGAACCGACGGCGCCGTAGGCTCGGGTTCGGGTTCGGGCTCGGCGGGGGCGGCGCTGCCGTCGGCCTTGGCGATGTCGATCCAGTCGAAGCGGGCGTATTCGCCGGCATTGCTGCGGCCAACGAGCTCGATCGTGTCGCCGCGCTCGAGGTCGACGGTGACCGAGGTGACGGTGTCGCCGCCGCTGCCTGCGCCGTCCCAGCTCTTGACCGTCCGGCCGTCGACGCGGAGCGCGAAGCTCGCCGTGCCGTCATTCTCGTTGAGCCAGCCCACGTCGATGTCATAGCGGCCGGATGCGTCGTCGAAGGTCGCCGCGGCGGTGCCGCTGCCCTGGACCTTTATGTTGGCGCCGCCTGCGCTCGCGCTGCGGCCCTCGTAGACATAGCCACCCGCGAGGTCGAACGCCTCGGCCTGCATGCGCTCCGCGCCGATCGTCGTGCCTGAAGGCGCGGACGGTGCCGTGGGTTCGGTGGGCGCCGAGGGCTCGTCAGGCGCGTCGTCCGGCTCGGAGGCGGCGCTGCCGTCGGCCTTGGCGATGTCGATCCAGTCGAAGCGGGCGTATTCGCCGGCATTGCTGCGGCCAACGA
>NZ_CANLTR010000015.1 GCF_947494055.1 uncultured Jannaschia sp. | reverse complement strand
CCGAGATTGAAGCCGTCGTCTGACCTCAACGGGGAAAGGGGACCGCACACCTCAAGCGCAATTGCGCAACAACGTCGATGAACCCTTTCTTGCGGGGGTACAGTGCCTTCACGTCCACCGGAACACGGCGTCGAAAGAACCAGACGTTGCTACGCTTCTGCAGGTACTTCGAATTTACGTGGATCGCCGTGCCAATGGTCGTAAAATGGCGCATGTGTCACCCTCTGTGTCACCTTACAGCGGGCTTCCTAAGCCTGAGCACCTTCAAACCAAGGGCTTTTTGCTACAAGCTTGACGCAGCGCTGAGGGCTCAGTGCGTGAACGGCGCGTCCGCGCCCCAGACCTGCTCGACCCGCGCATCCCGGCCACAACCCTCGCGGTAGCGCTTGTAGGCGACCTTCTTCGGCACGGCGAGTCCGACGGAGGAGAAGGCCAGACGGTCGTCGGATTTGTAGTAGTCCTGATGGTAGTCGCCCACCGGATAGAACTCGCCCGCCTCGAGAATCGGCGTGACGATCTCCTGGCCGAGCTCGGCCTCCGCGTCGGCGATCGCGGCCTCCGCGGCCGCGCGCTGCTCCGGGCCGTCGACGAAGATCGCGGTCGTGTATTCGCGGCCGCGGTCGCAGAACTGCCCGCCGTCGTCGAGCGGATCGACGGAGCGAAGGAACAGGTCGAGGATCTCGCGGTATCCGATCACCGACTCGTCGAAGGGGATCTGTACGGCTTCGATATGGTCGCCGGACCCGCCATATTCGGGATCGGACGTCGTGCCGCCGGTGAAGCCCGAGATCACGTCGCCCACGCCCGCGACGGATTCGAAATCCGCCTCGACGCACCAGAAGCAGCCCCCGGCGACGGTGGCGGTTTCCGCCAGTGGCGCGGTGGCGGGAAGGAGGGCGAAGGCGGCGGTGGCGAGAATGCGGACGGGGGTCATGGTGTCTCCTGCGGTCGATGAAGTTCGTCCCTTCAACGCGATGCGCGCCAATGACGTTTCATCGCGCCCGCGTGAGCGCGGCGGCCCTCAGCGAAGCCAGCGGAAGATCAGCGGCGCGCAGGTGATGACGATCACGATGCGGGTGACGTGGTGCATGACCACATAGGCTACGTCCGCCCCAGCAACGATCGCCATTAGCGCCATCTCGGCCTGACCGCCGGGGGAGAAGGCGAGGATGGCATCAAGCTGCGGTGCGAGGCCGAGGAGCACGACGGCCTCCGCGAAGATGGCGGCGATGATCGTCAGCAGGACGCCGTGGCCGAGTCCTGCCACGAGGAAGCGGCGCACTTCGCGCAGGGTTATACCGGAGTATTTTACGCCCACGACTATGCCGATGAAGAACTGCGCCGCCTGGATCGCCTCTGCCGGCGGGCGTTGGTGAATGAAGCCCGAAAGCGACAGCGCGGCGGTCAGGATCATCGGACCGAGGATCGAGGCGCCGAAGAGGCCGACCCGTTTGGCCACGCGCCAGCCGACGAGGCCCGCCGCGGCCATGACCGCGAGCTCTGCTGCGGAGAAATCGCGTGCGGGCTGGCCGGGCACCTGCGTCAGGTCCACCGCGTAGGCCAAGGTCAGGATCGTCGGCACGATCGACACGATCAGGAGGACACGCGTCGCATGCAGGAGCGACAGGGCGCGGGCGTCGCCCCCCGCCTCCTCCCCGAAGAGGAGCATGTCCTGCAGCCCGCCCGGCATCGCGGCGTAGAAGGCGGTCGCCCGATCGAAGCCGCAGACGCGGCGCAGGTAGGGATAGCCCGCGAACCCCGCCGCCAGCAGGAAGAGGGGCGCGAGCGTCAGTGACAGGGCCATCGAGGGAAGCTGTCCGACCAGCGCCGGCGTGAACGATGCGCCGACCGCGACGCCCAGGATCGTGCGCATCGTGTCGGTGAGCGGTGCCCAGGCCGCGAGTCTGACGCCGAGGAGCGCGGCGGCCAGCGATGCGAAAAGCGGCCCGAGAAGGAACGGCAGGGGCAGCGACAGGAGACGGAACACGACCACCCCGAAGACGCAGACGGCGAACGTGGTTGCCATGCGGGCCAGTGATGTTCGGCTTGCGGGCCAAGACGCCATCGATGCGGGACACTCCGTCGGATCTCGCCCGATGTGTCAGGGGCGGGCGGGCGTGTCCATGCGATCCGGTCGTTTTGCAGACGACGCGTCTTGACGGGAACCCGTTCCGGGGTGCTACGTTAACCATTAGTGGAACCGGAAACAGCGTGTCTGCCGACGACGGCTGGCGCGCGTCTATTTTTGACTGGGAGACCGAGTTCCATGACTTACGGAAAATTTGCAACGGCCACGGCCGCCGCGCTCATGGCGACCGCCGGGGCGGCGTCCGCGGCGCATCTGAGCTATTACCGCGCCGATCTGATGCCGTTGAACGATAGCGGTGTCACGGGAACCGCATTCCTGCAGTTCGAGAAGGCCGATGCCGGCGGCGGCACGCTCAGCGTGGACGTGCAGGCACAGGGGCAGACGGAAGGTCTGAACCGCCTCGTGGACGGCATGCACCCGATGCACATCCACGGCTTCCCGGACACCGATCCGATGGACGGCGACTTCTCTGTCCAGGACAGCGTCCCGCCGGTTCCGGCCAACGGGTTCGATCCGAACGTGGCCGATGACGTCTCCGACGGCGACGGATTCACCGAACTGACCGAGGGCGTTCCGTTCTACGGGGCGATCCTGCAGACCTTCGAGGGCCTTTCGGCCGCGGATGGAATCATCGACTACCAGATGTCCTTCGACATCGCGGCAGGCTCGGATCTGGACGATGCCATCTATTCGCTCGACACCCGCGAGACCGTCCTGCACGGACTTTTCACCAACTACGCCGTCGAGGGGAATCTCGGCTTCCCGGGCGGGGACGTGGATATCAACACGCTGCTCGACGAGCCGGTCTACAATGCCCTGCTGCCCATTGCGACCGCTGCCTTCGTCGCGACGGACTCGGACTACAACGTCGGTCCGGCACCGGCCCCGGTGCCGCTTCCCGCCGGCATCTTCCTGATGGGTGCCGCGCTGGGATCGCTCGGCGTGGCCCGCAAGCTGAAGAAGCGCGCCTGATCCGCACGGATCGGAGCGATGAACGGGGCGCCTTCGGGCGCCCCGTCTGCGTTCAGCCCGTCCGCCGGTTACGGTTCGCCACCAGCTTCAGGCGCAGCGCGTTCAGGTGGATGAAGCCCTTCGCGTCGCGCTGATCGTAGGCGCCGGCATCCTCCTCGAAGGTCACGTGCGCCTCCGAGTAGAGCGAATGGTCGGACCAGCGGGCGACGGTACGCGCGGACCCCTTGTAGAGCTTGACGCGGACCGTGCCGGAGACGTGCCCCTGCGACTTGTCGATCGCCGCCTGCAGCATCTCGCGCTCGGGCGAGAACCAGAACCCGTTGTAGATGAGCTCCGCATAGCGCGGCATCAGCGAGTCCTTCAGGTGGCCGGACCCGCTGTCGAGGGTGATCTGCTCGATCCCGCGATGCGCCTCCAGAAGTATCGTGCCGCCCGGCGTCTCGTAGATGCCCCGGGACTTCATGCCGACGAAGCGGTTCTCCACGAGGTCGAGGATGCCGACGCCGTGGCGGCCGCCCAGCTCGTTGAGCTTCGTCAGGATCGTGGCGGGCGACATCGCCTCGCCGTCGATGGCCACGGCATCGCCGCGCTCGAAGGTGATCTCGACATGTTCGGGCGTATCGGGTGCATCCTCGGGGCGGGTGATCCGCTGCAGCACGTAGTCCGGCGCTTCCTCGGCGGGGTCCTCGAGCACCTTCCCCTCGGACGAGGTATGCAACAGGTTCGCGTCCACGCTGAACGGCGCCTCGCCGCGCTTGTCCTTGGCGATGGGAATCTGGTTCTTCTCGGCGAAGTCCAGAAGTTTCGTGCGCGACGACAGGTCCCAGAGCCGCCAGGGCGCGATCACCCTGATGTCGGGGTTGAGCGCGTAGGCGGCGAGCTCGAAGCGCACCTGATCGTTACCCTTGCCGGTCGCGCCATGGGCCACGGCGTCGGCGCCCTCCTCGGCGGCGATCTCGACGAGACGCTTGGAGATGAGCGGCCGGGCGATCGAGGTGCCCAGCAGGTAGAGCCCCTCGTAGAGCGCGTTGGCGCGGAACATCGGGAACACGAAGTCGCGAACGAACTCCTCGCGCAGATCCTCGATGTGGATAGAGGTCGCGCCCATCATCTCGGCCTTCTTGCGCGCCGGCTCCAACTCCTCGCCCTGGCCCAGATCGGCGGTGAAGGTCACGACCTCGCATCGGTACTCGGTCTGAAGCCACTTCAGGATGATCGAGGTGTCCAGCCCGCCGGAATAGGCGAGCACCACTTTCTTGGGCGCGTCCATCTGTCTCTCCGATATGTCGCCGGTGCCCTAGGCCATCGCCCCCCGCCTCGCAAGCCGCGCGCCCGCGTTGACCGGGTGGCGCGCGGGCGCGTAGGAGAGCCGGAACCTGCGGAGGGCGAGATGCTGAGCTGGAAGATCTTCATGCGTGCGGTCCGCGTGATCCTCGACGACATCGGGGCCGCGCTGCGGGTCACGGCGTTGCCCTACGCGATCCTCGTCGTAGCGTCGGTCTGGTTCATTTCCGCCTACGGGCAGCACAGCCTGACCGAGCTGGAACTGACCGCCATGGGCGAGGGCGACGCGGCGCCGATCCTGCCCGACGGGTTCCTTGCCGCGAGCCTCGCCGTCGTGCTGTTGCAAGCCGCCATCTCGATCTGGATCGCGGTGGCGTGGCACCGTCGGGTCCTGTTGCAGGAGAGCGCCGAAGGCGTCGTGCCGCCGGTCCACGGGGGGCAGATGCTAGGCTATCTCGGCCGTTCGATCCTGATCGGCCTGATCGTGGCAGCGGTCTCCGTCGCGATCCTGGTCGCGCTCGCGCCGATCGTGCCGGTTCTGGCATCGCCGGCCGTCTTCATCGTCGCGGTCATCATCTTCTACCGGCTCGGTCTGATCTTGCCGGCCGGTGCGATCGGCAAGCCGATCACGGTCGGAGAGGCGTGGACCGCGACGAAGGGCCAGTCCGCGACCGTCGTCCTGCTGGCGTTGCTCACCTTCGCCGTCTCCCTGCTCCTGCAGGTCCCGGCGCTGATCGACGCGTCGATCAGCGGCCCACCGGTCGCGACGGACGGTACGCTGGCGACGCCGGGACCGATCTCGGTGACCTACAACCTCGTCGTGGGCTGGATGCTGCTGCTTCTGGGCGTCAGCATCCTGTCGGTCCTCTACGGCCATTTCGTCGAACGGCGCCCGCTTGACTGATTTCGCGCAGGCCGCCGAAGCCGCGACGGCGGCGATGCGCGACGTCTTTCCGGAGACGCCGCTGTCGCACAACGACTGGCTGTCGGACCGGTTCGGCGCCGACATCTGGCTCAAGCGCGAGGACCTGTCGCCCGTCCGCTCCTACAAGCTGCGCGGCGCGTTCAACGCGATGCGCAAGATGGATGGTTCCCGGGTCGCCTGCGCCAGCGCCGGCAACCACGCGCAGGGCGTTGCTTGGATGTGCCGGCACCTGGGCGTCGATGGCGTGATCTTCATGCCGGTGACGACGCCGGGACAGAAGATCGCCAAGACGCGAATCTTCGGGGGCGAACGGGTGGAGATCCGTCTGACCGGGGATTTCTTCGATGCCACGCTCCGCGCCGCGCAGGATTTCTGCGCCGAGACCGGGGCGCAGTTCCTGTCGCCCTTCGACGATGCCGACGTGATCGAGGGACAGGCCTCCGTCGCGGTCGAGATGCTGACGCAGATGCCGGTGCCACCGGACCTCGTCGTCCTGCCGGTGGGGGGCGGCGGCCTGTCGGCCGGGATGCTGGGCTATTTCCGTGCCAAGGGCGTCGTTCCCGAGATCCGCTATGTCGAGCCGGCGGGCGGCGCCTCGCTCTCGGCGGCGCTGGCGGCCGGCCGGCCGGTGACGCTCGAGACGCTCGACAGCTTCGTGGATGGTGCCGCGGTGGCACGGATCGGCGACCGGACCTTCGAAATCCTGCGCCAGGTGCCGCCGCAGCACGTCCTGCGCGTGCCCGAGAACCGGATCTGCGTCACCATTCAGGAGATGCTCAACACCGAGGGCATCGTCCTCGAACCGGCCGGCGCCCTTTCGATCGACGCGCTGCGCGATCTCGGGCCGGAAATTGCGGGCCGCCGGGTCGTCTGCGTGACCTCGGGGGGGAACTTCGACTTCGAGCGTCTGCCGGACGTCAAGGAACGAGCGCTGCGTCATTCCGGGCTGAAGAAGTACTACGTGCTCCGGATGCCGCAACGTCCCGGTGCGCTGCGCGAGTTTCTCGACGTCCTCGGACCCTCCGACGACATCGCGCGGTTCGAATATCTCAAGAAATCCGCCCGGAACTTCGGCAGCGTCCTGATCGGGATCGAGAGCGCCGATCCCGGGGCGTTCGAAGGGCTCGAGAGGCGAATGGACGGAATGGGGTTTGCCTGGCGCGACCTGACCGACGATCCGGTTCTGGGCGAACTGGTGATCTGAGAGATCAGGCGACCGGACTCTGCGAGGCGAGCGCGACCCTGGTTCTCTCCAGCATCTCGGTCAGGGTCGCTCCGTCCGCGGCCTGACCGATCTCGCGCATCCGGCCGGTCATTTCCGCGAACCCGACCAGCCCGAGATTGAGAGCCCCGCTGCGCAGGAAGTGGAGTGCCGGTGGAAGCTCGTCGGGCTGAAGCCCACTCTCGATGCGGCGGATCATCGCCGCCGCCTCTTCGAAATACGTGGCAAGGATCGAGACGAGATCCTCTGCCCCGACCTCGCTCTCGAGCTCCACGATGCGGTCCTGATCGATCATGACCGGGACCTAGGCCGCAGATCGTAAACAGAACATTAAGACTTGGGCGATCTTCATTGCCGTTGCCCTTCCGTGGACAAAGCGGCGTTTCATCGGTCTTTAACTTCGGGCGGTCAGGATGTTGGCACCACGGGACATGACGCCGATGACCAAGAATGATCAATCAGTGCTGCCGCGGGTCAGCGAACGCCTGCGGGCGCTCGTCGTCGACGATTCCGCCTCGCAGCGCAAGCTTCTCGTCTCGCTGCTCGAGGCCATGGATATTGAGGTCCTGACCGCGTCGAACGCGGCCGAAGGCCTCTTCCTGTGCATGACGGAAGACCCGCCGATCCAGCTCGTCCTGTCCGACTGGCAGATGCCGGAGATGGATGGGCCGGAACTCTGCCGGACGCTTCGCGACCTGGCAGAGCAGACCTATACCTATCTCATCCTGATGACCTCGGAGACCGATCGCGCCAAGAAGACGTCCGGCCTCGAGGCCGGGGCGGACGATTTCGTGACCCGACCGATCGACATCGCCGAGCTTCGTGCGCGGATCAATACCGGACGACGCCTGCTCGAGATGCAGGAGAAGCTCCTGCTTCGGAACCACGAGGTTCGCTCCGCGCTCGACGAACTCACGGCCATGCACGATGCGGTCAACCGGGATCTGGCCGAGGCGCGCAAGCTGCAGAGAGCGTTTCTGCCGAAGCCGACGCACCGGTTCTGCGGGTCGGAATTGTCGCTCCGCCTCGTGACATCGGGCCAGATCGGTGGCGATCTCGTCGGCTACTTCCCGATTTCCGCCACCTGCATCGCGCTCTATTCGATCGACGTCTCCGGCCACGGCATCGCCTCCGCCCTCCTCACGGGGCGGCTCGCAGGCCTCTTCACCTACACGTCCCGGCGCGGCAACATCGCCTTCGCCAGCGATGGAAGCGCGCACAGCCCCGACGAGGTGATGCGCCGGCTCAACGACGTCATGCTCAACGAGCTGGCCTCGGAGATCTATTTTACCGCCGTCCTCGCCTATGTCGACACGGAGACGGGCGAGGTCGAGTTCTGTCAGGCCGGGCATCCCCACCCTCTCGTCCGTCGCGCCGACGGTCGCGTGGATCGGCTGGGGGAGGGTGGCCCCCCCGTGGGGCTCCTGCCGGACGTGAGCTTCGACCGCGTCACGGCGCGGCTTGCCCCCGGGGACGCGCTGCTGGCCTATTCCGACGGATTGACGGATTGTACCGATAGTTGGGGCGGCATGCTCGAGGAGGAGGGGTTGATGCAGCTTCTGGCCGGTATCGATGTCGCGCCGGAGGCTGCGGTGGACCGGATCGAGGCCGCATTGCGCGACCATACCGGGATCAAGCAGTTCGAGGACGACATCTCGATGCTGATGTTCCGCTACCATCGTCCGAAGGCAGCTGGCGCCGTAGCCTGACGGGGTCGGTCGAGCCACCGTGCCAGCGCCCGGCGCCCGCCTTCCTGCGCGATCCTCTCGCGCGCTGCCGCAACCGGAAGCCACAGCGCGTGGTGTCCGGTCTCGCGGGCCGGGCCGAGCCGGAGGCCGGGCCGCGCGAGATAGACGTGGCAGAGCTTCTCGGCGTGGCGCTCGTAATCCGGCATCCAGGTGAATTCCCGCCAGGCGGTCAGCCGTCGCAGGATGGTCGCGCTGTATCCCGTCTCCTCCAGGATCTCGCGCAGGAGCGCCGGCCGGGCCGACTCGCCGGGGTCGATGCCGCCGCCGGGAAGCTGGACCTCTTCCCCCTCGCGGGTTTCCTGCACCGTCAGCAGGATACGATCGTCGCGGATCAGGAGGGCATAGGCGCCGGGCCGGGCCCGATAGACCGTGCCGCGCCGCGGTGGCGTTCCGTAGCGGGGTATCATGGGGTTTATCCTCGGCTGCCGAACCCTATATCTGCGGCGTGATGCCAGCCCCGCCCACGAGTTTGAAGCGGGGCGATGCGAAGGACACCCGCCATGAACGAGACCCTCCCCCGCCTCTGGGACGACACCGTATTGCCCTTTCAGCTCGACGCGAGCGACATTCGCGGCCGGGTGGCACGTCTCGACAACGCCTTGGCCGAGGTGCTGTCTCAGCACGACTACCCGCCGGCCATCGAGGCGCTTGTGGCCGAGATGTCGCTGCTGACCGCGCTGATCGGGCAGACGATCAAGCTCCGCTGGAAGCTGTCGCTACAGGTCCGCGGCGACGGGCCGGCACGGCTTCTGGCGACCGATTATTACGGCCCGACCGAGGACGGCCAGCCGGCGCGCATCCGCGCCTGGGCCAGCTTCGACCGCGATCGGCAGGACGAGCTCGGGCCGGAGGTCCGGCCGTTCGACCTCGTGGGCCAGGGCTACTTCGCGATCCTGATCGACCAGGGGCGCGGAATGACGCCCTATCAGGGGATCACGCCCCTCGCGGGCGGCAGCCTCGCCGCCTGCGCGGAGACGTATTTCGCGCAGTCCGAGCAGATTCCGACCCGGTTCGCGCTGGCCTACGGCCGCTCGCAGGTCCCCGGCGCGCCAGAGGGTTGGCGTGCGGGCGGCGTGATGCTGCAGCACATGCCGAAGGCTTCGCCCTTCGCGACAGGCGGCGGGTCGGGCGAGGGCGGGCTGCTCACCGCCTCCGACATCCTCGACGACGATGCCGAGGAGAACTGGAACCGCGCCAATATCCTCCTCGACACGACGGAAGAGCTGGAGTTGATCGGGCCGACGGTCGCGCCGACGGACCTGCTCCTGCGCCTGTTCCACGAGGAGGGACCGCGCGTCTTCGACCCGCAGCCGGTGCGCTTCGGCTGCACCTGCTCGGCCGACAAGGTGCGCCAGTCGCTGTCGATCTATTCCCAGAAGGACATCGGTCACATGACGACCGAGGACGGGCAGGTGACGGCGGATTGCCAGTTCTGCGGCGCCCATTACGAGTTCGACCCCGCGACGCTGGGATTCGAGGCCACGAAGGATGCGGATTGAGGCCATTGCCGCCGCTCTGGCGCGCCCGGGCGGCAGCGACTCGTCCGATTTCGACCTGAACCCGGATGTCGTCCTGCCGGGCCGCCGTATCTTGCGCGATGCGGCAGTTCTCGTGCCGCTGATGGACGGGCCGAACGGGACGCGCGTGCTTCTGACCAAGCGCAGCTCGAAGCTGCGTCACCATCCCGGCCAGGTCGCCTTTCCCGGCGGCAAGCTCGAGGCGGGGGAAACGCCCGAGATGGCGGCCCTGCGCGAAGCGGGCGAGGAGGTCGGCTTGCCGGGCGGCACGGCGCGCGTCCTGGGCCGGCTACCCTCGCACGAGACGGTGACCGGCTTCACCGTCACCCCCGTCGTGGCGACGGTCCCCGCCTTCGACTGGGTGCCGGAGCCGGGCGAGGTGGACGAGGTCTTCACCGTGCCGCTCGCCCATGTGCTCGACCCGGCGAACTACACGATCGAGCGGCGGCAATGGCGCGGGACGTGGCGGCGCTACTACGCGGTGCCCTACGGGCCCTATTACATCTGGGGCGCTACGGCCCGGATGCTCAGGGGACTGGCGGAGCGGACGGAATGCACATCGACGGCGACTGGCTGAACGCGGCGCCCACGCAGGTGGTGTTCGCGATGCTGACCGGGGCCGGCCACCGAGCTCTGGCCGTGGGCGGCTGCGTGCGCAACGCCGCTCTCGGCGCGCCGGTCGCGGATGTCGACCTCGCCACGGATGCCCGGCCCGAGCGGGTGATGGCGCTGGCCGAGGCGGCCGGGCTGAAGGCCGTCCCCACCGGCATCGACCACGGCACGATCACCGTCGTCGCGGACGGCATCCCGCACGAGGTCACGACCTTCCGCCGCGACGTCGCCACCGACGGGCGGCACGCCACGGTCGCCTTTTCGGACGACGTGACCGAGGACGCGGCGCGGCGCGACTTCACGATGAACGCGCTCTACGCCGAGGCGGACGGGACGGTGATCGACCCTCTGGGCGGCCTGCCCGACCTGCATGCCCGACGGCTGCGCTTCATCGGCGATCCCTCCGCGCGCATTGCGGAGGATTACCTCCGCATCCTGCGCTTCTTCCGGTTCACCGCGTGGTACGGCGATCCGGATCACGGGATCGACGCCGACGGGCTCGCTGCCTGCGCGGCGGCGGGCGACGGGCTCGACCGGCTCAGCGCCGAGCGGATCGGCCACGAGATGCGCCGTCTCCTCGCCGCCGCCGACCCCGCCCCGTCCGTCGCCGCGATGGCGCAGGCGGGGCTTCTCTGGCGCGTCCTGCCGGGGTCGGAGCCGGCGGCGCTGCCGGTGCTCGTCCATCTGGAGCCGCGGCCTTCGGAATGGACCGTGCGGCTTGCGGCGCTGGGCGGAGATACGGCCCGCCTGCGGTTGTCGAACGCGGAGGCCCGCACCGTCGTCGCCCTGTTGGAGGCCGCGCGGGGGGAGGCGTCCGCCTTCGCGCTCGGCGACGCGCTGGGGGCGGTCCGTGCCCGCGACGCGCTCGCCATCCGCGCGGCGCTGGTGGCCCGACCCCTCGACCCCGCCGAGATGGCGGCGGCCGAGGCCGGGGCCGACGCGACCTTCCCGCTCTCTGCCGCCGACCTGATGCCGGAACTCTCCGGCCGGGCGCTGGGCGACGGATTGGCGCAGGCCCGCGCGCTCTGGCGGGCGCGGGCGGGCGAGGTGTCGCGCGCGGCCTTACGGGACACGGCCCTGCGCGCCGCGCGGGACTGACGCGCAGGCCCGGCCTTGCGCCGGCCTCCGGATGGCAATTCCGGGCGGGGGCGTTATATGCGGGGCAAGCCCGAAAGGCCCCCGATGTTCCGCTTCTTCGAATCCCGCGTCGACCCCTATGCACCGCATCAGGGGGACGAGACCCCGCCCGCCCGGCTCTGGCCGTTCCTGAAATCATGGACGCAGCCGTTCCACCGCCTCTTCGCCGTCACCGCCCTGATCTCCGTTGCGGTCGCCGCGGTGGAGATCGGGCTGATCGCCTATATGGGACGGATCGTCGACATCCTGTCGGACACGACGCCGGCCGAACTCGCCCGCGACCACGGGCTCGAGCTAATCCTCGTGGCCGTGTTCATCCTGGTGATCCGTCCGGCGATCCAGACGCTCGACGTGATGCTCTTGAACAACGCCATCCTGCCACAGATGGGCGCGATGTTCCGCTGGCGCGCGCACAACCAGGTGCTGGGCCAGTCCGTCGGCTGGTTCGAGAACGACTTCGCCGGCCGCGTCGCCAACCGGATCATGCAGACGCCCACGGCCGCGGGCGACGCCATCTTCCAGGTCTTCGACGCGATCACGTTCGCCGTCGCCTATCTGGTCGGCGCGGCGGTCCTGCTGTTCGACGCCGATGCCCGGTTGCTGATCCCGATGCTGGTCTGGATCGTGCTCTACGGGGGGCTCGTGCGCTGGACGATGCGGCGGATCGGGCCGGCCTCCAAGGCTTCCTCGGACGCGCGGTCGATGACGACGGGACGCGTGGTCGATGCCTATACCAACGTCCACTCGGTCAAGCTCTTCGCGCATGAGGGGCAGGAGCTGACCTACGCGCGCGAGGCGATCGAGACGACGCGGAGCACCTTCGCCACCGAGATGCGGCTCTTCACGATCATGGACGTGGCGCTCGTTGTCCTGAACGGGCTGCTGATCGTGGGCGTGGTCGGCTGGGCGGTGCTCCTGTGGATGCAGGGGCAGACGACGGTCGGCGTGGTCGCGGCGGCGACGGCGCTGGTGCTGCGTCTGAACGCGATGACCGGCTGGATCATGTGGGCGCTGTCGACGTTCTTCCGCTCCCTCGGCATCGTGGCCGAGGGGCTCGAGACCATCGCCCAGCCGATCTGCCTGACCGACGCGCCGGATGCCGTGCCGCTGCGCCTGACGCAGGGCAAGATCGCCTTCGACGACGTGACGCACCATTACGGCGGGGCCAAGGGCGGGATCACCGACCTGACGCTGCATGTCCGCGCGGGCGAGAAGGTTGGCGTGGTCGGCCGCTCGGGCGCGGGCAAGTCCACGCTGGTGAAGCTGCTCCTGCGGTTCTACGACCCGGAGCGGGGCCGCATCACGCTCGACGGGCAGGATGTAACGCAGGTGACGCAGCAGAGCCTGCGGCACGCGATCGGCATGGTGCAGCAGGACAGCTCGCTCCTGCACCGCTCGGTGATGGAGAACATCCGCTACGGCCGGATCGACGCCACCGACACGGAGGTCTACGCCGCCGCGAAGAAGGCGCAGGCGCATGACTTCATCCTCGACCTTGCCGATCCGGAGGGCAATTCCGGCTACGACGCGCAGGTGGGCGAGCGGGGCGTCAAGTTGTCCGGTGGCCAGCGGCAGCGCGTGGCGCTGGCCCGTGTGATCCTGAAGGACGCGCCGGTGCTGGTGCTCGACGAGGCGACAAGCGCGCTCGACAGCGAGATCGAGGCGGCGATTCAGGACACGCTCTACGGGATGATGGAGGGCAAGACGGTCATCGCCATCGCGCACCGCCTCTCCACCATCGCCGCGATGGACCGGATCGTGGTCGTCGACGACGGCCGCATCGTCGAGGAGGGCACGCACGAGGCGCTGCTCGGGCAGGGCGGCCTCTACGCCAAGTTCTGGGCGCGGCAGTCGGGCGGCTTCATCGACACCCGTGCGCAGGAGGCGGCGGAATGAGCATTGGCGACACCTTCGGCCGCACGATCCAGCTCTTCCTCGTGGACGGAAAGCCGAGCGGCCTGCGCAAGGCGACGATCCACGGATGGACCGGCCTGCTCTTCGTCAGCGGCGCCTCGGCCTTCGGCACCCTGACCGCGCGCGACGAGGTCGACCGGACGGGCGTCTACATCCTCTCCGGTCCCGACCCCGAGGCACCCGGCGGCACCCGCGCCTATATCGGGTCAGGCAATTCCGTGTCCGAACGGATCAGGCAGAGTGCCGTGAAGCGCGACTTCTGGGAAACCGCCATCGCGGTCACGACGAGCGACGACGACCTGTCGAAGGGCCATGCCGAATACCTCGAGGCGCAACTGATCCGGCTCACCGCAGAGGCCGGCCGCGTGACGCTCGACAACGCCACGCAGCCCGACAGCCAGCGCCGCCGCCTGCCCGAGGCCGACGTGGCCAACATGGAGCAGTTCCTCGCGAACCTGCGGATCATCCTGCCGGTGATCGGGCTCGACATGCTCAAGCCGCAGCCGAAGGCGGTCGCGAAGGTCGCGGAGCCGGTCGAGGAGCGGACGAGCGGTGAAGTGCAGTTCGAGATCCGGCACAAGAGCGGGGTTCAGGCGACCGCGGTCGAGGAGGACGGGGAGTTCGTCGTACTCGAGGGGTCAGAGGCATTGATGGATACCGGTTACAGCCAAGATCCGGCGGCAAAAGCTACGAAGGAAAGGCTCATAGCCAACGGTACTCTGATTTATCCGGATGATTCACGCGGCAAGAGGCTGGTATTCGCTCGACCTTGGTCTTCAACAAGCCCTTCGGCATCTGCTGCGGTTGTCTTAGACCGACACAGCAATGGTCGCCTTGAATGGAAGGTCAAAGGATCGGCTCAGACTTATCACGACTGGCAGCAGGCGCAGGCGGAGAAACAGGAGGCGGCGGAATGAGCGCGTTTCGCTATCTGTCGCAGTTAATCGCGCCCTTCGCGCGCGCCGATGGCCCGCCGCCCGACACGCTCGGCGCGTTCATGCGCTGGACGCTTTCGGGGGCGTGGCCCGTCCTCGGCGTGGCCTTCGCGGCGAGCGCGGCCTCGGGCATCACCGAGGTCATCACCGCGTTCCTGCTCGGCGCCGTGATCGACAGCGTCGTCGGCGGCAGCGAGGGCTACTTCACGCAGAACGCGCTTCTGCTCGGAACCTTCGTCGCCTTCTACCTGATCCTGCGGCCGCTGATCTTCGGCGTCTCGGCCTCGTTCAACGGCATCTCGGTCCAGCCCTCCGTCTACCCGCTGGTCCAGTCCCGCCTGCACCGCTGGACGATGGGGCAGGCGGTCACGTTCTTCGACAACGATTTCGCCGGCCGCATCGCCACGAAGCAGATGCAGACCGCGCGCGCCATGACCTCGGTCACGTCCGAGACGATCAACGTCGTGGCCTTCGCGGCCTCCTCGCTGATCGGCTCGGCGGTGCTCCTCGTCGCCATCGACTGGCGCGTGGCGCTCGCGCTGACGCTGTGGATGGCGGGCTACGCCTTCCTGATCCGGGCCTTCATGCCGCAGATCCGCGTGCGCTCGAAGGCCCGCGCCGCGGCGCGGGCGATGGTGACGGGGCAGGTCGTGGACACGATCACCAACATCAAGACCGTCAAGCTCTTCGGTCACGGCGAGCACGAGGACCGCAACGCGCTCGAGGCGATGTCGACCTTCCGCGACCGGGCGATCGACTTCGGCTACGTCTCCGCCACGTTCCGCTTCGCGCTGATGGCGGTGGCCGGCCTGCTGCCGGTGATGCTGATCGGCGGCACGATCCTGCTCTGGCAGGCCGGCGCCGCCACGCCGGGCGCGATCGCCGCGGCCGGCGCCATCGCCATCCGCATCGCCCAGATGACCGGCTGGGTCAGCTTCTCGCTGATGGAGATGTACGCCAATGTGGGCGAGATCGAGGACGGGATGCTCACCCTCACCCCGCGCTGGACGCTGACCGATGCCGACGACGCGGTGGAGGTGGACCGGGCCGAAGGGCGCGTCGCGCTGGAGGACGTGACCTTCACCTACGGGCGGAAGGAAGGCGGCATCCGGAACCTGACGTTGACGCTGGAGCGGGGCGAGAAGCTGGGCGTGGTCGGCGCGTCGGGGGCGGGCAAGTCCACGCTCGTGGCGCTGATCCTGCGGCTCTACGATCCCGAAGGCGGGCGCATCACGCTCGACGGGCACGACATCCGCGACATCAGCCAGGACAGCCTGCGGCGCCAGATCGGGATGGTCACGCAGGAGACGGCGATGTTCAACCGCTCCGCCCGCGACAACATCCTCTACGGCCGCCCCGACGCCACGCAGGCGGAAGTCGAGGACGCGGCCCGCAGGGCGGAGGCGCACGACTTCATCCTCGGGCTGCGCGACCACAAGGGGAACCGCGGCTACGAGGCCTTCCTGGGCGAGCGTGGCGTCAAGCTCTCGGGCGGCCAGCGGCAGCGCATCGCGCTGGCCCGCGCCATCCTGAAGGACGCGCCCGTCCTCGTGCTCGACGAGGCGACGAGCGCGCTCGATTCCGAGGTCGAGGCCGCGATCCAGTCGGCGCTCGAGCGGGTGATGGAGGGCAAGACCGTCATCGCGATCGCCCACCGCCTCTCGACCATCGCCCGGATGGACCGGATCGTGGTGATGGAGGACGGCCGCATCGTCGAGCAGGGCACCCATTCCGAACTTCTGACGATGCAGGGCACCTACGCGCGCTACTGGGAGCGGCAATCCGGCGGGTTCATCGGCACCGACGACGCGGAGAGCGACGTCGCGGCGGAGTGAGGGGCGTCTGGGGAGACTTGTCGACGTCACGAACGTGTTCCGCCGGGGCGCGGCTCCGGATCATACCCGACCCGCCCCCGGACGGATGCGATGCACCCACCTCGCGCCGGGCGCGATCCTCCGACGTGGTGCCCGGACCGGATCAGGCGACGAAGACTATCATCGGATGCCGGGACCGTTTCCCGTTCGACCACCGGACAGATACTGAAGCCGCATGACCGACCTCACCATCACCCGCCTCGGCCATCAGGGCGACGGCATCGCCACGACCGAAGCCGGCCCGGTCTTCGCCCCACGCACATTGCCCGGCGAGACCGTGACCGGGGCGCGGACGGGGGACCGCATCCCCGCGCCGAAGATCGTGACGCCCTCGCCCGACCGCGTCGCCCCGCCCTGCCGGCATTTCCGGCGCTGCGGCGGTTGCGCGTTGCAGCACGCGTCCGACGGCTTCGTCGCCGACTGGAAGGCCGCGCTCGTGCGTGACAACCTTGCCCGCGCGGGGATCGATGCGGAGATCGCGGGCGTCGCGACATCGCCGCCGAACGCCCGCCGTCGGGCCGCGCTGGCGGGGCGCAAGACGAAGAAGGGCGCGGAGGTCGGTTTCCACGTCCCCGCCGGGCACGAGATCGTGGCGATCCCGGACTGCAAGCTCCTGCACCCCCGTATCCTCGCCGCGCTGCCCGCGCTCGAGCGGATCACCCGCATCGCCGCGGCACGGGGGGCGGAGGTCACGCTGCACGTGACCGAAGGGCCGGACGGGCTCGACCTCGCCATCGACGGGGCCAAACCCTTCGACCGGGACGCGATGCTGGCATTGGCGCCGCTGGGTCAGGGCTTCGCGCGGACTACCTGGAACGGCGAGCTCGCGCTTCAGCAGATGCCGCCCGCGCAGGTCATGGGCCGCGCCCGCGTCGTCCCGCCGCCGGGCGCCTTCCTGCAGGCCACGGCCGAGGGGGAGGCGGCGCTGGTCGCGCATGTGCTCGGGACGGTGCAGGGCGCGGCGCGCGTGGCGGACCTCTTCGCCGGCTGCGGCACCTTCACCTTTCCCGCCGCCGAGACCGCGTCCGTCGATGCCTTCGAGGGCGAGGCGGATCTCGTCGCGGCGCTCTCGGACGCGGCTCGACACGCAAGCGGGCTGAAGCCCGTCTCCGCGCGGCGCCGCGACCTGTTCCGCGACCCGCTGACGGCGGAGGAACTGGCCGCCTACGATACCGCGATCATCGACCCGCCCCGCGCGGGCGCGGCGGCGCAGGTGGCGGAGCTCGCCCGGGCCGACCTGCGCACCATCGCCTTCGTGAGCTGTCATCCCGGCACCTTCGCCCGCGATGCCGCCACGCTGGTCGCGGCGGGCTGGCGCATGGGTCCGGTCGCGGTGGTGGACCAGTTCCGCTGGTCGCCGCATGTCGAGCTCGTCACCCGGTTCGCGCGAATTGATCAAGCGAGTTGATTAATCAGACCCAGCTGCCCTTCCGTCGGGGCCGGATGGCGCGGGGGAAGAATTTCGCCGTCGTCCAGGAAATCAGCCGCACGTCGAGCCAGAAGCTGCGGTGGCGCTGGTAGAGCAGGTCGAGCGCCGCCTTCCGGGGGATGCAGATGCGGATATACGCGAGCTCCGTCTCCTCCGCCGTGTCGCAGGCCTCGAGGATCCGCGCTTCGTGCGGGGCGAAGACGAGGCTCGCCAGCCCGGTGACGCCCGGGCGCGAGTGCAGCACCTCGGCATAGAGGTCGGGGAACATCTCGACGTAGCGCCGGAGCGGCGGGCGCGGCCCGACGAAGCTGACGTCGCCGCGCAGGATGTTCCACAGCTGCGGCAGTTCGTCGAGCCGGAGGCGTCGCAGGGTGCGTCCGAGGGGCGTGATGCGGTTGGCCTTGTGACCGCCCGTCACGCCGCGGTCCGAGGGGTCGGGGGCCATGGTGCGGAACTTCCAGAGCGTGAAGGCCTCGGTCGCCGACCTCATCCGCTCGGATCCGTAGAAGATGGGCCCGTCCCCCTGCCGCCAGACCTTCCACGCCACCACGGCGAAGACCGGCGCGAGGAAGACCATCAGGTAGATCGAGAACAGGATGTCGAAGAGCCGCTTGCCGAAGGTCACGCCGTCGCCTCCCGCCATTCCGCGATCAGGGTCGCGGGCGTCGCCGTCGCCGGGGCTAGCGGCACGATCTCCGCGAGCCGCGTCGTGTCGAGCGCCACCTCCGGCAGCGCCGTCTCCGGGGCGGGAACGGCTTCCCAGTCCCGCCCCGCCGCGCGGAGCAGGTCCGCCATGTCGACGAGCCCCGGGGCGCCGAGGTTCAGGACGCAGGGCAGGGGGCCGGGATGTGCGGAGAGCGCCGCCAGCGTCCGGGCGAGCGTGACCGGCCCGATATAGTTCCGCCGCGGGCCGCGCCCGTCGGGGAAGATGTCGAGCCGGGGCGGCGCGGCGCCGAGCCGTCCGAGCAGCGCGTCCGCCCCCGCGACGTTGCCGAGACGCAGGCAGATGACCTCGGGCCCGTCCGGATTGGCCGACCGCCAGGCCGCCGCCGCCCGCTCCATGTCGTGCTTGGCCGCGCCGTAGGCATTGGCGGGCGTGGCCGGCCGGTCCTCGGTCAGTGGGCCGTGCGCCCGTCCGTAGATCGCCGAGGACGACATCAGGAGGACGCGCGCCACGCCGGCCGTCCGTGCCGCCTCCAGGGCGTCGAGCGCGGCGGCCGTGTTCCCGGCGAGCGCCGCCGCGTCGCCCGATGTGACACCGGCGAGGCAGATGAGCGTATCGCGCCCCGCGATCGTCGGGGCGAGTGGCCCGTCCGACCGCACGTGCCACGCCGGCCCCGCCCCCCAGACGGCACGAAGAAGGCGGCCGACGCGACCCCCGGCTCCGGAGACGGCGAGGCGGGACGGATCGGGGGCGACGGCAGGCATGGGGAGGCCATACAAGCCGCAGTTGCAGATTCAAGACACTCCGGTGCACGATCGCGCCGATCGCGCCCGCCGCGCTTCCCGCCGTCGCGGCGAGACGCCATTAAGCGCGTAACCTGATCCGAGGACGCCCATGCCGCGCTGGACCCGAGCCGCTCTCTTCGCCGTCACGTTCGTCGCGGGCGGCGTGGCGCAGGCGCAGATCGCGGGCGTGCGCTCGATCAACACCTACGGCGTGCCGGGCCTGATCGAGACGCCCTCGGCGCAGATGCAGCCCGACGCGGAGCTCACGACGAGCCTGACGCTTCTGTCCAACGACATCGGGCGGGGCCAGCTCGCCTTCCAGATCCTGCCCCGCGTCGAGGGCGTGTTCCGTTACGCCTCGGTGCCGGACTTCCTGCCGCGCGGAAACGGGGAGTTCACCCGTACCTACGACCGCAGCTTCGACGTCCGCGTTCAGCTTCTGGAGGAGGCGGGGTGGCGGCCCGCGGTGACGGTAGGTCTGCAGGATTTCGGCGGCACGGGGATTTACGGCGCGGAGTATCTTGTCGCCACCAAGTCCTTCGGCGACCTGACGGTCTCCGGCGGGATCGGCTGGGGCCGTCTCGGCGGGCGGGGCAGTTTCGGCAATCCGCTGGGCGTGCTGGACGACCGCTTCGATGACCGCCCGGGCTTCGACTTCGGTCAGGGCGGCGACTTCTCCCTCGACCGGTTGTTCCGGGGCGACGCCGCCCTGTTCGCGGGCGTGCAATACGACGTGACCGACCGCCTGACGTTCAAGGTCGAATACTCGCCCGACGAATACAGGGTGGAGCAGGCGCGGGGGCGCGACATCATCGACCCCGAGACGCCGCTGAACTTCGGTGTCGATTACGCGATCCGGCCCGGCATCCGGCTGGGGCTGCAGGCGATCCAGGGGACGGCGGTCGGCCTGACATTTCAGTTCGCGGCCAACCCCAGGCGCGCGCCGTTGGGCAGCGGGCTGGAGGAGACACCGCGTCCCGTCACGCTGCGCCCGGATTTTCGCGAGAATCCGGAGGTCTGGTCGCGGGGTTGGGTGGCGAACCCGGCGGGCCCGGCGGCGGTGCGGACCGCGCTCGACGCCGCGCTGGCGGAGGCCGATCTGGAGCTCGTGGCCACACGGCTCGATGCGACGCAGGCAGAGATCCGGTTCCGCAATCGCCGCTACACGACCGAGTCGCAGGCCATCGGCCGCGCCGCGCGCGCCGCGACCGCGGCGTTGCCGCCCTCGGTCGAGACGCTGATCCTGGTGCCGCTGAATGCAGTCGGCACCGCGGGGTCCGCCGTCATCCTGCAACGCAGTGACGTGGAGCGGTTCGAGAACGCGCCGGACGGCGCCGCGCAGATCCTCGCTGCGTCCCGCCGGGTGGACGCGGTCGCCCTGCCGAACGAGGGGCTGGTGACGGAGCCGGAGGCCTATCCGCGGTTCCGCTGGGCGCTCGGTCCCTACACGGCGACCACGACCTTCGACCCGGACAACCCGTTCCGCATCGACGTGGGCGCGCAATTGTCGGGTCGCTACCAGCCGGCGCCGGGCATCGTCCTCGACGGCGCCGTAAGGCAGAAGATCGCGGGCAACCGCGACGAATACGACCGCCGCTCCAATTCCGTCCTGCCGCGTGTGCGAACCAATACCTACCTCTTCGCCAAGGAGGACGGGCCGTTCATTCCCTACCTGACGGCGAACTACATCTTCCGTCCGGCCCCGGACTTCCACGGGCGCCTGTCCGCGGGTCTGCTCGAGACCCAGTTCGGCGGCGTCTCCGCGGAGGTGCTGTGGAAGCGCGACGGCTCGCCCCTCGCCATCGGAGCGGAGGTCAACCGCGTGCGGCAGCGGGAGTTCGACATGGCCTTCGGGTTCCGCGACCTCGACGCGACCACGGCCTTCGTGACCGGCTACTACGATCACGGCAACGGCTTCCTGAGCCAGCTCGCCGTGGGCCGCTACCTCGCCGGCGACGAGGGGGCGACCTACGCACTGGCACGAGAGTTCGCCAATGGCTGGCGCATAGGGGCCTACGCGACCAAGACGAACGTCTCCTCGGAGGAATTCGGCGAAGGCAGCTTCGACAAGGGGATCAGCTTGCGTATTCCGCTCGCCTGGATGACCGGGCAGCAAACACAAACTGGGGCCGGGTTCACGATTCAGCCGCTTTTGCGGGATGGCGGCGCGCGGCTGAACCTGCGCAACCGGCTCTATCCTCTGGTGCGGGATCAATCCGCGCCGGATCTATCCGACGACTGGGGGCGGTTCTGGCGATGACAAGGTTCTGGCGCCATGCGGGCCTCGCCGCGGCATTCGCCCTCGCGCTGACGGGATGCGGCAACGACATCCGGCAATCCCCGCTACGACTGGCGACGGCCGCCGTGGTGGACCTCGTTCGACCGGACACGCCCTCGGTGGATGCGCGCGCGCAGCTGACCCCGGAACTGATCGCCTCGGCCCCCGTGTCGATCCTGCTCGTGATCCAGCAGCAGGAAGATGTCGGCTTCACGCTCCTCGCCAACAGTGCAAACCTAGGCGTAATCGAATGGCGCAACACGGCGGGGCAGTCGATCCTGCGGCGCGATGGGATCGTCGCCGGTACCCGCGGCTTCGGCTTCGACCGTATGACGACGGATGTGACCGGCCTGATCCGTGCGCTCGCGACCGGAGGGGCGGACGGTGTGGTGCGGGTGAACCGCATCATCGATGGCGCGGGCGTGATCGAGGCACATAGGTTCCTCTGCAACGTGCGGCTGGTCGGGACCGAGACGCTGACGATCTACGGGCGCAGCTACGACACCCGTACGTATACCGAGAGTTGCGACGGACCCGGTGGGCGGTTCACCAACCGCTACTGGGTCGAAGCGAGTGGAACGATTAGGCGGAGCGTCGAGAGAATCACGCCCGAACTGGGCGATTTCGAGTTCGTCAGACTGAACGACTGACCAATTGGAGCCAAGGTGACGCATGGGCGGTTCTTTCGGTTCCGTTTTCGCGCGATCGAAGCCCGTTCTGTGACCAAGCAGCCGAAGATTCATCTTTCTGCAGCGATAATCGCGGAAACGCTTGATCGCTTGCGGTCACCGGAATAGCTCTCTCGGTAATCGCGTCGCCATTTGGAGTTTCACTCATGAAGACTATCCTTGCTTCCGTCGCCGCAGCCGCGCTGCTGGTGTCCCCCATTGCCGCATCCGCGGATCAGGACGTGCGCCTGACCGACAAGTCGACGCAGAACTTCGGCGGGTTCGACATGAACAACCCCGCCGTGGCCACGGCGTCGGTTCTCGTCGGCG
Source organism: uncultured Jannaschia sp. (assembly GCF_947494055.1). GTDB lineage: Bacteria > Pseudomonadota > Alphaproteobacteria > Rhodobacterales > Rhodobacteraceae > Jannaschia. The sequence goes on along the minus strand of NZ_CANLTR010000015.1, from coordinate 50,243 downwards.
GTCTCGCGTTGATCGCGATCGTTTCTGACGATGACGACGGCGATGATTCCAGCGGCAGCACGCCGGGTACTCCTGGTAGCGGTTCCGGCAGCACGAGTGGTACGAACTGAGCTAAAGCTCAATAGTTTCTGCGAAGGGCATGCTCTGGCATGCCCTTTCTCGTTTCTGGGCGCCTTCGTTCAGGAAAGCAGCTCAGGCGTCAGGCCCGGGCGCGCATGACGCCGAGGTCCAGCGTTTCGAGCACCTTGCGCTCGATATCCGCCGCCGTCAGGCCGGCCTCCGCATACATCTCGCCCGGCGCGCCCTGATCGAGGAACGCATCCGGCAGGACCATCGACCGGTAACGCAGACCATTGTCGAAGACGCCTTCCTCGGCCAGCAACTGCGCGACGTGGCTGCCGAAACCGCCGACCGCGCCTTCCTCGATGGTGATCAACGCCTCGTGATCCCGGGCGAGCCGCAGGATCAGGTCGCGGTCGAGCGGCTTGGCGAAGCGGGCGTCGGCCACGCTCGGGGAAATGCCGCGCGCGATCAGCTTCTCGCGCGCCGCCTCGACTTCCGGCAGGCGGGCACCGAAGGACAGGATCGCCACCCGCTCGCCCTCGTGAATCATCCGGCCGCGCCCGATCTCGATCGGCGTGCCGCGTTCCGGCATCTCGACGCCGACGCCCTCGCCCCGCGGGAAGCGGAAGGCGATGGGGCCGGTGCCATGCGCCGCGGCGGTGGCGACCATGTGGCGGAGTTCCGCTTCATCGGCAGCGGCCATGACCACGAAGTTCGGCAGGTTCGACAGGTAGGCGACGTCGAAGCTGCCGGCATGGGTGGCGCCGTCGGCGCCGACCAGCCCGGCGCGGTCGATCGCGAAGCGCACGGGCAGGTTCTGCAGCGCGACGTCGTGGACGACCTGATCGTAGCCGCGTTGCAGGAAGGTCGAGTAGATCGCACAGAACGGCTTCATTCCCGACGCGGCGAGCCCGGCGCAGAAGGTCACGCCGTGCTGCTCGGCGATGCCTACATCGAAGCAACGGGCGGGGAAGCGTTCGGCGAAGAGGTTGAGGCCGGTTCCGTCCGGCATGGCGGCGGTGATCGCGACGATGCGGTCGTCGCGCTCGGCCTCGCTGATCAGGCTCTGCGCGAAGACCTTGGTGTAGCTCGGCGCGTTCGATGCGGCCTTGGCCTGCGCGCCGGTCGTCACGTCGAACTTGGAGGTCGCGTGGCCCCCGTCGACCGCGCTCTCCGCCGGGCTGAAACCCTTGCCCTTCTTGGTGATCGCGTGGATCAGGATCGGCCCGGTCGCGCGCGACTTCACGGTGCGAAGCACGCTCAACAGGCTGTCCATGTCGTGCCCGTCGATCGGGCCGACATAGCTGAAGCCCAGCTCCTCGAAGAGCGTGCCGCCGAAGGTCATGCCCTTCAGCATCTCCTTCGCGCGCCGCGCGCCCTCCTGGAAGGGCGTGGGCAGGTAGCCGACGGCTTCCTTGGCGGCTGCCTTGAAGTCCTGGAACGGCGCGCCCGCATAGAGGCGCGACAGGTAGGAGGACATCGCGCCGACCGGGGGCGCGATCGACATCTCGTTGTCGTTCAGCACGACGATCAGGCGGGTGCCGAGATGGCCCGCATGGTTGAGAGCCTCGTAGGCCATGCCGCCGGTCAGCGCGCCGTCGCCGATCACCGCGATGGCGTCGCCCACATCGCCCGCGCCGAGTTCGCGGCCCGTGGCGAAGCCGAGCGCCGCGCTGATCGAGGTGGAGGCATGCGCCGCGCCGAACGGGTCATACGGCGACTCGCTCCGCTTGGTGAAGCCCGACAGACCGGCCCGCTGGCGCAGCGTACCCATCCGGTCGCGGCGGCCGGTGAGGATCTTGTGCGGATAGCTCTGGTGCGAGACATCCCAGATCAGCTTGTCGCGCGGCGTGTCGAAGACCGCGTGCAGCGCCACCGTCAACTCGACCACGCCAAGCCCTGCGCCCAGATGCCCGCCGGTGCGGGAGACGGCGTGGATCGTCTCGGAGCGGAGCTCGTCGGCCAGCTGCCGCAGGTCCCGGTCGGACATCGGCCGCAGGTCGGCGGGACCGGCAACGCGGTTGAGAAGGGGGGTGTCGGACGCGGTCATGCTGTCGGGGTCATCGGTCGGGGCCTCATCTGTCGCGGTCGACGACGTAGCGCGCGACCGAGATCAGGCTAGCAGCCCGGTCGCCGAAGGGCAAAAGGGCGCCCTCGGCGTCGGTCACGAGAGCATCGGCACGGGCACGGGCCTCGGCGACGCCGAGGAGCGAGACGAAGGTGGCCTTGCCTGCCTCGGCATCCTTGCCCGCGGCCTTGCCCATCGCCGCGGCATCGCCCTCCACGTCGAGGAGGTCGTCGACGATCTGGAACGCGAGCCCCAGATGGCGGGCGTAGGCGAGGAGCGGCGCGGGATCGGCGCGGCCCAGAATGGCGCCGGCGCGGCAGGGCCATTCGAGGAGGCGGCCGGTCTTCAACCGCTGCAACTCGGTGATGGCGTGGAGGTCGAGCGGCTCGGCCGCCGTCTCGGCCGCGATGTCGAGCGCCTGACCCCGGACCATGCCGGCCGCGCCCGCCGCCTGTGCCAGCGTCAGGACGAGCTCGGCGCGGATTGCCGGGTCAGGGTCGGTTTCCGCCCCGGCGAGAAGCTCGAAGGCGCAGGTCTGGAGCGCGTCCCCGGCCAGGACGGCGGTGGCCTCGTCCCAGCGGCGGTGCACGGTTGGCCGGCCCCGGCGCATGTCGTCGTCGTCCATGCAGGGCAGATCGTCGTGGATCAGCGAATAGGCATGCACCGCCTCGATGGCGGCCGCGGCGCGCAGGGCGCGGGCACGGGGCACGTCGAAAAGCGCCGACGTCTCCAGCACGAGGAACGCGCGAAGCCGCTTTCCGCCGGCGCTGGCGTAGCGCATCGCGTCGCCGACGGGCCCGTCGAACAGCGCCAGCGCGACGTCGAGTGCGGATTGCGTGTCGTCCTGCGCCGCGCGCAGCCTTTCGGCGAGGCTCACGGGTCGGCGGGCCGGGTGCCGGTGGGATTGCCGCCCGCGTCGAGGGTGATCTGCTCGACCTTCTCCTCGGCTTCCTTGAGCTTGGCGTCGCAGCGGGCCTTCAGCGCCGCGCCGCGCTCGTAAAGTTTGATGGATTCGTCGAGGGGCACGTCGCCGCGGTCAAGCTGGTTCACCACGCGTTCCAGTTCGGCGATGGCCTGCTCGAAGCTCATCGTGTTCACGTCGTCGGGGGCGTCAGCCATCGTCATGTCCTCGCAGCACGTCCACATGGGCGGCGCTGGCCTCCGCCAGCGCGTCGAGGTCATAGCCGCCTTCCAGGCACGACACCACCCGACCCCGCGCATGTCGCTCGGCGAGTTCGCATATCCGCTCGGTGAGCCAGACGTAATCCGCCGTGTCCCAGTTCAGGTTGGCGAGCGGGTCGGCGCGATGCGCGTCGAACCCGGCCGAGATCAGGACGAGCTTCGGTGCGAACGCCTCCAGCCGGGGCAGGATGTCGTTCGTGAACCGCGCGCGGACCGTGCTGCCATCCGAGCCGGGCGGCAGGGGCACGTTCATCACGTTGTCATGCGCTCCCTGCTCCGATGCCGCGCCGGTGCCCGGCCAGAGCGGCGATTGATGCGTCGACACGAAGAGCGTCCGCGCCTCGTCCCAAAGGAGATCCTGCGTGCCGTTGCCGTGGTGGACGTCGAAATCGACCACCGCCACGCGGTCGAGTCCGTGGTGGTCGAGCGCGTGCTTCGCGGCGATGGCGACCGTGCCGAAGAGGCAGAAGCCCATCGGCGTCGCCGTCTCCGCGTGATGACCGGGCGGACGCATGGCGACGAAGGCGGTGCGGCTCCGGTCCTCCAGCACGGCGTCCACGGCCTGCACGGCGCCGCCGGCGGCGAGCCGCGCGGCGTTCAGCGAGCCGGGGGCGAGGAACGTGTCGGCATCGAGCTGCGCCCAGCCTTCGGACGGGGATGCGGCGTCGATTCGGTCGAGATAGTCCTGCGGGTGACAGCGCAGCAGATGCGTGTCCGTGGCCGGGAGCGCGTCGCGCCGGTCGAGCGGCATGCCGTCGAGCGCCCGCCGGATCGCGGGCAGGCGGGCGACCTGCTCGGGATGGCCGGGCGGCGTGACGTGAAGGTCGGCGTCGGGATGGGTAATGAGAAGGGTCATCAATCTGGTGCCAGCATGTAGCCCTCGCCCCGCACGGTCTGCAGGTAGCGTGGCTGTTTCGGGTCGGCCTCCAGCTTGCGCCGGAGGCGGGTGATCTGCACGTCGACGGCGCGCTCGCTCGACATCTCGCCGTCGCGGCCGAGCTTCTCCACGAGGGAGGTGCGCGAAACGGGTTCATGCGGGTTGGCGGCGAGGGTGCGCATCAGGGTCGTCTCGGTGATCGTAAGTCGCACGGAATCCTCGCCGCGCAGGAGTTCCCCCCGGTCGAGATCGTAGCGCAGCGGCCCGAGATGCAGGATCTTCGGCATCGCGCTGCCGGTGGCCGGGGCGCGGCGCAGGATGGCCCGGAGACGCAGCAGAAGCTCCTTCGGTTCGAACGGCTTCGGAAGGTAGTCGTCCGCGCCCGCCTCGAGCCCGGTGATCCGGTCCGACGTCTCGCCGCGTGCGGTCAGCATCAGGATCGGCATGTCGCGGGTTTCGCGGATTTCGGCGCAGAGGACATAGCCGTTGTCGCCCGGCATCATCACGTCGAGCACGGCGAGGTCGAAGTCGAGCCCGGCGAGCAGCCGGCGCGCATGATCGGCGTCGCGCGCGGCCGTCGCGAGGTAGCCGTTGCGCATCAGGAACTTCTGCAACAGCCCGCGAATCCGTGCGTCATCGTCCACGAGAAGGACGTGAGTCTGCAGCGTCGGGGCCTCCCGGCCATCCTGCGCGGCCCGCGCGTCGTTCATGCGTCAGCTATCCTTCGCGGCCGTGAAGTGCCGCCTGAGTTCCGGGTCCATCATATGTTCGAGAACCTCCCGAAAGCCAGCCACAGCCACCGGGCCGGCCTCGCGGAAGGCCGCGCGCATCCGCGCGCGCTGCGCATCCGACAGTTCCCGCTCGAGGGCTTCGCCGGATTCGGTCAGGTGGAGATGCCGCTCCCGCCGGTCGCGGTCGCCGACGCGGCTGTCCACCAGCCCGTCCTCCACCAGCGTGCGCAGGACGCGGTTCAGCGACTGCTTGGTGACGCCGAGAATGCTCAGGAGGTTGTTCACCGTCGTGCCCGGGGTGCGATGGATGAAATGGATCGCGCGGTGATGCGCCCGTCCGTAATCGTAGCCGGCAAGGATGCGGTCGGGGTCGGCGGTGAAACCGCGATAGGCGAAGAACATCGCCTCCGTCGCCCGCCGGAGCTGTTCGTCCGTCAGGAACAGGAGATTTTCGCTCTGATCCTTGGTCATCCCGCCTCCTGCTCCGAAACTATGTCAGCCTTATTGACATTCCAAGGACCGATTGTTAGCGACGCGAAGATTTAACGCAACAATATGTCCGAAGCGGACACGCTTGCGACACATACGAGATGGAGACGACGATGGCCGGGTCATATGCGGAGCTCGACGGGCGGATCTGGATGGATGGCACCCTGGTCGACTGGAAGGACGCGAATGTCCACCTGCTGACCCATGCGATGCATTACGCGAGCGCCGTTTTCGAGGGTGAGCGGGCCTATTCGGGCACGATCTTCGAAAGCCGCAAGCATTCGCAGCGCCTGATCGACTCGGGTCGCGCGCTCGACATGGAGATCCCCTGGACCGTCGACGAGATCGAGGCCGCCAAGTACGAGACCATGCGCGCCAACGGGCTGGAAGACGCCTATGTCCGCGTGCTGGCCTGGCGCGGGGCGGGCGAGGACATGGGGGTCAGCTCCTCGCGCAATCCGATCCGCGTGGCGGTCGCGACCTGGGCCTGGGGCAGCTATTACGGCGACGCCAAGATGCGCGGCGCCAGGCTCGACATCGCCAAGTGGAAGCGTCCTTCGCCGGAGACGGCGCCGAGCCACGCCAAGGCGTCCGGCCTCTACATGATCTGCACGATGTCGAAGCATGCCGCCGAGGCGAAAGGCTGCTCCGACGCGATGATGTTCGACTATCGCGGCTACGTGGCCGAGGCGACGGGGGCCAACATCTTCTTCGTGAGGAACGGCGAGGTGCACACGCCCAAGCCGGACTGCTTCCTCAACGGCATCACGCGCCAGACCGTGCTGGGCCTGCTGGCCGATCGGCAGATCAAGGTCCACGAGCGTCACATCATGCCGGAGGAGCTGGAGGGCTTCGAGCAGTGCTGGCTGACCGGGACGGCGGCGGAGGTCACGCCGGTCGGGCAGATCGGCGACTACAACTTCGAGGTCGGGGCGATGACGCGCGACATCGCCGAGGCCTACGAGACGCTCGTCCGAAGCTAGCCGGCCGCGAGGGTGGAACGGCTCCGCCCCTTGGGGACGGAGCCGTCCGGACGCCGGGCCGACCCAGATGGACGGACCCGGGTGATGCACCGACGCAGCATCGGGTGGGGGCAATGAAATGCTGCGTCGGAATTCGGAGCATTGTGCTCCAACGGGCAACGATCTGACGCCTCGGAATGGCGAATCCGGGGAGGGGTCGCGGTCGACGCCGGATCATTTTGCGGCCGGATCGCGACAGGGTGAATGGTGCGCTAACCGACCTTCGCCCGGCCCGACGCGAATGGGCGCTTGAATCGCGTTCCCGCTCGCGCCACCTTCACGGGGATGAACGCACCGACGCCCTTTCCGCAGGCCGAGACCGTCCACTTCCAGCGCGCCGAACTGTCGGTGATCCTGTCGCTCTACGGCCGGTTCGTCGCCGCGGGCGAATGGCGCGATTACGGGATCTCCTCGCTGCGGGAGGTCGCGATCTTCTCGGTGTTCCGCCGCACCGCCGAACAGCCGATGTACCGGATCGAGAAGCGGCCGAAGATGGCAGCGAAGCAGGGCATTTATGCCGTCATCGGCATGGACGGCCGCATCCTGCGACGCGGCCACGACCTTAAGACCGTCCTTCGCGTGCTCGAGCGCAAGTTGATCCGCGCGGTCGACTGAGCGCCATGCTTCCTCTTGCCCGGGACGCAAATTTGCGATAGGGCGGGACAGGACGGATGGCAGAGATGATCCGTTCCCCTCATACATTTAGACAGACGAACGGGAGCGGCCTCGAATGGGCGCATCACGGTTTTTTGCCGCCGGCCTCGAGCTGTGGCTGACCAAGTACGAACAAAGATTGAAATGGCTGGCCGTTTATCTCGGCATCGCCAGCACCGTCGCCATCGTCCAGGATTGGGATCCGTGGCCCATGCTGCTGGGCCTGCCCTTTTGCATCATCTGGATGCTCTGCGCCTGGCTCCACGGTGAGAAGCAGCTCAAGTATCTCAACGTCCTCTTCAGCGGCCTCTATGTCTACGGCGTCATGCGCTGGCTGATGCTGGCCGGCTAGCGCGATCGAGGACGACGCCGACCCGCGGTTGCGACGGGTGGAGGGCCGCCGCCTAGTGGGCCCGCGGGGCTGCGGTGCGCGGCGCGAACGAACGGCGCCTGAATCTCACGACCTATGGCGCGAGCGCGTTTCCGGCCGGCGGCGCGCGACGATGTCGCCGCGTCCGGTCGGATCGTTCTCGCGGATGCGGGCGCGCGCCTCGGGCAGCGGTTCGTAGGCGACGGCCATGTGGTGCGCGTTGGCGTGTAGCAGGGTCCCGGGGTCGGACATCATTCCGACATGGCCCTGCCAGAAGACAAGGTCACCGCGCTGCAGGGGCTCGTCTTCCTCGAGCGCACGCCCGATCGCCTGCTGCTGATCGCTGTCGCGGGGGCAGTCGATGCCGCAGGCGATGAGCGCCTGCTGCACGAGGCCGGAACAGTCGATCCCCCAGCGGGAGCATCCGCCCCAGAGATAGGGCGTGCCGAGGAACGTGTCGGCCACGCCGACCGGATCGCCGAACCGCGCGCGGAGCGGTTGAAGGTGGCCCGTCGGGACGAAATGGCCGGTCGTGATCCGCTGGAAGTCGCCCTGATCGGCGGTGACCCGGACCTGGCTGCCGAAGAAGATCGCAACCTCCGCCGCCGCCTTCAGCCGGGCCTTCGGATAGAGATGCGTGGCCGGCGTCGCGACCCAATGCGTTGCCGCCTCCTGCCGGGTCAGCGCGCCGGAGATGACCCAGCCGCAATAGCCGTCGCGCGCCGATTGCCCGAAGGCGTAGCCGTCGCGCTCGTCGATGACCCGAAACGCCTCGCCGAAGAGGAGCTGGCTCGTCCGGTCGCCGCGCGGGCTCGCCGCGAGGTTGACGAGCGGTTGCTGCACGTTGCGGATCGTGCCCTTGACGTAGCGGGCCGCCTCGACCTTGCCGCGCAGCTCGTGCGCCGCGGCATGACCGTTTGCCGGGATCATGCGCGGATCGGCTTCGCTCATGAAGCGAGCACGTCCGTCAGCGAATCGAAAATCGCGCGAGCGCCCATGCCCACGCCTCCTTTCGGACGGGCGGGCGCGGGCGTGGGGTTCCAGCCGTAGATGTCGAAATGCACATAGCGGATCGTGTCGGGCACGAAGCGGTCGAGGAACAACGCCGCGGTGATCGAGCCCGCGAACCCGCCCGAGGGCGCGTTGTCGAGATCGGCGATCCCCGGCTCGATCATCGTCTCGTAGGGGCGGTGGAACGGCATCCGCCAGAGCGGGTCGCGCACCCGGTGGCCGGCATGGTTGAGCGCCATCGCGAGCGCGTCGTCGTCGGTGTAGTAGGGCGCGAGGTCCGGGCCGACCGCGACCCGCGCGGCCCCGGTCAGTGTCGCCATCGAAACGAGCAGATCGGGAGGCGTCTCGGCGGCGAGCGCGAGCGCGTCGGCCAGCACCAGCCGCCCCTCGGCGTCGGTGTTGTTGATCTCCACCGTCAGGCCGTTGCGCGCGGTGAGGATGTCGCCCGGCCGGAAGGCGTCGCCGGAGACGGCGTTCTCCACCGCGGGGATCAGGACGCGCAGGCGCAGCTTCATGCCGGTCGCCATGATCATGTGCGCGAGGCCCAGTACCGTCGCCGCGCCGCCCATGTCCTTCTTCATCAGCGCCATCGACGATCCGGGCTTGAGGTTCAGGCCCCCGGTGTCGAAGCAGACCCCCTTGCCCACGAGCGTCAGCGCCGGGCCCTCGTCCCCCCAGCTCATGTCGATGAGGCGCGGCGCGCGGCTCGACGCACGGCCGACCGTATGGACGAGCGGGAACCCGGCACGCAGGTCGTCGCCCTTCGTCACCGTGATCCGTGCGTCGTGCAGATCGGCGAGCGCGCGGGCGGACACTTCCAGATCGTCCGGACCCATGTCGTTGGCGGGCGTATTGATGAGGTCGCGGGTCAGGATTTCGCCCGCCGCGATCGCCTCGATCCGGGTCGCGTCGACGCCCTTCGGCGCCTTGAGCCGCGCCGCTTCCCGCGGCTTGCCGGCGTAGCGGGTGAACCGGTAGGCGGCCAAGAGCCAGCCGAGCGCGGCCTCCTCCACCTGGTTCGCGGTCATTTCGCCGTCGAGCGCATAGGTGCCGGCGCCGAACTTCGCGGCCGCCTCGGCGACGAGGAAGCGCTTGCGCGCCCTGTCCTTCGGGCCGCCGATGCCGAAAAGAACGCGGGCGACACCCATGTCGGGGGCGGGCATCCGCAGCATTTCGCCGGCCCTGGCCTCGAACCCGTTGGCCGCGACCCAGTCGCGCACGGCGTCCTCCTGCCCGGCGAGCCAGGCGTCGAGCCCGGCGGCAGTCAGGATGCGAAGGGGGATCGCGCGCGTGTCGGGATCGGCGAAACGGGGCAGGTCATCGGAATGCATCGGTCCTCGGCATGCGGGCTTGCGGCGCCGGTCACTCTAGCGCCCGTGCCGCTTGCCGCAAGGTCCGCCGCGGTTGCGAAGCGTCAGGCCGCGCCGTCCGGCTGCATCGCGCCGGCGAAGCTCCATTCCGCCACGGCGCCGGGACGGCCGAGGCGGACGAGCCGCGCGTGACAGGCCCGCATCCCGTATTCGTTGCCCTCGCCCAGGCAACGGATCACCGACCGGGCGACCTCCTCGAGCGTGACCATGCCGATCACCTCCGCCCGGCGGATCAGCCGCGAGCAGGTCCGCACCAGACCCTCGCGATCGTCCACCTGGCCTCTTGCGATCTCGACCAGCGTCTCGATCTCGGAGAGGATGTCCATCAGGAAGATCTCCGCGTCGATCCCCTTCTCGTCGCAGACCCGGAACAGGCGGTCGCGGTCGAAGGTGATGTGCTCGGTCGGGCGCAGGGGGATGGCGGCGGGCATGGTTGACTCCGTATCTCGATTGGCGGCAAGTTCGCTGCCAACCGGGGCAAAAGCGTGACGTCGCCGGGACGATGCCTTCGAGAAATCGCTCGAACTCCCGCCGAATTTCCGGGTAATTGCGGACAAAACCTCAGTTTCGGAGTCCCCATGAGACCCGCTCGGCCGTTGCCCGGATCGCTCATCCAACGCTACCACGGCTGGAAGGCCACGACCTTCGCCGAGAACGCCGCATGGTATCGCCGGCTGGCCACCGAGGGACAGCGACCGCGCGCGATGGTCATCAGCTGCTGCGACAGCCGGGTCCACGTCACGTCGATCTTCGGGGCGGAGCAGGGTGAGTTCTTCATTCACCGCAACATCGCCAACCTCGTCCCCCCGCACGAGCCGGACGGCCTGCGCCACGGCACCTCGGCGGCGATCGAATATGCGGTGACGGCGCTGAAGGTGTCGCAGATCATGGTGCTCGGCCATTCGCAATGCGGCGGCGTGCAGGGTTGCGAGGCGATGTGCTCGGGTCACGCGCCCGAGCTCGAGAAGGCCGAGAGCTTCGTGGGTCGCTGGATGGATTTGCTCCGCCCCGGCTGGGAGGAGGTGAAGGACATTCCCGATCAGGACGAGCGGCTGCGCGCGCTCGAGCGGCGGGCGGTGCTGACCTCGCTCGACAACCTGATGACGTTCCCCTTCGTCGCGAGCGCCGTCGAGGCCGGGGATCTGGCGCTGCACGGAATGTGGAACGACATCACCACCGGGGCGCTCGAGGTCTACGACGCGGCGTCCGACCGCTTCGTGGTGGTCTGAGACGACGGCGCGGAGCCTGTCAGGGCTGCCAGAACAGCAACTCGCCTTCCGGCCATTCGATGCTTACGTCGACCTCGACTTCGACCGCACCGCCGGCCGGCACGTCGAGGTTCCACTGGGCCACGCCCTGCCGGTCCTCCACGTCGGTCGCGTCCGGGCGGGGTCGGGCGTCGATGACGATCTCGATATCCTCCGCCTCGTCGTAGGGCAGGGCGTAGCGCGCCTCGACCGTTTCGGCCCTGTCCGACAGGTTGCGGATGCGGAAGCTGAGGTCCTGCCGCCGGTAGCCGGACGTCTGGAAGAACCCCCGGTCGCCGACCTCGTTCCCGGCGCGGACGAACTCGAGCGGCAGGTGCTCCTGCGGGCCGAAGGCGAGCTCCGTGTCATCGCCCGCGGGGATCGGCGGCAGGTAGGCCTCCCCGACCTTCTCCGCGTCACGGTAGAGCGCGACGGGACCGGCCAGCACCGGCTCGTCGGTGTCGTTGGTGAACGCGGCCATCAGGAAGGCGGTGCGGTCGGTGCGCGGGGCGGCGCGGTTGAAGACGCGCGCGTCGAAATCGAGCGTGTCGAGGAACAGCGTGACACGCTGGCCGTCGACGGGGACGTTCACGGGTTCGGGGTAGTCGTAGGCGACGATCGGGCCGTCGGTGTCGGCCGCGGCGCGGAGCGGCTCGTCGGCGGGCTTGGCGAGCCGCATCGCATCGAGGGTCGCGGCCTCGGGCGCCGCGTAGCGGGGCTCGGGGACGGGCCGCTCGCCGGTGACGACGAGGTTCGGCAGGACCTCCTGCGGCGTGTTCTGCGCGAACGGGTCGGCGGTGGACAGGCGCAGCGTCACGCCCGCGAGCGGCAGGCCGACATTCGAGAAGACCTCGACCTTGCGGACGAGCGTCACGCGGTTTGCCGCCTCGTCCAGCGTGGCGTCGTAGCGGGGCGTCCAGCCGGCCTGCGGCGCGAATTGCGCGAGCCTCGCGGTGACCGGACCGGGCGCGTCCAGCGTGACCGCGACGGCGAGAAGCGAGACGGGGCCGAGATCCGCGCCGGTCGCGTCGAAGTCGCGACGTGCCTGATCCTCGGCGCGCCGGGCATCCTCCAGATCGCGGCGGGCGTTGCGTTCGGCGTCGCGCGCGGCAGCGAGGTCGCGCTGCGCGGCGGCGACCGCCTCGCCGATGGACTGCGCCGTCTCGGTGACGGACCAGGCTTCGAGCCGGGTCACGTTCGCGCCCGAGATCGACCCGAGGAAGTCGAGCCGGGTCTCGGCGGCCTCGACCCCGGCAGATGCGCCCGTGCGTTCGTCCTCCGCCTGTTCGGCCGCGTCGCGCGCGTCGATCCAGACTTCGTAGGCCGCGCGCTGCGCCGGCGTGAAGAGATCGCGCCCGTCGATCCGGCCGCCGACGATCACCTCCTGCGGGCCGAGGGTGGCGCCCGCCACCTCGATCCGCGGCGGCCCGTCTGCGGCCGGCAGGACGGGCAGGAGGAGGCGGTGCGACCCGGCGGGCAGGTCCGTCTCCGCGACGCGCGTGATCGTCGCGCCGTTGGCGAAGATCACCGCCTCCGTCGCCGGGGCGGGCAGCAGAACGTCCTCGGCGAAGGCGAGGCTGGGCAGGCAGAGGAGCAGGATCGCGAGGCGCATGGGGCGGGGTCCCGAATGGATGGTTCGCCGCCCATTCTGGCGGGTCGGGGGCGCGCTGTCAGCCCCGCTCGATCAGCCCTTCCGCAGGACCCGCGTGCCCAGCGTCTCGGCGATCTGCACCGCGTTCAGCGCCGCGCCCTTGCGCAGGTTGTCGCTGACGACCCAGATGTTGAGCCCGTTCTCGACGGTCGAATCCTGCCGGATGCGGCTGACGAAGGTGGCGAAGTCGCCGACGCATTCGACCGGGGTGACGTAGCCGCCGTCCTCGCGCTTGTCGACGACGAGGATGCCGGGCGCGGTACGCAGGATGTCGCGGGCCTCGTCCTCGTCGAGGAAATCCTCGAACTCGATGTTGATCGCCTCGGAATGGCCGACGAAGACCGGCACCCGGACGCAGGTCGCGGTCACCTTGATCGACTTGTCGATGATCTTCTTCGTCTCCGCGACCATCTTCCATTCCTCGCGGGTGGAGCCGTCGTCCATGAAGGCGTCGATATGCGGGATGACGTTGAAGGCGATCTGCTTGGTGTAAACCGAGGGCGCCCGCTCCTGTCCCGGCACGTACATGCCCTTGGTCTGGTCCCAGAGCTCGTCGATCGCGTCTTTCCCGGTGCCGGAGACGGACTGGTAGGTGGAGACGACGACCCGCTTGATCCGGGCGCGGTCGTGCAGCGGCTTCAGCGCCACCACCATCTGCGCGGTGGAGCAGTTCGGGTTGGCGATGATGTTCTTCTTGGAATAGCCCTCGACGGCTTCCGGGTTCACCTCCGGCACGACGAGCGGGACGTCGGGGTCGTAGCGGTAGAGCGACGAGTTGTCGATCACGATGCAACCGGCCTTCGCGGCCCGCGGCGCGTGGGCCCTGGTCGCCTCCGAGCCGACGGCGAAGAAGGCGATGTCCCAGCCCGCGAAGTCGAACTGCTCGAGATCCTTGGTCTTCAGGGTCGCGTCGCCGAAGCTCACTTCGGTCCCCATGGACTTGCGCGAGGCCAGCGCCGCGATCTCGTCCACCGGGAACTGGCGCTCGGCCAGGATGTTCAGCATTTCACGGCCCACGTTGCCCGTGGCGCCGCAGACGACGACCCTGTATCCCATTTCCACGTCCTTCGCTTGGTGCGCGGTCCCTAGACCACGTGCACGGCAAACGGAAGGCCGCCGCTCAACCCCCGGCCAGCGCCTCGACGAGCTCGTCCTTCGTCATGCCGGATCGCCCCTCCAGATCGCGGTCGCGGGCCATCTCCATCAGCTCGTCCCTGGTGCGGTGGGACAGCGCGGCCTTCGAGCCGTGGCCGCGTCCGTCCTCGTCGGTGGCCGCCTCGATGGCGTCCAGAAGCGCGTCCTTCGACATCGAGCTGCGACCCTCGATGTCGAGGTCGCGGGCCCGGTCGTCGAGCATCTCCTTGGTCGGGCCCTGCGCCTTGATCCGGGCGACCTTCTCGCGCACGTCGTCGGGCTGATCCACGAACTGCTCGTCGCTGCCGCGCTTCTTCCGCGTGGAGCGGGCGTATTCGTCGTCGGTCAGGAGCATCCGCACCTTCCTCGGCAGGTAGCGCTCCCCCGTCTCTCCGCTCTCGCCGCCGGACTTCGTGCCCCAGTCTTCCTCGGTCCATTCATGCAGGCTGGTCTCGTCCTGCCCGGGCCCCGCGTCGTCGTAGCCGCCGCCGCGCTTCTTGTATTCCTGCACCGACATCTGCGCCTTGCGCGCGGACCATTGTCCGGGCTCGCCGCCCTTGTCGCCCTCGGTGATTTCCCGTTTCACCGTCTCCCAGAGGTCCGGGTCGGTGCGCTTCGCGTCGGTCATGGCATCCTCCGTCGGTTCGGGAGACAGAACGGCGCGGGCGACGGTCCGGTTCGACGCTGCGGCAGCGGGACGCGGGTCAGTCCCGGCTGTCGGGCGCGAAGAGATAGATCGCGCAGCCCGCCAGAAGCGCCAGCGCGAAGGTGGCGAAGAGGACGCGGTAGCCCGCCGCGCCGCCGCCCGCCCCCTCGAAGAGCGGGCCGGTGACGAACTGCATGATCCCCACGCCCCCGATCGAGCAGAGATTGAGGAACGTCACGCCGCGCCCCATCAGGTGCGCCGGAAAGAACGCGCGGCCATGCGCCATCGTCATCGCGTAGCTCGAGCCGAACGCGGCGATCGCGGCGAAGAGGGCGATTGTGGCGACGAGCGGCGGTACCGGGTCGAGCCACAGCACGGCGCAGGCGACGGCCCCGAAGAGGTTTCCGATTATCACCACCCATTTCCGCGTGCCGAACAGCCGGTCGAGCGGGCCGTAGGCGAAGTTGCCGACGATCATCGCCGTTCCCATCGCCAGCGTGACGGGGCCCACCAGCGCCGCGCCGTAAAACTCCGCGACGTAGGGTCCGGCCCAGAGACCGCGCAGCCCGGCGGCGGGCGCGTAGTTCACCAGCAACATCGGGGCGACGAACCAGACCGCCGGGATGCGCAGGACGTCGAGGAGGGACCCGCGTGTCGGGCCCGTCACCGCCTCGGGATCGCGCACGAAGGCCCAGCAGCCGATGGCCGTCGCGACCGTGACCGCCGTCAGCGCCCACATCGCGCCCCGCCAGCCGACCGCGTCCGCCGCGAGGCTGAGCGGGACGGACGCGGCGATATTGCCGAGCGAGCCCACGCCGACGAGGACCGAGGCGAGCGTGGCGAAGACGGCCGGGCGGTAGACGCGCGCGAAGATGTAGTAGCTCGCCATCAGGACCGGTGCGCATCCCACGCCGATCAAAGCCATCGCGACCGCGATCTGCCAGCCCGCCTGTGCCGTCGCGAAAAGCGCGGCGCCGCCGCCGCCCGCCGCGCCCAGAAGCACCGCCGCGGTCCGCCGCGGCCCGAGCCGGTCGAGCGCAAGCCCGACGGGGATCTGCATCGCCGCGAAGGCGATGAACCAGATCCCCGAGGCGAAGCTGAGATCGGCCGGCGTGAGGGCGAGGTCGGCCAGCAGGTCGGGGGCCAGGACCGCGAGGAAGGCCCGGTAGAACTGGCTCAGGATGTAGGCCAGGAGCAGGAGGACGAGACCGCGTTTCATGACCGGCCCGTGACATGGGGGACGGGGTGCCGCAAGCCGGATCGTGGCTGAGGTTTGCCGGGGCGACGGAACCTGCTTTAAGCGCGGGACCTGTCCCGGAGGCCCGCATGACCGAGGTCGTCGTCACCAACCTGAACCCGCGCTTCACCGGCGTTTCCTCGACGGCCGCGCGGCTCATCCCAATCCAGGCCGGGCAGTTCGAGCTGGCGCTGGCGGGCCATCCGCTTCCCGACTGCCCCGAGCCGGTCACGCTCGCGCAGGCGCGGGCGCTGACGCGGGCCCGGCCCCGCGACCGGCCCTTCGCGATCTGGCACGTCCGGCGCAACAACGAGATGCGGGCCGCGCTCTGGGCGCGCGACGTGCTGCGCCTGCCGATCCGGATCGTCTTCACCACTGCCGGAACCCACCGGCACTCGATGGTCCCGCGCTGGCTGATGGGGCGGATGGATGCGCTGATCGCGACGATCCCGGCGGCCGCGGAGGACAAGCCGCATGTCCGCGCCGTCGTGCCGCACGGCGTCGATTGCCGCGTCTGGCACCCCGCACCGGACCGCGCCGCCGCCTGGGCGGCGACCGGTTATCCCGGCCGGCGTGGCGTGGCCGCGGTGGGGCGGGTCAGGGACTCGAAGGGGACGGACCGCTTCGTCGAGACGATGCTGCGCGTCCTGCCGAGGCACGAGGACGTCACCGCGCTCGTCCTCGGGCTGGCCCGGCCGCAGGACCGGGCTTGGCAGGACGGCTTGCAGGCCAAGGCGCGCGCGGCGGGTCTCGGCGACCGGCTGCTCTTTCCCGGCGAGATCCCCGCGCGCGACATGCCCGCGCTGATCCGCGCCTGCTCGCTCACCGTGCCGCTGCCGCGCTACGAGCCCTACGGGATGACGCCGCTCGAGGGGATGGCCTCCGGCGTGCCCTTCGTCGGCTCGTCCACCGGCGCGTTCCGTACCTTCGCCGCCGACGGCACGGCCGGGATCGTCGTGGAGGAGGGAAACCTCGTCGAAGACGCTGCGGCGGCGGTGGACACGTTGCTCGTCAACCCGGACTGGCTCGCCAAGATGTCCCGCCGGGCGCGGGAGCGGGCCGTGACCTTCCATTCGATCGAGGCCGAGGCGGCCGGGATCGGCGCGGTCTACGAAGCGCTCTGGGAGGAGGGCTGAAGCGCACGGGCGTGCATCGCCTCGTAATAGGGCAGCGCCGCGGTGAGGAGGTCGTCGCGCCGGACCTTTGGCGGCGGGCCCTCCGGCCCGGCGAAGCCCGTCGAGCGATGCACGGCGTTGTACCAATGCGCGGCCCAGATCCCGTCGGACGCGTGGCCTCCCGCCGGCCAGGCAAGCATCGCGTCGGAGAAGCTCAGCCCGATCTCCGAGCAGAGGCGGCCCAGCATCCCCCGCGGGTCGTCGCGCAGATCGGCGGTGTCGAGCACCACGCCGCCCAGCCGGTCGTAGAGGCTCGCCTGCGCGGCGAAGCCGATCGCATCCTCGTCGATCGCGTCGCGCTTCTCGTTGTAGCTCGCGATCACGCGGGCGGGATGACGGATAAGATGGATAATGGCCGCGCCCTCCGCCCAGTCGAGCGACATGCCGGGCACCATGTGGTGGGCCATGTGCTTCTGGTAGACATGGGGCGTGCCGTCCCGCGCGCAGAGGCGTGCGACCTCGGCCGGATCGGTCGGCTGGCTGGCGAGGATCTCGTCCCGCATCGGGTGGTCGAGGCCGGTCGCGGCGAGGAAGGCCGCGTAGAACGGCTCGTCCATGGTCTCGCAATCGGGGCGGTTGCCGAAAGCGTACATCATGGCGGTGGAGAGGTTCCGGGGGCCGGACCACGCGACGATCCTCATGCGGGCCTCCTTGTCGGGACATGAGCGTTCGCGATCAGGCCTAGAGGGTTTCGGCCGCTGGCGCCACGGCCGTGCGACGCGCTGCACGGGTTCGGTTCGCCGAGGGTATCTAGAAGTGCGATGTCGCGAACCGCGATGCGCGAGACCGATCCTGAAGCTGCCGATCGGTGTGAAGCGCACCGGGGGACGGACCCTATTCGAGCAGGTAATCGACGAACTCGGTCTTCTGGAAGCGCGGCATCTGGTTGTCGTCCGAGATCATCGTGACGCGCAGCCGGCCCGCCGCGTCGCGCCAGACGACGATGCCCTCGAGATTGTCGTGCTGCCCGAGACGGCTCTCGAACTCCGTTCGCTCGTCGCCGCCGTCGAGGTCCACGCTGCGGACCCGCGTTCGGAATCCGAGAAGGGCGAACTCGCGCTCGAGCACGTAGAGCCGCCCGTCCGGTCCGACATCGGCGCCGGTGACGAGGAAGGCGCCCCGGCGGGGAAGGGTGAACGGGGTCGTCCATTCGCCCTCGGCGAAGCGGAAGACGGGGAACGGGCGGCGCAGGTCGCCCGTCTCCTCCGGGATCGCGTAGAGCGCGCCGGCCGCGTCCGCGGCGAGCGCCTCGATCCCGGCATTGTCGTCGAACTCCGCGAAGGCCGGTGCACCGGGGATCGTGACCGGGACGGCATCGAGGTCGTCGAAGCGCATGACGCGATGCCGGCCCTCGTAGGCGACGTAGAAGGCACCCCCAGCCTCGGCGATGGATTCGGCGTCCCGACCATGCCGGCTGACGGCGCGACCCCGTCCTGCTTCGGACGCGAGCGCACCGCTCTCCGTCATCGTCACGCCCGCGACGACCCCCTCCGCATCCCGCGCCAGCGTGCCGCGGACCCATGTCCCGCGGTCCGAGAGCGTGACGAAGCCCGATCCGTCCGGCGCGAGCCAGAGCGCCGAATAGCCGCCCGCATCCCGGAACGGCGGCGTCCAGGTGTAGCTCCCGAGATACTCGCCGCCCGCGGCCGGCCCGCCTAGGAGCCACGAAGCGATGCCGAGGGCGGTCGCGATCAGCGCGACGACAGCACCGAGCTGCATTGCGCCGGCAGGTCGGCCACTTCCAGATCCCGCCGGGGGGCGGAGGGCGGTGCGTTCGGGTCGGGCGGCGGCGGATTCAGGATATTGTTCACCCACTGCACCGCCTCCGCGCACCCGTCCCCCGGCGGCGGCGGCGCCTGATTCTCGCAGCCGCCGGCCCCCCGCGGACAGGAGATGCGGACATGCATGTGGTAGTGATGCCCCCACCACGGCCGGACCTTGCGCAGCCAGGCGCGGTCACCTGTCTCGTCGGCGCACATCCGGACCTTGGCGCCCGGGAAGATGAAGATGCGCGCCGTGCGCGGGTCCTGCGCGGCGCGCTTGACCAGCTCGTGCTGACCGCGGGTCCAGTTTGCGTTCGTGTAGGCTCCGTTCGACCGCCGCATCGAGATCGCCGACAGGTTCTCCCGCGCGCGCTGCGACAGGGTCATGTCCTTCGCGGGATAGAGCCAGATATCGGCGTCCAGCCCGATCTGATGGCTCGCATGCCCGGAGGTCATCGGGCCGCCCCGCGGTTGGCTCATGTCCCCCACATAGATGCCGCCCCAGCCGATCCGGTCCATGTGACGCGCGACCTTCTCGACAACATCCACCAACTCCGGGTGGCCCCAGTTGCGGTTTCGAGAGAGACGGACGGCTTGCCAGGAGGGGCCAGTCTCGGTCAACGGCACGAGCCCCGCCGCGCAGCCGCGGGAATAGCCGCCGAAGGGCTCGGCCGGCTGCTGCGAACCGGCGCGGACGGCGCCGAACGCATCCTTCGCACGCTGCGCCTCCGCCGGCAGCGCGGCGAGGGCGAGGCACAGCGCGAGGCAGCGGGCGATCGATCGGATCATGCGGCAACTCCTTCGGGTTCGACCAAGACTAGCAGGATCAGGCCGGCCGTGAAGAGGGCGACGAGGGGCAGGATGCCGATTTGCTGCGAGCCCGACGCCAGCGTGGCCACGCCGATGAGGAAGGGTGCGACGAATGACGTCGCCTTGCCGGCCAGCGCGTAGAGGCTGAACCCCTCGGTCACGCGGGCCGGATCGGTCTGGCGCACCAGCATCGTCCGGCTCGCCGCCTGCAGCGCGCCGCCCGCCCCGCCGATCGCCGCGCCGAGCAGGTAGAACGCGATGTCCGGCAGCGGCGAGCCCTCCGGCACCGGCAGGAACAGCACGCGCCCCGGCGTCACGGTCACGACGAGGAGGGTGACCCCGAGCAGGACACAGATGCAGGCGACGATCACCGGTTTCGGTCCTCGGGCCCGGTCGGCCCGTCCGCCGAGCCACGCGAAGATCGCGCCCGTGATCGCGGCGAGGATGCCGAACACGCCGATATCGACCACCGACCAGCCGAGCACGCCCGCCGTGTAGATACCGCCGAACACGTAGAGGCCGTTCAACGCGTCGCGGTAGAGCATCGAGGCCGCGAGGAACGACGCGAAGCTGCGCCGCTCCGGCAGCGCCCGGATCGTGTTCCAGAGACCGTGCAGCGCCCGCCCGAGCGGCAGGGCCTCCCCCACGGGCCGCCGCACCGGACGCACCCAGAGGAAGAACGGCACCATGAAGACGACGTACCAGAGCGCGGTGAACGGCCCGACGAAGCGCGTGCCCTCCCGCGTTTCGGGGTCGAGCCCGAGCACGGGCGCGATCCCGATGAGCGTCGCGCCACTGTCGTTCTCGGCGAAAAGCGCGAGCATAAGCAGCAGCGACAGCACCCCGCCCACATAGCCCAGCGCCCAGCCGGAGCCCGAGATCCGGCCGATCTCCTGACGCGGGCCGAGGCCGGGCAGCATGGCGTTGGTGAAGGTCGTCGCGAATTCCATGCCGACGAGCCCGAGGCCGAAGACCGCGAGGATCGGCCAGACCACCTCCGTCCCCGGCGCGGCGAACCAGAGCGCGCCCGCGCCGAGCACGTAGAACGCCGAGAACAGCCAGATCCACCCCAGATGCCGCCCGGACGCATCCGCGAGCGCGCCCAGCACCGGGGCCAGCACCGCGATCACGGCGCCGGAGAGGGCGATGGCGAAGCCCCAGGCGGACTGCGCCGCCACCGGATCGTCCATCACGGCGCTGGCGAAGTAGGGGCCGAAGATGAAGGTCAAGAGCAGCGTGTTGTAGGGCTGCGACGCGAAGTCGAACATCATCCAGCCGCGCACGCGACGCTTCAGCGCGATGTCGGTCATGGACGCTCTCCCGGTTCCGCCGCGACCATTCCCGCGAACCGGGTGGAGCGCAACGGGCGCGTCAGGCCGGGCCTGGCGCGACGGGCGGGGCGGGTTCGGGCGGCCACGGTCGTTCGCCCTCCGCCGCGATCCAGGCGGCGACCCAGCCGGGCAGTGGCGGCGAGCCGCCCGCGACCCCGAGCACCTCGGCAAGGCGGTCGGGCGCCACGATCCCCTCGGGTGACGTCACCGCCGTGCGCAGCAGCGCCTCCGACGTGCAATTGCCGCGAACCCACATCGACTGAACCATGTAGACGAAGCGGTCGTCCCAGCCGACGCTGCGGGTGCGCATCTCGATCCGGTCGAAGACCCGGACGCGCCGGCGGTAGCGCACGCTCGAACCGGCCACGGTGAGGCCCCAGCCCCGTGACTTGAGGATCGGCATGAGGCCGACCCGTCTGCCCGCGCTCATCCGGCCGAGATCGTAGAGCGTCAGCGTCCGGCCGTTGTTGAGCTCCCTCCACGGGTCGATGTCCCACGGCCAGCAGATGTGGTGGGAGATGTGCTCCCCGGTCAGGGCGAGCGGCCCGTCGTTCCG
Organism: uncultured Jannaschia sp.; assembly: GCF_947494055.1. Taxonomy (GTDB): domain Bacteria; phylum Pseudomonadota; class Alphaproteobacteria; order Rhodobacterales; family Rhodobacteraceae; genus Jannaschia. Next base: position 28,856 of record NZ_CANLTR010000015.1, on the reverse strand, counting down.
GTGGCGAAACATCTGCCAGGCGAGACGGACGATCGGATACATGCCCCGCCATCGTCGGCCCCGCCGGGGCCGTCAAGGCACGCCGCGCCCGACCGGCCGGCGCCGGACCGGAACGTCGCGTCAGATCAAGGAACGGCGCACGCCGTTTGGCGATCCGCGCCCGATACTTGCAGCAGGCGGCCGGCGCCTCTAGATCGGGGCGAACCGAGGGAGACCGCATGGACCTGCTCATTCGCATCGCCTTGTTGCTGCTCGACGTGGCGTGGTTCTTCGCCATCGCGCACATCATCATGTCGTGGCTGATCAACTTCAACGTTCTGAACCTCGGTCAGCCGATCGTGGCGTCGCTCTGGGATGGCCTGAACCGCATTCTGGAGCCGGCCTACAGCCGCATCCGGCAGATCCTTCCGAGCACCGGCGCGCTCGACCTCGCGCCGCTCGTGTTCCTTCTCGCGATCATCATCATCCGCATGATCCTGCAGGAGGCCGCGATCAGCGCCGCCATGCGCTGACGCCGCGGTTGCCCTTGCAAACGGGGCCCGGCTGACGGCACCATTTCGGCATGAGCACCGAGACGGACCAGATCGGCACCCACGAGGCCGAGGACGACGCCCGCAACGCGAACATCCTCATCTGGGTGAACGGTCGCCTGACACCGCGGGCGGAGGCGACGGTCTCGGTCTACGATTCCGGCTTCATGCTGGGCGACGGCGTGTGGGAGGGGCTGCGGCTCTACGATGGACGCTGGACGTTTCTCGACGAGCATATCGCGCGGCTCTTCGAGGCGGCGAAGGCGATCGACCTCGACATCGGCAGGACCCCCGATCAGGTCATGGACGCGCTGGAGGCGACGCGTGCGGCGAACGGAATGACCACCGACGCCCATGCCCGGCTGATGGTCACGCGGGGCGTGAAGCGCCTGCCGTTCCAGCATCCGCGCCTGTCGACGCGAGGCCCCACGATGGTGATCATCATGGAGCATTCGCGCCCGAAGATCCCGCGGCCCGTCCGGCTCGCCACCGTGCCGCATCTGCGCGGCCTGCCGATGACGCAGGACCCGAAGCTGAACTCCCATTCCAAGCTGAACTGCATCCTCGCCTGTATCGCCGCCGAAAAGGCCGGCGCGGACGAGGCGCTGATGCTCGACGTGCACGGCTTCGTGAACACGACGAATGCCTGCAACTTCTTCATCGTCCGGCGCGGCGAGGTTTGGACCTCCACCGGTGATTACTGCATGAACGGCATCACGCGTCAGAAGGTGATCGACCTCTGCCGCGCCGACGGCATCCCGGTCTTCGAGCGCAACTTCTCGCTGGTGGATACCTACGGGGCCGACGAGGCGTTCCTGACCGGGACCTTCGGCGCGCAGACGTCGGTGGGGGAGATCGACGGCCGCGTGATCGGCAACGGCCGGATCGGGCCGGTCACGGAGCGGTTGCGCGAGCTCTACAAGGCGCTCGTCACGCCCTGACGGCGGACCGCTTGCGGGACTGCATGTGCGAATACGTACGCTTGTCAATGGTGCGTAGCCGCTGACATTTGTTAATGGTACCATCTTCCGCCGGACAGACGACCCTTGGGCTTGTCCGGTTGAGAGACCTCGCCTCGCGCTCTTGCCCCTTCCGGACCAAGAGCCTTTCATGACCAAGCTGTCGATCTGTCCGAGCGGGCAGAACTGTCTCATTCACGCCATGTCGGCGGAGGATCGCGCCCTGATCGAGCCGCATCTGAAGATGTGCGATCTGGAGCAGCAACAACTGCTCGAGACGGCGGACGAACCCGTCGAGACTGTCTATTTTCCGGTTTCGGGGATCGGATCGATGATCGCGCTTGGCGGTCAGGGCCGGAAGATCGAGACCGGGATCTTCGGTCGGGAAGGCATGTCCGGAACGGCGGTCGTCATGGATACGGGTCAGTCGCCGCAGGAAATCGTCATGCAGGTCGGTGGGCGAGGTTTCGCGATCGAGGCCGATATATTGCGCGACCTCATCGCGTCGCGTCCGTCGGTCCAGCGGATCCTGCTGCGTTACGTCCAGGTCCTCGCGACGCAGACCGCGCATACCGCACTCTCGAACGGACAGAGCAAGCTCGAGGAACGGCTCGCCCGGTGGCTGCTGATGTGTCACGACCGGATCGGCGGCGACGAGATGGAGCTGACCCACGACTTCCTGTCGATCATGCTGGGTGTCCGGCGGGCCGGCGTCACGGTCGGCACGCATCTGCTCGAGGGCAAGGGGATGATCCGCGCGACCCGCGGCATGATCCGGATCCTCGACCGCGAAGGTCTGGAGGAACTGGCGGAAGCTTCCTACGGCGTTCCCGAGCGGGAATACGAACGACTCATGGGGTGACGACGCGTCGGGAGTGCGGTTCTACATTCCGACCCGTCTCCGGATCGAGCCATCGCGACATTCGATCGCAAGTGACTCGATCGCCACGGCAGGGCCACCGATCGCAACCGTCGTCGGTTCGCGCCGCCCGGTGCCGATCCTCTGCAAACGTCTTGCGAGGCCCGTATATCCGTCGAGCCAGTGGAATGTGGACGTGCGGTGCATGGCGGGGCAGTCAGGCTTCGCGCGCGACATGAGGATTCAGGTGTCGGGGGTGCGTCGAGGCGTACGCCTTCGAGCCGCCTTTCGAGGGGCGTGACGGGCGGCTGTCAGGTCGGAGATCGTCGTCGCGCCCCGGGGCGATTGCCGCTTTCCCTGCCGCGCGGCATGCGCCAACGTCCCCGGACGGCAGGCTGCCCTGCCTTCACTTGGGTCGACGGGGCAACCATGCGGTTCTGGATCACGATCGGCCTGATACTCGTCTTGTCGGCCGTGGGGCTCACCTACGAGATCGCGGCGGGGCGGGTGCTGGCCCCGTTCTTCGGAACCTCGCTGCTGACCTGGACGGCCGTCATCGCGACCGTCCTCGCCGGTTTCTCGCTTGGAAGCGCGCTGGGCGGGTTCGTGGCCGAACGGCCGCGCGCCGCCGCGGTCGACGCCGTCCGCAAGGCGCTGGTGGCGACGGCCGTTCTGATGGCGCTGTCCCCGGCCGCCCTCGGCCTTCTTCACGCGATCGGCGCGCGGGGAACGGGCGGAATGTTCGTCAGCGTCATCCTGACCTTCTTCCCCGCATCCGTGCTTGTCAGCCTGCCTTCGCCCTTCCTCGCGAAGCTCGCCATCGAGGCCAGGCCCGGTCGCGAGGGGTCGTCGCTGGGCCTCGTCCTCGCCGCCGGGTCGTGCGGCGCGATCTTCGGCGCGATCCTCTCCGGTTTCGTCGCCCTCCCGCTCATCGGCTCCGTGGCGACCTTCGCCGTATGCGGAGCCCTGACCCTTGCCTGCATCCCGTTCCTCCGCGGCTGCGCATCCGGGGGCGGGGATGGCGAGGAAGCCGTTGCCCCCACGGCTGGGCCGCCATCCGGCGGCATGGTCGGTGCCGCGGCGATCGTGATGTTCGCGGGCGTGGCCGGGGGGTCGCCCTGCATGTACGAGTCCGGTCTCTCCTGCCTCCACGTCGCGGATGAAGGTGGCGAGGTCCGGCTCTATTCCGACGGTATCACGCAGGCCGCCGAACAAATCGTCGAGGACGGCGATCCGAACGGAAGCGCCCCCGTGCTCGCATTGTCCTACACGAAATGGCTTTGGGCGCGCCTCGACCGCGATCTGGGTCCGGGGCCTTCCGTCCTGTTCGTCGGCGGGGGCGGCTACACGCTGCCTGCGAAGCTGCTCGCCGCGCGTCCCGACGCGCGGGCGGTCGCGGTGGAGATCGACCCGCTCGTGACGCGGGTGGTCAGGTGGCACATGCCCCGGGCCGGCCCGATGATCGCCGGGGCCGGAGACCGGCTCGGCATCGTCCACGCGGACGGCCGGGTCTATCTGAACGAGACGGATCGCCGGTTCGACGCGGCCGTGATGGATGCGTTCTCGTCCAATTCGGTGCCGGCCCATCTGGTCACGCGCGAAACCTTCGAACGCCTCCGGACGATCGTGGACGGTCCGGTCTACGTGAACCTGATCGACGCACCCGACGGACCGCTCGCCCGCGGGGTCCATGCGATCCTGATGGAGCTCTATCCGCACGTATACGCTGTCCGGGGTCCGCCGAGTTCTCTCGGGCGGACCAACGTCCTGCTGGCGGCCGCGCGCACGTCACTCGCGCCCGTCGATATCCTGCCGGATGGATACGGACCCGCCCGGATCTCCCCCGGTCGCGCCTTTACCGACGACCGGAGCTGGGCGGGCCATCGGTGATATCGAGCTTGCGCCGTTCGGCGGCATCGTGGCGCAACTTCCTCCCCGGACCCGCGTTGTCGCAAAGCGGGTGGAGGACGCCCGCAAAGGACGATCGTCGAAAGGAAGGCCATGACCGGCAAGACCATGTTCATCACCGGTGCTTCGAGCGGGATCGGTGCGGCGACCGCGCGCGCTGCGGTGGAGGCAGGCTGGAATGTCGGCCTGTTCGCGCGCAACGCGGACAGGATCACGGAGATGGCCGAGGAACTGGGCGCGACGGCACTCGCCCTGCCCGGCGACGTCGCCCAGCTCGAGCAACAGCAGAAGGCGCTGGGGCGCCTGTCGGACCGGTTCGGCGGTGTCGATGCCGCCTTTGCAAATGCGGGTACGGGGCTGGACGTGCCGGGTACCGAGAACGGCGATCCCGAGGCATGGCATCGGCTCGTCCACACCAACATTCTCGGCGTGCTATACACTGCCAAGGCCGCCTTGCCGCACCTGAAGCCGCGCAAGGGGCACATGCTGATGACGGGGTCGGCCGCGGGGCGCCGGACCATCGCCGGCTCGGTCTACGGCGCGTCGAAATGGTTCGTCCACGGCTACGGCGGCAACCTGGCCGAAGAGATGGCGGAATGGGGCGGCCGATGCACGATCATCGCGCCGGGAATGGTGAACACGGCCTTCTTCGACGCCGAGAAGCCGGACAAGATACAGCCGGAGGATATCGCCGAGGCCGTCCTGTATGCCGTCTCGACCAGCGACAAGGCCAGCGTGCGGGAAGTCTTCGTCATGCCCAAGTGACGCGGAGGCATCGTCCCGACGGGTGATACCGAAACGGACAGGCGAATTGTCTCGAACAAGCGACCGGCGAAACGGGTCCGGATTCAAGATTTGTTAGACTCTCTGCCGGTAAGGCGCCTCCGTGCGAGATGAGAGGTAGGGTCGCGATGACTGATGGTGTTTCTTCGCAAACGCTGTCCTTGGGACAGTTGGCCAGCAACGTGGCCGGGACGTTCGAAGTGGCATTCCTCGAACTCGAGACGATCCGGGATACGGCCGGGGAATTCGCCACGCAGGTTGCTTGCCTTCTTGACGCAACCGAATCGACGACCTCCGACGAGGCCGATCAGGCCTCCTATTCCAGCTTCTTCGCCCATACCGGACGCGCGGCGAAAGCGGCCGAGATGGCGGCGCAATCGCTCGCCAACAAGAAATTCCAGTCGGCCCTGATTTCCGTGACCACGACCCTGCGGGAAATCGACCGGTGCGCCGTCGAGCTTCAATCCGTGTCGTTTCTGACCAAGACCACGCTGGCCGAAACCTCCGTGGACACGGAACAGGTCTCCGTCTTCGTCCAGACCCTCGATACCCAGCTGGAGGAATTGAAGCGATCCTCGACGGCGTCGTCCAAGCTGATCGCCGCGATCCAGCAGCAGAGCGGTCTCGCCCGCGCCGAGCTTGCCACGATCGCCAGCGAGTTCCATTCGATCCTGCGCCAGGGCGAGTCCCGCCAGGAGAACCTCGCGACCCTGAAGGAGGCGCACGACGCGCATATCGCCCGGGTCAAGACGGCGGCGGGTGAGCTTCGCGCCGGTGTGAGCCAGGCCGTCGGCCGCCTTGTCGGATGCCTTCAGTTTCCCGACGCCTTCGCGCAGCGCGTCGAGCATCTGAACGCCGCCCTGGATTGGTCGGCGGACGAGACCGAGGCCCGTTCGATCCCCGTCGTCGTCTCCGCACAGATCGATGCCCTTTCCCGGGATCTCGGCACGGAAACGGGCAGTGCCCTCGAAGCGCTGAACTCTCTTTCCGACGTGCTTGCGGCCGATACCGCGCTGCACAGCGACGAGGGGTTCGATTCCTCGAACGCATGGGTCGACGCCAACCGGCGGACGAACGACGGGATGCTCAACGCCGTTTCCTCGGGGCGCGCCAAGCTCGACAACACGGTCGATCTGCTGGGCGATCTCGTCGAGCGGATCGACCGGGCGCAGCTCAATCTCGAGAAGGCGAGCAGCCTCAACGGCGCGCTCGAGACATCGGTCTTCAACGCCCTGATCGTGGCCAGCAAGCTATCGAATACCGATACGCCGCTGCCCTTCCTGGCCGGCCATGTGCGCGCCGTCGTGGAGCGGTCCTCCAGTCTGATCGAGCAGATCAGCGTCGCCCTCAAGCGCATCCGCCGGACGTCCAAGGCCCTCGAGCAGACCGGCCTCGAAGCGGATCTGGCGCAGCTGTCGACGATCCAGGAGACCCTATCCCAGCGTTCCACGGGGATCGCCCGAATGGTGGATCAGATCTCGACGGGTCGGGAAGCCCTCCAGTCGCAGTCGACGCGCCTTGCGACGTCGTCGGCCGCGGCGATCCAGGCCTTCCAGGCCGCGGCGAGCTACGCGCCGGCTTTCGCCGATCTGGCCGGGACGATCCGGACCACGGTTCCGGGCGCCGACGAGGAATACCAAGACATCCCCTGGCTCTATGCGAGCTACACGATGGAGGTCGAACGGACGGTGCACCGCGAGGCTCTCGGTCTTCCGGAGGTTCAGGACGAACCGACCGAAGACGAAGACGAGTTCGACGACTTCCTTCTGTAGTCCGTTTGCGGCACTTTCCGGCGGCGACCGGGCGGGATAGCCTCGCCCGGACCGACAGGACCGCCCATGCCCGAACACGACCCGCTGGCCCCCAGGGCCTTCCGGACGTTCAACACGTTCTCCGAACCGTCCATGCCGGCGGACGAAACCCTGCAGCGCCTTCTCACGCGCGCCCGGGATCTTTTCGCACGGGCGGAGCCGGACGGACCGCTGGTGGACGAGACGCGTCTGGACCGCACGACGACCGAAAGGCTCGACGAAATCGTCCCGCCGCCGCCGTGGCAGCCGGTCCTGCGCGACCTCGCACACAGCTACGCGGAGTGGCTGGCGCAGCCCGAGGCCGGCTCCCGCGTGCAGGTCGTCGCCCTGCCGCCGGGCGGACGCGACCTGATCGACGCCTGGACACGGGCGCAGGCCCTCCCGGTGCTCGAGGCTCCGGACCGCGCGCTCCTTGTCGACGATCCGGGCCCGCCGGCGCCCGACCTGTCCGGAGAAGGCGTGCTCGTCATCCCCCATCTGGAGGAGTGGTTCCTTCGCGATGCCGCCGGCCTCGACACGATCCGCGCCTTGCTCGCTGCGATTGCCGGGTCCGAGCGTCCGGTGTTCGTCGGCTGCGACAGCTGGGCCTGGGCCTACCTGTCCAAGGCCGCGGACGCCGCGATGCTCCTGCCGAAGCCCTATACGTTCCAGGCCTATGACGGGGCGCATCTGCAGGCCTGGTTCGGTGCCCTGACCAAGGCCACGAGGGCGCAGGGCATCCGGTTCCGGCGGGTCGAGAACGGGGACGACGTCTTCGAGACGGAGGACGATGCGCCGCACGATGTGTTCGTCCGCCTCGCCGCCCGGTCGTTCGGCATTCCCTGGGTCGCCTGGGCCCTCTGGCGGGCTTCGATCAGCGACCTGCATCCGAATGGTGACGACGAGAGCGTGCCGGACATCCATGACGACGACACGTTCTGGATCGCGCCCGCGCCGGAACACGAGGTTCCCGATGCCAATCGGCAGAGCGCACTTCTCACCATCCATGCCCTTCTGGTCCACGGCGGTCTGTCGCCGCACCTGCTGTCGCGCGTCCTGCCGCTGCCCGACACGGACAGAGTGGTTCCCGCGCTCGTCGCGGCGGGGCTCGTCGAGCGATCCGGGGAGGGGGACCGGACGCGGCTCTCGGTCGTGCCGCGCGCCTACCCGGCCGTGCGGGCCGCGCTGGGCGATGCCGGGCTCCCGAGGGACGGGATATAGCGATGAACGGAGACGAGGCAGGCCAGAAGGCCGCGAAGCTCATCAACGACCTCCAGGACATCAGCTTCGTCAAGATCGCGTTGATCGTCCTCGGGACTTGGGCGATCATCTTCTTCGTCCGCCGGACCTTCCCGCGCCTCGCGCAGACCGGGCCGAGCCAGGTCCGGCTCTACGTTCTGGGCGCGGTGCCGTTGATCCGGCTGTTCCTGCTGGTGGGGGCGATCCTCTGGATCATCCCAATCGTCTTCAACATCACCTTTCAGAACTTCCTCGTCATCGCGGGCGCGGCCAGCGTCGCCATCGGCTTCGCCTTCAAGGATTACGTCAGCAGCCTGATCGCCGGGGTCGTCGCCATCGTCGAGAAGCCCTACCGGCCGGGCGACTGGGTCAAGGTCGGTGAGGATTACGGCGAGGTGCAGTCGGTCGGCCTGCGGTCGATCCGGCTCCGCACGCCCGCCGACGACATCGTGACGGCGCCGCATATCCGGCTCTGGAAAGAAAACGTCGTCAACGGCAACGACGGCGCCCGGACGCTGTTGTGCGTGGCCGAGTTCTGGGTCGCACCCGACCACGACGCCAAGGCCCTCCGGGCCGCACTCCGCAACGTCGCGATGACGAGCGCCTACCTGGATTTCGAACGCCCGGTGATCGTCATCCTGTCGGAGACGCCCTATGGCACGCATTACCGCCTCAAGGCCTATCCGTTCGACATGCGTGACCAGTTCGTCTTCGTCAGCGACCTGACGGTGCGCGGCAAGGCGGCCATCGCATCGGTCGGCGCGTCGCAGGTCGTCGTCCCCGCCGCGGCGGAACGCCAGAGACGCTCCGATACCTGAACATCCAGAAGGATCCGACCATGCCCATCCGCAACCGCTTCGCCGAATTGCTGCCGGAGATCACCGCTTGGCGCCGCGACCTGCATGCCCATCCGGAACTGCAATACGACGTGCACCGCACCGCCGCGACGGTGACAGACCGCCTTCGGGCCTTCGGCTGCGACGAGGTGCACGAGGGGATCGGGCGGACCGGCGTGGTCGGCCTGATCCACGGTCAAGCGTCGGGGCCGACGATCGGGCTGCGCGCCGACATGGACGCGCTGCCGATCCGGGAGGCGACCGGCGCCGATCACGCCTCGACCGTGCCCGGGGTGATGCATGCCTGCGGCCATGACGGCCATACCGCCATGCTCCTCGGCGCGGCGAAGTACCTCGCGGAGACGCGCAATTTCGCGGGCACCGTCGCCGTCGTGTTCCAGCCGGCCGAGGAAGGCGGGGCGGGTGCCAAGGCGATGCTGGAGGATAGGCTGATCGAGCGCTTCGGCATCGCCGAGATCTACGGGATGCACAATTCGCCGATGCTCCCCGCCGGCGCCTTCGCAATCCGGCCCGGCCCGTTCTACGCCTCCGTCGACAGCTTCCGCATCGAGGTGCGGGGACGCGGCGGGCACGCGGCGCGGCCGCAGAACACCGTCGACACCACGCTCACGGCCTCCGCCATCGTGATGGCGCTGCAATCGGTCGTCGCGCGCAACACCGACCCGCAGCAGCCGCTCGTCGTCTCGGTCACCGCGTTCCATACCGATACGCACGCGTTCAACGTCATTCCCGACGCGGCCACGTTGCGTGGCACGATCCGCAGCTTCGACAAGGGGACGCGGGCCAAGGCGGTCGACGACATTCGCCGGCTGGTGGAGGCGACGGCGTCCGCCTACGGCGCGACGGCGGCGTTCCATCTCGAGGAGGTGCCGTATCCGGTCATGGCGAACCACGAGACCGAGACGATCTACGCCGCCGAGGCCGCCCGGGCCGTCGCCGGCCACGTCGATGCCGAGGCGCCGCGCACCACGGGGGGCGAGGACTTCGCCTACATGCTGGAAGCCTGCCCCGGGGCCTATATCCAGATCGGCAACGGACCGTCCGCCGGACTGCACCACCCCGCCTACGACTTCAACGACGAGATCATCCCGGCCGGTTGCAGCTGGTGGGTCACGCTGGCCGAGCAGAGGTTGCCGGCGTGATCGTCGATGCGGGGCCGGACACCTGCCACTGGGGTTTCTTCGACGCCACGCTTCCGCCGGTCGCCGAGGTCGAGAGCGGGACAGAAGTCACGATCCGCACCGTGTCCGGCGGGCCGGACATGTTGCCGGGCGAGGGGTTCCACGTGCCGCCGGAGCTGCACGCGATCCACGCGAAGGGCCTGCCGGGGCGCCCCGGGCATATCCTCACGGGCCCGGTCGCGGTTCGCGGCGCGAAGGCGGGGCAGGTGCTGCAGATCGACATCCTCGACGTCGCCCTGCGGCAGGACTGGGGCTACAACGTCATCCGCCCGCTGGCCGGGACGCTGCCGCTCGAGTTCGACACGCCCACGAACCACATCCTGCCGCTCGACGCGGAGACGATGACGGCGCGGATGCCGTGGGGCGCGGACCTTCCGCTCGCGCCGTTCTTCGGAGTGATGGGCGTCGCGCCGCCGCCGAACTGGCGCCGCATCTCCACCATCGAGCCGCGCGCGCATGGCGGCAACCTCGACTGCAAGGAACTGGTGGCCGGCACGACCCTCTATCTGCCGGTCCACGCGGACGGCGCGCTCTTCTCCTGCGGCGACGGGCACGGGGCGCAGGGCGACGGCGAGGTCTGCATCACCGCCATCGAGACGGCGCTGGAAGGGCGTTTCCGCCTGACGCTGCGCGACGACCTGCCTCCGAAGATCCGGGCGGAGACGCCGACGCACTGGATCACGCTCGCCACGCATCCGAGCCTGGACCGCTGCGCCGAGGACGCGACGCGCGACATGATCGACCTGATCGTCGCGGCGAAAGGTCTGACGCGGGAGGAGGCCTACATGCTCTGCTCGCTCGCCGGCGATCTTCACGTGACGCAGACGGTGAACGGCCACAAGGGCATCCACATGATGCTGGCGAAGACGCATCTGGCCTGACGGTCGCCGGCGCCGCCCGGCTGCCTCAGCGTCTGAGATCGTGCTCCCTGGCCCAGCGCATGGCGCCCGCGATGCTCGCATCGGGATCGTGAACTGCCAGCCGGCCCAGGACCGCCGTGGCGCGTTCGAGCTCGGCCGTCCGGTGACGCGGGGTCCGGCTTCGCTTGAGCTCGTCCTCGGCGCGCTCCAGCACGTCGCAGACCCGGACGATGGCGGCTGGAAAGTTCATGCTCGGGTCGTTCGGAACGAAGACGCCCGGCAGCGGCGAGGCCGTGATCTGCGTCACGAGGCTGCAGAAGTCGGGGCCGAGCGGCGCGATCCGTTCGAGTTGCCTCGCCGTGTCGTCGGGTTCGAGATCCGTCAGCGTGTGGACGCGCAAGGCGAAGGTGCGGGCCGCGGTGGTGATCTGAAGAATGGTCAGGATGAAGCTGACCGACAGCGTCAGGACGACCATGCCGTTGACGGCCGCGACCATCGACAGGTTGTCCCACCACCCGTTCGTCGGCTCGACGATCGAGGCGCCAAGCGTCGAGAGCGAGGCGCCGACGAACGCGACCGTCTCGAGCAGGGTCGCGGCCGCGCCGGTATCCGCCTTGGCCAGCGACCGCCCCGCGGCGAACATGGCAACGTAGCCCGCGAGGTGGAGGATGATCCAGTTGAGGGCGATCGCCGTCAGGATCGAAGGCCCGATCATGTTCCGCATCCCCGCGCCGAAGCGCCGTTCCAGGAGCGGGACCCAACGGCATGCGAGCCGCAAGAGGCCATATGTGATCCGGAAGGTCAGCGGCCCGAGGCCCGCCATGCTGATGGTCGTGCGGAGGAAGTCGTAGAAGACGAAGACGACCAGCAGGGCACCCGCCAGGAAAAGAACGGTCCCGCCCATGTTCGTCCCCCCGATCGGTTCGCGGCCCGCCGTACAGGATAGCGAAATCGGAGACCACGCCGAAAGCGGCCACACAGACGAAGCGCGGCCGACGATGCTATGCGTCGGGCGAACCCGCCGGAGGCCGCCCAGGGAGCGGCCTCCGGCTTCAGGTCCCGATCAGAACGGGCTGTCCTCGAAGTAGTAATCCTCGGCATTGTCCTGCGTCACGAGGACGGAGCCGATGGTGAACGTGCCCGAGACCGGCGCCGAGGAGGTCAGGCCCACTGCGGTCAGCTCGATGGCGGTCGCAATCATTGCCGGCGGGTAAGTCACGTTCGCCGGGATCATCGGGTCGCCGTCGCGGGTGCGGGCGATCATCTCCTTCATGCCGGCGCCGCCTAGGACGAACTGGACGTCGTCGCGCCCCGCCGCCTCGATCGCGGCCAGAACGCCGACCGCCATGTCGTCGTCCGAGGCCCAGACCGCGTCGATCTGGTCGTGCTTCGACAGGAAGTCCTGCATCACGGTGAAGCTGTCGTCACGGTTCCAGTTGCCGTGCTCCATGTCGATGATCTCGATGCCGGACCCCTCGATGGCCTGCTCGAACCCCTCGACCCGCTCGTTGTCGATGGTCGTGGGAATGCCGCGCAGCGCGACGATCTGGCCGCCATCGGGCAGCGCCTCGGTCATGTACTCGCCCGACACCCGGCCGAAGCCCGAATTGTCGCCCGCGACGTAGAGATCCTCGATCCCTTCCTGCGCAAGACCGCGGTCGACGACCGTGACCCAGGCGCCGCTGTCGGACACGGCCTTGACCGGGCCGGTCAGCGGCTCGGATTCGAAGGGCAGCACGACGAGGGCGGAGATGTTGCGCGTTGCGAGCATGTCCTCGATGTCGTTGACCTGCTTCGAGGGGTCGGACGCCGTGGCGAGTACGAAGTCGAGGTCCGGATAGACCTCCTCCAGCCGGTCGATCGCCTCCTGCGCGTGGAAGTTCATGCCGCCGGCCCAGCCATGCGTCGCCGCCGGGATCGAGACGCCGATCACCTGCGTCTCCTGTGCGAAGGCGGGCAGGGCGGTGCCGGCCGCGAGCGCGGCGCCGAGTAGCGTTGTCCTGAGATGTTTCATGGTAGTCCTCCCTTGGGTGTTCCGAGGGTTCAGCCCTCGGCCTTGCGTTCCCGCTGCAGAATGACGGCGAGAATGATGATGACGCCCTGGATCGCCCCGTTCAGATAGGGGCTGACCCCGTCGGTCAGGTTCAGGATGTTGTCGATCAGGCTCAGGATCAGGACGCCGATCACCGTGCCCCAGACCCGGCCGAACCCGCCCTTCAACATCGTGCCGCCGATGATGACGGCCGCGATCGCCTCCAACTCCCACAACACGCCGGTGGAGGAGGACGCCGAGCCGAGGCGGGGCACGTACATGATCGTCGCGATGCCGACGAGCAGACCCAGGAACACGTAGGTCAGCATCCGCACGCGGTTCACGTCGACGCTCGAATACCGTGCCACCTGATCGTTGGAGCCGACCGCCGCGGCGTGCCGGCCGAAGGCGCCGCGGCGCATGATGGTCTCACCGGCGATGGCGACGAGCGCGAAGACGATGATCGGCCAGCTGATCCCGAGGATGCCGTTGTAGTAGATCGGCCGGATCACCGTCCGCATCCCGAAGTCGAGCGACAGCGTACCGCCATCGGCGAGCCAGGTGACGAGCGAACGGTAGATGCCCATCGTGCCGAGCGTCACGATGAAGGCCTCGATCCGCATCGTCGTGACGAGAAAGCCGTTGAGGAACCCCGCGAGCAGGCCCGCGAGGAGCGCCGCGCCCACGCCGACGCCGACGAGCGGCCAGCCCGGCCCCATCGTCGGCAGGAGGCCGTTCATCACCATGATCATCAGCCCGGCGATGAAGGCCGCCATCGAGCCGACGGAGAGGTCGAGCCCCCCTGCCGTGATGACGAAGGTCATGCCGACCGCGATGATGCCGATGAAGGCCGAGCGCGACAGGACGTTGGTCACGTTCGCCGCGCTCAGGAAGTTCGAGTTCATCGCCGCGCCGACGAGCACGAGGACGACGAGGGCTAGGATCGGGCCGAGGACATGCAGGTCGAGCTTCATGCCGCCCCCCGCATCCCGTCGAGCCCCATGGCGAGGCGCACGATCCGGTCCTCGCCGATCCCGTCACCCGTAAGCTCCCCCGCCACACGGCCCTGCCGCATGACGAGGACACGGTCGGCGAGGCCGATCACCTCCTGCATCTCCGAAGAGATGACGATGACGGACTTCCCGTCCGCGACCAGGGCGTGGATGAAGGCGTAGATCTGCTGCTTGGTCCCGATGTCGATGCCGCGCGTCGGCTCGTCGATGATGACGATTTCCGGATCGGCGAGCATGGTCTTGGCGAGGAGCAGCTTCTGCTGGTTGCCGCCCGACAGGTTGCCAACCTCCACCTTCCGGTGCGGGGCGCGGATGTCGAAATCGGCGATGGCCCGGTCGAGCGCACGGTCCTCGGCCCGTTCGTCGATCAGGAACGCGGTGAAGTCCGGCAGGCTCTGCAGCGTCAGGTTCTCGCGCATGCCCTTGGCGAGCAGCAGGCCGCGCGCCTTCCGGTCTTCCGTCAGGTAAGCCATCCCGGCTGCGAGCGCAGCGCGGGGGCGGTCGAAGCGGACCTGCTGACCGTGCATCTCGATCCGGCCGGTCGCGGTTCGCAGCCCGACCAGGCCCTCCATCGTCTCGGTCCGCCCCGACCCGATCAGGCCGGCGATCCCGAGGATCTCGCCGCGATGCAGGTCGAAGGAGACATCCGTCGCATGGCCTGGCACATTCAGGTCCCGCACGGCGAGGACGACCTCGTCACCCACCGGTCGCGTCCGGGCCGGGTAGAGGCTGGAGACGTCGCGGCCGACCATCGCCGTCGCCATGTCGTCCTCGCTCATCTCCGCCGTCGTGGCCTGCGCCACAACGCGGCCGTCGCGCATGACGGTCACCCGGTCGGAGATCCGCTTCACCTCGTCGAGCTTGTGCGACGTGAACAGGATCGCGACGCCCTCCGCACGGAGCCGGTCGACCTGCTCGAACAGCACCTCCGCCTCCCGCTCGGTCAGGACGGCGGTCGGCTCGTCCATCACCAGCACGCGCGCCTCGCGGCCCAGCGCCTTGGCGATCTCGACCATCTGCTTGTCGGGGTTGGAAATGTCGCGCACCCGCGCGTCGGGCGAGACCTTGCAGTTCAGCCGCTCCAGCAGCGCCTGCGTCCGCGCCCGCATCGCCCGCTTGTCGAGGAACGGGCCGCGCCTCAGCTCGTGGCCAAGAAAGACGTTCTGCTCGACCGTCAGCTGCTCGGCCAGATTGAACTCCTGGTGGATCAGCACGACGCCGCGCCCCTCCGCATCCTGCGAGCCGGCGAAGGTCGCGGGCACGTCGTCGAGCAGGACCTGCCCGGCGGTGGGCGCGAGGTAGCCCGACATGATCTTCATCGTCGTGGACTTGCCCGCCCCGTTCTCGCCGATCAGCGCATGCACCTCGCCCGGGTTCAGGACGAGGTCGACGTCGAACAGCACCTGCACGTCGCCGAAGCTGCGGTCGATGCCGGAGAGCGTCAGCTTCACAGCTCGACCCAGGCGGCGTTGCGCTTGGAGGAGCGGACGCAGGCGTCGATGAATTGCACGCCGCGCAGCCCGTCCTCGACGGTGGGCAGAAGGTGCTCCGGCGTCCGGCCCTCCCGGCGGGCCTCGATCAGGTCCGCCGCTTCCGTGTAGATATTGGCGAACCCCTCGAGGTAGCCCTCCGGGTGCCCCGCCGGAATGCGGCTGCCGCTGTCTTCGGTGAAGCCCGCGCCGCCTCGCGTCAGCTTGCGCTTCGGCTCGCCGAAGGGCGTGTGCCAGAGATAGCTCGGGTCCTCCTGCGCCCATTCGAGCCCGCCCAAGTCGCCGTAGACGCGCAGGCGCAGGCCGTTCTCGTTGCCCGGCGCGACCTGGCTGCACCAGAGCGTGCCCCGCGCGCCGCCCGCGTAGCGCAGCAGCATGTGGGCGTTGTCGTCCACGCGGCGCCCCTCGACGAAGCTCTGCAGGTCGGCGGCGAGGCTCTCGACCGCGAGCCCGCTCACGAACTCGGCGAGGTTGAAGGCGTGGGTTCCGATATCGCCGATCGACCCGCCCGCGCCGGAACGTTCGGGGTCGGTGCGCCACTCGGCCTGCTTGTTATCGCCCGACGCCTCGGCCGCCTCGGTCAGCCAGTCCTGCGCGTATTCGACCTGCACCAGCCGGACCTGGCCGATGGCGCCCTCGGCCACCATCCGGCGTGCCTGGCGGATCATCGGGTAGCCGGTGTAGTTGTGCGTCAGCACGAAGAGCGCATCGGACTTCTCCGCCGCCGCGACCATCTTCCTGGCGTCGGCCAGCGTCGAGGTCAGCGGCTTGTCGCAGATGACGTGGATGCCCCGGCGCAGGAACTCCCGTGCGGCGGGAAAGTGGACGTGGTTCGGCGTGACGATCGCCACCGCCTCGATCCCGTCGCGGAGCCGCGCCTCGCGTTTGGCCATCTCGGCGTAGTCGCTGTAGCTGCGCTTCGGGTCGATCCCGAGCTCACGCCCCGACGCCTCCGCCTTTTCAGGCGTCGAGCTCAACGCGCCCGCGACCAGCTCGAACCGGTCGTCGAGCCGGGAGGCGATGCGATGCACCCCGCCGATGAACGCGCCGGACCCGCCGCCGACCATGCCCAGACGGATGCGGCTCATCGGTCGAGACCCAGCATGGCGCGGTTGGCCGCGTCGTCGGTGCCGCCCGCGGCGAAGTCGTCGAAGGCCTGCGGCGTCACGCGGATGATGTGGTCGCGGACGAATTGCGCTCCCTCGCGCGCGCCGTCCTCGGGGTGCTTCAGGGCGCATTCCCATTCGACCACGGCCCAGCCGTCGAAATCGTTCGCCGCCATCTTGGAGAAGATCGCGCCGAAATCGACCTGTCCGTCCCCAAGCGACCGGAACCGTCCCGCGCGGTCGACCCAAGACTGGTAGCCGCCATAGACGCCCTGCCGACCGGTCGGATTGAACTCCGCGTCCTTGACGTGGAACATCCGGATGCGGTCGCGGTAGATGTCGATGTTGTCGAGATAGTCGAGGCATTGCAGCACGTAATGGCTCGGGTCGTAGAGCATGTTCGCCCGCGGGTGTTGATCCACACGGTCGAGGAACATCTCGAAGGTCACGCCATCGTGAAGATCCTCGCCGGGATGGATCTCGTAGCAGATGTCGACGCCGTTCTCCTCGGCGTGGTCGAGGATCGGGCGCCAGCGCGCCGCGAGCTCGTCGAAGGCCGCGTCGATCAGGCCCGCGGGCCGCTGCGGCCAGGGATAGACGTAGGGCCAGGCCAGCGCGCCGGAGAAGCTGGCGAGCTGGCCGATGCCCAGGTGGCGCGACGCGGTGATCGCCTTGCGCACCTGATCGACCGCCCATTCCTGCCGCGCCTTCGGATCGCCGTGGACGCTGGGATCGGCGAATCCGTCGAAGGCCACGTCGTAGGCCGGATGGACGGCGACGAGCTGGCCCTGCAGATGCGTCGAGAGCTCGGTCACCTCGACCCCGTTCTCGCGTGCCTGCCCGGCCCAGGTCTCGCAGTAATCCTTGCTTTCGGCAGCCTGCGCCAGATCGAAGAGCCGCGCGTCCCAGCTCGGGGCCTGCACGCCCTCGTAGCCGCAATCGGCCGCCCATTTCGTGATACCGTCCCACGTGTCGAACGGCGCCGTGTCGCCTGCGAACTGCGCCAGGAACAGGGCGGGGCCCTTGATCGTCTTCATCGCTATCCTCCCTCGGGCAGCGCGTCCCCTCCGACTCGCCGCCGATGTAATCGTTTACACGGGCGCTTCCGTCAGACAACCCTTATCCGGGGAGGAAGGGCCTATGACGCGAAAGCCAAGGATCGCCGACGTCGCGCAACTGGCCGGCGTGTCCACCGCGACGGTGAGCCGAGCTCTGTCGCATCCCGAGCGGGTCGAAGGGATTACCCGGTCGCGCGTGCTGGAGGCGGTCGCGGCGACCGGCTACCGCGTGAACGCCGCCGCGCGCGACCTGCGCTCGCGTCGGGCCCGCGCGATCACCCTGCTCGCGCCGAACCTCGCCAACACCTTCTTCAGCCGGATCGTCGCCGCGGTGCAGGACGTGGCCGGCTCGGCCGGGCTGGTGGTGCAGGTCTCGGATTCGCAGGTCGAGGCGGCGCGCCTAGCCGTGATCGGCTCCGACGGACGCACCGATGGCATCCTGCTGCTCGACGGGGCGGTGGATCCGGCCATCGTGGCGGGCTGGGCGGTGCCGGTCGTGATGGTCTGCGAGTGGCAGGAGGGCATGGACCTGTGCTGCTTCGGGACAGACAATATCGGCGGGATCGGGCAGGCGGTGGACCATCTCGCCGGGCTCGGCCACCGACGGATCGCCTATCTCGGCGGACCGGCCGGCAACGTCCTGAGCGCCGCACGGGCGGAGGGGTACGAGGCCGCGATGCGGCGGATCGGGCTGGCGGTGGCGGCGACGGACCGGCTGCCGGGCGACTTCACGATGCGAAGCGGGGCCGCGGCGGCGGGACGCTGGGCCGCGTCACCCGACCGGGCGACGGCCATGGTCTGCGCCTCCGACGAATCCGCGATCGGCTTCGTCAGCGAATGCGACCGAATGGGCATCGCCTGCCCGCGTGACGTGAGCGTGGTCGGCTTCGACGACATCGAGTTCTCGGACCGGTTCATCCCGCCGCTGACCACGGTGCATCAGCCGCGCGACCTGCTGGGCCGACGGGCCGCGACCCTGCTCGTCGAAGCGCTGACCGGGGGCGGGCCATTGCGGCCGGGGCGGCGGATGCTGCCGTCGCGGCTGATCGTGCGCGGCTCGACGGCGACGCCTAGCTGAAGGCGATCTGCGCCTTCATCGCGCGGCTGCGATCGCCGGCGGTCTCGAAGGCCTCGATCACATCCTCGACCGCAAAGCTGTGGGTGACGAAGGGTGTCACGTCGATCAGGCCCTTCTGCATCAGCGACACGCCGGCCGCGAACTCCGCGTGGAAGCGGAAGCTGCCGCGGAGCGACAGCTCCTTCGCGGTCAGCGCCTGCATCGGCACGGTCATGTCGCCGCCGAGGCCGAGCTGGACGATCGTGCCGCCCGGCCGCATCGCCGCGATCCCGGCGGCGAGCGCCGGCGCCGCGCCGGAACACTCGTAGAGCACGTCGAACGTTCCCTTCTCCGCCTCGTAGGCGGACAGGTCGCCGTCACGCATGTTCACGGTGACGTCCGCCCCGGCCGCTCGCGCCATCTCCAGCGTGAAGTCCGACAGGTCGGTCGCCACGACCAGATCCGCCCCCGCGCGCCGGGCGCAGAGGATCGAGAGGATGCCGATCGGGCCGCAACCGGTCACCAGCACCGAACGGCCGACCATCTCGCCGGCCTGACGCGTGGCGTGGAGGCAGACGGCGAGCGGCTCCGCCATCGCCGCTTCGGCGGGGCTCAGCCCGTCAGCCGGGACGCATTGGGCGGCGTCGGCGACGAGCATTTCGCGGAACGCGCCCTGAATGTGGGGGAAGGGCATGGCGGAACCGTAGAAGCGCATATGGAGGCACTGGTTGGGCATGCCTTCGAGGCAATACCGGCATTGCCCGCAGGGTCGCGACGGCGAGACCGCGACGAGCTGCCCGACCGTCAGACCCTCGACGCCCTCGCCCAGAGCGGCGACGTGGCCCGAGACCTCGTGCCCGAGCACCAGCGGCTCGCGCACGCGGATCGCCGTGCCGATCCCGCCATGCTGGTAATAATGCAGGTCCGAGCCGCAGATGCCGCCCGCCGCCATGCGCACCTGCACCTGGCCGGGGCCGGGCGTCTCGGCGGGACCCTCCTCGATCCGCAGGTCGCGTTCGCCGTGGATGACGATGGATCTCATGGGGGCGCCTCGCTAGGAAAAGGGTCCCTGTTCTTTGCAACCGAGGCTCCGCGATGTCCACGACGCTCTTCGATCTGACCGGCCGCCGAGCCCTCGTAACCGGGTCGAGCCAGGGGATCGGCTTTGCCCTCGCCCGGGGTCTGGCGGCGGCGGGCGCGCGCCTCGTGTTGAACGGGCGCGACGAGGCGAAGCTCGACCGGGCGGCGGCGGCCCTTCGCGGCGAGGGGGCGGAGGTCGAGACGCTGGCCTTCGACGCGACCGACCACGACGCGGTTCGCGCGGCCGTCGACGGATTCGAGGCGAACCGGGGCGCGATCGACATCCTCGTGAACAACGCGGGAATGCAGCACCGCACGACGCTCGAGGACTTTCCGGCCGACGCGTTCGAGCGCCTGCTCCAGACCAACGTCGCCAGCGTCTTCCATGTGGGTCAGGCCGTGGCGCGGCACATGATCGGACGCGGCGCGGGCAAGATCGTCAACATCTGCTCCGTCCAGACCGCGCTCGCCCGCCCCGGCATCGCGCCCTACACCGCGACGAAAGGGGCAGTGGCGAACCTGACGAAAGGCATGGCGACGGACTGGGCGAAGCACGGGCTGCAATGCAACGGGCTCGCCCCGGGCTATTTCGACACGCCGCTCAACAAGGCGCTGGTCGAGGACCCGGACTTCACCGATTGGCTGGCGAAGCGCACGCCTGCCGGGCGCTGGGGACAGGTGGAGGAGCTTGTCGGCGCCTGCATCTTCCTGTCGTCGGAGGCATCGAGCTTCGTCAACGGCACCGTGATCTACGTCGACGGCGGCATCACCGCGTCGCTTTAGCGCGGAACTGGCGCTGCCGGCCGGCGCGTTGTCGCGGCATGGACCTGCCCGACCTCATCTACTACCCGGACGACCGGCCCGGCATCACGCGGCGCCGTACCGGGCGCGGCTGGTCCTACAAGGGGCCGGACGGCACGACGATCGACGACGTGAAGGAGCGCGAGCGGCTCAATTCGCTGGCCGTGCCGCCCGCATACAAGGACGTCTGGATCAGCCCCCGCAAACGCGGCCACCTTCAGGCCACGGGCTACGACGACCGGACACGGAAGCAGTATCGCTACCACCCGCAATGGTCGGAATGGCGGGCGAACAAGAAGTACGAGGAACTGCCGGCCTTCGGCGCCGCGCTTCCCGCGTTGCGCCGTCGGATCGCCCGGGCCCTGGGCGGCGAGGCAGGGGACAAGGACTTCGCCATCGCCGCCGTACTGCGCCTGATCGACCGGGTCTCGATCCGCGTTGGCTCGGACAGTTACTACGCGGAGAACGGGACCGAGGGCGCGACGACGCTGAAGGCCCGCAATCTCAGACTGTCCGACAAGAAGGTGCGGCTCGACTGGACAGCGAAGGGCGGCAAGCGCGTGCGACGGCAATTGAGTGACCGGACGCTGATGCGGGCGCTGCACGATCTGGCCGACCTGCCGGGCGCACCGCTCTTCGAGTGGACGGTGGGCGACGAGGTCTACGCGGTGCATGCCGACCACGTGAACGACTGGCTGCGTGACGCGACCGGCGTCGAGAGCGCCACGGCCAAGACGTTCCGCACCTGGAACGGCTCGGTCGCCGCGCTGGAGGCGGCGTTGAAGGCCGGGGACCGGGTGACGATCAAGGCGATGTCGGAGGCCGCGGCCGAGACGCTGCACAACACGCCGACCATCGCGCGTAACAGCTACGTCCATCCGCAGGTCATCGCCTTGGCCGAGGAATGGCGCGAGATCGAGGCGCCGGAGGGTCCGGACGGGTTGCGGCAGGGTGAGCGGGCGCTGCTGTTCCTGCTGGATCAGGTCAGGTAGGGCAGGTCGCCCGCGAGGCCGATGCGGTTGAGCACCCAGTACGCCGCGATCGTCGCGATGAGGAGCGATCCGGGAAGTGCGACGCGCCGACGATACCAAGGCTTCTCGCCGAAGGGCAGGCCGAGCAGCAGGAACGCCACCGCGATCACGGTGAGTTGCCCGATCTCGACACCGACGTTGAACGAGACCAGCGAGGCGACGAAGTGGCTGCCCAGTCCGAACTCCGACAGGACGGAGGCGAAGCCCATCCCGTGCAGAAGGCCGAAGCCGAACACGACCGCCACCCGACCCCAGCCGATCCGGTCGCGTCCACCGGACCAGATGTTCTCGACCGCGACCCAGACGATGGAAAGCGCGATCAGCGCCTCCACGATCCACATCGTCGGCTGCACGATCCCGAGCGTGGCGAGCGCCAGCGTGACCGTATGTGCGACGGTGAAGGCCGAGATCTGCCACAGGAGCGGCCGCCAGTTCAGCGAATAAAAGAACAGGCCCAGCACGAAGAGGATGTGGTCGAGGCCCTTGGGAATGATGTGGTCGAAGCCGGAGACCACGTAGCGCAGCACGACCTGTCCGAGCGTCTGCGTGGCCACGCCCGTCCGCGGCATCGGCTCGGTCAGCGCGCCTGACGTGAGGTAGGCGTCGTAGCCCGCGCCCTCCCCATGCTGCCGCACGATGAGGTCGCCGAGCGCGGCGTCCCATCCGAAGATGACGGGATCGTCGCCGGATGGCAGGTCCGCCGCGATGGTCACCGCGCTGTCGCGACGGAATGCGACATCGCCGATATCGGGCACTTCGATGTCGACGATTTCCGGCGCTAGCGGCATGTCACCGGATCGCAGCGTGATCCCGGACGCGAGGCCGGCCCAGGCCGCCTCGAACTCGGCCGCGAGCGCTGCGGGGGGCAGGGCGCGAAGCTCGTCGTTCCGGCTTGCCTGCGGCGACGCATCGGTGTCGGAGACCTCCGACTGATCCACGCCGGCGATGATCGGCTCCAGCGCGGCCGTGATCTCGATCACGATGCGTTCGGCCCCGACCGTCACGTCGGAGATGGCCGGCTGCACCTCATGTGCCACGACCGTTCGCGGACCGGCGATTGACAGGACCGCAAGGAGCATCACCCTGATCGCCGACCGGAGGATTATCGCCATGTCCGTCACCTTGAAAGCCCTGTTCCTGGCGTCTTGCATCCTCGCCGGACCCCTGCAAGCGCATGAGTTCTGGATCGAGGCGGAGGACTATACCGTCGCGCCGGGGACACCCGTCGTCGCCACCTTCCGCAACGGACAGGAGCTTGCGGGCTCGGCGCTGAGCTGGCTGCCGGGGCGGTCCATCCGGTTCGACATGGTAGTGAACGGCGAGGTGCAGGCGGTGCCCGTCCGCATCGGCGACAATCCGGCTTTCGATGTGGACGACCTGCCGGCAGGGCTGCTGACCATCGTGCACGAGACGAGCGACCAGTTCGTCACCTACGCGGCCTGGGACGCCTGGGTCCGGTTCACCGAGCACAAGGGTTTCCCCGTCGCACAGCAAGGGCATCTCGACCGGGGCCTGCCCGAAACGGGTTTCCGCGAGAGCTATCGTCGCTTCGCCAAGGCGCTGGTCGCCGTGGGCCACGGGGCCGGGGTGGATGAGGAACGCGGGCTCGCAGTCGAGTTCGTGGCCGAGGCGAACCCCTACACCGACGACCTCTCGGACGGGCTGCCGGTGCGGCTTTTCTACGGCGGCGCGCCGCGGGCGGACGCGCAGGTCGAGATGTTCGCCAAGGATGCAACAGGTGCCGTGACGATCACCTATCACCGGACGGATATGGAGGGCCGCGCCATCCTGCCGGTCGTGCCTGGGACGGAGTACCTGCTCGACCATGTCGAGATCCTGCCGATGGAACCGGAACGGGACGGCGACGCGGTGTGGCGCACGCTCTGGGCCGCGTTGACCTTCGCCACTCCCGAGGCGTAAGCGATCCGGACAGAGACCGGAGGACATCATGGACAAGTTCGAGACCATCACCGGCGTGGCGGCGCCGCTGCCGCTGATCAACGTCGACACCGACATGATCATCCCCAAGCAGTTCCTGAAGACGATCAAGCGCTCGGGACTGGGTGTGAACCTCTTCGACGAGATGCGCTACCGCGACGACGGATCGGAGGACCCGGACTTCGTGCTGAACAAGCCGGCCTACCGCAACGCGCAGATCATCGTCGCCGGCGACAATTTCGGCTGCGGCTCCTCGCGCGAGCACGCGCCCTGGGCACTGCTGGACTTCGGCATCCGTGCCGTGATCGCGCCGAGCTATGCGGACATCTTCTACAACAACTGCTTCAAGAACGGCATCCTGCCCATCGTCCTTCCGCAGGAGCAGGTGGATGCGCTGATGGACGACGCGAAGAACGGCGAGAACGCCCGGATCACCGTCGATCTGGAGAACCAGACCGTAACCGGCACCGACGGCACCGCCTATGCGTTCGAGGTCGACAGCTTCAAGAAGCACTGCCTTCTCAACGGGCTCGACGATATCGGGCTGACGATGGAGAAGGCCGCCGCGATCGACGCCTTCGAAGGCCGCGCCGCGCAGGACCGCCCCTGGGTCTGACGCCACACGGCGCAGAGTAATCTGCGAAATCCGCAGACACTTCGCGTGATCGCGGGGGTCTGCGGCATTCCGAGCACATAAAACCGGCCAAGCGTTTTTGTTGCCGGTCAGAGACTTGCTGGCCGAACTTAAACAAGGCAAGTTGATGGCAACAATGAGGCAGTCGCCCCGAGGCGGGCATCAACGATCAGAGGCCCCGGCATAAGGGACCCGATCCGGCAAGGAACGGCAGGTTGTGACTCGGCAACTCCCCGGTGCATGTCTTCGTGCGCTTCTCGTGGCGGTGATGGTGCTTGCGCCATCGCTCCTGTTGCCGGGTACGACGGACATCTCCGAGATCACGATCCTCGCCGCCCTCGCGGCTGCGGCGCTCGTCCTGTCGGAATACGCCGCCGTGGCGCCGAACCTCCTCGAGTTCCGGGGCGCCCCCCCCTACAACCGCATTCGCTTCGCGATCCTGCTCGTGACGCTGACGCTGATCGCCATCGCCCTGAGCGGGGGTACGAACGGCTCTGTGCTGCAACGGCTGGTCCTGGCCGTCGGCATCCTTCTGGGCGGCGCCACGGACTTCGTGCTCAGCCCGATCTGGCTGATCCTGCGGCTGATGCCGGCGGAGGCCACGCCGGTGCAGGTGCAGACCGTGCGGGCGGCAGCCGGGCTCGCCTACCTCGTCGGTCTCGTCGGGCTGACCGTCTTCGCCATCGTCATCCGCATCCTCGGCTGGCCGGCGCGGGGCGACGCGCTCAATATCTGGATCAACCTGCCGACCATCGATCCGAACGCCCGCGGGGACGTGGTGGTGCGGCTTCGGCGCGCGGGGGCGGTTAACATTTCGTTAGGCCTGCTCGCGCCATACCTGATGCCGCCGCTGGCGCTGGTGATCGCCCAGGCCTTCGGCCTGTCGATGCTGCGGAGCGATCTGATGCTCGTCTGGGTGATGTCGCTATGGGCCTTCCTTCCCGTCTCCCTGTTCCTGCGCGGGATCGCGCTGCGCCGGCTCGCGCTGACCATCGCGCTGCGCCGGCGACATCTCGAGGCCGACGCCGATCCTGGCTTCCTGCCGGCCTGACCGGGCTCCTCGCAATCTGCGCGGGACTGCCGGGGCAGGCGGAGACGCTCCGGATCGCGACCTACGACTGCGGGCTGGGACGGAAGGGTCCGGGCGTCATGCTGCGCGATCTCGTCACCGGGGACGAGCAGGCGGAGGCCGCCCTGGCCGTCATCGCCGCCGCCGGGGCGGACATCCTGCTCCTCCTCGACGTGGATTGGGACTACGAGGGTCGGGGTCTCGCCGTCCTTGTCGAGGCGCTGGCCGAGCGCGGCGCGTCCTACCCCTACGCGGTCGCGCTGCGACCCAATTCGGGCACGCCCTCGGGGATCGACCTCGACGGCGATGGCGACGCCCACGGTCCGCGGGATGCGCTGGGCTACGGCTGGTTCACCGGCGACAGCGGCTTGGCGCTTCTGTCGAACCAGCCTCTGGGGACGCCGCAGGACCATTCAGGCGTGCTCTGGTCGGCGCGATCCGATACCGTTCGCGTGTTGCCGGAGGCGGCCCGGAGCGTGGTCCCGCTCGCGACGACCGCGCAATGGACGGTGCCCGTAACGTTGGGCACGACCGAGATCACGCTGGTGACGATGGCGGCCAGCACCCCGGTCTTCGACGGCCCCGAGGATCGGAACGGTCTGCGCAACCGCGACGAGATCGGATTCGTCGCGGATCTGGCGTCCGAGGCGGACATGCCGCTGGTCCTCGGTCGCGCCAATCTCGACCCCGAACGGGGCGAAGGGATCCGCGAGGCGATCGATGCCCTCCTGGCGCATCCCGACCTGCAGGACCCGATCCCCGCCGCGCCGGATGGCGGGACGGAAACCGCGATGTGGGAGAGCGTGGGGCCGATGCGGGTCGATTACGTCCTGCCGCCGCGCGCGCTCGACGTGACCGGCGCCGGTGTCCTGCGGCCGGGTCCCGACGACCCGCTCGCCGAGGCGGCCGAGGATGCGGGTAGCGGCCGGCTCGTCTGGGTCGACGTCACGGTTCCTTGACGGCATCCGGGCGGGGGACTACCCCGACGGCGTTTATACCGAAAGGCTTTGCGATATGGCGACCCCCTCCCTTCTGATCCTGCCGGGTGACGGCATCGGCCCCGAAGTGATGGCGGAGGTGCGCCGGGTGATCGACTGGTTCGGCGCCAACCGCGACCTGGCTTTCGACGTCAGCGAGGATCTGGTCGGTGGTGCCGCCTATGACGCGCACGGGGCGCCACTCTCGGATGCGACGATGGCGAAGGCGCAGGAAGCGGACGCGGTCCTACTTGGCGCGGTCGGCGGACCGGCCTACGACAAGCTCGACTTCTCGGTGAAACCCGAGCGCGGACTGCTTCGGCTGCGCAAGGAGATGGACCTATTCGCGAATCTGCGCCCGGCGCAGTGCTTCGACGCGCTCGCGGACTTCTCCTCGCTCAAGCGCGACGTCGTCGCCGGGCTCGATATCATGATCGTGCGCGAACTGACGAGCGGCGTCTATTTCGGCGAGCCGCGGGGCATCGTGAAGGAGGGCAACGAGCGCGTCGGCATCAACACGCAGCGCTATACCGAATCCGAGATCGCCCGCGTCGCCCGCTCCGCATTCGAGCTGGCGCGGAAGCGGTCGAACAAGGTCTGCTCGATGGAAAAGGCCAACGTGATGGAATCCGGGGTGCTGTGGCGCGACGTGGTGCAGGAGATCCACGACGACGAATACCCGGATGTCGAGCTCAGCCACATGTACGCCGATGCCGGCGCGATGCAGCTCACCCGCTGGCCCAAGCAGTTCGACGTGATCGTCACCGACAACCTCTTCGGCGACATGCTCTCCGACCTCGCGGCGATGCTGACCGGCTCGCTTGGCATGCTGCCGTCGGCGAGCCTCGGCCTGCCCATGGCGAACGGTCGACCGAAGGCGCTCTACGAACCCGTCCACGGCTCCGCGCCCGACATCGCGGGGCAGGGCCTCGCCAACCCGATCGCCTGCATCCTCAGTTTCGCGATGGCGCTGCGCTACTCCTTCGGTGAGGGCGCGGCGGCCGACCTTCTCGAGGGTGCGGTGCAGGATGTGCTGGCGCAAGGGCACCGCACGGCGGACCTGATGGGCCCGGAGGGCGGCACGCCGATCTCCACCACCCAGATGGGCGACGCGATCTTGGCCGCGCTCGACGCCGCGGCCTGACACCCGGACGGCGGCCCGTCGGGGGAGGGGTACGCCAAGCGATTGGAGACGGCGATGCCGGAACGAACCTCCCCCCTGTCCGGCATCCTCATGGGACTGGTCGCCTACGGGTTCTTCTCGACCCACGACATCGCCATCAAGATGCTGGGCGACCGCTACGCCGTCGTCCAGATCGTCTTCTTCGGCGTCATCCTGTCCTTCCCGCTCGTCATCTTCATGCTCCTGCGCGACGACGAGGCTCGTACGCTGAAGCCGGTCCATCCCTGGTGGAGCGCGATCCGCACGCTGTCGGCCGTCATCACCGGCGCGAGCGCCTTCTACGCCTTCTCCGTCCTGCCGCTGGCGCAGGTCTATGCAATCATCTTCGCCGCGCCGCTCATCATCACCGTCCTGTCGATCCCGATCCTGGGCGAGAGCGTCGGGCCGCATCGCTGGGGGGCGGTGATCTGCGGGCTTCTCGGCGTGCTCGTGGTGCTGCGGCCGGGGAACGTGGAACTGGAGCCCGGTCATGCCGCGGCGCTCACCGCGGCGGCCTGCAGCGCGCTTTCCTCCGTCATCGTGCGCAAGATCGGGCGGGAGGAGCGCGCGGCCGTCCTGCTGCTTTATCCGATGATGGCGAACTTCGTCTTGATGGGCATCCTGCTGCCCTTCGTGTACCGGCCGGTTCCGCTGGTCGATCTCGGCCTCTGGGCGATGATGGCGGGGCTCGCCTTCGGCGCCGGTCTCGCGTTGATCGAGGCGTATCGCCGGACGGAGGCCGTACTCGTCGCGCCAATGCAATACAGCCAGATCCTGTGGGCCGCGCTCTATGGCTGGCTCATATTCGATGAGACGATCGACGGCGGAACGGGGCTCGGCGCGGCGATCATCATCGCGAGCGGCCTCTACATCGTCTTCCGCGAGGGGCGCGGCAGATCGGAGAACGCGCCCGTCCTGCGCACGAGGTCGCGACCGGAGACGGGGACGACGCCGCGGATCGGGCGGATGCTCTCGGCCGAGGAGCGCGCGGTGCCGATGCGTTACCTGAGGTCCGGACATTAGCGTCGTTGCGGCATCTTCGACCCGTCGGGGCAAAGCGCCTGAGAAACGCGCGAAAGTTGGTGATGCCCTGAGGGGCGGCATATCGTGGCGGTGTTCAGACGCTGTCAATTCTCAGCCGAGAAAGGGATATGCCACATGTCGGACGATACCATCGTGGAGCGGCCCGATCCATCCACTGCCGACAGGCGATTGCGCTCCGATCCATTCACCAACGTCCTGGGCGATGGCGCGCGCAAGCTGATCGAACAGGCGATCCATGCGGAGTTGACCGCGCTGATGGCCTCCTTCTCGGGGGAAAAGCTCGACGACGGTCGCGCGCGGCTGATGCGCCATGGTCATCTACAGAGCCCCCTCTCGGCATCTTTTCCCATGGAAAAGAGCCTGCCGGTCCACGGGACGCGAGGTGCTGCTCGATCTCA
>NZ_CANLTR010000014.1 GCF_947494055.1 uncultured Jannaschia sp. | reverse complement strand
AATCGTACCGCCCGCCTCAGCGCACGCCAGCCGCCACAGGCGCCCCTACCGCGCGAACAGTTTCGTCCCTGTCCCGCGATGCCGCCATCGACGCAGGTCACGGCGGGCGGCTGGATCGAGACGGTCCACCGGCTGCACGATCGTTGCGGGACGTCAGGTCTTAGGCGCCGAACCTCGCTTTGCAATAACGGACCACGCAGGGCCCAATCCGCGCGACAACGTCCGGAGCGCAATCCGGGCCCGCACGAACACGCGTGGTGATCGGCGGATCCGTTCCACGCGGACATCTCATCGAACCACCCCGCCTATTGCGGCCGGACCGCGCCTTCCCCATCTAGGCTTCAACCCGGCCCCGGGCCCCTCTGGCGAGCGCGCCGACCGCTTCGCGATGTCGGCGCCGCATCGTCCTGTCGTCGGCCACTGGTCCCCTCCCAAATGCTCTGGATCGAACTTTTCTCCGGCCTCGCGCTCCTCGTCGCGGGCGGCGAAGCGCTGGTGCGCGGCGCGTCGTCGCTCGCGGCCCGTCTCGGCGTCTCGCCGCTGTTGATCGGCCTCACCGTGGTGGGGTTCGGCACGTCGACGCCCGAACTCGTGACATCGCTGCAGGCCGCTTTCGCCGGCAGCCCCGGCATCGCCGTGGGCAACGTGATCGGCTCGAACATCGCCAACGCGCTCCTCATCCTCGGCATCGCGGCGATCCTGATGCCCTTCGCGGTCGAGCGCCGGGCCTTCCTGCGCGACGGGACGGCCCTTTTGGCGGCCACGCTCGCCGCCGTCGCCATCGGCCTGTGGGGCGAGCTCTCCCGTCCGGCGGGCGCGGTCCTGCTGGCCGGTCTCGTGCTGTATCTCGCGATGGCCTACCGCTCCGAACGGATCGTCGACCCCGGAACAATGGCCGACGAAGGCGCGACGCCTGCCCTGCCCGCCGCGCCGCAGACGCCGGCCACGCGCCTGCCCCTGGCCCTCATGTGGGCCGTGGGCGGCATCGCGCTGACCGTGATGGGCGCGCGCCTTCTCGTGGGCGCGTCCATCGACCTCGCCGGACTCTGGGGCGTGCCCGACGCGGTGATCGGCCTGACGATCGTGGCCGTGGGCACCTCGCTGCCCGAACTGGTGACCTCCGTCGTCGCCGCGCTGCGCCGTCAGGGGGCCATCGCCTTCGGCAACGTCGTGGGCTCGAACCTCTACAACATCCTCGGCATTCTCGGGATCACGGCGCTGGTGAAGCCGATCCCCGTCCCGCCCCAGATCGCCGTGATGGACATCTGGGTGATGCTCGGCGCCACCGTCGCCCTCGTGGCGGTCGCCGTGACCGGATGGCGTGTGTCGCGCGGCGAGGGGATGGCGCTTCTCGCGGCCTACGCGGCTTATGTCGCCTGGCTGGCCATGGGGGTCTGAGGACCGGTCGGGCCTACCGGTCACGCTGCCTGCCTGCCGGCAGCCGAACCGGGCCGGTGATCGCCTCGCCCGTCATCAGGACCGGCAGGCGATCACGACGTCGCGCCGCGGCAGGTCGTCAAGGAACGATGCGTTCAGTCCGCCGCGATCACCGCCCCGCCCCCTCGTTGACGGCGTCGTGCCGGGCCCGGACGGGCGCCGGCCAGGTCGACTTGATGTAGGAGAGGACGGCGACGATCTCCGCATCCGTGAGCACCCCGTCGAAAGCGGGCATCGCCGAAGGCGGCGCGTCCTCCATCAGGCCCGCCAGCCCGTGCTTGGTCAAAGCGAACAGCGTCGCGTCGTCGTGGTGCCAGGTATAGCCGGTCGCGTCATGCGGCGGCGCGGGCCGCAACCCGTCCGGCCCGGGTGTCCGCCAGTCCGGCTGCCCCTCCAGCGCGGCGCCGTGGCAGGCGGCGCATTCGGCGGCGTAAATCTCCGCGCCGCGGGCCGTGGTGGCGGGGTCGTCCGGGCGCAGCCGCACGCCCTCCGCGTCCGCCGGACGCAGCAATGCCACGGCGCCCGCCAGAGCGGCGAACGCGAAGGCAATCGCGGCGATCGGACGTCCGACCGAACGTCCCATGTCAGCGCGCCCCGAACCGGCGGCAGGACGCGACGGCCCCTGCCCCGGGGACCGCGGCACCGTCGCCCGCGCTCGGATCGCGTCCGCCATGCGCAGGGCGGGCCGGCCCCGTGGAGAAGGGAAGGAACGGACACATTCGGCTCATGGCCAAATACCTATAGGGGGTATGCGCTGCGGACAAGCGGTCGCCGGCACCGGGCGCGGCCTCCCATCCGACGGAGGCCCGGGAACGATCCGCGGGTGCCAGCCGCGGCCCGCTTCCACCCGGAAGCAAGGCAAGGCCCCCTGCCCCGGTCCGCGAAGGACCAGACCTTCGTGCCGGGCCGCCTCACGAGTGAGCGAACCCGGCCCCGCCGAAGGCCGCCTCAGGGCGGGGCGATCTCGAAGCCGATCGCGGCGTACCAGTCGGCGACCGCCCGGATCTCCGCATCCGACAGGTCCTGCGCGATCGGGCCCATCACCGCGCTCTCCCGCCGGCCGGACCGGAATGCCTTGAGCTGCGTCTCGATGTAGATGTTGCTCTCGCCGGCCAGATGCGGCGCGTCCTCGACCACCGAGAGCCCGTCGGCGCCGTGGCACGCCGCGCAGAGCTCCGGTGCCGCGCCCGGATCCGCCGCGAGCGTCGCCACCGGTCGGTGCGCGGCGTACCACGCCGCGAGGTCGTCGATCTGCGCATCCGTCAGCGAGGCCGCGACGACGCTCATCATCTCGTTGACCCGTTCGCCCGAACGGAAGGCGCGCAGCTGCGCCGCGAGATAGGAGGCGGGCTCGCCGCCGATATTCGGCGCCACGGGGATCTGCGCCCGCCCGTCGAGCCCGTGACAGGTGCGGCATTGCCCCGCGAGCGCGCGCCCGGCCTCGGCGTCGCCGGACTGCGCCGCGAGCGGCCCGGCGAGGAGAACCCCGCCGAGCGCCAGAACCCCAAGCCTCACTGGGCGTCCGCGTAGCTGATCCGGTAGATCGCGCCGGCCAGATCGTCGGAAACCAGCAGCGAGCCGTCGGGCAGCTCCGTCACGTCGACCGGACGCCCCAGATACTCGCCGTTCCCGTCGAGCCAGCCTTCCGCGAAGGGCTCGGTCGTGGCGTTGCCCTCCGCGTCGAGCGTGGTGACCATCACCCGCGCGCCGACCGGTTCCGTCCGGTTCCACGAGCCGTGCTGCGCGGAGAAGATCGCGTTGCGGTAGCGCTCGGGGAACATCGAGCCAGTATAGAAGGTCATCCCCAGATCGGCCGCATGCGCCGTCGTCTCCACCACCGGCATCACCGCGTCCGCGGGCGGCTCCTCGCCCTCGTATTCGGCGGTGCGCACGTCGCCGCCACCGTAATAGGGGAACCCGAAATGCTGGCCCATCTCGGTCTGGCGGTTGATCTCGCCCGGCGGGATGTCGTCGCCCATTCCGTCGACCTGATTGTCGGTGAACCACAGATCCCCGGTCTCGGGATGGAAGTCGTGCCCGACCGAGTTGCGGATTCCGTTCGTGTAGACCTCCCGCTCGGTGCCGTCGGTGTTCATCCGGATCATCCCGCCGATGCCCTCCGCGTTGTAGAGCTCCATCTTCTCCGGCGGCGGCACGTTGTGGGGCTGGCCCAGCGAGATGTAGAGCTTGCCGTCCTCGGGCCCGACGCGGCAGACGCGGGCGGAATGGTTGAAGCTCTCCTCCTCCGCAGGGATCAGATCGCCCTGCGCCACCACCTCGCCCACGGCGACGTCGGGGCTTTCGTAGAAGAACTCGGCCGCCGGGAAGATCAGGACCCGGTTCTGCTCGACCGTGTAGAGCATCCCGTCGGGGCCGAAGCAGACGCCGTTGGGAATCGTGAAGGTGAGCGAGGGCGCGAAATCCTTCACCTCGTCGGCGACGCGGTCCTTGTTGCGGTCGGTCACCGCCCAGATCTTGTCCTTGCGCGTGCCGACGAAGGTCACGATCCCCTGCGGGCCGACGGCCATGTGCCGCGCGTCGGGCACCACCGCGTAAAGCTCGATCTCGAAGCCCTCGGGCAGCTCGATCCGGTCCAGCGTCGCTCGGATGCCGTCGGCGAACGGCCCCTCCTGCGCGATCTGCTGGAAGCTCGTCGTGCCGGTCGATTGCATGTTCTGCAGCCGCTCGATGTTCCCGGGCAGATCCGCCTGCTGCGCCACGGCGGCGCCCCCCGCCAGGGCCAGGCTCCCCGCACCCAGTATCGTCGTCACCAGCTTGCTCATGTCGTCTCCTCCCTTTGTCATGCCCCCCGGGCCGCCCGCATTCGCGGGCATCCGGGCGCCGACCGGAACGGACATGCCCCGGGCAAACGGGTCGGCGGGCCGGATCAGTCTGTCCGACGCCTTCCGTTCGGGCAACAGTTTCGAGCATTGCCACAGGATTCGGCACAGGCCGCCGCGAACCCTGTCACCGGCGCGCGCCCCCTGCCCCGCCGCGCCGCCCTACGCGCCCCGGTCCACGCCGTCCGGCCCGGTCAGGACCACCGCCGCGATCCCCTGCCGCCGCGCCAGCCGCGCGAGCTCGCCCAGATAATGGCTGCGCACGTAGCTCTCGTGGAACCCGGTCGGTGCGTGCAGCACGAGCCGGCCCGCCTCCCCCTCCGCCGCGCAGCGGAGCGGCGCGATCCAGGCCGCGTAGGCGCCGGGCTCGCCGGCCTGGAACGCCTGGCAGATCGCGGCCCAGGGCCCCTGCCCCGCCACGACCGGGGCGAAGGGGACGACGTTGCCCGCGTCGGGCGCGTCGGGCGCGGCGGGCTCGGGGGCCATGCGCGCCACGTAATCCGGGCCGATCGCCGGCCAGACGGGCCGCGTGTCGCGCAGGATCGCCGCGATGCCCAGCCCGTAGCACGCTACCCGCCCCTTCGCCGCGGGCACCTTCAGCCACAGCCACTCGCGCTCGCGCAGCCGCGCCATCTCCCGCTTCACCGTCCGCGTGTCGACGCTCCAGAGCCGGGCGATCTCCGTCTGTCCGGTGGCGAGGCTGTCGCTGCGCCAGTCGTAGCGCGCGGTGATCAGCGTCATCAGCCGCAGGCTCGTGCGTTGCCGGTGCTTGTCGGCGGCGCAGGCCTCGGCCCCGAGCGCGGTCAGCAGATCGTATTTCAGCGCCGCGCCCGACGTTCCGGTCAGGCGGGCCGGATGCGGACCCGTCACGTCCGGCTCCTTATACGACGGCCGCACTTGCTCTGGCCTCTTTCCGCGCGGCCCATCCGCGTTCTCCCCGACTCGAACTCGTCGTTCTTCGCGACGATGTCCGGATTAGCGTTGAGATTGGCGCATCTGTCAAGCCGGCTGCCGCCGGCCCCCGATCCTGATCTTAAGATCGGGTATTGGCTGGTATTGCGGGACATCCTGTCTGTCCCGCCAAACGTGGCCGATGTCCCCCCAAGACCTGCGGTGACGACAGATATGTCCCACCAAGGACGCCAACCGGCGCCCTGCCGCCCCGAATCGGCCCGGGCCCATTTCCCCGCGGGGAAATCGTCAGCTGTCGCGGAGAGGTTATCGCCCTTTACGCAATCCTGCAAATCGGCGTATTTCGGGATCGAGCAGCAAAGAACGGTGACCTCATGTTCGATCACGTGGAGCTACAGCGATTGCGGGACAGCTCGCTCCGGATGCAGGGCTGGATCCGGAAGGAGACCTTCTCGCCGGCCAACGAGAAGGTGCTGCGCCGGTTCTCCTCCTGGGAGGTGGCGGAGCTGATCTTCGGGGTGAACCAGAACACCTTCCGCGGCCGCCTCGCCGCCGACCCCGCCCTGCCCTCCGGCGAGGTGGAGCCCGACGGGCGGCAGCGCTGGTTCTCGCTCGAGGAGATCAACGAGCTGCGCCGCAAGATGCGCATCAACCGCAAGGCGCTGATGCCCCGCCGCCCGGCGGGCAAGCGCGCCATCCGCGCGGCGATCGCGAACTTCAAGGGCGGCGCCGGCAAGTCGACGACCGCGTTGCACTTCGCCCATGCCGCCGCGCTCGACGGCTACCGCGTGCTCTGCATCGACTTCGACCCGCAGGCCACGCTCAGCCATTCGATGGGCCTGTCCGACGTCAACGAGGAGAACACCGTCTGGGGGATCATGGGCCGCGATCTGATCCATGAGACCGAGCGGATGAACACCGCCACCCGCGGCGCGGAGACCGGGCGCGGCGTGCCCGAACGCAAGCTGCCGGAATCGGTGCGCGGCACGGGGCTCGGCGATCTGCGCGCCACCGACTTCATCCGGCCGACCTGCTGGCCCACGATCGACATCGTCCCCTCCTGCGCGAACGCCGCCTTCGTCGAGTTCGCCTCCGCGCAGTACCGGCACGTCAACCCGGACTGGTCCTTCTTCGCCGCGGTCGATCGCTGGCTCGGCGCCCTGCCCGACGACAGCTACGACATGATCATCTTCGACTGCCCGCCCGCCATCGGATACCAGTCCATGAACGCGGTCTTCGCCGCCGACGTCCTCTACATTCCGTCTGGCCCCGGCTACTGGGAATACGATTCCACCACGTCCTTCATCGGGCAGCTCGCCGAGGCGCTCGAGGACCTGACCGGTTTCGCCGATTTCCCCGCGGGGAAATCGAAGGCGTTCATCGACGTGCGCTTCCTGCTCACCCGCTACGAGCCCTCGAACGACCTTCATCGCGCGATGCGGGACGCCTTCGGCAAGGTCTTCGGCGACCGGATGGCGGAACAGGTGATCGAGCATACCCGCGCGGTGGAGCAATCGGGGCGGTTCCTGTCCTCGGTCTACGAGATCGACTACCGGGAGATGACGCGCGAGACCTGGCGGCGCGCGCGATCGACCTTCGACGCCGCCTACACCGAGTTCCGCGGCGTTCTGCTCGAAGCCTGGGATCAGCTGGAGGATGCGTCATGAGCCGCAAGCGCCGCATGTTCGACATCGAGGTGCCCGAGGCGGAGATCCCCGAGGATATCGAGACCAAGTCGATGATCCCGCGCCGCCGCGGGCCGATGGCCACGGCGATCGGCAACACGGCGGATTCGCTTCGCAGCCGCGCGCAGATCGAGGCCGATATCCGCGCCGAGAACGACGCACTCGCGCACGAATTCGTCCGGCTGAAGAAACTGGGCCTGATCGTCGACCTGATCCCGCTCGACCGGATCCGCACGCGGAAGCTGCAACGCGACCGTCGGCGTTCGGGCGACCTCGCGCTCGACGACCTGAAGGCCTCGATCCGCGATATCGGCCTGTCGAACCCGATCCGCGTGGAGCCGAGCGGCGACGGCGAATACGAGCTCGTGCAGGGGTTCCGGCGCCTGACGGCCTATCGCGAGCTGCTGGTGGAGACGGAGGAGGCGCGCTGGACGTCGATCCCGGCGGGCATCCTTCCCGGCGGGGAAAGCGACGCGGCGCTTTACCGGCGCATGGTCGACGAGAACCTCGTCCGTAAGGGTGTGAGCTTCGCCGAAATGGCCCAGCTGGCGCGCTACTATGCCGAGGACCGGGTCGATGGCTGCGAGGACGTGGACGAGGCCGTGAACCATCTCTACGCCGCCGCGAGCCCGCAAAAACGTAGCTATATCAGACGCTTCGCGCAGATGATGTCGATGCTCGAGAAGGTGCTGTCGGCGCCGGAGCAGATCCCGCGGGCGGTCGGATTGGCCGTCATGGACCGGATCGAGACCGACCCGACCGCCCGGGCCGACCTCGTCGCGCGCCTGCGGGCGGCCGGGGAGGGGGATCAGGTCGCGGTCCTGCGGGCCTTCCTGTCCGAGCGGCCCGAACCGGTGGCCGAGCGGGTCCGGGGTGCGCCGCGCCGCTCGAAAGGCCGTGTGGCGCTCAGCGTGCCGGTGGGCGGCGGCATCCGCTGCACCGCGGCCGACGGCAAGATCGAGATGCGGGCGCGTCGGGACTTCTCGAACATCGAGCGGGGTCGCCTCGAAGCGGCGATCGAGGCGTTCTTCCGGGCGCTCGGCGAGGACTGATTTCCCCGCGGGGAAATCCGGTCCCGGCGATGCCCGGCGGTCACGGCGGAGCTGGCGTCGCGGGGACCGTGGCGGGGGGTGCCTACCGCGCGAGGCGGGCCATCAGGCGCGCCCAGCCGACCCGGCCGGCGCGGAGGCTGGAGAGGCGGAAGAACTCGTTGGGGGCGTGGTAATCCTCGTCCGAGGTAGCGAACGAGAAGAAGATCGTGCCGACACCCAGCTCCGCCGCGAAGACCGCGCCGATGGGCACGGTGGCGCCCATCGCGACGCGGAGCGGGCGGGTGCCCGTCAACTCCTCCAGGATGTCCTCGGTCACGCGCATCTCGGGCTGGTCGGGGTCGAGCGCGAAGGCGGGCGCGCCCGGACCGTGGCGACGGAGATCCATCGTGACCCCCGGCGGCAGGACGCCTTCGAGGTGGGCGCGGATGGCGTCGAAGGCCGCGTCGGGCGTCTGGCCCGCGACGAGGCGGCAGGTGATCTTCACCCGCGCCTCCGACGGGATCACCGTCTTGGTGCCCGCGCCTTGATAGCCGCCGTCGATGCCGTTGAACTCCAGCGTCGGTTCGAGCCATTGGCGGGTCAGGAAATCCGTCGCGTGGGGCAGGGGGGTCGGGCGTGGCGCGCCGATGGCGTCGTAATAGCCGGCCACGTCGAAGCCGACGGACCGGATCGCGTCGAGGATGGCGGGGTCGGGCGGCGTGACGCCGTCGGCGAAACCGGGCACCGTCACGCGGCCCTCCGCGTCGTGGAGCGTGGCGAGCATCCGGGCGAGGGCGCGGATCGGGTTCGGCGCCGTGCCGCCGTGGCGGCCGGAATGAAGGTCCTTGCCCGCGCCCCGCAGCGTGAGTTCCAGCGCCAGCATCCCCCGGCTGGCGACGGTTATCGAGGGCAGGTCCGGACGCCACGACGCGCCGTCGGCGGAGACGACCACGTCGCAGGCGAGCCGGTCGGCCAGGGCGGCGACGGTGGGGGCGAAGTGCGGCGAGCCGGATTCCTCCTCCCCCTCGATCAGGAACTTGAGGTTGATCGGGGGACGCCCGACGGTCTCGGCCCAGGCGCGGGTCACGACGAGGGGCAGCAGGAGCGAGCCCTTGTCGTCGGACGCGCCGCGCGCGTAGAGGCGGTCGTCGCGGATCTCGGGCGCGAAGGGCGGGCTCAACCAGAGGTGGAGCGGGTCGGGCGGCTGCACGTCGTAATGGCCGTAGAGCAGGATCGTCGGCTGCGCCGGGTCCGTGATCCATTCGCCGTAGATGCAGGGATGGCCGCCGGTCTCGACCGTCTCGACCACGGGCACGCCGGCCTCGGTCAGGCGGTCGGCGACGAAGGCGGCGGCGCGGCGCACGTCGTCGGCATAGGCCGGGTCGGTGGAGACGCTCGGGATGCGGCAGAACGCCATCAGCGTCTCGATCGTCTCGGCGTCGCGATCCGCGAGCCAGCGTTCCTGTTCGTCCGTCATTTGCCACCGTCCACGCCGAGGGTTTCGCCCGTGATCCAGCCCGCCTGGTCGGAGGCGAGAAACAGGACCGCGTTCGCGATGTCGCCGGCCGTGCCGAGCCGCCGCATCGCGATGTTCTTCAGGAGCGCCTGCTGCCCGTCTTCGCCCATTGCCTCCCATTGGCGTTCGCTCGTGGGGTTGGAGCGCACGAAGCCGGGGGCCACGCAGTTCACGGTAATGCCGTGGGGGCCGAGCTCGTGGGCGAGCTGTCGGGTGAGGCCGATCTGGCCGGCCTTGGCGGCGGCGTAGGCCTGGATGCCGGTGAGGCTGATTCCGCGGCCGGCGCCGGAGGAGATGTTCACGATACGTCCCGCGCCCCGCGCCTTCATCGCGGGGGCCACGGCCTGCGCCATCTGGAAGGTGCCGGTGAGGTTGGCGTCGAGGACGCTGTGCCACTCGGTCGCCGTGACCACCTCCAGCGGGCGCCCGACCTGACCGCGCACGCCGCCGGCGCAATTGACGAGGATTTCCGCCCCGAGCGCCGGGACCAGCGCCTGCCCCGCGCGCGGGTCGGAGATGTCGAGCGCGTGCGGCGCGATGCGGTCGGTCCCGGTCCCGATGCGGGCGAGGCCGGCCTCGTCCACGTCGATGGCGTGGACCCGCGCGCCCAGATCGGCGAAGGCCGTCGCGATGGCGCGGCCGATGCCCTGCGCGGCGCCGGTGACGAGGACGACGCGGTCGTCGAAGGCGATCCTCATGCCGTCCCCCCGCCAAGCTCGGTCAAGTTCGCGCGCGCGAGGGGGCGGCGTCCGGCCTCGATCTCCGCGATCGTCGCCATCAGCCGTTCGGTGAGCGGGGTGGGGCAGTCGTGGGTGCGGCCGGAGGCGACGATGGGGCCGAGCTGCGCCTCGCATTCGGTCTTGCGCTTGCGGATGGCGAGGTCGCGCCAGATGCCGGAATGGGTCTTGGTGGACCGGCGGTTGTGGGCGACCATCTCCGCGAAGGAGCGGTCGAGCGCGGCCTGGCCGGCGCCGGGCGCGAAGGCGGCGGGGTCGAAGCCGTCGAACCCTTCCGGGGTCACGCCCTCCGCCGCCACTATGGCGCCGACCTCCTGCCCGAGCGCGGTCAGGACCGGGCGGGAGGCGGGATCGGCCAATACGTCGGCGATGGAATCGTCGGTCAGGGCCGTGCCGAAGAGGAGGGCGCCGTAGGTCATCTTGCCCCAGAGATAGCCCCAGATGTCGGGCGTGACGATGGCGGCGTCGTCGAAGTCGCACATGAGGGCGTGAAGCGCGTCGATGCGGGGCGTCGCGGTGCCGTCGAGCTCGCCCACCACGACCGCGCCGCGGCCCGAATAATGCACCACGCCGGGGGCGAGGTAATCGGCGCCGAAATTGACGAAGCAGCCGATGGTCCGCTCCGCGCCCACGACCTCCGCGATCACCCGCTCGTTCAGTCCGTTCTGCGCGGAGACGACGTAGCCGTCGGGGGCGACATGCGGGGCGAGCGCGGCGATGGCGGCGTCGGTATGGAGCGCCTTCACGCAGAGGAAGGTGCGGGTGAAGGTGCCCTCGAGATCGCCGGGCAGATGCGCTGTCGCGGTCACGCGGTCGGGGCGGACGGGGCCGTCGATGGTCAGCCCGTCGGACTTCATCGCGGCGACATGGGCGGCGTCGGTGTCGACGAAGACGACCTCGTGGCCCGCGCGCAGGAAGCCCGCGCCGAGGCTGCCGCCGATGGCGCCGGCGCCCCAGATCAGGATCGGACCCGCGTCGGACGCGTTCATCGGCGCGTCTCGGGCCAGGGACCCTCCATCAGCGCGCGCGTCTCGGCCACCCCGGTGTCCCAGATCGCCTGCATCTCCGCATCGTCGCGCTGGTAGTAGCCGCCGAAATTGCCGTCGCCGAGCGCCTCGCGGAAGGCTTGCGGGTCCATCGCACGGGTCGCGGTCAGGTCGATCATCGGCTTTCGTTGCTTGGGCAGGTCGCCCGGCAGCCGCGTCCAGGGGAAGTTCTCCATCCAGGAGGCGTGGCTCGCCACCGGGTCGATCGCCTGTACCTTGGCGAGGGTCTCGGGCGCGTTCCACCAGTTGTGGAACTTGACGCTGCTGCCCGGGTGGTCGGCCATCCATTCGATGGCGAGGCTTCCGGCGGGTGCGTTGCCGCCGTGGCCGTTGACGACGAAGATGCGGCGGAAGCCCTGCTCGTGGAGGCCGTCGAGGATGTCGCGGATCACGGCGAGGTACGTCGCGACGCGCAGGCTGATCGTGCCGGGATAGGCGCGGAAATAGGGGGTGACGCCGTAGGCCACGACCGGGAAGACCGGCAGGCCCAGCGGCTCGGCCGCCTCCACCGCCATCCGCTCCGCCAGGATCGAGTCGACCGAGAGCGACAGGCCCGCATGCTGCTCGGTGGAGCCCAGCGGCAGCACGGCGAGGTCGCTCTGGCGCAGGTGGTCCTCGACCTGCTGCCAGGTCATGTCGGAGATCTTCAAGAGGCTTCCTTTCGGCTGTCGGGGACGGGCAGGCCCAGCCGCGGCGCGACCAGCCGGTCGATGTCGCCGGGATCGGGGACGTGGCGGTATTCGATGAACGTGGCGCCGGGGCGGGCCGCCTCCGCCGCGGCTTCGGCGCCGGTGGACATGAC
The DNA here is from genome assembly GCF_947494055.1 of uncultured Jannaschia sp. GTDB lineage: Bacteria > Pseudomonadota > Alphaproteobacteria > Rhodobacterales > Rhodobacteraceae > Jannaschia. The sequence continues at coordinate 62,216 of NZ_CANLTR010000014.1, read as the reverse complement.
AACCACGTCGGCCCGGGCCAGCAGGGCGGGCAGGTCCGCCGCGCCCTGTACCCGCGGCGTGACCGAGCGGACATGGGCGGCGAAGCGGCGCACGCCCAGCGTCAGGATCGGCAGGAAATCCTCGAACCGGGAGACCGCCACCAGCCGCGCCATCGGGTCGAGCGCGGCCAGCGCCGTCCGCGTCGCCTCCGCCGGGATGAAGCGCAGCGTCACGATGCGGTCGGGATCGGCCACCACGCCCGCGAGCCGGTCGTGCAGGTTGGCGAAGGTCAGGACGAGGTCGGCCTCCGCGAGCCGCCGGGCGAGCTCGGCCTCGTCGGGCGCCTCGTCGAGGAGCGCGATGGATTCGGGCGCGAGCCCGGTCTGCGCGCCGACGCGGGCGGCGTAGCTGCGCGTGGCCTCCGCGAAGAGGCCGACCATGACGACGCGCGGGGCGGGGGCGGGGGCGGGGTCGCGCGCCGCGACGAGCGAGAGAAGATCGGCCATGCCCAGCCCGTGCGACGCGGCCTCCGCGACCAGCCGGTCGATCGAGGCCCAGAGCCCGCCGCCGCCGGTCGCGCCCAGCCGGGACAGCGCGCTCTCGCTGACGAAGGTGCCGGCCCCGGCGCGCGCCTCGACCAGGCCGGAGGCCTTCAGGTCGGCATAGACGCGGGTCACGGTCATCGGCGCGAGGCGCGCGCGCTCCGCCAGCTCGCGCACCGAGGGCAGGGGGTCGCCCACCGCGAGCGCGCCCGACGCGATCCGTGTGACGAGGGCCGCGCGGACCTGCTGGCGCGCAGGGATGGCGGAGTCGCGGTCGATCCTCATCTCCATCCGATCCTGCCCCGAGCGTTCTTACATTTGAGGACGATTTGTGCGCATCCAGCCGGATATTGCAGCAGGGACCCGTGATTTGCCAGCCCGAACGGCCGGAACCGTACTATTGACTTGATACGGAATAGCTGGAACGGCTTGACGCAAGGGGACAGCACAACACGGGGGAAGACCGATGACACCGAGACGCATGACGTTTCTGGCCGCGTCCGTCGCGGCGCTGGCGGGCTCGACCGCGCTCGCCACGGCGCAGGAGCGGGGCGGGGTGATGACCTACGGCCGCTATCAGGATTCGCTGTTCCTCGATCCGGTCCTGAACGACGCCAACGTGGACATCTGGATCCTGTCCAACATGTACGACACGCTGCTCCTGCCGACGGCGGACGGGCAGGGGGTCGAGGCCGGGCTCGCCACCGAATGGTCGGTCTCCGAGGACGGCCTGACCGTGACGCTGACGATGCGCGAGGGGATCATGTTCTCCGACGGCACGCCGATCACCACCGAGGACGTGATCTGGTCGCTCGACCGGGCGCGCAACCCCGACAACGGCATCTGGAACTTCCTGCTCGCCGCGATCTCCGAGGTCACCGCGCCCGACGACGCGACGATCGAGATCGCGCTCTCCCAACCGGACCCGGCCTTCATCCCGGCGCTGTCGGTCTTCAACGCGGCGATCATGCCGAAGGCCGCCTTCGAGGGGATGCCCGGCGAGACCGATCTCGAGAAGGCCACCGCCTTCGCCGAAGCCCCGATCGGCTCCGGGCCGTTCACGCTGGAGAGTTGGGATCGCGGCTCGACCCTGAAGCTCGTCCGGAACGAACATTACTGGGCCGAGGGCGCCGACGGCGAACCGTTGCCCTATCTCGACGGCGTGACCTTCGAGGTGATCCCCGACGACGCGACCCGCATCCTGCGCGTGCAATCGGGCGAGATCGACGGGGCCGAGCTCATTCCCTTCGCGCGGGTGGGCGAACTGGAGGCCGACCCGAACATCAACATGGAGCTGTTCCCCTCGACCCGCGTGGCGGACATCATCCTGAACGTGCGCCCGGAGATCGAGGGCGCGGAGAACCCGCTCTCGGACGTGAAGGTGCGGCAGGCGATGAACTACGCCGCCAACAAGGACGCGATCATCCAGGTCGTGACCTTCGGCGTGGGCACGCCCACCTCGTCGTTCATGTCGTCGACCACGCCGCTGCATACCGGCGAGGGCGCGGTCTTTCCCCACGACCTCGCGCAGGCGCAGGCGCTGATGGCCGGGTCGGGCTACCCGGACGGCTTCTCCGCCGAGATCCTGATCCTCGCGGGCAGCCAGGACGAGCTCGGCATCGCCACGGCCCTGCAACAGATGTGGAGCCAGATCGGCATCGACCTGACGATCTCCCAGGTCGACAACGCCACGCGGACCGAGGAATACCGCAACGGCACCTTCCAGATGCGGGCCGGGGCCTGGACCAACGACATCGCCGATCCGAGCCAGATCACCTCCTACTTCGCGTATTCGCCGACCATCGAGGCGCTCCATTCGGGCTGGATGTCCGAGGAGGTGGACGAACTCTTCGAGGCGTCGCAATCGGAGATGGCCGAGGCCGCGCGCGCCGATCAGTTCGCCCGCATCCAGGAGATCTACAATATGGAGGGGCCGATCATCCTGCTCTACGAGACGCCCTATCCGGTGGCGCTCCAGCAGAACGTGAAGGGCTTCAACCAGATCCCGCTGGGCAACAACATCTTCCGCGAAGCCTATCTCGAGACCGAGTGAGGCCTGCCGGGCGGGGGCGCGCCGCGCCCGCCCGCGGAGATCCGAAGGACGATCGCGATGTCGCTTCCCGAATTCCTGGGCCGCCGGCTGCTGCAGCTCGTGCCGACGCTCCTCTTCATCCTGATCGTCGTCTTCGTGCTGGTCCGGCTGCTGCCCGGCGACCCGGCGAGCGCGATCCTGGGCGACCGCGCGCTCGACGCGGACGTGGAACGTATAAACCGCGAGCTCGGGCTCGACCGGCCGCTGCCGGTGCAGTTCTGGGCGTTCCTGAAATCGGTCGCGACCGGAAATCTTGGCAATTCCATCTCCATGAAGATCCCCGTCACGCAGCTCATATGGGAGCGTCTGCCGATCACCATGCTGCTCACCTTCATGGCGGCGACGATCGCGGTGGTGGTGGCGGTTCCGCTGGCCTTCGTCGCCGCGCTGCGTCGCGACCGGGTGGCCGACAGCGTGATCCGCGGCGGGTTCCAGGTCGGGCTGTCGATGCCGGTCTTCTACGTGGGGCTGATCCTGCTGACGGTGTTCGGCGCGAAGCTGCGGTGGTTCCCGGTCGGCGGCTACGGCGACGGGTTCCTCGACCACCTCTACCACCTGTTCCTGCCGGCGGTGACGCTCGCGCTGTCGCTCTCGGCGATCCTGATGCGCAACCTGCGCTCGGCGATCATCGGGGTGGTGGACGCGGAATACGTGACCTTCGCCCGCGCCAAGGGGTTGCGCGCCCGGCTCATCCTGTTCCGCCACGTCCTGCGCAATGCGCTCATCTCCACGCTCGCGCTGTTCGGCCTTTCGATCGGAACGCTGCTGGGCGGCGCGGTGATCACCGAGACGGTCTTCGCCGTGCCGGGGGCGGGCCGGCTGATGATCGACAGCATCTACGGGCGCGACTACCCGGTGGTGCAGGGGCTGACCATCGCGCTCGCCGTGCTGGTCTCGGTCACTTTCGTGCTGACCGACATCCTGCAGGCCTGGCTCGACCCGCGGGTGACCCGATAGTCGCCGTGTCCCATATCCCGCGCCGCGCGCTGTCGCTGCCGCGCCCGCTGCTCCTGGGCGGTGCGATCCTGCTGGCGAGCACGCTCGTCGCGGCCTTTCCCGGGGCTGTCGCGCCCTACGACCCGCTGGCGATGGATTACGTCAACCTTCTCGCCCCGCCGAGCGCGGCGCATCCGTTCGGGACCGACAATTTCGGCCGCGACGTGCTGTCCCGCGTGCTCCACGCCTACACGATCGACATGCAGATCGCGCTCTTCGCGACGCTGTTCCCCTTCGTCTTCGGCACCCTCGTCGGCGCGGTGGTCGGCTATGTCGGCGGCACGCCGGAGGCGGTGTTCGGGCGGGTCGTGGACGCGGTGATCACCTTCCCGTTCCTCGTCCTCGTGATCGCCATCGTCTCGGTGCTGGGGCCGGGGCTGGGCAACATGTACATCGCGATCGGCGTCGTCGGCTGGGTCTTCTACGCGCGGATCGTGGCGGCCGAGGTCAAGGTGCAGACGCGGCTGGACTACGCCGATGCCGGCCGCGCGATGGGCTACACCCATGCGCGGATCGTGTTCCGCCACCTGCTGCCCAACGCGATCACGCCGGCCGTGGTCTACTGGATGACCGACATGGCGCTCGCCATCCTGCTCGGCTCCTCGCTGGGCTATCTCGGCCTCGGCGCGCAGCCGCCCGCCGCGGAATGGGGGGTGCAGATCGCGGACGGCAAGAACTTCATGGCGACGGCGTGGTGGATCTCGGTCTTTCCCGGCATCGCCATCGTCATCACCGGCCTCGGGTTCTCGCTGCTGGGCGACGGGCTGGCCGAGGTGCTGCGGGGGCGGCGATGAGCGGGCCGGTCCTGCGGGTGCGCGACCTCATCACGACCTTCGGGCAGGGGGCGCAGGCGTTGTGCGCGGTCGACGGCGTCTCCTTCGACGTGGGGCCGGGCGAGGTTCTGGGATTGGTGGGCGAGAGCGGGTCGGGCAAGAGCGTGACGCTGCGCTCGCTCCTGCGGCTCCTTCCGGCGGGGGGCCATGTCGCGGGCCGGGTCGAGTGGCAGGGGCGCGACGTGCTCGCCATGTCCGAGGCGGAACTGCGCGGGGTGCGGGGCGGCCAGATCTCGATGATCTTCCAGGAGCCGATGACGGCGCTCAATCCCGTCCTGCCGGTGCGCGTGCAGATCGAGGAGAACCTGCGCGCGCATACCGATCTCGACGGGCGGGGCCGTCGCGCGCGGTCGCGGGAGCTGATGGACCTCGTCGGCATCCCCGATGCGGGCCGCCGGCTCGACGAGTACCCGCACCAGTTCTCGGGCGGGATGCGCCAGCGGGTGATGATCGCCATCGCGCTGGCCTCCGACCCGAAGCTGCTTCTGGCCGACGAGCCGACCACGGCGCTCGACGTCACGATCCAGGACCAGATCCTTCACCTGATCCTCGACCTGCGCGACGCGCTCGCCATGAGCGTCGTCTTCGTCACCCACGACCTCGGCGTGGTCTCGGCCACCTGCGACCGGATGGCGGTGATGTATGCCGGCCGGATCGTGGAGGAGGGGGCGGTCCGGGACGTCTTCGCCGGGCCGCGCCACGCCTATACGCGCGGGCTTCTGGGCTCGATCCCGCAGGCCGGGGCGGAGCGGTCGATGCTGCTCTCCATCGAGGGGACGCCGCCGGGGCTGGCCGCGATTCCGCCCGGCTGCGCCTTCAACCCGCGCTGCGACTTCGCCACCGAAATCTGCCGGGCGGTCCGGCCGGATCTCGCGGAGATGGCGCCGGTGCACCGCGCGGCCTGTCACAACGCCGAGGCGGTCGCCGCCGCCGGATCGCCGGTCAGGTCGGCGCTCGCCGATGGTTGAGGCGCTGCTCTCCGCGGAGGACGTGTCGAAGGACTTTGCCTTCCCGCGCTCCGTCGTGGACCTGCTGCGGCGCCGGCATGTGACGGCGGTCCATGCGCTGAACGGCGTCAGCCTCGACGTGCGCCGCGGCGAGACGCTCGGCATCGTGGGGGAGTCGGGTTGCGGCAAGTCCACGCTGGCGCGCTGCCTCGTGCGGCTCCATGACTGCGACCGGGGCCGGGTGGTCTTCGACGGGACCGATATCGCGACGCTCCGGGGCGCGGCGCGGCGGCGGTTCAATGCGCGGGTCCAGATGATCTTCCAGGACCCCTATTCGTCGCTGAATCCCCGGATGAGCGTGCGCCAGATCCTGTCGGAGGCGCTGCGCGTCCACCGGATGCGGCCGGCGGGCGAGATCGACGGGCGGATCGCGGAGCTGCTCGAGATGGTGCGCCTGCCCGCCGACGCGGCCGACCGGCATCCGCACGCGTTTTCCGGCGGCCAGCGGCAGCGGATCGGCATCGCCCGCGCGCTCGCCGTGGAGCCGGAGGTGCTGGTGGCCGACGAGCTCGTCTCCGCGCTCGACGTGTCGGTGCAGGCGCAGGTGGTGAACCTGCTGCTGGAACTGCAGGACCGGCTCGACCTCACCATCGTCTTCGTCGCCCACGATCTGCGGCTGGTGCGACACATCTCGCACCGGGTCGCGGTGATGTATCTGGGGAAGGTGGTCGAGGTCGCGCCGACCGAGGCGCTGTTCACCGATCCGCGCCACCCCTACACGCAGGCGCTTCTGGCGGCGGCCCCGGAGATCGACCCCGGCCGCCGGTCGCGCCGCGCCGGCGCGCGGGGCGAGTTGCCGAGCCCGATCGACCTGCCCCCGGGCTGCCTGTTCCACACGCGCTGTCCGCACGCCTTCGACCGCTGCCCCCGCGACGTGCCCGAACTCGGGCCACGCGGGCCGGGCCACGCCGCCGCCTGCCATCTCGACGCGCCGGCGCCTCGCCCGTGAGCGCCGGGGCGGCCTCCGGGTTCGCCTGACCATGCGACACGACCTGTCCCACGACCGCCCGATCCCGGGCAGATGACGCATGCCGGTGCCGGAAAACCGGGCATTCGGCCGGGGGCGGGTCGGATCGTCAATGCAAGCTTGACCTGAGAGCGAACCAATGCGCATTTGGTTCGGAAGGGTAGGGAGGTGCGTGTGCCCGACGGAACCGACGAAAGCGCCACGTCCGACGACGCCGCGCGGGCCTTTGCCGCCCTGCGACGCATGATCGATGCCGGACGCCTGCCGGCCGACGGCCGCCTGCCCACCGAACGCGAACTCGCGGCCGAGTTCGGCGTCGGCCGCCGGGCCGTGCGCCGCGCGATCGAGCGTTTGCAGGCGGAGGGGCTGGTCTGGCGGCGGCAGGGCAAGGGCACCTTCCTCGGACAGCCGCCCGATCCCGCCGCGCTGATGGCCGCGCATGCCGCGCCCGAGGCGGACCCGCTCTCGGTCATGGAGGCGCGCCTCGTCGTCGAGCCCGGGCTGGCCGCGCTCTGCGCCGCGCGCGCCGACGCGGAGGACGTGGCCCGCCTGCGCGATCTCGCCGCCCGCACGAACCAGGCCGCCGGCACGTCGCAGGCGGAACTCTGGGATGGCGCGCTGCACCGGCTGATCGCCCGGATCGCCGGCAATCCCGTCCTGCTGACGACCTTCGCCTTCCTCGACGAGGTCCGCCTCGAGGCCGGCTGGCAGGAGACGCGGGCCCGGGCGCGCAACGCGGATGCGCTCGCGCTCTACGAATGTCAGCACGCCGAGATCGTGGACGCCATCGCCGCAGGCGACGGGGACCGCGCGGAGCGGGCGATGCGCAGCCACCTCACGGCATTGCGCGACCGGATGCGGGCGGCGGGGGCATGAGCGCGCTGCTGGAGGTCCGCGACCTGTCCATCGCCATCGCCGGGGCGGCGCGGCCGCTGGTGGACCACGTGTCCTTCGACGTCGCGGCCGGCGAGACGCTCTGCATCGTGGGCGAGTCGGGCTGCGGCAAGTCGCTGACCGCGCTGGCCCTGATGGGGCTCCTGTCCAATCCGCCGCTGCGGCGGACGGGGGGCACGGCCCGGTTCCGCGACCGCGACCTCTTCGAGTTGCCGCCACGCGAGCTGCGCGACCTGCGCGGCGGCGAGATGGCGATGATCTTCCAGGAGCCGATGACCTCGCTCAACCCCGCGCTCACCGTGGGCGACCAGATCGTCGAGGCGGTGCGCACCCACCGGGCCTGCAGCGCGGCCGAGGCGCGGGACCGGGCGCTGGAGATGCTGCGCCGCGTCCGCATCCCCGCCCCCGAGAAGCGGCTGGGGGAGCATCCGCACGCGCTGTCGGGCGGCATGCGGCAGCGGGCGATGATCGCGATGGCACTGGCCAACGACCCCGCGCTCCTGATCGCGGACGAGCCGACGACGGCGCTCGACGTGACGGTGCAGGCGCAGGTGCTCGACCTGATGGTGACGCTGCAACGCGAGAGCGGGGCGGGCATGATGCTGATCACCCACGATCTGGGCGTCGTGGCGGGCCTCGCCGACCGGGTGGCGGTGATGTATGCCGGGCGCATCGTCGAGACCGGGCCCGTCGCCGCGATCTTCGACGACCCGCAGCATCCCTACACGCTGGGCCTGATCCGCTCGATCCCCGCGCTATCCGGCGAGCGGCGGCGGCTGGCCACGGTGCCGGGCACGGTGCCCACGGCCGCGGCGATGCCGCCGGGCTGCCGCTTCGCGCCGCGCTGCCCCTTCGCCGGCCCGGATTGCCGCGCGGCGCCGCCGCTCGCCGAGATCACGCCCGGCCACCGCGTCGCCTGCCACCGTGCGCCCATCGAGGAGAAGGCGGCATGAGCGACGTGGTGTTGGAGGCCGTGGGACTGGAGAAGCGCTTTACCCGCCGCCGGCTTTTCGCGGCAGACACCGTGGTGCGCGCGGTGAACGGCGTCGACCTCGCCGTGCGGCGCGGCGAGACCTATGCGATCGTGGGCGAGTCGGGCTGCGGCAAGTCGACGATGGCGCGGCTGCTGCTGACGTTGATGAGGCCGTCGGGCGGCACGGTGCTCTACGAGGGGCGCGACACGGCCGGCATGTCGGACCGGGAGCTGCGCGCGCTGCGCCGCGACCTGCAGGTGATCTTCCAGGACCCGTTCTCCTCCCTCAACCCGCAGATGAGCGTCGGCGCCCTGATCGAGGAGCCGCTGCGCGTCCACGGGATCGGCACGGCGGCGGAGCGGCGCGCGACGGCCGCGGCGATGCTGGCCCGCGTCGGCCTGCGTCCCGAGCATGCCGACCGCTACCCGCACGAATTCTCCGGCGGCCAGCGCCAGCGCATCGGCATCGCCCGCGCTCTCGTGACCGGCCCCAAGGTGGTGATCGGCGACGAGCCCGTGAGCGCGCTCGACGTGTCGATCCAGGCGCAGGTCATCAATATCCTCGCCGCGCTGAAGGCGGAGATGGGGCTGACGCTGGTGCTGATCGCCCATGACCTCGCCGTGATCCGGCACATGGCCGACCGCGTGGCGGTGATGTATCTGGGCGAGATCGTCGAGGAGGCGCCGGCCGACGACCTCTTCGCGCGGCCCGCCCACCCCTATACGGCGGCGCTGATGGCGGCGATCCCGATCCCCGAGACCGGCGCGCGCGCCCCCGCCGCCACGCTGGAGGGGGAGCCGCCGAACCCGGTCGCGCCGCCCCCGGGCTGCCGCTTCCACCCGCGCTGCCCGCATGCGCGCGACAATTGCCGGACGGACCACCCCGCGCTGCGCGAGCTGGGGGACCGCCGCGTCGCCTGCCACTACGCCGAGGAGCTGACGCTGCCGGGGATCGCCGCCGGGACGCAGCGCCGTGCCCCCGCCGTCGAGCGCCGCTTCGCCCTGCTCGACGCGAGAACGCAAGACAACGACAGAGGAGAGAGACCATGAAACTTCTGACCATCACCACCGCGCTCGGCCTGATGGCCGGAGCCGCGGCCGCGCAGGATCTCAGGATCGCGCTGCAATCGGATGCCGACGTGCTCGACCCCGACCAGTCGCGCACCTTCGTCGGCCGGATCGTCTATACCTCGATGTGCGACAAGCTGGTGGACATCTCGCCCGAGCTCGAGATCATCCCGCAGCTCGCCACCGAATGGTCGTGGAACGAGGACGGCACCGTCCTGACCATGCAACTGCGCGAGGACGCGACCTTCCACGACGGCACGCCCTTCAACGCCGAGGCGGTCGTGCGCAACATCGAGCGCAGCCAGAACCTCGACGAGAGCCGCCGCAAGTCCGAGGTGGCCAGCATCGAGAGCGCCGAAGCGACGGGCGAATACGAGGTGACGTTCACGCTCGGCGCCCCCGACGCGACGCTGATCTCGCAATTCGCCGACCGCGCGGGGATGATGATCAGTCCCGACGCGGCCGACGCGGCCGGCGTGGAGTTCGGCCTGAACCCGGTCTGCTCCGGCCCGTTCAAGTTCCAGGAGCGCATCGCGCAGGACCGGATCGTGCTCGAGCGCTTCGACGAATACTGGAACGCCGACGCCTACCATTTCGACACGGTGACGTTCCTGCCGATCCCCGACACGACGGTGCGCTTCGCCAACCTGCGCTCGGGCGACATCGACCTGCTGGAACGGCTCGCCACCGCCGACATTCCCGCCGCCGAGGCCGATCCGGGGATCGAGGTCCAGTCGGCCACCTCGCTCGGCTATCAGGGCATCACCTTCAACGTCGGCAACGGCGACCGGGCCGACAATCCGTGGGGCGAGGACAAGCGGCTGCGTCAGGCGCTCTCGCTCGCCATCGACCGCAACGCGCTGAACCAGGTCGTCTTCGACGGCTCCTTCGTGCCGGGCAACCAGCCCTTCCCGCCGACCTCGCCCTGGTACGACGCCGATCACCCCGTGCCCGAGCGCGACGTGGAGGCGGCGCGCGCCCTCCTGGCGGAGGCGGGCTACCCGGACGGAATCGACCTCGAGGTGCAGGCGCCCAACACCAACGTGCCGCTTCAGGTCATGCAGGTGATCCAGGCAATGGCCGCCGAGGCGGGGATCAACATCTCGATCACCGCCAAGGAATTCGCCACGATGCTGACCGACCAGACGGCCGGCGACTACACGGCGAGCCAGGTCGGCTGGTCCGGCCGGGTCGACCCCGACGGCAACATCCACCAGTTCGTCACCACCGAGGGCGGCATCAACGACAGCGGCTTCTCCGACGAGACCGTGGACCAGGCGCTCGACGCCGCGCGGACCTCGAACGAGACCGAGGCGCGCAAGGCCGATTACGACTCCGCCCGCGACGTGCTGATCGACGAGTCGCCGCTGGTCTATCTCTACCACGACGCCTGGGTGACCGCGCTCGACGCCGGCATCGAGGGCTACGTGGCCTATCCCGACGGCATGATCCGCCTCGAAGGCGTGACGATGTCCGAGTGACGCGACCCCGCGGGGCCCCCGGCGGGGCCCCGCATCCCTACTGACCGGAAGCCCGCCCATGCTCGCTTTTCTCGCCCGGCGCGTCCTCGTCGCGATCCCGACCGTGGTGCTCATCTCGATGCTCGTCTTCGGGCTGCAGCACCTGCTGCCCGGCGACCCGATCCTCGTCATGGCGGGCGAGGAGCGCGACCCCGAGGTGATCGCGCTCCTGCGCGAGAAGTACCGCATGGACGACCCGATCCCGGTCCAGTACCTCGCCTGGATCGGCAACGCGCTGACCGGCGATCTGGGCACGAGCCTCCGCACGCAGCAGCCGGTGCTGGAGCTCATCGGCGAGAAGCTCCCCGTGACGCTGCAACTCGCGTTCATGGCGCTTGTCGTGGCAATCTGCATCGGCATCCCGGCCGGCGTGATCTCGGCCTACCGCAAGGGCACCTGGGTCGACTGGGTGGCGAACATCGTGGCGCTCTCGGGGCTGTCGGTGCCGAACTTCTGGCTCGGCATCATGCTGATCCTGCTGGTCTCCGTCCGTCTCGGCTGGTTGCCCGCCAGCGGCTACGCGCCGTTCTCGGACGACCCGCTGCGCTCGATCCAGGTCATGGCCATGCCCGCCGTGGTGCTGGGCACCGGGCTCGCGGCGACGCTGATGCGGCACACCCGCTCGGCCATGCTGGGCGTGCTGCGCGCCGACTACGTCCGCACGGCCCGCGCCAAGGGCCTGTCGGAGCGCCGGGTCGTGATCCGCCACGCGCTGCGCAACGCGCTGGTGCCGGTCGTCACCGTCACCACGATCCTCTTCGGGGAGCTTCTGGCCGGGGCCGTCCTGACCGAGCAGATCTTCACCATTCCGGGCTTCGGCAAGCTCGTCGTCGATGCCGTCTTCAACCGCGACTACGCCGTGGTGCAGGGGATCGTGCTCTGCACCGGGGTGGCCTTCGTGGCGATGAACATCCTGTCGGACGCGCTCTACCGCATCCTCAATCCCCGCATGGGGGACGCCGCATGACCGCCGTCGATCCCGTCGCGCTGGAGCCGGGGCTCGACGCGCCCGACCTGCCGCCGCGGCGCTCGCGCGCCTGGGCCAAACTGCGCCGGAACCCCGCTGCGATCGCGGGGGGCGGAATCGTGCTGTTCTTCGCGGTCGTCGCGCTGCTCGCCCCCGTGCTGCCGGTGCCCGGTCCGGCCGAGGCCGACTGGTCCGCCGTCCGCGCCGCGCCCTCGCTCGCGCATCCCTTCGGCACCGACGATCTCGGCCGCGACGTGCTCGCGCGCATGGTCTGGGGCGCGCAGGCCTCGCTTCTGGCGGGCGTCGTCTCCGTCGCCATCGCCCTCGCCCTCGGCGTGCCGCTCGGCATGCTCGCGGGCTACCGGCGCGGCTGGACCGACGCGGTGATCTCGCGCTTCACCGAGGCGCTGCTGGCCGCGCCGTTCCTGATTCTCGCCATCGCCTTCGCGGCCTTCCTCGGCCCGTCGCTCACCAACGCGATGATCGCCATCGGCCTCTCGGCGATGCCGCTCTTCGTACGCCTCGCACGCGGGCAGACGATGGCGGTGATGACCGAGGATTACGTAGAAAGCGCGCGCGCCATCGGCGTGGGCCACCTCGCGACCGTGGGGCGCTACGTGCTGCCGAACATCGTGCCGCCGCTTCTGGTGCAGGCGACGCTGACCATCGCCACGGCGATCATCGCGGAGGCGTCGCTGTCGTTCCTGGGCCTCGGCCAGCAGCCGCCCGCGCCGAGCTGGGGCTCGATGCTCAACGTGGCCAAGAACTACCTCGAGGTGGCGCCGTGGATGGCGCTCTGGCCGGGCATCGCGATCTTCCTCGTCGTGCTGGGCTTCAACCTCCTCGGCGACGGGCTGCGCGACGCGCTCGACCCGCGCGACCTCTGATCCGCTGACAAAGGACCGCCAATGACCTTCACCACCCGCCCCGAGATCAAGGGCAGCTTCGGCGCCGTCGCCTCGACCCACTGGATCGCCTCCGCCGTCGGCATGAAGATGCTCGAGGCCGGGGGTTCCGCCGCCGACGCCGCCGCGGCGACCGCGTGCACGCTCAACGTGGTGGAGCCGCACCTGAACGGGCCGATGGGCGACGCGCCGATCATGGTGCAGAGAATGGACGCGGAGGTGCCCGACGTGATCTGCGGCCAGGGGCCGGCCCCCGCCGGCGCGACGATCGAGCATTACCGCAGAGAGGGGCTCGATTTCGTGCCCGGCTCGGGCCTGCTCGCCACCGTGATCCCCGGGGCCTTCGACGGCTGGATGACGCTCCTGCTCGCGCATGGCCGCCTGCCGCTCTCGGAGGTTCTGGCCCCCGCGATCCACTACGCGCGGACCGGCCACCCCGCCTTGCCCCGGGTCGCCGACACCATCGCCGGGCTCGCCCAGTTCTTCCGCGACGAATGGCCCAGCTCGTACGAAACCTGGGTTCCGGGCGGCCGCGCCCCCGAACACTGGAGCATGATCCGCAACCCCGCGCTGGCCGATACCTGGGCGCGTCTCGCCGCCGAGGCCGACGCCGCGGGCGGCCGCGAGGCGGGGATCGAGGCCGCGCGCCGCGCCTTCGCGGAAGGCTTCGTGGCGCAGGCGGTGGACGACTGGATGCGCGAGGCCTGCGTGATGGACGCTGCGGGCGGCCGCCGGAAAGGCGTGCTGACCGGGGCGGACATGGCCGGCTGGCGCGCCACGACCGAGGCGCCCGCCTCCATCGATCAGGATGGCTGGACGATCTGGAAGCCCGGCTTCTGGAGCCAGGGCCCGGTCCAGCTTCAGGCGCTCCGCCTCCTCGAGGGTCGACTGCCCGAGGACACGCATTCCGCCGAGTTCGTCCACCTCGTGACCGAGGCGCTGAAGCTCGCGATGGCCGACCGGGAGGCCTATTACGGCGATCCGCTCCACACCGCGATCCCGGCCGAGACGCTGCTCTCGCGCGACTACGCCGCCCGGCGCGCCGCCGGGATCGGCCACGAGGCCAGCCACGCGCAGGGTCCGGGCGAGATCGCGGGCTTCGACAGCTGGACCCGCGCGATGCATCTGCGTGCGGGCATCGGCGGCGCGACCGGCGCGGGCGTCGGCGCGGGCGAGCCGACCATGGCGCACCTGACCGAGCGGCGCGGCGACACGGTGCATATCGACGTGGTGGACAGCGACGGCCTGATGGTCTCGGCCACCCCTTCGGGCGGCTGGCTGCAATCCTCCCCGGTCGTTCCCGGCCTCGGCATGCCGCTCAACTCCCGGGCGCAGATGTTCTGGCTCGACAAGGGGCTGCCCACCTCGCTCGCCCCCGGTCGGCGGCCGCGCACCACGCTCTCGCCTTCGATGGCGCGCGACCCGGCGGGCACGCGGATCGCCTACGGCACGCCCGGCGGCGACCAGCAGGACCAGTGGCAGCTCGTCTTCATCCTGCGCCTGATGGCCGGGGCGCGCGACTTGCAGGCGGCCATCGACGCGCCGCTCTTCCATACCGGCCACGTGCAGGCGAGCTTCTATCCGCGCGGCCTGCGCCCCGGGCACCTGATGGTGGAGCCGGCCTTCGGCGAGGCGGTGATCGCAGACCTGCGCGCCCGCGGCCACGACCTCGAGGTGGCCGAGCCGTGGAGCGTCGGACGCCTGACCGCAGCCGCCTGCGATCCGGACGGCCTGATCCGCGCCGCCGCCACGCCCCGGTTGATGCAGGCCTACGCGATCGGCCGGTAAGCGATCGGTGGGTGACGGGCAGGCATCTCCCAGAGCGCGACCCCGCATCCCGCGCCTTCAGAGGCGCCCGGGGATGCGGACCGACTGGTTGCCGTGGTTGCGGAGAAGGCCCGCTTCGGGGGTTCGATGTCGGCGGAGCGGCATCCTCGATCCAACTGCCTGGGCCGCCGACATAGCGCACTTGCAACCGGCAGATCGAGGCGGATCGCGGGCATGGCCCGCGGAAGGCGAGCCTTCCGAAGAGCCGTGGCGTGGCGGCAGGGCGGGGAACCGATTCACGGAATCCAAAGGAGTTTGGTCAAGACACGACGCGCAACAAGCAGGGGAAGATTCGTCCGATGACCGATGCATCCGCCACGTCGCCCGGCGATCCGGCCGAGGATCTCGTCACCGGGGGAGTCCTGCTGAACCAGGCGCTATCCAACCGCAGCCCGTCCGCCGTCGCACTGCTGCTGACGGCGCTCGGCAAGGACCAGGCGGTGCCGGGGATCCGCGAGGTGTTGCAGGACAAGCCGGACGGGCCGGACCTGCGCATGCTGATGCTGATCCTGGGCGAGCTGGGCTACGAGTTGCGCGTGACCCCGCTCGGTTCCGACAGGACGACGCTCTCGGCCGACTGGATGCGCCTCATCTCCTGAATCTCGACTGCCGTGCGGCGCTGCGTCAGGCGGCGTTCAGGCGCGCGTAGCGGCCGTCTTCCGCGAGCAGGGATTCGTGGGTCCCGACCTCGACGATGCGCCCGGCCTCCATCACCGCGATGCGGTCGGCGTCGCGGATCGTGCCGAGCCGGTGCGCGATGACCAGCGTGGTGCGCCCGGCCGAGAGTTCGGCGAGCGCGCGCTGGATCCGGCGCTCGGTCTCGGTGTCGAGCGCCGAGGTCGCCTCGTCGAGGATCAGGATCGGGGGATTGCGCAGGAAGATGCGGGCGATGGCCACGCGCTGCTTCTGCCCGCCCGAGAGCGTGACGCCGCGCTCGCCCACCACCGTGTCGAGCCCCTGCGGCAGGCCCGCGATCACCTCGGCGAGCCGGGCCCGGGCGGCGGCGTCCACGATCTCTGCCTCGGTCGCGTCGAGCCGCCCGTAGGCGATGTTCTCGCGCAGCGTGCCGCCGAACAGGAACACGTCCTGGCTGACGATGCCGATCTGGCGGCGCAACGAGCGGAGCGTCATCGCGGCGGTGTCGATTCCGTCGATGGTGATCCGCCCCGCCTGCGGCTCGTAGAAGCGCGGGACGAGGGCGAGGAGGGTGGTCTTGCCCGCGCCCGAGGGGCCGACGAAGGCGACGGTCTCGCCCGCGCGGATATCGAGCGAGACGTCGCGCAGGACGGGGCGGTCGGGATCGTAGCCGAAGCCCAGCCCCTCGAAGCGGACATGCCCCGCGAGCGCCGGCGCCTCCGCCGCGTCCGGGCGGTCCGCCACGTCGGGGCGGATCGCGAGGAGCTCGCGGTAGCGGCGGAAGCCCGCGATGCCGCGCGGGTAGAGCTCGATCACGGCGGCGATCTTCTCGAGCGGGCGGAAGAACAGCCCGATGAGCAGAAGGAACGCGACGAAGCCGCCGGTGGTGAGCGAGCCCTCCAGCACGAAGACCGCGCCCGCCACCATCACCGCCACCTGGATGAGCCGCATTCCCATGTAGTTCAGCGTCGAGGAGGCCGCCATGACCCGGTAGGCGGCGAGCTTGGTGTCGCGGTAGCGGGCGTTGTCGCGGGCGAAGAGCGCCTGCTCGTGCGCCTCGTTGGCGAAGGCCTGCACCACGCGGATGCCGCCCACGTTCTCTTCCAGCCGGACGTTGAAATCGGCGACGCGGGCGTAGATCGACCGCCAGGTCCGGGTCATCCGCCCGCCGAAGACGACGACGATGGCGATGCAGACCGGCACGATCGCCACGGTGATGAGGGCGAGCGGCACGTTGACGGCCATCATCATCGCGAAGGCGCCGAGGAAGGTCATCACCGCGACGAAGACGTCCTCGGGGCCGTGATGGGCGACCTCGCCGATCTCCTCGAGGTCGCGGGTGACGCGGGCGACGAGCTTGCCCGTGCGCTGCCTGTCGAAATACGAGAACGACAGGCGCTGCAGCTGCTCGAAGGCGCGGCGGCGCATCTCGGTCTCGATGTTGATGCCGAGCTTGTGGCCCCAGTAGATCACCACCGCCATCAGCCCGGTATTGAGCGCGTAGACGAGGACGAGCCCCGCCGCCGCGAGGATCGTGAGCGCGAGGTCGCCCTGCGGCAGCAGCTCGTCGATGAAGAGCATGATGGCGAAGGGGAAGGCGAGCTCCAGCAGTCCCGACAGGATCGCGCTGCCGAAATCGAGCCAGAAGAGCCCGCGCCAGGGGCGGTAATAGGTCGCGAAGTCGCGGAGCATGCCTGCCTCTCGTGTCGGCCCTCGCCCCGCCGGGCACGGGAAGGCTGGCCGTTCCGTGCGTGCGATAGCGTTGGCGACGGGCAAAGGCCACCGTCGCGACGTGCGACGTTCTGGATCGCTCTGACGATCGGCCTGTCGGCCTTTGACAGACGACCGCCACGGTCGGTTGCCTGATGACGGGACCGATCCCCCGGACGGGGCCCGGAGTGGCCGATGCGAAGGGACGACGTGGCCGGAGGTACGCCGGAGGGCGAGGCGTGGCCTGCTCCTGACCGGCGGCAAGGTCCGGTGCGGCAAGGGCGTGCCCCGCTGCGGGGCGGTCGCGGCAGCGACGTGGCCACAGGACGGCGGAGAAGATCGCGCCGCCGATCGGACCGAAGACACGTATCGTGGATCCGGCCGGGCCGCGATCAGACGAAGCGTATATGCACCTGCGACCCTACAGCACCGGCATGGCGGGCGTCGATCTGCCTACGTCCGCCACACCGTTGGACACCCGGAGAAGTGGGCAACCGAACACGGTCCAGATCGCGCAAGGCGGGCGGGTCCGAGCTGGCCTGCCGCGTGGCCGAACGCGCCCCGGTCCGGGTATATCCGGAAGGGCGCGCCATCCGACGTCTTGCGCAAGCGCCTCGCCGTGCGGCAGGGCGCACGGGACACAATGGCGGAGGATGCGGCCCATGTCCGAGACGACCGAGATGAACGGCGCCGAGAGCGTCGTGCGATCGCTGCACGCGGCGGGGGTGAACGTGTGCTTCGCCAATCCCGGCACGTCCGAGATGCAGTTCGTCGACGCGCTCGACCGGACCGGCCTGATGCGCTGCGTGCTGTGCCTGTTCGAGGGGGTCGCCACCGGTGCCGCCGACGGCTACGCGCGCATGTCCGGGGTGCCGGCGGTCACGCTCCTGCATCTCGCGCCCGGCCTCGCCAACGCGTCGGCCAACATGCACAACGCGCGCAAGGCGAAGGCGCCGATGCTGAACCTGGTCGGGGACCACGCGGTGCGTCACCGGGACTACGACGCGCCGCTGACGGCGGATGTGGCGGGGGCCGCCGCGCCGTTCTCGGACTGGGTGCGCACGGCGACGGGGCCGGACGGCTTCGCCGCCGACGCGATGGCGGCGCTGGCGGCGGCCCGCTCGCGGCCGGGCAAGGTCGCCACCCTGATCGCGCCGGCCGATATCGGCTGGAACGCGGGCGGCGTGCTGGCCCCGCCGCCCGCCGCGGCGGCCTTCGCCCCGCTGGAGGAGGGTGCCGTCGCGCGCGCCGCCGGGATGCTGGGGCCGGATACGGTGATCCTGGTGAGCGGCGGAGTGCTCGAGTCGCCGGAGGCACTGGCGCGGCTCAACGGCATCTGCGCGGCGACCGGCGCCAGCCTGCGCGCCCCGACCTCCAACCGGCGGGTCGAGCGCGGGGCCGGACGGGCCGCGATCGAGAAGGTGCCCTATCCGATCGACCTGGCGCTGGCCTCGCTCGGTCCCTTCCGCCGGGCCGTGCTGATCGAGACGGTGCCGCCCGTGGCCTTCTTCGCCTATCCCGCCCGCCCGAGCCACCTGCTGCCGGAAGGTTGCGAGACCTTCACGCTGACCGGCCGCGACGGCGACGGCCCGGCGGCGGTGGCCGCGCTGGCCGATCACGTCGGCGCGGCGCCCGTCATTCCGGACGCGCCGCTTCCGGCGCCGCCCGCGTCCGGCCCGATCACGCCCGAGGCGCTGGCCGCCGCCGTGGCTCATGCGCTGCCGGAGGGGGCGATCATCTGCGACGAGAGCCTGACCGGCGGCCGCGACCTCTGGGATGCGACGCAGGGCGCCGCGCCGCATTCCTGGATCGCCCTGACCGGCGGGGCGATCGGCGACGGCATCCCGATGGCGCTCGGCGCGGCGGTGGCCTGCCCCGACCGGCCGGTCCTGTCCGTGCAAGCGGACGGCTCGGCGATGTACACGATCCAGGGGCTTTGGAGCCAGGCGCGCGAGGGGGCGAACGTCACGACGGTGATCCTCGCCAACCGCGGCTACCAGATCCTCAAGGCCGAGCTGACCGCCGTCGGAGCCAATCCCGGGCGATCGGCGCTCGACATGCTGAACCTCGACCGGCCCGACCTCAATTTCGTCGCTATGGCGCGCGGCATGGGCGTGCCCGGCCGCCGTGTCGAGGATGCCGTCGAGCTGCAGCACGCCATCGCCGCCGCCATGGCGGAGCCCGGCCCGTATCTCATCGAGGCGGCCATGTAGGTGCTTTGCCCTATCCTACGCACACCGTGCTATCGCGTCGCTGTCAGGCGGTATCGAAGGGTTCGACGTCGATCGGTCACCGAGGCCGGCGCGCGGCTCGACGCGAATAGGGAGATCGTCGCCACTCGGTTTCCGGGCATGCTTCCGGGTCTGCCAGTGGGCACCTGCATGTTCGCCGTCGCGCCTTCGCTCGCAATCGAGGAGCAGGCGGCCAATGGCCCTTTCTCCGAGCGCTATCTCGGCACCGGCGTCGCCGCCTTCAGGTCCAGTACAGGAGCTGCGCGTTCGGCAGGTGGCGGCCGACCTGGCCCTCCAGCACCTCCCGCATCTCGCGCATGAGCGGTGCGGGATAGACGTATTTGCGCCCGCCGAACTTGTTGCGCTTCACCGTGCGGACGGCTTCGTCCATCTCCAGATCGGTCGCCGGATACCAGCCCAGCAACACCTCGCGCGACCCCGGCGTGAACCGGTGGGTGATGAGTTCGGCGGTGACGTCGGCGCCGGGGGGCAGGGCGCGGGCGGCGGCGGCGAAGAGGGCGTCGTAGGCCGCCTCCCATTCCGCGATCGGCATGATCGGGGCGACGGTGAGCCCGACCTTGTAGCCGGCGCGCGCCAGCCGGCCCATCGCGTCGAGCCGGGCCTGGAGCGGCGCGGTCCCGCCCTCGAAGCGGCGGGCGATGTCCTCGGCGTTGACCGAGAAGCGCGCGCGGGTGCGGCCGTTGTGCTGCGCGGCCTTGAGCGTGGCGGTGTCGGCGAACTTGGTGGTGAAGCGCAGGGAGAGATCCGCGTCGCGCGCGCCGAACCAGGAGATCGTCTCGGACAGGCAATCCGACAGCGGCTCCAGCGCGAGGGGGTCGGTGTAGCAGGACGCCTCGAAGGTCGTGCCCTCGGCCATGCGGGCGGCGTTGACGGAGGTGATCTTCCCCTGTCCCTCCAGCGGCGGCAGGCGGTCGAGGATTTCGGGCAGGTTGGCGAAGAGGCGGGTGACGGGCGGGCCCTTGAGCGAGCCGGCGAGGTAGCAGTACTGGCAATGCGCCGGGCAGCCCGTGGCGAGGTCGAAGCGCCAGTCCGCCGAGGGCGGAATCGGCTCGGGCCGCATGGCGCTGTCGGAGGCCACGGTGACGGCAAGGGTGCTCTTGGCGCGGCGGTACTCGGCCCGCGGATCGTCGTCCTTCAGACCGGTGATGCGGTCGCCCTTCAGCTCGACGATCTCGGCGCCCATCGCCGCAGCGCGTTCGGCGACGCGGGCGGCCATCGGCCAGTCGCGGGCGGCACGGGTCAGGAGCACGCGGCGGGGGCGGAACGGGCGATGCGCGGCCTGCCCGTGCGGCAATCGGCGGGCGAGGGTGTCGGGATCCTCGCGCGGGGCTTCCGTCCGGGTCGGCGCGATATGCGGGGCGTCGGTCATCTGCGGGGCATCGGTCATGGAGGGCGAACGCAGGCCCCGCCGAGTGGGTTCAGCGGCAAAGCGGCACAGGGGGCGGGGTGGCGTTCGCGCGTTCCGCGTGTCCGCCCGCCGTCGGCTCGACCAAGGATGCGGCGGTTGCGGTCGATCGCTCCGCCATTCGGGTCCGCGACAGTGATCCCGTCGCGATCGCCGAAGCCGGAGGCGGCGCCCGTTCTGGAGGTCGCTACATCTGCAAGGGCAACAGCAGCGCGATCCCCGGCACCGCGATCAGCAGCGCGATACGCACCACATCCATCGCCACGAATGGGACCAGCCCCCGGAAGATGGTGCCCAGCGGCACGTCGCGCACGACGGAGCGCAGGACGAAGGCGTTCATGCCGACCGGCGGCGTGATGTAGCTGATCTCCGTCACCACCACGACGAAGATGCCGAACCAGATCAGGTCGTAGCCCTGCGCCGCGACGACGGGGTAGAAGATCGGCACCGTCAGCGTGATCATCGACAGGCCTTCGAGCACGCAACCGAGCAGGAGGTAGATCGCGAGGATCATCAGGATCGTCGCGAGCGGGCTGTCGCCGAAGAGCGTCAGCAGCGCCTGGATGTCGGCGGTCATGCCCGAGAGGTTGACGTAGTTCGTGAAGGTCAGCGCGCCGAACAGGATGAAGAACATCATCGCCGTGGTCTTCGCGGTGTCGAAGAGCGTCGCGAGCGTTCCGGCGAGCGAGAAGCGCCCGGCGAGGAGGACGAGGAGGAACGCGCCGGCCGCGCCCATCCCCGCGCTCTCGGTCGGGGTGAAGACGCCAAGATAGATGCCGCCCATGACGAAGGCGAAGAGCACGAGCGCGCCGAGCGTGCCGCGAAGCGCGCGGAGGCGGGCGGCGAGGGGGAGCTTCGCCTCGGTCCGCAGCGGGGTGCCGCGCCAGGCGACGGATATCGCCACAGCCGCGGCATAGCCCGCGACGCCGAGGAGGCCGGGCAGAAGGCCCGCGACGAAGAGCTTGCCGATATCCTGCTGCGTGAGGATGCCGTAGAAGACGAGGATGACCGAGGGCGGGATAAGGATGCCGAGCGTTCCGCCCGCCGCGATCGAGGCGGTGGCGAGGTCGTCCGGGTAGCCGAAGCGGCGCATCGAGGGCAGGGCGATGCGCGACATCGTGGCCGCCGTCGCCATCGACGAGCCGCAGACCGAGGAGAAGCCGCCGCAGGCGATCACCGTCGCCATCGCCAGCCCGCCGCGGCGGTGGCGCAGCCAGGCATGGGCCGCGTCGTAGAGGTCGCGGGCGATGCCGGATTGGACGACGAAGTTCCCCATCATCAGGAACAGCGGCAACACCGAGAGGGAATAGGTCCGCCCCTGCTCGAAGAAGGTGGTGGACAGGAGCGACAGGGCCGGGGTCCAGCCGATGATCGCGGCTGTGCCCAGCAGACCGATGGCGGTGAGCGCGATGGCGATCGGCAGCCCCGCGAGGAGGAGCGCGAGGAACGCGGCCATGCCGACGGGCCAGGTGGCGAGAAGGTCCATCGCGCCTCAGCGGGTCCGGGCGAGGTCGCGCCACGCGACGAGGAGCGTGATCGGCACGGCGGCGGCGGTGGTCAGCGCCGTCAGCCGCGCGACCGGCGCGACCGGCAGGCGCAGCGCGTTCGTCACCGATCCGTAGCCCGCGATCTGCTCGGCGTGGAGCCAGAGCCGCCAAGACACGACGGCGAGCACGGCGGCGGTGACGATCGACAGCGCGGCGCGGCGCCAGGGCTGGATGCGGTCGGGCAGGCGGGCGGTGAGCAGGTCCACGGTCACGTGCCCGTCGTCGAGCGCCACCGCCGGGAGGCCGACGAAGATCACCGCGACGAGGAGGAGCTCGGTCAGCTCCGTCGCGCCGGTCACCGGGCGGTCGAGGAGGTAGCGGCCCGTCACGTCGGTCGCGGTCAGCGCCATCATCGCCAGAAGCATGGCGGCGCAAAGCCCGGCCAGGACGCGGCGCGGCCAGCCGCCGGGCGGGGCGGTCTCCGCGCCGTCATTCGCACTCATTCGCCCGACGCCGCCTCGATCTCCTCGCGCAGCATCGCGAAGGCGGCGTCTGCGTCCACCCCGGCCTCGCCCACCTCGGCCAGCTTGGCGTTGACGAGCGGGGTCAATGCGTCGGTCCAGGCGGCGACCTGTTCGGGCGAGGCGGGGGCGATGTCGAGTTCCCCCTTCATCGCTGCGCGACCCGCCGCGTCGGCACGGTCCCACATCTGACCGGCCCGGCGGGCCAGCGCCTCGCCGGTCACGCCCTCGATGGCGGTCTGCTGCTCGGGGGTCAGGGCATCCCACTTCGCGCGGTTCATCACAATGAAGAAGGACGTGTTGTAGAGCCCGCCCGGCACGGCGAGCCCCTGCGAGAGCTGCGGGATCAGGCCGAAGAAGTTCACCGATTCATAGGGAAAGAGGATGCCGTCGGCGACGCCCTGGCTCAGGAGCTGGTAGGCCTCCGAGGAGGGGCCCTCCACCGGCACGGCGCCGAGGGCGGAGACGACCTCATGAACGATGCCGCCACCGACGCGCAGCTTAAGGCCGTCGAGCGCGTTCGGCCCGGCAAGGTCGCCGTCCTTCACGAAGACTTCGCCCGGGCCGTGGGTGAAGACGGCGAGGACGTGGACCTCGTCGTATTCGCCGGCCTCGCGCAGCATCGCGTCGAAGGTACGCCAGTAGGCGACCGAGATCGCCTCCGCGCTGTCGTCGAGGAAGGGCAGCTCCGCGAGGTTGGTGGTGCGGAAGCGGCCCGGATTGTAGCCCTGCACGCCGAAGGTGATGTCGGCCACGCCGTTCACCGCGAAGTCGAAATGCGCCGGCGGGGGACCGAGCGGGGCGGGCAGGATCGTGGCCGTGACCGCGCCGCCCGTGGCCTCGGCGATGTCCTCGGTCATCGGCACGATCACCTCGGCCACGAGCGGGTGCGAGGGCGGGAGCCAGTTGGCGACGGTGAGGCTGGTCTGCGCGGCGGCGGGGGCGGCGAGTAGGAGCGTGAGGGCGAGGGTGGCGAGTCGGTTCATCGCGAGGGGTCCTGTGGGTGAGGAGCGGTAACGTGTCCTGTCGCGATCGTTAACGGAGACGCGCGCGGGAGCAAGCGGCGGGGACGGAGGGCACGACCGGTTCGGCGTCGCATGGGGACGAGGGCAGGCCCGGCCGCGTGCGGGTGGCAGAAGCCCCCGCCGTCATACCGGTCGCCTGCCGTTGGCGGCCTCGCAGCGCCGGGCGGTCGGGCGATCGGGCGGGACAAGAGCTTTGCCGCGCGCAGCGTGTCATCCGTTGCCCGGCGGAGACCGGCCTCGCGGCCGGTCACGCGATGCCGGGCGGCGCGGTGGTCCCGCGCCGGTGCAGTTCGACGGGCAGGCGCTCGCGCAGGATGCCGGCGGGCGGGCCGCCCGACAGACACTCGACGAGATGCCGCCCGGCGCGCGCGCCGATCCGGCGGGCGGGGATGGCCACGGTGGAGAGCGCCGGCACGGTGTCGGCGGAGCCGGGGAAATCGCCGATCCCCATGATCGAGAGCGCCCCGGGGATCGCCAGTCCCTGCGCGGTGGCCGCGGCGATCGCGCCCTGTGCGATGACGTCGTTGCCGCAGATGAGCGCGCTCGGCCGGTCGCGTCCGGCCAGCAGGTCGCGGCAGACGGCCTTGGCCTGCGACGTGTCGTAGGGTGCGCGGGCGCACCAGCGCGCGGGCGGGGCGCAGCCGGCCGCGGCAAGGGCGGCCTGCACCGCGTCGAGGCGGGCGCGGGCGCGGTCGTTCTTGTCCGAGGGCGGAAAGACGAGGGCGATGCGGCGATGGCCGAGATCGAGGAGATGCCGCGCCGCCACGCGTCCGGCCTCCGCGTTGTCGGCGCCGATGCAGGGGAGCGGGGACTCCGCGGCCCAGGCCCAGGCGGCGACCACGGGCACGTCCTGCGAGGCGATGAGGCGGAACGTGTCGGCATCGTGGTCGAGCCCGATCAGCGCGATGCCGTCCACCCGGTGCTCGTAGAGCTTGCGCAGGACGCGATACTCGGCGGCGAGGTCGTAGCCGTGGGTGGCGAGCAGCAGGGTGAACTCGTGCTCGGCCACCGCGTCGTTGAAGCTCTGCACCAGCTCCGCGAAGATCGAGTAATCCACAGTGGGCACGACGAGGCCGAGCGTCGCGCTGCGCCGGCCGTGCATCGACTGGGCGGCGCGGTTGCGGATGTAGCCGGTTGCGCGAATCGCCGCCTCGACCCGGTTGCGGGTCGGCGCGCTGACGAGGCCCGGATGGTTGAGCACGCGCGAGACCGTCGCGGGCGAGACGCCGGCAGCGCGGGCGACGGCGGTGATGTCGGCCCGGTAGGAGGTCATGCCTTTCCCTGAACCGCGATGAAAACATTTGCAACGCTATTTTCATGGCGTAACGTCCACGATGCGGCGACGTTTTGAGGGGGCATCGCATGGATGGCAGCGACAGGATCGGTGGGGTGGACCGCCTGTTCGAGGCAGCGCGCCGCGCGCAGGCCCGGTACGAGGCGGAGGGGAGCCAGGACCGCTACGATCGGGCCGCGCAGGCGGCGGCCTGGGCGATCATGGAGCCCGGGCGCAACTGTGCGCTGGCGGAGCTGGCCGTGCGGACCACGGGGCTCGGTAACGTCGCCGACAAGATCACCAAGAACCATCGCAAGACGCTGGGCCTGATGCGCGACATCAAAGGCGCGCGGACCCACGGCATCCTTTCGGACGACCCGGAGACGGGGATCACCACGATCGCGCGGCCGCTCGGCGTGATCGGCGCGGTCGTCCCCTCGACCAACCCGGCGGCGACGCCGGCCAACAACATCGTCAACGCGCTGAAATGCGGCAACGCGATCGTGCTGTCGCCCTCGCCCAAGGGGGTGGCCTGCTGCGAGGCGTTGCTGGGCTACGTTCACGCGGAGTTCGCGAAGATCGGCGCGGATCCGGATCTGGTGCAGATGGTCCCGCCGCCGGGGACGAAGGCGGACACGCAGCGCCTGCTGGAGTTGTGCGACCTCGCCGTAGTGACGGGAAGCCAGGACAACGTGCGGCGCGCCTATTCCAGTGGCACGCCGGCGATGGGCGTGGGTGCGGGCAACGTGACCGTGATCGTGGACGAGACGGCGGACCTGGCCGATGCGGCGGCGAAGATCGCGGCGTCGAAATGCTTCGACAACGCGACGTCGTGCTCCTCGGAGAACGCCATCGTGGTGGTGGACGCGGTCTATGACGCCTTCGTCGCGGCGCTGGCGGACGCGGGGGGCGCAGTGGTGCCTGCCGCGCGCGAGGCGGAGGTCGTGGCGCGGCTGTTCCCGGACGGGCACCTGAACCGCGAGGTCATCGCGCAGGACGCGGACGTGACGGTGGCGGCGCTCGGGCTGGGGGACGCGGTGCCGGCGGGGACGCGCTTCGTCGCGGTGGAGACGGCGGGGATCGGGCCGGAGCATCCGCTTTCGGGCGAGAAGCTGAGCCTCGTCGCGGCGCTCTATCGGGCGCGGGACTACGACGACGCGGTGGCGATCACGCGGGCGATCCTCGCGCATCAGGGGGCGGGCCATTCGGTGGGGCTTCATTCCGCGGAGGCGGCGCGGCCGGTGGAGCTGGGCCGGGCGCTGCCGACCTGCCGGGTGATCATGAACCAGGCGCATACCTTCGCCACGGGCGGCAGCTTCGACAACGGGATGCCGTTCTCGCTGTCGATGGGCTGCGGGTCCTGGGGCGGGAACTCGATCGACGACAACCTGCATTGGCGGCATTTCATGCAGACCACCAAGATCGTGCGCACGATCCCCGCGCGGGAGCCGTCGGTGGAGGAGATCTTCGAGGGCTACTGGGCCGAGGCCGGGCGGTGAGCTTCGCCGACGCGCCTCCGGGCGGCACGATCCGCGACATGCTGGACCTGCGGGCGGCCGAGGCGGGCGACCGGGTGAGCCACGTCTTTCCGGGCGAGGCGCCGCTGACCTGGGGCGCGCTGCGGGACGGGGCGCGGGAGATCGCCGCGCGGCTGGCGGGGCTTGGCGTGGCCAGGGGCGATTCGGTCGCGATGATGCTGCCCAACGGGCGGGCGGGCATCCTGTGCCTGATGGGTCTGTTCTACGGCGGGTTCCGGGCGGCGCTGGTCAACCTCGTCGCGGGGGCCGAGGCGATGGGCTACGCGCTCGCCCATTCCGAAGCGCGGTTCGTGTTGCTGGGTGCGGCGCAGCAGGGCCTTTACGACGGCGCGGTGGCGGCGTCGGGGGCGGCGGTCACGCCGATCCGGGTCGGAGACAATGTGGAGTGGCCGGAGGGCGCCCGGGGGGAGCTGTCCCCGGTGGCGCCGGAGGATCACGCGCTTCTTATGTACACGTCGGGGACGACGGGGCGGCCGAAGGGGGTGCTTCATTCGCAGGCGAGCCTGCTGGCGGGCGGCTGGACCCCGGCGGTGGCGCATGCGCTGACGCCCGAGGACCGGGGGCTTTGCGTGCTGCCAATCTACCACATCAACGGGCTGTGCGTGACGGTGATGGGGGCGCTGGTCTCAGGCGGGTCGCTCGTGGTCTGCGGGCGGTTCTCGGCCTCGCGGTTCTGGATCACCTGTGCGGCGGAGGGCGTGACCTGGTTCTCGGTCGTGCCGACGATCGTGTCGCATCTGCTGCACGGCGAGGCGGAGCCCGATGCGGCAACCCGCGACCGTATCCGCTTCGGCCGCTCCGCCTCCTCGGCGCTGGCGGTGGAGACCCAGACCGCGTTCGAGGGCCGGTTCGGCATCCCGATCGTCGAGACGATGGGCCTGACCGAGACGGCGGCGCAGATCCTGTCGAACCCGCTGCCGCCCGCGACGCGCAAGATCGGCTCGCCGGGGATTGCATATGGCAACGAGGTAGCGATCCTGTCGCCGGATCTGACGCCGGTCGGGACCGGGACCGAGGGGGAGATCGCGGTGCGGGGGCCGAACGTGATGCTGGGCTATTTCCGCAACCCGGAGGCGACGGTCGAGGCGATGACGCCGGACGGGTGGCTCCGCACCGGAGACCTCGGGCGGATGGACGCCGACGGCTACGTCTTCGTGACCGGGCGGCTCAAAGAGCTGATCATCAAGGGCGGCGAAAACATCGCGCCGCGCGAGGTGGACGAAGCGCTCTACGCGCATCCCGACGTGATGGAGGCCGCGGCCTTCGCGCGGCCCTGCGCGCGTTACGGCGAACGGGTGGAAGCGGCGGTCAGGCTGCGCCCCGGGGCGCGGGTCGACGGCGCGACGCTCCGCGCGCTCTGCGAGGAACGGCTCGGGGCATTCAAGAGCCCGGACGTGGTGCACGTGCTCGACGAGTTGCCGAAGGGACCGTCGGGGAAGATCCAGCGGTTGAAGCTTGGGGAACTGATACACTGACATCCGGACCGGGGCCGTCGGGAGGGCGGGCGCGGGACGGCGGATATACGAGAGGGAGGAAAGACATGACCAATAGAACACCAATCGCGGCGACGTCCCGCCCGGCGGCAGGCCGGGCAGCCCCCGACCGCCCCCACCCGCGGTCGAGGGCTGTCCCTGCCGCATCACGGGCGGGCCTGGGCGTTCTCGCCGCCGCTGCAGTCTCCCTCGGCATGGGGGCCGGCACGGCCGACGCGCAGGACTACCCGGACCGTCCGATCGAGATGGTCGTGACCTTCGGGCCGGGCGGCGGCGCCGACCTGATGGGGCGCACGATGGCGCGGCTGCTGGAGGAGCCGCTGGGCGTGTCGATCCCGGTCTCGAACGTCGCGGGCGCCTCCGGGAACGCCGGGCTCACGCGGCTCCGCACCAACCCGGCGGACGGTTACACGATCGGCACGCTGATCTCGCTCACCGTCGCGTCCTGGGCCTCGGGCCTCGGTGACAACGCGCCGGAGGACTTCCAGGTGATCTCGGTCGTGCAGAGCTCGCCGTCTTTCCTCTTCGTGCCGGCGAACGGGCCGCACCAGAGCGCCGAGGCGCTATTCGAATACGCGAAGTCGAATCCGGTGACGGTCGCCACCTCCGGCTACGGCACGCAGGACGACGTGACGCTGAAGCTGCTCGCGAATGCCGGGATTACGATGGAGAACGTGCCGTTCCAGGCCCCGGCGGAGCGCTACGCCTCGCCTATCGGCGGGCACACGATGGCGATCTACGAGGAGCCGGGCGACGTCGCACAGTTCATCGAGGCCGGGCAGCTCGTCCCGGTGGTCGTCTTCTCCGAGGAGCGGCACCCCGCCTTCCCGGACGTGCCGACCTCCGCCGAGCTCGGCATCGACATCTCCGGCCTCGACAATTACCGCAGCGTCGCGGTGCCCGCGGGCGTGCCCGAGGACCGCGTGGCGATCCTCGAGGATGCGGTGGCGCAGGCGGTGTCGACCGAGGAATGGCAGGAATTCTGCGAGAGTACCTATACCTGCATCGAGCCGGTGACCGGCGAGGCGGCGCAGGCGATGGTCGGCGATTTCCGCGACCTGATCGCCGAGCAGTTGAGCCAGTAGACGTGGCGGGGACGATCCGGGAGAACCAGCCGGCGGCGGAGCGCGAAGCGCGGGCTTCCGGCTGGCGCCGGTTCGTCCCGACGCTATTGCCGGCCGGGCTCCTGATCCTCGCGCTCATCCTGCCGGCGCGGATGTTCAGCCGGGGGCAGAGCGCGGATGTCGTGGGGCTGGGCCCCGCGGCCTGGCCCGGGGCGATGCTCCTCGCGCTCGCCGTGCTCAGCGCGATCTGGGTGGCGCGCGACCTCTGGGCGCTTCGGCGGCCGGGCGGGCAGCCGCTCCTGACCCCGGTGGTGGAGGAGGGGCCCTACGCGATGGGCAAGGCCGTCGCCGGGCTCGTGATGATCGTGGTCTATGGCTGGCTCCTGTCGGTGATCGGCTTCGCGCTGGCCTCCGCCCTGTTCATCGCGGGCTGGTGCGTCTTCGGCGGTGTGCGCAACCCGCTGGTGCTGGTGCCAGTCACGCTGATCGGGACGGTGGCGCTCCTGTGGCTCTTCATGGGGCTGGCGTTGATGCCGCTGCCGCGGGGGCAGGGCGTGTTCGACGGGTTCAGCATCTGGCTGCTGCAGACGACCGGCATCTATTGAGGAGACGGCCATGGCCGCGTTCGAACTACTGGGCGGAGGCTTTTCGGCGGCGTTCCAGCTCTGGCCGTTCCTGACCATCGTGACCGGGCTTCTCGTTGGTGTCGTCGCGGGCGCGCTGCCGGGGATCAGTTTCGTCAACGCGATGGCGATGGCGCTGCCGTTCACCTACGTCATGTCGCCCACGCAATCGATGCTGTTCCTGGGCGGGATCTATGTGGGGGGCGTGTTCGGCGGCTCGATTTCGGCCATCATGATCAACGTGCCGGGCACGCCGGCTTCGCTGCCGGCGACCTGGGACGGCTATGCGATGACGAAGCGCGGCGAGGTGAAACGCGCGCTCGCCATCGCGGTGACGGCCTCGGCCACGGGCGGGCTGGTGAGTGCGCTGGTGCTGGCGTTCCTGTCGGCGCCCTTCGCCACCTTCGCGCTCAAGTTCTCGCAGCCCGAGTTCTTCGCGGCGACGGTGCTGGGCCTCGTCAGCGTGATCGCCATCGCCAAGGACCGTCCGCTCGTCACGCTGGTCTCGCTCGTCCTCGGGATCGTGGTGGGCACGGTGGGGGTGGACCCGCTCTACGGGCAGGCGCGCTTCTCCTTCGGCATCCCAGAGATGGAATCGGGCATCCGCTTCGTCGTCGTGATGATCGGCCTCTTCGCCATCGGGGAGGTGGTGGACCTATTGGCGACGAACCGGGACCTCCGGCCCAAGACGCAGGGCGGCCGCCAGATCGGCGCGAAGCTCGCCGACATCCTGGGCGTGAAAGGCGCGATCCTGCGCGGCACCGGCATCGGCTGCCTGATCGGGATGATCCCCGGGGCGGGGGCGACGCCCGGCGCGGTGATCGCCTACGGGGTGGAGAAGCAGGTCTCGACGCGCGGGGCGGAGTTCGGCACCGGGGTCGAGGCGGGGCTCGCCGCACCCGAGGCGGCCAAGAACGCCACGACCGGCGCGGCGATGGTGCCGCTCCTGACGCTGGGCATCCCGGGTTCGGCGGCGACCGCGATCATGCTGGCGGCGATGATGCTGCACGGGGTCAATCCCGGCCCGCTCCTCTTCATCATGGACCCGTCGATGGTCTACACGATCTTCGCCGCGATGATCATCGCCAACGTCCTGATGATCGGCGCGGGTCTGGGGGTGGCGCAGGTCTTCTCGACCCTGATGCGCACGCCGCCGGCGATCCTCGCGGCGTTCATCATCGTGCTCTCGGTGATCGGCGCCTACGGGGTCCGGAACAACATCTTCGACGTCTGGGTCTGCCTCGCCTTCGGGGTGCTGGGCTGGGGAATGAAGCGGATCGGCTTTCCGTCGGCGCCGCTGGTGCTGGGCGTGATCCTCGGACCGCTGGCGGAGCGCTACTTCCTCACCTCGCTCGCCAACTCGCAGCAGGACTGGACCGTGTTCGTCACCCGTCCGATCAGCGGGACGATCCTGGCGCTGGCGGGGGTCTTCGTATTGTGGTCGCTCTGGCCGGGGATCATCGGCCGGCTCGCGCGGCGGCGGGAACGGGCGGCCTGAGGCGGCAGCGCGTGCGGCAGGCGGCGGAGCCTCCGGCGGGGATATTTGGAAAGCAAAGACAAGGGGCGACCCGCCGCTTTCGGGCGGGGCTCAGGCGAAGGGATTGCGGATCGTCAGTCCGTCGATTTGCCGGCCGTCCTGCATGTCCTCGCTGATCAGCGCGTCGCAGCCGGCTTCGAGCGCGGCGGCGAGGATCGAGGCGTCCCAGATCGAGTAGTCGGTCGCCGCCGCCACATCGAGCGCGCGCGCGTGGACGGTTTCAGTCAGCGGCACGATCTCGGTCAGGGCGCGAAGCGTGGCCAGCGCCTCGGCGATCTCGGGCAGGTCCATCCCGGCCTTGCGGCGCAGCACGTGCGCGACCTCGTTGAGCGCCTGCGCCGAGACGACGCCGCCCCGTCCCACCACGTCCTGCGCGGCCGCGCGCTTCGCGCCGGTGCCGGCAATGGCGTAGACGAGGACGTTGCTGTCGATCGCCGCGCGCGGCTCAGCCACGCTGCGCGTCGTCGCGGTCGAAGACGAAGCCCGCGGGCAGCCGACCCTCGAACCGGGCAAGCCGGTCGAGAAGTTCCGCCCGGCCAGGCACGCGCTCGACCTCCATCTCGCGGGGGCCGCGGATGCGGACGGCGATGTCGTCCCCTTCAGTGAGGTCGAGCGCCTTCACCACCGCTGCGGGCAGACGGATCGCCAGCGAATTGCCCCATTTCGCGACCTGCATGACAGCCTCCTTTGGATAGACATGAGAGATATGTATATCTGCCCAGGCGGAAAATCCAGCGGTTCCGATTCGGGGGCCAGCCATGGCGACCTGACCCCGAGGCGGCAAGAGGTGTCGCGGCGAACCGACGCAGGCATCGCGAATGCCGCGCCCGTTGGCCCCCTTGCAGAGCCGGGCCGCCCGCCGTCGCACGGGGCGGGCCGTCCTTCCCGAGCCGGACCGGAAGCGGCCGCGCGGGGAACGGAACCGAGCGCGCTCCGTTGATCCGCGATCGTCCCGGGCCCGCACCGGGCGATCCAGGCAGCAACCAGTCCACACGAGGTCCCTTGTCATGGCCACCGAACCCCGCGACGCCCCACCCGATCTGGGCATATCCCGACGCTCTCTCCTGAAGGGGACCGCGGCCAGCGGCGCGTCCGCGTTCGGCGCCTTCCAGGCCGGCGCGCAGGAGGCGGAGGCTGCGCCGACGGGCGGACCGGAGGTCGAGGTGGAGATCACCATCAACGGCAAGCCGGAGAGGTTCACGCTGGATGCGCGCACGACGTTGCTCGACCTGCTGCGCGAGCGGCTCGACCTGACCGGGACCAAGGTCGGCTGCAACCACGGGCAATGCGGCGCCTGCACGGTGCTGGTGGACGGGACGCGGATCAACTCGTGCCTGCGCCTCGCCGGCACGCTCGACGGGGCGGAGGTCACGACGATCGAGGGGTTGGGCCAGGGCGGCGAGATGCACCCGATGCAGCAGGCCTTCATCGACAACGACGGGTTCCAGTGCGGCTATTGCACGCCCGGACAGATCATGAGCGCCGTCGGCTGCGTCACGGAAGGTCATGCCGGATCGGAGGCCGAGATCCGCGAATACATGTCGGGCAACCTGTGCCGCTGCGGCGCCTACAAGGGGATCGTGGCGGCGGTTGTGCAGGCCCGCGACGAGACCGAAGCGCGGGAGGCGAGCTGATGCGTCCGTTTTCGTTCCGGAGACCCGGGTCGCCCGAGGAAGCCGTCGCCATGGTCGAGCCGATGGGCGTGGCCGGGCAGGGGGGTGCGTTCCACGCGGGCGGCACCACCGTGATCGACCTGATGAAGCTGCATGTCCTGCACCCGCCCTCGCTCACCGATCTGGGCGACGTGCTCGAGCGGGGCATCGAGGAGACGGGCGACGGCACGCTGCGCGTCGGCGCCGGCACGACGATGGCCGAGGCGGCCGAGCATCCCGCCTTCCTGCGTGCGCCGGTCCTGTCGGAAGCGCTGTGGAAGGCGGCGAGCGCGCAGCTGCGCAATGTCGCCACGCTGGGCGGCAACCTGCTGCAGCGCACCCGGTGCCCGTATTTCCGCGACAACGTGAGCGCCTGCAACAAGCGTGAGCCGGGCTCGGGCTGCGCGGCGAAGGACGGGATCAACCGTCTCCTCGCCGTGCTGGGCACGTCGGAAGAGTGCATCGCGAACTACCCGGGCGACTGGGCCAACGCGCTGATCCTGTTCGACGCGGTGCTCGAGACCCGATCGGGCGAGGGCGGGCGCGAGATCGCGTTCGACGACCTGCATGTCCTGCCGGGCGAGGACCCGGCGCGCGAGACGATCCTGGGCGACGACGAGCTGATCACCGCGATCCGCCTGACCGTGCCCGACTGGGCCGGCCGGTCGGTCTACACCAAGGTCCGCGACCGCGACAGCTACGCCTTCGCGCTGACCTCGGCGGCGGTGGCGCTCGACCTCGACGGCGAGACCGTGCGCGAGGCGCGGCTCGCCATCGGCGGCGCGGCGACGGTGCCGTGGCGGGCGCGCGAGGTCGAGGACTGGCTGCAGGGCCAGACCCTCACCGAGGACGTGGCCGTCGAAGCGGGCCGGCGCGCCTTCGAGGGCGCGCAGGGCTGGGGCGAGAACGATTTCAAGATCCCGCTGGGCCGCGACACCGTGGCCCGTGGCCTCATGGAAGCCAAGGCGATGACGCCTGAGACCAATTCGGGAGACAGCCAATGACCGGACGCATCGGCGCCGCCGTAAGCCGCATCGAGGGCCGCAAGAAGGTGATGGGCGAGGCGCGCTACGCCGCGGACTTCGCTGTCCCGAACCCGCTATACGCGCATCTCGTTACCTCGACGATCGGGCGCGGGACGATCACCGCGATCGACGACGCCGACGCGCGCGCCGTGCCGGGAGTGCGCGACATCTACAGTCATGCCAACCCGCTCGGCCTCACGCCCGACGGCATGATGTCCACGGGCGGCCACGCGCAGCAGGGATGGGAGCCGTTCGACGCGCCGGACGTGCGCTTTTACGGCGAGACGATCGCGATGGTGGTTGCCGACGACATCCTCGCTGCGCGCGAGGCGGCGAAGCGCCTGCGGTTCACGTATTCCGAGGAGACGCCCGCGCCGGTCTTCGGGGCCGAAGGGGTCGAGCCGGAGGAGTTGCCCGACGACGCCCTCAGTTCGGGCGACATCGAGGCTGCGATGCAGGCGGCGGCGCAAACGCTCGATCTGGACTACGACACCGCCGCCAATACCCACAACGCGATGGAGCTGTTCGCGACGACGGCGCAGTGGTCGGGCGAGGATCTGACGGTCTACGTGCCCAGCCAGTGGGTTGAGGGCTTCCGGGTGGGGATCGCGAACGAGCTCGGCATCGCGCCCGAGCGCGTCCATGTCGTCAGTCCCTATGTGGGTGGCGGCTTCGGCGGCAAGGGCAGCGTGTTCACCTTCACCCCGATGGTCGCGGCGGCGTCGAAGCGGCTGAACCGGCCGGTCAAGCTCTACGTCACGCGCGAGCAGGGCTTCACCACCGCGTCGTTCCGGGCCGAGACGCAGCAGAGCATCCGGCTGGGCGCGGGCGCCGACGGGCGCCTCACCGGGTTCGAGCATACCGGGCGCGAATTGTCGTCGCGGACCGACACCTATGTCGTCAACGGCGCGGAGGCCGCGGCGCGGATGTATCACGCCGACGCGGTACGCACGGGCGTGACCTGCGTCCACGCCGACCGGCAGACGCCGGGCTTCATGCGTGCGCCGGCCGAGACGCCCTATTTCTTCGCGCTGGAATCGGCGGTGGACGAGCTCGCGCGTCGGCTGGAGATGGACCCTGTCGAGCTGCGGCGGACCAACGACATCGACGCCGAGCCGGTGAACGGCGTGCCCTATACGTCGCGCTCGCTGATGGAATGCTACGACATGGCGGGCGAGGCGTTCGGCTGGTCGGACTACGACCCCGCCGTGGGGTCGATGCGCGACGGCGACTGGCTCGTCGGCTGGGGCTGCGCGACGGCGGCCTACCCGACGCAGATGGCGCCCTGCTCGGTGCGCGTCCATCTCGACCGGACCGGCCGCGCGCGCGTGATGGTGGCGAGCCACGACCTCGGCACCGGAGCCTATACCGTCATCGCGCAGGCGGCGGCCGAGGGGCTGGGCCTCGAGGTGGACCGGGTCGATGTCGAGCTGGGCGACAGCCGCCTGCCGCCGGGAACGATCGCCGGCGGCTCGGTCTCTACCGCCTCCAACGTCTCGGTCGTCCAGATCGCCTGCGAGCGGATCATGCAGCGCCTCGGCACCACGCCGGGGGAGATCGACGTGGAGGCGGCCTTCAACGCGTTCGGCCAGGCCGCGATCGAGGAATACGCCGAATGGACGCCCCGCGGATCGCAGAAGAACGCGCGCCGGGGGCTCTACAGAGGTCAGGTCGGGATCGTCGGCGGCGCGGAGGAGGAGTACACGGCCTTCGCCTTCGGGGCCGAGTATGCCGAGGTCCGCATCAATCGCTGGACGCGCGAGATCCGCGTGCCACGCCTTTACGGTGCGTTCGCGGCCGGGCGGATCATGAACGAG
Source organism: uncultured Jannaschia sp. (assembly GCF_947494055.1). GTDB lineage: Bacteria > Pseudomonadota > Alphaproteobacteria > Rhodobacterales > Rhodobacteraceae > Jannaschia. Next base: position 26,587 of record NZ_CANLTR010000014.1, on the reverse strand, counting down.
AAGACGGCGACCTCGCAATATCTTGGTGGCATGGTCTGGGGCTTGGGCCACGCGCTCCAGGAAAAGACGGAGATCGACCCCCGTACCGGCGCCGTGATGAACGACAACATCTCCGAATACATCGTGCCGGTGAACGCGGACATCGTGGACATCCGCGCGATGATGGTGCCGGAGGAGGACACTCTCGTGAACCCCGCGGGGGTGAAGGGCATCGGCGAGATCGGCATCGTCGGCACTGCCGCGGCGATCGCCAACGCAGTGTACCATGCCACCGGCATCCGCGTGCGCCACGTTCCGATCCGGGTCGAGGACCTGATCGAGACGGGTTGAAGCACCCCCGAGCCTTGCGCGGCGGCCGGATGCACCTTACGGCCGCCGCATCGTCTTGTCCGTCAGGAGCCCCCGAATGTCCCTCACCCGCAGGACCCTGCTCGCCACCGCCTCGGCGGCGGCCGCCCTCCCGCTTCTGCCGCGCCGCGCGGCCGCGAGCTACGCGCCCACGCCCGGTCCGTGGCGCCGGTTCGAGATCACCACCCGCATCGCCATAGATACCGGCGGCGCCCCCGCGCAGGCATGGGTGCCGGTGCCCGCGGTCTTCGCGCCCGACTGGGCCAAGCCCGGGCAATCGCGCTGGACGACGAACGCCGCCGAGGCTCGCCTGCTGAGCGACGACAACGATGCGCGTTTCGTCCACGCGGTCTGGGAAGGGAACGACCGGGCGGTGATCGACATCGTCTCCGAAGCCTCCGTCCGCGACCGGGCGACGGATTTCGCGGCGGCGGAGACGCATGCCTCCCTTGCGCCGGAGGCGCGGGCGCATTGGACGGCTCCGACCTCGCTGATCCCCACGGACGGTATCGTGCGTGAGACCTCCGACCGGATCACGGCCGGGATCGAGGGCGACGAGGCCCGTGCCCGGGCCATCTACGATTGGATCGTGGAGGAAACGGCGCGCAACCCCGAGACGCGGGGCTGCGGACTGGGCGACGTGGGCTCGATGCTGCAGGTGGGCGATCTGACGGGCAAGTGCGCCGACCTGAACGCGCTCTTCGTCGGGCTGGCGCGCGCGGCGGGTCTGCCGGCACGCGATGTCTACGGGCTCCGCGTGGCGCCGTCGGCCTTCGGCTACAAGAGCCTGGGCGCCGGATCGGAGGACGTGACCAAGGCGCAGCATTGCCGCGCCGATGTCTGGCTCGAGGAGCACGGCTGGGTCGCCGCCGATCCCGCCGACGTTCGTAAGGTCATGCTGGAGGAACCGCCGAAGAACCTCGCGCTCGACGACCCCAAGGTGGTGGATGTCCGAGCCGCGCTGTTCGGCGCGTGGGAGGGGAACTGGCTGCCCTACAACTTCGCGCACGACGTGGTCCTGCCGGGTTCGGAGAACGGCCCGGTGCCGTTCCTGATGTATCCGCAGGCGGAGGTCGCCGGCCGCCGTCTTGATCCGCTCGAGCCTTCGGACTTCGCCTACACGATTACGGCGCGGGAAATCGAGGGCTGAGGCGGGGCGAACCGGTCAGGAGGGGTCGGGAGGGCAGGGCGCCTTGAGGGAGGCCGTGCCGTCTGGGTCAGCAGGTCAGCCTGCTTGTCGGCCATCGTAATCGGACTGGAGACATCTTGGCTTGGTTGATGCAGCGCGAGAGGGTGAATGTCGGAGGCGACGTTGCCCTCGACCAGACGATACAGCGTACACGTAGTCGTCCAACAGACGACTGACGTGCTCGTTTGGAGATCGTGATGGGTGTCCAGAAGCAATCGGTCAGCTTTACGGACGCGGCGTTCGCTTATGCCCGCGAGCTCGTCGATCGAGGGGCATATCCCACGATCAGCGCTGTCGTCTCGGGGCGAGCTCACTCGCGCACGTGCGACATGTACGCGTTAAGCAGATTTACTGGGAGCCGAGGTGAGGTCAGGCGCGGCTCGCGCTGCCCGTCGATGAGTGGGCTCCGGTGGGCAGATTGGGCGAGCTCACGGCAGGCGCGTTGGCCTCGCATCGTGGCTCTGGGGCGGGAGGCCGAGAACCAGGACCGCTGATGACGAAGGTCGGCCTGTTCCTGTCACGTGCACTCCGCGAGTTCGATGGCGGGTCCGTTGTCGTGGCGAGACGACCGGTGAGCCTTGTGGGGCAAGAGTCGGCTCCTCCAGCGTCACCTCGTGGAGCTTGACAGAGGCGGGGCCTTGTCAATCGGCGTGATAGGCGCGCCCGGCAGAATCGAAGAGGTGCAACTGGCTCGTGTCGAAGCGCAGGGTCACGGTGTCGCCCGGCGCGATCTGCGAGCGTCCGCCGTCCAGAGCGATGACCGAAGTGCCGTCGTTTAGGCGCGTGTGGACCAGAGTCCGGTCCCCGAGATTCTCCACCACGGTCGCCTCGCCCGTCGTGTCGCCCCGACCCGTCGTGACCTGGACCGCTTCCGGCCGTATCCCCAGTTCATAAGCTCCGCCATCGGGAACCGAGATGGTCATTGCCATCCGGGACCCGTCGCCGAGGGTGGCCACCGCCTCCTTGCCGGAGGTCGATATTTCGGCGTCCAGGAAGTTCATCCCCGGACTTCCGACGAAGCCGGCGACGAAGCGGGAGGCCGGGTATGTGTAGACCTCCAGCGGCGTCCCGATCTGCTCGATCCGGCAGTCGTTGAGGATGACGATCCGGTCGGCGAGCGTCATGGCCTCGGTCTGGTCGTGGGTGACGTAGATCATCGTGGCCGCGATGCGCTGGTGCAACTGTGCCAGCTCCACCCGTGTCCGCACCCGGAGCGCCGCGTCGAGGTTCGACAGCGGTTCGTCGAACAGGAACGCCGCCGGCTCCTTGACGATGGCCCGGCCGATCGCCACCCGCTGGCGCTGCCCGCCCGACAGCTGGCTCGGTCGGCGGTCGAGAAGCGCATCCATCTCGAGAATGCGCGCGGCATCCGCGACCCGCGCGGCGATGTCCTTCTCCTTCATGCCGATGTTGCGGAGGCCGAAAGCCATGTTGTCGCGCACGGTCATGTGGGGATAGAGCGCGTAGTTCTGGAACACCATTGCCACGTCCCGCTGACCTGGAGCGAGGGCCTGGCACTCCCTGCCGCCGATCAGGAGCTTGCCGCGGTCGATGGATTCGAGCCCCGCGATCATGCGCAGGAGGGTCGACTTTCCCGAACCCGAAGGCCCGAGGAAGACGACGAATTCTCCCTGTTTGACCTGGAAGCTGATGTCCTTGATCACCTCGACGGCGCCGAAGCTCTTCGAGACGTTCTGCAGCGCGATATCCGCCATTCCCTACCCCTTGATCCCTGCACTGAGCGTGATGGCCTGCGTGACCCGCCGCTGGAACAGCAGGTATGCGAGCGCGACAGGGAAGCCGGCGAGCACGGCCGAGGCCAGCTGTCGTGCGTAGTAGACCCCGAAGGCGTCACTCACCTGGGTGATGCCGACGGTGATGGTCATCATCTCGGTGCGCGTGACCGCCAGGAATGGCCACAGGAAGGCGTTCCAGGCCCAGATGAAGGTGACGATGGACAGTGCCGTGGTCACGCCCCAGTTCATCGGGATGTAGATCTTGGTCAGGATCCCGAGCTCCGAGGCGTTGTCCATCACGGCCGCCTCGCGAAACTCCTTCGGGACCTGATCGAAGAACTGCTTGTAGACAATGATGACGACGGGGTGGATGAGCTGCGGCAGGATGATCCCGGCCCAGGTATTGAGCAGGCCCATATTCGCGATCAGCACGAAATGGTTGATGATGAGAACCTGCGTGGGAACCATGAAGCTCGCGAGGATCAGGTACCAAAGCGCGCGCCGTCCCGGAAAGCGGAGCTGGCTGATGGCATAGCCAACGAGCAGCGACGTGGAGACGGTCAGGACCGTCACGCCGAGGGCCGTGGCCACCGAATTCATGTACCAGCTGCCGATCTGCGTCTGGGTCAGGGCGAACCAGTAGTGGCGCAGGGTCGGATGTTCGGGCCAGAGCTCGATATAGGGCCGCACGACCTCGTCCTCGAGTTTGAAGGACGAGACGATGCCCCAGTAGATCGGAAAGGCCCAGATGACGGCGGCGATCACCGTGATGACGGTGATGATCGCCCCCGCGATGTTGGTGCGCCGTGTCGCGGCCGGGGTCATGTCTTGCGCTCCGCAAGTCGCAGGAGCTGGAAGTTCAGCACGGAAACCACGATGACCATCAGGAAGAGGACCACCGCGATGGCTGCGGCGCGGCCACCGTCGTCGTTCTGGAAGGCACGCTGGTAGATGTAATAGACCATCACGAGGTTGTCGTTCGGTCGCCCCCCTATCGAGAAAAGGTAGACCTGGTCGAAGATCTTGAGCTGAAGGATCAGCTGGATCGTCAGCACCAGCGCCGTAACTGGCCAGAGCAATGGCCATGTCAGCTTCCGGAAGACCGTCCAGCGCCCGGCATTATCGAGCTCTGCCGCCTCGTAGATCTCGGCCGGGATCGCCCTGAGGCCCGCGAGAAACAGCAGGATCGAGAAGCCGCAGGTCCACCAGATCGTTACGAAGGCGACAGCCGGCATGAACCAGGTCGACGTCTTGAAGATCGGGACGCGGTCGATCCCCAGCGTATCGAACAGGTGCATGGCAATGCCGAACTGGAAGTTCAGCGTCCAGTCCCAGATCCGGTAGACCACCGAGACCGGCAGGATGTAGGGCAGGAAGAACAGGGCCAGCACGAGCGACTGAAGCCGGCCCGACAGCCGCGTGATGCCAAGGGAGATGGCGAGCGCCACAAGCGTCCCCGGAACCACAGAGAGCAGGACGAAATACGCCGTGTTCCAGAAGGCCGTGTCGAAGCGTCGGTCGCCTGGCAGCCGGGTGTAGTTGTCGAGGCCGGTCCACTCCGCGGTCTGCGGCCCGAAGGTGATGAGCGGCGCGTCCTGAAAAGACAGGATGAACATGTCGATCGTCGGGTAGACGAAGATCAGCCCGTAGATCGCCACGAACGGTGCAATCAGCACATAAGCGATCAGCGTGTCTTTTCTCGCGTTGCGGATCACGACTGGTCCTCCCATTCGAACCGGTGGTCACAGCGAAGGGGGCGGGCCTTGCGCACGCCCCCTCCCGGGAGTCTTACATATCGTTGAGTTCGTACTGGATTTCCTCGACCGCTTCGGCCGGGTCCATCTCTCCGTTGAGGGTCGGAACGAAGTAGGTGGACATCACGTCGAACATCGGACCGGCGACACCCGAGAACTCGCTCTGGGGGTCGAAGATCATGTTCTGCGTCAACGAGGAGTAGGTCGCGTTGGGCTCCATCTGGGAATATTCCTCGGACGCCGTCACGCCGGAATTGGCCGGTATGTGGCCCGCGGTCGCCCAGAAGAGGGAGTTGTCCGAGATCCAGGACATGACTTCCAGAACCGCATCGCGCTTGGCCGTACCTTCATCCACGCCGTTGTTGGCGGGGATCGCGAAGGCGTGGCTGTCGGCGTAGGTCGAGGCGTGGTCGAAGATGACCGGCAGCTCGACAGCGCCCCAGTCGAACAGCCTCCCCTCGTCGGCAAGGTCCTTCATCGTCGGAACCTCCCAGACGCCGTTGATCATCATCGCCGCCTCGCCCGAGGTGAAGAGCGCGACGGTCGCAGGGTAATCGGTATAGGTCGACTGCCACTCGTTGTTGGTCCACTCCTGCAGCACGGTCAGAACGTTTTGCAGCTTGTCGGCATTGTCGCCGGCCAGGAACTCGCCGTCGGTCAGGAGCTCGCCATCCTGCTGGCCCATGAGCGAGTAGATCGTGCGGTACATGAAGTTGCCGTCGGCGGTCACCGAACCCAGCGGATACTCGACGCCCGCATCCTTGAGCGCGGCCATGGTCTCCTCGAAGCCCTCGCGGCTGTCGAGGCCCATCGGCGTGCCATCGTCGTTGAGCCGGCCGGCTTCCTTCAGGAGGTCGCGGTTGTAGTAGAGCACGATGGGGTGCGTATCCAGCGGCACAGCGTACTGCTGACCATCGACGGTCACCGCGTTCCAGGTGGCTTCTGCGAAATTCTCCTGGCCCAGGCCCATCTGCTCCCAGTCGGCATCGGTGATCGGCTGAAGCAGGCCCTGGCTCACGGCCAACGGAATGCGGCTTGCGTGGTAGGTCATGATGTCGGGGGCTTCGCCGACCGCGACCGAGGTCTGCACCTTGGTATAGAAGGGGACACCCCATTCGAGCGTGGTCGCGTCGATGGTGATCTCGCCCTCGTGCGCGGCATCGAAGTCATCGATCAGCGTCTTCATCCGCACGCCGTCGCCGCCGCTCAGGAAGTCCCACCAGACGACGGTTTCCTGCGCCTGGGCAGCCGTCGCAAGCGTGGCCCCGAGGGCCATACCCATCAGATGTTTCATCTTTCTCCTCCCAAAGAGCGACCGGTCCCGGCCGCAGGTCGATGTTACACTACCTCCGGATCCGATCAACGGACGCGCCGCTGCATACCCGGCATTCTGATACGGTCCTCAAAGGTTCACCCGGATCATGGAATAGCTGTAGGATGGCAGCGTCAGGCTGAGCGTGTTCCCCTCGATCGTCGCGCCGCTCCCCTCCTGCGGTACCACCGTATCCGGCGCCTCCCTGGTATTCGTCGCCTCCAGATCGTCATGCCGGATCAGGGTGTGGCTCGCGCTCTTGGGCGTGCCGAACCGCTCGAGCGATAGCTCGACCTCCAGGGGCTCGGTCCCGTTCCGGTTGATCGCGAAGAAGGTCACGCTGCCCGAGTCGCTGTCGTGGACGCCCGCGATGTCGAGATAGCTGACCCCTGCCGCCATATCCGCGTCGTAGGTCGGGCAATCGACGTCCAGCTGCAGCGCGGTGCCGCGGCCGTGGTGCGAGGCGAGCTTGAACGGGTAGTAGATCGTCTGCCGCCAGGCCGGTCCGCCGGGCTGCGTCATGATTGGCGCGATCACGTTCACGAGCTGCGCGATACAGGCGATGCGCACCCGGTCCGAGCGACGGATGAAGGTGTTCAGGATGCAGCCGACCTGCAGCACGTCCTCGAAATTGTAGACGTCCTCGAGGATCGGCGGCCAGTACTGCCAGTCCTTCCCCTCGAGGTAGACCTGGTCCTGCTTGCGGGTGTGATACCAGACGTTCCACTCGTCGAAGGAAATCTTCACGTCCTTCTTCGACCGCTTCTTGCCCTTCACGAAGTCGATGACGCCGCTCACCGTGCCGATGTAGCGGTCCAGTTTCTCCGGCAGGGCCAGAAAGTTCGCCGTGTTCTTCTCGTAGTTCTCGAAGTACATGTGCAGCGAAATATGGTCGATATTGTCGTAGGTCTCCTCCAGCACCGTCGCCTCCCATTGCGGATAGGTCGGCATGTCCGAGTGGGAGGAGCCGCAGACGATGAGTTCGAGGTCGCTGTCGAAGGCACGTAGCGCCTTGGCCGTCTCGTTGGCGAGCTGCCCGTATTCGCGGGCGGTCTTGTGGCCGACCTGCCATGGCCCGTCCATCTCGTTGCCGAGACACCAGGTCTTCACGCCCCAGGGGTCCGCGCGCCCATTCTTGCGGCGCAGGTCGGACCAGTAGCTGCCGCCGGGGTGGTTCACGTACTCGACAAAACTCCGGGCTTCGTCGAGCCCACGCGAGCCGAGATTGACGGCAAGCATCATCTCTAGGCCCGCCTTGTCGGCCCAATCCGCATATTCGTGAATCCCGACATGGTTGTTCTCGAGCGACTTCCACGCGAGGTCGAGCCGCGTCGGCCGATCCTCTTTCGGGCCTATCCCGTCCTCCCAGTTGTAGGCTGAGACGAAGTTGCCGCCCGGATAGCGGCAGATCGGCGTGTCGAGTTCCCGCACGAGGTCGATCACGTCCTGCCGCATTCCGCTGGCGTCGGCGTCGGGATGATCGGGCTCGTAGATGCCGGTGTAGACGGCCCGGCCCAGATGCTCGAGGAACGACCCGTAAAGCCGCTTGTCGATTTCCGCGACCGCATAGCGTGCATGCGCGGTGACACGTGCCTTCATGGCATCCCCTCCCTACCGTACCATATCTTCCGGTTTGTACCGGTATCTTCGATACGGTTGCTGCAGGAAGCAGTTCAGTCAAGGTTTTTTACGCGTGTCAGCGCAGGCGCATGGTGATGTCCTGATCGTAGTTTCCGAAGCCCCGCCCGAAAATGTTCAGACCTCCGGGGTGCTTGGCATCGTCTCGCACGCCGATCCGGATCCGGATCGACCGGTGCCTGTCGACCTCGAGATCGGTCAGGGTCACATCCGAAACCCGCAAGCCGTCGACATATGTGCCGTCGGTGTTGATCCGCCAGGTCTTGAGCTTGCCGTATTGCGAGCCGGCCAGTTTCCACCAGCCGGGGGTGAAGACGCCCCGCTTGTCGCCGAAATCGCCGGGCGAGGTCCAGGTGGCGACGTAGGTCCCGTTCACGGCCAGCGAGATATCGGACGGCCAGTCGGCAGAGGTCCCCGGCACTTCCGAACTCAGCTCCATGCAGAACTCGAGAGCCTGGACCGGCTTGTTCAGGAGCTTGGCGTTGTTGGGAAACTGGTATTCGACAAAGCCCCGGGTGAACCAGAGCAGCCCCGCCCGCATGCGATCGGGATCCAGAAAGGTGTCGGGCACGTCGAGCAGACCGATGACGCCTTCGGTAGAGCACAGCCCGCAGGGGGCGGTCACCTCGACATGAGAGTATAGGCCGAGGGGCATGGAAACCTCGATTTCGTCGTCGCCAACCTCTGGCCGATGGTCACCGAAAGCCACGAGGATCTCGGTGAAGATCGCCTTGCAGACCTTCTGGTTGCCCTTCCGCGCTCTCTGAATATCCGTGACGACGAGGCCAACGTTCTCGAGAACCTGCATGTTTGCAGAGATCGTGGACTGGGGAACCGAGAGTTCGGCCGCAACCTGGTTGACGTTCATTGGACCGGATTTCGCCAGAAGCTTGAGGATCGCGATACGGACCTCGCTGGCAAGACCCTTGAGCACTTCGAACTGATCGATCGGATCGACGACGAGCAGTTTGTTGGTCATCGGGACAACTTTCTCCAGCACAGGATGCTCCCATGCGTATCTGCTGAGCTGGTATGAAAAAAGCGTCTATCTTCCTCGCCGGTCCTTGAGACTGGACGGCGACTTGTTCCTTGGGTTGAGCCGCTCGAACACATGAGGCTCGAAGGACTCCGCCCCTTGGGCAAGGCCCGCCGGTTGCGGGTCGCAGGGCGTTTCCCCGATGCGCTCCTGCTTCAGGCTAAAATTGACGATGCCTAAATTTGGCGGCCGACGGACGGACAGCAGGGCGGCGCCGTCCGTCTTTTGCGGTGGATTGGATCAGCACAGCCTTCACGGGACGGCCGCCCACCTAGCGCAGCATCTCGTGGACGAAAGACACAGAACTCCCAGGTTCGCCGCACTCTCACGAAACAAGATCCTTCGCGCAACGCGATGTCTGGGCCCGTCGCCCTGAAAGAAATGGGCTGGCTGTCACATCCGAAGCCGCATCGAAGCGCGGCCTTTCGGGACATTACTTTGCGATGCCATGCCGGCCAGCGGGCGGAGCGTCTCGAACTGTTCGGAGAGCGGATCATGTCACGTGATCCCAACCGTCAGACCGCCGAGATCCTGATCCGCATCGCCATCATGAACCGATGCTTGGCCCTCGGAAGGCCCGGAATCAAAGTCGTAGCCTGAAGCCATTGGGGAAAGGAGTAGCTCAATCTGACCGTCGATAGCGTAACGAGCACCCCTTCACGCGATTTTCCGTCGTCCGGCAACACGTCCTTGCCGCAGCAGTGACGCTTGGTCATGGTCAGGTTGTCTGGAGAGGGAGGATCACCATGACGAACCGCGTTCCGCATTTTGCGCGCATGGCCGCGGCGACACTCGTCGCCGTCAGCCTCGCCGCGCCCCTTGCCGCGCAGGAAAGCCAGAACTTCTTCGGCACCTGGTCGGCCAGCCCGCAGCCTGTCTGGGAGCCGGACTTCTTCGCGGCCGCCGCGATCCCGCGCTCGCTGCGTGACCAGACCGTGCGACAGGTCGCGCGCATCTCGCAGGGCGGCGAAGCCTTCCGCATCGAGTTCTCCAACCGTTACGGAACCGAACCGCTGGTGATCGGCCGCGCCCGCGTCGCGATTGACGCAGGTGATGGCGCAATCGAGCCCGGCACCGACACGGGCCTGACGTTCTCGGGCGATGAAGGTTTCGCCGTTCCCCCGGGCGCCGTGGTCTGGAGCGATCCCGTCCGGTTGCCGGTCGAGGACCTCGCCGAGATCGCCGTCAGCCTCTACCTGCCGGAGGTCACGCCGCTCGCCACCTGGCACAATGACGGCCGCCAGACGACCTATGTCTCGGCCAACGGCGACATGGCCGAGGCCGAGAGCTTCGAGGCCGCAGAGCAGTTCGATTCCCGCCTGTTCCTCAGTGGCATCCAGATCGCCGGGGGCGACGAGCCCGCCTCCGTCGTGCTCTTCGGCGACTCGATCACCGACGGCGACAGCTCCACCCCCAACGCGAACAACCGCTGGCCGGACATCCTTGCCGAGAGGATTGTCGAGGCCGGCTCGGAGATGGGGGTGCTCAACGAAGGTATCTCGGGCGCCCGTCTCCTGCGCGACCGCATGGGCGTCAACGCGCTGGCGCGCTTCGATGACGACGTGCTCCTCCATCCCCATGCCGAGGTGGTGGTGATCATGATCGGCATCAACGACATCGGCTGGCCCGGCTCGCCGCTCACCGACCCCGGCGAGCCCGCGCCGTCGGTCGAGGATCTCATCGCCGGCTACGAGCAACTCGTCGCCCGGGCACATACTCACGGGATGCAGGTCATCGGCGCCACGCTCACCCCCTTCAACAACGCCTTCGAGGGCGGTCCGCTCGAGGGCTACTACAGCGACGAGAAGGAGGCGAAGCGCAGCGCGGTCAACGAGTGGATCCGCACCGGCGGTGCCTTTGACGGGGTGATCGACTTCGACGAGGTGGTCCGCGACCCGGACGACCCGACTCGCATCAGGGCCGAGTACGATTCCGGCGACCACCTGCACCCCAACGACGCCGGCTACGAGGCGATGGCCCGCTCCGTCGACCTGAGCCTTCTCGGCATCGAGGGTTGAGCCCCGCGCAGAACCCGAGGGTTGCGTCGGACCCGGGGGTCACGACCGCCCCGACATACGGAGGCGCTCGCGGAACTTCGTGAGGGCCTCACCAAGTCGGACGATAGCGAGGAAAAGGTGCGATCAAGCCTCGGAACAGCTTTGGGCCTGCGACCTCCGGTGAAGCCCACCTGGAGGGCAGGGCCCGGCCAGAGCCCGATTTCGAGGTCGTCGGCGATTGCGGCGGGCCGGCAATCCCGCGTTCCGAGCGACGAGCCGGGCGCCAGAAGGTACGACGCGACGAGCGACGCATCGATATGCCCGACATTCCCTCGCCCACGGCCTAGGGCAACTCTTTCCCGCGATGCAAAGGGCGGTGCAATGTTCAGAACCCGTCTTGCAGAGGATATGGTTGGCCCTGAAGAATGCTCAAACCGCAACGCTCACCTCTGAACACCACCCTAACCGGAAAGCATGTCATGACCGCCCCAAACTTTGCCTTCGACACATTGGCGGTTCACGCCGGAGCCGAACCGGACACTGCCACCGGCGCGCGTCAGGTGCCGATCTATCAAAGCACCGCCTTTGTATTCAAAAACGCCGATCATGCGGCCAAGCTCTTCAATCTCGAGGAAGTCGGCTTCATCTATTCGAGGCTGACGAACCCGACGGTCCAGGCATTGGCCGCGCGGATCGCGGCGCTCGAGGGTGCTGCCGGCGGGATTGCCTGTTCATCGGGTCATGCGGCCCAGATCATGGCCCTGTTCCCGCTTATGCAGCCGGGGTGCAACATCGTCGCCTCGTCCAGGCTCTACGGGGGGACCGTCACACAGTTCACCCATACGATCCGGCGGTTCGGCTGGTCGGCGACCTTCGTCGATACCGATGATCTGGCGGCAGTGGAGGCGGCGATCGACGAGAACACGCGGGCGCTGTTCTGCGAGACCATCGCCAATCCCGGCGGCTACGTCACCGATCTTGACGCCATGGCCGGGATCGCCGACCGCCATGGCATTCCGCTGATCGTCGACAACACCACCGCAACGCCCTGGCTCTGCCGCCCCATGGAGCATGGCGCCACGCTCGTGGTCCATTCGACCACCAAGTACCTGACGGGCAACGGCACGGTCACCGGCGGCGCAGTCATGGATTCCGGAACCTTCGATTGGTCCGCTTCGGGCAAGTTCCCAGCCCTGTCGGAGCCGGAGCCCGCCTATCATGGCCTCACCTTCGCCTCGTTGGGCGCGATGGCTTTCACGTTTCATTCGATTGCCGTCGGCCTGCGTGATCTGGGCATGACCATGAATCCCCAGGGCGCGCATTACACGATGATGGGGATTGAGACGCTCGGTCTCAGGATGGAGCGCCATGTCGCGAACGCCCGCAAGGTCGCCGTATGGCTGGAGAACGACCCGCGGGTGGAAAAGGTGACGTATGCGGGGCTTCCTTCCTCACCCTACTATGAGCGATCCAAGAAGATCACGCCGAAGGGCGCGGGCGCACTTTTCACCGTGACGGTGAAGGGGGGCTACGATGCCTGCGTGAAACTGGTGGACGCCATGAAACTCTTCAGCCACGTGGCCAATCTCGGCGACACGCGGTCCTTGGTGATCCATCCTGCCTCCACGACCCACCGGCAGCTCGAAGCCGAGCAGCAGGTGGCCGCCGGCGCCGCGCCGAACGTGGTGCGTCTGTCCATCGGGATCGAGGATGCCGACGACATCATTTCCGATCTCGATCAGGCCCTTTCGGTGGCCACGTCCTAGCTGCACCATACCCCGCCGCAGCGAACTCGATCTGATTGACGCCGCCATCCTGCAGCGCTTGCGTTGCAGGATGGATTCCAAAGCGTCTGTGGGGAACGCGCGCTTATGGCGCTTCATGCAGGTCGAAAACACTGCGGCACGGCCCCGGATCATCGAGATTTTCAAAGCGTGCGATGCAGAAGCTGCGCCTATTCACAACTGCCGAGTACGATACGACTGGCGGCAGCCGAGGCGGCCGTGATGCTTCCGGTCTTCGTTGCGTCGCCGATTGCGCTTCGATCGCGGGACCGGGAGACTGCAATGTTGAAGCAGCCCCGCACCTCCTGACGAAATGGACCGCCGAAGCGTCAGTGACCGTCGGTTCGGTGAGACCCTTGATGCCAAAATATGATTGCGTCGGGCTGATCAATACTGCACCGAAACGCTTCGGGATCTTGGCCCGTGGCAAGATGACGGATCCCGGGTGAACACGCTTGACCGCCCGGCGGCGGTGATCGTGCTTGGCTGAAATCCGAATACCCTGCCCCTCGACGAATTTAAGAAAATTTTCGATGGACGTCACCTAATGAGATCGAGCGGCAAGCTCGAAAAATGGACGCTCTGTTCGCAGAAGGCCGTCGACAGCCGTTGCCTCCAGAGCGGCGCGTCCAAGTGAATTCTCACGGAAACCTGATCGCAGCCGAATGATCCCGGGAGAGCGATCCGGAACATTGTTCCCTACGCGGGGTTGGCTCGGCACGCGATCAAATGGAACGAAGGAGAAAACCCATGTCGGACGATAAAAGCGAAGGCAAGGCCAAGGACGTAGTCGGATCGGCCAAGGAAACATTCGGAAAAGCGACCGGTGACAAGGAAACCGAGCGCAGCGGACAGGCGGACCAAGCCGAAGGGAAAGTTCAAAAGGGCGTCGGCGAGATCAAGGACGCATTCACGGACAAGAAGTAGGAATTCGAATGCTCAAGTTTCTAACCGGGACCGTTGGGATAATCTTCTTGATCGGGCTAGTGGTCGTCGTCGGCTTGCTTGCTCTTATCTTTTAGACCTTACGTCTACTGTTCCCCAGACAGCTACAGTATAAGTTTTGGATATTAGACGATGACCCGGGAGGGCAGCAGGAAGTAGTTAGCGTTCGATTGGATCCTCGGCGTGTTTTTTTAGGGTGTCTCGCTGATCAACTCGGCTCACGTGTTTGCCGTCGTTGTTTGCCTTTTACCTATTGCCCTCCAGAGGAACGTTTAGGTTCGGCTGCGGCATTCCAGTCAACGTTGTGTGATGGGACTCTTCCGGAATCAGGGTCCAGTTTGACGAAACTCCCTTAGGGTGAAGTTTCCAATACAATACAATACAATGTCTAGGCGCTATTCCCGTAACCAAATCCTTTGCCTTAACTTCTTGAAACGAGGGACCCTCAGCCTCCTAGTTAGGATTATGTGCAACAGAATCCTGCAGACGGAGATAAGTCGGATTGAGGCACTTCCGAAACGCTAAAGGCTAAAGAGTGTCGTTCAGACGACAGGCATCCATGTTCCGCGCCGATGAGATTAGCTATAACTTCACGCCGATAGACTCACAGTCTATCAGGTGGTTCGTTATGCTCGTCAACGACTACCTTGCCGCTCGATAGCCGCCGATGATCTGGGAGTACTGATCCTGTGAAGCGACACATCCTTTCGGCTTCGACACAGGGCGTCTTGTCGGCCCTTCTCGCGCTCGGGGCGGTTCCTGCGGCGGGGCAGGAGACCAAGCAGACTACGGTCACCGACGACGCGCCTACCGTGCTCGCCATGGATGAGGCAGCAAGCGTGCTGCGGGTGACAGTCGGGCACTCGAAACTTCTGCAGAGCGACGAGTCGTTCGGGATGATCATCGTCGGTGACGACACGATCGCGAACGCGACCGTCGGCGCCGAGAACTCGCTCATCGTGACCGGGCTATCCGCCGGCTCGACCAATCTTATCGTTATGGGCGAGTCGCGGCAGATACTGATGTCATCGACGATCGCGGTCGTACCGGTGTCCGGACCGCTGCGTTCCACGGTGATGGTGATGAAAGGCGCAGGCATGCGTGAGCGTTACGAATGCCGCGGCACCGATTGCACGCTGATCGATGCGCAGGACCAACCGGCGGAGATGTCGTTCCTGCCAACGCCAGTTCCCGGACCGTCGCCTTCAGACGCCATGGCCGGAGAGGCAGCTCCGGAAACCCGGTAGCCGCACGGGGTTCCGCCTACGCCATACTCGCCTTAAGGATGTTACTCAAAAACCGCGCTTACAGCGGAGCTGCATAGTTGCATCCAACCCAAAGTCTGGACAGGGCCGAGGCGATATGCGCCTTTCGAGCGAACGAAAAACGACAGGAGGCGGTCGTGGGGCGTTCCGACAGATCCGGCAACAGGCGTCGTACCGTGGCACTCGCTGTGCTGTGCGCGGGGTTGGCCATCATCGCTGGATGCGGATCGACGGCAGTCGAAGCGTCGCGCGACGCAATCCCTCTGTCCGTGCCAGACGTACCCCCGGGAACCGAACTCTCCACTGCGATGGCTGAATTCGAGAATGCGAATTTTGGCTACTCGGCAAGATATTTCGAGATGGCAGCGGAGAAATCTCCACAGGACATGTCGGCCTGTCTCGGCTTGGCGGCCTCCTACGACTGGCTCTATCGATTTGACCTCTCGGACCGAGCCTACAGCACTTGTAGCAAGATCGCGAAAGACGCCTTCTCCTACCACAACAACCTTGGTTTCTCGTACCTGCTACGCGGCGATTATCGGAAAGCATCGGTCAGCTTTTCACAAGCCAAGCGGCTTCGGCCCGGCGATCCAGTCGTCGAGAACAACTTCAGGATCCTGCGCGATGTTTCATCCGGCTAAAAGGGCAGCCCTTTGTGCCATGGTGTCGCTGGCGATGCTCGTGGCCGGCTCGCGTGAAGCGCCTGCGCAGGATGCACAGCTTCGTCTCAGCACGCGTTACGCGGAAAAGGTGGCAGTGCCGGTCGGCGAGTCGCGGGTCTTTGGCACGGGCCAGGACATCAGCCGCCTGGTGATCGGCGATCCCGAGATCGCCGACGTGGTTCTGATCTCGCCGCGATCGTTCTACGTTCTGGGCCAGAACCTCGGGCAGACGAACCTGCAGGTCTTCGCGGACGAGGAGTTCCCGATCGGGCTCGTCGATCTCGAGGTGACGGTCGACACAACGGACTTGTCTGCAACGCTGCGTAGCGCCGCGCCCGGCGCCGAGATCCGCACGGAATCCGTCAATGGCCGGCTTCGGCTGAACGGCACCGTACCCGACGCCGTCGCTCTGGACCGGATCCTAGAGATCGCGGAGCAGTACGGCTCCGAGGGCGTAATCAATGCGCTGCAGGTCGCAAGCCCACAGCAGGTGTTCCTGGAAGTCCGGATAATCGAAGCATCGCGCGATGCCGGCAAGAGCCTCGGCATTTCGATCAGAGGTTCTGACCGCGGCTCGGACGGTCTTGTCAGAGCAGGTTCCGGGAGTGGTCTCACCGGTGACAACATTCCCTTCGGGACTTTTCTCGCAAGCCTCGTGCGGGATGGTCTGAACGTCGATTTTCTGATCGAGGCGCTGGAGGAGCGTGGTCTCGCGCGAAACCTGGCGCAACCGACGCTGGCCGCGCTCTCGGGGGAAACGGCGAGCTTCCTCGCCGGCGGCGAGGTGCCGATCCCGGTCGCCGAGGCTGACGGCGAGGTCACGGTCGAGTTCAAGGAATACGGTGTCCGGCTGAACTTTACGCCGGTCGTTCTTCAGGGGGGTCTGATCAACCTGACACTCGAACCCGAGGTCAGCCAGATCGACTTCGCCAACACATTCGATACCGGCTTCGTCGAACTGCCGAGCTTCACCACCCGCCGCGCCAGCACCACGATCGAGCTCGCCGATGGCCAGAGCTTTGCCATTGCAGGTCTGCTGCAGCGCAACAACACCCGTCGCCAGCAACAGGTCCCGTGGCTGGGCGAAGTGCCGATCCTCGGGGCGCTGTTCCGCTCTGCCTCTTATCTAAAGGACGAGACCGACCTCGTGATCATCGTGACCCCGAGATTGAGCCGTCCCGCAGATCCGTCAACGCCGCTGAGAACGCCGCTCGACTACGCGACCGTGACCTCGGAGAGAACCTTTTTCCTTTACGGCATCCAAGAGATCAGCCGGGGCGAGATGACCCGTGAGTTGAAGCAGCGCGGCATCGAGGCGCCGTTCGGGCATGTCATCGACGACGACTACATAGCCGGGCCGAAATATGTCACCGATTAAGCAACGCGTCCTCGGCCTACCGCTGCTGCTGGCGGCCTGCGCGGATCCCATGAAGGCGACCGATGGCATCATGCCGGTGGCCGGTCTGGCACAAATCCACAATGCTGATGTTCATGTCGTCAATCCGGATGCTGGATATGGCAGCAGCAATCCCGGCGGATCTGGCCGCCGCGCCGCGGTCATCATCGACAGATACAATAGCGCGGAGAGCTTGGGAGATGCCGAACCTGCAACGGATGCCGGGATCGACATAAACGACTTCTAGTCGGCCGTTATTGAAGCGCCTTCTCAACAGCGGTTTGGGAATCCGATGCATCCTACACGCCGGTGGTGATCATACGCCGCATACACAGGACGAACGGAGCACCGTTTACACTCAGCAGAAGGCGGGTTTGAGTTGGCCCTCACCTTAAAATCTATTCTTTAGATATTACATCGGCAAAATACTAGGAAACTTTCTAGGTTTGGCGGAAGAGATTCGGAATTATAGTCCGCATAGGGTAAATTATACTTGGTTCTACTATCGGTTTTGATTTGCAGTCGCAATTCGGCGGGAAGAAGCGATCGTAATGGAGCGACCAAGTGGCACCGGAAGTAGAAGCCGCATCGAGTAATCAAGGGAAACAAGCTGATATGTAATTCCCGAGATCGTTTCGACAGAATAGTCGACGGTCAGATTGTCTGAAGGCCATGTGCCAAAAGCTGTTCGAACGGTTTGTTCCAGTTCGAGCACGTCGATGAGTGGATCAATCAGAACGGCTCTTTGGGCCTGATCGGCGGCGGCATCGAGTGAATTTCGGATGTAGAGGCCCCGACCGAACTCCAGAATTCCCAGCAGCAGGGCGACAAATGGTAGGCCGAGAAGGGCGAACTCGAGCGCTGTGGCACCGCGTCGATCAGACAGAAGCCGCCGAAGTCCCGTCATCGAATCTGGACTGAGGCAGAGCGAGTCAGGTCACGATCCGGCAAGAGAATGCCGGAATAGGCGCGCATGCCGTCGATCCGGTAGAAGATGGCAGTGGGTCGCTGGGTGCTACAGGTGGTGGAACAGATGGCCACCACCTCCGGCATTTCGGGGCAGGCACAGAAGCGAGAGACCGACCACGTCGTTTCGGCTTGCCCACCCCCAGTTCGATCGACAGCGCCAAGGATCGTCTCGACACGTACGGTTCCGGGGTCGGACAGCGCGGCCTCCGCGCCGTTCCGCAGGGCTTGGTCAATTTCAAAGGATTCGTGTATCGCCAGTCCAATGTCGGCCGTCGACAGCACCGCAAGGATCAGCACCGGTGCGATGATCGCGAATTCGATGGCCGCGCTTCCAGCGGCCGGATCGCGACGTCGGCGGATCATCCGGCCGCCCTGCCAAGTAGGCGTTTGAACAAACCCTTCGGCGCGGCTTTCCGCCCGGTGGTCTCGTCGCGTCCGGCCATCTGTTTCGCGAACGCGCCAAGCGCCGCCGCCGTCGCCGATCTCGGCGTATCCTCGACCAGCACGCGGCCAGACATCTCCGCCTCGGCGGTCGCCGCGTCGTACGGGATCACGGCAGCCATGCGTCGACCCAGGATGCGCTCGTAATCCGCGGCCGAGACAGGTGGCTTGCCCCGGGTCGGCATCCGGTTGAGGACGATCTCCGGCGGCGCGTCGTTCGGGCGAAGCTTGCGGATCATGTCGGTCAGCGCTCGACAATTGCGGAGCGAGGGCAGGTCCGGTGTGGCGACAAGGGCGATGCGGTCCGACGCCGACAACGCTTCGGCGATCCACGGCGTCCAGCCATGCGGCAGGTCGAGGATAACGAATTGCGTGAGGCGCCGAGCCTGCTCGACGAGATGGCGTAGCGAGGCGGTATCTGGCGTCAGATTGCCGTCGGGCCTGTCGGGCGCCGCCAATATTCCAAGCTGTTTGTCTCGCCAATGGATCAGGCGGTCGAGCATCTCCTTGTCGAGGTTCTCGCCTTCCCGGATGGCGTCGAGGAAGCCCTGTGGTTTGGTGAAGTCGAACTGCAGTGCCGCGGTCCCGAAGAGGTCGGCATCGATGAGCAGCGTCGTCGCGTGCAGGGACTTTCCAATCGTCGCGGCCACGTTGTGGGCGATCGTGGAAGCGCCGGATCCGCCACGGGTCCCGACGAAAGCCAGAACGAGACCGAGTTCCTTGTCCTCGGCTTCGCCGAAGATCGAGACGATAGAATCCAGCAAATCGAGCGGACGGATCGGCTGTACGAGATAGTCGCTCACGCCGATCTGCGTGAGACGGCGATATAGCGCAATATCGTTACGTGAGCCGATCACGATGAGATGCGTGGTGGGCGGACAGCACTCCGCCAGCGCTTCGATGTTCCATTCGAGCGTGTCCGGCGCGCCGTGATCCTCGACGACGATCAGGTTCGGAGGCGAATGATCCCGGTACCGCGCGATAGCTTCCTGGAAACCGCCCTGATGGACCTCGATCTGGGTACGAACGGCTCGCCGGTCCCGGGCCACGTGATCGGCGACCGTGCCAAGCTCGCCGGAACCGACGAAGACGTCGATCCGAATGCGCGGAAGCATCTGTCGCGGGCCGTGACCGAACTCCGTGTCGGTTCGGCTTGGCGCAGCGTCGCGCGGCGAAGACTCTGACGCGTGGACCGCGTCCTCCGTCTCGAAGGGTCGGGTCGCCGGGATGCCGGTCATGGCAGGTCACGCGTGGCAGACAGGCGCACAATCGAGGAAATGCCGGCGGCGATGATGGTCACCTCGCGCTGGCCTGTCTCGGCGTTGGCGATCTCGGCGGCCGCCTCCGGGTCCGCCGGCCCGACGTCCGGCCGATCGGGTGCTGCGCCCTCGAGCATGGCCAGATCGCCGATCCCGCTCAGCCCGAAATCGTCGGCGGCCCGCAGGGCGAGCGCAATCTGTCCCGATGCGGCCGCGGCCATCAGGATTTCCGCCTGCTCCGCGGTGAGCTCCAGCGTCGCGGTGCTTCCAGTCAGCGTGGACTGCTCGCCGCTATTGGCGCCCTCAACCGCCATCCCTTCCACGAGGGCGCCTTCGTCGAAGCTCTTCTGCCCGATTGCGAGAACGCGGACGTTGGTCAGGATCGTACGGGTGGTCCCCGTTGCTGCCCCGTCACGGTCGACGTCGCGTACGACGGTATGGAGGACGTCCACACGGTCGTTGGGCAGCACGAAGCCGCCGGCTGTCTTGTCGTCGCTGATCTGCACCCCGACCCCTCGCATGCCGGGGCTCAGGACCATGGAGAGGAACCCGCCCGCATTCTCCGACAGGTGCTGCGAACGGAGCGGTTCGCCCGCGTAGAGGTTGGAGCGCAGGACGCGGCCGGTGAGCTCCGGCACGGCGTCGGGCTGCTCCGCCTTCAGGATCATTCCCGCAGAGACGCGGTGCTCGGGCCAGGGCACCCATTCAAGAAGGGAGGCGTCGAGCCGCCCGCCCCGCATGAGGTCGCGCCGCGGCGTCAGGACGTCGACCATCGGCGCCTCGACGACGATGGTTTCCGGCGCGGGCGGCTCCCGCCAGGTGGCCTCGAGCGCGAGCCAGCCGGCACTGCCCCCGGCGAGGAGCGCGATCAGGACGACGATGAGACGTATCATTCCGGTCTCTCCTCAGGTCAGGGACGGCAGAAGGGCGGACATCGCCACGGCGCCTCCGGGGGCCATCGCCAAGGCGTAGGGAACGGAGATGGCCTCGGCCGTCAGCCGGGCCTGCCAGCGTGCGCCGAACGCGCCCCGCCCCAGTTCCCACCGGCTCAAGCACAGCAATGCCACCGCGAGGATCGCGCCGAAGAGCGCCGTGGCGATGACGAAGACCGTCATCCCCGCCGGTCCGATCCAGAGGGCCGTGGCGGCAGCGAGCTTGGCGTCACCGCCCCCGAGCCAGCCCATCTCGAACATCGCCCAGGTGACGGCGAGCGTCGCCGCGCCGGTGATGACGGCGGAGAGTACGGGGAAGTCGAGTCCGAGCAGCCAGCCGACCGGCGGCGCTGCCAACGCCATGACGAGCACAAGCCGGTTCGGGATGCGCAGGTCGGTGGCATCGCTGCGAGCGGCGAGGAGGAGGAACCCCATGAAGATCGCCGCGTAAAGATATGGTCCGGTCATCGCGCGCTCCCTATTCCACCAGCGCGATCGTCTCGCTCACGGGGATGCGGCGGGTTCCGGCCGCAGAGCAATCGACGTTGAGCGCCGAGTTCCCGGTGAACGTGACGCGGCGGACGACGACCTGCGTGCATCCGTACGTCCCGCTGAAGTTTCCGCTGTAGTCCAGGTCGCTTGATGGGAGGTAAACGGCGCCGTTCAGCGTCGAGCCCGCGGTGCCGTTGACGGAGTGGCTCAGGCCGGTATCGGCCCGGTCCCCGAAGAACAGGATGCCGGCGAGCGGCCCGGTCCCCGGCGCCGTGAGTTCGAGATCGGCGCCGCCGTTGATCGCGAGTGTGGCGCCGTTCGTCAGGAAGAACGTGACGCCGTCGCCCTTCACCAGGGTCGAGGCGTTGATGCGGAGCGGTCCGCCGTCGACGATGTACAGACCGGCATCGAATGTGACGTCGCCGCGGATCTCGAGCCCGCCGCAATACCGGCGCACCGGCATGCCCAGAGGATGGGTCTCGTATGGGGTCTCGGTCGTCGTCGCGTTGTTGCGGCCGACGCGGCTCGGGGCACAGGTCCCGACGTTCAGGGGCGTGGCCAGGTCCGAGTATGGATCCCGGATGACCGCCGATTGCTCGTTGGGGGCGGCGCAGGCGGTCAGGTTCAGGCTGCTGGTGGCGCTGACGCCGCCGACGCTGTGGACGCAGCCCGCGGTCAGCTCGACCTTGCCCCCCGACATCAGGAAGGCGTTGTCGGCATTCGAGTTGGCCGCGACGTCGCAGCCCTCGAAGACCACGACCGACGACCCGCTTACGGTGATCGCGCCCGGGGCGATCGGATCGAGCGCGAGCAGGCAGGCATCGCCGCCGCCTTGCACCCGCGCCACCGCGCGCGCCGAGATAGCGACGGGCTCGGTATCGTAGATCAGGCTGAAGAAGCGGATCTGCTGACGGTCGACGACGACCTCGACGGCCATCGGATCGCCGGACAGGCCGCCGCTCCCGGGCGGATTCGCGACGGTGATCCTGTCCTCGCCGCGACGGAAGGCGCTCGCCACCGCGATGTCGGAAGCGGCCGCCTCCATGTCCGCCCGGCCGCGCCCCGAGCGCACCTGCACGGCGGCAGCATAGGCCGCGAGGTCGCTGGCTTGCTGAAGCTTGCGTTGGCTCAGATACCAGTAGCTGGCCTCGGTCCCGAGGGCCATTCCGCCGATCAGGACGGGGAAGGTCAGGGCCGTCATGACGGCGACAGTGCCCCGTGTCTCCGCGAGGAAGCGGCCGAAGCGGCGCGGGCCAAGTCTGCGCGAACCCTGGGCCATCAGTTCTGCATGATCTGGATGATCGCCGGCGTCATGATCACGCCGAAGAGAACGGGGAGGAAGAACAGGATCATCGGCACGGTGAGTTTCGGCGGCAGGGCCGCGGCCTTCTTCTCCGCAGCTGCCATCCGCAGGTCCCGGCTCTCCCGCGAGAGCACGCGCAGGGCCTGGCCGACGGGTGTGCCGTATTTCTCCGACTGGATCAGGCTGGTGACGACCGAGCGCACCTCCTCGACGTCCGTCCGGAAAGCAAGGCGCCGGTAGGCCGCGTGCCGGTCCGGCAGGTAGGCGAGTTCGGCCGTGGTGAGCGAAAGTTCCTCGCTCAACACGACGCTCTGCACGCTGATCTCCTCGGCGACCTTCCGGAACCCGGCCTCGATCGACATTCCCGATTCCACGCAGATGAGAAGCAGGTCCATCGCGTCGGGCCAGTTTCGCCGCACCTCCGCGCGTCGCTTCTGCAGGCGGTTCTTCAGAAGCACGATTGGCCCGTACCAGCCCGCGAATGCGGCCACGGCGACGAGGAGGACGCGGAGAGGCAGCGCGAGGCCCAGGACGAAAGTGCCGTAGAACAGCGCGAACGCCCCGAAGCTCAGACCGACCAGAACCCGCATCGCGGTGACCTTGATCGCGGCGGCGGGACCCCGGTAGCCGGCTTGGTAGATCAACGCCTTCGTCTGCGGGTTCTGGATGAGCTTGCCCAGGTTGAAACGCTCGACGATCGCGGCGTAGAGCCGCTTCGGCGCGGCGTGCCGCAAGCTGACGATGGCATCGGAACTTGCGTTCCGGGCGGCGGCGGACCGGTCGCGGAGGCGCTGCTCGACGCCCGAGGCGCGCGCCATCCGTTGCCTCCGGGCCTGTGCGTCGAGCAACGGCCAGGACAGGGCCGTCACCGTCGCGGCCGCCGAGATCGCGGCCACGAACGGCGCAAGTCGCGTCGGGTCGTCGAGGACGGCATGGACGATATCAAGGAAACCCATCTGCCCGGCCCTCAGTAGTCGAACGCGATCATCTTGCGCATCACGAACACGCCGATGAGCATCCACAGGCCGGAGACGACGAGCACGACATTCCCGATCGCCTCGCTGAAGAGCAGCCCGATATAGGCGGGGCTGGTCACATAGACGAGCAGGGTGACGACCACCGGAAGAGCGCCGATGATCGCGCCCGAGGCCTTCGCCTCCGAGCTCATCGAGCGGATCTTGGCCCGAAGCTGCACGCGCGCGCGCAGGACCGAGACGAGGTTGTCGAGCGACTCGGCCAGCCGTCCACCCGTCTTGGTCTGCAGGCCGATGACGATGGCGAAGAAGTTCGCCTCGCTCAGCGGCACGCGCTCGGCCAGGCGATCCACCGCCTCGGCGATGGGCAGGCCATGGCTCTGCTGCTCGACCATCTTCGCGAATTCCGCGCCGAGCGGATCGGCGATCTCCCGTGAGACCATGCGGAGGCAGTCGTTGAGCGGTAGCCCCGTCTTCACGCCGCGGACGATGATGTCGAGAGCGGCCGGAAAGTCCTTCTCCATGGCGGTCGTTCGCCGCCTGCGCCGGGCGCGGAGAAAGAATAGGAATGCGCCGGGACCGGTCGCCACCCCGAAAAGAGCGGCCGCGACCGGGGACAGGCCGGCGAGCCGGGCCCCGCCTCCTAGGAGGACAGCGAGCCCGCCCACCACGAGCAGCGCCGACCAGACCGACCAGCTCAGGCCAGCCTGCTGGAGCACGAGACCGAGCGACAGGCCGCGGCGGCCGCGGCGACGCACGAGGATCGCCTTCGCGTCGCGCTGCACGTCCGCCTCGGTCCCGCCGGAATGCGTCCCGTCCGCCTGGAGGGTCGCAACATGGCGGCGAAGCCGGCGGCGACGACGGTCACGTTCCGCCACCCGGCCGGCAAATGCGGACCAGATACCGCCGGAGACGGCCACCACGACCAGGCCGGCGAGTACGATTGGAACGAGCGCGGGATCGATTGCCGTCATGCGGACATCCCGAGCTGAGCTCGATCGCCGTTCATGTCGCGTCGGCGCTCGCGCGGTTCGGCGTCGTCGAGCGCGTTGAGAAGGCGCACATCCTCGTTGTAGTACCGCGCGCGGTCCCAGAAATGCGGACGACCGTTCCCGTTGGAGCGGTGTCGGCCGAGAATGTTGCCGTCGTCGTCCTCGCCCGTAATTTCGTAGACGAACAGATCCTGCGTCGTGATCACGTCGCCTTCCATGCCCAGTACCTCGGTGACATGGGTGATGACGCGGCGGCCGTCGCGGAGCCGCGCGGCCTGCACGATGATGTCGATCGACGAGACCATCATCTCTCGCACCGTCTTCGAGGGCAGGTTGAAGCCACCCACGGAGATCATAGATTCCAGGCGTGACAGGGCTTCGCGCGGGCTGTTGGCGTGGAGCGTGCCCATCGAGCCGTCGTGGCCGGTATTCATCGCCTGCAGCAGGTCGAAGGCCTCCGCGCCGCGGACCTCGCCGACGATGATCCGCTCGGGGCGCATCCGGAGGCAGTTCTTCACGAGGTCGCGCATCGTGACCTCGCCCTCGCCCTCGAGGTTGGCGGGTCGGGTCTCGAGGCGGACGACATGCGGCTGCTGCAACTGCAACTCGGCGGAATCCTCGCATGTCACGATCCGCTCTTCGGTATCGATGGCCGCGGTCATGCAGTTCAAAAGCGTCGTCTTGCCCGAGCCGGTGCCGCCGGAAATCAATACGTTGCAGCGCACCCGGCCGATGATCCGCAGGATCGTCGCGCCCTCGGGCGTGATCGAGCCGAACCGGACGAGGTCGTCGAGGGTCAGCTTGTCGCGCTTGAACTTCCGGATCGTCAGCGTCGGCCCGTCGATGGCGAGCGGCGGCACGATGACGTTGACCCGACTGCCGTCGGGCAGGCGGGCGTCGCAGATGGGCGAGCTTGCGTCGACCCGGCGGCCGACGGCGCTGACGATGCGCTGGCAGATGTTGAGGAGCTGCTCGTCGTCGTCGAACCAGACGTCGGTCTCCTGGGTCTTGCCGGCCACCTCGATGAAGACCTGGCCGGCGCCGTTGACCATGATGTCGGAGATGTCGTCGCGGTCCAGAAGCGGCTGCAGGGGCCCGTAGCCCAGCACCTCATTGGTGACGTCCACGATGATCCGGGCGCGGTCCTTGCTGGCGACGTTGATCTGACGGTCGGCGACGATCTCGCCGAGGATCGCCTCGATCTCGACCCGCGCCGCCTCGGGCTTGAGCTTCGACAGCGCGGGCAGATCGACGAGATCGACGAGAGCCGAGAAGAGCTGCTGCTTGATGTCGCGGAACAGATCCGTTTCGGCGTCGCCGTGTTTCATGGCTGGCGGCAAGGCCTGCACGGGCGTGGGCGCGGCAGGCGTTGCGGCCGTGGCCCTGATGCCGAGCGGATCCGCCCGGACGCGCTGAGGCGGGTCGCCGGGCGCGCTTCTCTTGCGACCGAATCCAGCAGATTTCTGCAGCATCGTAGGATCCCTGTCGAGTGATGGAGGTCGGCCGGCTTTTCAGCTAGCCGATCTGCTTCCTGCGCCGATGTTACAGCACAGCACTGATCTCGGTGAACTTCGCTATCAGATCTAAGCCGATCGTGCTGACGGCGGTAATGATGACGACAGCAATCAGGCCGGCAATCAGGCCGTATTCGATTGCAGTAGCACCGTTTTCATTGTGAGCAAATTTATTGACAAACTTCATATCTATCATTCCTCAGTGATCAATCCGAAATTAGGTCCCAAAGGGATTAACGCGGACCCGGTTTATATTCGTTTATGGCCTTTCGGGCGGTAACTCAAAACGTCTCCGTCTGGCCAAGACGGTTCTTGACTCGATGCTTGGTCGAAACTTGGGAGATTTATGGTCTGATAGAGGCAGAACCGGAAAAATTGATTAGAAGAATTTTGACCGGAAACACGTCCGGCGGCGATTGTGCGATTGCGGAACCGTGCCGAGGACGCCTCGAGCGTGCTTTTCCATCTTCGATAGTTCGACGGCCGAGCGTCTTCAGGAATCCGAAAGCGGCGTCTCACTGGGTGCCGTCGTGCTATGGCTCTGTTGCGCAAATCGCGTTCGGGATTCGTGTGGCCTTGTTGCGCAAAGCCTGCCTGGGATTCACATCGCGAGTCCGGCGACATAGCTGAGCGGCATGTCCAAACCTGC
>NZ_CANLTR010000013.1 GCF_947494055.1 uncultured Jannaschia sp. | reverse complement strand
GGAAAACAAAGCTGGCCGAAGCCATTCGTTACGCCCTCGGCCGCATGCCCAAGGCCCGGGCATACCTCGAAAACGGCCAGCTCGAGCTGGACAACAACATCTGTGAGCGGTCAATCAGGCCGCTGACTCTTGGGCGCAAAAATTATCTCTTCATGGGATCGGAAGGTGGCGGCAAGGCTGCCGCGATCGCCTACACCCTCATCGAGACCGCCCGCATGAACCGCGTCGATCCGGAAGCCTGGTTGACGTGGGTGCTGGCCCACATTGCCGATCACAAGATCAACCGCATCGACGAACTCACGCCGTGGAATTGGCAGCCACGCTGAATGTCAACGGCGGTCACGCCGGACGGATACGATGAGAGTGCAGGAAGCAGCCGATTGAGACAGAAACGTGCCTGTGGTCACACTCTATCAGAAGAGGTCTTCCTTCAATTGTTTCTACTCTTTGGACGCCAATGGGAGGGCCGCAGAAAATCAGCTTGGCCTCGAATGACGTTTCAGGCGCAGGTGGGCACGGGCCCGTCCGCAAGCTCTTGGTCTGTCAGCCGATCCAGCGTCGCGGCAGCGACGGCACCGATGACTAGGGTGCGGCCAACGACGAGCGCCGGCGTCGCGTAGATACCGAACAGGGCGGCCAGCGCTTCGCTGCGGGCCAGCGCGGCGGCGACCTCCGGCGCATCCATGTCCGCCCGCAGACGATCCGGATTAAGGCCGAGGTCGAGCGCGACCGGGATGATTGCCTCCGGCGAGGGGCGGGGTGTGCTCATCAGGGCTCGGTGGAATGGCCAATAGGCTTCCTGCAAGTTTGCGGCGAGCGCGGCGCGGGCCAGAATGGTTGAACCCTCGCCAAGAAGCGGCAGTTCGTGCAAGGTGACGTGAACTCCCTGTAGGGCCTCGAGACGGGGACCGAGAGCTCGGCAATAGGCGCAATTGTAGTCCGAGAAATAGGCAGCCGGCACGATGCCGGGCGGAGCGGCGTCCTCGAAAAGTCCTCGACAGGAGGGACGGACGCGATCTGCCGTTGGCGCGAGGGCTATGAACGGATCGAAGCTGCCGTTGCTCGTGCCACCGTTCGAGATCAGTCTTCGGAAGCCGGCGGGTTGATCGAGCGGTTCGAACCGCAGGCCGTGCAGCCGCTCGGACAATGTCGGCAGGCCATACCGTAGGCCTGCATAGGCCGAGGCCAGTCCGATCCCCGCCACGAGAAGACGCCGCCTCGATGGGTTGTCGTTTCGCTCCCTGGACCTGCTCATTCGAAAACTGAAACTCCCATGATCACGGTCACTGCCACCAAAATCAGAATTTCGGTCAGCGCCCAGTTGTCAGGAAGAGAGATCATGATTCACACGGCGTGTTGCGTCCTGACGAGACCTACGCAGCGATCAAGATCGTGAGTAGTCCTTCGTCGGTTTGGAGGGCATTGGATACCGAAAACCGCAGTCTCACTTCTCCCGTAAACCCAGCTGGCGGGGTGTAATGCCAGTTTGCACCGTCATGAAAGAGGTCCCCCTGTTCAGGACCAGCGATGAAGGCGTGGATCGTTCCGTCTTCCGGTTGGCTGAACATCTGGGGCAGAATCAGGGTCTCGTCCGCGCGACCGGTGATCTGCATATCCTCCGCCCGGAGCGAGGGCATCGCGATTTCGGCGAAACTTCCTTGGGACAGGGTATGGAAGGATCCCGCATGGACCTGCTTCAGCCCGTATGCCCGCACCATGTAGCGGGCGCCCGGTTTTGGAGACGGATCGTGGAATTCGGACGCCGTCACGGAATTCTGGCCACTCAGGAGCTGAAACCCGTCGTCGCCCTGCTTGCGATAGACCCTGTAGCCAATGACGTCCGGGTCAACGGACGGCATCCACGAGACGGTCACGCCCTGCGCATCCGGGACGACCTGCACTCGGGTAGCGGGCGCGAGCACGAAGCCATGCGTCGTCGGATCGCCCAGCAGATTGACCCAGATCGGGTTGCGCCAAAGGTACTGGCCTGTCGGGAAGTATTCCATCGTGTCGCGGTAAGGCAGCGTGGCGACGCCGTTGTTCACGGTCCGCATGTGGACGTCGCCGATCGTACCCCCGAGCGCCATGTGGTGAAGCCACCAGGCGGGCCGTCCGCCCCAACCGACCGCGATAGGGTACCACGGTTGTGCCAGCAGGGCTGTCATCGCATTGGAGGGGGCATCGAAATTCTGCTTGCCGCTGCCAAAGTTGAGCGCGAAGATCGCCTTGTTGGCATAGCGTTGCGCGTATCGGCCGCCGTTCCAGTCACCGAAGTCGACCCCCCAGAGCCACGGCCTCTCCTCCCCAACGTCGTGGTGGCCGCCTTCCGTAACTGCGTCCGGGCCGACGATGTTGCGAAGGCCATACACCTCCCCCAAGAGCCGTTCGCCGGAGCCGTAGGCGCGTCGCAGATCCCCCAGAAGCCCGTGACGCCAATGATGGTTCTTGTCGAGATACGCTCGCAGCAAATGGAGTTCGCGGGCCGAATCGTTACCGCTCACGTTCGAGAAGTCGATCCGTCCGACCTGCATCTCGATGAAGTTGCCGGGTACCCGGTTGTCTCGAAGGGCACCCGTGGAGTCGATGTGCCATTGCCCATCAATGTCCGCGTAGAACAGGTCGGTGGCATGCGGCTTCGGGTCATGTCCGTCAGGGTTCGCACGTCCGCTTTTGACCACGGGCAGGTGCCCGATCAGGATTACAACGTGCCGTGCGAAGGGGTCCTCTGCGTAGCGCAGCGCGAGCGTTTCCCTGAGTGCCGCCGCCTGCATCAGGGTTTCGTCGGGTCCGGTCGCGCCGCCGCGTGGCCCAACGATGCGCGATACCTGCCACCCGTCGCCCTCTAGATCTCGCTCGAATCGCGCGAGGTGGGTCGCGAGCGGACCGGCGACGGTTTCGTCGACGATCACGTGGGCATGGCCCCGATCCGTTTGCGCGGGCAGGTTCACGCCAGTCGCCCAGTACCCCACGTCGATGATTCCGCGACCCGTGCGCATGACCTGGTACTCGTAAGCGACCCCCGGCCGAACAGTGTCGTCCGTGAAGCGCATCGTCAGATTGAGGGACGGAGCGATCGTCTGCCAACTTGCGGAG
This sequence comes from uncultured Jannaschia sp., assembly GCF_947494055.1. Lineage (GTDB taxonomy): Bacteria > Pseudomonadota > Alphaproteobacteria > Rhodobacterales > Rhodobacteraceae > Jannaschia. The sequence goes on along the minus strand of NZ_CANLTR010000013.1, from coordinate 78,109 downwards.
CCGATCTCGCCGATCCGGCGTCGTTTGATCGTCACGGCGCCGATACGCGGGCGCGATGTCCCGAACCAGCTCAACGCGACCGAACTTCCGTCCGCCGCAATGACCCCATCGAGCGGCAGGTGCTTCTCGGACGATTCCTGCGCGGAGGGTTGCGTGATGCCTGTAAGAAAGACGGTACAGGCGGCGATGAAGAACTTACGGATCATGTCTCCCTTTCTCACACAGAAGCTCGGGGCAGCGGCGAGCACTGTCCCTTTCCGGCTTGATTTGGGCCCGTTCTGCACCTGAGGGATGCGGGCCGGATCGATAATCGGACACATAGCCGGTGGGAGCGGTAGCTAAAAATAAAAGCGTTTGTGCTCGTTCAGGAAATTCTGGGTAAGCGGACGCCTCGGATCTTTCAGCACCTCGTCCGGCGTTCCGCTCTCGTAGATGCCGCCTTCCGCTAAAAACAGCACGCGGTTCGCAACGTGGTAGGCGAAGCCGATCTCTTGCGAAACGAGGAGCATGGTCCGACCTTCCTCGGCGAGTTGCTCGATGACGCCCAGGACTTCTCCGACGAGCTCAGGATCGAGGGCTGAAGTCGGTTCGTCGAAGAGCAGGATCTCCGGGTCCATCGCGAGGGCGCGGGCAATCGCGACACGCTGCTTCTGTCCGCCGGACAATCGAGCTCGATAGGTGTCTGCTGCTCTGTTGCACGAAGCTCGCCTGTGATCCCCTTCGCGAGTCCAGCATCATAGCTGGACGGCTTGTCCAAGCCTCTACCCGCCCGCTACCGAACCCTGAACTGGTCCGCCTACAACGCGTCGCCACGTGAGCGTGGATCGCTGACCGTCCGCTGACCGGCAGTGCATTGCGCAGCGATGTCACGAAATGTTGGTTCGATCCGTCGACGCCTTGGCATGCGGCGCCGTCGGGCAAGCGGGGAGGCGCGCCGGTCTGCAGCGATGCCGCGATCCAGACCTGCCTGACCACTGCCCGGCAGGACATCACGCAGTGATGTCCCGAAATGGATCGAGGTTCTTTTTGGCCTGCCGCTTCGTCAGGCGATCGTTCGGCAAGCTTCACCGTCGCAAGCCTACTGGAACTCGCGGACCTCGACTGGCCGGTCCCGGATTTTTCAGCGCTCTGCCGACGGCAGAGGACCTTGGCCGGTCGGCTGCCCTTTCAGGCCAGCGGCGGCCCATTGCACCTGCTCGTCCCCTCTCGGGATCATGCTTCGCATGACCCTGCCGGGCAGTGGACAGCACGGGCATCAAGGTCGGCGGGGAAGACGAATGGCATGCGCGCAAGCATGGGGGAGAGCGCAGGCGTGTTTGGCGCAAGGTTCGTCTGGCCGTGAACGAGGCGACCTTGGAAGTTCGTGCAGTCGAGTTCACCGGCAGTGGGGTGGGCGATGCGCCTGTGCTGTCCGACCTGCTCGCGCAGATCTCCGAGGACGAACCGATCGTTTCCGTCACGGCGGACGGTGCCTACGATACACGCGGCTGCCGCGACGCCATCGGGAACCGGGGCACGGAGGCAATCATCCCATCCCGCCGCATCGCGCAGCCGTGGAAGAGAGACAGTCCTGGGGCGGCAGGCCGGAACGAAGCCCTCCGGGCCATCAAGCGTCTCGGCCGGACCATCTGGCGGAGGTGGAGCGGCTACCATCGCCGAAGTCGCGTTGTTCGGTATCCCGGTCACGCAACCCGTCGGATGACCTTGGCGAGGGAAAGGGACGGTCCGGCCTGCTGACGTTCCGGGCAACAGAGCTCCTCGGATGCACATCCGCCGTCGTCGCGGGACGGATCGGCACGAAAATATTCGCCAGGCCGAAAGCGGTCGATTGTCATGCGCAGGGTGACGGTGCCCTTAACCGTTTCCTAGATTTTTATACACTTCCGAGGCGCCGTCGCCTAAAAAGCGGTCATTTGAACATAGGCTAGATATGACCGATTCTTCCTTGAAGACATTGACCTATCTCGACGGCCCGACCGGTCGTACGAACGAGATTCTCTATACACCGATCACGCCCGTGATGGCCGAGATCGAAGCGCCGCTGCGCGTGACGGCACCGTACGTCCCGCAGTTGACCGGCCATGGGTCCGAATACATATCGTTCGCACCGTCCGCGTTACCGCCCGCGGCCGTCTCGTCCATGGTGTACGAGACCGGAACGCGCGACGCGGACCGCCTCGTCGGTGGGGCGGAGGATGACGTGCTGGAGGGTCGGAAAGGCGACGACCGGCTGCTCGGTCGTGGTGGCGACGATATCCTGAAAGGTCAGGGCGGGGATGACACGTTGCGCGGCGGCGGCGGGGAGGACAGGCTTCTCGGCAATGGCGGCGCGGACAATCTGGCCGGAGGCGCTGCCGATGACTTTCTCAAAGGCGGCGGCGGGCGCGATCTGCTCAAGGGCGGCGGCGGCGACGACGTTCTTCGCGGGCAGGGCGGCGGCGACACGATCAAGGGCGGCGCGGGTGCCGACATTCTCGACGGGCACAACGGTCGCGACGTCCTAAACGGTGGTTCGGGCGATGACCAACTCGACGGCGGGTCGGGGAACGACAGGCTTCTCGGGGGCGGCGGGGCCGACACGCTCTTCGGCGGTGACGGCGATGACCGGCTCATAAGCGGCAGCGGCAAGGACGTCCTTTCTGGTCTCGACGGCAACGACACGCTCGTCGGAGGCAATCAGTACGACGCTTTGTCCGGCGGCAAGGGCGCTGACGTCCTCTACGGAAACAAGGGGCAGGATGCTCTGTCGGGCAATGGCGGCGCCGACAACTTGTTCGGCGGCAGCGGCGATGACGGTCTCACGGGCGGCGGGGGCAAGGACCGCCTGTTCGGCGGGGGCGGAAACGACCTTCTGCTCGGAGGGGGCGGCAGCGATCTGCTGGTCGGGGGTGGCGGCGACGACGTTCTCTACGGCGGTCGGTCCGACGACATCATCCGCGCCGGTGGCGGTTCCGACCTGCTCTACGATGATCGCGGCGACGACCGCATGAATGGCGGAGCGGGTGCGGATGCGTTCTTCTTCGTCGAGCGGCGTTCCGACGAGCTGGACGTGATCGAAGATTTTGACGTCGACAGCGACGTCATTGCGATCGCCGATGCGACCAATGCCGAGATCAATTCGATACGCTTGGGATCCGGCGATGACGACGGGGCATATGCCGATCTGATCATCAACGAGCACACGATCCGCTTCTACGGCTTGACCGAGAACGAGCTTCGAAACGACGTGGAGATCAGCTTCTACGAAAGCTGAGGTTCCCGGGCGACCGGAAGGCTCGGGCCTCCGGTCGCCGCCCGCCTGCTACATCATCTCGCGAACATCCGTCAGCCGGCCGGTCACGGCCGCGGCCGCAGCCATGGCCGGGGACATCAGATGCGTACGGCCCCCGCGGCCCTGCCGTCCCTCGAAGTTCCGGTTCGACGTGGCGGCGCAGCGCTCCCCGGGCGCGAGCTGATCCGGGTTCATCGCCAAGCACATGGAGCATCCGGCGAGGCGCCATTCGAACCCCGCCGCCTTGAAGATGTCGGCGAGCCCCTCCTCCTCGGCCTGCGCGCGCACGAGGCCGGAGCCGGGCACGACCATGGCGCGCATCCCTTCTTTGACCTTCTTGCCCTTCAGGATCGCCGCGGCAGCACGCAGATCCTCGATCCGGCCGTTGGTGCAGGAGCCGATGAACACGGTGTCGATCGACACTTCGGAGAGCGGCGTGCCGGGCGTCAGTCCCATGTATTGCAGCGAGCGCTTCGCCGCGTCGACCTTGCCGCCCTTGAAGTCCTCCGGGGCGGGAACCGAGGCGGTGATCGGCAGGACGTCCTCGGGCGAGGTGCCCCAGGTCACGACCGGCGCGATATCCTCGCCCGCGATGGTGACCATCTTGTCCCAATGCGCGTCCTCGTCGGAGCGGAGCGTCTTCCACCAGGCCAGCGCCGCGTCCCACTGCGCGCCCTTCGGCGCATGCGGGCGGCCCTTCACGTAGTCGAAGGTCGTCTCGTCCGGCGCGATCAGGCCGGCGCGCGCGCCGCCCTCGATCGCCATGTTGCAGACGGTCATGCGGCCTTCCATCGACAGGGCGCGGATCGCCTCGCCGCAATATTCGATGACGTAGCCGGTGCCGCCCGCCGTGCCGGTCCGGCCGATGATCGTGAGGGTGATGTCCTTGGCCGTCACGCCGGGGCGGAGCTGCCCGGTGATCTCGACCTTCATGTTCTTGGACTTCTTCTGGATCAGCGTCTGCGTGGCGAGGACGTGCTCCACCTCCGACGTGCCGATCCCGTGGGCGAGCGCGCCGAAGGCGCCGTGGGTCGCGGTGTGGCTGTCGCCGCAGACGATCGTCATGCCGGGCAGGGTCCAGCCGTTCTCCGGCCCGATGATGTGGACGATCCCCTGCCGGATATCGCTGACCGGGTAGTAGTGGATGCCGGATTCCCTGGCGTTGCGGTCGAGCGCCTCGACCTGGATCCGGCTTTCCTCGTTCATGCCACCGTTCACCCGGTCGGCCGTCGTCGGTACGTTGTGGTCCGGCACGGCGATGGTCTTGTCTGGCGCGCGCACGGTGCGACCGGCCAGGCGCAGCCCTTCGAAGGCCTGGGGCGAGGTCACCTCGTGAACGAGGTGGCGGTCGATGTAGAGCAGACAGGTGCCGTCCTCGGCCTCGTGCGCCAGATGGGCATCCCAGATCTTGTCGTAGAGCGTCTTGGGGGACATGCGTCCTCTCCCGGATGATGTGGTCGTGTCAGGATCGTCGGGCGGGCGATCGGGTTCGGCGCCGGGCGAGAACGGAACGCGACGCGCCGAAGAACCGCTCCCGCAGGCGGGCGTGATCGCACAGATCGATGCTGACGGGCGCGGTGTCGGACATGGCGCGCGGAATAGACCTTTCGGACAGGTCCATCAAGCGGGCCGTGACACGTCGCGCGCGCCCCGCCCCGCCCCGCCCGTGCAGGCTCAGGGCGCGCGCGGAGACCTCGTCAATCGCCGGTACGCCGGTGGCGCAGCAACGCGAGGCTTCCCAGAGCGAAAGCAAGCGCCGGGGCGGTAAGCGGCAGGGGCACCGCGGCGATCTCGTAATAGCCGCCGGTGATGTTGACGCTCGACGCCGGATCGCTGGGCGGAACGTATTGTATGGCCCATTCCCCCGGGATCTTGGGATCGAAGATGCCGTCGAACTCGAAGATACAATCGCCGACCTCGCATGTCACCGGATCACCGTTGACGTCGGTCGTGGCGTATGCTGCGGCGTTGAACACCGCGCCGAACCCGAAGCCGCCCGGTCCGGCAAGCGAGTTGTCCGCAGCATTGTAGCTAGGCGCCAGGGCACCGGTTCCCAGAACGGAGAAGGTGCCGCCCCGACGGTGAAGGTCGCCGAATCCAGTGCCCCACCCTCGACCGGTGCGACAAACTTGCCGAGTGCCATGGTAGTTCCCGCGTTGAAGACATCGAACGTGGCGGCGTTGGCGAACGTCGTGGTGCCGAGCGACAACGGAGCCAGGAGGAAAAGCGTTCGAAACAAGGTCAAACAATGTAATCGATAATCTGAACAGGATACTCATACCACATCTTGACCCTTTCCGCGATCTCCTTCGCTTGGCTGATATGCGGCGCTCCCCGAGACGCCTGGCCACGTAGGAGGCCGGTTAAAAGAATGCACTCCAGAATCGACGGTATCGCGAGCAGCGTTAGACGAACACATTGATCCACGGAGTCACGGCGTCCGAAAAAATTCGTCGCGCACGGCGCCGTTGCCGGGCCCCGGCCGGCGGGTCATAGTTCGTCGATGGACGAGGACATTCTCGACACGTTTCCGCTTCGGGAGGAGATCGCCCGGGTGACGGGTGAGGCTGCTGCCTTCGCCATCGACCTGCTGCGCCCGGGATGGAAGCTCTGGCAGGTCCTGATCATCCTGGCTGTCCTGCTGGCCGCATGGCTTCTGCGCGGCTGGGCCGCCGAGCGGATGACGCACTGGATGCGAACGCAGACCGGACGGCCGAAATGGCAGCTCCGCTGGCTCGTCATCGTGCGGAACCGCCTGGGGCTCGTCTGCTTCGCCGCGCTGATCTGGATGACGCTCCTGATCATGCGGGAGGTCACGTGGCCCTCGCGCAGCTACCTCGTCGGGCTCGCCGCCACGATCGGGACGGCGTGGATGGTGGTCAGCTTCGTCGCCCGACTCGTGCGCAATCCGTTCCTGCGCAAGATCGTGAACTGGGGCCTGTGGATCTACGTCACGCTGTTCTATCTCGGCATCCTCGACGAGACGAAGGTGTTCCTCGACTCGCTGGCCATCGAGTTCGGCGATTTCCACCTCTCCGTCCTGGGCATCATCACCGCGCTCGTCGTGATCGGCGTGCTTTTCGCGATGGCACGCGTGCTGACCAAGGCCACGAGCAGCCGGATATCCAGGAACGAAGACATCAGCCCGTCGATGCGGGTGCTCGTGGTCAAGCTCCTGCAGATCGTCCTCTATGCGGGTGCGTTCTTCCTCGGGCTCAAATGGGTCGGCTTCGATCTCACGGGCCTAGCCGTTCTCTCGGGCGCGATCGGCGTGGGGCTGGGCTTCGGCCTGCAAAAGGTGGTCTCGAACCTCGTCTCGGGCGTCATCATCCTCCTCGACAAGTCGATCAAGCCCGGCGACGTCATCACCATCGGCGACACGTTCGGCTGGATCAACGCGCTGACGGCGCGCTACGTCTCGATCACCACGCGGGACGGGCGGGAATATTTGGTCCCGAACGAGGACCTGATCACCGGGCTGGTGGTGAACTGGTCGCACTCCAACAGCCTGGTCCGCCTCGACATCTTCTTCGGTACCTCCTACGGCGACGATCCGCACGAGGTGCGCCGGATCGCCATTGCCGCGGCCGCGGGGACGGAGCGGGTGCTGAGCAGCAAGCCGCCGGTCTGTCACATCGTGGGCTTCGGGGATTCCTCGGTGGACTACATCCTGCGGTTCTGGATCATCAATCCGACCGAGGGGCTGACCAACATCCGCGGCAACGTCTATCTGGCGCTCTGGGACGCGTTCAAAGCGAACGGCATCTCGATCCCGTTTCCGCAGCGGGAGGTGCGGATGCTGGGCGACGGCGCCCCGCAGGGCGACGCGAAGCGGCCGGGCCACAGCACGCCGGTCCCGGGGGATTAGCCCATCGCGACATCCCCTCGCGCCGCTGCTTGACGGGTTGACGAGGCGTTCCCATCTCCATGACGTGATTGCCGGACTACCGAACCGGTGTTAATCTATCGACCATGCCACGCCCTTGAGTGTGGCCCAACAGCCGGAGGATCGGCCCCTGCCTTCCGAGACCCATGCGGCCGCTGCAAGCGCCGCTTCTGCCCGCAAGGGCGACACAGGTTCCGCTGGCTATGAGACCAGCGACGCGACCCTCGACATCATCCGAACGACGCTGGACGCCGAGAAGGCCGAGGACATCGTCCAGATCGACCTGCGGGGGAAATCCGCCGTGGCCGATCACATGATCGTCTGCTCCGGCCGCTCGACCCGGCAGGTGACGGCGCTGGCGGAGAAGCTGTCGGAGAAGCTGAAGGATCGGCTCGGCCGCTCCGCCCGTACCGAAGGCAAGTCGCAGGGCGACTGGGTGCTGCTCGATGCAGGCGACGTGATCGTCCACATCTTCCGCCCCGAGGTCCGGGACTTCTACCAGCTCGAGAAGATGTGGCAGGATCCCGGGGCCGAGGCCGTTCGCGCGAACTGAGGTGAAGCTCCACCTTCTGGCTGTCGGGCGGCTACGCCGCGGGCCGGAAAAGGCGCTCGTCGACGAGTATCTCGAACGTTTCGCGAAGGCGGGGCGCGGGCTGGGCCTGCCTCCGGCCACGCTGGTCGAGGTCGATGGCAAGGGCGCGGGCATGGCGGCGGAGGCCGAGCTTCTTGCGAAATCCCTGCCGTCGGCCGCGGTCCGGGTCGTCCTCGACGAACGTGGCGCGCAGCTTTCCTCTCCGGCCTTCGCCGCGCGGCTCGGCGACTGGCGCGACCGGGCGGAGGACGTGGCCTTCGTCATCGGCGGGGCCGACGGGCTCGATCCCGGTATCCGCGACCGGGCCGACCTCGCGATCAGCTTCGGCGCGATGGTCTGGCCGCACATGCTCGTCCGCGTGATGCTGGCCGAGCAGCTCTACCGCGCCGCCTCGATCCTGGCCGGGGGCCCCTACCATCGGGCCTGATCCCAACCTAGAACGGTCCCGCGAAACGAAAGGTCCGTTCATGGCAAAGCCCGTCATCCTCTGCATCCTCGACGGCTGGGGCATCTCCGACCGGCCGGAGCAATCGGCGCCCGACTGCGCGGAGACGCCGCATTTCGACCGCCTGATGGCGACCTGCCCGCATGCGACGCTCACGACCTTCGGCCCGGCCGTCGGCCTGCCGGAAGGGCAGATGGGCAATTCCGAGGTCGGCCACATGAATATCGGCGCGGGCCGCGTGGTGCGGATGGATCTGGGCCAGATCAATCACGCGATCGAGACGGGCGGCTTCGCGGAGGAGGCGGCGATCGAGAGCTGGGTGCAGACCGTCCGGCAATCGGGGGGCAGGGCGCATCTGATCGGCGTCATCTCGGATGGCGGGGTCCACGGACATATCGACCACGTCCTCGCCGCCTGCCGGACCGTCGTGGCGAAGGAAATGCCCGTCGTCCTCCACGCGATCACCGATGGCCGCGACGTCGCCCCGCGGTCTGCCGAACGTTTCGTCGAAAAGCTGATGGCCGAGCTGCCCGAGGGCGTGCAGGTCGGGACGCTGTCGGGACGCTACTTCGCGATGGATCGCGACAACCGCTGGGATCGCGTTCACCGGGCCTGGTGCGCGATGGTCCGGGGCGAGGGTCGGGCCGCCGAGACCGTGCCCGCCGCCCTTTCCGTCGCCCGGGACCAAGACGAAAGCGACGAGTTCATCCAGCCGACCGTGATCGGCGGCTATGCGGGCATGAAGGACGGGGACGGCGTGTTCTGCCTCAACTTCCGCGCCGACCGCGCCCGCGAGATCCTCTCCGCGCTGGCCGGGCCGGACTTCGACGGGTTCGAGACCGGTGAGCGTCCCGGTCTGCACATGCTGGGCATGGTCGACTATTCCGACCTGCACGACGAGTACATGACGACCGTCTTTCCGAAGCGGACGGTGAAGAACACGCTGGGTCACTGGGTCGCCGAGAAGGGGCTGACGCAGTTTCACGTCGCCGAGACGGAGAAGTATCCGCACGTGACCTTCTTCCTGAACGGCGGCAAGGAGGCGCCCGAGACGGGGGAGGACCGGCTGATGCCGAAATCCCCCGATGTGGCGACCTACGACCTGCAGCCGGAGATGTCGGCCGGCGCGGTGACGGATGCGCTCGTCGAGGCGATCGGCAAGCGCTACGACCTCATCGTCGTGAACTTCGCGAACCCGGACATGGTGGGCCATACCGGCGATCTGGAGGCGGCCACCCGCGCCTGCGAGGCGGTGGATCACGGGCTTGGCCGGGCGCTCGAGGCGCTGGAGGCAACGGACGGCGCGATGATCGTCTGCGCCGATCACGGCAATTGCGAGACGATGATCGACCCGGAGACGGGCAAGGCGCATACGTCGCACACGCTCAACCCCGTGCCGGTGATCCTGTGGAACGGGCCGGAGGGCGCGCGGCTCAGGAATGGCAAGCTCGGCGACCTCGCACCCACGCTGCTGGCGCTGATGGGGCTCGACACGCCCGACGAGATGACCGGCGAGAGCCTGATCGCGTGAGGCGCCCGGACATGGTGCCGGTCTCTGCCTGTCCGGTGACGGCAAGTTGAATGATCCGGAGCCGATGCGACCGCCGGGACCGTTCTCGACGCCGCGGGAAAGGGCTAAGAGCCGCGAAGCGCATCGCTTGCGTCGCGGCGATCCGGCGGAATCTGTCAAATCATGCGTGATACCGTCACGGGCGGTGGCGCTTTGCCGTTCGAGGCGCTTTATGTCGAAGCCAAACCGGGCGGGAGGCCCGCGAACCCGGCGATGCGTGTCGCCAGCGAACAGGGGAACGAGATGAGGAAATTCGCGATGGCCGCCGGTGGCGGCATCTTGGCCGGTATCCTGGCCACGACGCAGGTAGCCGGTCCGCTCCTTGCACAGCAGGCCGATGAAGGTTCGGTCTACGAGCAGCTCGACCTGTTCGGCATCGTGTTCGAGCGCATCCGCAGCCAGTATGTCGAGGACGTGGACGAGAGCGAACTGATCGAGGCCGCGATCAACGGCATGCTCACCTCGCTCGACCCGCACAGTTCCTACCTGCCGCCGCGCGATTTCGAGGACATGCAGGAGGATACCCGCGGCGAGTTCGGCGGCCTCGGCATCGAGGTCACGCAGGAGGAAGGCTACGTCAAGGTCATCACCCCGATGGACGGGACGCCCGCTTTCGAGGCCGGCGTGGAGGCGGGCGACTACATCACCGCCGTGGACGGCGAGAACATCCTCGGCCTGACGCTCGAGGATGCGGTGGAGATGATGCGCGGACCGGTCGGCTCCGACATCACCGTGACCATCGTGCGCGAGGGGCTGGAGGAGCCGCTCGACATCACCATCACCCGCGACACGATCCGCCTGACCGCCTCCCGCGTCCGCAAGGAGGGCGACTCGATCGTCATCCGCGTCTCGACCTTCAACGAGCAGACCATGCCGAACATCGAGGACGGCCTGAAGACGCTCGAGGATTCGGGCGAGATGGAGGGCGTCAACGGCGTCGTTCTCGATCTGCGCAACAATCCCGGCGGATTATTGACGGCTGGTGTCGCGCTGGCCGACGCGTTCCTCGACCAGGGCGAGATCGTGTCGACGCGCTCGCGCGACATCACCGACGGCGACCGGTTCAACGCCAAGGAAGGCGACATCACCGACGGCCTGCCGCTCGTCGTGCTGATCAACGGCGGATCGGCCTCGGCCTCCGAGATCGTGGCCGGCGCGCTGCAGGACCATCACCGCGCCGTCGTCGTCGGCACGAAGTCCTTCGGCAAGGGCTCCGTCCAGACGATCATGCCGGTGCAGGGCGACGGCGCCATCCGCCTGACCACCGCGCGGTACTACACGCCGTCGGGTCGCTCGATCCAGGCGCTCGGCGTGTCGCCCGACATCGTCGTGGCGCAGCCGCCCCGCGATCCGAACGCCGAGACGGAGGAGGACGAGGAGGACAACGCGCTCACCCCGCTCCGACGCTCCGAATCCTCGCTGCGCGGCGCGATCACCAACGACAGCCTGTCCGAGGAGGAGCAGGAGCAGGTCCGCGAGGAGCAGGCCGCCGCCGAGGAAGCCGCGCAGCTCCGCGACGAGGATTACCAGCTGGCCTACGCCATCGACATCCTCAAGGGCCTGGGCGTCATCGAGCCGCGCTGAAACAGGGACGGGGCGGCGCCTGCGCCGTCTCGCTGACGCTATGACCGAGTTGACGCCCGATGAGATCGCCGCGCTGCCCTACCGTCCCTGCGCCGGGGTCTGCCTGACCAATCCGCAGGGGCTGGTCTGGGTCGGGGAACGGCTCGACCGGCCGGGCGCGTGGCAGATGCCGCAGGGCGGGATCGACGCCGGGGAAGTCCCCGAGCATGCGGCCCTGCGCGAGTTGCGCGAAGAAACCGGAATCGTGCCCGAGGCGGTCGAACGGCTCGATTCGATGCAAGAGCCGCTGCCCTACGACCTGCCGCACGACCTCGTGCCGCGCATGTGGCAGGGGCGGTTCCGGGGCCAGTCGCAGCACTGGTTCCACTTCCGCTACGACGGTCCCGACGCGGCCGTCGATCTCGACGCGCATCAGCGGGAGTTCTCCCGCTGGTGCTGGATGTCGGGACCGGAGGTGCTGGCCTCTATCGTTCCGTTCAAGCGGGACATCTACGCCGACGTGCTGGGTCGGTTCGGTTTGCTCTGACGTCGCCTCGCCACGCGTCGTCATTGCATGACCGCCGGGCCCGCCGCATGCGGGACCGGCAAAGCCCGGAGACCGCCATGACCCGCCTCATCCTCGCCGCCCTGCTCTCGACTGCGCTCGCCGGTCAGGCGAGCGCGCTGTCCTGCCTGCGCCCGTCCGTGCCGTCGAGCTTTCAGGCGGCCGACACGTCGGAGGCGGACTACGTGCTCGCCATCGGACGGGTCCAGCCGCTGCCCGGGGAGGAGATCGCGCCGGCCGACGACACGCCGAACGACCGGAAGGGCTATTCCGTCCGGACGCGGTTCGACGGCGAGATCGCGGGCGCGGACGGGTTCGACACCACGGTGAGCTTCCCCCTGACGGTGGAGGTCGAATGCGTCGGCCACTGGTGCGGCGGCGTGCCGCTCGACCGCAACATCCTGTTCGTCGAACGCCGGGGCGAGGAGAACGTGCTGATCGAGGGGCCGTGTCCCCGCTTCGCGCTCGACGCGACCCCCGAGGCGGAGGCCGACGTGCTGGCCTGCCTCCGGGGCGAGGCCTGCACGCCGCCGTCCTGACGCGTCACTCGCCGATGGCGACGCCCTCCCGCCGCGGATCGGCCCCGCCCGATAGCGTCTCGCCGACGGCGATCGCATGGAGGCCGGAGTTGAGGTCGCGGATCTCGGTCTCGAACCCCATCTCGCCCAGCGGCCCCGCGAGCGCCTCGGCGGAGGTCCCGGCCTCGAGGTCGTAGGTGCCGAACCGGTTCACCAGATGCGGCATCGCGAGCGCGGCCTGCACGTCCATGCCCCAGTCCATATGCGCGATGATCGCCTGCGCCACGTACCCGATGATCCGGCTGCCGCCCGGCGAGCCGATGACGAGTTCCGGCGCGCCGTCCCGCATCACGATGGTCGGCGCCATCGAGGAGCGCGGCCGCTTGCCTGGCTCCACCCGGTTGGCGATGGGCACGCCGTCCTCGTGGGTGGAGAAGGAGAAGTCGGTCAGCTCGTTGTTCAGCAGGAACCCGCCCGGCGCCATCAGGTGCGAGCCGAACCCGCCCTCGATCGTCGTCGTCATCGACAGCGCGTTGCCGTCGCCGTCGACGATGGAGATGTGCGAGGTCGACGGCATCTCGATCGCGTCGTCGTCGCCCCAGAGCATCGCATGGTCCCAGGGCGGCGAGCCGGCGTTGACTTCCGGCAGCGCGTCGTCGCCCTGCAGCAGCTGCGACCGCTCCTCCAGATAGGCGTCGTCGAGCAGGCCCGCCGTCGGCATCGGGACGAAGTCGCTGTCGGCCATGTAGCGGCCACGATCCGCGAAGGCGAGGCGGGAGGCGTCGCCGATCAGCCGCCAGGCCTCGGGCGAGTCCGGCCCCATTCCGGCGATGTCGAAGGGCTCGATCAGGCCGAGGATCTGCCCGACCGTCAGCCCGCCCGAGGAAGGCGGCCCCATGCCGCAGATCTCCGCCCCCCGGTAGGGTGCGCAGACCGCGTCGCGTTCCACCACTTCGTAGGCGGCAAGGTCGTCCAGCGTTAGCTTGCCGGGCTTCTCCGCGTCGCGCACCGTGGCGACGATCCCCTCGGCGATCTCGCCGTAATAGAAGGCCCCCGCCCCCTCCGCCGCGAGCGCGCGCAGCGTCTCGGCATACGCGGGGTTGGTCAGAGTGGCGCCCTCCGCGACGGGCGCCCCGTCGGGCAGGAAGTAGGCCGCCGCACTGGGCGAACCGGGCAGGTATTCGTCCTCCGCCACCAGCCCGGCGAGGCGGGGCGAGACCTCGAACCCGTCCTCGGCATGGCCGATCGCGTCCTCGAACAGGCCGGCCCAGTTCGCCCGGCCCCATTTCCGATGCGCCACCTCCATCAGCATCGGCGTACCCGGCGTGCCGACCGACAGGCCGCCGATCACCGCGTCGTAGAAGTCCATCTCCTCGCCGTCCTGCTGGAACAGGAGGGGCGTGGCATCCATCGGCGCCGTCTCGCGCCCGTCGAGCGTGGAGAGTTCGCCCGTCTCGGCGTCGTACCAGACGAGGAACGCGCCGCCGCCGAGGCCCGAGCTCTGCGGCTCGACGAGGCCCAGCACGGCCTGCACCGCGACCATCGCGTCGGCGGCGTTGCCGCCCTCGCGCAGCACGCGGGCACCGGCCTCAACGGCGAGCGGGTTCGCGGCGGCGACCATCCAGTCCTCCGCCTCGACGGGGGCCGTCGCCTCCGTGGACAGGTCGACGGCCCCCTCCGGCGCGACGGCATCGGCCGCCTGCTGCGCGTGAGCGGGTAGGAACATGAGCATCGAAAGCGCGAAGCTGTATCGGATCGGTCGCATGGCGTGTCTCCCTGTCACAACTGGCGACAGGATGGCGAAACCTGCCGTTGGGGCAAGCCTCAAGCGGCGCGAAGGCGCAATGGCGTCTCGCGGATGGGCAGGTGCACGATGGCCGAGAGCAGCCCGACGCCCACGCCCACCCACCAGACCGCGACGTAGCTGCCGGTCGAATCGTAGAGCGTCCCGCCCAGCCAGACGCCGAGGAAGCTGCCGAGCTGATGCGAGAAGAAGACGAGCCCGTAGAGCGTGCCCATGTAGCGCAGCCCGTAGATATGCGCGACGAGACCGGAGGTGAGCGGCACCGTGGCGAGCCAGAGCCCGCCCATCGCCACCGAAAACAGCACGACCGAGAGCGGCGTGATCGGAAGCGCGATGAAGAGCGCGGCGATGACGGTCCGGCCGAGATAGATGCCGGCGAGCAGGTACTTCCGGCTGAACCGCTTGCCGAGCCAGCCCGCGTAGAGCGTGCCGGCGATATTGGCGAGCCCGATGAGCGAAATCGACAAGGCGCCCAGCGTCGAGGTCGTGGTGATGCCAAGCGCGTAGAGCGTGGTCCCCGGCGCGATCGGCCCGCACATCTCGGTCACCAGCGCCGGGAAATGCGCGGTGATGAAGGCGAGCTGGTAGCCGCAGGAGAAGAAGCCGACGAAGATCAGCCCGTAGGAGGGGTCGCGGATGGCGCGGCCGAGGATCGTGGCCATGCTCTCCTCGAGCTCGGCCCGGCTCGCCACGGGCGCGCGCATCGTCGGCAGCGCGAGGAGGGCGAGGCAGACCACGGCCGCGAAGATCAGGAACACCTCCTGCCAGGAATAGAAGCCCAGCAGCCATTCCGCCGCGGGCGCGCCGAAAACCTGCCCGAGCGAGCCGGCCGCGGTGGCGATGCCGAGGCTCATCGAGCGGTTCTCGTCCGAGGCGGCGCGGCCGACCACGGCGAGGATCACGCCGAAGCCCATCCCCGCGATGCCGAAGCCCACGAGGATCTCCAGCATCTGATGGGCGCCTGGCGTGACCGCGAAGGACGACAGGACGAGCCCCGCCGCGTAGCAGATCACGCCGAGGACGATGGCCTTTCGGTCGCCGAACCGGTCGGCGATGGCCCCGAAGATCGGCTGACCGATCCCCCAGGCGAGGTTCTGGATGGCGATGGCGAGGCTGAACTCCGCACGCGGCCAGCCGAACTCCATCGCGATCGGGATCTGGAAGACGCCGAAGCTCGCGCGGATGGCGAAGCCCACCATCAACACGATGCAGCCCGAGATGAGGACGGGCGTGAGCAGGCGGTTCAGCGCGGGGGCGGGCAGGGCGGTCATGTCCCCAGTGTTCCGGAACCCCGGCCGGCGTCAATGGCATTCCCGCGCTTGTGGCGGTCGGCCCCGGACGGCATGAGGGCGCCATGACGATGCAGGAGCTCTACGCCGCAAGGGTGGCCGATGGCACGCTGTCGCCCGATCCGGCGCAGGAGGCGGCGCTGGCCCCGCTCGAACGCGTCCGCGCGAAGCTTGCGAAGCCCGCGCGGCGCGGCTTCCTCGGCTTCGGGGCGAAGGCGCCCGAGGGGCCGTCGGGCGTCTATCTCTGGGGCGGGGTCGGGCGCGGCAAGTCGATGCTGATGGATCTGTTCCACGAGGCGGCGCCGGTGCCGTCGCGGCGGGTGCATTTCCATGCCTTCATGCAGGCGGCGCACGAGGCGATGCACGAGGCGCGTGCCGCCGGCACCCGCGATGCGCTTGCGCCCTTCGCGCAATCGGTGATCGCCGAGGTCCGCGTGCTCTGCTTCGACGAGATGCAGATCACCGACATCACCGACGCGATGCTGGTCGGGCGCCTGTTCGAGAAGCTCTTCGCGGGGGGCGTTCACGTGGTGACGACCTCGAACCGGGTGCCCGACGACCTCTACAAGGACGGGCTCAACCGCGCTCTGTTCCTGCCCTTCATCGACATGGTGAAGGACCGCATGATCGTGCACGAACTCGCCGCCGCGCGCGATTATCGCCAGGATCGCCTGTCGGGGCAGCAGACCTACTTCGTCGGCGGCGGCGCGCTGGACGAGGTCTGGGCGGCGCTGACCTCCGGCGCGTCCGAGGGGCTGACGCTGCGGGTGAAGGGACGCGACCTGCGCCTCGACGATTTCGCCTCGGGCGTGGCGCGGGCCTCCTTCGCCGATCTCTGCGGACGGCCGCTGGGCGCGGCCGATTACCTCGCGCTGGCACGGAACGTGCGTGTGCTGATCCTGACCGACGTGCCGAAGCTGGACCGCCGGCACGGCAACGAGGCGCGCCGCTTCGTGACGCTGATCGACACTCTTTACGAGGCCCGCGTGAAGCTGATCATCTCGGCCGAGGCGGAACCCGAAGCGCTCTCGCCGGGCGACGTGTTCGAGTTCGAGCGCACCGCGAGCCGCTTGCGGGAGATGCAGGCGGAGGGCTGGGGCGGGACCGATTGAGCCGGGACCTTCGGGCTTGGCGCGAGGGCCGGAGCCTCCGGCGGGGATATTTACGAAGCAAAGACCGGGCGGTCTCGATCCCGAGGGAGTTCGGGCCGCCCGCGGTGCGCCGCCGGTATTGTCCTGTCGGTGGACAGAACCCTCATCGTCTTTGCGTGCACGTACCCCCGAAATGGCGGTCATTGCCAGGGTTGGCGACGTGGCCGACGCGACGGGTATCCGCCACGGCGCCGAGTCGGGCGCGGCGAGCGTCCTATCCGGTCCGGCTGGCGCGGGGCAGAGCGGACATCGGGATGGGGCCGCACGGATCCTCGACACTGGCGGAAATCGCGAGCGGGGTTTCGGGCGGCACGCCGCTCTCCTCGATGAACACCCCGTCGACGCAGACGTCCTGTGCCCGGTTGCCGCCGTTGAAGCCGAAACCGGGCGTGCCGCAATCGGTGGCGGTGCCGTCGGCGTTCCATTGCTGGTAGCTGTCGTCCTCCGGATAGCCGCCCATCCGGAAGGCGAGCGCGTCGGCGTCGAAGCGCAACATCCAGGAAGTCTCGGACGTGGCCTCCTCCGCCGACCAGCGGCCGAGATAGGAATCGTCGCGCCAGCCGGTGATGGTGAATTCGGTCACGTCACGTTCGGTGACGAGACCACGCAGGCCGTCGGGATAGGCAATCACGCCCTCGATCCGGTAGCCCGCCTCGCCCCGCCAGCAGAAGCCGTAGGTGACGGCCTGTGCCGGCCCGGCGCAGACGAGCGCCATGCCGAGGGCGAGCGCCGCCCTGTGCCGCAGATTATCACGTCGTGTCGTGGTCATCGCGAATTCCATTCGGTTCGCCGTCGACGCTGTATGCGGGCGCGCGGTTTCAACCGTTCGTGCGCAGGACATGGCCGGCGAGATAGAGCGAGCCGCAGATCAGGATGCGCGCGTCCGGGGCCGTCGCGGCGATGCGTTCCACCGCGATGTCGAGCGATGCGGCCTCGGAGGCCCGCATCCCGGCGGCGCGCGCGGCGGACAGGGTCTCGGCCGCACTGAGCGTGTTCGGCTCGCCGGGTATGGAGACGGCGTGCAGATGGTCGACCAGCGGCGCGAGCGGGCGCATGTAGCCGGTCACGTCCTTGGTGTTGAGCATCCCGCAGACGAGATTCAGCGGACGCGGCGGCAGGCGCCCGAGCGCCTCGGCCAAAGCGGCGCCGGCGGCGGGGTTGTGGCCGCCGTCGAGCCAGATGTCGGCGGGGGCGGCCTGCACGAGAGGGCCGGACTTCAACCGTTGCAGCCGTGCGGGCCATTCCGCGCGGGTCATCGCGGCCTCGGCCCCCTCGGCGCGACCAAGCGCGCGCAGCGCCGCGACGGCCATGCCGGCATTGTCGACCTGATGCGCGCCGATCAGGCGGGGCAGGGGCAGGTCCATCAACCCGGTCTCGTCCTGGTAGACGAGCCGCCCGTCCTCCTCCGTCACGTGCCAGTGCTGGCCGTGGATCAGGAGCGGCGCGTTCAGGCGGGCGGCACGGTACTCGATGACCTCGAGCGCGGCCTCCTCCTGCGGACCGACGATGCAGGGCACGCCGGGTTTGAGGACGCCGGCCTTCTCGGCGGCGATCTTCGGAAGCGTGTCGCCCAGGAACGCCTCGTGGTCCATCGAGACCGGCGCGATCACTGTGAGCCGTGGATTGACCACGTTGGTCGCGTCGAGGCGTCCGCCGAGGCCGACCTCGAGAAGCGTCCAGTCGGCGGGCGTGCGCGCGAAGGCCAGGAGCGCGGCGCAGGTCGTGATCTCGAAATAGGTGATCGGATCGGTGCCGTTCGCGACCTCGCATTCCTCGAGCAGGCGGATCAGCTCCCCTTCGCCGATCAGCTCGCCCGCGACGCGGATGCGCTCGTGGAAGCGGGCCAGATGCGGGGAGGTGTAGGCATGGCAGGTCTCGCCCGCGCCCTCGAGCCCGGCGCGGATCATCGCGAGGGTGGAGCCCTTGCCGTTCGTTCCGGCGATGTGGATCACCGGCGGCAGGCGCGTCTCGGGATGGTCGAGTACGGCGAGGAGCCGGTGGACGCGGTCGAGGACGAGGTCGATGACCTTCGGGTGCAGCGACATCAGCCGGGTCAGGACGACATCCGAACCGGTGGTCACCTGGCAGGTTCCGTCTGCGGCTCCGGCTTGGGCAGGATCGGCTCGACCGGTTCGGGCGCGGGCAGGTCGCCCCGGACGATCGGCGTCTGGCCCGTCAGCATCCGCACGATGGTCGCGAGTTCGTCGCGGTGCCGGCCCCGTGCCGTCACCCGGTCCAGCATGCCGTGGTCGAGCAGGTATTCGGCGCGCTGGAACCCCTCGGGCAGCGTCTCGCGGATGGTCTGTTCGATCACGCGGGGGCCGGCGAAGCAGATGAGCGCGCCCGGCTCCGCGATCTGGATATCGCCCAGCATCGCGTAGGAGGCGGTCACGCCCCCCGTCGTCGGATGCGTCAGGACCACGATGTAGGGCAGCCCCGCCTCGCGCAGCATCTCCACCGCGATGGTGGCGCGGGGCATCTGCATGAGGCTGAGGATTCCCTCCTGCATCCGCGCGCCGCCGGCGGCGGAGAACAGGATGAGCGGGCGCTTCGCCTGCACCGCACGCTCGGCCGCGGCGATGATGGCGTTGCCGACATACATGCCCATCGACCCGGCCATGAAACCGAAATCCTGCGCGGCCACGACGACCGGGGTGCGATGGATCTCGCCTTCGGCCACCAGCATGGCCTCGTGCTCACCGCCCTGCTTCTGCGCGGCGCGGAGGCGTTCGGGATAACGCTTCTGGTCGCGGAACTTGAGCGGGTCCTCCACGGGGGCGGGCACTTTCACCTCGTTGAAGACGCCACCGTCGAACAAGGCGGCGAACCGATCCCGCGGGGCGATGTGCATGTGGTGGCCGCAATTCGTGCAGACGTTCAGATTGTCCTTGAGCTCGCGGTGAAACAGCATCGTCCCGCATTCGTCGCACTTCGTCCACAGATTCTCCGGCACCTCGCGACGGGAGAAGAGCGAGTTGATCTTCGGGCGGACGTAGTTCGAGATCCAGTTCATCGGAGGCTCCGCATGGTCGGCCCCGAGATAGACACCGGGGCCGGCGAATGCAATTCGCCCCGCCGCTCACCCGGTCCGGTCGCCCCGGGCGAGCCACAGGCGGATGCAGGCCCAGACGATCACCGTGACCAGCATGTCGTGGAGAAGCATCGGCGGCAGCGTCGCCACGTCGTCGGCCCCGAACGGTGTCCGCCAGAGCGCGAGGCCCGAGAGCGACCCGTCGAGCGCGAGGATCAGGATGGCCGAGGCGTTGTTGACGAAATGCACGCCCCATGCCGCCCCGATCCCGCCGGTCACGCGGGTCAGGTCGGCGGCGACGAGGCCGAACAGCACCGCGGCTCCGACGATCCAGAGCGCATTGTCGCCGGTCGAGGCGGGATCGTAGTGCAGGAGACCGAAGACCAGGGCCGGCGCGACCATCCAGACCAGAGGGCTGTCGAAGCGGGCGGCGAGCTGGGACTGGAGATAGCCGCGGAACACCAGTTCCTCCGCGCCGGTCTGCAGCAGGATGCCGGCGAGCGCCGGGACCAGGTACAGGAGGAACGTCCCGGTCGGCGTCTGTCGCACCGCATCGAACGGGGCGGGGAGAAGGATCGTGGCGAGGAAGACGAGCGCCGTGATCGTGGCAGCGGCCGCGAAGGTGGCGACGGGCCGGGCTCCGAACAGCGTTGCGGGACTGGCATGGTGCAGCCAGCGGACGGCGATGAGCGGGCCGGCGAACATGCCCGCGAAGGTCGCCAGCAGGACGAGCACGGCGTAGGGCGTCGTCCCCGAGACGAGGGCGCCCAGCCAGGCCGCACCCCGCTCGGGGCCGAGGATCGCCGTGATCCCGACCATCATCGCCGCGATCGTCGCCGTGTAGACGACGAGGATGACGACCGATCCCCCCACCAGCCGCCAGACGCTCGGATACCGGCGCGCGGGCAAGACGAAGCGCGCGAAGCTCTCGGTCCACATCGGCAGCGTCCTCCCCGGTCCGGCCCGATCCATACGCGCGGGGGTAGGGCGCGGCAATGCAAGGCGCGACGCCGCTTGTCCCGTGCCCTCCCGGCGTCTATCCCGTCCGGCAAACGATATCGGGGACGAGACCATGCCGACGAACCGCCCGGACAAGAGCCGCCTGCCCAGCCGCCACGTGACCGAAGGGCCGGCCCGCGCGCCGCATCGCAGCTACTACTACGCGATGAACCTGACCGAGGAGGAGATCGCGCAGCCCTTCGTCGGCGTCGCGACCTGCTGGAACGAGGCCGCGCCCTGCAACATCGCGCTGAACTGGCAGGCGCAGTCGGTGAAGACCGGCGTGAAGGCCGCCAGCGGCACGCCGCGGGAGTTCACCACGATCACCGTCACCGACGGCATCGCGATGGGCCACGAGGGAATGCGTTCCTCGCTCGCCTCCCGCGAGGCCATCGCCGATACGGTGGAGCTGACGATGCGCGGGCATTGCTACGACGCGATCGTGGGGTTGGCCGGCTGCGACAAGTCCCTGCCGGGGATGATGATGGCGATGGTGCGGCTCAACACGCCGTCGGTCTTCATGTATGGCGGCTCGATCCTGCCCGGCAAGGTGCCCGAGGGCGCCGACGTGCCCGCGGACTTCGCGTCCCGCGACCTTACTGTGCAGGATATGTTCGAGGCCGTGGGCCGCTACCAGGCGGGGGACGTGTCGGATGCGCAGCTCGCCGTGCTCGAGCGGGTGGCCTGCCCCTCGGCCGGGGCCTGCGGCGGTCAGTTCACCGCGAACACGATGGCCTGCGTTTCCGAGGCGATCGGGCTCGCGCTGTTCAACTCATCGGGCATGCCGGCCCCCTACGAGAGCCGGACGCAATACGGAGAGGCGTCGGGTCGGGCGGTGATGAACCTGCTCGAGAAGAACATCCGCGCGCGCGACGTGGTGACCCGCCAATCGCTCGAGAACGCGGCGCGGGTCGTCGCCTGCACCGGCGGTTCGACAAATGCCGGCCTGCACCTGCCGGCGATCGCGCACGAGGCGGGGATCGATTTCGACCTGGGCGACGTCTGCGAGATCTTCCGCGACACGCCCTATTTCGTCGATCTGAAGCCGGGCGGGCAATATGTGGCCAAGGATCTCTACGAGTCCGGCGGCGTGCCGGTCGTGATGAAGGAACTGCGCCGCGCGGGCCTGATCCACGAGGATTGCATGACGGCCTCGGGCCGCAGCATCGGCGAGGAGCTCGAGCGCACCGAAGGCGGGCCGGACCGCAAGGTGATCTACCCGGTCGACGCGCCGATCTCGAAGACCGGCGGCGTGGTCGGGCTGAAGGGCAATCTCGCTCCCGACGGGGCCATCGTGAAGGTCGCGGGCATGAAGGCCGAGGAGCAGGTCTTCTCCGGCCCGGCGCGCGTCTTCGAATGCGAGGAGGATGCCTTCGCCGCCGTGAAGGCGCGCGAATACGAGGAGGGCGAGGTCATCGTCATCCGCAACGAGGGGCCGGCGGGCGGCCCGGGCATGCGGGAGATGCTGGCGACGACGGCGGCGCTGTCGGGGCAGGGCATGGGCAAGAAGGTCGCGCTCATCACCGACGGGCGTTTCTCGGGCGCGACGCGCGGCTTCTGCGTCGGCCATGTCGGCCCCGAGGCCGCGCAGGGCGGGCCGATCGCGCTGGTGCAGAATGGCGACGTGATCACGCTGAACGCACTCGAGGGAACGATCTCGGTCGATGTCGACGAGACGGAGATGGACCGGCGCCGGCAGGCCTGGAGCGGCCCGCGCGCGACGATCTACGCCTCCGGCGCGCTGTGGAAATACGCCCAGCTCGTCGGCGCCGCCCGGCTCGGCGCCTGCACCCATCCGGGGGCCGCGGCGGAATCCCACGTCTACATGGATCTCTGAGGCGGCGGGGATGGTGCTTCGCCTCCCCGGCCTGCGCGACACGCTGCTGTCGCGCCGTGCCCGGAGGCGATGGCGGCGGGCGGCCGACGAGGCCGGGACGATGGATGCCGCGACGCTTGCGCGCGTCCTGCCCGCCGCGCGGGAGATGTCGGCGGCCGCGCAGGAGCTCGTCGCGACGGCCGAGGCGCGGCTCCACGATCACGCAGCCGCATGCGAGGGTGCCGTGGCCCCCTCCGAGTGGGGCTGGCGTCCCGCGCCCTGGTCCGCTCGGATGGCTCCGCATGCGATCGCCGGCGCAGGGGACGGGACGTCGCTGGCTCCGGGCGTCACGCTGTTCCACGATTGTCCGCTCGCGGAGATCACGTTGCGACAGGGGCGCAGCGTCGAGGCCCGGTCCTCCGCGCCCTACGCATTGTCGCTCGACGTGCTGGGCTTCGAGGGGACGTTCCTGTCGCTTGCCATGGACCTGCCGGACGCGGCGGCGCGGGCCTTGCGCGCGACCCACCTCATCGACGTGTCGGCGCGGCTCGCGAGCGAGCGTGCGATGACGGTCTATGCCCGCCTGAACCTGCGCCACGGCCCGAATGTCGAGCAGCTCGTCAGCGCCCTGTCACCCGGCGACCGCCCGGCGGGCGAGGTCGGCGGTGCGTTCGACCTCGGCCTGCAGGACATCAATCCAGCCAGGATGGAAGCGGCCTGGATCGACCTGATCTTCGACGATCCCGGCATGAACGCGGTGCGGGTCGACGATCTGGTGCTTTCGCGCCGGCCACGCGCGGATCTCTGACCGGATGGGCTGGGTTCTGCATCGTCTCTCGATCACCGAGGGCAGCTATCTCGGATTGCTGACCGGCGCCGGCACGCCGCCCCCGCTGGAACTGGCGATGGGGGACCGCGTCCTCGGACCGGTCACGATCGCACCAACCGACACGGGATGGCAGGTGACCGGCGCGCTCGGAACGGCGCCGTTGACGATCGGCACGCATACGGTGGTGGTTCGCGTTGCAGGGGGCGAGATCCTCGATCGCGTCACAATCGTCACCGGGTTGGAGGCTCCCGAGGATCTGCGCGCAGAACTGGGCGCCCTGCGTGCGGAGCTGGCGGTGCTGAAGGCGGCCTTCCGACGGCACGTGACACGGGGTGGTTGATTCGGCGAATGGGGCAGGGTCGGGCCGGAAGCTTGTCTGCCGCAATCCCGCCCCTTATATTATCAATGAGTTAACGTAGACAATCTACTGTTTCTTGCCCCGCTTTGATCCCGAAACGATCCCGGGATTGACCGGTGCGGGGCACGGTTGCGCCGCATTTCGGCGACATCTTGCCGGCCAATCGGAACGGATCGAAGGGTCGCGTCATGGATCGTCTGTCGGAAATGGAAGCCTTCGCCATGGTCGTCGACCAAGGCGGCTTCACGGATGCCGCGAGGAAGCTCGGCATCTCCAAATCCGCGGTCTCCAAGCACGTCTCCTCGCTCGAGACACGTCTCGGCGCGCGCCTTCTCAACCGCACCACGCGCCGGGTCTCGCCCACGGAGATCGGGCTGGCCTATTACGACCGCGCCCGGCGCGTTCTCAACGATGCGGGGGAGGCGGATGCCCTGGTGACCTCGATGCAATCCGCCCCTTCGGGCACGCTTCGCGTCTCGATCGCGACCGATTTCGGTGTCAACCACATCTCGCCGATCCTTGGCACGTTCCTGCACGAATACCCCGATATCACCGTCAACATGGTGCTCAACAACCGGCATGTCGAGCTGATCTCCGAAGGCTTCGACCTCGCCGTACGGATCGGCGAGCTCGAGGATTCGACGCTGCGCGCCCGCAAGCTGGCCGAGACGGAAAAGCAGATGATCGTCTCGCCGGCCTATCTCGAGAAATACGGCCGGCCGACCCGGATCGACGACCTGAACGAGCACAAGCTGCTGCATTACTCGAACCAGGCCAACGGCTCGGTCTGGAAGCTCACCGCGCCGTCGGGCGAGAAGCGGCATATCCGCTCGGCCGGCTGGCTGACGGTGAACGACGGCCAGTCGCTCCTGAACGCCGCGTTGGGCGGGCTGGGTATCGCGTTCCTGCCGGACTTCCTCTATGCCGACGCGATGCGGGAGGGCCGACTGGTCCCGGCCATCGAGAACATGGCGCCCGAGAGCCTGGGCATTTACGCGGTCTACCCGCCAGGTCGTTACACGCAGCCCAAGGTGCGCGCCTTCATCGACTTCCTAGTGGAGAGCTTCCGCGACAAGGGGCCGGGCCTCTGGTGAGCGTCACGGCACGGAGATGATCACCGCCTCGACCCGACGGTTCGCGCGGCGTCCGGCCTCGGTGTCGTTCGGGGCGATCGGGGTGAAGTAGCCCGCCCCGTAGGTTTCCACGCGCCCGCCCGCCACGCCGTAGCGCCCGGTCAGCGCCGCGCGCGCGCTTTCGGCGCGGCGCCGAGACAGCGTCATGTTCGTCGCCCCCGAGCCCTGCGCGTCGGTATGGCCGACGAGCGCCACATTCGTCTCCGGATGCGCTTGCAGGTACGCCGCGAGTTCGGCGAGGGATTCGTATTCCTCCGAGGGAAGCGTGGTCGAGCCGGTCGCGAAGGCGAGGTCGCCCAGCACCGCCCGCCCCGTCGCGTCGAGCGCGGCGGCGATGTCCGTCCTGTCGGGGACCGGGTCGGCCGCCGGCGGCGCCTCGGGCGGGGGCGGTGCCGGAGCGGTCGCCGGGGTCACGGTCGTGATCTGGACATAGCCCTCGGCCCCGGACGGACTGGCGACGATGGTGGTCCAGGCATCGTCCTTCCGCGCCGCGAGATAGCGGTAGACCGCGAGGTCCACGAACATCGCCGGGGCGGGCGCGATGTCGAGTTCGAAGCGGAACTCGAACCCGCCGCAGGTCTCCGCCCGGCAGGTGAAGACGATCTCCCACCCCTCCGCCTGCAACTGGTCGCGCAGCGGCGCCAGAAGCTGCAGCGCGGTCGCGTCCGGCGCGTCGAGCCGCCAGACCCGCTGCGACACCGTTCCCTCCGCGCGCGCGAAAGGCAGCGTCCCCTCGAAGGGGCCGGTCGCGACCCGCTGGCTTCCGAGCGGCGTCGATTCCTCGAAAGTGATCTCGCCGGGATAGGGCATGGCGAGCTGCGCTAGTGCCGCCGGGGACGACAGGAGCAGGATCGCGACCGCTTGGATCGACGCGCCCGCCAATGGCGTTCGAAGCCGCGTCGCGATGGCCGAGGCCCTGCGGTGCGTCATGTCGCAGAGGCTCGCATGTCCGCATTCCGGCCGGGACAGTGCCTCGCAACGCGCGGAACCAGGTCGAACACGCCTTGGTCGGGAGGGGCAGGGGCCGGGTCCGTCACCGCGGCATCCAGTACCGGTAGCCGCCCCGGCGGACGAGGCCCGCGCGGGTATAGAGCGCGACCGCCGCCGTGTTGCTCGCCTCCACCGGCAGGGCGATGAATCGGGCGCCATGAGCACGGGCCCAGCGCCCGGCATGGCGCATGCCGAGGTGGCCGACGCCGCGCCGGCGCATGTCGGGGAGCGTGAGAACCATGTGGCAGACCGCGATCTCCGCGTGGATCGCGACGAAGAGCGCGCCGGCCGCCCGGTCGTCGAGCCGAAGCAGGATCGCCGCCTTGGGCGACGGGGCACGATGCGCCGGCGCGCGGCGGTCGGCCGGGTTGCCGTACGCGTCCCAGAGTGCGTCGCAGATCGCGAGTGGCGGCCAGTGGGGGACGCCGCTGACCGACGGAACCTCGCCCGGGATCGCGTCGAGCGGACCGGCCATGAGGTCGGACAGACCGCTGGCCGCATAGTCGCGCGCCGCGAGGAGTTCGGCCAGCGCGTCCTCCGCGCCGTCGCGGGTGCCGAAGATCGTTCCCGGCCGTGCGGCCTCGACCGCTTCGATCGCGTCCATGCCGGCCACGGCGCCCGGACGCAGTCGCGCGGAGATGGCGCGCCGCGTTCCCGTCCGTTCGGCGGGCAGGTCGAACGGGCCGAGACGTTCGAGACGCGACGGTGGCCAAGTGGCCCGGATCGCCGCCATGATCCGCGCATCGTCGGGCAGGTCGGCGACCCCCTCGCTCATGCGAAGAGCGAGGCCAATCGTGCTGTCGCCGCGTCGAGCCGGGTACGGTCCGCGCCGCGGATCACGACGTTCGAGCCGTGCACCCCGTCCTGCTGGAACGGGTAGGAGCCGAAGGAGAGGTCGCCGAACTCCGCCACGAGCGCGCTCAGCGGTTCGGCGATGTCGCCCTCGCCGCGCTCGATCCGCGTGCTGGTCGACAGGAGCGGCGTGCCACCGGTCAGCTTCGGCAGGACGGAGGCCACCATTGCCTGGAACACGCTCGGCACGCCGGCCATGACATGGACGTTGCCCAGCGTGAAGCCGGGCGCGACCGAGACCGGATTGTCGATCAGCGTCGCGCCCTCGGGGATGCGGGCCATGCGCAGGCGGGCATCGTTCAGCTCGCGCCCGGTGCGATCGTAATGGTCGGCGAGCAGGGCGCGGGCGTCGTCGCGGATATCGACGGGCACGCCGAAGGCCGCGCCGATCGCGTCGGCGGTGATGTCGTCGTGGGTCGGGCCGATGCCGCCCGAGGTGAAGACGTGGTTCCATGCGGCGCGCAGCGCGTTCACCGCCGCGACGATGGCCGTATGGTCGTCCGACACGATCCGGGCCTCCCTGAGGTCGATCCCCGCCTCGGTCAGCCGGCCGGCCAGATGATGCATGTTGGCGTCGCGCGTGCGGCCCGACAGGATCTCGTCGCCGATCACCAGCATCGCGGCATTCGGGTTTGGTGTGGCGTCGGGCATCGCGGTCTCCTCGTCCTCGACGTGGGTATAGGTCGCGCAACCGGGCTCTGCCATAGCGGGCGCCGCCACCGGGCCGCAGACATCACTGCGGTCTTGGACCGTCCTATTGGAAAATGGCCGGGTCTGGACTTATATGGCGCCCATCGAACGGAGGCGGATGTGGACGACGCACGCAGCAGGCTGACACGGGACGGAATTCGCATCTACGATGCGGTGGATTTCGCGGGCATGCACACAGCCGGCCGTCTGGCCGCCGAGCTGCTCGACCGGATCGCCGAGCATGTCGTGCCGGGGGCCACCACGGGCGGACTCGACCGGCTCATCACCGATTGGGTGGCGCAGGCCGGCGCGACCTCGGCCACGATCGGCTACAAGGGCTATGCGCACGCCTCCTGCATCAGCGTGAACCACGTCGTCTGCCACGGCATCCCGGGCAGCAAGATTCCCGGCCGCTCCAGCGACGAGCTGCGCGACGGCGACATCCTCAACATCGACATCACCGTCATCGTCGACGGCTGGTTCGGGGATTCGAGCCGGATGTACGTCGCGGGCGAGGCCAAGCCCTTCGTCCGGCGGCTGCTCGACGTGACGCACGACGCGCTGATGAAGGGGATCGAGGTGATCCGTCCGGGCCGGACCTTCGGCGATATCGGGCACGCGATCCAAGCCTATGCCGAGGGCAACGGCATGTCGGTCGTGCGCGACTTCTGCGGCCACGGGCTGGGCCGCGTCTTCCACGCCCCGCCCAACGTGCTGCATTACGGCCGGCCGGGCACCGGGGCCGTGCTCGAGGAGGGGATGTTCTTCACCGTCGAGCCGATGATCAATCTCGGCGGGCCGCAGACCAAGGTCCTGTCCGACGACTGGACGGCGATCACGCGGGACAAGAAGCTCTCCGCGCAGTTCGAGCATTCGGTGGGCGTGACGGCGACGGGCGCCGAGATCTTCACGCTCTCGCCCGCGGGCCGCTTCCACCCGACCCTGGGGGCTTAACCGCGCCTTAAGCCCTGCCGGTCGATCTGTCCGGCATGACTCGCCCGAAGCCCGAACTCGACGAAGCGCCGATGCCCGACCTGTTCGCAGGATCGGCCGGCCCCGTCGAGCCGGATCCCCGTCGCGCCCATCGCGCCCGCCTGCGGCAGCGCTTCATGGAGGGCGGGGCGGCGGCCATGCCCGATTACGAGTTGCTGGAACTGATCCTGTTCCGGGCGATCCCGCGCGGCGACGTGAAGCCGCTGGCCAAGCGGCTCCTGCGCGCGTTCGGCGACCTGAACCGTGTCATGGCCGCGCCCGCCGAACGGTTGGCGGAGGTGCACGGCGCGGGGCCGTCCGTGGTGGAGCAGCTCAAGATCATGGAGGCGGTGGGCCATCGCATGGCCCGTGCCCGCGTGATCCACCGGCCGGTCCTGTCGTCCTGGGACGCGCTGCTCGACTATCTCAAGACGGCGCTCTCGCATCAGGACCGGGAACGGTTCCGGGTGCTCTATCTCGACCGCCGCAACGTTCTCATCGCCGACGAGGAACTGGCGCAGGGAACGGTGGACCACGTACCGGTCTATCCGCGCGAGGTGGTGAAGCGGGCGCTGGCGCTCAACGCCTCGGCGCTGATCCTCGTGCACAACCACCCGTCGGGCGATCCCCGGCCGAGCGAGGCGGACATCGCCATGACCCGCGCGATCCGCGATGCGGCGGGCCTGCTCGGGATCGCGCTGCACGATCACCTCGTCATCGGGAAGGGGGCCGAGACCTCCTTCCGGTCGGAGGGGCTTCTCTGACCGACCGGGGATTGTCCGTTTCCATCGACCGGCCTTCGCGCGCCTTTGCATGTCTTCGCTGCCTGTGAGGTCACGTCGCGGCGTCGAGGATGTAGCGCGCCACCATCAGGTCGAGATGCGCGCCGCCGCCGTTCTTGAACAGCGTGATTTGGTCCTCCGTCTCCCGCCGCATCGCGTCGCCGTCGTAGAAGTCGGCGCGGATGTCGCCGGGCGCGATCACGCCCCGGGCGAGCGGAATCTTGAGCTCGCCGATATGGTCCATCGTCGTGGCCCGGGCGTCGACGAAGATGTCGGCCCGGCGAAGCGCCGCGTCGTCGGCTTCGCGCATGTCGGGGCGGTAGGCGCCGATCAGGTCGACATGCTGGCCGGGGCGGAGCCAGTCGCCGCGGAGCACAGGCTCGGTCGCCATCGTGGCGCAGGTAACGATGTCGGCCGCCCGCACCGCCGTCTCGAGGTCGGTCGCCGACTCGATCCCGGCTTCCTCCGCGAAGGCCCGCGCCGTCGCCTCGGTGCGCGACCAGGTGGCGAAGGTCGCCTCCGGGAAGGCCGCGGAATAGGCCTGGTGCAGCGAGCGCGCGACGGTGCCGCCGCCGACGATGAGGATGCGGCTCGAGTCCGGCCGGGCGAGCCGCATCGCGCCGAGCAGGCTGTCGCCCGCCGTCTTCCATTTCGTGACCAGCGCGAAATCGAGCATCGCGGCGAGCGTGCCGTCGGTGTCGGAGAAGAGCGAAACCGCGCCGCCGATGGCGGGCCGGCCATGCGCCTTGTTGCCCGGAAAGATCGTCGCCGTCTTGACCAGCGCGCCCAGCCCGTCGATCCACGCCGCCCGCGACAGGAGCGTGTCCGGATCGCGGTAGAGGAACGTGTCGTCGATCTCCGCGCGCGGCAGGTCGTGCCCCGCCGCGATGGCCCGGGCGAGGTCGAGCCAGTCGAGCTTCGCCTCCGCCTCCGGACCGATGAAGGGAATGCTCATGCCGCTTGCTCCTCGTTCAGCAACCCTTCGCCCACCAATCGGCGCGCCCAGCCTTCGGGCCCGTCGAAGAGATGCGTGCGCCATCCCATCGCCTCCGCGGCCGCGATGTTTGCCGCGCGGTCGTCGGTGAAGAGGATCGCGTTGCCGGGCAAACCCAGACGCTCCGTCACCCGTTCGTAGATCGCGGGCGCCGGCTTGATGACCTTCATGTGGCCGGAGACGAAGGTGAGGTCGAACTCGTTCAGGAAGTCGAAGTTCTCCTGCGCCAGCGCAAAACTCTCCACCCCGAAATTGGTCAGCGCGTGCACCTTCACACCGTTGGCGCGGAGCGCGCGGAGCAGGCGGACCGAATGCTCGATCACCGGGGCGGCAAGTTCCAGCCAGCGGTCGTGCCACATCCGGATCGCCTCGGCGTGGTCGGGACAGGCGTCCGCCGTCGCATAGACGACGTCGCGGAACACCTCGCCCTGGTCGATCCGGTCGTTCATGGCGTGCAGGTCGACGGCTGCGAACATCGCGCGGCGCCGGGCCTCGCCGAACTCGCGGTCGTAGAACCGCTCCGGCTGCCACTCGATCAGCACGTTGCCGATGTCGCAGATCACGGCCTCGACGGGGCTGCCGCTCATTCGAGATGTTCCGCGTGGAACGCCATGTGCGCGCCGGCGAAGGTGGCGACGAAGAAGTAGCTGTGATCGTAGCCCTTCTGCAGCCGGACCGTCCCCTCCTTGCGCGCATCGGCCAGCGCGCCTGCGAAGGCCGCCGTGCCGAGCTTGTCGTAGAACTGGTCCGACGTGCCGGTATCCGTCAGGACGGGGATCTCCAGCGCGTCGATGAGCAGCGTCGCGTCATGCGCCGCCGGGTCGCCGGTATAGGCGGTCAGCTGCGGAATGCCCCAATCGCTCGCGCTCGGATTGCAGATCGGCGAGAAGGCGGAGACGGAGCGGTAGCGGCCGGGATGCTTCATTGCCAGCGTCAGCGCGCCGTGGCCGCCCATGCTGTGGCCGGTGATCGCCTGCCGCGTGTCGTCGAGGTCGAAGGAGGCGAACACCGTCTCCGGCAGGTCGGCGGTGATGTAGCGCTCCATCCGGAAGTGCTCGGCCCAGGGACCCTCGGTCGCGTCCACGTAGAAGCCCGCGCCCTGGCCCATGTCGTAGGACTCGTCGTCGGGCACATCCTCGCCGCGCGGCGAGGTGTCGGGGAAGACGAGCGCGACGCCGGCCTCGGCGGCCCAGCCCTGCAGGCCCGCCTTGGTCATCGCGTTCTCGTGCGTGCAGGTCAGACCGGACAGGTACCACAGCACCGCGCCGGTCGCGTATTCCGGCATGAACAGGCCGAAGGTCATGTCCGTGCCGGTCGCGTCGGAGGCGTGCGAATAGACGCCCTGGATGCCGCCGAAGCAGCGGTTCTCGGAAATGGTCTTCATGGGGTCCCCCCGGTGAGCAGGCCGATGATCGTCGAGACGGTGACGACCGACACGGCGGTTGAGACGAGGATCGCCGCGCTCACCCGCTGCGGCGCCACGCCGTAATGCTGCGCCAGCATGTAGACGTTGCCCGCGACCGGCAATGCCGCGGCCGAAATCATCACCGTCGCGGCGAACGGATCGCGCACCGGCAGCAGGACGAGCGCAGCGAGCGCGACCGCGGCCGGGTGCAGGAGGAGCTTGCAGAAGGACAGCCACGCCGCGACCGAGACCCGTTCCGCCGACTTGCCGGCGAGCGAGGCGCCGATCGCGAAGAGCGCGCCGGGCGTGGCCGCAGCCCCGAGCAGCGCGACGAACTCCTCCACCGGGGTCCAGAGATCTCGGCCGGTCGCCGACCAGGCGATGCCCGCCAGGATCGACACGATCATCGGGTTCGTCGCGAGGCCCAGCCCGACGGTGCGCAGCGTCCGCACCGAGACGCGCCCCTCGCGCGAGCCGGTGATGAGGATGACGATGAGCGAGGAGAACACGATGAGGTCCGTGGCCAGCACCATCAGCATCGGCCCCGCCGACGCCGGTCCGAGCAGCAGGACGAACATCGGGATGCCGAGGAAGCCGACATTGCCAATCACCGCGCATTGCGACTCCACGGCGCATTCCGAAACGGAAAGACCCCGGAACAGCCCGGCGGCGGTGGCGATCAGATAGACGATCGTCGTCCCGAGCAGGTAGGCCGCGACGATGCGGAGGTCGAAGATCTCCGCCAGCGTGAGGTTCGCCGCGAAATTGAACAGCATGGCGGACAGCGCGAAGAAGAAGACGAACTTCGTCAGCCACGCCGTCGCCTCCGGGGTGAAGAACCGTGTCCGCCCCGCGCCGTAGCCCAGACCGATCAGGGCGAAGAACGGCACGGTTTTCAGGAAGATCGCGAGCATTGCCGATGGCTAACGGTCGCCGGCGGGGCTGTCCATATTGCCTTGCCATCGCGCGGACCGGACGCTTACATCGCGGTATTCGCGCCGCTCCGGGCCCGCCCGGTCGCGACGCGAACGGGGAGGACGACGCCATCACCGGTGGGCCGCGATCGCTGCGCCATTTGTGCTTTGCCGTCGGGCACGCGAGGGGCAGCGACATGACGCGGGATTATCTGAAGAAGGCGACGATGACGCCCGGGTCCGACGCCGCCGATGTCCGCGAGACCGTGCAGGCGATCCTCGACGAGATCGAGGCGGGCGGCGATGCGGCGGCGCTGGCCTACGCGGCGAAGTTCGACCGCTACGGCGGCAACGTGATCGTGACCCCCGAGGAGACCGGGATGGCCGAGGCGCGGGTGCCGCAGAAGTTGCGGGACGACATCCGCTTCGCGCATGACAACGTCCGCCGCTTCGCCGAGGCGCAGCGGGCCACGCTTCGGGACATGGAGTTCGAGGTCGCGCCGGGCCTCGTGGCCGGACAGAAGGCGATTTCGGTGAGCGCGGCGGGATGCTACGCGCCGGGCGGACGCTACAGCCACGTCGCCAGCGCGATCATGACGGTGACGACGGCGAAGGTCGCGGGTTGCAGCCACGTCACGCTGGCCTCGCCGCCGCGGCCCGGGGCGGGCGTGCACCCCGCCATCGTCTACGCGGCGCAGGTCTGCGGGGCGGACACGATCCTCGCGATGGGCGGCGTGCAGGCGGTCGCGGCGATGACGTTCGGCCTTTTCGGCCTGGCCCCGGCGAGCATTCTCGTCGGCCCCGGCAACCAGTTCGTGGCCGAGGCCAAGCGCATCCTGTTCGGCCGGGTCGGCATCGACATGGTCGCCGGGCCGACCGACAGCCTGATCCTCGCCGACGGGAGCGCCGATCCGCATGTCGTCGCCACCGACCTCGTGAGTCAGGCCGAGCACGGCTACAATTCGCCCGTCTGGCTCGTCACCGACGACCGCGCGCTGGCTAAGGACGTGATGGCCCGCGTGCCGAAGCTGATCGAGGAACTGCCGGAGACGAACCGCGACAACGCCGCCGCCGCCTGGCGCGACTACGCCGAGGTGATCGTCTGCGCCGACCGCGAGGCGATGGCCGCCTGCGCCGACGAATACGCGCCCGAGCATCTGACGGTGCAGGCCGGCGACCTCGACTGGTGGCTCGGCCGGCTCACCTGCTACGGCTCGCTCTTCCTCGGGGAGGAGACGACGGTCTCCTACGGCGACAAGGCGGCGGGGCCGAACCACGTGCTGCCGACGAGCCGGGCGGCGGGCTATACCGGCGGGCTCTCGGTCCACAAGTTCCTGAAGATCGTCACCTGGCAGCGGGCCACGCGCGACGGCGCCCGTCGCGTGGCGGAGGCGACGGCGCGGATCTCGCGGCTCGAGGGGATGGAGGGCCATGCCCGCGCCGCCGACGTGCGGCTGGCCAAATACTTCCCGGGCGAGAACTTCGATCTGTCCGCACATGACTGACCCGCGCGATACGAGCCGCCCGGCGGCGGGGTGCGGGGCATGAAGGCTCTGGTCTACGACGGCGTCGAGACGCTGACCTGGCGCGATGCGCCCGATCCGGAGCCCGGTCCGGGACAGCACCTGATCCGGATCGCCGCTTCGGGCATCTGCGGCTCGGACATGCATGCCTTTCTCGGTCACGACGAACGCCGGCCCGCGCCGGTCATCCTCGGGCACGAGGCGGCGGGCATGATCGAGGGCGGGCCGCGCGACGGCGACCGCGTGACGATCAACCCGCTCGTGTCCTGCGGCACCTGCCGGGCCTGCCGGGCGGGGCGCGACAACCTCTGCCCCGAGCGCCAGATCATCTCCCTGCCGCCGGCGGAGGGCGCCTTCGCGCAATACGTCGCCATGCGTGAGGAGAATCTCGTCACCGTGCCGGACGGCGTCCCCCTCGACCACGCCGCGCTGGCGGAGCCGCTGGCCTGCGGCTGGCACGCGGTCCGGCTGGGCGTGGCGGCGTTGCTGATGCCGCTGTCCGAGGCGCGATGCCACGTCATCGGCGGCGGCGCGATCGGCGTCGGCGCGGCGCTGGCCCTTCGTGCGCAAGGCGCGACCGAGATCACGCTGGGCGAGCCGAACGCGCAGCGACGCGAACGGCTCGCGGGGATCGACGGCTTCGCGACGGTCGAACCGGACGCGGCGGCGAAGGCCGATCTGGTCGTCGACGCGGTGGGCTACGCCGCGACCCGCGCCGCGGCCTCGGCGATCTGCCGGCCCGGCGGGGTGATCCTGCATATCGGGCTGGGCGAGGCCACGGGCGGGTTGGACGTCCGCCGCATGACGCTGCAGGAGATCACGTTCATCGGCACCTACACCTATACGGCGCAGGATTTCCGCGATACGGCGACGACGATCTTCGACGGCCGGCTGGGTCCGCTCGACTGGACCGAACGCCGACCGCTCGCCGAGGGGGCGCAAGCCTTCGCCGACATTCGCGCAGGGGCCGTCGCCGCGCCGAAGATCATACTGGAGCCGTGGTGATCCGCCGCGACCGAGGCCGAGGGGAGAGGGTGGAACCTTGAGTATCAGCAAGCAGATCGTGGACGACTTCGTCGCCAACGACATCGCGTTCGTCACCACGGTGCCGTGCAAGCAGCTCGGCGGCGTGATCGAGGAGGTCGAGGCCCGGCCGGAGATCTATCACATTCCGTCCAACAAGGAGGACGAGGGGATGGGCCTCTGCGCGGGGGCCTACATGGGCGGCAAGCGGCCGGCCATCATCATGCAGAACACCGCCATCGGCGTGACGATCAACACGCTCGTCACCCTGACGCAGTTCTACCGCATGCCGCTGCCGATGCTGATCTCCTTCCGCGGCGAGCTGATGGAGCCCGTGGCCTGCCAGGCGGAGATGGCGATCCACACTAAGCCGCTCCTGCAGCAGCTCGGCATCCCGACCTACCACTTCCACAAGCAAGACGACGTGCGCGAGCTCGACGCGATCCTGAAATACACGTTCATGAGCTCGAAGCCGGTCGCGATCCTGACCGATGCCACGTTCTGGGGAGGCTATTGATGATCCGCTCGGAAATCCTGCGCGAGATCGCGCCGATCCTCCGCGACCAGCTCGTCGTGTGCAACATCGGCCTGCCGAGCCAGGAATTGCACATGATCGACGACCAGCCGACGAACTTCTACATGCTGGGCACGATGGGTCTGGCCTCCTCGATCGGGCTCGGCCTCGCGCTGTCGCAGCCGAAGACGGTGGTTGTGATCGACGGCGACGGCTCGGTGCTGACGAATCTCGGCACGCTGCCGACGATCGCCAACAACGTGGCCGACAACTACATCCTGCTCATCGTCGACAACGGCTCCTACGGGTCGACCGGGGACCAGCCGACCTATGCCGGCAAGAAGACGTCGCTCGCCAAGGTCGCCGAGGCCTGCGGCTGCGAGAACGTCGTCGAGTGCCGGGCGGAGGAGACGGGCGAGGTCCTGCAGAAGGCCATCGACGGCCGGAAGATGACGGTCATCGTCTGCAAGTGCGAGAGCGGCAACGTGAAGGTGCCGGTCATCACCAAGGATCCGGTCGTCATCCGCGACCGCTTCATGCAGGCCGTCGCGAGCTGAGGCCGGTTTCCGTTTCCCCCGCTCCGCGAACGGGCTAGCGTGCTGCGGACGCGTGACGGGGAGAGCGGCATGGGCGAGGCACCGGCCTTCACGATCGGCATCGAGGAGGAATACCTGCTCACCGATGCCGAGACCGGCGATCTGGCCCGCGCGCCGGATTCGTTGATGGCGGCCTGTCGGTCGGCTCTGGGCGATCGGGTCAGCCCGGAATTCCTGCAATGCCAGATCGAGGTCGGCACCGGGATCTGTGACGATATCGGCGCGGCGCGGGCCGATCTCGGGCATCTGCGCCGTACCGTCGCGGAGCTTGCGGGGGAGTACGGCCTCCGTCCCATCGCAGCCTCCTGCCATCCCTTCTCGGACTGGCAGGACCAGAGCCTGACCGAGAAGGCGCGCTATCGGGAACTGGCGCGCGACCTCAGGGTTGTCGCGCGGCGGATGCTGATCTGCGGAATGCATGTCCATGTGGGCGTGGCCGACGAGGCGCTTCGCATCGACCTGTGCAACCAGCTGACCTATTTCCTGCCGCACCTGCTGGCACTGTCCGCATCCTCCCCGTTCTGGAAGGGCGAGGATACCGGGCTCGCCTCCTACCGGATGACGGTGTTCGACAACATGCCGCGCACCGGCCTGCCGCCGCATCTGGAGGGCTGGGCGGATTGGCGACGGTCCGTCGGACTGCTGGCCGATCTGAAGGTGATCGAGGACGGCTCCAAGATCTGGTGGGACCTGCGCCCCTCCGAGAACTTCCCGACGCTGGAGACGCGGATCTGCGACGTCTGTCCTCGGATGGAGGACACGCTGACGCTCGCCGCGACGGTGCAGGCGCTGATGCGGGCGCTCTGGCGGCTCCGGCAGAAGAACCAGAGCTGGCGCCGCTACGACCGGTTCCTCTTGTCGGAGAACCGCTGGCGGGCGCTGCGTTACGGCGCGACGGGGGGGCTGATCGATTTCGGCGCCGGACGCATCGCGCCGCTGTCGGAACTGGTCGAGGACATCATCGACCTGATCGGCGAGGATGCCGAGGTGCTCGGCGCACCGGCCGAAGTCGCGCGCATCCGCGGGCTTGCCGCCGAGGGCAGCAGCGCCGACCATCAGCGCAAGGTCCGGGACCAGGCGATGGCCGGCGGCGCGTCGCAGGCCGAGGCGATGCGCGCGGTCGTGGCCTATCTCGCCGACGAGTTCACCGCCGGCCTCTGATCACCAATGGAAGGCGGGCGCGGCGACGCGGCGGCCGAGCATGAACGCATCCGCGACATGGCGCAGGGGGGCGAGGTCGGCGTCGCTCTCTTCCCGGTCGATCAAGTCGGCGAAACGGGCGTACAGGTTCGGATATTCCCGGTTCTCCCCGACCGGCACGGGCGTCCCGTCAACGGCCATCTCGGCCCCGCCCTTCGACAGGGCGAGCGTGCCGGTCTCCGTGACGATCTCGACGTCCCAGTTCGGCTCGCCCTCCTCCAGCCAGTCGAGCGTCGCCACCGCCTCGAGCCCGTTCGGCCCGGCGAAGGTCAGATCGGCGGCGACGGGGGTGTCGCGGTTCTCGGGGAAGCGCAGTTCGGCCGTTTTCAGATGCAACGGGTGGGGCAGGATCGCCGTCAGCACCGAAAAGCCGTTGATCCCGGGGTCGAAGACGCCGAGACCTCCGGCCTGCCAGA
The DNA here is from genome assembly GCF_947494055.1 of uncultured Jannaschia sp. Lineage (GTDB taxonomy): Bacteria > Pseudomonadota > Alphaproteobacteria > Rhodobacterales > Rhodobacteraceae > Jannaschia. Next base: position 40,418 of record NZ_CANLTR010000013.1, on the reverse strand, counting down.
TCCAGTCCTGACCGGGGTGCCAGTACCGCACGTCCTCCTTCCACGTCATCGTGACGCGGCGCACCTGCCGGTTCGCGAGCCAGTCGCGGGCGGCGGGCACGGCGGCGGCGGCGCGGGAATGCCAGCTCGCATAGAGGGTCACGCTGCGCGCCCGGGCGAGGTCGATCAGCGCCTCCACCTCGCTTAACGTCGCGCCCGGCGGCTTCTCCAGCATCACGTGCCGGCCGCGTTCGAGCGCCAGGCGGGCGTCGTCGTAGCGGAATTGCGGCGGCATGCAGAGCGAGACGCAGGTGACGTCGTCGCGGGCGTCGAGCAGGCTCGAGAGGTCGCGGTAGGCCTCGATGCCGTCCATTTCCGCGTTCCGGCTCGCCGTGGCGGCGAGGGTGAAGGCGGCGCTGTCGCGCAGGGCCGGGACATGCTCGTTTCGGGCGATCTCGCCGATCCCGACGAGTGCGAGGGCGCGGGGCATGGTCAGGCCTGCTTCCGCTTGTTGTAGACGTCGAAGATCACCGCGGCGAGCAGCACGAGGCCCTTGATGACCTGCTGGTAATCGATGCCGATCCCCATGATCGACATGCCGTTGTTCATCACGCCCATGATGAAGGCCCCGACCACCGCGCCGACGATCTTGCCGACGCCGCCCGACATCGACGCGCCGCCGATGAAGACCGCCGCGATCACGTCGAGCTCCAGCGCAAAGCCTGCCTTCGGCGTCGCGGTGTTGAGGCGCGCCGCGAAGATCAGGCCGGCGAGCGCGGCGAGGAAGCCCATGTTGACGAAGGTCAGGAAGGTCAGCCGCTCGGTCGCGATGCCCGAGAGCTTCGCCGCCTTGGCGTTGCCGCCGAGCGCGTAGACGCGGCGGCCGAGCGTCGTCCGCTCCGTCAGGAAGGCGTAGGCGATCGTCAGGACGCCCATCGTGATGAGCACGTTGGGCAGACCCCGGAACTCGGCGAGCTTCCAGATCAGGAACATCACCGCCCCGGCGACGAGCAGGTTGCGCACCCAGAAGAGTGCTGTCGGCTCGTCCTCGATGCCGTATTCGCGGTTTCGCTGCCGCGTCCTCAGGCCGAGATAGAGGATCGCACCCACGGCAACGGCGCCCACCACCAGCGCGGTGACGTTCGGACGCCCGATGCCGAAGAGATCGGGGACGAAGCCGGTGGAGAGGAGTTGGAACTCGCTCGGAAAGGGGCCGACCGACTGCCCTTCGAGGATCCACAGCGACGCGCCGCGGAAGACCAGCATGCCCGCCAGCGTCACGATGAAGGAGGGGATCGACCAATAGGCCACCCAGTAGCCCTGCGCCGCGCCGATCAGCGTGCCGGCAAGGAGGCAGACAAGCATGGTGACGAAGACGGGGATCTGCATCTGCACGATCATCACCGCGGCGAGCGCGCCGACGAAGCCCATGACCGAGCCCACCGACAGGTCGATGTTGCCGCCGACGATGACGATCAGCATGCCGAGCGCCATGATGATGATGTAGCTGTTCTGCAGCACGAGGTTGGTGATGTTCACCGCCCGCAGAAGCGTGCCGTCGGTCATGATCTGGAAGAACACGATGATCGCGATCAGCGCGAAGAGCAGGCCGTAATCGCGCAGGTGGTGCCCGATATAGGACGTCCAGCCGCGGCCGTGATGCGGCTCGTCGACCTGGGTGGTCGTGTCGTCGGGTTGGGTCGTGGTGTCGGACATGGACATCCCCCTAATGCGTCACGATGAGCGACATGATCCGCTCCTGGCTGGCCTCGTCGGCGGAGAGCTCGCCCACGAACCGCCCTTCGTTCATGACGTAGATGCGGTCGCACATGCCGAGGAGCTCGGGCATCTCGGAGCTGATCATCAGCACGCCCTTGCCCTCCGCCGAGAGCTCGTTGATGATGTTGTAGATCTCGAACTTGGCGCCGACGTCGATGCCGCGCGTCGGCTCGTCGAGGATCAGGACGTCCGGCCCGGCGAACAGCCACTTGGACAGGACGACCTTCTGCTGGTTGCCGCCCGACAGGTTCAGCACCTTCTGGAACACGTGCGGCGTGCGGATGTTCATCGCCTTGCGGTAGCGCTCGGCCACCGCCGTCTCCTCCTGCTCGCTCAGCACGCCGCGCTGCGCGACCCCGGGCAGGTTGGCGAGCGTGACGTTGCGCGCGACGGTATCGTCGAGGATGAGGCCGTATTCCTTGCGGTCCTCGGTGACGTAGGCCAGCCCCGCGTCGATGGCGCGCCGAACGGTGGAGAGGTCGGCGGGCGCGCCGCCGATCCGCGCCTCGCCGGAGATCTTGCGGCCGTGGCTCTCTCCGAAGAGGCTCATGGCGAGCTCGGTGCGGCCGGCGCCCATCAGTCCGGCGATGCCCACGACCTCGCCCCGGCGGATGGAGAACCCGATGTCGCGCACGACGAGGCGATCCGCATCCTCCGGATGGGCGACGGTCCAGTCCGACACCTCCAGCAGGACGTCGCCCGCCCGGCGCTCGCGCGGCGGGTAGCGGTCGGCCATGTCGCGGCCGACCATGTCGCGCACGATCTGGTCCTCGCTGACGTCCGCATGGGCCGCGTCGCGCGTGGCCACGGTCGCGCCGTCGCGCAAGACGGTGATCGTGTCGGCGACGCGGCGCACCTCGTTCAGCTTGTGGCTGATGATGATGGAGGTGACGCCCTGCGCCTTCAGTTCGAGGATCAGGTCGAGCAGGACCTGGCTGTCGGCCTCCGAGAGCGCGGCGGTCGGCTCGTCGAGGATCAGCAGCCGCACCTCCTTGGAGAGCGCCTTGGCGATCTCGACGAGCTGCTGCTTGCCGACGCCGAGCGCGCCGACCCGGGTCTGCGGCGGCTCGCGCAAACCGACCTTGCGCAGAAGCTCCTCCGTGCGCCGGTACGTCCCCTGCCAGTCGATCACGCCGCCTCGCGCCCGTTCGTTGCCGAGGAACAGGTTCTCCGCGATCGACAGGAGCGGGACGAGCGCCAGCTCTTGGTGGATGATGATGATGCCCTTCGCCTCGCTGTCGCGGATGCCGGTGAAGCGAGCGGTCTCCCCGGCATAGACGATCTCGCCGTCGTAGGACCCGTGCGCGTAGACGCCCGAGAGGACCTTCATCAGCGTCGACTTGCCCGCGCCGTTCTCGCCGACGAGGGCGTGGATCTCGCCCTCCTCGACGGCGAAGCTGACGCGGTCGAGCGCCTTGACGCCGGGGAACGTCTTGGTGATCGCGCGCATCTCGAGAAGCGTGGTCATGCAGCGGGTCCTTCGGGCTCCGGGCGCGCCGCGGGGACGCGCCCGGATACGTGCGTCACTGGATTTCGTCGGCGGAGTAATAACCGGTGTCGACCAGACGCTCCTCCCAGTTCGACCCGTCCACCGATTGCGGCTCGAGCAGGTAGGACGGCACGACCTTGACGCCGTTGTCGTAGGTCTCGGTGTCGTTGATCTCCGGCTCGCCGCCTTCCAGCAGCGCCTCGACCATGCCGACGGTCACGCGGGCCAGTTCGCGCGTGTCCTTGTAGACGGTCGAGTATTGCTCCCCCGCGAGGATCGACTTCACCGAGGGGACCTCCGCGTCCTGTCCGGTCACGATCGGCATCGGCGTGTCGCCCGAGCCGTAGCCCACGCCCTTCAGCGAGGACAGGATACCGATGGAAAGGCCGTCGTAGGGTGACAGCACGCCGTGGACCTGATCGTCGGTGTAATGCGCGGAAAGGAGGTTATCCATCCGCGACTGCGCGACGGCGCCGTCCCAGCGGAGCGTGCCGACCGTGTCCATGCCGCTCTGGCCGGACTTGATCTCGATCCGGCCGTCGTCGATCAGCGGCTGCAGCACGCTCATCGCGCCGTCGTAGAAGAAATAGGCGTTGTTGTCGTCGGGCGATCCGCCGAACAGCTCCACGTTCCAGGTCTCGACGTCCGGGAAGCGCTCCTCCAGCCCGTCGACCAGCGAGTTGGCCTGCAGCACGCCGACCTGGAAGTTGTCGAAGGTCGCATAGTAGTCCACGTCGCCGGAATCGCGGATCAGGCGGTCGTAGGCGATGACGGGGATGTCGAGCGCGGCGGCATTGGCGAGCGCGTTCGACAGCGTCGTGCCGTCGATCGCGGCGATCACGAGGGCGTCGACCTCCTTGGTGATCATGTTCTCGATCTGCGCGAGCTGGTTCGGGATGTCGTCCTCGGCGTATTGCAGGTCGGTCTCGTAGCCGGCCGCCTCGAACTGCTCGACCATCGACTCGCCGTCGGAAATCCACCGTGCGGAGGACTTGGTGGGCATCGCGATCCCGATTGTCCCCTTGTCCTGCGCCAGGGCAGGTGCGGCCAGCCCGAGCGTCACCGCGAGGGCCGTGAGGCCCCGTATCATCGTCTTCATGTCTTCCTCCCTTGAGGCCGGACTTGGCCACCGGCCTTCGATTCCAGTCCGCGCAGTCCATGACGGTCCTGCGCCCGCGCCGGAGTTTGATCCGACGGGCCCGGTAGCGCAAACGAAAACTCGGACACTGCGCCTACGTCAGGTCCCCGGTCGGGGACGCGTCGGGCGTCGACGTTCCGTCATCCCGCCACGCGCCCCCCGCCTTGGCGAAGCGCACGGTCCGGGTCGGCGCGAAGTCCGTCTCCTCCGTCTCGGCAGTCCATTGCTCCACCGCGACGCGCGGTCCGTCGATCGTCAGGAGGTTGAAATCGTTGGGCTCTCCCCGCACCCGCGTCGACAGGCCGGTGCCCGCCTGCACGAAAAGGACACCGGCCTCGTCGGCGAAGGGCCGGGCATGCCAGGTGTGCAAATGCCCCGACAGCACGATGTCGGCGCCGCAATCGCCCATCCGCTCCAGCGCGCCGCGCGCACCGCGCATAAGCCGCTTCTCGACGGTCGGGGAATGCTCCAGCGGATGGTGCAGCATGGCGATATGCATCCGCCGGCCCGCATGCCCCTCGAAGGCGCGGCAGACCCGGCGGATCGTGCGCCGCCCGATCCGGCCACGCTGCCACGACCAGTTGTTGACGGTGTTGACCCCGACGATGGCCACTTCGTCGTCCTCCCAGCTCGGCTCGAGCTCGGGGTGGATGTAGTGTCGGTAGCGGTCCCACGGTCGCAGGAAGCGAACGAATAGGTTGTCGAGCGGGGTGTCGTGGTTGCCCGGCACGGCGAGCCACGGCACCGCGAGTTGCGACAGGAAGGCCCGCGCGGCGCGGTACTGCCCCAACCGTGCGCGCTGCGTGAAGTCGCCGGAGACGGCGACGAGATCGGGCGCGAGCCGGTTGATCGTGGCGATGAGCGGTCGCAGAAGCTCCGGCCGGTCGCGCCCGAAATGCAGGTCCGAGATATGCAGGACCCGCCGCATCAGCTGCGGTTCGGCGCGATCACGGTGAGCGCGTCCTTCAGGACCTCGAAGTGGAACGGCGAGTCCATCCGTTCCCGTTCCCCGTCGCGGGCCACGAGGCGGCGGCGGTGCGTGGTCTCGATGTCGATCGTCTCGCCGGTGTAGTACTCGAAGTCGCGCCCCCGCCGCATCGACCGCCAGGCCAGCCGCACGGCGAAGCGGAACAGGCCGAAGCGCGAACTGTCGGGCGCGAGGAACAGAGCGTGCCGACCGGCGCGCACGTCCTCGACACCGTCGAGCTGGAACTGCTCGAGCTGGAAGTCGCTGCGGGCGACGAAGGCAAGCGGGGTCTTCTTGCGGACCTGCCGCCCGTCAATGGACACGCGCATCGTCAAAGGCCGGTGGAAGCGGAAGAAGGTGACGATGACGGACCAGTGCGCCGCGACCCGTGACCGGCCCCACCGGCGATAGGTGCCCTCGCGCTGGGCGAGGATCGCCGGATAGATCCCGAGGCTCGCATTGTTGAGGAAGATGCGGCCGTTCACAGCCCCGAGGCTCACCGTCCGGGTGGGCCCCTCGGCGAGCAGGTCGATCCCCGCCTCGATGTCCTCCGGCAGATCCAGCCCGCGGGCGAAGAAGTTGAACGTCCCCATCGGCAGCACGCCGAGGATGCGCTGATGCTGGTGGGCCGCCGCCGCGACGGCGGAGATCGTGCCGTCGCCGCCGGCCGCGACGATCGTCCGGTAGCCGGCGCTCGCGATCCGGTCGATCTCGGCGGCGAAATCGGCCTTCTTGCCGATGACGCGAAGATCGAACCGCCCGGGATGCCGATCCGTTGCCGCCTGGATGCGGTCGCGCACCGCAGCGTCCCGCTTCCCGGCCTTGGCGTTCAGAATAATGCAGATATCCGGCTCCATACGCGGGCGACCCTGTCTCGGCTGATGGCGCTGTCGCGCGGTGGTTGGCACGGCAGGAACGCGCGAACGGGCGTCGCGGTTCAGAGATGGCGCCGCCGTTGCCTTAGCGTCAACGCAGAATGTTCGCATGACGCCTTGGCAGCGCTGCCGAACCGCGGTTAGGGTCGATGACGGGAACGTGAAAGCAGTTGCAAGGGGGGGACGTGGCGCAGGATCGTAACTTGTCTCGGATTATGTGCCGCGGTGTTTGTCTTATAGCGTTCGTCCTCGGTGTCGGAACGCCGGCGGGCGCGCAGCAGCCGGAGGCGGCTTTGCCCGCCGGAGAAGCGAGCGCTGTGGACGGCGCTCCCGCCCCGGACACTGACCTCGTACCCGAGGCCGAGGCGGCACCGGACGCCGAGCCCATGACCTCAGAAGAGACTTCAATTGAGGAGCCGATGCTGCGCCAGACGCGCGAAGCGATCCGTTCGCAGGTCGAGGCGCTGCAATCCGCGCTCTCGAGCCTGTCCGAGGAGCGTGCCGCGGTGGAGTCGGCGCGCGATACGGCTCGGGCCGAGGCGGAGGAGGCCGAAACGGCCCGGGACGAGCTGGAAGCGCTGATTGCCGACATGGAGGCGCAGCGTGACGCAATGACGGAAGCGCGCGCCGCGGCGGAAGCGGCGCGGGATACGGCCCGCGCCGAGGCGGAGGAGGCTGAAGCGGCTCGGGACGAACTGGACGCGCTGATCGCCGACATGGAGGCCCAGCGTGACGCGGCCGAAGCGGCACGCGATGCGGCCCGGGCCGAGGCGGAGGAGGCCGAGGCAGCGCGCGACCGAGTTGCCGCAACGATCTCCGAACTCGAGGCAGAGCGCGACACGATGGCAGCCGAACTGTCCGAGGAGCGCGCCGCGGCGGAGGCGGCACGCGACACGGCGCGGTCCGAGATCGCGGCCGCCGAGACGGAGCGGGACCGGCTCGTCGAGGAGGTCGCGGAAATGGAGAGCAGGCGCGACACCCTGACTGCCGATATCGGTGCGGCCGTTGTCAGCGCGCGACGGGATCTCGACTCCCTGTCGCGTCAGCAGGCGGAGGTTCAGACGGAGATGGAGGCGACGCAGGCCGAGCAGGCCGCGGCGCGGGCCGAGCTCGAACAGCTGACGACCCGACAGGCGGAGGCGCGGGGCGAGCTCGATACGCTTCTGTCGCAGGTCGTCGCCGCGCAGGCGGCCCAAGCCACGGCGGGGGAGCTGACGGAGGATGCGGAAGCAGCGCGTGACGAGATGGCGACGGCCCGCGACGCCGCGGCGAGCGAACTCGACGCCCTGCGCGACGCGCTCGGGACCCTGCGCGCGGATCGTGACGCAATTCAGGCCGAACTGAACGAATTGCGCGCCGCGCAGGAGGCGGATGTAGCCGAAGCGGCGATCGCGGCGGAACTGCCGCGGCGGGAAACGGCGCCGCCCGTGGGTGAGATCGCCCGGGCGATCCGTATGGCGCCGGGGCTCGACACGGCGACGGCGAACGAGCGGTCCGAGCTGCAGGCGGTGCTGGCGGACCGGGTCTGTACCTACGAGGCACTCGCCGAGGTCTTCGGCACGGTGAACCGGCAGACGCTCGTCTCGCTGGTGCGCGATCTGGGACGCTGCTGAGGCGTTCGATACGACGAGAGGGAGACGAACATGACGAAGCTCGGACGGATCGCAGCGCTGGTGGTCCTCCTTCTGACCGGAACGGCGCCCGCCATGGCGCAGGATCTCGCGAAGAACATCCTGACCGGCGGGCCGACCGGCACCTACATCCAGATCGGGCGCGACATCGCCGGCCTGATGGAGACCTGCGGCCAGACGCTCACCGTCCGCGAGAGCGCGGGCTCGCTCGAGAACTTCCTCGGCGTGCGAAACCGCCCCGCCACGCAGTTCGGCATCGTCCAGAGCGACGTGCTGGAATACCTGCAGACCTATTCCGCCGACGATCCGGACATCGCCAGGGCCGTCGCCGGCGTGCGTATCGCCTTCCCGCTATACAACGAGGAAGTGCACATTCTCGCCTCTCGGGACATCGAGGGCCTGTCCGACCTCGCGGGCAAGCGGGTCGCGATCGGGGTCGCCGACAGCGGCACCTTCCTGACCGCCTCCCTCATCCTCGACCTGACGGGGACGGAGCCGGGCGAGACGCTGACGATCGGACCCGACGAGTCGATGGCGCAGCTTCTCGACGGTCAGATCGACGCGTTCTTCTACGTCGCCGGGGCACCGACAGCCCTGTTCGAGGAGGCCGGGATCGACGCCGAGCGGTTCCACCTGCTGCCGATTTCGGACGAGGTCCTGCAGGCCGTCTACACGCCGGCGGAGATCCCCGCGGGCACCTACGCGTTTCAAGACGGGCCGCTGGACGTCGTCGCAGTCAAGGCGGTCCTGATGACCTACGAATACGTCCCGACGCGCAACACCTACCACCGGGCAAGCTGCCAGGCGGTGTCGGACGTGTCCAACCTGATCCTGACGCAGTTCGAGACGCTTCGGGGCGAGGGACACCCGAAATGGCAGAAGGTCGATCTGAACGACCTGCCGCCGGGCTGGGAGATCGCGTCCTGCGTCAATGCCGGCCTCGCGGCCGATTACGTGCCGAACTGCCCGAACGTCTCACCGCCGATGGAACAGAACGTCACGAACTCGGTCTACCGCGAGCGGATCTGCGCGGCGATCGGCTGCTGACCGGCCGGCGGGCAGCGGCCGGAAATCGGGGCAGATCTCGCGAAACGGGCGAGATTGGACCGGCAGGTCGCCCTGACGCGGCACCGCCCCGTGGGCGGCACCTGCCGCAGTTCGGGCCAATCAGTCCTGCGGCTCGAACGACCAAAGGGTCGTTGCGACGATCCGCGGGTTCTCGGGCTTGTACCAAGGCATGTCCATGATCCGCGATGTGGTGACGTAGATCACGCCGTCCGGTCCCTTGCTGAACGTGTCCGGCCAACGGAGGCGGTCGTCCTGCAGGACGAGGCTGACCTTCCCGTCCGCCCAACGCCGGATGGCGTCGTCCTCGATATTCGAGAGGTAGATGCGACCCGCACCGTCCATTCAGAGCCCATCGGTGACGCCGACCTCGCCGCGGTCGAGCACTGCCGCCGCGACCTCGTCCACGAAGCGGCTCGGGACGTCCAGCATTTCAGTCGCGATCGAGTAAAGCGTCGTGCCGGTCAGCGGCTTCCAGAACAGCGTCTCCCCGTCCTGCGACAGCGCGATGCCGTCGGCCGCAAAGGCGGCGCCGCGATTGTCGGGCCGGCGGACGGGCTCGTCCGCATGGGTGACGGTTACGTCCGGATCGACGGCGACCGAGAAATGATCCTCGAGGACGCGCCGCCCCGTCCCGGTTTCGAGGTCGACGACGATCAGCGCGTCGGCGGGGCCGGAATCGGTGATGTAGGCGTGCCCGCCATCCGGGCTGAAGCGCACGTCGTTGAGATAGCTGCCCTGCGGCGCGACGTCGGGGCCGAAGGCGATGACGCGGACGACCTCGTCGCTTGCGAGGTCGATCTGCACGAGTTTCGGGCCGTTCTCGACGATGAAGCCAGTGGCGGGCGCGGCAGGGTCGAGGACCCAGAGGCTGCCGTCGCCATCCGCGACGACGCTCTGCACGTTGACGAAGTGGTCCGCGGCAGAAACCTCGGCGCTCTCGAGATTGCTCCAGCCGTTCCATTCCGCGTTCGGATAGGGCTGCCGCACGCCGTCGACGAGCTCGACCACCGAGGTGTCCACGTCCTCGGTCCAGCGCGGGAAGTTCACGAAGATGCGCCCGTCCGCGCTGACGGTGACGCCGGTCACCTGATGATCGAAACGCGCCACCTCGGTCAGCTCGGGCTGCGCCGCCTCGGCCTGGGCCTGCGCGGACGCCATCGGGGCGGTGCCGAGGCAGAGAAGGATAGCGAAAACGCCTTCGGGGCGCGGGATGATCGTCATGTCACGTCTCCTGATTGCGCGGGGCCAGCCGGCACGGGAGAGACAGGTCCTCCCCGTGGACAGGAAGGCGACTTAATTCGGCCAAACGTTTGCGTGTCCTCACGGCCCCGACGGGTCGGAACATGAAGTCCCGGACCCACGCCGGTGTTCCATCGAACGGAGGCGCGCGCCTCGCGGGCGGACGTCAGTCCGCGAGAAGCGACAGGATCAGGTCGTCCAGGGCCTCGGAACAGGCCTGCTCGTCGCCATTCTCGGACAGCTCGCGGGCGTTCTGCAGCGCGGTCCGGGCTTGGATCACCCGCTCGCCGCCATCTCCCGCCTCCTCGGCCTCCTCGACCTCGGCGGCCTCCTCGGTTTCCTCCTGGAACGGCACCGGATCCTCGGTGGCTTCCTCGGGCTCCTCCATCGCCTGCGCCTCGCGGGCGCCCGCGACGGCCTGTCCGCCGGAGGAGGCGGAGATCGCCTCGCCCGCCGCGCGGTCGAGGGCGCGCTCGAAATTCTCGATCCGCCCGGCGCAGTCCTGTGCGAGGGCCGGTCCTGCCAGAAGCAGCGCAGCCGCGACGGTCAGGGATAGCTTGATGCTGTGCACGACGTGCCCTTTCTTCAGCTGCGGAGTTGGTCGCCGATGGGCAGGCTGCGGATGCGCGTGCCGGTCGCCGCGAAGATCGCGTTGGTGATCGCCGGGACGACCGGCGGCAGGCCCGGCTCGCCCACCCCGCCGAGCGGCTGGTCGTAGGCGGAATGCGACGTCACGAGATGGACGTCGAGCCGCTTCGGCGTGTCCTCCATCCGGGCGACGAGGTAGGTATCGTAATTGTCCTGCTGCGCGCGTCCTTCCGCGAAGGTGATCTCGCTCATCAGCGCCTGACCGATCCCCATGACGACCGCGCCCTCCATCTGGGAACGGATGCGGTCGGGGTTGACCTGCGGCCCGCAATCGATGGCGATCGAGACGCGGGGGACGGAAACCAGCCCGTCCTCGACCGTCACCTCGGCGGCGACGGCGACGTAGCTGACGAAGCTGTAATGCCCGGCGATGCCCAGACCGCTGCCCTCCGGCATCTCGCGGCCCCATTCGATCCCTTCGGCCGCCGCCTCGACCACCGCCGCCAGACGGCCCGTGTCGATCGGATAGACCTCCGGGTTCTCGCCGTAGTTCCAGACGTCGCCCTGATCGCGCGGATCGACCAGCCGGGCGGGGCCGATCACCTCGAGCAGGTAATCCTTCGGGTCGCGCCCGGCGGCCTGCGCCAGCTCGGCCACGAAGGACTGGATCGCGAAGGCATGCGGGATGTTGGAGACCGACCGGTACCAGCCGATGCGCACATGGGCCGGCGCCTCCGGGTTCTCCGCGCGCACGTTCTCGATGGCGAGCGGCATGTTGAGAAGCCCCATGCCCAGCTCGAAGGGCAGCTTGTGCTTCGGGTCCGGGGCAAAGATCGAGCCGATCGTGGGCGCCGCGGTCCGATGCAGCCACGCGACCGGCGCGCCGCCATCGTCCAGACCGGCGCTCATCTTCTCGACCGAGACGGTGTGGTAGTAGCCGTGGTGGATGTCGTCCTCGCGCGTCCAGGTCAGCTTGACCGGCGCACCGTCCATTGCCTGGCTCAGGATGCCCGCCTCGATCACGAAATCCGGCTTGGACTTGCGCCCGAATCCGCCGCCCAGAAGCGTGACGTTCACGGTCACGTCCTCCTTTTCGAGCCCCAGACGTTCCGCCAGCCGCAGTCGCGTGACCTGCGGCGCCTGGGTGCAGGCCCAGGCCTCGGCGCGTCCGTCGCGGATCTCGACCACAGCGGCCGGCGGCTCCATCGGCGCCTGGGCGAGGTGCGGGACGTAGTATTCCGCCTCGAGCGTCTGCGCCGCGCCTTCGTAGGCCGCGTCGAAATCGCCTTCGTCGCGGATCACCGTGCCGCCGGGCGCATTCGCCGCCTGCGACAGCGTCTCGCGGTAGGCCGCGCTGTCGTACTCCGCGTTCGGCCCGCCCTCCCATTCGATCTCGAGCGCGTCCCGGCCCTTCATGGCAAGGTAGGTGTTCCGCGCGATCACGGCGACGCCGCCAAGCGGAGAGAACTCGGTGGGGAAATCCACCGGGTCGATCGCCACCACCTTCTCGACCCCCTCGATGGCCAGCGCGGCGCTGTCGTCGTAGCTCGCCGCGCGGCCCCCGTAGACCGGCGGTCGGGCGACTACGGCATAGAGCATGCCGTCGCGGCGCACGTCGATCCCGTAGGTCGTATGCCCCGTCGTGATGTCCATGTTGTCGACCAGCCCGATCTCCGAGCTGCCGACATAGCGGAACGCCGAGGGGTCCATCAGCACGAGTGCGTCGCCGGTGGGCACATCGAGTTCCATCGCGGCGGCGGCAAGCTCGCCGTAGCCGAGCGACCGGTCGGACGCGGCATGCGTTACCTCGTGGTTCCCGGCGGTGACCTCGGAGACGTCCACACCCCATTCGTCGGCTGCCGCTTGCGCGAGCATGGCGCGCGCGGCGGCCCCCACCCGGCGCATCGGCATGAAGAAGTGACGCAGGCTGCGCGAGCCGTCGGTATCCTGGTTGCCGTAGGTCTCCTCCTCGCCCGGCGCCTGATCGACGCGAACCCGCTCCCAGTCGGCGCCGAGCTCGTCGGCCACGACCATCGCGATCGAAGTCCGCACGCCCTGGCCCATCTCGGAACGGTGGCAGGTGACGGTCACGGTGCCGTCCGCGTCGATGGCGACGAAAGCCTTGGGGTCGTCGGTCCAGCCGTTCGGCATCGCGTCGCGACCGAATTCGGGCTCGTCGTCCTGCGCCCGGCCGGGACGCGGCAATCCGACGGAAAGCACGAAGGTCGCGGCGCCGAGGCCGCCCAGCACGCCGCGGCGGCTCACGTTCAGGATCGGTGTGTCGCGCATCACTTCGCCTCCGCCGCCTGCCGGATCGCCGCGCGAATCCGGGTGTAGGTTCCGCACCGGCAGAGATTGCCGGTCATCGCGTAGTCGATATCCTCGTCGGTCACCGTCTCGGACCCATCGACAAGCGCCGCGGCCTGCATGATCTGACCGGCCTGGCAGTAGCCGCACTGGGCGACGTTCAGATCGCGCCAAGCGACCTGAACCGGATGGTCGCCGTTTTCCGACAGGCCCTCGATGGTCGTGACCTCCGCCCCGTCGATCGTGCCGACCGGCGTCACGCAAGCGAAGGCGGGGGCGCCGTCGACATGGACCGTGCAGACCCCGCAGGCCGCGATGCCGCAGCCGTACTTGGTTCCGGTCAGTCCGAGCTCGTCCCGGAGATACCACAGCAGCGGCGTGTCTTCGTCCCCGTCGAACTGACGTTCGACTCCGTTGACAACGATATTGACCATCCGAAATCCCCTCCCCCGTCGCGCCCGAACGTCACGCCGTTCGGACTAGCCTGCGTGCCTCTTCCAAAATGCGCTTCGGACGGCATCTGTCCAGTGTTTCCTGTCGCTAGGGCAACTTTCGCCGGCGCGACGCGCGGACCGATGGCCCGGCCGTCCTGCCAAGTCTCGTATGGAAACGTCCGCTCTTGCCGCCGACGGGGGGCTAGGCGGGACCGCGTCCCCCGCGGACCTCCTCGACCGCCTCGTCGACGGCCGCAGCGATCACCCTTGCCGTATCGCGCCAGCGGGGCAGGGCGGCGCCCGCGCGGGCGGCGGCGGCGGAGAGCGCATTGCGCGCCGGGGCGTCGGTGATGAGCCGGCGCAGTGCTCCGGCGAACGCGTCCGGATCGTCGGGCGGCACGAGAAGGCCGGCATCGCCGACCGTGTCGGGCACCGCGCCCACGGCACAGCCGACGATGGGCAGGCCCCAGCCCATGGCCTCGCCGAAGACGATCCCGTAACCCTCGTACCGCGTGGCGAGCGCGAAGATCGACGCCTCCGCATAGGTCGTGCGCAGCGCCGCCGCGTCGAGCTCGCCGGTCAGGACGATGCGGTCCGACAGACCCGCCGCGCGCATCTGCGCCGCGAGCGCGTCGACCAGGACGGAATCATGGGCCGCGCCGACGATCCGGGCCTTCCAGTCGAGATCGGCGATCCGGGACAGGGCCGCGATCAGCACGTCGTGGCCCTTTCGCTCCGCCAGCAACCCGACCGACAGGATCAGCGGCGGCGTGACGGGACGGCGCGGCCCGCCGGGCGCCTCGAAACCGGGTGGCGCGACCGTGATCCGTGCGGTGGGCACGCCGAACTCGGCGGCGAGGATGCGCGCGGTGTGCGGGCTCGGCACGACGATGCGGGTCGCGTGGCGAAGCGACGCGGCCTCGTTGGCCAGAAGGAATGCTGCGCGATCGGGCGGCAGGCCGGTCTCGAGGCCGAGCGGGTGATGGATGATCGGCACCAGCGGCGCGGCGAGCCGGGCGAGCCCGTCGGGATCGACCGTGCCCGGGACGAAACCGTCGAGCAGGATCGGCACGTTCGCGGGAACCCGGTCGAGAAGGTCGAAGGTCGCCGCGATCTCCACCGGAGACGGGTCGGGAAAGCCGTCGGGCAGGCGCAGATGCGCGATGTCGTGGCCCAACGCGCGCAGCGTCCGCAGAACCGTTGCCTCGTAGATGAAGCCGCCGGTGCGGCGATCCATGTCGCCGGGGATCGCGAAGACGGCCCTCATCGCGCGAGCTGCTCGGGGCCGTAGACGCGCAGGACGGCCCGCTCGATCCGCGCGACGAGGGTATGGGCGAGCGCGGCCGTCAGGGCGACGAGGGTGATCGCGCTCCACAGCATGTTGTAGTCCGACGTCGAGGCGGTCAGCGCCATCAGGCTGCCGATCCCCCGCCCGGTGGCGAGCCATTCGGCCGTCGTCACCGCGAGGATCGCCGCCGGGACGCCCATCCGCGCGGCCGCGAAGAAGGCCGGCAGCATGGCGGGGACGCGCGCAAGGACCAGGGTGCGCCAGCGGCCCGTGGCGTAGCTCGCGAAGATGTCGATCACGTCCCCGGGCGCCTGCCGCAGGCCCTGCAGGCAGGCGACGAGGGTCGGGAAGAAGATCATCACCGCGACGATCGTGATCGTGCCGACGCTCCCGCGCCCGAGCGCCAGGACGAGAAGCGGCGCCGTCGTCACGATCGGCACCGAGCGCAGCGCGACAGCGACGGGCATCGCGACCGCGGCCAGCCCGGGGGCGAGCGTGATCGCGCAGGCGAGCCCCGCCCCGAGCGCGAGCCCCGCAAGATAGCCCGGCAGCGTGTAGGCCAGCGTTTCGGCATAGGCGGCAAGCAGGGTCGCCCGGTGCGACGCGGCCTCCGGTCCGGTGACGAGGAAGGTCAGCACGTCCCCGGGGCGCTTGGCGAAGTACGAATTGAGACCCAGCGCGTCCATGCCGCCCTGCCAGAGCGCGAGGGCGACGAGGATCATGACCGCGGCCCCGGCCGCCCCGCGTCTCCGCCCGCGCCGGAGCGCCGGGCCGGGCGGGGCGAGCAGAAGCGCGGGCGGGTCGCTGGCGACGCGGCGGAGGAGTGCGCCGAACGCCCAGTAGGCGGCCATCGCCATTCCCGCCGCAAGGAGCGCGATGGTCCAGGTCGCGTCGACGTCGAGCGCCCGCGTGGCGCGGATCGTCAGCACGCCGAGCCCGCGCTCCGCCCCGGTGAACTCCCCCACCATCGCGCCGAGGATGGCCGCGGGTGCGGCGATCTGCAGCCCGGCGGCGAGATAGGGCAGGGCGGCCATCGCGCGGACATGGAGGAGCTGGGCCCCCGCGCCGCGTCCGTAGCTCTCCACGAGGTCGAGCCAGCTTCGCGGCACGGCCCGCAATCCGACGAGCAGCGCGAGCAGCGTCGTGTAGTAGACGGCGAGCGCGGCGAGCACAATCTGCGGCCCGTCGCCGGGCCCGTAGGCGACGCGCAGGATCGGTCCCGTCGCGACCAGCGGCAGGCAGAAGACAAGGAGCGCCAGCGCCACGAGCAGGCGTTCGAGCCGCGGGACGAGGAGGATCACGGCGGCGAGGCCGATGGCGGCGAGGTTGCCCCAGAGGAAGCCCCAGGCGGCGTTGACGAGCGTGGCGCGCAGCGCACGGCCGAGAAGACCCGCATGCTCGACCCCGTGGATCGCGACCGCGACCGGACCGGCCAGCACGTAGCTGCCGGCGTTGAGGCGCGCGAGCGCTTCCCATGCGAGGAGAAGGCCCACGACGCCGAGGACCCGCCAGGCGAGGGGGCCGACGCGAACGACAGGGACGGCGGGACGAGCGACGCGCCTCGTGGCGGGCGCCGTCACTGGGCGGCCAGGACGCGGTCGGGGCCGCTGTCGCGCAGCGCCGCGGCAATGGCGGCGATCCGGTCGCGCAGCGCCGCATCGTCCTCGTCCCGGGGGCGGGGCAGGGGGATGTCGATCTCCGCCATGATCGTGGCCGGGCGGGGCGAAAGGACGAGAACGCGATCGGCCAGCATTGCGGCCTCGACGACGGAATGGGTGACGAGGATCGCCGTCGTCCCCTGCCAGAGCGCCGGGAGGTCGCGGTTCAGGCGGCGTCGCGTGAGTTCGTCCACCGCCCCGAACGGCTCGTCGAGCAGCAGCAGCTCCGGCGCGCTGACGAGGCAGCGGGCGATGGCCGCGCGCTGGCGCATGCCCCCCGAGAGCTCCGCCGGCCGCCGGTCGTTGAAACCGGCGAGACCGACCAACCCGATCAGGCGCTCGATCCGCGCCGCATCGGGCGGCTGCCGGGCGAGCGACAGGCCGAGCGCGACGTTGCTTCGCACGCTGCGCCATGGCAGGAGCGCCGCGTCCTGGAACGCCATCGCGAGGGCCGCGCGGCGGGTCAGGTCACGCGGCGTCTCGGCGCCAATCCTGATCGTGCCCGCGCTGGGGCGCTCAAGCCCCGCGATCATCCGCAGCAGCGAGGACTTGCCGCAACCCGACGGGCCGACGAGCGCCGTGGTATGTCCGGCCGCGAAGGTCGCGTCGAGCGGACCCACGGCCTGCACCGGGTCGCCGGACGCGTCGAACACCTTGACGAGATCGGTGCAGCTGACGGCGCGACCGGTGGCGGACGGGGGTCCGTCAGGCGCCATGCAGCTCCTCGAGGATCGAGCGATCCCAGAGTTCGGGGCCGACATCGCGGCCGAGCAGCGCCAGCGTCTCGATATTCGCGGCGACCGTGTCGGGCGTGAACCAGCCGAAGCCGTGTTCGTCGGTCAACGAAGAGAACATCAGCGGGACCTGCCGCTCGGCCTGCATGACCTGCGTCGCGAGATCGAGCCCGGCATCGGGGAACATCCGCACCGTGAGCCGTGCCGCCGCATCCGGGTCCTCGGCGTAATCCGTCCAGCCCGCGACCTCGCCCCGCATCAGCGCGACGAGTTCGTCGCGGCGTTCCGCGAGGCTCTCCTCGGTCGCGATGTAGGTCTGCGAGTGCAGCGCGTAGCCGTGATCGGCCATCAGCATCGTCACCGCCTCGATATCCTCCATCGCCATCGCGACCGGCAGATCCGTGGCCCAGCAGAGCAGGCAATCGACCTGACCGGCCAGGAGGGGGGCGGCGTCGTATTGCGTCGGCACGACCTCGATCTCGCTCAGGGCGACGTCGTTGAGCGTGCAGAGCGCCTCGAGCACCGGCATGTTGGCGAGCGCCATGCCGATCCGCTTCCCCTCCAGATCCTTCGGCACCTCGACCGGGTTGGCCGGCAGGGAGGCGATCGCGAAGGGGTTCTTCTGCATCGCCACGCCGATGATCCGGAACGGCGCCCCCTGCTCGACGGCAGCCGCAGTGTAGTCGGCCGCCGATATCCCGACGAGCGCGGTGCCCGCGACCACGGGCGGCTCCACCGGCGCGTTCGGTCCGCCGGGGAGGAGCGCCACGTCGAGCCCCTGCTCCGCCCAGTAGCCGCGATCCTGCGCGATGTAGCTGCCGCCGAACTGCACCGAATGGAGCCAGGAAAGCTGCAGCGCGACGTCCTGCGTCTGGGCCAGGCCCGGCCGCGCGAGACCGGCGAGGCCCAGCGTCGCGGCGCCGGCGCCAAGCAGGCGGCGTCGGGTCAGGTCGGGAATGATCGTCCGGTGGCGTTTCATGAAACCGTCCCTGCAATGTTCTCGTTGCAGGTTAGCGTTCGGTTTCCCGTGGCGGCAAGTCACGTTCGGTCGACCCGGACAGGGCGGGCCAGAGCAGGCCGGGCAGGCTGGCCACGAACATCACGGCGCCGAAGGCCAGGCTCGCCGCGACGCCCGCCTCCGCCGTTGCGCCCGCGAGCGGGAACAGGAGCGCCGCCGCGCCCTCGCGCCAACCCCAGCCGGCGATGGAGAGCGGGATCAGCATCGCCGTCAGGACGAGGGGGACGAGGGTCGTCACGGCCTCCGGCCCGAGCCGCGTCCCGGTCGCCCGCGCGCAGGCGGCGAAGGCGAGGAGGTTGAGCGCGGCGATGGCGAGGCCGAGCGCCGCCTGCCGGGGCAGGACGGCCCGCGCGAGGAGCGCGGTGCGGAGGGCGCGGTCGAGGCGCGCGAGGAACGCCAGGCGGGACAGGGCGATGGGTGCGAGCAGGGCGACGGCCGCGACGGCCAGCACGATCGCGCCGGTCCCGTCCGGCCAGCCGATCCCGCCGGGTCGGACGAGCGCCAGGGCGAACCCCGTCAGGGCGACGGCGAGCATCGCGACCTGTCCGGCCAGACGTTCGAGAATCACCGCCAGCGCCGCCGTGCCGAGGCCCGCCTCCGCGCGGGAGCGGACGGCGCGCGCGGCATCGCCCACGACGCCGCCGGGCAGGGTCACGTTCACTGCTTGCGCAAGGTAGTATTCGCCCACGGCCCGAACCCGGCCGATCCCGAGGCCCAGCCGCGCCGCCGTCAGTCGCCAGCGCAGCGCCATCAGGATTGTCTGCGCCGTGAGCAGAAGGGCCGCCAGCAGGAGCCAGCCCGGTTCGGCCTGCGACAGGCGCGCGGTGGCGCTGCCGGCGTCAGTCCACCACAGGACCAGCGCGACGAGGGCGAGGGAGATCGCGACGCGCGGCAGCGGCCCCGGCATCGCGGTCACGAGGCATCCGTCCCCGGCGGGGCGCTCACCGCCCGGACGAAGCGGTCGCGGAACGCCGCCATCGGCCAGATTGGCGCGTCGGGCCCGGGGACGAGGCCCGAGGTCAGGGCCCATCCGTCGAAGAGGGCGAGGACCTCCGGCGGGCCGATCAGGTGCAGCGGTACGTCGCGCCCCGCCACCTGCGCGATAGAGGGGGCCGGCTGGTGGTCGCCCAGCATGATGACGAGGGGGGCGTCCGGTCCTGCCTGCCTCGCCGTGAAGCCGAGCGCTGCGCGCAGCGCGTAGTCGATGGCCTGCCGGTATTGGTCGCGCACCCGGTCGCGATCCTGCCAGACGACGCTTGGCGGATCGCCCGCCTCGGCGTAGCGGTCGTAGACCCGGCCGTCGCCGATCGCATCCCAGTCGAGCATCGGCGGGATCGGCACCCAGGGCGCGTGGCTGGAGATCAGCGCGACCTGCGCGAAGTCCGGACGCGGGTCCGGGGCCAACAGGCGCGGCCAAGCGGTGAGCGTGTACTGGTCCGGCATCGTCACCCAGTTGAAGGGCCGCCCGCGATAGCCCAGATCCGCCGCCGCGAGGACGGTCTCGAACCCGATCCGGGGCCCCTCGGGCCAGGGCAGGGTGATCGCCGGCATCACCCCCAACGTCCGGTAGCCCGCCGCCCGCGCGAGGTGCCACAGCGTGCGCCGGCCGCTCGCGAGCATCGCGCCGTAGCGGGCCTGATCGCCGGTCTCGAGGCCGGAGGCGAAGGTGCCGTGGGCGAGCCAGCTCTGCCCGCCGGCAATGGGCGAGGTGAGCCACAGGCTTCGGGAGCCGAGCCCCGCCTCCGCCAGCGCGGCCTCGGCGGCTTTCAGGGTCGGGACATGGGTCGCGGAATAAAGGGGATTGTCGAAACTGGTCCGGCCGTAGCTTTCGACGAAGAGGACGATTACGTCGCGGCCTTGCAATTGATCGAAAAGGCCGGATGCGCCGGCGAAGGGATCGGTCGCCGCGGCGCGTCGGTAGGCGGCCAGATCCCGCGCGGCGTTCCGGGCGCGGTCGGCATGGGCGAGGGCGATCCGCGTCGTTTCCGCCGTGCCGGGCGGATCGCTGGCTTGTGTGAGCTCCGCGGTCGTGACGAGCGCGAAGCCGAGCGCGACAAGACCCGCAACGCCGCGCAGGCGGCCTGCGACGGGCCGCGTCCAGCGCCCGAGCGCCCAGGCAAGGAGCCAGATAAGGAGTGCGAGGGCGAAGATGGCGAGGGCCACGACGCCCCATGCGGCCACCGAACCGAGCGTGCCGGTCAGCAGGTTCAGCGCCGCCGGGAAGACGAAGCGGTCCGTCACCGGGTTGAACGGGCGCGAGAAGGTTTCATGGAGCGCCAGATCGGCAATCTTGAGGACGGTGACCGCCGTTATGGCCGCGACGAGGAGGGCACGCAGCGTCCGCGAGAGCCGGGGCCAGCCGGCGGTCGCGACGCAGAGGCCCAGCACGAGCGGCAGTTCCAGCGGAAGGCGCGCGACCGTCGCGACGCCGAGCGCCGAGGGCCGGTTCGGCAGGGCGAGGACGAGCCAGAGCAAGAGGGCGGCCAGCAGGAGCGACGCCGCCCGCCGTCCCATCCCGCGCCTCACCCGCGCCTCCGGAGGAGCCAGAGGATGTCGCGCCCGAAGGACCACGCGAGCAGGCCGGCGGCAGCGAGGGCCAGTCCGGCCGCAGGCGGGCCTGCCACGAGCGGCGGGAAGAGGGCTGCGAGCGTCCCGATCTGGATCACGCAGACAAGCTTGCGGGAGCGCCGCTCCGGCAGGTCCGCGCGCAGCCGGGGTACGATCCGGGCGGCCAGGACGAAGGCGTAGCGTGCGAAGCCCAGCACGAGGAGCGCCGGCAGGGCGAACGGACCCCCGACCCCGGCACGGATCGCGATCAGGGCGAGCACGGCGCCGAGGGCGGCATCGGTCTCCATGTCGAAGCGCGCGCCATAGGCCGAGCTGAGCCCCGCCCGCCGCGCGAGCCAGCCGTCGACCCCGTCGAGGGTGAGCGCCACGACGGCGACCGCGAAGAGCGCGTTCGAACGGTCCGCCGCCCAGCCGGGCGCGAGGATACCGCCGGCGAGGACCACGGTCAGGGCCAGCCGTAGCAGCGTCACCGCGTTGCAGGCCCCGAGGGATCGGTGCGGGTAGCGCTTGACGAGGCCGGCGAGCGCGATCGCCGTCGCGGTGGCGAAGACGGGGCAGAGGACGGGCAGGACGCCGAACGGCGCATCGAGAAGATGAAGGGTTCCGGCGATCCCGAACGCGTAGACGACCGCCAGCAGGCTCATCGCGACGGCAGGCGCTTGGAGGTCGGCTCGGGCCTTTCCCGCCCCGGCGCGGGCGTGGCTCGTTTGAAGGTCGGTCATCGCGACATGAGCTAGTCTTCGCTCAACGCCGTCAAGCGGCGGGCGGTGCGCGGTGCGCCGGGGCGATCCCGTTGGAGCCGGATGCGGCAGGGTATCCAGGCGGCTCGGATCGCGGTACTCTCGAGGAACGCTCGACACCGCCATCGCCGAACGGAGGAGACATGCATTCCGGACCGATCCTCTCCCTTGTCGCCGTCGCGCTCACCGCGCCGGCCCTCGCGGAGCCGCATCGCTACGAGCTCGACCCCGAGCACACGACCGTCGCCTTCCTGATCGACCATGTCGGCTACGCGGCCGTCCTGGGCGTGTTCGGGGAGGTCGAGGGCGGGTTCGTCTACGATCTCGACACCCAGGCCCTGTCGGATCTCGAGGTGCGGGTCGGGACCGCGAGCCTCGATACCTTTCACGAAGCGCGTGACGCGCATGTCCGCGACAGCGATTTCCTCGATACCGAGGCGCATCCCGTGATGACCTTCAACGCCGGAGGCGGCACGCCGTCGGGCGAGGATGCCGGCACCGTGACCGGCGACCTCACGCTGCTAGGCGAGACACGACCCCTGACGCTCGACGTGACGCTCAACAAGGCCGGGGAATACCCGTTCGGGCACGGCCGCTTCGTCCTCGGCATCACCGCGCGCGGCGCGCTGGACCGCAGCGCGTTCGGCATGACCTACGGCGTCGCGGACGGGCTCGTCGGCGATGAGGTGCGGCTCATCATCGAGACGGAGGCGATGCGGCTCGAGTGATCGGCCTTTCGGGGCGCAGCGGCTTCAAGCGTCGTGCTTGGGCGGCCAAGGCGCTCTGACGGGATCTGCCCAAAGGGGCAGGGTCGAATGCAACCCGGGAGATCAGTGGGAACAGACTGTCGTCACGCGCAACTGCGTGAGAGGCGGGTCCGGAGGCCCGCCTGCGGCAATCCAGAATAACGTCTCTCGACGGTCCGGCTGCTGGCAAGACGACGGGGAACGACGGTCAGGCCAGACGTCACGCGACACGGGAGCAAGCGCGTCGGGTCGCACCGGTGGCCGGCTCGCCGCTCACGCTGGAACGGCGTCGGGCGCCGGTCGGCGCGTTCGGCCGTCGCGCAGCATCAGCATCGCCGGCGTGACGACCAGCGTCAAGAGCGTCGCAACGATCAGGCCGCCGGCGATGGCGCTGGACAGCTCGGTCCAGTACTGCGTCGAGGGCGCGCCGAAGGCCATCTCGCGGGTGAAGACGTCGACGTTGAGCCCCATCACCATCGGCAGCAGCCCGAGCGCCGTGGTCAGCGAGGTCAGCCCGACCGGCCGCAAGCGTTGCGCCCCGGTGCGCAGGGCGGCCTCCTGCGGCGACAGGCCGAGCCGGCGCAGGTCATTGTAGGTGTCGATGAGGACGATGTTGTTGTTCACGACGATCCCGGCCAGCGCGATGATCCCGACGCCCCCCATGACCACGCCGAAGGGGCGCCCGGTGACGACGAGGCCCAGCAGCACGCCGCCCACCGAGAAGACGATGGCGCTCATCACCACGATCGCCTGGTAGAAGCTGTTGAACTGCAGCACGAGGATCAGGAACATCAGGAGGATCGCGGCGGCGAAGGCCCCGGCGAGGAAGACCATCGATTCCTGCTGGTCCTCGGCCTCGCCGGCGAAGACGTAGCTCGTCCCCTCGGGCAGGTCCGCGCCCTCGAGAGCGGTCTGCAGCGCCGCGATCTGGTCGTTGACGAGCAGGCCCGGTGCGACGTTGGCCTCGATCGTCGTCACGCGCTCCTCGTCGATGCGGCGGACGATGCCGACCCGCTCGACCGGCGTGAAGGTCACGAAGTTCGAGATCGGGACGAGCCCGGCCGAAGTCGGCACGCGCAGGCTGTTGAGCTCGGCGAGCGAGCGGTCCTCGCTGGGGAAGCGCACCCGGATGTCGAGCTCTCCGTCCGCGTCCGAGGGGCGGTAATCGGTGACGGTGATGCCCTGCGTGAGAAGCTGCACCGCCTGGCCCAGCAGGCTCACGTCGGCGCCGAACCGGGCGGCCTCGGCGCGGTCCACGGTGATCGCCACCTCGACGCCGGGCAGGGGCCGCGTGTCGGTGACGTCGGTGAAGCCGCCCACCCGGTCCATCAGCGCCACGATCCGCTCGACGGCCGCGTTCTGCGTCACGGGGTCGTCCGCGCGGACCTCGAGGTTCACGGGCTTGCCACTCGACGGCCCGCCGCTTTCGGTCTGGACCTGGACGTCGATGCCCGCGATGTCGGCCATCTCGGCGCGGATCTCCTCGCCGATCTCGTCCGCCGTCGGACGCAGGTCCCAGTCGACGAGGTCGAGCTGGATCGTGCCGATCACCTCCTCGTCGCCCTGGTCCGCGCCGATCGAGGAGCGGGCGTAGACGCTCGCCACGCCCTCCTGGTCGAGGAGACGGTCCTCGACGCGGCGCACCAGCGCGTCGCGCTCGTAGATCGAGAGGTTGTCGCGGGCGTGCAGCTCGACCTGCATGAATTCCGGCTCGACCGAGGGGAAGAAGGAAACGCCGTGGCCGAAGGTGCCGTAGAGGGCGAACCCGCCGAAGAGTAGTGCCAGCGCCAGAAGGAAGGTCGTCAGGGGCCGAAGGATCGCCCGCTCCAGCAGGCGGACATAGGCGCCCGTGATCCCGCCGATCGTGCGCGGATCGCCGGTCTCGGCTGCGCGGAGCGTGGCCTTCGCCCGCCCCGTCTGCGGCTGCCGCCGGCCGATCAGGCCGCCCACCACGGGAATGAAGATCAGCGCCACGAAGAGCGAGGCGGTGAGCGTCAGGATCACCGTGATCGGCAGGAACTTCATGAACTCGCCGATCAGGCCGGTCCAGAACAGCAGCGGCAGGAACACGCTCAGCGTCGTCGCAGTGGACGCGATGATCGGCCAGGCCATGCGCTTGGCCGCGTGAGCGTAGGCCGTTCGCGGATCGTCGCCCTCCTGAAGGCGCCGGTCGGCGAGCTCCACGGTCACGATGGCGCCGTCGACGAGCATGCCCACGACGAGGATCAGCGAGAACAGCACGACGATGTTCATCGTGTAGCCCAGCAACCAGAGCGCGGAGACGCCCGCGAGGAAGGCCGACGGGATCGACAGGCCGACGAGGATCGCCGAGCGCGGGCCGAGCGCGAACAGGATCACGATCATCACCAGGATGATCGCTGCGATCACGTTCGACTCCAGGTCCGAGAGCAGCGTCTCGACCTGCTCGCTCTGGTCCTGCAGGTAGGTCACGCTCACCGAAGCCGGCCAGTCGCCGCGCATCGCCTCGATCGCGGCCTGCGCCTCGGCCACCGTGTCGATGATGTTTGCGCCCGAGCGCTTGGTGATCTCAAGCGCGAGGGCGGGCTGCCCGTCGATGCGCGCGAAGCTCGTCGGGTCCTCGAAGGCGCGGCGCACGGTGGCCACGTCGCCGAAGGTCACGACCGTGTTGCCGTCGACCTTGACGGGCATCTCCATGACGTCGTCGAGCGTCTCGATCAGGCCCGGCACCTTCAGCGCGATGCGCCCGTCGCCCGTCTCGATGGCGCCGGCCGCGATCAGGCGGTTGTTGCGCTGGAGCGTGTTGATCAGCGCGTCGAAGCTCAGGTTGTAGGTCTGGAATACCGTCGGGTCGATCAGCACCTCAAGGAACTCGTCCCGCGCGCCGCCGATCTCGACCTCGAGCACGCCGGGCAGCTTCTCGACCTCGGATTGCACGTCCTTGGCCAGGCGGTTCAGCGTCCGCTCCGGGACGGGGCCGGACAGGATCGCGGTGACGATCGGGAACAGCGCCGTGTTGATCTCGGTCACGGTCAGCTCGTAGGCGTCCTCGGGCAGCTCGCCCTCGACGCGGTCGGCGGCCTCGCGCACCTTGTCGAGCGCCTCGTCGATGTCGCCCCCGGCGGTGAATTCGAGCTGCACGCTCGCGAAGCCCTCCGCCGCCTCGCTCGACATCTGCTCGAGCCCCTCGATGGCGCCGAACTCGGCCTCCATCGGCTCGAGCAGCAGCCGCTCGGCATCCGTGGGCGAGATGCCGTCGATGCCGGTCGAGACGTAGACGAGCGGCAGCGGAACCTCCGGGTTCGCCTCCTTCGGGATCGCGACATAGGCGATGGCACCGAGGGTGAGGATCATCCCCAGCAGGATGAGGACGACCCGGGTGCGCGAGAAGGCGGCGTCGATCAGCGCGTTCATCCCGCGTCCTCCTCGGTCGTCGCGACATCCGTTTCCGCCGCCTCGGGGGCCTGGACGCGCACGCGCTCGCCCTCCTGCACGAAGCCCTGGCCGATCGTGATGATCTCGGTCTGCTCCGGCAGGCCGGTGGCCCAGACGCCGGAGAGCTCGGCCCGGACGATCTCGATGGGGTAGAACCGGACGAGCCCGTCCTCGACCGTCTTCACGCCCAGATCGCCCTCGGGATTGAGCGACACGACCGATGGGGTCACGAAATGCGCCATCGCCTCGCCGGTGGGGATCACGACCTCGGCCGAGAGGCCGGCCGGGATCGCGCCATCGGCGTTGGACACCTCGATCTCCGCCAGGAAGGTCCGCGTCTCGGCCGCAGCGGACGTGCTCACGAAGCTGACGCGGCCCTCCCGAGTCTCCCCGGTGATGAAGGTGACCTGCGCGATCATGCCGTCCTCGAGCCGGTTCAGTGCCTGCTGCGGCACCTGGATCGCCACGGTCAGGGGGCGGTTGTCGACGATGCGGCCGATCTCCTCGCCGGCGGAGACGAACTCGCCGCGCGACAGCGACAGCGCCTCGACGCGGCCCTCGAAGGGCGCGAGCACGGTCAGATCCGCGAGCGCCTGCTCGGCGGCGGCGACCTGCGCCTGCGCCGAGGCCAGCGCCGTGCGCGCCTCGGCGACGCGGTCGGCGGTGCCGACGCCGCGTTCGAGCAGACGTTCGGCATTGTCGCTGTCGCGGCGGGTGCGTGCCAGAAGCTCCTGCGCGGTGGCGAGGTCGGCCTCGGCGCGGGTGGCGGACAGGCGCACGATCGGTTGCCGCGCCGCGACCCGGTCGCCCTTCTCGACCAGAACCTCGGCCACGTCCCCGGTCGCCCCGGCGCGCAACGCCGAGTCGCGGTCGGGTTCCGCCTGCCCCTCGGCCTGGAAAGTCAGCGTCACCGGCGTGGCCTGTGACATCCGCGCGACGACGGAGGCCGGTTCGCGCGCGGCCGCCCGCTCGGGCGCCGCCGGGGGGTCGGAGGGCAGGAAGATGCCGCTGCCCATCCACGCGAGAACCACCGCCAGGACGCCCCCCGCGATCCAGTTCGAGCGCGACGCGCCCCGATCCGTCTCGAACGCCAGGGTCTCGGGACGCGCCGGGGTTGTCTTCGATGTCTCGTCCATGTCGCTGCTCTCGTCGTTGTTCCTGCGCACGCGGCCTGAATCTATGGGCTTCGGCTTACATGCCGACACGGGGTCGGTAATCAAGGACGATCGAAGAATGACCGAGCCGGCCGGATCAAATCGCCGTCATCGCTCGGCGCAGCGGTCGGCCTTTTGACACGCGGTGCGGGGCTCGCCGATCGAGGCTGCTGCAGGGCGGCGGTGATGTGGCGTTCGTTCTCTGCCCGCCGAGCGGGCACCTGCCGCAAACGATGCGAAAAAATGCGACGAAGTCGCCCGGCATCCGCATTGCCCACCCGTTCCTGGACATCCGAGGTTGAGCGTTCCGTCCGTTTCTCATTCGGTGACGCCGGTCGGGGGAATC
Organism: uncultured Jannaschia sp.; assembly: GCF_947494055.1. Taxonomy (GTDB): domain Bacteria; phylum Pseudomonadota; class Alphaproteobacteria; order Rhodobacterales; family Rhodobacteraceae; genus Jannaschia. Next base: position 13,258 of record NZ_CANLTR010000013.1, on the reverse strand, counting down.
GTGCATGTCGGACGCGCAGACAGTCGAGCTCGCCGCCGTCACGAAGCGCTATGACGGCGCGCTGGCGGTGGACGCTATCAGCTTGAAGATCAAGGCGGGAAGCTATTGCTGTCTGCTCGGCCCGTCCGGCTGCGGCAAATCCTCCACGCTGCGGATGATCGCGGGGCACGAGGACGTCACGGACGGCCACATCATGATCGGGCCGCGGGTCGTCAACGACGATCCGCCGGCCGCGCGCGGGACCGCGATGATGTTCCAGAGCTACGCGCTCTTCCCGCATCTGAGCGTGGCCGAGAATGTCGCGTTCTCGCTCCGCATGAAGGGTGTGGCGCGCGCGGAGCGGCTGGACCGCGCGGAGCGGATGCTCGACCTCGTGTCGATGACGGAGTTCTCGGATCGCAAGCCGACCCAGCTCTCCGGCGGGCAGCAGCAGCGCGTGGCGCTCGCCCGTGCATTGATGACCGAGCCGTCGGTGCTGCTCCTCGACGAACCGCTCTCGGCGCTCGACCCGTTCCTGCGCGTGCGGATGCGCTCGGAGCTCCGCCGTATCCAGGCGGAGATGGGGCTCACCTTCATCCACGTCACCCACAGCCAGGAGGAAGCCATGGCGCTCGCCGATCTGGTGGTGGTGATGAACGACGGCCGGATCGCCCAGGCCGCGTCGCCGCGCGAGATCTACAACGCGCCGCGAACGCCCTTCGTCGCGCGCTTCATCGGCGGGCACAACATTCTCGACGACGGGGGGCGCACGATCGCCCTGCGCGCGGACGACGTCGCGATCCTGCCGCCGGGCGAGGCGGCGGCGCGGCGGCGCGCCCGCGTCAGCGAGATCGAGTATCGCGGCCCCGACGTGCGGGTCGGGCTCGAGACCGAGGCGGGCGAGACGCTGAACGCGGTGATGCGGGAGCGAGCCTTCTTCGACAGCCCACTCGCGCCGGGCGCGGATGTGGCCATCGGCTGGCGACCGGAGGCCGCCCACGAATTGTCGCGGGACGCCTGACCGCCCGCGACCGTCAAAAGATAATATAAAAGCCAACAGGAGATCGATGATGACAGACTGGACCAAGACGAGCCGCCGCTCCGTCCTGCGCGGGGCCGCGGCGCTGGCCGGCACGGCGGCGTTTCCCGCGCCCTTCGTCCACGCTCAGGAGCGAGTGACGCTGCGCTACCTGTCCACGGCGGTGAACCAGTCGCCGGCCATCGCGGAGAAGGCGTCCGAGGATCTGGGCATCGACATCGAATACATCGCGGTCAACACCGACGAGGTGCCGCGCCGGGTGATCACGCAGCCGAACTCCTTCGATCTCGTGGATTCCGAATACTTCTCGCTGCCGAACCTCGTGCCGTCGGGCAACATGAAGGGCATGGACGCCAGCCGGATCGACCGTGTCGGCGACCTGGCGAGCGTTATCGCGAACGGCACGGTGGACGGCGAGAAGGTCGGCTGGGACGGCACCGCGCCGCACGAGGTCCTCTACCTCGAGGGGCAGGAGGCCACGTCCTTCGCCTCCGAGCCGACCGAATGGATCACGCTGATCCCCACGACCTACAACGCGGACACGCTGGGCATCCGCCCCGACCTGATCGACAGGGAGATCACCTCCTGGGCGTCGCTGCTCGACCCCGACTTCGCCGGCCGCGCGTCGATCCTTAATATCCCCTCCATCGGCATCATGGACGCGGCGATGGCGCTCGAGGCGCGGGGCGATCTGACCTACGGCGACAAGGGCAACATGACGCGCGAGGAGATCGACGCCACCATCGCCGCGCTGATCGAGGCCAAGCGCGCCGGCCAGTTCCGCGCCTTCTGGTCCAACTTCCAGGAATCGGTGAACCTGATGGCGTCGGGCGAGGTGGTGATCCAGTCGATGTGGTCCCCCGCCGTCACCGCCGTGCGCACGCAGGGCGTGCCCTGCATCTACCAGCCGCTGCAGGAGGGCTACCGCGCCTGGGCATCGGGCTTCGGCCTGCCCCGCACGATCGAGGGCCGCAAGGAGGACGCGGCCTACGAGTTCATCAACTGGTTCCTGTCCGGCTGGGCCGGGGCGCATCTGTCGAAGCAGGGCTACTACCCTGCCGTGCTCGGCACCGCGAAGGAGTTCATGGAACCCTACGAATGGGCCTACTGGTACGAGGGCGCGGCGGCCGAGCAGGACATTCTCGCTCCCGACGGCCGGCTTCTGGAAGAAGCGGGCGCGGTCCGCGACGGCGGTTCCTACGAGGAGCGCATGGGCGCCGTCGCCTGCTGGAACGCGGTCATGGACGAGAACCAGCACATGGTCCGCAAGTGGAACGAGTTCATCGCGGCGTGACCGACGCGACGGATACCAATGCGGGGGTCCGGCCGGTCCGGGCCTCCGCAGGCCGGCGTGGCTCGGGCCGCGCCGGCACCGCGCTCGCGCCCTACCTGCAGGCGGCGCCGATGGCGCTCGTCTTTCTCGTCTTCTTCGTCCTGCCGCTGGCGGCGACCATCGTGGTCAGCTTCTGGCAATACACGCAGTATTCCATCGAACCGGCCTTCACGGCGCAGAATTACGGCGACGTCTTCTACGGCTGCCTCGCCGACCTGCCGCGCCTCTGCACGACGTTCCTGACCTACCTGTCAACGCTGAAGTTCTGCCTCATCGTCTGGGTGACCACGCTGACGATCGGCTTCACCGTCGCGTATTTCCTCGCCTTCCACGTCCATACCTTGAAGATCCAGGTGATCTGCTTCCTGCTCTGCACGATCCCGTTCTGGACCTCGATCGTGATCCGGATGATTTCCTGGATTCCGCTCCTCGGGCGCAACGGGCTGGTCAACCAGACGCTGGTGGGGATGGGCGTGATCGACACGCCGCTGGAGGAGCTTCTCTACTCCGACTTCGCCGTGATCCTGGCGCTGACGCATCTCTACACGCTCTTCATGGTGGTGCCGATCTTCAACTCGCTGATGCGCATCGACCGCTCGCTGATCGAGGCGGCGCGCGATGCCGGGGCCGGCGGTCCGCAGACCCTCCTCCACGTGATCCTGCCGCTGGCGCGGCCGGGCATCCTGATCGGGTCGATCTTCGTGGTCACGGTCGTGATGGGCGACTTCCTGACCATCGGCATCATGGGGGGGCAGCAGATCGCCTCGGTCGGCAAGGTCATCCAGACGCAGATGCAGTTCCTGCAATTCCCGCTCGCCGCGGCGAACGCGGTGATCCTGCTGGCGGCGGTGCTGGTCGGGGTCTGGGCGCTCCTGAAGCTCGTCGACATCCGCAAGGAGCTCTGACCCGATGTCCGCGCGCCGCCCCCGATCCTTCTACGTCCTCGCCTTCCTCTTCGTGCTGTTCCTGCTGTTTCTCTACGGGCCGATGATCTCGATCCTCGTCCTGTCGTTCCAGGGGCCGGAAGGCGGCCTCGTCTTTCCGATGGTCGGGGTCTCGACGCACTGGTTCGAGCGGCTCTGGGCTGGCGGTGGACAGGTCGAGATCGGCGCGGCGCTCCGCCGGTCCTTCGCGCTGGCCCTGGTGGTGATGGTACTGACGGTCACGATCTCGGTCCTCGCGGGGCTCGCCTTCCGACGGCGGTTCCGGGGGGCGACGGTGCTCCTCTACGTCGCCATCGCCAGCCTGATCGTGCCGTCCATCGTCGTGTCGCTCGGCATCGCCCTCGAGTTCCGCCTGCTCGACGACGCGATCAAGGCGGTGGGCGCGGTGGCGGGGATCGAATGGGTGCAGACCGGGTTCGTCTCGGCGCTGGGGCCGTTCACCTCCGGCCTCGGCGCGCATCTGACCTGGACGTTGCCGTTCGGGCTCTTGATCATGTTCGCTGTCTTCAACCGGTTCGACCCCGCCTACGAGGAAGCGGCGCGCGACCTCGGCGCGACGCCGTGGCAGACCTTCCGGCACGTGACCCTGCCGATGATCGCGCCCTTCCTGATCGGCGTCGCGGTCTTCGGCTTCACTCTGAGCTGGGACGAGCTGGCGCGGTCGAGCCAGGTCATGGGCGCGCAGAACACCCTGCCGATGCAGCTCGCCGCCAAGACGACCACGGTGACGGACCCGGAGATCTACGCGCTCGGCACCGCGACGACCGGCGGGTCGGTCCTGCTCCTCCTCGTCGCGTTCACCCTCATCAGCCTGATGCAGCCGCGCCGGAAGCGGGGTTGATGCGGATCCACGTGGTCAACCCGAATGCCAGCGAGGCCATGACGCGGGGAATCGCGGTTGCCGCCGCCGGGGCCGCGCCCCCCGGCGTCGAGGTCAGGACCACGGGCGCGGCCGGCGGGCCGCTCTCGATCGAGGGGCCGGTCGATGGCGCGCTGGCGGTGCCTTGGATGCTGCAACGGATCGAGGAGGCGGAGCGGGACGGCGTGGACGGTCACGTCATTGCCTGTTTCGACGATACGGGCCTCGACGCCGCACGCTGCCTCGCCCGCGCGCCGGTGGTCGGCATCGGCGAGGCGGCGATGCATTGCGCGACGCTGATCGCCGACCGGTTCGCCATCGTGACGTCCGTTCCCGAGGCGCTGCCGGTCTTGCGCGCCAACCTCGTCCGCTACGGTCTCGCGTCGCGCTGCGCGGGACTGCGCGCGGCGGGCGTGCCGGTCCTCGACATCGACGCGGGCACGCCCGAGGCGCTGGCCGCGATCCGACGCGAGACGCGCGCTGCGCTCGAGGACGGGGCCGACGCCATCGTGCTCGGCTGCGCGGGGATGAGCGCGCTGGCCGCCTCGCTGTCGGAGGAGTTCGACTGCCCGGTAGTGGAGGGCATCTCCGCGGGTCTGTCGCTCGCTGCCGCGCTGGCCGGAGCGGGGCTGCGCACGTCGAAACGCGGGAGCTACGCGGCGCCACGGGCGAAAGCGCGATGAGGGAACCGGCGATCCGGACGATGACGCGCGCCGATCTCGACCTCGCGTTGAGCTGGGCCGAAGCCGAGGGCTGGAACCCCGGGCTTGCGGATGCTGCCGCCTTCCTGACTGCTGACCCCGAGGGATTCCTAGTGGCCGACATCGGCGGCGAACCGGCGGCGAGCCTGTCCATCGTCCGCTTCGGCGACGCGACCGCGTTCCTCGGGCTCTACATCTGCAGGCCCGAGCATCGCGGCCAAGGCATCGGCCACGCGCTCTGGCGGACGGGAATGGAGCGTCTCGCGCCGCGCAGCACCGGGCTCGACGGCGTGCCGGCGCAGCTGCCGAATTACGTCCGCGCCGGGTTCGTGGTGTCGCATCCGAATTATCGGTTCACCGGCTCCCTCACCCCCGCGGGCGGCGACGCGACGGAGCCGCTGACTCCGGACCGTCTGGACGCCGCGCTCGACCTCGACCGGTCGGTGACGGGCTACGACCGGACCGCCTTCATGCGCGACTGGCTTCGCGGGGATACGGACCGCACCACCCGCATCTTCGTGCGCGACGGCCGGATCGCCGCGCTCGGCGTGCTGCGTCCCTGCGTCACGGGCTACAAGGTCGGCCCGTTCCTCGCCGAAGACCGCGCGGGCGCCGAGGCGATGCTCGACGGTCTGGCTCACGTCGCGAATGACGCGTCAGTCAGCGTCGACATGCCCGCACCCAATGCGGCAGCGACGGCGATGGCCGCAGCCCGGGGCTGGACCGCGAGCTTCGAGACCGCCCGGATGTGGCGCGGTCCCGCGCCGGCGCAGGACCTCGCGCGCACCTTCGGCGTGGCGACGCTGGAACTGGGCTGAGGAGGGCTCAATGGACGACGAATCCGTGGCGCAGGCGAAGCGCATCGTGACGCAGTATCTCGACCGCTCGATGGCCCGTGACGTCGACGGGGCCCGGGAATGTCTCGCACCCGACTGCGAGATCGTGTTCACCGGCGGGCGGACGATGCCGGGCCCCGAAGGACCGCCGGCCTTCAACGCCAGACGCTACGCCTGGGTTCGCAAGCGCATTCTGCGGACCGATGCGGTCTGGAACGCCGAGCTCGGCGCCGTCCACGTCTGGAACACGGGGCATCTTTACGGCGCATGGCCCGACGGCGAAGAATTCGACGGCAATCGCTACGTCGACTTCTTCGCGGTGCGCGACGGCCTGATCATCCGCACCGAGGTCTGGAACGACAGCGCCGAGATCCTGCTCGCCCGCGCCGGGCTCGCGGAAGCCCCGCTGTGACGCTGCCGCATCACCAGCGCTTCGACTACGTGCCGATCACGCGCCGTCCCGACTTCTCCTGGCCCGGCGGCCAACGGCTCGCGGTCTATTTCGGCATCAACCTGGAGCACTTCGCGTTCGGCGAGGGACTGGGTGCGAAGCTGGCGCCCGCGGGAACGGAGCCGGATGTCCTGAACTACGCCTGGCGCGACTACGGCAATCGCGTCGGGGCGTGGCGGTTGCTCGCTCTGTTCGATGAACTCGATCTGCCGGCGACGGTCCTCGCCAACGCAGCGATGTACGATCACGCGCCGGAGCTTCTGGCCGCGTACCGCGCCCGGGGCGACGAGATCGTGGGCCACGGGCGGACGAACAGCGAGCGTCAGGACGGCATGGATGCGTTGACGGAGCGGGCGATGATTGCAGAGGTCACGCGGACCCTGACCGAGTTCGAGGGCGTTCCACCGGCGGGCTGGCTCAGCCCCTGGATCGCGGAGAGCCGCGTGACGCCCGACCTGCTCGCCGAGGCCGGTTACCGCTACACGCTGAACTGGTGCATGGACGACCAGCCGATCTGGATGCGAACGGAGGCCGGGCCGCTCCTGTCCATCCCGTATCCGCAGGAGGTGAACGACATTCCCGCGATCGTCGCGCGGACCGACACGGCGCGGGACTTCGCCGACATGATGATCGACGATTTCGAGGAACGGCTGGCGCAGTCTCGGCATCAGTCCATCGTCATGGGCGTGGCGTTGCATCCCTACATCGTCGGGCAACCCTATCGCCTGCGCCACCTGCGACGGGCTCTGAAGCATATCGCGGCGGCGAGGCGCGACATATGGCTCACCCGCGCCGGTGAGATCAGCGACCTTTGCCACGGGGACTTGCGGGATCGCATTGTCTGACGTCGTGCCGTGGCCGTCAGGCTCAATCTCCCCGAGGGAAGCCGGATGCCGTCGGCGCGTTCATTCGGGTCTGCTTCTTGCCCGAGGTGCAGCAGATGCGGGGTATGGGATCGCAACGGTGGTTATGCATGCGGAATCCCGTCCACTTCGCAGCGCGCGCCTCAAGGTGTTTCGGCCCGGCCGCACGGCGGCAAGCACCTTGCACGGCCGGATCTTTTGCCGGTGTCACGAGATCCGGTAGCCCGGCACCGACAAGGCTCGGTAAGCCCTGCCGAAGCGCCGGGCGTCAGTCGGTCCCGCGTACCGCCAGGGGCGTCTCCGGGTCCGGGCGAACGATGCGTTGCACCGCCCAGACCGCGACGGCGCCGCCGATTCCGATCAGGTCGGTCAAGAGTCCGCCCTCGATCATGAAGAGAGCGAATATGCCGAGCGCGGTACGGAGCCACCAGACGATGCGCCCGCCGACGAACCAGCCCTGCACCGCGGCCGAGAGCAGGTAGACGCCGACCACCGCGGTAAGGACCGCGCGACCGATCTCCGGCCAGGTCCCGTCCATAAGAAGCGCCGAATTGTAGAAGAACATGAACGGAACGACGAAGGCCGTGATCCCGATCTTGAACGACGCCATCGACGTGGCCATCGGATTGGCGCCCGATATGCCCGCGGCGGCGTAGCTCGCCAGCGCGACGGGAGGCGTGATCGCGCTGACGACGGCGAAGTAGAAGACGAAGAAATGCGCCGTGAGCGGCTGGATGCCGAGGCTGGTCAGGCCCGGCGCGACGACGCTCGCCGCGACCGCATAGGCGGCCGTCGTGGGCATTCCCATCCCGAGCATGATCGCGATGCACATCGCGAAGAACAGCGCCAGCAGTTCCGACGCCCCGGCGATGCCAAGAAGCAGCGAGGAGAACCGCGCCCCGACCCCGGTGAGCGCGATCACCCCCACGATGATGCCGGCGCAGGCGCAGACCGCGATGATCTGGATCGACATGATGCCAGCGAGCTCGAAGGCACGGCCGATCTCGCGCGGGCCCATGCGGTAGGGCGTCAGCCAGGAGACGACGGCGGCCGACAGCGTCGCGAGCGTGCCCGCCCGGATCACCGAATAGCCCATGAACAGCGCCACGATCAGGATGATGATCGGCAGGAACAGATAGACCTGACGCACCATCTTGCGGAACTTCGGCAGTTCGTCCTCGCGCATGCCGCGCATGCCGAGTTTGGCGGCCTCGAAGTCCACCATGAAGTAGATCGACACGAAGTACAGGATCGCCGGGATGATCGCGGCGATCGCGATCTCGGTATAGGGAATGCCGGTGATTTCGGCCATGATGAACGCGCCGGCGCCCATGATCGGCGGCATGATCTGTCCGCCGGTGGAGGCGGCGGCCTCGACGGCGCCCGCGGTCGTGGGCTTGTAGCCGACCTTTTTCATCAGCGGGATCGTGAGCGAGCCGGTCGCCACGACGTTACCCGCGGAGGTGCCGTTGATCATGCCCATCAGACCGGATGCGAAGATCGCGACCTTGGCGGGTCCGCCCCGGGAGCGCCCGGCGGCGGCGAAGGCGAAGTTGACGAAATAGTCGCCGACCTTGGAGGCCGACAGGAACGCCGCGAAGATGATGAAGAGGATGATGTAGGTCGAGGACACGGCCGTCGTCGGCCCGAGAATGCCCGCATCGGTGTAGACCTGGCTGAAGAACCGCTCCCACGCGATCGGGGGCGAGTTCAGGAAGCCCGGCAGGAACTGCCCGGTGAAGACGTAGAGCAGGAAGATGCCCGAGATGATGACGAGCGCGAGGCCTGCGACCCGCCGCGTGAGCTCCAGGATCAGCGCGACGCCCGCGACGGCGGCCAGCGAGATGCCGATCGGCGCGAACGGCGTACCGGTCGAGTTGCGCATCAGCGTGCCGTAGATCGCGATCAGGTAGACCGCCACCGATACGGCGCAGATGCCCAGCACGATGTCGGGGGCGGCGATGCTGCTTCGCAGATGTCCGTGCAGCCAGCTCAGGACGATGCCGCCCGCGGTGGCCAGGAGGAGGGGCACGCCGAACCACCAGATTTCGCGGCCCCGGATGCCGGGGTCCATGCCGTTCCACATCGCGCCGTTCGCGATTTCGACCGAAAAGGACAGCGCCGTGCCCAGCGAGACGAGACCCAGTGCGGCGAAGGCCCAGGATGGCCAGTCGAGCCCGCGCGTCGCCTTGCGGGGATCCTCGGCGAACGCGCGACCCGCGAAGAGCGCGAAGCCCAGCAGCAATGCGCCGGCGACGTGGACGATGCGGAAGTTCCAGGTCTCCATCGGGAAGGTCGGGAGCAGTGGCAGCTCGATCCCCGTCCACCGCGCGATCGATAGACCGTTGAGCGCGGCCATGTGGAACGCGGCGTAGAGCCCCGCGAACCAGGCCATCAGGGTCAGGTGCCAGCCGGTGTAGTCGCGGCGATTGGCCTCGATCGGCTCGTCGTCGACGCCCTCGGCGATCACCCCGCCGCCTTCGGCAAGCCCTCCCGCATCGAGCTTGGGCTTCTCTTCGACGCCCTCGTCCCGAATTCCCGCCATGTTGTCCCCCCCGCGGATCGGTTTTTTGTACCGATTGCGCAACCTTCTGCCGTGTTCCGCGACCGTTCTCAACAGAAATGACCGCATCTCGATCGAGATGCGGTCACGGGGATACTCAGTCCCGGTCGGTTCGGACCGGGACCGCGCCGGGCATCACTGCGCGCTGTAGATCATGTCCTCGGGGATCTCGGCGCCCGCGTTCTCCTGGAACCAGCGAGCGGCCCCGGGATGCCATTGCAGGACCGTGTTCTTGTTCCAGTTCTCCGGCACCGTTTCCGCGGCCGACCCGTGGATGTTCACCATCCGCGCGTTGTCCGACATCACGATGTCGGTGGCGGCATAGACGAAGTCCTCGGGCAGGTCGCAGTTCGCGATGGCGAAGTTCCACATCGCGACCGACTGCATGTCCTCTTCAAGCGTCGAGTAGGTATCGGCCGGGATCGTGAACTCGGAGACAGGGAACTCCTCGATGACCTGCGCCTGTTCCTCGTCGGAAAAGTCGATGAAGTTGATGTCGGTCTGCACCTCGGCCTGGCTGATTGCCGGCGTCGGAATGCCGACAGCGAACGCCACCGCGTCCAGCAGTCCGTCCTGAAGCTGGCCGCCCAGGTCGTCCCAGCTGCCGTTCCGCCGCTCGAAGTCGACGCCGAGCGCCTCGAGCATCGCCGGGAAGTACGTGTCGGAGGTCGAGCCGGCAGGTCCGAAGCCGATGCGCGCCCCGGCCGGAATCGATTCGACCGAGGTGATGTTCGACCCAGTCAGCGCTGCCATCGAGAACGGCGTCTGGTACATCGGGAACATGGCACAGGCCTGCGTCATCTGGAGGCCGGGGGCGATCGGGTTCGTGCCTTCGAGCGACTCGCGCGCCGGGCCCATCGTCGTCATTCCGAACGCCGCGTCGCCGGTATGGACGAGCGCCATGTTCTGCATCGGCCCGCCGGTGACCTCGCCACCGCCGGAGATCCCGAGCTCCTCGCCGACGAGGTTCGCCCAGCCGGAGCCATAGACGAAGAACGTGCCGCCCTGCGATGCGGTGCCGACGGTGAAGCTGTCGGGCCAGCCCGTGCGGTCGAGGTCGGCGTAATTCCCGTCCTGCGCAATCGCGGTGGTGGCCATCAGCGCCGCGGTGGCGGCAAGCGTTGCAATGGTTCTCATCATTATCCTCCCAATCGGCGCATGTTGTTTGGCCGGCCTGCGCCTCACCTTTGTCGCCACATGACTTTATGACCAAGGTGAGGCGATAAGGCTAGACGGGACTGACGGTTTGACGCGTTCGGCGACACCGATGCGCCAAGATCCAACGCGACGGCATGAAGGTCAGGCTGGATATGGCGCCCGCGAAACGTCGAGCAGGCAATCCGCTCGGTTTGTCCCCCCTCGCGTAGAGGAAGGTCGAGCATATCATGGGCTGGATCGAGAAGCTTTATGGACGCTTACGTGTTCTTATCTTCATCCCGTTCGCTATGCGCGGTTGCGATCGGATCGCGGAACGCGGGCGTGTCCTCGCCATCTCCCGTGCTTGCCTCCAAGTTCGGCTTCGATCCGATGACCGGATTTTCGATGGCCGCGTCCTTCGGTCGCGCGTCGTCGGAAATTGCAGGATCGGTTCCTGCGGCCACACCGGGCGAACGCCGCGCATCATCCGGCTTGTCGGAGGGCAAGGGGCTCGCTGCAGTGGCAAGACCCGTCGTTCGCGGCTCGTCTCTCGGATCTGTAGCACCTGTTCTGTCAGATCCGAGGCCCGAGGACGACGGGGTCGCGTTCGAGGCCGGCGCGTAATCGTCGCGGCCGTATCCACGGTCATCCGGGACCCGCCGACCGATCCGCCTCGGGCCCGGATTGCGGTTCGATCCCAATGCCAGCCAGGCGACGCCGATCCCGATCAGGACGAGTGGAATCGGGTTGGCTTGGGCATTGCGCGCCAACTTGTCGATATGCCGACGTCCGTCGCCTTGAAGGTAAGCGATCCCCTGCTCCACGAGCGCATTGGGGCTCAGCCTGGCTTCGAGGTTGTCGATGGATCCGGCAAGGTTCGCGCGGGCGGCTTCGACGTCGCGTTCGGCTTCGCGGGCGGACTTCTGATCGTGATTGCTGTCAGCCATTGTCTGGCTCCTTTATCGAGTACGGATGGCAGGTGAAATCGGGGTGGCTCAAACCTGATCGCGCGCCATTTCCCCGTCTTTCCTGACCTGCCGGATCGTCCGGTCGGGGACCAGGTTCCCGGGATCGAGCTTGCTCAGCCCGTTGCGTAGAAGAAGGGCCCCGACGATGGCGAACACCACACCGACGAGCAGCGCGGCGAGCCCTTCATAGGTCGGCAGGGTCCGCGCCGCATCCAGAGCCGCCTCGACGTTCTGGTTCACGGCCGTGACCATCTGGACTTGACCCTCGTCGAGACCTTCGAGCGCGACAACCTCCCTTGCCGCAGTGGGGTCGTCGCCGAACAGGCCCACGAGCAGACGCGCGATACCGCTGACCAGGGCGGATAGCAGGACCCCCAGCGAAACCATCAGAAGCACGGTGCCCGCGATGAGTTCGCCGATCGCGGCTTTGAGCTGTGACGCCTTCTCGGACATCTCGGCCTTCGCGAGCTGTATCTCCTGCTGGACCAGGTTCGAGCCGTGCCGCACGACATCACTCGCAAGTCCGCCGGCCGAGCGGGATGCTCGCGCGGAATTAGCAGGATGGTTGGGGTCGGTTGGACTTGTCATGGATCAACTCCCGGAACGAGGACGGACATTCTGACGAGGCGGGCACACCTCGCTGACACACGTTTGTTATAGACCGTCAACGAAGCGCCGAATGGTCGGTTCCAATTCGTACTGGGCACAGGCAAGGGCTTTGTTGCACGAAGGCTGCCCGGAATTCACATTGCGCCTCCAGCAGCATAGCTGGACGGCATGTCCAAGCCTGTTCCGAACCGCTACCGCACTCTGAACTGGTCTACTTGCAACGCCTCGCTACGTGAGCGCGGATCTTGGACGGTCTGGTTTGACCCGTCGACGCCTTGGCACGCTGCACCATCGGGCAAGCGCGGCGGGCAGCCAGTCTACAGTGACGCCGCGATCCAAGCCTGTCTGACCACTGCCCAGCAGGGCATCACGCGGTGATGTCCCGAGAGGGATCAAGGTCTTGTTCAGCCCGCCGCTGCGCCAAACGACAGGCTTCGTAGCAAGCCTTCTCGAGCTGGCGGGGCTCGACTGGCCGGTGCCCTTCGTCGGGCGATCCTTCCACTGGAAGGCTCGCTGATCCTCCTCAGTCTCGGCGCTGTGTCGGCGGCAAAAGATGCTGGCCGTGCAACTGCCCTACCGCGGCAGCGGCGGCCCGTTGCACCTGATGATCCCCTCTCGGGACATTGCTGCGCAATGCCCTGCCGGGCAGTGGACAGGACCGGTATCAAGGTGCGCGGTGAGGGCGAATGGCACGCTCGCAAACATGGTGGGGCGCGCAGGCGGGTTTCGGTGTTTGTCAAAGGAGTTGTCGCCTGTCCTTGTTTTCAGGCTGCTCGCTCGGCAGGGCCGGCCATGGGGCCGCCGCCGCCAGCTTCTGGGGTAAGCGCATCGGCGGCCCCATGACCTTCGCTCCCTAATTCAGGTCGCTCCGGATTGAGCCAGACGGAGCCGATCGGCGACCAGCGGCGCGTATTTTCTGACCACCGCTCGGGGCGGGCAGCACGGGCGCGTTGATACACCTGATGGCGGTTGGCGA
>NZ_CANLTR010000012.1 GCF_947494055.1 uncultured Jannaschia sp. | reverse complement strand
TTCCGCAAGCTGCTCGATCGCGGCGAGGCGGGCGACAACATCGGCGCGCTGCTGCGCGGCATCGACCGTGACGGGGTGGAGCGGGGTCAGGTGCTCTGCAAGCCGGGCTCGGTGAAGCCGCACACGAAGTTCGAGGCCGAGGCCTACATCCTGACGAAGGAAGAGGGTGGGCGCCACACGCCGTTCTTCGCGAACTACCGGCCGCAGTTCTACTTCCGCACGACGGACGTGACTGGCACGGTGCAGTTGGCCGAGGGCACGGAGATGGTGATGCCGGGCGACAACGTGTCGTTCGGTGTCGAGCTGATCGCACCGATCGCGATGGAGCAGGGCCTGCGCTTCGCGATCCGCGAGGGCGGCCGCACCGTCGGCGCCGGCGTGGTCTCCAAGATCACCGAGTAAGCCACTTCCGACTAACTGGAACGACGAGAGGGCTCCCGAACGGGGGCCCTCTTCGCGTTCGGGCGTCTCGGTGGCGCCGGGTCGGTGGAATCAGTCATGTGAATCGATACCGCTCGACCGGCCAAACGAAAAGCGACGGCCCAAAGGCCGCCGCTCGGACAATCAATCCATTTGGATCAGTTGTTGGCGATGATCGCCTCGATCTGACTCTTCTGGTTCGACTCGTCCTCGGATTCGACGACTTCCTTGATCGCCGCGATCTGGCCGAGCGTCAGGTTGTCCAGCTCTTCGGTCGGAATGCCCATACGCTCGAAATCCGACATCAGCGCCGTCTGTAGCATGTTGTAGCCTTCACCCATCGTTTGGGCGAACGCGGCGCCAGTGGACAATGCGGCGATGGTCGCGGCGGCGGCAAAAATATGTTTCATGGTGTGCTCCTTCCAGGGGCCGTGGTCTGTGCTTTGCTAGACCGGAAGCAGGCTGTTGGATACAGCGCTTTCGGCTTTGCACCCAAATAACAGCCTTTCAGGTCAAAAGTTCCTGCGTATCGTCCTGTTTCACCCCACTCCGATCCGCTATCGATGCGAACCTGATCGTGCAGCAACGCACCGAGGCCGACACAAGCAACTCGTGCGTCTGATTACCGCTCGCTTTTCAGCCGTTTCCGCATCCGCGCAGTTCCCCCTTGCACCGCCCTGGAACAGCACATATTCCGCACGCATCTGCAGGGGTATAGCTCAGTTGGTAGAGCAGCGGATTCCAAATCCGCAGGTCGCGGGTTCGAACCCTGCTGCCCCTGCCAGACGGCCTAATCTAGGCCTCATTTCTGTCGTTTGATCGTTCAGGACTTTCTTCTCGGTTCGCCGCCGTCTGGCGGTAGTCGACAGGATCGGAGCGTCTCGTTGTTCGAGCGATCCGGGCCCGTGGGAGCGAACTCCCGCCTTGCACAGCATTTCCCAAAGCGTGTGTCGAACTAGAGGCAAAGCCCAGCGCGCTTGGCTAAGGGGAAACGCAATGCGCTCACGTGTCTGTCGTCTCGACGCTATGGCCGATGGCCTTGCTCCTCGACAGACCGATGCGCGCACTGCATCGCGAGGAGCATTCTGGGCTTCAGGCGGATGGAACGGTTCCGGCGATCGGCCCCGGATCTGGTAGGAAGACGGCCGGCTTTCGTATGCCAGGTATCCGACCGAAACGATCGTTCAGAGGATCATGTCGATATCCATAAGGACGTCGACGTTTCGGACGAGTAATTCGAAATCGGCCCGGGCGTCACCGTCGACATCGCCTCGCAGAAGGACGTGGGACCCCTTGTCGACCAGCCAGACGGCGTTAGCGTCCCGTCCGCCGTCCGCCGTCCGAGAACGCGAACGCCTGGTTGCCTTTCCGTCCACTGTCGGCATCGATTGCGCGCAGATTGATCACGTCCTCGCCGCTGTCGAATCCATGCAACCGGTCACGCTCCGCGCCGCGCACACTGTCGTCGACGGACCGGAAGACGAACCTGTCGCGGTCCTCGTCCCGGCCGGCCCGCATGACATCGCACCCCCGCCCACCGAGCAGGACGTCGGACCCGTCGCCACCGAGGAGGAGATCACCTCCGTTGCCCCCGGACAGGCGATCGTTCCCATTGCCGCCGTCGAGCGTGTCGTCGCCGTCCCGGCCCCGGAGCTTGTCGTAGCCTCGGTTGCCGTCGAGCCGGTTCGCCTCGGCATTCCCGATGAGACGGTCCCCCCGATGGCTTCCCGACACATTCTCGATGTCGAAGATCCGATCCCGACCGTATCCCGTGCGCTGCGTGTCCTGCCTGGCCAGGTCGACCCGAGCGGCTTTGTTGCCGTTGACGATGAGCCAATCCAGTTCGGTTCCGCCGTCCAACCGGTCGTTGCCCTCGTCGAGGAAGATGCGGTCCCGTCCGGACTGCCCACGAACGTCGTCATTGCCGGCACCACCCGACAACCGGTCGTGTCCGGCGCCGCCATCGACGAAGTCGTGCCCGACGCCGCCATAGAGTCGATCACTGCCCTCCAACCCTTCGATCCAGTCGGCACCGCCGAATCCGGATGTGACGTCCTTGTAGTCGCTGAGCCGCATGTAATCGTCGCCGGCGAGGATCTCCCGGAACAAGTGCCGATCGTCATCCGTCGCCGACGTCTCTGCCACGTCGAGGATCGCGGACGCGGAAACGGAGATGTCCGTCAACTCCCACATCGTCCACCAGTCGCCGCCGCTGTAATAAAGATCCGCGTAGGCGGTGATCGTGCCATCTTCGATGAATTCGTCGTCGACGTCGATATCCGAGCCTCCGAACAGACTGCCGTAGATACCTTCGTTCCAGAATATCATGCAGAAATCGGATATGACCTCGCCATACACCTCGACATCCGCATCCTCCATGAGATCGTAGCCGATCGCATCTTCGAGAATACGGTTCACGTTCAGGGTTCGGAAATTGAAGCCCGTCTCTGCCAGTAGCATTGCCATTCGTCTATCCTCACTGCCGCGATGGCGGCAGAGCCAACATGATTTTCAAATGACGGGTTATTGGCGCAGGGCACGGCCGCGGAGCAAGACGAAGAACGAGAACAAAACCGGTGCATCGTTTCGCGGCTGAAACGAAAACAGGCACCCGCCGTCGCGGATGCCTGCCTGGATCGGGCCGGTCGAAGGATCAGCGCTTGGAAAACTGGAAGCTCTTGCGGGCCTTCGCCTTGCCGTACTTCTTGCGCTCGACCACGCGGCTGTCGCGGGTCAGGAAACCCGCGGCCTTCAGCGCCGCACGAAGGCCGGGTTCGTAAAGCTGCAGCGCCTTGGACACGCCGTGCTTCACCGCGCCCGCCTGACCGGAGAGGCCGCCGCCCTTGACGGTGGCCATCACGTCGAACTGGCCCTCGCGGTCGGTGATCTGGAATGGCTGTTTCAGGATCATCTGCAGCACGGGCCGCGCGAAATAGGCGTTGATGTCCTTGCCGTTGACGGTGACCTTACCGGAACCGGGCTTGATCCAGACGCGGGCCACCGCGTCCTTACGCTTGCCGGTCGCGTAGGAGCGGCCGAGTTCGTCGCGAACGGGCTCGCGCGGGGCGGAGGTGTCCAGCAAAACCTGGCCGTCGTCGGACGCGGCCCCGGACGTGTCCACGGCGCCCTTGAGGTCTTCGAGGGAGTTGAGTTGCTCGGCCATGATCACGCGCTCCGGGTGTTCTTGGGATTCATCGACTTGACGTCCAGCGTCTCGGGCGACTGCGCCTCGTGCGGATGCTCGGCGGAGGCATAGACGCGCAGGTTGGTCATCAACTGGCGCGACAGCTTGTTACCGGGCAGCATGCGCTTGACGGCCTGCTGCACGACGCGCTCGGGGTGCTTGCCCTCGAGGATCTGCTGCGTGGTGCGGGACTTGATGCCGCCGGGATGGCCGGTGTGCCAGTAATTCGGCTCGTGGCGCTTCTCGCCGGTGATCTGCACCTTGTCGGCGTTGATCACGATGACGTTGTCGCCCATGTCCATGCTGGGCGTGAAGGTCGGCTTGTGCTTGCCGCGGAGGCGGGTGGCGACGATCGAGGCGAGCCGACCCAGAACCACGCCCTCGGCGTCGATCAGGATCCACTTCTTGTCGATCGCGTCGGGGGTCATGGTGAAGGTCTTCATCTGCCTTGCCCTATCTGACGTGATTGCGGAAGTCCGGGCAGGTCCCGGTCGATGCGCGCTTATACAGCGCCGGCGCGCCGCGTCAACGACAGTCATTCCCAGAAAAACCTGCAAAAACAGAGTACAAAGAATGTGGTCATATTTTACCCCATTCTTGGACCGATTGGCCCAAGCCTGATCGTATTGCCGATCCGGAACGGGTTGTGCGTCCAAAGCGTCTGTCCTCGATCCGGCCCCGCATCCTACCACGCTCGTCCGGAACCCTCCGCCGCTGCCGGAGCGTTTGTCGGCACCCCAGCCACGGAGATCGCCATGCGCCCCCTCATCCTGCTTTTGCTCCTGTCCGGTCCGAGTTTCGCGCAGGAGGCCGAGACGCTCGATTGCACGGCGACCGAGGGCGGCGTCGAATGCGCGGCGACGATCCCGGAGGACGCGCGCGAGGATGCCGTCCTCTACTGTCTCGCGGAGGATGCCGCGGGCGATCCGCTCGCCAACTCGACCGTCAGCTCGGATGCCGGGATCGCGGTGTTCAACACGCTCACCGAAGCCGACATCGAACGGATCGCCACCGTCACGTGCCGGGCGGAATGACCGCCGCCCCGCGCGGACCGTCCGGCGGGATCGAATAGGTCAGGGAGGCCCGCGCGACCGGCGCGTCCGATCCGACCGACCGGATCAGGCAATCCCCGACCGCCAGCACTCGGCCGAGCTTCAGCAGGCGCACGTCGCAGAGGAGGTCCGTCGCGGCGGCCGGCTTGCGCATGAAGTCGATCGCGCAATTCGTCGTCACCGCGAGCGCGACCGGTCCGAGCCGCGACAGGATCGCGAGATAGACCGCGACATCGGCCAGCGCGAACATCGCGGGGCCCGAGACCGTGCCGCCGGGCCGCAAGTGCGCCTCGCCGACGACGAGACGGATCGTCACGCCGTCAGCCGCCGCCCGCTCGACGGCGAACTGGTCGCAGACCTGCGGAAAGTCGCGCGCCAGGAACGCGGTCAGGGCGTCGGCGTCCATCTGCAGCGCGGCCATCGCGATCCTTTCGGCACTTTTTCGAGCCCCTTATCCGCGGCCCCGGGCTGGATTTCAAATCCCCGTTCCGCGGCATCGGGCGGCACCGGCGCCGCGAGATCGGGCGCGGGCGCGACGGCCGCCGCGAAATGCCGACCCCCCGCTGGACGCAGGATGCACCTGCTTCTAAAGGCGGGGCAAAGGGGATCCGCATGCGCATACTCATCACCAACGACGACGGGATCGACGCGCACGGCCTGACCGTGCTGCACGACATCGCCTCGGCCGTGGCCGGCCTCGACGGCGAGGTCTGGACCGTTGCGCCGGCCTTCGAACAATCGGGCGTCGGCCATTGCGTCAACTACATCAAGCCGTCGATGGTCACCAAGCTCGCCGAACGTCGCTTCGCCCTGGAGGGCTCGCCCGCCGATTGCGTGCTCGCCGGGCTCGGCAATCTGGTGGACGGGCCGGTGGACCTGGTGCTCTCGGGCGTGAACCGGGGCAACAATTCCGGCGAGAACACCGTCTATTCCGGCACGGTCGGCGCGGCGATGGAGGCGGCCCTGCAGGGCGTCCGCGGCATCGCGCTGAGCCAGTTCTACGGGCCCGACAACGTCAACCTCGACGACCCGTTCGAGGCGGCCGCGAAGCACGGCGCGGATTGCGTCCGCCGACTGGTGGCGGATGCGCCCTGGGGCGGCGAGCGCTACAAGCTGTTCTACAACGTCAACTTCCCGCCCTGTTCCGCCGGCTTCGTCCGCGGCCTCGCCCCGGTGTCGCAGGGCTACCGGGGCGACGCGCGGATGCGGGTCCACCCCCAGCGGTCGCCCGGCGGACGCGACTACCTGTGGATTCAGGGCAGCGCGCAGGGAGAGCCGACGGGGCCGGGGACGGACGTGAAGGCCAATGTCGAGGGCTGGGTGTCGGTCACGCCGATGCGCTGCGACCTGACCGATCACGCGGCACTGGACGATCTGCGCGGCACGCTCGACGCGTATCCGGGCTAGGGACGGGGGGCGGCACGGTGAGCCCGGAGGAGACGATGCGGTTGCTGGTGGCGCTGCGCTCCCGCGGGGTCAGCGACATGCGCGTCCTGACCGCGATGGAGCGGGTGGATCGCGCGCGCTTCGTCTCGCCCACCTTCGTCTCGCGCGCCTTCGAGGACGTGCCGCTTCCGATCGCGCGGGGGCAGACGATCAGCCAGCCCTCGGTGGTCGGAATGATGACCCAGGCGCTCGGCACGAAGCCGCGCGACATCGTGCTCGAGGTCGGGACCGGGACCGGCTACCAGGCCGCGATCCTCTCGCATCTCGTGCGGCGGGTCTACACGATCGAGCGACACCGCCCGCTCGCCCGCATGGCTCGCGAGACGCACGAGGCGATGGGGTTGAGCAACATCACCCAGATCGTCGGCGACGGCAGCCACGGCGTGCCCGAGCAGGCGCCCTTCGACCGCATCCTAGTGACTGCCGCGACGGAAGACCCGCCCGGCCCCCTGTTGGCACAGCTTCGCATAGGCGGTACGATGATCGTGCCCGTCGGCGTGAGCGATCAGGTGCAGACCCTGATCAAGGTCGTGCGGACGGCGGATGGTTATGATTACGAGGAACTCGCCGCGGTGCGCTTCGTGCCGCTGATCGAGGGGGTGGAACACGACTGAAGGGCGTGGCATCCCGACCGGGGCAGATGAGGGGAGACCGGGATGTCCGGCACAGGCAAGCGGACCCGCTGGGCGGGCGTTCTACTCGGCGCCACCGTGATCGCAGGGTGCTCGGAGTTTCGATCCGGCAATCTGGATTACGACCTGCGCGGGCAGAGCAGTACGGTCGCGGGCGTCCGGCAGGCCGCGGCGTCGCGGCCCGTGCCCGACGCGAACGGGCTCATCACCTATCCGAACTATCAGGTCGCCATCGCGCGCGGTGGCGACACCGTGGGCATGGTCGCGACACGCGTGGGTATCGGCGCGCGGGAACTCGCCGATTTCAACGGGCTGACGCCCGACGCGCCGCTCAACCCGAATGCCGTTCTGGCCCTGCCGCGGCGCGTCGCGGGCGGGACCACGACCGCGGGACGCCCCGACATCACCGCCATCGCCGGCAGCGCCATCGACCGCGCCTCGGGTGCGCCCGGGGCCGCGCCGGTCGCCGTGCAGGGCGGGCAGGAGCCGGTGCGGCACCGCGTCGCCCGCGGCGAGACGGCTTTCTCCATCGCGCGCCTCTACGGCGTGAGCCCGCCCGCGCTGGCCGAGTGGAACGGGCTCGGCCCCGACCTCACCGTGCGGGAGGGGCAGTACCTGCTGATCCCGCTCGTGGTGACCGAGGACGGGGCCAGCACGATCGCCAGCCCCGATCCCGGCCTCGGCGCGCCGACCCCGATCCCGCCCTCGGCCAGCTCCGCGCTGCCCGAAGCGGTCGAGGCCGAGCCGCTTCCCGCGAGCCCGCAGCTCGACCAGTTCCGCACCGAGGCAAGCGAGCCGCCGGCACCGCCGGCCCCCGCCCCTCCGCCGACGCCGGAGCCGGCCGCGCCGACGGGTCTGCAACGTCCCGTGGCGGGGGACATCCTCAAGCCGTTCTCTTCGAGCAACGAGGGCATCGACTTCCGCGCCCCCGAGGGGGCCGCGGTCAGCGCCGCCGCCGCAGGCACGGTGGCCGCGATCACCCGCGACACCGATCAGGTCCCGATCCTCGTCCTGCGTCACGACGACGGCCTGCTGACGGTCTATGCCAACATCCAGAACATCCGCGTCGAGAAGGGCGACTCGGTCAGCGCCGGCCAGCCCATCGCCAGCGTCGGCGGCGGCGACCCGTCCTTCCTGCATTTCGAGGCGCGGCGCGGGTTCGAGGCGGTCGACCCCGCGCCGCTCCTGCGCTGACGATCAATTTCGCGCGCCGGTGCTTTCAACCGGGCCGCGCAATGCGTAAGTAGGCGCGGAGATACACGGGCGCGTCCCCGACGAGAGATCGGGGTCGGCATCCAGGGAGACAGGACATGCTCAACAATATCGGCCTTCCCGGCCTTCTGCTCATCGCCGTCGTCGTGCTCGTCCTTTTCGGACGCGGCAAGATCAGCTCGCTCATGGGCGAGGTCGGCAAGGGGATCACCGCCTTCAAGAAGGGCGTGAGCGACGGGTCCAAGGACGAGGATCCCGATCACGACCGGGTGCTGCCGGACCGGGCGCTGGCCGACGGTGCCGCCGCGCGCGACGTGACGCCCGAGGCGGCGCAGAAGGACAAGGTCTGATCCGCACGATCGTCCGGCGGGGCTGACACCATGTTCGACATCGGCTGGAGCGAGCTTCTCGTCATCGGCGTCGTCGCGTTGATCGTGGTGGGCCCGAAGGACCTGCCGCGCATGTTCCGCACGCTGGGCGAGTTCACCGGCAAGGCCCGCCGGATGGCGCGGGAATTCCAGCACGCGATGAACGAGGCCGCCGACGAGAGCGGGGTGGGGGACATCACCAAGGACCTCCGCAAGATGGCCAACCCGAAGAAGTACGGCTCCGACGTCCTGAAGGACGCGACGCGCGACCTGTCCTCCTGGTCGCCCGACGCCGCCGACGGCAAGGCGAAGCCCGGATTGTCGAAGGACCGCGCGGCGACCAAGGCCAAGATCGAGCAGGCCACGGCCGCCAAGGCCCAGGCGCGCCTCGATGCCGAGGCCGCGGAACTCTCGGCCGAGCCCGATCTCCAGCCCGACCCCGAGGCCACGCCGCCCGCGGCCGAGCCGGCATCCGCGGTCGAGCCGGTCCCGGAGACGAAACCGTGAGCGAGATCGACGACAGTTCCGCCCCGCTGATCGAGCATCTTGCGGAGCTCCGCACGCGGATCATCAAGTCGGTCGCCGCGTTCCTCGTGGCGATGGTGCTCTGCTTCACGGTGGCCGAGCCGATCCTGGAATTCATCGCCGAGCCGATCGCCGACGTGCTGCGCGCCCGCGGTCAGCCGGCGCAGCTGATCTTCACCGCGCCGCAGGAGAAGTTCTTTGTCCTGATCCGGATCTCGGTGATCGCGGGATTCGCGTTGTCGTTCCCCGTCATCGCGCACCAGCTCTGGCGCTTCATCGCGCCCGGCCTCTACAAGACCGAGCAGCGCGCGTTCCTGCCCTTCATCCTCGCCTCGCCCGCGCTCTTCACGCTCGGCGCGGCCTTCGCGCATTACGTCGTGACGCCGCTCGCGATGAACTTCTTCATCGGCTTCTCCGACGCGATCCCCGCGCTCGTCAACGTGGTCACCGGCACGGTGCCGGTCGGCGTGGTCGAGAACGAGGAGTTGCGTACC
The DNA here is from genome assembly GCF_947494055.1 of uncultured Jannaschia sp. Lineage (GTDB taxonomy): Bacteria > Pseudomonadota > Alphaproteobacteria > Rhodobacterales > Rhodobacteraceae > Jannaschia. The sequence continues at coordinate 93,629 of NZ_CANLTR010000012.1, read as the reverse complement.
GTCTTCCTCGGCTCGGTGCGGGAATCGCTCGACCTGTCGCTCAAGTTCATCTTCGCCTTCGGATTGTGCTTCCAGTTGCCGGTCCTGCTGACGCTGATGGGCATGGCGGGGCTCGTCTCGGCCGAGGGGCTGAACAACGTTCGGAAATACGCGGTGGTCGCCATTCTCGTCCTTGCCGCGGTGGTCACGCCGCCCGACGTGATTACGCAGCTGATCCTCTTTACCGTCGTCTATGGGCTCTACGAGGTCTCGATCTGGCTCGTCCGCCTGGTCGAGCGGCGCAAGGAACGCGAGCTCAGGGCGGCGGGCCTGCTCGACGAGGACGAGAGCCTGTGAGCGACGCGCGCGCGCTCGAACGGATCGCCTCCGCTCTCGAACGCCTTGCCCCGGGCGCGGCGGTCGCTCCGAACTGGCGCGCCTCGGCCTATCTCTGGGACGCCGATCCCGATCGGCTGATCCCGGTCGAACGGATCAACCGCGTGCCCCTCCGCCTTCTCGTCGGCATCGACCGCGCCCGCGACACGCTCCTGGCCAATACCAAGCGGTTCGCCCGCGGTTTTCCGGCGAACAACGCGCTGCTCTGGGGCGCGCGCGGGATGGGAAAGTCGAGCCTTGTCAAGGCGGTGCATGGTGAACTTGAGGCGACCGGCCTGAAGCTCGTCGAGTTGCAGCGCGAGGATATCCATTCCGTTGGCCGGCTTCTGACGCTGCTGCGCGCCGCGCCGCATCGCTTCGTCCTCTACTGCGACGACCTGAGCTTCAGCCACGACGACGCGGCCTACAAGTCGCTGAAGGCCGTGCTCGACGGCGGGATCGAGGGGCGGCCGGACAACGTGATCTTCTACGCGACCTCGAACCGGCGGCATCTGATGCCGCGCGACATGATCGAGAACGAGCGCGGCTCGGCGATCAACCCGGCCGAGGCGGTGGAGGAGAAGGTGAGCCTGAGCGACCGCTTCGGCCTCTGGCTCGGCTTCCACGCCTGCGACCAGGACGCCTTCCTTGCGATGATCCGGGGCTATTGCGACGCCTACGGGGTCGAGATCGACGATGCGACCCTGCGGGCGGAAGCGGTGGAATGGTACACCACGCGCGGGTCGCGCTCGGGCCGGGTGGCGTGGCAGTTCTTCTGCGATCTCGCCGGACGGGCGGGCGTGCACGTTTGACAGCAGTCGCCGGAAACTGCCGCAACGTCCTGCTTTACGGCCTTTTCAACGAGTAACACGCCCCTTAGTCTCGGGCCCGCAAAGACGCAGCCAAGCGTCGACATCAGGGAGACGGAGATGAAGAAGATATTGCTGGCCAGCGTCGCGGCGCTCGCGACGACGGGCGCCCATGCACAGGACGAGCCGATCAAGCTCGGGATCGTCCTCGGCTTCACCGGCCCGCTGGAAAGCCTCGCGCCCGGCATGGCCGCCGGCGCCGAGATGGCGATGGAGGAGGTCAGCGAGTCGGGCCTGCTGCTCGACGGCACCACCATCGAGTCGGTCCGCGGCGACAGCACCTGCATCGACGCGGCGGCCGCGACGGCCGCGACCGAGCGCCTGATCACCAGCGACGGCGTGTCCGGAATCGTCGGCGCCGATTGCTCCGGCGTGACCGGCGCGATGCTGACCAACGTGGCGGTTCCGAACGGCATGGTGATGATTTCGCCTTCCGCCACCAGCCCGGGCCTGTCGGAGGCCGAGGATAACGGCCTGTTCTTCCGCACCTCGCCGTCGGATGCCCGCCAGGGTGTCATCATCTCGGACGTGCTGATGGAGGAGGGGATCGAATCCGTCGCGCTGACCTATACCAACAACGACTACGGCAAGGGCCTCGCAGACGCCTTCCAGTCCGCCTACGAGGAGGCCGGCGGCACGGTCACGATCTCGGCGGCGCACGAGGACGGCAAGGCGGACTATTCCTCCGAGATCGGCGCGCTCTCGGCCGCGGGCGGCGACCGCCTCGTCGTGGCGGGCTACGTCGATCAGGGCGGCTCCGGCATCGTGCGGGCGGCGCTCGATTCCGGCGCGTTCGACACGTTCCACTTCCCCGACGGCATGGTGAGCCAGGCGCTCGTCGACAGGTTCGGCTCCGAGATCGATGGCTCCTCGGGCGACAACCCCGGGACCGACTGCCCCGGCGCGCAGGCCTATCAGGACATGGCGTCCGAGGCCGGCTACGACGGCAGCTCGCCCTTCTCGGCGGAGGCCTACGATGCCGCGGCACTGATCCTGCTGGCGATGCAGGCGGCCGGGTCCACCGATCCCGCGTCCTACAAGGACAGCGTGATGGACGTCGCCAATGCGCCGGGCGAGGAGATCCTGCCGGGCGAGCTCGAGAAGGCGCTGCAGATCCTCGCCGATGGCGGCGATGTGGACTATGTCGGCGCCTCCGCCGTCGAGCTCATCGAGCCGGGTGAATCCGCCGGCAATTACCGCATCGTCGGCTTCGAGAACGGCGAGTTGGTGGTCGAAGGCTATCGCTGAGACAATCGAGGACCTGGGCGGCCCCGGCATCTGCCGGGGCCGTTCCGTGAACGGGGAATCTTCATGATCGAGGTGCATGACCTGCATCGCCATTTCGGCGGATTCCGTGCCGTGGACGGTGCGTCGCTCCGCATCGAGGAGGGGACGATCACCGGGCTGATCGGTCCGAACGGGGCGGGAAAGACGACGCTGTTCAATGTGATCGCCGGTGTTCTTCAGCCGACGTCCGGGCGCGTGACGATGGCGGGCGAGGACATCACCGGCCTGCCGCCGCATGCGCTGTTCCACAAGGGACTGCTCCGCACGTTCCAGATCGCCCACGAGTTCTCCTCCATGACCGTGCGGGAGAACCTGATGATGGTCCCCGGCGGGCAACAGGGGGAGACACTCTGGAATGCCTGGTTCCGGCGTGCCGCGATCCGCGAGGACGAGGCGCGACTCGCCGCGAAGGCCGACGAGGTGCTTGACTTCCTGACGGTCGGCCATCTCGCCGACGAGCGGGCCGGCAACCTCTCCGGCGGTCAGAAGAAGCTGCTCGAGCTCGGCCGCACGATGATGGTCGATGCCCGCATCGTCTTTCTCGACGAAGTGGGGGCGGGGGTGAACCGCACGCTGCTCAACACGATCGGCGACGCGATCCTGCGGCTCAACCGTGAGCGGGGCTACACCTTCGTCGTCATCGAGCACGACATGGATTTCATCGGCCGCATCTGCGACCCCGTCATTGTCATGGCCGAGGGGCATGTGCTGGCCGAAGGCAGCCTCGACGAGATCAAGGCCAACGAGCAGGTGATCGAGGCCTATCTGGGCACGGGCCTGAAGAACAAGGATCAGCTCGCGGAGGCGCAGGCGTGAGCCGGAACGCATGGCAGGAGGATCGCGGCAACAAGGACCGCTCGATCACGCGTTCCGGCGGCGGCACGATGGCGCGGGGGACCGCGACGGATGTCCGCCCCGACACGACGCATGCCTTCCTCGTCGGTGACAGCATGACCGGCGGCTACGGCACCGGCGGCGACATCCTTCACGATTGCACCATCGCCGTCGATCCCGGCGAGATCGCGGTGATCGTGGGGCCGAACGGCGCCGGCAAGTCCACCGGCATGAAAGCCATCTTCGGCATGCTGAACCTGCGCCAGGGCGGCGTGCGGCTCGACGGGGAGGACATCACCGACCTCTCGCCGCAGGACCGCGTGGCCAGGGGCATGGGCTTCGTGCCGCAGACCTCCAACATCTTCACCTCCCTGACCGTGGAGGAGAACCTCGAGATGGGCGCCTTCATCCGGCGCGACGATATCCGCCCGGCGATGGAGCAGGTCTTCGAGCTGTTCCCGATTCTGAAGGACAAGCGCCACCAGCCCGCGGGCGAACTCTCGGGCGGTCAGCGCCAGCAGGTCGCCGTGGGCCGGGCGCTGATGACGCAGCCGAAGGTGCTGATGCTGGACGAGCCCACGGCTGGCGTTTCGCCCATCGTGATGGACGAACTCTTCGACCGTATCATCGAGGTCTCCCGCACCGGTATCCCGATCCTGATGGTCGAGCAGAACGCCCGCCAGGCGCTCGAGATCGCCGATCGCGGCTACGTGCTGGTCCAGGGGCGGAACGCGCATACGGGGACGGGGAAGGAATTGCTGGCGGACGAGGATGTCCGGCGGTCGTTCCTCGGGGGCTGAACGATGCGACTGACGGCGTGCGTGGGAGCCTCCGGCGGGGATATTTGGAAAGCAAAGACGATGGCGAATGAGGTCCGGAACCCGGCGAGAAGAGAGTACGGCGGAGGTGCCACCTGATGGAGCCGCTGCACGCCCTCGTCACGCTGGCGAACTTCGTCATCGTTCCCGCCGTCGCCTATGGCAGCCAGCTCGCGCTCGGGGCGCTCGGGGTCACGCTGATCTACGGCATCCTGCGCTTCTCGAACTTCGCGCATGGCGACACGATGGCGTTCGGGACGATGGCGGTGATCCTGACGACGTGGGGGCTGCAATCGGCGGGGATCGGGTTCGGGCCGTTGCCGACCGCGCTCCTCGCGCTGCCGGTCGGAATCGCGGTGGCGGCGGCGCTGCTGCTGGGGACCGACCGGGTGGTCTATCGCTTCTACCGCGACAAGAAGGCCGTGCCCGTCACCTTCGTCATCGCCTCCCTCGGGGTCATGTTCGTCTATAACGGGTTCACGCGCTTCGTCATCGGCGTGGACGATCAGCGCTTCGCCGACGGGGCGCGGTTTCTCGTCTCCGCCCGCGGGTTCCGCGATGCGACCGGGCTCGACGAGCCTTTGGTGATCAAGTCGACGCAGGCGATCACCGTCGTCGTGGCCGTGGTCGTGGTGGCGGTGCTGTTCTGGTTCCTCAATCGCACCCGCACCGGTAAATCAATGCGGGCCTATTCGGACAACGAGGACCTGGCGCTTTTGTCGGGCATAAATCCGGAGCGGGTGGTGACCTATACCTGGCTCATCGTCGCCGGGCTCGCGACCATCGCAGGCACGCTTTACGGGCTCGACAAGTCGTTCAAGCCGTTCACCTACTTCCAGCTTCTCCTGCCGATCTTCGCGGCCGCCATCGTCGGCGGACTCGGCAGCCCGATCGGGGCCATTGCCGGCGGATTCGTGATCGCTTTCGCCGAAGTGACGATCACCTACCCGTTGAAGAAGGTGCTGGGCTACTTCCTGCCCGAAAGCCTCGCGCCCGACGGGCTCGTGCAGCTCCTGTCCACGGACTACAAGTTCGCGGTGAGCTTCATGATCCTGATCATCGTGCTTCTGATCCGGCCCACGGGCCTCTTCCGGGGGAAATCGGTATGAGCGACCGGGTGGATCTTCGCGCCGTCGGGCTGTTCGGGCTCGTCGCGCTGCTCTTCGTCGGAACGGGGATCCTGCAATCCTGGAACGTCGCGCTTACGATCCTGAACATGGGTCTCATCTCGGCGATCATGGCGCTCGGCGTGAACATGCAATGGGGCTATGCCGGGCTCTTCAACGTCGGCATCATGGGCTTCGTCGCGCTTGGCGGGCTGGGCGCGGTGCTCGTCTCGATGCCGCCCGATACCGAGGCCATCGCGGCCGGGGGTGGACGCGTTCTGGGCGGGCTCCTCCTTGGGGCGGTCACGATCATCGCGGCGATCTTCGCGTGGCGCCGGGGCGGGCGCCATGCCGGGTGGCTCATGGTTGCGGTGCTGATTGCCGGGTTCTTCCTCTACCGCGCGATGCTCGATCCCGGGGTCGAGGCGATCGAGGCAGTGAGCCCCGCCAACCGCGGCAGCATCGGCGGGCTCGGCCTGCCCGTCCTGCTGAGCTGGCCGGTGGGTGGCCTGCTCGCGGCCGGGGCGGCGTGGGTCATCGGCAAGACGGCGCTCGGCCTGCGCTCCGATTACCTCGCCATCGCGACGCTCGGGATCGCGGAAATCATCATCGCGATGATGAAGAACGAGGATTGGTTGGCCCGCGGGGTCAAGAACGTGATCGGCGTGCCGCGGCCGGTGCCCTACGAGGTCGACCTGCAGCGCACGCAATCCTTCCAGGACCTGGCCGCGCGTTTCGGGGCGGATACGGTCACGGCCTCGGCGATCGCGGTCAAGCTGGCCTATGCCGGTCTCTTCGCGGTCGTCCTCCTGATCCTCATCTGGCTCACGCAGGCGGCGCTTGCATCCCCATGGGGCCGGATGATGCGCGCCATCCGCGACAACGAGGTCGCGGCGGAGGCGATGGGCAAGGACGTGACGCGGCGACACTTGCAGATTTTCGTCCTCGGCTCCGCCGTGCTCGGCCTCGCCGGCGCGATGATGGTGACGTTCGACGGGCAGCTCACGCCGACGAGCTACCAGCCGTTGCGCTACACCTTCCTCATCTGGGTCATGGTGATCGTCGGCGGATCCGGCAACAATTGGGGCGCGGTCCTCGGCGGCTTCCTGATCTGGTGGCTCTGGGTCGAGGTGGAGCCGCTCGGCGTGCTGCTGATGCAGGGCATCACCGCGGGCATGGCGGAGGGAAGCTGGCTCAAGTCGCACCTGCTCGACGCCGCCGCGCATATGCGGTTGCTGACGATGGGGGTGATCCTGCTTCTGGTGCTGCGCTTCTCGCCGCGGGGGCTTCTGCCGGAGAAGTAAGGCAGTCTATTCCGCCGCCTGCTTCTGCGCCTCGATCTGCGCCGCGCGGGCCTCGACCTGTTCCACGATGTGGTCGACCATTTGGGCGTTGGTCATCTTGTGGCTCTGCTTGCCGGCCAGATAGACCATGCCGGCGCCGTTGCCGCCGCCAGTAAAGCCCACATCGGTCATCAGCGCCTCGCCCGGCCCGTTGACGACGCAGCCGATGATCGACAGCGACATCGGCGTCTTGATGTGCTCGAGCCGCTTCTCCAGCGTCTCGACGGTCGCGATCACGTCGAAGCCCTGCCGCGCGCAGGAAGGGCAGGAGATGATGTTGACGCCCCGGTGCCGCAGGCCAAGGGACTTCAGGATCTCGTAGCCGACCCGCACCTCCTCGACCGGGTCGGCCGAGAGCGAGACGCGGACCGTGTCGCCGATCCCCATCCAGAGCAGGTTGCCGAGTCCGATCGCGGACTTGATCGTGCCGGATACGAGCCCGCCCGCCTCGGTGATGCCCAGATGGATCGGCGCGTCCGTCTGCTCGGCCAGCCCCTGATAGGCGGCGGCAGCCATGAAGACGTCGGACGCCTTGCAGCTGATCTTGTACTCTCGGAAGTCGTTGTCCTCGAGGATGCGGATATGGTCGAGCCCGCTTTCGATCATCGCGTCGGGGCAGGGCTCGCCGTACTTCTCCAGCAAGTGCCGTTCGAGCGAGCCGGCATTCACCCCGATCCGGATGGAGCAGCCGTGGTCGCGGGCGGCGGAGATGACCTCGCGCACGCGGGTCTTGTCGCCGATATTGCCGGGATTGATCCGCAGGCAGGCGGCGCCGGCTTCGGCGGCCTCGATCCCGCGGCGGTAATGGAAGTGGATATCGGCGACGATGGGAACCGGGCTCTCCCGCACGATCTCGCGCAGGGCCTTCGACGACGCCTCGTCGGGGACGGAGACGCGCACGATGTCGGCGCCAGCATCGGCCGCGGCCTGCACTTGCGCCACGGTCGCGGCCACATCAGTGGTCAGCGTGTTCGTCATCGTCTGGACGGAGATCGGGGCATCGCCGCCGACCGGGACGTTGCCCACCATGATCTGCCGGGACTTGCGGCGTTCGATCAGCCGCCAGGGACGGATGGCATGGAGTGCGGCGTCAGACATGGCGGACCTCTCGTCGGGTTCGCGCCACAGGTAAGGCCGGGGGGCGGGGCGTGCAACCGGCCCCGCCGCAGGATCAGTCGATGGCGCGGGGACCGGGCTCGCCGGGCAGAACCTCGGGCACGTCGAGTTCGGCCACGACGCGGGCCAGATCGCCATCCGTCTCCAGGTCGGCGACCCGATAGGCCTCGCGGACCGCATCCGCCGCAAGTGCGATGTTCGAGACGACCTGCACTCCCGGGGCCGCCGGTCCGTAGGTCTCGCCGGCGACGGACATGTAGATGGCACCGGAATTGCCGGTACGCAGCGTCGCGGGCGGCTCGGCAACGGGGACCTCGTAGGTCTCGCCCGGTTCGAGGATCTTCTCGAAGAGCGTGTCGCCCTCCGCAGAACGGACCCGCACCCAGGCCGCGCGCACCGCGACGAGGACGACGGCCTCCGGCGCTTCCGCCAGGACGCGCGGCGGGGCCGGCGCATCGGGCGCCGTCACATCGCTCTCGCCGAGTGCCTCCATCAGCGCCGCATCGACCGAGGCGTTCATCAGATCGGATCGGAGCGGCGCGTCGTCCGGGCTCTGCAGAGTGAGGGCGAGGGCGCCGTTCGTGCCGGGCGGAATGGTCGAGATCGGCGAGTCGCGGGCCACGAGGACCGGCGCGTCGAGCGGCTTGGGGCGGTAGAGATCCGCGAGCCGGTCGCGCATCGGTGCGTCCACGCCGCTATCCTCGGGCGTCGCGTCGGCGAGCGTCTCGGACGGCGTCAGCGGGTCGACGTCCACCACGAATGCCGGCTCCTGCTCCACCGGGGCAACGTGGACGCGCTGGATTTCCTTGACGACGGTCCAGCCGCCATAACCGAGACCGCCGACCAGGACCGCCAGCACGGCGAGCGATCCGAGCGCACCCGGTTCGAACCCAGCGAAGACGGGCCGCGTCTTCTTGGCGAACGGGTTGCCGGCGCCGAGCACCGGGTCGACCGTCGCCGGCGCGGCATTGGCCGTCGCGGCCTGCGAGGCTTTTCGCCCCGGAAGGGGAAGGTCGTGCAGGGCGATCCGCCGAGGCCCCTCATGCTCCATCGCCTTGAGAGTCGAGGAGCCGCCAAAGCCGGATTCCTCGCAGAACCGGGCGAAGGTGACCTCCGGATCGAGCCCGAGATAACGCGCATAGCTGCGAACGTAACCCGCCACGAAGCTCAACGAATCAAAGGCTTCGAGATCGGAATTCTCGATCGCGGCAATGTAGCTCGCCTTGATCCGGAGCTCCCGCTGCACGTCGAGCAGGGACTTGCCGATTGTCGCCCGTTCCCCTCGCATCTCATCGCCGAGACGGTTGTGGAAACTGTCGTATCCCGCGATCGGGTTCTCTGTTTCAGGAAGAGAATGCGCCTTGCGACCGAACATGTCGGGCCTGCCCCGTGATCTGTGGACGCGCCTCTTTGACGTGCGCGTTTCCGCTGATATCCTAGTCTCAGGTTATTACCGAAACCTTACTGCCTCCCTGTACGGTAGCAGCAATCCGGACAGGATGCACGAAGAGATCTAGCCCGTTGCCTGCGCGCGATTTAATGCGCAATGCGACCACAGATCGTCCATCGCCCGCACGAGCGCGTCGATCATCGAAGGCGTATGAACGGGCGAGGGAGTGAAGCGGAGCCGCTCGGTCCCGCGCGGGACGGTCGGGAAGTTGATCGGCTGGACGTAGACGCCGTGATCGGCGAGCAGCCGGTCCGAGATCATCTTGCACTTCACGGGGTCGCCGACATGGACGGGGACGATGTGGCTGCCGTGGTCGATGATCGGCAGGCCCAGACCGCGCAGGCGCAGCTTGAGCACGTCCGCCCGCTCCCGGTGCAGCGCGCGGAGCGCCGTGTCGCGCTTGAGATGCGCGACGGAGGCGGCGGCGCCGGCGGCGATGGAGGGCGGCAGCGAGGTCGTGAAGATGAAGCCCGGCGCGTAGGAGCGGATCGCGTCGCACATTCTGGCGCTCGCCGCGATATAGCCGCCCATCACGCCGTAGGCCTTGGCGAGCGTGCCGTTGATGATGTCGAGCCGGTGCATCAGCCGGTCGCGTTCGGCCACGCCGGCGCCGCGGGGGCCGTAGATGCCGACGGCATGGACCTCGTCGATATAGGTCAGCGCGCCGAACTCCTCGGCCAGATCGCAGATCGCCGCGATCGCCCCGAAATCCCCGTCCATCGAATAGACCGACTCGAAGGCGATGAGCTTAGGGGCCGCCGGATCGTCGGCTTCGAGCAGCTCGCGCAGATGCGCGACGTCGTTGTGCCGGAAGATGCGCTTGGCCCCGCCGTTGCGGCGCACGCCCTCGATCATCGAGGCGTGGTTCAGCGCGTCCGAATAGATGATCAGGCCGGGGAAGAGCTTGGGCAGGGTCGAGAGCGTCGCGTCGTTGGCGATGTAGGCCGAGGTGAAGACCAGCGCGGCTTCCTTGCGGTGCAGGTCCGCGAGCTCCGCCTCGAGGCGCTTGTGATAGATCGTGGTGCCCGAGATGTTGCGCGTGCCGCCCGAGCCGGCGCCGGTCGCCTCGATCGCCTCGTGCATCGCGGAGAGGACGACGGGATGCTGGCCCATCCCCATGTAGTCGTTGCCGCACCAGACGGTGATCTCGGATTCGGACCCATCGGGGCGGGTCCAGATTGCGCGGGGGAACTGGCCGCGGCGGCGCTCGATGTCGATGAAGGTGCGGTAGCGCCCTTCCGTATGCAGCGTGTCGATCGCCCGGTCCAATGCCGCCGTGTAATCCGTCATCCGGTCGCCTTTCCCCGCTCGGTCACGCTTATCTAGGGGATAAAGCGCGACCTTAACAGACACCAATTCGTCGCGAGCCGGGGATTCTGACGTCCTCGTCATGCGCGCGGCCACTCTGGACAGCGATGGCCGGAACGCGCAGGCAGAGGCGATCCCGACCGGAGACCAGCCCATGCCCGAGACACCGCCACTTCCCGCAATTCTCGACCGGATCGACGCCGGGCAGGACCAGGCCCTCGACCGTCTGAAGGAACTTCTCCGGATCCCGTCGATCTCGACCGATCCGGCGCATGCGGGCGATTGCCGAGCCGCCGCCGACTGGCTCGTGGGCGAACTGCGCGGGCTTGGCTTCGCGGCGGAGACGCGCCCGACGCCGGGCCATCCGATGGTCGTGGGGCACGGCGGCGCGGGCGGCCGGCACGTCCTGTTCTACGGGCATTACGACGTGCAACCGGTCGACCCGCTCGACCACTGGACCCGCGACCCGTTCGACCCGGCGGTGGAGACCACCTCCGCCGGCGACGTGATCCGCGCGCGTGGCGCATCCGACGACAAGGGGCAGTTGATGACCTTCCTCGAGGCCTGCCGGGCCTACAAGGAGGAGACCGGCGCGCTGCCCTGCCGGATCACGATCCTGTTCGAGGGGGAGGAGGAATCGGGTTCGCCCTCGCTCGTGCCGTTCCTCGAGGCCAACCGGGAGGAGCTCGGGGCGGAGATCGCGCTGATCTGCGACACCGGCCTCCACGACAGCCGGGTGCCGGCGATCGTGACCTCGCTGCGCGGATTGCTGGGCGAGGAGATCACCGTCCGGGGGCCGGACCGCGACCTGCATTCGGGCGGCTATGGCGGCCTGGCGATGAACCCGGCGCGCGTCCTGACCCGCATCCTCGGCGGGCTGCACGACGAGGCGGGCCGCGTGCAGGTGCCCGGGTTCTACGACGGGATCGAGGAACCGCCGGCGGAGGTTCTGCGCGGATGGGAGGCGCTCGACTTCTCCGCGGAGGACTTCCTGGGCGGTGTCGGGCTGTCCATCCCGGCGGGCGAGGCGGGTCGGACCGGGCTCGAGATGCTCTGGTCGCGGCCCACGGCGGAGATCAACGGGATCTGGTCGGGCTATACCGGCCGCGGCTTCAAGACGGTCCTGCCGGCGGAGGCGCATGCCAAGGTAAGCTTCCGGCTGGTGAAGGGGCAGGACCCGCTGGCCCTGCGCGACGCGTTCCACGACTGGGTGCGTTCGCAGGTGCCGGCCGATTGCGAGGTGAGCTTCGCCGAGCACGGCGCGGCGCCGGCATCGGGGATGTCGGTCGATGCGCCGATCTTCGGGGCGGCGAAGGCCGCGCTGACCGAGGAATGGGGCCGGAAGGCCGCCTTCGTCGGCGCCGGCGGGTCGATCCCGATCGCGGGCTACTTCCAGTCGATCCTCGGCATGGAATCCATGCTGGCCGGGTTCGCGAAGAACGACGACCAGATCCATTCGCCCAACGAGAAGTACGACGTCGAGAGCTTCCGGAAGGGCATCCGCAGCTGGGCCCGCATCCTCGCGACGCTCGCCTGACGGAGGGCGCGCCCGGACGGTGCCCCGCGTCCGGTCGGCGGGGCCACCGTCTCTCCCGGCATCCTCAGCGTGTCGGGCCGCAGACCCCTGCATCGTCGCAGAAGACGCCGGCCAACCCGCCCAGGATCGCGCCGCGGTCGCCGTTGCCGTCGATGGCCTTGGCCGCGCCGTAGCCGATGGCGGCGCCGACGAGTCCGCGCTCGACGTCGCTGTCGACGAAGCGGCCGTAGCCGCCGCCATATCCGGCATTGTTGTAGCCGCCCGACGCGCAGGCCGAGAGGAGGGCGGTCGTGGCAAGGATGAGGGTCAGTCGCATGGGTCTCTCCGGATGTCGGTTGGGGTCCGCCGCGCAAGGCGGCTGCCGGACGGGCAGGGCGGGATCGAATCTCCCGCCTGCAACGTCGTCCGGCCTGAAGCGGGCGTAGAGACCGAGCGACGCGACAGGCAATGTCCGGTCCGGGTCATCGCCTGCATCCCGACCGCGGACGGCGTGTTATTCCATAACCGGCGCGCCGGGGGTCCTGGTCGGCACCCGCCGCGGTCAGGCGTCGGGCGCCACGAGGCCGAGCCCGCGAAGGTAGATGCCGATCCCCGCCTCGAGCAGGTCCTCGGGCGGGAAGGGCACGTTGCCGCCCGGATTGCCGCGCGCGAAAAGCTCCACGACCCCGTGGCTCATCGCCCAGACATGGCTCGAGAACATCGAGGCGGGCGGACGGCGGTTCTCGGGGATCTGCTCCGACAACGCCTCCGCCGCCTTTTCCAGCGTCCCGCGCGACCGCGCGACGGCGCGGGCGAGCTCGGGCGTGGCGTGGCGGCTGAGCCCGCTCTCGAACATCGCCATGTAATGCCCGGGATATTTGCGCGCGAAGGCGAGATAGGCGCGGCCCGTCGCGGAGAAAGCCGCGAGCGCGGAGGGCTGGCCGGACTGGTAGGCGTAGTCCATCAGGTCGGCGAAGATCGCGTGGCCCTGCAGCGCGCATTCGATGATCAGATCCTCGCGGCCCTGGAAATGCCGGTAGACGGCGGCCGGGGTGACGCCCGCGGATTTCGCCGCTTCCGACAGGGTGAAGCCGGTCGGGCCCTTCTCCGTGATGAGCTCCAGCGCCGCCTCGACCAGCGCCTGCTTCAGGTTGCCGTGATGATAGCCGCGCTTCGGCATTGGCCCCCTCAGGCCCCCCCGAGCCAGAGCTCCGGGCCGCCCGCGATCCGGTCGTCGACCTCCAGCGCCGCCTCGTTGCGGTCGGGATAGTCGATCCGGCGCAGGACGAGGCGGATCGCGTTGAGGCGGGCGCGGCGCTTGTCGTCCGACCGGACCACGTTCCACGGCGCGACGTCGCCATGGGTGCGCTCGAACGTCTCGGAGATGGCATTCGTGTAGGCGTCCCACTTGGCGAGGCCCTTCACGTCGATGCCGGAGAGCTTCCACTGCTTGAGCGGGTCCTTCTCCCGCTGGAGGAAGCGGCGGAGCTGCTCGGCGCGGCCGACATTCAGCCAGAGCTTAACGAGGACGATCCCGTCCTCGACGAGCATCTCCTCGAAGCGCGGCACCTGATCGAAGAAGCGGGCCCGCTGGCCCGGCGTGCAGAACGCGAAGACGTGCTCGACCACCGCACGGTTGTACCAGGACCGGTCGAACAGGACCATCTCGCCGGCCGAAGGCAGCTGCGTCACGTAGCGCTGGAAGTACCATTCGCCCGCCTCCCGCTCCGTCGGGGTCGACAGGGCGACGGTGCGCACGATCCGCGGATTCAGGTTCTCGCGGAAGCGCTTGATCGTGCCGCCCTTGCCGGCCGCGTCGCGCCCCTCGAAAACGACGGCGACGCGCAGGCCGGCGTCGCGGATATGGACCTGCGCGCGGACAAGCTCGATCTGGAGGGCCTCGAGCTGATCCTCGTACTCGTCCTTTTCCATCCAGTCGTCGTAGGGAAACGGCTCGGTCAGGATGTCCTTCTTCTTCGCCTTCTCGATGGCCCGGCGGATGTCCTTCGGCGCTTCCTCGTCGAAGAAGCGGGTGATGGCGGCGTCGAACGGCTTGGTCATGGGGGCATCCTCCTTGAGGGACGAGGAGATAGACGGGACGGTCCCCCGTCAACGGGCGGCCCGTTCAGCGGTAGGGTCTCGGATCGCCGCCCAGGATCTGCTCGTAGCTGCCGATCTGGTTCAGGTCGAACGGCGTGGTCTGGTAGATCTCGTTGATCCAGTTGCCGTAGAGCAGATGCGCGTGGCTGCGCCAGCGGTTCTGCGGCGGCTGGGAAGGGTCGTCGGCGAGGTAGTAGTTTCCGGGCACGTTGATCGGCGTGCCCTGCGCGATGTCGCGCCGGTATTCGTGGTGCAGCGTGTCGCTGTCGTACTCGAAGTGGTTGAAGATGTGCAGCGCCCGATGCGCGCGATCCTCGATCAGGCAGGGCCCGGTCTCATCGGAGCCGAGCAGGACGCGCATCCCCGCCGCCTCCACCTCGTCGCGCCGCACCTCGGTCCAGCGGGAGACGGGGATGACGCAATCGTCGGAGAAGCCGCGCAGATAGGGCGAGGCCGGGTCCTCGTTCAGGACGCGGAAGCAGCCGAACGCCTTGGCAGGCAGGATGTGCTTGCGGACCCCGTGGAAATGCCACGCCATCGCCATCCCGCCCCAGCAGACGCCGAAGGTCGAATGCACGTTGGTCTGCGTCCAGTCCATGACTTCCGTCAGTTCGTCCCAGTAGGTCACTTCGGCGAAATCCAGATGCTCGATCGGGGAGCCGGTGATGAGGAGGCCGTCGAAACGCTCGTCCTTCACGTCCTGGAACGACTTGTAGAAGGTCTCCATGTGCTCGGGCGCGGTGTGCCTGGACTGGTGCTCCGTCATGCGGATCAACGTCAGGTCGATCTGCAGGGGCGTCGCTCCGATCAGGCGGGCGAACTGCGTCTCCGTGGTGATCTTGAGCGGCATCAGGTTCAGCAGGCCGATGCGGATCGGGCGGATGTCCTGCCGGAAGGCGTCCGCCTCGGACATGACCATCACCCCCTCCTGTCCCAGCACGTCGAAGGCGGGCAGGTTGCGGGGCAGGGTGATGGGCATGGGGTGCGGTCTCCGCTCGGTGGGAGGGTTCAGTTAGGCCCGGCGGGCGGCCTTGCCAATGGCGTCGGCCACGAGAGCGGTCACGTCCGTCACGTCGCGGGCCGTCGCCGCGTCCACGGCGCGGATGGTCACGCCCCAGTTCGCGGCCATCGCGGCGTAGCGCGGCTGCCGCGCGTCGATCAGGGCGGAATAGCCCAGGCGGGCGAAGGCGTCCGGGTCCGCGTCGTCGCCGCCATGCTCGGTCCAGAGCGCATCGAGGATCTCGGGGCGGTAATACATCGGCTTCGGCGCCCGGTCGAAGCGCGCCTTCAACGTCTCGGCATGGGTCTCGTCGCCCTCGATCCAGCAGAGCAGCGTCGAGCGGGCGAGCGCCGTCAGCACCTCGTCCCGGGGGTCGGTCGGGTCCACCACCTCGCAGATCGAGCCGCCGGTGTCGCAGACGAAGCGGTCGTAATCGTAGAGCTCCCGCGCGCGGTCGATGAAGGCCGGCGTGTCGAGGAGGGCATTGACCTCCGCCCGCCGGTGCAGGGCCTGCCGGCGCCGGTATTCCGCGATCGGCAATCCGCCTTTCGCCGGGTCGCCGGGCTTGCCGAGATAGGTCGAGAGCGGGGCGAGGTTCCCGAAGGTGATGTTGGAGCCGATATAGATCGAGTCGGATCGCAGAAGGTCGGCGAGGAGCGGCACCTGCATCGCGTGGCGCTTGAGGTTGTCGGCGATGTGCTCGCCCATGTAGGCGGTGCCGATCCGGTAATCGATCGAGTAGTGGAACCAGCCGCCCGCATCGCGCAGGAGTTGCGCCAGATGCGTCTTGCCGAGACCCGACATGCCGAAGAACGTGACGCGTTGGTCGGGGGCGGCGAGCCAGTCCTCGGGCGTGTCGTAGATCATGGGGTCCGGCTAGCGGTCCGTCGCCACGGGCGCAACACACGTCCGTCGAGGACGGCGAGCCCGAGCGCGAGCAGGGCGAAGCCCGCATAGGTCGCGGGCGCCAGCGTCTCGTGCCGCACCCATGTCCCGAGCAGGATCGCGACCGGCGCGACGAGGAGGGTGCAGAGCGCCGTGTTGCCGCTGCCGGCCATGGCGAGGACGCGGAAATAGAGCAGGTAGGCCAGCGCCGTGGCGATGATGGCGTAGTAGCCGATGGCGACGATCGTATCCGGCGCCGTCGGCACCACCACACCGTCGAGCCAGATCGCCGCCGGAACCATGACGAGGGTGGAGCCCGTCAGCATCCCCGCCGCAGCGACCTGCGGCGCGAGACCGTGCAGCCGCGTCCGCGCCCAGACGCCGGCGAGCGCGTAGCTGATCGTGCCGCCCACGACCGCGAGCTGTGCGAGCGAACGGGGGTCGAAGCGCGTCAGGTCGTCGAGGCCGATCGCAGTCGCGACACCGAGGAAGCCGATGCCCACCCCCACCGCGCGGCGCAGCGTCAGCCGCTCGTCGGCGAGGAAGATCGCGGCGGCGAGGATTCCGAAGACCGAGGTGCCGGCGTTCAGGATCGAGGTCAGACCGGTCGCGATGTGGAGCTGACCCCAGGCCATGAGGGAGAACGGGACGACGTTGTTGAGGACCCCCATGACGAAGAGTGCGCCCCAGACACGGGGATCACGCGGCACCGGCAGGCGGCGCAGCGCGACGTAGAGCCACAGGACGAGTGCGGCGAGGGCGACCCGGTAGCCGACCGAGGTGGCAACGGGGATCTCGTCGAGGGCGATGCGGACCGACAGGAAGCTGCCGCCCCAGATGCAGCCGAGAAGGGCCAGTTCGGCCCAGGCGCGGTTCGGCATGTCGCGTGTGCTCATGCCGTCCGCCTAGACCCTGCACGGATCGCTTGCCACCCGGAAGCTGCGCAACGCGCCGCGCCCCGCCGGGGATGCGGGGCGCGCGTGTCCGGCCCGGTTGGCGGTGCGGGATCAGAAGCGGTAATCCACCTGCAGCCCGACGCCGAGGGCGGAGCTGTCGCGGAAGGCGGTGACGGGCTGGCCGGCGACGCCG
The DNA here is from genome assembly GCF_947494055.1 of uncultured Jannaschia sp. Lineage (GTDB taxonomy): Bacteria > Pseudomonadota > Alphaproteobacteria > Rhodobacterales > Rhodobacteraceae > Jannaschia. Next base: position 76,554 of record NZ_CANLTR010000012.1, on the reverse strand, counting down.
GCATCGGCCGAGCCGACCCAGGTGTAGTTCACGCCGCCGGAGAGGTTGAAGCGGTCCCGCGTGTAGCGTGCGCCGAGCGAGAGGCCGACCTGCCCGTCATAGGGCCCGAGCGGAGAGACGGTGTCGAGGCCCTGATCCTCCTCGTAGGTGATCGAGGCCAGCCCGACGAACTCTTCGGTGAACCGCCGCGCGACGCCGAGGGTCCAGCGGTAGCTGTCTTCGATTTCCGCAAGATCGACGCCGAGCTCGTCCGGAATGACGCTGAAATCGTCCCAGTCGGTCCAGCGCAGGCCGGCAAGAAGCAGCGTGCGTTCGTTCAGGCCGGTCTGGAAGTCGACATTGACCGATTGCGGGCTGGCAAAGTTGACCTCGTTGTCGAAGGCACCGAAGCCGGGCACCGGTAGGATCTCGCGGCCGCCGTTGTCGTGGCTGATCTCGGAATGGTAGGTTACGGCGAGGCGCAGCGCGATCTCGGGGATCTCGTAGGCCGCACCGAGGGTGACGCCGAGGCCCCAATCGTCGTCGAGATCGAGGTCGTAGCCGCCCTGCGCGACGAAACCGGTCGCTACGGACTGCACCTGCCCGCCGAGCGTAGCGGCGATCGTCTGGCCAGTCAGGACATCGCCACCGCCGAGTGCGGTGATCGCGGCCACCTGGTCGGGGCCGGGGGTGACGGCTGCGGCGAGCGTAGCCGCATCGACTCCGGCGGCGGCGGCCACGCCACGCAGCGCGATGGCGCGGGCATAGGCCTCGCCATTGAGCGAGATCCGCGCATCCACCCGCTGCGCCCGCAGGCCGCCGAAGACGCTCATCCGATCGGTGAACTCGTACCGGCCGAGAAAGCTGAGCGCGTCCGACTCGATGCTGGCGCGGGTGCCGCCGATATTCGAGTCCGTCGGATCGGCGTTGTAGAAGACGTCCGACCCGAACGGCTCGTCGCCGATGATCGCGAAGCTGACCTGTTCGTTGATGCGGTTGGCGTAGCTGAATTTGAAATCGGTGTAGCTCGCCCCGACGCTGTAGGTGCCGTCATTGCCGATATCCTCGGCCGGCAGGTCCGGGTTCACGTGCGTGACGGCGAAGGTCAGCGTGTTCGAGGGGTCGAACAGCGCTGAGATGTTCTGCATCGAACGGTCGAGACCGCCGGCCTGCGCCGAGGCCATGCTGGTCATCGTTGCGATCGCCGCGAGAACGAAACGGTTCATTCGGTGAATCCTCCCAGGAATCGATGCCGGGGTGGACGTGCCCCGGCCTCCGTCTGGGAGACCATATGCGACTTGACGCGTTTGCCCGCTACGTCATCCGAACGCGCGCGCAGGTTGTGCGGAGAGTATGGCGCGCGGGCAACTATATACGAGCCGCGTTGACCATTTAGGGGCGCAACTGCATGCGCGTCGCCCGGTACTGGGAATCGACGCGGCTGCAGGGGAGCCATTCCGGGTCGGGCGTCAGCTGTCCGGCGCCCGGTAGGTGCCCTGCGCCTGCAACGCCTCGATGACCTCTTTCGGCATGTAGGTCTCGTCGTGTCGTGCAAGGATTTCCGTGGCTTCGAAGGTCGCGTTCACGTATCTCCCGGTGCCGACCATACCCTCTCCCTCGCCAAAGAGGTCGGGCAGGATGCCGTCGAAGGTCACGGGGATCGAGGCGCCGCCGTCGGTGACGTGAAAGCTCACCTGAGTGCCTTCGCCCCGGATCAGCGTGCCGTCCTCGACCAGACCGCCGATACGGAAAACCTCGTTCGGCGGGGGCGGCGCCTCGGCGATCTGGCTGGGCGAGCGGAAGAAATTGATGCCGTCGCGAAACGCGTAGCCCATCAGCGCCGTCGATCCCGCCAGCGCGATCGCAGCAATGGCGATGACCTGGATGCGGCGGGTCTTCTTCAGCGAGCGCATGGTATCCCCTCAGGCTGCCTCGAACGTGACCGGGCGGCGCAGGAACTGCGTCGCGCGGGCCGAGACGCGCTTCGGGTCCCCGGTCGTGAGCATCCGCCCGGTCCCGCCCCGCGCCATCCCGGGTCTGCGGGCAAGGTAGTCGGCGAGGCTCTCTGCGACAATATCCGCCTGGCTGAACACGGTCACGTTGTCGCCAAGTGCGGTGCGGAAGGCTTCCGCGACGAGGGGGTAGTGCGTGCAGCCGAGGATCGCGGCCTGGGGATGGGGCATCTTTCGGCGGAGCGCGTCGACATGGCTCTGCACGAGGGCCTCGGCGAGGATCATGTCGCCCTCCTCGATCGCATCGACGAGCCCGCCGCAGGCCTGCGCCTCGACATCGACGCCGATGGCGCGGAAGGCGAGCTCCCGCTGGAAGGCGCGGGAGGCGACGGTGGCGGGCGTGGCGAAGAGCGCGACCTGGCTCACCGCGACCTCGCGTGGCGGGGAATTGTCGCCCCAGCCGCGTTCCGTCAGCGCCTCGATCAGCGGGACGAAGACGCCGAGGACGCGCTTGCCCTGCGGCACGCCCGCCTCCTGCATCCGGCGCAGCGCGGCGGCCGAGGCGGTGTTGCAGGCGAGGACCACCAGGTCGCAGCCCCCGTCCCACATGCCGTAGACCGCATTCCGGGTCAGCGTGTGGATGTCGTCGGCGGTGCGCACGCCGTAGGGCGCATGCGCGTTGTCGCCATAATAGGTGATCGCGAGATCGGGCAGCCGGCGGGTGACGGCGTCCCAGACGGTGAGGCCGCCGAGGCCGGAATCGAAGATGCCGACGCTCACGGGCCGACCTGACGAATGGGGGAAGCGGAATGGCGCATCGCGTCAGTCTGGTGCGGCCGCTGGGCGGGAGAAACGAAAAGGCGCCCCGTGGGGCGCCCGGGGGGACAACGATGTCGCGATCCGCGGATCAGGTATTGGCCTTGATGAAGGTCACCGCGTCGCCGAAGGTCTGGATCGACTCGGCGGCGTCGTCGGGGATCTCGATCCCGAACTCTTCTTCGAAGGCCATCACGAGCTCGACGGTGTCGAGCGAGTCGGCACCCAGATCGTCGATGAAGGAGGCGTTCTCGGTCACCTTCTCCTCTTCGACACCCAGATGCTCGACGACCTTCTTGCGGACGCGCTCCTCGATGTTGTCGCTCATGTTCTACCTCATCTCGTGGCCCGCGCGGGGCGTCTTCTGGCATGTCGCAGACCCCATGCCGGGCCGTCCGAAACAGTCGGACAGAGGTGCCGCGGACGGCCCCCCGAAGAATGTGCGCCGCCTATATCACGGGCGCAAGGGATGGCAACTTATTTGTCCGGGGAACGCGACCGGCCGTTTGCGTAGCGATCGGCGTCGTCTTCAGGGCGCACGCACCGCGCTCGACGGCACGGGCGGAAGGCGATCACAGCATCGCCATGCCGCCGTTCACGTGGATCGTCGCACCGGTGACATAGGCGGCTTCCGCGCTCGCGAGATAGACCACGGCGGCCGCGATCTCTTCGGCCTGCCCCATGCGGCCGGCCGGGATCTGCGTGTCGATCCTGGACTTCTGCTCGTCGGTCAGCTTGTCGGTCATCGGGGTGGCGATGAAGCCCGGTGCGACGGTGTTCACGGTGATGTTTCGGCTCGCCACCTCGTAGGCCAGCGACTTGGCCATGCCGACCATGCCGGCCTTGGACGCGGCGTAGTTCGCCTGACCCGGATTGCCGGTCGCGCCGACGATGGAGGAAACGTTAACGATGCGGCCCCAGCGGGCCTTCATCATCCCGCGCATCACGCCCTTCGACAGGCGGAAGGCGGAGGTGAGGTTGACGTCCAGCACTTCCGCCCATTCCGCCTCGGACATGCGCATGAAGAGGTTGTCGCGGGTGATGCCCGCGTTGTTGACGAGGATGTCGACCGCGCCCATCGCCTCGGCCGCCTGCTTCGGCAGGGCGTTCACGGCGTCTGCATCCGACAGGTTGCAGGGCAGGACATGTGCGCGGTCGCCGAGCTCCCCGGCAAGCGCGTTCAGTGGCGCCTCCCGCGTGCCCGACAGGCCGACCGTCGCGCCCTGGCCGTGCAGCGCCCGGGCAATGGCCGCGCCGATGCCGCCGGACGCCCCGGTGACGAGAGCGGATCTGCCGGTGAGGTCAAACATCTGCGGGCCTTTCTTTGAGGGAATTAATGGCCTCGACCACCTGTTCGGGCGTGCCGACCGCACGGGTGCCGAGCGTCTTGTCGATACGCCGGACCATGCCGGAGAGCGCCTTGCCCGCACCGATCTCCCAGATCTCGGTCACGCCCTCCCGCGCCATCCGTTCGACGCTCTCGCGCCAGCGGACGGAGCCGGTGACCTGCTCGACGAGCAATTGGCTGATATCACCGGCGCTTTGGACCGGGGCGGCGGTGACGTTGGCTATGAGCGGCACGGCCGGATCGGAGATCGCGACCTCGCCCAGCGCTTCGGCCATTCTGTCGGCGGCCGGCGCCATCAGGCGGCAGTGGAACGGGGCCGAGACGGGGAGGAGCATGGCCCGCTTCGCGCCGCGCTCCTTCGCGATCCGGGTGGCGCGCTCGACGGCGTCCTTGTGCCCCGAGACCACGACCTGACCGGGATCGTTGTCGTTCGCTGCCTCGCAGACCTGCCCCTCTGCCGCCGCCTCGGCCACGGCCTGTGCCGCCTCGAAGTCGAGGCCGAGCAGCGCCGCCATCGCGCCCTCGCCGACGGGGACGGCATTCTGCATCGCATCGCCGCGGATCCGAAGAAGCCGGGCCGCATCGCCCAGGTCGATCGCGCCGGCCGCGACGAGCGCGCTGTATTCGCCAAGCGAGTGGCCCGCGACGAAGGCGGCGTCGCGGGCGACGTCGAGCCCTTCGGCCTCGAGCGCACGGAACGCCGCGAGGGATGTGGCCATCAGCGCGGGCTGCGCGTTCCGGGTCAGGGTCAATTCGTCGGCGTCACCCTGCCAGATGGTGGTCGACAGCGCCTCGCCAAGCGCTTCGTCCACCGCCTCGAACACCTGCATCGCCGCGGGATAGGCGAGGGCGAGATCACGCCCCATGCCGATCGACTGAGCCCCCTGACCGGGGAAAACGAATGCGCGCGTCATAGCGTCCCTTCCGCGTTTCCGAACGGGTCTACCCAGCGTCGTCCAAAGTGTGAACCCCGAGCGTTCGCTGCCCCCGGACGCGATTAAACTCCCATTAAATGCTCGCTCCGAATTTCCGCGCATCGACATTGAGCAGAGGGAAAACAAAAGATGCTCACGGTACGGGACATTGCAGAAGACATCGTCGCCCGCGAGGGTGGCTTCGTGAACGACCCGGACGATCCGGGCGGGGCCACGAATTACGGGGTGACCATTCACACCATGCGCAGCCTCGGACTGGATATCGACCGCGACGGCGACGTCGACGTGGCCGATGTCCGCGCGCTGCCGCGCGGCAAGGCGGTCGAGATCTTCATTGATCACTATTTCCACCGCGTGCGCGTCAACGCGCTGCCGGAGCCGCTTCAGGCGTCGGTCTTCGACATGCAGGTGAACTCCGGCAACAATGCCGTGCGGATTCTGCAGCGCCTGCTGACGCAAATGGGCTATCCCTGCAGCGTCGACGGCGCAATCGGGCCGCAGACGATCGCCGCGGCGCGCCGCGCGATGGCGGAGGCGCCGGACCACCTTGCCGATGCCTACGGGATCGCGCGGCGGAACTGGTACTACGCGCTGGCGGATCGCCGTCCCTCCTCGCGCAAGTACGCGCGGCGCCGGGACGGCGGCAAAGGTGGCTGGATCACCCGGGCCGAGGAGTTCATCTCCCCGCGCTACCACCTGAGCGAGGCCGAGCATCGTCGGAGGTGCGCCGCATGGGATTGATGGGAGGAATTGCCGCCAGTTCCGGCGCCGTGGCGACGCTCGGCCGGGCCGCACGCGGATTGTCCGAGGTCTTCGTGCCGAACGCGACCGAGGGTCAGCGCCAGGGACACGAGACCCAGCGTGCGGCACTGGAACAGCTCGGCGCGGAGTTCGAACTCGAGCGTGACGGCTGGTTCGATCGTTGCATCGACGGCATGAACCGCCTGCCGCGGCCGATGCTGGCCCTCGGGACGATGGGACTGTTCGTCTATGCGATGATCGAGCCTGCCGCCTTCGCCACGCGGATGGAGGGGCTGCACTACGTGCCCGAGCCGCTCTGGTGGCTTCTGGGGGCCATCGTCGGCTTCTACTTCGGCGCCCGGGAGTTGCACTACGTGCGCCGTCCGCGGGCCGTCGCGCAGACGACAATTGCCGGCAATCGCGCTTCGTCCTGGCATGTTTCCGATCTGGACGGCAACGGCGAGGACGACGAGATGGCCGCGCCGCCGGGCAAGGCGCCGTCCGTACTCGAGGCACAGGCCGCGAACGATACGGCGAACCCGGCGCTTGCGGAATGGCGCACGGCGCAGGGCTGACGCCCGGCCGGGAACACGACATCGCGAGAGTCTCTGTGACGCCCCGTCGCGGCCCATTGGCCGCGGCGGGGCGTTCGCGTATTGGATGCGCATGATCGCAGAACTCGGACATTTCGCCCTGATCGCCGCCTTCTCGGTGGCCCTCGTCCAGATGATCGTCCCGATGGTGGGGGCGTGGAAGGGCTGGTCGGGCTGGATGGCGGCAGCCCCGCCGGCAGCGATCGCGCAGGTGGCGCTGGTGGCCGCGTCTTTCGCTGCGTTGACCTATGCCTTCGTGACGTCGGACTTCTCGCTGCGCCTCGTCGTGCTGAACTCCCATACCGACAAGCCGATGCTCTACAAGGTGTCGGGCGTGTGGGGGAACCACGAGGGATCGTTGCTTCTGTGGGTGCTGATCCTGTCGGTCTTCGGCGCGGCCGCGGCGCTCTTCGGGGGGCGGTTGCCGGCGACGCTCCGTGCGCGCGTTCTGGCCGTGCAGGCGAGCGTGGGGGTGGCGTTCTACGCGTTCATCCTGTTCACCTCGAACCCGTTCGTCCGGCTGGCGGAGCCGCCCTTCAACGGAGAGGACCTGAACCCGCTGCTGCAGGACCCGGGCCTCGCCTTCCATCCGCCGTTTCTCTATCTCGGCTATGTCGGTCTCTCGATGGCGTTCAGCTTCGCTGTCGCGGCCCTGATCGAGGGGCGGGTGGACGCCGCTTGGGGGCGCTGGGTGCGGCCCTGGACGCTGGCGGCCTGGCTGTTCCTCACCGTCGGCATCGCGCTCGGCTCCTGGTGGGCCTATTACGAGCTGGGTTGGGGCGGGTTCTGGTTCTGGGACCCGGTTGAGAACGCCTCCTTCATGCCGTGGCTGATCGCCGCCGCGCTCTTGCACTCCGCCATCGTGGTGGAGAAGCGGGAGGCGCTGAAGGCCTGGACCATCCTGCTTGCCATTCTTGCGTTCGGCTTCAGCCTCGTCGGCACGTTCATCGTCCGCTCGGGCGTACTGACCTCCGTCCACGCCTTCGCCAACGATCCGGAGCGGGGCGTGTTCATCCTGCTGATCCTCGCGGTCTTCATCGGCGGAGCGCTGACGCTCTACGCGCTGCGTGCGCCGGTCATGCAGGCGCGCGGCGTGTTCGGGGTGGTGAGCCGCGAATCCGCGCTCGTCGTCAACAACCTCCTGCTCGCGGTCTCGGCCTTCGTCGTCTTCGTCGGCACCGTCTGGCCGCTGGTGGCGGAACTGGCCTTCGACCGGACGCTCTCGGTGGGGCCGCCCTTCTTCAACGCCGCGTTCACGCCTTTCGTCATCGCGCTGGCGGCGCTCGTGCCGCTGGGCTCGACGCTTCCGTGGAAACGCGGGCGGGCGAAAGCGTTCCGGGTGATGGGGCCGGTCGCGCTGCTGGCGCTCGCGGTGGCGGGGCTCGTCTGGGCGATGCAGACGGGGCGGAGCCTCGGCGGGCCGCTCGGCGCGGGGCTGGGCGTCTGGCTCGTCGCCGGGTCGGTGGTCGATCTCGCGACCCGGACGGGGCGGGGGCGCTGGTCGGACCGGCTGGGCCGGGTGACGCGGCTGCCGGGGGCGGACTGGGGCAAGGCGCTGGCGCATGGCGGGCTTGGCCTCACGATCTTCGGCGTCGCCGCGCTGACCGCGTGGCAGCAGGAGGGGGTCGCGGTGCTCGACATCGGCGACCGGCTCGACGTCGGGCGCTACGAGGTCGAACTGCGCGAAGTCGAACAGGTGCAGGGGCCGAACTACGTCGCCACGCGCGCGACGCTGGCGGCAAGCGAGAATGGTCGCGAGATCGGACTGCTCTACCCCGAGAAGCGCGTCTATCCGGTCGCGCGCATGCCCACGACCGAGGCCGGGATCGACAGCGGCCTGACCCGCGACCTCTATACCGTGATCGGCGATCCGCAGACCGGGGGCGGCTGGGCCGTCCGCGTCTACGTGAAGCCCTTCGCCAACTGGATCTGGGGCGGCGCGATCGTGATGGCGCTGGGCGGCGTCCTGTCGCTGGGCGACAGGCGCTACCGCGTGGCGGCCGGGGCGCGGAAGACTCGGGCCGAGGGGGTGCCGGCGGAATGAGGGCGCTGCTCCTCATGCTCCTCCTCGCCGCGCCGGCGCTGGCGGTCCAGCCCGACGAGGTGCTGGACGATCCGGCGCTCGAAGCGCGGGCGCGGGAGATTTCGCAAGGCCTCCGCTGCCTCGTCTGCCGTAATGAGAGCATCGACGAGTCGAATGCCGATCTGGCCCGCGACATGCGCGTTCTCGTCCGCGAGCGACTCGTCGCGGGCGAGACCGATGCGGAGATCGTCGATGGCCTCGTGGACCGCTACGGCGAATTCGTGCTGCTCGAGCCGCAGGCGAACGGGGCGAACCTGATCCTCTGGGGCGCGCCGCTCCTGCTGCTCTTGGCCGGGGCCGGGGTGGCGGCGGTGCACGTCACGCGGCAGGCGAAGCCCGGGCCGGACCGGCTGGATGCGGCCGAGGAGGCGCAACTGCGCGACCTTCTCGACGAGACCCGGCCCCGCTGACCGCGCGACGCCTTTCGTCCGCCGCCGATCGCGTTAGGGTCGCGGCGGACCGGCGGAGGGATGGCGATGGACTACGACACGATCGAGCTGCGCGAGGCGGACGGCATCGCCGTGCTCACGTTGGACCGTCCCGACGTGTTGAACGCGCTCTCCACGCAGATGCGGGCCGAGATCCTGCACGCCGTGCGCGAAGCCGAAGGGAGCGCCCGTGTCCTCGTGATGACCGGGGCGGGACGGGCCTTCTGCTCGGGACAGGATCTGGGCGACGGGCGAAGCGTGGCGCAGGTCAATCTCGAGCGGACGCTGCGCGACGAATACGAGCCCATGCTGATGGCGATCCACGACTGCGCGATTCCGATCATCGCGGCGGTCAACGGGGCGGCGGCCGGGGCGGGGGCGAACCTCGCGCTGGCCTGCGACGTCGTGATCGCGACCGAGAGCGCGGTGTTCCTGCAGGCCTTCACGCGGATCGGCCTGATCCCCGATGCGGGCGGGACCTACTGGCTGCCGCGGCAGATGGGGATGGCGAAGGCGATGGGTGCCGCGCTCTTCGCCGAGCCGGTCTCCGCGCGGCAGGCGAGCGATTGGGGCATGATCTGGGAGGCCGTGCCGGACGACGCCTTCGAGGAACGCTGGATGGCCCGGGCGCGGCACCTCGCCACCGGGCCGGGTATCGCCTATCGCAACGTGAAGCGCGCGATCCGGGAAACCTATGCCAACGGGCTCGAGGCGCAGCTTGCGCTCGAGGCCAGACTGCAGGGCGAGGCGGGGCGGAGCCGGGACTTCGCGGAGGGTGTGCTGGCCTTTCTGGAAAAGCGGCCCGCCCGGTTCGAGGGACGCTGACCCCGGACGGTCCGCGGATGAACGCTCCGGCATCGGGGCGCGGCTTGCGGCAGGGCGTCCGCCCCGTATATCAGGCCCCGGACAGCGAGGAGGAAGCGGATGGAAATGCGTCGGGTCGTCGTGACGGGCTTGGGAATGGTGACGCCGCTGGCCAGCGGCGTCGAGGAGACGTGGCGGCGTCTGGTCGACGGGCAGTCCGGCGCGGGTCCGATCACCCGCTTCGACGCAGGCCACCTCGCCACCACCTATGCCTGCGAGATCCCGCGGGGCGACGGTTCGGACGGGACGTTCAACCCCGACGACTGGATGGAGCCGAAGGAGCAGCGCAAGGTCGACGACTTCATCCTCTACGGGATGGCCGCCGCGCAGCAGGCGGTGGAGGATTCCGGCTGGACCCCGGGCGAGGAAGGCAAGCTCCGGACCGGCGTGATGATCGGATCGGGGATCGGCGGGCTCACGACCATCGCCGAGACGGCGGTGACGCTGAAGGAGCGGGGGCCGCGTCGGGTCTCGCCGTTCTTCATCCCGTCGGCGCTCATCAACCTCGTCAGCGGTCAGGTCAGCATCCGCTTCGGGTTCAAGGGGCCGAACCACGCCGTGGTGACGGCCTGCTCGACCGGCGCGCACGCGATCGGCGACGCCGCGCGGCTCATCGCGCTGGGCGATGCCGACGTGATGGTGGCGGGCGGCGCCGAGAGCCCGATCTCGGAGATCGGCATCGCCGGCTTCAACGCCTGCAAGGCGCTCTCGACTAAGTGGAGCGACGCGCCGGAGAAGGCCTCGCGGCCCTATTCGAAGGATCGCGACGGCTTCGTCATGGGCGAGGGCGCGGGGATCGTCGTGCTGGAGGAATACGAGCACGCGCGGTCGCGGGGAGCGAAGATCTACGCGGAGGTGCTGGGCTACGGCTTGTCCGGGGACGCCTACCACATCACCGCGCCGGCCGAGGACGGCGATGGCGGGTCGCGGTCGATGCAGATGGCGCTCGACCGGGCGGGGATCGTGCCGGGGCAGGTCGACTACATCAACGCGCACGGCACCTCGACGATGGCGGACACGATCGAGCTGGGCGCGGTCGAGCGGATGATGGGGGACCACGCGGCGAAGGCGACGATGTCCTCCACCAAATCGGCCATCGGGCACCTGCTCGGCGCGGCGGGCGCCGTCGAGGCGATTTTCTGCATTCTCGCCATGCGCGATCAGGTCGCGCCGCCGACCCTGAACCTCGACGAGCCGGCGACGGAGACGAAGCTGTCGCTTGCGCCGAAGGCCGCCGAGCGTCGAAATATTGATATCGCGCTGTCGAACTCCTTCGGTTTCGGCGGTACCAACGCGTCGCTGGTCATGGGCCGGGTCGCCTGAGACGGGAAGCAAGGCTGCGGGAGCCAACCTCATGTGGAAGCATATCGCGGCCAACGCGCTGACTCTCGGGGTCGTCCTGGTCATCTGCGTCGCGGCCGTGGTGCAGATCGGCAAGTCGCGCTGGGCCGCACCGGGACCGCTCGCGGAGGCGACCTTCTTCGAGGTGCCGCGCGGGGCCAGCATGCGGGCCGTGAGCGAGAGCCTCAAGGAAGCGGGAATCGTCTCCTCGGCGGGCATCTTCCGGATCGGCACGGACTACGCCGAACGATCGGACGAGCTGAAGTTCGGAACCTACGAGATCCCCCCCGGCGCCTCCATGCCCGAGGTGCTCGACATCGTCACGACAAGCGGTGCGTCGGTCTATCCGTACTCGGTGACGCTCTTCCTGCGCGCGCAGGGACCGGAAATCCGCGTGCGCGAGCAGGTGGCGGGCGCGGGCGAGGCGGTCGACCTGGCCACCTACGCGCCGGGGGAGGAGACGCCGGAGGCGTTGATGGCATTGCTCGAGCGCGAGGTGCCGATCACCTGGCGCGTCTCGGTCGCGCCGGGGCTGACCTCCTGGGAGGTCGTCGAGGGGCTCAAGCGGGCCGATTTCCTGACCGGCGATGTGGACCTGCCAGCGGAGGGGTCGCTTGCGCCCGATACCTACGAGGTCGCGCGGGGGACGCCGTTGGCCGAACTCGTGGAACGGATGCGGGTCGCGCAGGAGAGCATCCTCGCGGATGCCTGGGCCGCCCGTGCGCCGGGCCTGCCGATCGAGACGCCGGAGGAAGCGCTCATCATGGCTTCCATCGTGGAGAAGGAAACCGGGGTGCCCGAGGAACGGCAACTCGTCGCCTCGGTCTTCGAGAACCGGCTGCAGCAAGGCATGCGGCTGCAGACCGACCCGACGGTGATCTACGGCGTGACCGGCGGCGAGGGTTCGCTGGGCCGGGGCCTGCGGCAGAGCGAGTTGCGCGCGGCGACGCCCTACAACACGTACGTGATCGAGGGCCTGCCGCCGACGCCGATCGCCAATCCGAGCGCCGAGGCGATCCGCGCGGCGCTCGACCCGGAGGAAAGCGATTACCTGTTCTTCGTGGCTGACGGGTCAGGCGGCCACGCCTTTGCCGAGACGCTGGCCGAGCACAACGAGAACGTCGCCGAATGGCGCGCGATCGAGGCGGCGCGCGGGGCGACTTCTCAGGGCAACTGATACGAGCGGCCTCGGCGGGCGATGGTGCGAAGAGAGCGCCCGGGATCGGTGTCAGCCGAATGTATTCCAACGTGCCATGTACCGTGCGAAACTGGGATCGAAGCATGGCGATCAACAGGGTGCGTACGGAACAAGGCCGCACCGTGCGCAACAGATTTATCGTTACGATATAGCGTCTTAGAAGAAAACTGGCGACGCGTAGCAGAAGCCTGTTGACCAGCCGAACGCTCAAAAACATCTTTTGTGCAAGCTGGAAGAAATGGGCAAGGCAACGCGGGGCGACCCGGGTCGCCTTTTTCATTTCCTCCCTCGGAACGTGCGGACCATCACCAAGTCAACTGCACGGAGCTTGACGTATGGAAAACGAGGGACTGTTGGCGCGGAACACCGATGAAACGGTGTCGGAAAGCCTAAAGCTGAGCATTCAGGCCGGCATGGCCGCCTTGGATGCGGCACGTACGATAGTGGAGAAACGCGTTCGGGAACTCACGCAACTGAGCGCAGAACAGACCGACGCGAAAGGGCTGGAGACGACGCTGACGCAGCTGGCGAAAGCGTTGCAGACCCTGAATTCGGAGAAAGGGAAGCTGGAGGATGCCGAACGTATCCAACGAGGTGGGGACGGGCTTGACCTCGACGCCGCGCGGTTTGAGATCGAAAGCCGCCTCGATCGCATCTGCGCCGCTCGAGACACGGCAGGCGTTTCTTGACGAGCTCGGCGACAACGCCTTGGCGTCGTTGCCGTATCTCTTCGAGTTCTGGGCCCTGGAGCATCAGTTGCCGCCGGAAGGCAAGGACTGGCGCACCTGGGTAATCATGGGTGGTCGCGGCGCGGGCAAGACCCGCGCCGGGGCCGAATGGGTGCGGTCGAAGGTTGAGGGATCTCGACCGCTCCAGGCCGGGACCGCGCGTCGCGTGGCCCTGGTCGGCGAAACCTACGAACAGGTTCGCGATGTCATGATCGAGGGCGATAGCGGCATACTCCGTTGCACGCCCTCCGATCGCATGCCCACGTGGAAGGCCGGCCAGCGAAAGCTGGTCTGGCCGAACGGGGCCGAGGCGCAAGCGTTCTCGGCCCACGATTTCGAAGCCCTCCGGGGTCCGCAATTCGACGCGGCCTGGGTGGACGAGCTGGCGAAATGGAAGAAGGCCGAGGAAGCCTGGGACATGCTGCAGTTCTGTCTGCGGCTTGGGGATAACCCGCAGGCGGTCGTCACGACGACGCCGAAGAACGTTCCGATCCTGAAGGATATCCTCGACCGTTCGAGCACCGTCTCGACCCACGCGCCGACCGAGGCGAACCGGGCAAACCTCGCCAAGGGGTTCCTCGCCGAAGTCATGGAGCGTTACGGCGGGACGCGACTTGGCCGCCAAGAGCTAGAAGGCATCTTGCTCGACGATATTGAGGGTGCGTTCTGGACGTCGGCCGTGCTGGATGCGCTTCGCACCGAAGACGTGCCGCGCAAGATCGACCGGGTGGTCATCGGGGTCGACCCGGCGGTCACGTCGTCGGGGATGTCCGACGAGACCGGCATCGTCGTCGTCGGCGCGGTCATGTCGGGGCCGCCGAAGGACTGGCGCGCCTACGTTCTGGAGGATGCCACTGTCTCGGCGTCCTCGCCGACGGAATGGGCCCAGGCGGTGGCACGGGCCTACGACCGGTGGGGCGCGGACCGGGTGGTCGCCGAAGGCAACCAGGGCGGCGACATGATCGAGGCGGTCCTTCGCCAGGTCGCCCCGACGGTCAGCTACCGAAAGGTCACCGCCCGGCAAGCGAAGGGCGCCCGCGCCGAACCGATCGCCGCCCTCTATGAGCAGGGGCGTGTCAGGCACCTTCGCGGCCTCGGAACGCTGGAAGACCAGATGTGCCAGATGGCCGTGGGTGGTTACCGCGGGTCCGGCTCGCCGGACCGGGTCGACGCGCTGGTCTGGGCGCTCTGGGCGATCATGCTCGATCCGGACGCACGCAAGTCGGGACCAAGCATTCGGACACTTTGAAGATGGAACGGGCCCTTCGGGGCCCTTCTTTTGGCGGTGACGGAAGGACGGTCGATGTTCGGATTTGGACGAAAGGATTCTGGCGCGCCGGAGGTGAAGGCATCGGCCACGGGTCGCGTGGCGGCGATGGGATTGTCGGGCCGTACGGTCTGGTCCCCCCGCGACGCCGGCACGCTGACCCGCGTGGGTTTCACGGGCAACCCGGTGGGCTTCCGCGCTGTCAAGCTCATTGCCGAGGCGGCAGCGGCCGTGCCGATCACCTGCTCCGGACCGGAAGGGCGGCTGGAGATGCATCCGGTGCTCGATCTGCTCGCCCAGCCGAACGGCGCGCAGGGGCGAGGCGAGTTTCTCGAGGCGCTGTTCGGACAATTCCTGCTTTCGGGCAACGCATATGTGGAGGCGGTCGGATTCGAAGGACTGCCGGCGGAATTGCATGTCCTTCGTTCCGATCGGATGTCGGTCGTTCCCGGGTCCGATGGCTGGCCCGCTGCCTATGACTACACGGTGTCCGGGCGGAAGCATCGCTTCCTCGTCGGGGAGGTCTCGCCCGTGCTGCATGTCCGGGCGTTCCATCCGCAGGACGACCATTACGGACTGTCGCCGATGCAGGCGGCGGCGGCGGCTATGGACGTCCACAACTCCGCGTCGCGCTGGACGAAGAGCCTGCTCGATAACGCCGCACGGCCGTCCGGAGCGATCGTCAACGCCGGCGACGAACTCACGCCGGAGCAGTTCGACCGCCTCGCCGTCGAGATCGAGACGCATCACCAGGGCGCACGGAATGCCGGGCGACCGATGCTACTCGACGGGGGTCTGGACTGGAAGCCGATGGGGTTCAGCCCGTCCGACATGGAGTTTCTGCAGACGAAGGAAGCTGCCGCGCGGGAAATCGCGACAGCGTTCGGAGTGCCCCCGATGATGCTCGGGATTCCAGGCGACGCCACCTATGCCAATTACGTCGAGGCGAACCGGGCGTTCTATCGGCTGACAGTCCTGCCGCTCGTGTCGAAGATTTGCGAGGCGCTCGCACATTGGCTTGGCCGACACGGAAGCGAGACGCTCGCGATGGCGCCTGATCGGGACCGCGTCCCTGCGCTCCAGGCCGAACGGGACGCTGAATGGAACCGGATCGCCAATGCGGATTTCCTCACACCGGACGAGAAGCGACGGATGCTCGGCTTGCCGCCCATGGAGGCAGCATGAATGCGGATCGGCACAGCGTATTGAGGTCCGGCGGCTCGAAGTATCTCTACGCGCCTTTCCAGGACACCGAAGCTGCGTTCCAACGCACCGAAGACCGGCTCGCTGGCCTCGAACGGTTCGCGACGCAGTTCGAGACGGACCGGGCAGTCAACGAAGCGAAACAGGTCCAGTTGGATACGCGGTTCAACGGTATCGACAAGCGCCTCGACCGGATCGACGCGCTCATCTCCCGGCTCGTCTGGCTAATCGTGGCGGCGATCATCGGCGCGTTCATGTCCTTCGTTCTAAAGGGTCACCTGGTCGGGCTCTAGGCTGATCGGCAACTGCGCTTACCCCGTCATTCCGATCTCCACAGGCGATCGCGAGGAGCAAGTTGATATGAAGATCGAACACAAGTTCGCCCACGGGGAAACGCCCGTCCGGCTCGAAGACGGTGCGGGGATCGCGGGCTACGCATCCTGGTTCGGCATCGAGGATACCGGGCGTGATGTCGTCGATCAGGGAGCCTATTGCGACAGCCTCGCACGCAGCAGCGCCGAGGGGCGGTCAATAAAAATGCTCTGGCAGCACGATCCGGCTCAAGTCATCGGTGTCTGGGACGAAGTCCGGGAGGATGCGCGGGGGCTGTTTGTCAAAGGCCGCCTGCTACCCGGTGTCGCACGTGCGCGGGAGGCGGCAGAGCTGATCGAAGCGGGGGCACTCGACGGTCTGTCTATCGGGTACACCGTTCGCCGGGCCGTCAAGGACGAACGGGGGCGCAGGCATCTGAAGGAACTGGAGCTTTGGGAAGTGTCGCTCGTGACGTTTCCAATGCTGCCCAGTGCGCGCGTCGGGGCCAAGGCTGACCCCATGCGTGAGTTGGCGCGACTGATCTCGGACGCGCGTCTCGAACTGGCGCGCGACTGACGCGGCCAAAATCCATTGAAGGAGTTCCCGATGAGCCATGACGGCGTCGGGGAAGTCTCAGAAGCGCTGGCGGGCCTCGTCAGCGATCTGAAGGGCTTCCGTCGAGAAATCACGCAGAAGATTCAGAAACAGGAAGAGCGCCTCAACATGAATTACAAGAGCCATCGCCCGCAGCTCGCCACGACCGAGGAGTCCTTCGTCCCCCACCATAAGGCGATGGATGCCTATCTGAGGTCGGGCGACGATGACGGTTTGCGGGCATTGGCACTCGATGGCAAATCCCTGAACGCGGCGGTCAGCGCGGAAGGGGGCTATCTTGTCGATCCGCAGACGGCGGAAACTGTGCAGTCGGTTCTTACGTCGTCTGCGTCCGTTCGTTCGATTGCGAACGTCGTCAACGTCGAAGCAACATCCTACGATGTCCTCGTCGACCATACTGATACCGGTGCGGGCTGGGCGACCGAAACCGCGACCGTGGGCGTAACGGAGAGTCCTCTCTTCGATCGTATCTCTATTCCTCTTCATGAATTATCGGCGATGCCGAAAGCGTCTCAACGGCTCCTAGACGATGCTGCGTTCGACATCGAAAGCTGGCTCGCCAAGCGGATCGCGGACAAATTTGCAACGGCCGAAGCGGCTGCGTTCATTGTCGGGGACGGAATCGACAAGCCGACTGGGTTCTTAAACTATCCGAATGTCGCTGAACAGAACTGGATTTGGGGCTCTCTTGGCAATGTCGCCACCGGATCTGCGGGTGACTTCGATGAGAACCGTCCGGCCGACTCGATCGTGGATCTGGTGTATGCCCTCGGTGCCAAGTACCGGGCGAATGCTAGTTTCGTCATGAATTCGAAAACCGCCGGCGCGGTCCGGAAGATGAAGGATGCCGATGGCCGGTTCCTTTGGAGCGACAGCCTTGCAGCTGGGCAACCGGCACAGTTGATGGGTTATCCAGTCCTCATTGCCGAAGATATGCCTGACATCGGGGTCGACGCGACGGCGATCGCGTTTGGCGATTTCGGGGCAGGCTACACGATCGCAGAGCGCCCGGACCTTCGCGTCCTCCGTGACCCATTCAGTGCGAAACCACATGTTCTCTTTTACGCTACAAAACGTGTCGGCGGCGACGTGACCGATTTCGCAGCGATCAAACTACTGAAATTCAGCGTTGCCTAACGCAGAGTAAAGGATCGCCGGAAACCGGTGATTCTGACGGATGCCCATGCCGGTGGGGCGGCGTGGGTAGGACGGGACCGGTGGCTTCGGGCCTGGTCCGCACGCGATGCGTGCCGGTCCCGTCCGACATAGAACTTTAGAATATTGTGGAGAAGCCCATGCCGATGACGGTTGTAGATTCCCAAGGAATCGCGGAGGAGTCTCTTCCAGTCTCTGAATTGGTAGCTCAGTTGAGACTGGCGGACCAGTATGAAAGCGTTCCGGGCCAGGAAGCGCGTCTGAAGTTGCGTCTCCGTTCTGCCATTGGCGCTGTCGAACGCCGTCTCGGCAAAGTCCTGATCCGGCGAGAGTTCATCCTTGCCGGCGAGGTCAAAGGTGGAACTAGGATCGTTCTCCCGATCGCGCCAGTCGACTCTGTTATCTCGGTCTCGGCCTCGCGTGCTGGTGCTCTCTTCTCGCTTGGAGAGGCAATGATTGAGCCCGACGGGCATCAACCGGTGGCCGTCATGAAGCATGCGATCAACGAGGGTGAATGGGTTCGCATGACGGTTCATGCCGGGTTTGGTGACTGGCCGGATGTTCCGGATGCATTGCGGCAAGCCGTTCTCTTGATGGCCGAAGCGCTAGACGCCGGCGATGGGCCGGGACTCGTACCGATGGCGGAAGCTCTCGTCGCTCCTTTCCGTAATATTCGTGTCGGGAGCATAGGGTGAGGGGTCATTCGTTCAACAGAAGGTTGATTTTGTCAAAGTCGGCGAGGATTACCGATGGCGCCGGGGGTTTCGTTCGGGAATGGCGTGAACAGGGAGGGTTTTGGGCGAATGTTACAATGCGCTCTGGCGATTTGAAGCACACCGAGTTCGGCCTTACACCTCGTCTTCGAGTTCGCATTATCACCCATGCCATTCCAGATGGTCATGCGATGCGACCAACGACCGGTGATCGATTGATCGATGGCGGCCGGACATACGAGGTCCAAGCGGTACACGACGATGAAGGCCATCTCCTTTCCATTTTCGCGAGTGAAGTACCTCCCGGGGAACCGGTATGACCTATGCGATGAGCGAGGCACTGCAAACTGCTGTCTACCAACGCCTAGTCTCTGATCCAGAGGTATCCGACCTCACGAGAGGAGCTGTCTTCGACTCGGTGCCTGACCCTGCGCCAGACTTGTTCGTTGCGTTAGGACCGGAAAAGGTCCGAAATCGTTCTGACAATACTGGGCCCGGAGCAAGCCACGAGTTTCGCGTGAGTGTCGTCACTCGGCGACAAGGGTATCTCGCTGCGAAATTGGTGGCGGCGTGCATATCGGACGCAATGATCAAGACGACATTGACGCTTTCCAGAGGGTCAGTCGTCTTCCTGCGTTTCATTCGTGCTGAAGCCAGACGAGACGAAGGCGAAGGAACACGACGGATCGACCTTTGGTTCCAAGCTCGGCTTGCCGATCACACGACCGAGCAAAGAATAAGGAATTTCGAATGACGGTACAGGCGGGTAGAGATCTCCTATTGAAAATCGATAAGGACGGAACGGGGAATTACGTCACTTTCGCAGGTCTACGTACGACCCGTTTGACGTTAAATGCGGGGTCCATCGATGTGACCACCATTGAAAGTGAAGGTGGTTGGCGAGAGTTGCTTGGCGGAGGCGGAATGAAGTCCGCACAGATTGCCGGTTCCGGCGTCTTTCGGGACGAGTTGACTGACGCACGTGCGCGGCAACTCTTTTTCGACGGCGAAATTCCCAGTTTTCAAATCATTATTCCCCACTTTGGTGTCATCGAAGGATCTTTCCAGATTACGTCGATAGAATACAGTGGGGGACACGATAGCGAAGCGACTTACGAACTGTCCCTTGCTTCTGCAGGACAGCTGAAGTTTGTGGCCATACAATGATTGGGGGTAATCCTTTCGCTGGAGAGGTCTCGATTAATCTTGACGGCAAGCGCCGAACTCTCAAGCTTACGCTAGGATCACTTGCGGAACTAGAAGCGACGATGACCGGCGATTCGATCGTGTCGCTCATATCTAGATTTGAAGATGGGCAGTTTAACACCGAAGATGTGGTGCGCCTCCTTCTCGCAGGACTCAGGGGCGGCGGATGGGAAGGCACCGGGCATGATTTGCTTGATGCAAACATCGAAGGCGGACCGGCCCAAGCGATCCGCGCGGCGGCCCTCTTGCTCAATCGCTCGTTTGCCATTCCAGCGACATGACGGAAAGGTTCGATTGGCCCGCCCTGATGACGGCTGGCATTCGCGGGCTCAGACTGCGGCCTGCCGAATTCTGGGCGATGACACCAGCAGACCTTGCGTTCCTGCTTGGACATGGTGACGGAAAATCACCTCTCGATCGCAATGGACTGGAATCGTTAATAAGGCGCTTTCCGGACAAAGCAGGGAACCAGAATGATAAGTAGTGAGGAATTTGAAGAGCTCGGTGAAAAGATCGAACTTCTGGAAGCCCGGCTGGGAGGATCAGAAGCGCTGGTCGAGCGTTTCACGAGCGAGCTAGGATCTCTCGAAGGCCAGATGAAACAGACTCAGCGAGAGGCACGCGGACTAACGCAGACCTTCGGCACATCGCTGAAACAGGCTTTCGATGGTGTCGCTGTGGATGGAATGAAGCTATCAGACGCATTGAGCGGCCTCGCACGGTCTATGTTGAACGCAACGTACAACGCCGCGATGAAGCCGGTGACGCAAGCCGTTGGCTCAGCCATGTCAGACGGTATCGGTTCATTCCTTCCGTTTGCGTCTGGCGGCACGTTCACCCAAGGCCGCGTCATGCCGTTTGCAACCGGAGATATAGTCGGTTCACCGACTGTTTTCCCGCTTAGAGGCGGAGCTGGCCTGATGGGGGAGGCCGGTCCCGAAGCCGTGATGCCACTTACCCGCGGAACAGACGGCCGTCTTGGAGTCCGAACCCAAGGTGATTTGAGACCGATCTCCATCCAAATGAACATCTCATCCCCCGATGCAGAGAGCTTTCGTAGATCAAAAACCCAGATCGCAACAGAGATGTCGCGCGCTCTCTCTCGAGGCGCCAGAAACCGATAGGAGCGCGTGCTATGTCGTTTCACGAAGTGAGATTCCCGGCTCGATTGTCGTATGGTTCCTCTGGCGGGCCGATGAGACAGACAGACATTGTTGCGCTCGCCAATGGTTTCGAACATAGAAACTCACCATGGGAACATTCGCGCCGCCAGTACAACGCAGGTTTGGGTCTCCGCTCGTTAGATGATGTCGGCGAACTCATCGCATTTTTCGAAGCGCGTCGGGGAAGACTTCACGGGTTCAGATGGAAGGACTGGCTTGACTACAAAAGCTGCAGGTCTAGTAAAAGCGTGTCCTGCACGGACCAGGTCATTGCGCAGACCGACGGACAAACGACCAACTTCCATTTCTCGAAAGCTTACGCATCAGGAGGCATTACATACAGAAGACCGATAACGAAGATTGTGCCGGAATCAGTAGTGCTGGCGGTCGACGGGACTGAAGTTCCCAATACAGAATACGACCTCCACGCAGAAACCGGAATGGTACAATTCATGAAAGCACCCTCTTCCGGCGCTATATTGACAGCTGGGTTCGAATTCGACGTACCCGCGCGATTTGACACCGATTCGATCATAAGTTCCATCGCAAGTTTTCAGGCAGGGGACATACTAGATATTCCTGTCGTGGAGCTGAGGACATGAATGCTCTCAAAGATCATCTGCTTCTCGAAGCTACGACTACGTGCAGGGCTTGGATTATTGCGCGAAAAGACGGCAAGGTCTATGGATTTACGGATCACGACAAGGCAATCGAGCTAGAGGGCGTTCAATGCCTTGCCTCCTCCGGGCTGTTAGCCGGAACTTTAGAGACTGGCACAGGACTATCGGTGGACAACAGCGAGTTCATCGGGGCTCTGAGTCACGAAGTCGTCAGACCGGATGATATCAGACTAGGGAAGTGGGATGAGGCAATTGTGCGAGTTTACATCTTAAGCTGGGCCGATCAGCAAGAGAGTGAAATCGTTTTCTGTGGCCATATTGGTGAAATAAGTAGTCAAGACGGCAAGTTTTTCGCTGAGCTTCGTTCACAGAGTCAGCTTTTGAATAGGGTGAAGGGAAGATTATACGAAGCAAGGTGTGATGCTGTATTGGGAGACCAGCGTTGTACTATGAAGTTAGAGGAACACTTCTCTGCAGCAGGAAAAATTCTGGAAATTCTAGGGCGTTCCAAGGTGATCGTTTCCTTGGATAGAGATGAGAAGGACGGTTACTTTTCTTCCGGAAAGCTGGCTTTAGTCGATAATGAGACAACGTCTTTTATTGGCGAGATAAAGAACGACCGGAGGAAGCAATGGATACGGACGCTGTCCTTCTGGAAGCCTGTGGAGGCCGATCTGGATGTTGGCGATCAGATCAGGGCTTATGCAGGGTGCGATAAGAGTTTCAGCATGTGTATAAATAGATTCGATAATGCTAAGAATTACCGAGGCTTTCCGACAATTCCTGGGGAGGACTGGCTCATGAAGCGCCCATCAAACTGACGATGGTAGCTAACAAGGCAATCGAGAATCGAGTCGTAAGTATCGCGCGGGAATGGATAGGGACCCCTTATGTGCATCAAGCATCTCGGAAGGGCGCAGGCACAGACTGCTTAGGGTTGATAAGAGGAGTCTGGAGGGAGCTTTATGGACGCGAACCACTTGCTGTCCCTAACTACACGAGGGATTGGGGTGAAAGGCAGGCAGTCGAACTGCTTGAAACTACCGCTCGTCAGGTTCTCGGCGACGTGAAATCGATCAGCCAAGTGCTTCCTGGCCGGGTGCTATTGTTTCGTATGCGGGAGGGATCAGCCGCCAAGCACTTGGGGCTCGTTGCTGAAGGCGGTCCAGGACCCACATTCATTCATGCATACTCTGGTCGCGCCGTTCATGAAAGCGCGTTGTCCCAGCCATGGAGACGGCGTCTCGTCGGTCAGTTTGCGTTTCCTGAACGCCCGCTTTGAGAAGGATCTTTTATGGCCACTCTAGTTCTGGGCGCTGCAGGCGCTGCGGTGGGCGGAAGTCTCGGCGGTTCTGTACTCGGCGCCAGTTCGGCCGCGTTGGGACGCGCGGCCGGCTCCGTCGTCGGAAGAGCACTTGATGAAGCTGTTCTCGGTAATGGATCGGATGCGATAGAGACCGGGAAGCTGGACCGTATACGCTTGATGGGCGCGTCCGAAGGTGCTGCGGTTCCACGCACTTTCGGGCGAACACGTATCGGGGGGCAGGTAATCTGGGCTTCGGACTTTGAGGAACACCGCTCTACGGTGGGCGGCGGCAAAGGCGGTCCTGCCCGACCTGAACAAGCTCGGTACAGCTATAGCGTATCGTTGGCTGTGGCGCTCTGTGAAGGAGAAATACGGCGCGTCGGCCGCATCTGGGCGGATGGAGTGGAGATTGCGAAAGACAGCCTTCATATCAGACTTTATCAAGGGTCAGAAGATCAGCAGCCAGACACACTTCTGGAAGCAATTCTTGGAGTCGGGCAAGCGCCCGCGTTCCGAGGCACCGCCTACGTCGTCATAGAGGATCTTGACCTTACTTCCTTTGGTAATCGTGTTCCTCAACTATCTTTCGAGGTAGTAAAATCGGTCAATGCAGACGGGTATGCGAAGGCTCCAGCAGATATTATCGAAGGGGTGGCACTCGTCCCGGGAACTGGCGAATACGCGCTCGCAACCACGGCTGTACACTATGATTACAGGTTAGGAGAAAAAGCCTCCGCGAACAGAAATTCAGTGCAGCGGGGAACTGACTTCGTAACAGCGGTCACTGACCTTGTCGAAGAGTTTCCGAACCTCAAATCGGTCTCATTAGTCGTAACCTGGTTTGGGAATGACCTTCGCTGCAGTAGGTGCGAAATACGGCCCTGTGTCGAGCAAAATAGATATGATGGCGCTCCCCAAGATTGGAATGTCGCCGGTATCAACCGTGAAGAAGCGCAGCGAGTTCCGTATATAGACGATAGGCCGATCTATGGCGGTACACCCAGCGACGAGTCGGTGAAGGAGGCGATACGGTATCTCCGGAGCCTCGATATCGACATTACATTCTATCCGTTCATATTGATGGATCAAATGACGGGAAACGGGCTCCCCGACCCATTCGGCGACGGCGAGCAAGCTTCCTTGCCGTGGCGAGGACGCCTCACGACAGAACTTGCGCCAGGCAGACCGGGAACCTCAGACAGGACATCTGGTGCGGAAGACGAGGTCAGATGGTTCTTCCATGGGGGCTCGCCCGACGGGTGGTCGTACAACCGTTTCATCATGCACTACGCAAAGCTTTGCGCCGAGGCGGGAGGTGTGGAGGCATTTTGTATCGGCTCGGAAATGCGATCCCTCACGCAAATTCGAGGTGAATTGGACTCGTTCCCGGCGGTGAAGGAACTTTGCCGTCTCGCAAGCCAAGTTAAGGCTATCCTGCCAGCGACGAAAATTAGCTATGCCGCTGACTGGTCGGAGTACTTTGGATACCATCCTTCAGACACGGGAAACGTGCATTTTCATCTTGATGCACTCTGGGCGCATGATGCCATCGATTTCATAGGTATAGATAATTATAAGCCGTTATCGGACTGGCGTGATCATCACGGGCATAAGGATTCTAAATTCCGATCAATTTATGACCAGACCTATCTTAAAGCAAATGTCGCGGGCGGCGAAGGCTTCGATTGGTACTATCCTACACCGGAGCATCGTGACACTCAGGATCGGGTTACGATAGCCGATGGAGAGTTTGGAGAAGACTGGATATGGAGGTATAAGGACCTTCGGAACTGGTGGGGGAATCCGCACTTCGATAGAATAGGGGGAGTGCGTTCGACAACACCGACAGAATGGGTGCCGCGGTCGAAGCCAATTCGGTTCACCGAGTATGGCTGCGCTGCGATCGACAAAGGTACGAACCAGCCGAACAAGTTTATCGATGTAAAATCGTCCGAGAGTTCGACTCCGTTCTATTCGAACGGGTCCAGGGATGATGCAATGCAGGCTGCGTACCACCAAGCGCTCATCGGCTATTGGCAGGATTTGGACAACAATCCTCTGATCGATCAGTCGGGTAACCGCATGATTGATCTGTCGCACAGCTTCGCATGGGCTTGGGACACCCGACCATGGCCCAATTTTCCGGAGATGGTCGATTTCTGGTCTGACGGTGTGAACCATGCGCGTGGGCATTGGCTTACGGGGCGCGCCAGCCTCCAGCCCCTCGGGTCAGTGATCGCGGAACTTTGTATCTCAAGCGGTATAACGTCTTTCGACGTATCGGAAGTTCGAGGGGTCCTTCGAGGATACTCGATCAACAGCAACCAATCCGCCCGAGCTGATCTTCAGCCGCTGCTTCTGGCATATGGGATCGAGGTCGCGGAAACCGCAGGGGTACTTCGTTTCTTCAGCAGAAGCGAGGCGGAGACGTTCGAACTCGACGCCGATCGATGTGTCAGAACCGATGGCCCCGTAATAGCCCGGCATCGCCAGGCCCAAGCCGAAACCTTCAAGAAAGTCGTCATCAGCCATACGGATGACGCTGGCAATTTTGAGACGAAAGTTGCGAGTGCCTGTTGCTCAGACGGCGGGACGATACCGCTTACGATGACGGAGCTACCGCTGGTTCTGACATCGGGGGAAGCCCAAGGTATCGTCGATAGGTTTCTAGCCGAATTACAAGATGCCAATGAGACCATCGAGTTCTCATTGCCACCGTCCAATGCCGAGGTCCGCGTTGGATCACTCGTCCGTTTCAAGGGAATGGATGACGTTTGGCGAGTGGACCGTATCCGGGATGGATTATTACGGAAGATCGAGGCTGTTCGAACGGACTTAAGCGTCTACGAGCCGGTCAATCGCAAGGAAGTCATTCGAAAACGCTCTCGCCCGCGCATCCCGCTTCCCGCCGAAATTCAGGTGCTCGATCTCCCTCTTTTGTCGAACGACCATCGGCCCCACGCGCCCTATATCGCCGCTACGGCCAATCCTTGGCCCGGGCCAATCGCGGTAACTTCGTCCATAGATGACAGTGACTACAAGCTGAATACGATTATCGAGACGCCTTCCGTGATCGGGATGACGTTGAACGAACTTGGTCCCGCGAGTCCCGCCGTATGGGACAACGGTCCGGAGGTGCTCGTTCGGGTTTCTGACGACGCACTCGAATCCGTGACGCTGCCGAAACTGCTCGCTGGTGCCAATGCCGCCGCCATAGGTGACGGAGGGCAGGGCGGCTGGGAGATTTTCCAGTTCCAGAATGCGCGTCTGGTCGAAAGGCGTGTCTGGGCTTTGTCCCGCAGGCTGCGCGGTCAGCGGGGGACTGAGCATGCGATACGTAATCCCTGGCCGGAGGGGAGCAGGATCGTGTTTCTCGATCCGTCCCTGACCCAACTCGACGTGCCGTCCGATGCGCTCGGGCTCGCGCGTCACTATTGTCATGGGCCCGCTGACTCTTCCATAGATAGTCCTGAATTCGAGCACATGGTCGTCGCTGCTTCCGGTGAGGGGCTCAAGCCCTACGCGCCCGTGCACCTGCGTCTCGAGATGGGCGCCAAGGGCATGGAGGCACGATGGATCCGGCGGTCCCGGACGAGCACAGAGGGGTGGAACTCGGTCGATGCGCCGCTCGCCGAACTTCGAGAAAGTTATCTGGTCAGGATCGAAGGTTCGGACGGCCGTCTCTTGCACGAAGATGTGGTAAACGAACCGGTATGCCACTTCGGTTTCGAGATGGTGTCTGCCTGGGACCATGCGACGGTCCTCGAAGTCGCGCAGATCTCGGACCAGATCGGCCCCGGATACTTCGCCACCGCGACGTTGCCATGATATCATTTGCCCCGGTTCGGCTTCCGACCTATCTGGGAGACCCGACAGAGCGGAGTTCACATCATGGCGATGGCGGAAACATATCTCAGGACAGTCGATCCCGTCTGGTCACGAGTCCTTGAGGAGGCGAAGGATGCGATCCGCGACGAACCGCTTCTCGGGGGGCTCGTCCATTCCTCGATTCTGCATCACAGTTCGATCGACAAGGCTCTGGCCTACAGGTTCGCACAGAAGCTCTCCTCGGCGGAAATGAGCGAGCAGATCCTGCGGGAAATTGCGGAACTCGCATTCGCGGACGACCCGACCATCATCGAAGCGGCGCGGGCGGACATCATCGCCGTCTTCGATCGCGACCCCGCCTGCAACCGATTGATCCAGCCGATCCTGTTCTTCAAGGGGTTTCAGGCGCTTCTTGCATTTCGGGTCGGGCACTGGCTCTGGTCGAACCGGCGACGGGACCTGGCCTACTTCGTCCAGATGCGGGCCAGCGAGATCTACGGCGTGGATATCCATCCCGGTGCGCGTTTGGGCCGGGGAATCATGATCGACCACGCACATTCCATCGTGATCGGGGAAACGTCCGTGGTGGGTGACAACGTCTCCATGCTGCATTCGGTCACGCTCGGCGGAACCGGCAAGGAACATGACGATCGTCACCCGAAGATCGGCGACGGCGTCCTGATCGGGGCCGGCGCCAAGGTCCTCGGCAACATCTCCGTCGGATATTGCTCCCGGATCGCCGCGGGCTCGGTCGTCCTGACAGACGTGCCGCCGATGAAGACGGTGGCCGGCGTGCCGGCGCGCATCGTCGGCGAGGCGGGCTGCGCGCAGCCGTCGGCCACCATGAACCAGCTCATCGAAGCGCAGCCCTCCGACAAGGCGAAGGGCTGACGCTGCGATCAGGCGAGCATGGTGATCGGACTCGTCATGTTCTCCGTGAACGCTTCGAGGAACTTCGCGCCGAGGGCACCGTCGATCACCCGGTGATCCACGCTCAGGGTCACCGACATCACGGTCGCGACCTTGACCTCGCCGTCACCTCCGACGATCGGCTTCTTCACGCCCGCACCGACGGCAAGGATCGAACCGTGCGGCGGGTTGATGACGGCGTCGAAGTTCTCGATCCCGAACATGCCGAGGTTGGAAATCGCGAAGCTCCCGCCCTGGTATTCGTGCGGTGCGAGCTTCCGGCTGCGGGCTCGACTTGCGAGGTCCTTCATCTCGGATGAGATTGTGCTCAGCGACTTCGTGTCCGCATCCTTCAGGACAGGCGTGAACAACCCGCCCTCCACGGCCACGGCCACGGCGACGTCCGAGGGAGTCAGCTTCAGGATTCGGTCCCCCGCCCAGACGGCGTTGGCGTCGGGCGCCTGCTGCAGGGCGAGCGCGCCGGCCTTGATGATGAAGTCGTTGACCGACAGCTTCACGCCCCGGCTCTCGAGCTGCTTGTTCAGGTCCGAACGGAACGCCAGCAGCGGGTCGAGCACGATGTCCCGCCGCAGGTAGAAATGCGGGATCGTCTGCTTCGCTTCGGTGAGACGGGCGGCGATCGTGCGCCGCATTCCGTCGAGCTTCACCTCCTCGAAGGCGCGACCCTCGTACATCTTGAGGACTTGATCGGCGCCCATGCCGACGGGCATCGCCGGCTTCGCGCCGTCCGTGGCCTTCGGCGCCTCGGCCTCGGGCTTCGTCTGCGGCGCAGCGTCCGGCGCCTTGGTCTCCGGCGCGGCGTCCGGCTCGGCGTTCTCCACGTCGACCTTCACGATGCGTCCGCGGGGACCGGACCCCTTGATCGCCGACAGGTCCAGCCCGCGATCCTTCGCGATGCGGCGGGCGAGGGGGGTCGCGAAAACGCGGTCGCCGTCCCCGGAGGGCCGGGGCGCGGCGGCCTTTTCGGGCGCATCCGGCGACGCGGCGTCGGCCGCCGCGCCGGACGTGCCGTCATCCGCGCCGCCATCCTCGCGTCCGTATCCCTTCTGCGGCTCGGTCCGTCCGCTCGGCTCGGCCGGCGCGACATGCGAGGAGCCATCGGACGTTACGTCGTCGGCTGCGGACGCGTCCTCGCCCTCTTCCAGCAGGACGGCGATCGGAGCGTTGACCTTCACGCCCTCGGTCCCCTCCGCCACGAGGAGCTTGCCGACGACGCCCTCGTCGACCGCCTCGAACTCCATCGTCGCCTTGTCCGTCTCGATCTCGGCCAGCAGGTCGCCGGAGGAGACGGTGTCGCCCTCCTTCACCAGCCATTTCGCGAGCGTGCCCTCCTCCATCGTGGGGGAGAGTGCGGGCATCAGGATCTCGGTCGCCATCTCGGTCTCCCTCAGCGGTAGGTCACGGTGTGGACGGCCTCGATCACCTCTTCGGTGGTGACGAGCGCCAGCTTCTCGAGGTTCGCGGCGTAGGGCATCGGCACGTCCTTCCCGGTGCAGGTGACGACCGGCGCGTCGAGGTAGTCGAAGGCGCGCTGCATGATTGTCGAGGCCATGTGGTCGGAATAGCTCGCCACCGGGAACCCTTCCTCCACGAGCACGCAGCGGTTCGTCTTCATCACCGAGGCCAGCACGGTGTCGTAGTCGACGGGGCGCAGCGTGCGCAGGTCGATCACCTCCACCTCGATCCCGTCCCCCGCGAGCTTCTCGGCCGCCTCGAGCGCGTAGGTCATGCCGATGCCCCAGGACACGATCGTCGCGTCATTCCCCTCGCGCCAGATCCGGGCCTTGCCGAAGGGCACGGTGAAGTCGTCGAGCTTCGGGACCTCGAAGGACTTGCCGTAGAGGATCTCGTTCTCGAGGAAGATCACCGGGTTCGGATCGCGGATCGCCGATTTTAAAAGGCCCTTCGCGTCCGACGCCGAATAAGGCATCGCGACCTTCAGGCCCGGGATCGACGAATACCATGCCGCATAATCTTGGCTGTGCTGGGCCGCGACGCGGGCCGCCGCGCCGTTCGGGCCGCGGAACACCATCGGACAGCCCATCTGGCCGCCCGACATGTAGAGCGTCTTGGCGGCCGAGTTGATGATCTGGTCCATCGCCTGCATGGCGAAGTTGAAGGTCATGAACTCGACGATCGGCCTGAGCCCGCCGAAGGCCGCGCCGACCGCGATTCCGGCGAAGCCGTGCTCGGTGATCGGCGTGTCGATCACGCGCTTGTCGCCGAACTCGTCGAGCAGGCCCTGACTGATCTTGTAGGCGCCCTGATACTCGGCCACCTCCTCGCCCATCAGGAACACGTCGCCGTCGCGGCGCATCTCCTCGGCCATCGCGTCGCGAAGCGCCTCGCGCACGGTGGTCGTCACCGTCTCGGTCCCCTCGGGCCAGTCCGGCCCGGCCTTCGATTGCGGCGACAGTTTCTCCTCGGCGACGCGGGCAGGGGCCTTCTCCGTACCCTTGCCGCGCGGTTCGTCCGACTCCGGTCGTTCCATCTCCGCGGGATCAGGGGCCTCCGCCCCGTCCTCCGAGGCCGGGGCCTCCGGAGCGGAGGAGGACGCGCTGTCGATGTCGTCGGCGCTCTCGCCCTCCTCGAGCAGGACGGCAATCGCCACGTTGACCTTCACCCCCTCGGTGCCCTCGGCCACGAGGATCTTGCCGATCGTGCCCTCGTCGACGGCCTCGAACTCCATCGTGGCCTTGTCGGTCTCGATCTCGGCCAGGATGTCGCCGGAGGACACGGTGTCGCCCTCCTTCACCAGCCACTTCGCCAGCGTGCCCTCCTCCATCGTGGGGGAAAGGGCGGGCATCAGGATCTCGGTCGCCATTTACACGGTCTCCTGCGGGATTTCCTTGGAATAGATGTCGGTCCAGAGCTCGTCGACCGCAGGTTCCGGGCTCTCCTTCGCGAACTCGGCGCTCTCGTTGATGACTTCCTTGATCTCCTTGTCGACCGCCTTCAGGTCGTCCTCGGAGGCGTGGTCGCCGGTCAGCAGCATCTGGCGCACCATCTCGATCGCGTCGCGCTCCTCGCGCATCTTCTGCACCTCGTCGCGGGTCCGGTACTTCGCCGGGTCCGACATCGAATGCCCGCGGTAGCGGTAGGTCTTCATCTCGAGGATGTAGGGTCCCTTGCCGGCGCGGCAGTATTCCGTGGCCCGGAGCCCCGCGTCGCGCACGGCGAGCACGTCCATGCCATCGACCTCCTCGCCCTCGATCCCGTAGGACGCGCCGCGCTCCCAGTAGGAGGGCGACTTTGTCGAGCGCTTGGTCGAGGTGCCCATCGCGTACTGGTTGTTCTCGATCACGAAGACCACCGGCAGGTCCCAGAGCTCCGCCATGTTGTAGGTCTCGTAGACCTGCCCCTGATTGGCCGCGCCGTCGCCGAAATAGGTGAAGGTGACGTTGTCGTTGCCCCGGTAGAGGTCCGAGAGCGCCAGCCCGGCGCCGATCGGCACCTGCGCCGCGACGATGCCGTGCCCACCGTAGAAGTGCTTCTCCTTGGAGAACATGTGCATGGAGCCGCCCTTGCCCTTGGAGTAGCCTCCCTCGCGGCCCGTCAGCTCCGCCATCACGCCCTTCGGGTCCATCCCGCAGGCCAGCATGTGCCCGTGGTCGCGGTAGGAGGTGACGCGCTTGTCGCCCTCCTTCGCCGCCGCCTCGAGGCCGACGACGACCGCTTCCTGGCCGATATAGAGGTGACAGAAGCCGCCGATCAGGCCCATCCCGTAGAGCTGCCCCGCCTTCTCCTCGAACCTTCGGATCAGGAGCATGTCGCGATAATATTGCAGCAGGTCGTCCTTGGAGACGTTGGGCGTGGCCCTCTCAGCGGTCTTGCGCGGCGCCATGGCGGTCGTCCTCCGGTCGCGGGATTCGTTCAACGTTAAACTATCGCTAACGGAAACGATTCCGGGGTAAAAGCGCCAAAGCCGGCTTTTCGTTCCACGCATGGGGGGCGGCCCGCTTTGACGTGCGCTGATGCCGCGGGTCGTCGGAACCGGATCGAAGCCTGTACACCCGACCGCCCCCTATGGCGGGGGCTCCCCTCCAACCGCGCTCGGGGGCTGCCCTCGACGCAATATCGCGGGTCCGGGCGTCCGTTCGTGGCTCGAAAGCCCCGCGCGTCACTCCACCACGATCTCGTCGATCCGTGCGACGCCGAGCACCATCCGGGCTCGCTCGTCCAGCAGGTCGAGGTCGAGGTAATCGTCCGAGAGCCGCCGCGTCCGGTCGCGCATCCGGTCGACCTCCGCGTCGAGCAGCGCCAGCTCCGCCTCCAGCGTCTCCCGCGTGGCGTCGAGCTCGACCCGCCGGAAGACGCCGTATTCCCCCTGCACGGCCGCGAAGACGAAATAGGCTGCGAAGCCGAGCAGCGCGACCGGGAGCAGGAGGCCGTAGCCCGGGCTTCGACGTCGGGATGCCATGTTCGTCTCCGGCTGGCGTCGCGCCGGTCCGTGGCGCACCGCGGGTATGGCATGGGGGCCCCGGTCCGGGAATCCCCTCGCGCGATCCGGGGCCCGGGCGTTGTCAGCCGGCCACGGAGGCGTCGCGGATCGAGTCGATCGTCGCGCCGATGTTGCGCTCGAAGGTCGCGTCGTCCTGATCGTCGGCGAGGCCCTCGGTCAGCGCGCGGCTGAAGCTCGCCACCATGCCGCGGTTCTGCGCCAGCCGCGCGTTGGCCTCCTCGCGCGAATAGCCACCCGAGAGCGCCACGACCTTCATCACCCGCGGATGGTCGATCAGCGCGCCGTAGAACCCGGCCTCCTCGGGCAGGGTCAGCTTCAGCATGATCTGGTCGTCGCCCGTCATCGCCTCCAGCCGCGACAGGATCGCCGCGCGCAGCAGCGCCTCCGCCTCGGCCTTGTCGGAGATCGAGATCGTCACCTCCGGCTCGAGGATCGGGACGAGGTCGTGCGACAGGACCTGCCGGCCCACCTCGAACTGCTGCTCCACGATTGCGTCGATCCCGGCCGTGTCGGCGGCGTTGATGACCGAGCGTTCCTTGGTGCCGAAGATGCCCTTCTCCTTCGCCCGCGCGAGCGTCGCATCGAGATCCGGCATCGGCTTCATTAGCTGCACGCCCTGCGATTCCTCGGCGAGGCCCTTGTCGATCTTGAGGAACGGCACGACGCCGCGCTGCTCCCACAGATACGTCGCGGCGGGCATGCCGTCGAAGCTGCGGTCCATCGTCTGCTCGAACAGGATCGCGCCGATCACCTTCTCGCCGGTGAAGGCCGGCGCCTTCACGATCCGCTCCCGCATGGCGTGGATCAGGTCGAACATCTCGTCCTCGCCCGAATAACGGTCCTCCTCGATCCCGTAGAGGCGCAGCGCCTTGGGCGTGGACCCGCCCGACTGGTCGAGCGCGGCGATGAAGCCCTGACCTTCGCGGATCTTGGCGGCTTGTGTCTGGTCGGGCATCGAAATCTCCGGAAATGAACGTGTCGCGTCGGATTAGGGGGCACGCGCGCGTCAGGCAAGCGTGGTTGCGCTAACGGGCGAGCCAGGCATCCGTGGCGCGCGAGGCGGCCTCCTGCGCCACCGGCGCCCAGGTGCCCGCGGCCTCGGACGGCACGGCCCGGTCGATCCGGGCCAGCAGGTCGGCCGCGCCCCGATCGCCCGACGCCGCAGCGACGGTCGCGTAGAGCAGC
The DNA here is from genome assembly GCF_947494055.1 of uncultured Jannaschia sp. Classification (GTDB taxonomy): domain Bacteria; phylum Pseudomonadota; class Alphaproteobacteria; order Rhodobacterales; family Rhodobacteraceae; genus Jannaschia. The sequence goes on along the minus strand of NZ_CANLTR010000012.1, from coordinate 43,583 downwards.
GCGACGCGCAGCGAGCGGGTCGCCCCGATCCCGGTCAGATGCGCCTCCGCCCGCGCGCGCAGCTCCGCCAGCGGCGCGGCGAGGTCGTCCGGCCCGGGCTCGGGCGCCGCCTCCTGCATCCGCAGGACCGTGGCGAAGGGCAGGTCGCGCTCCAGATCGTCGAGCAGGCGCGCGAGCCCCGGGGCACCCGTGGGCCCGGCCGCCAGCGCCTGCGCATAGGCCGCCTGCGGATCGGTGTCGGTCAGCGCGCGGGCCAGCGCCAGCGCGACTTCCCCGTCGCCGTCCCCGGCCAGCGGCGTCAGCAGCTCGCGTGCCAGCGCCGGATTGCGCGGCGCGCGCTTCCCCTCGAGGAGCGCCATCCCGACCGCCCGCCGCGCCTCGGGGCTCAACTGCTCCGGCGTCTCCCGCGCCATCCGCACCAGTTCCACCGGCAGCACGTCGCGCTCGGCGGCGGTGCTCTGTCCGACGGTCGGCTCCAGCAGGAGGATGGCGGGCAGCGGGTCGGACTCGATCCGCACGAAATCGTCCCAGTCGACGAGGCGCGGCGCGCTCGGGGCGAACCCGGTCTCGATCACCAGCCGGTCCGGGTCCGCGACGAAGGCGGTCCAGCCGCGGCCCAACGTCCGGGCGAGGTCCTGCACCGCTTGCGGCAGCGATTCCGGGTCGGTCGCGCCGAATGCGTCGGCGACGCTGCCCTCCACGAAGTCCGTGCTTAGCGCAGGGTCGGTGAGCGGCGGCGGCAGGAAGGGCCGCGCGATCTCCCAGCCGCCGAGATTCTCGATCGCGACCGAGGCATGGCTGAGCTGCGCGACCGGCTCCATGTCCGGCTCCGCCCCGCGGAACCAGAGGTAGTCGAAATCCGCCGAGACCTCCACGCCGAGCAGCCCGTCGATCCGCGCCCGCGCATCCGCGACGAGCCCCGCCGAGGGCACGTCGTAGGCGTAGTCGATCACCAGCTCCGGCAGGACCAAATTGCCGCCCGGCAGGCTCGCCGCGACAGCCATCGCCGCGAGCGGCAGGCAGGTCTTCGGCACCACGACGTCGCGGATCGAGAGCTGGCCGTCGAAGCGCGCGACGGCGAGCGGCTCGTCGGTCGCGATCTCGATCCGTCCGACCGAGATCGGGCAGGGCAGGGTGCCGGTCATCTCCGGCGGCAGCGTCATCTCGACGCCTTCCAGCACCGTGCGCCCGTCGAGCAGCGCGACCGAGAGGTCGGAATAGGTCAGGTCCACCTGCGTTCGCAGCGTGATCAGCCCGTACTGGATCACCTGCGCGGCGAGCCTGTCGGGGTCGACGAGGTCCCACCAGCTCCGCTCCTGCGCGGTCGCGGGGGCGGCACCGGCCACGAGGGCCGTGCAGAGAAGGAGGCGGTGCATCGGAATCTCTCCGGGTCGGTGGCGTCGGCCCGACCCTACGACCCCCCGCCCCGAAAGCAAACGCCCGCGACGGGCGATCGGCCGCTCAGCCTTCGAGCGCCGCGACCCCCGGCAGCGTCTTGCCCTCCAGCCATTCGAGGAACGCGCCCCCGGCGGTGGAGATGTAGGTGAAGTCGTCGGCCACGCCCGCGCGGTTCAGCGCCGAGACCGTATCGCCCCCGCCCGCGACCGAGACGAGCTTGCCGGCCTGCGTCAGCTCCGCCGCGTAGCGGGCCGCGTCCACGGTCCCCGCGTCGAAGGGCGGAATCTCGAAGGCGCCGAGCGGGCCGTTCCAGACCAGCGTGGCGCAGCCGTCGAGGACGGTGCGGATATGCGCGACCGAGTCGGGGCCGGTGTCGAGGATCATGTGCCCGTCCGGCACGTCCTCCACCTTCACGACGCGACTCGGCGCGTTCGCCTCGAACGCCTCGGCCACGACCACGTCGCGGGGCAGCAGGATGGTGCAGCCCTCGGCCTCGGCCTTGGCGGCGATGTCGCGGGCCGTGTCCGCGAGGTCGTGCTCGCAGAGGCTCCGCTTCACGTCGAGGCCCTGCGCGGCGAGGAAGGTGTTGGCCATGCCGCCGCCGATGATGAGGTGCTGCACGCGGGTGACGAGGTTCGAGAGCAGTTCGAGCTTGGTCGAGACCTTCGCCCCGCCCACCAGCGCCGCGACCGGCGGCTTCGGCGAGCCGAGCGCGGCCTCGAGCGCTTCGAGCTCGGCCTGCATCGACCGGCCGGCACAGGCGGGCAGGAGGCGGGCCAGCGCCTCGGTCGAGGCATGGGCGCGGTGCGCGGCGGAGAAGGCGTCGTTGCAATAGACGTCGCCGACGGAGGCGAGCCGTTTGGCGAAGCCCTCGTCGTTCGCCTCCTCGCCCGGATTGAAGCGCAGGTTCTCGAAGAGCAGCACGTCGCCCTCCGACATCTTCGACACCGCGTCGCCGTAGCCGCCATCCGCGAACCCGACCTCGGTGCCGAACGCCTCCGCCAGCGCGGGGACGATCTGGCGGAGCGACATCTCGGGGACGACCTTGCCCTTGGGCCGGCCGAAATGGGCGAGCAGGACGACCTTCGCCCCGGCGTCGCGCAGGTCGCGGATCGTGGGGGCGACGCGGTCGATCCGGGTCGTGTCGGTGACGCGCCCGTCCTCGACCGGCACGTTGACGTCCACGCGGGTCAGGACCACGCGGCCGTCGAGGTCCATGTCGTCGAGCGTCTTGAAGGCCATGATCGTCTCCCGGGGGTCGGGTTACCCGTGGGTAACGCAAGTCGTTGTAAATGCTTGGTAAATTTTCGGGGCGAGCGTACGGTCGGAGGAGGGGCGGCGCGGCAGGAGGAGCGCCTTGATATGCAATAACGACCGGGCGGCTGCGGACAGGTTCTGCGAACCTGCCGCCTTGCCGCCGGGCGTCCTCGCCGACGCTCGGACGCCCTTTACAGCTTGCCCATCGCGACGGCGGTGTCGGCCATCCGGTTCGAGAAGCCCCATTCGTTGTCGTACCAGGTCAGGATGCGGCACATCTTGCCGTTCTCCATGACCTTGGTCTGGTCGAGGTGGAAGGTCGAGGAATGCGGGTCGTGGTTGAAATCCACCGAGACCAGCGGCGCGTCGCAATAGGCCAGCACGCCCTTCAGCTTGCCGTCGGCCGCCGCGCGGATCGCGTCGTTGATCTCCTCCACGGAGGTGTCGCGGGAGGCGGTGAAGGTCAGGTCCACGACCGAGACGTTGGGCGTCGGCACCCGGATCGCCACGCCGTCGAGCTTGCCGTTCAGTTCCGGCAGGACGAGGCCCACGGCCTTGGCCGCGCCGGTCGAGGTCGGGATCATCGACAGGGCGGCGGCGCGGCCCCGGTAGAGATCCTTGTGCATCGTGTCGAGCGTCGGCTGGTCGCCGGTGTAGGAGTGGATCGTGGTCATGAAGCCGCGCTCGATCCCGATGGCCTCGTTCAGGACGTAGGCGACGGGGGCGAGGCAGTTCGTCGTGCAGGACGCGTTCGAGACCACGAGGTCGTCGGCCGTCAGCACGTCCTGGTTAACGCCGTAGACGATGGTCTTGATCTGGTCGGGCCGCTCGGCCGAGACGGGGGCGGAGACGAGCACCTTCTTCGAGCCGTTCTCGAGATGGATCTTCGCCTTGTCGTAGGTGGTGAAGATGCCGGTGCATTCGAGCGCCACGTCGACATCCTGCCAGGGCAGCTCCTTCGGGTCGCGCAGCGCGGTGACGCGAATCTCGCCGTGGCCGACGTCGATGCCGTTCTCGGTCACCTTCACCTCGGCGGGGAAGCGGCCGTGGACACTGTCGTAGCGCAGCAGGTGGGCGTTGGTCTCCACCGGGCCCAGATCGTTGATCGCGACGACCTCGATATCCTTGCGGCCGGATTCGACGATCCCGCGCAAGACGTTGCGGCCGATGCGGCCGAAGCCGTTGATTGCTACCTTGACCATGCGTTCCCCCTGAAACGGTTCCGTGTGGCGGAGCGGCGGCCGCCCCGGTTTCGCCCGAGGCGGTATCACGGCCGCGCCGCGCATAGCAACTGGGGCTTGGGGCGCCGGCGACCAGGGTGGCGCCCGCGAGGTCCCCGACGGCCGGGCGCCGCGCCGCGCCCTAGCGCCAGAAGGCGAGCCAGGCGACGAACTCCACCATCCGCCGCGCTAGGAAGACCAGCGCCGCGCCGTCGTTGAGGACGACGTCCGCGCCGATGGCACAGAGCAGGGCGAGCGCGAGGAACAGGGCCGTGGCGTTGGTCATGGCGCCACGTTTCGGGGCCGCCGCCGTCGATGGCAAGACCCGCGGCCCGGTCAGAGCGATGCGAGGAAGGCGAGGCAGCGTTCGAGACACAGCTCGGCCGCGCCGGCATGGTAATCGGGCAGCGCGGGGTCGAGGAAATAGTGGCCGACCCCGTCGTAGCGGTGGATCGCGAGGGCGGCGCTGGCGCGGGGATCGCCGGCCCAGGCCTCGAGGTAGGTCTCGTCGTCGAACGGGTCGGGCCGTGCGAGATGCGCCGCGACGGGAAGGTCGGGGCGCGGCAGGCCGGACCAGTCGGCGGGGCCCGCGATCAGGATGGCCCCGCGCGTGACGGGCCGGTCGGACCAGAGCGTGCCGACCCGGAACGCACCGGCGGAGATGCCGGCCAGCACGGCGTCCGCGTCGGCGTCGTCGAGGGCGGCGCGGGCCCGGCCCTCGACCGTCTCCGCGCCGATCTCGTCGGCGAGCGCGAAGCCCGCGGCATAGGTCCCGGCCGTGCGACCGGCATAGAGGTCGGGCAGCAGGACGGAATGGCCGTCGTCGCGGAACCGGTCCGCGATGTCGCGCTCCGCGTCGCGCAGCCCGAGGATGGCGTGGAAGAGGACGATCTGGACCATGCGGGCGAGCCTACGTCATGGCGCGGCCGTTGAGAACGACGTTCGCGTCGGGCCAAGTTGAAAGACGCTCGCGCGGGCATGGTGGATGCGTCCCGCCTGGTGGCACGCCCGTTTCCCGGCGATGGATGTGGATGCGAGGCGGACCGGGCCGGGGCTCGAACCCCCGCCTGCCGATCCCGGTCCGCGCGGCGGGCGTTGACCCGGGGCGCGCGGGGCTAGATCGTGCCATCCTGACGGCGCCGGATTCGGGCGCAGCGATCGGACGACCGGATCTGGAGACGGCATGAGCGGATTACTGGCACTTCTCGACGACGTGGCGGCCATCGCCAAGGTGGCCTCGGCCTCGATCGACGACATCGCGAGCCAGGCGGCGCGGGCGGGGGTCAAGGCGGCGGGCGCGGTGATCGACGATGCGGCCGTGACGCCGAAATACGTCCACGGCTTCCAGGCCGCGCGGGAGCTGCCGATCGTGTGGAAGATCGCGCGGGCGAGCATCTTCAACAAGATCGTCATCCTGCTGCCGATCGCGATGCTGCTGTCGCGTTTCGCGCCCTGGGTGATCCCGTACCTGCTCCTGCTCGGCGGGCTCTACCTCTGCTACGAGGGGGCGGAGAAGGTGTATCACTGGCTTGTCCCGCACGACACGCTGTCGAAGATCGATCCGGACGCGACGCCGCTCGACGCGACGCATCTGGAGGAGCAGCGGGTCAAGGGGGCGATCAAGACCGACTTCATCCTGTCGGCGGAGATCATGACGATCATCCTCGCCGCGCTCGACCCCGACCAGTCGGTCTGGTTCGAGGCGGCGGCGCTGGGCCTGGCCGGGATCGGGATCACGGTAATCGTCTACGGCGCGGTCGCGGTGATCGTGAAGGCCGACGACGTGGGGCTCGCGCTGGCCGAGGGCGCGCGGACCGAGGCGGTGCGTGCGATCGGCCGGGGCATCGTGCGGGGCATGCCGACCTTCCTGAAGCTGCTGACGATCGTGGGCACGGCGGCGATGATCTGGGTCGGCGGCTCGATCGTCGTGCATGCGGTGGGCGAGATCGTCTGGCACGGGCCCTACGAGGTGATCCACCATGCCGCGGTCTGGGTCGCCGACCGCGTGCCGGCGTCCCTGCACGGAGCGGTCGAGTGGACGGTGACGGCGCTGCTCGACGGGATCGTGGGGCTGGCGCTGGGTCTGCTGCTGATCCCGGTGGTGGGGCTCGTGAAGGGTGGCGTTAACTCTAACGCACATTGACCTTTTGCCCGCCTTAGATCGGCCCCGGGATCGCGCTAGAACCGGCGGCATCATGAACGCATCCTTCCAGCCCTTCGCTCCCGTCACCACGCCCGGCGTCTATGTCGACGGCGACAGCGTCCCCGCGCATCGCGCCGCCTTCATCCGGCGTGCCGCGGAGGAGATCGGGTCGCCCGAGACGCTCCGGGTCTACGGCAACGGCGCGAATCTCGCCGCCTGGCGGGACCAGCCGGGCTGGCGCTTCGTCGATGCCGGGCCGGGCAAGAACGCGGCCGACATCCTCCTCGCGCTGGACGTGATCGAGGCGGCGCTGTCGGGCGGGCCGCGCGCCTTCGTCATCGCCAGCGCCGACCGCGACCTGGGCCACCTGGCGCTGCGGCTGCGCGAGCGGGGGCTCTTCGTGCTGGGCGTGGGCGAGGCGACGGCGCCCGAGGGGTTCCGCAACGTCTGCTCGCGGTTCGAGAGCTTCGGCGACCCGCGGCCCGCGGGGCCGGAGCTCGACGCGCTCCTGCAGGCCGCCATCATCGAAGCCGACCGGCTGGGCCTGGGCATGGGGCTGAAGGATCTCGGCCGCGTCCTGCAGGCGAGGCACGGGCTGAACTGCCACGATGTCGGCGCGCCGAGCTGGCGGGCGCATCTCGCAGGGCGGCCCGATCTCTACGACCTCGACCCGCCGGGGCCGCGCGCCCGCGTCCGCGCGCGCCGGCAGGGGATCGCGACCGTCTGGTAACGACGGTCGGCGGGCCGGCGCGCAGGACGGGATCGACGGACCCGTTCCGCGTCGGGCCCGCGGTGCGTTTCGCCGGCGGTCGTGCCGTGCGAATGTGCCGGTCATGGATACGTTCTTCGACGGTTTCGATCTGCGCTTCGTGGACACGCCTTCGGGTCGGCTGCGCCTGCGGATCGGCGGCTGCGGGGCGCCCCTTCTCCTGCTGCACGGCCACCCGAGGACGCACACCACGTGGTGGCGGGTGGCGCCCCGCCTGGCGGATCGTTTCACCGTGATCTGTGCCGACCTGCCGGGGTTCGGAGGAAGCTACCAGCCCGCCACCCTCGCGGGATCCTCGGGCCGTGCCAAGGCCCGTGCGCTGCGCGACGGCATGGCTACGCTGGGCTTCGACCGGTTCGCCGTCGCCGGGCACGATCGGGGGGCGTACCGTGCCTTCCGCCTGGCGATGGATCATCCCGACACGGTGACGGCGCTGGCGGTCATGGACGCCATTCCGATCTACGAGACGCTCGAGCGGGCGGATTGGCGCTTTGCCCGAGCCTGGTGGCACTGGTTCTTCTTCGCCCAGAGCGAGAAGGCCGAGGCCGCCATACGCGCCGATCCGGACCTTTGGTATCCCTGCGACCGGGCGGCGCTCGGTCGGGAGAACGCGGCGGATTACCTTGCCGCGACGCGCGACCCGTCCGTCGTTCGGGGCATGCTCGCCGATTACCGGGCGGGGCTGGAGCTCGACTACGAGACCGACAGTGATGACCGCCGGGCCGGGCGCCGTCTGCGATGCCCGGTGGCGATCTTCTGGTCGGAGAAGGACGACATGGAATCGCTCTACGGCGATCCGACGGCGCCGTGGGCGGACTGGCTCGACGGGCCGCCCGCGACGTACAGGATCGCGAGCGGTCACCATATGGCGGAGGAGGCGCCGGACGCCGTGGCGGACGGATTGCGGTCCTTCCTGACGCGCGTTCCGGAGGCCTGAGCGCGGATCGTCCCGCCTTGCCTTCGCACGTGTGACGGCCGCCCCGCCGCGGGCGTGGCGGCCGGGAAACGCGCTAAAGCAGGTCGCGCGCCGCCTTCGCCACGCCCTCGGCATTGATGCCGTAATGGTCGTAGAGCGAGTCGTAGGGGGCGGAGGCGCCGAAATGGTCGAGGCCGATGAAGGCGGCCCTCTCGCGGCGGCCGCGCTCGCCGGTGAGCCAGCGATCCCAGCCGAGACGCGCGCCCGCCTCGACGCCCACGCGGACGGGGCCGGCGGGCAGGACCCGCTTGCGGTAGCGCTCGTCCTGCGCCTCGAACAGCTCCCAGCAGGGCATCGAGACGACGCGCGTGCCAATCCCGTCGGCCTGAAGCTGGTCGCGGGCCATCATCGCGATCTCCACCTCGGAGCCGGTGGCGAGCAGGATCACCATGCGCTTGCCCTCCGCCTCGGCCAGCACGTAGGCGCCCTGCGCGACGAGGTTCTTGTTGGTGTGCTCCGTCCGGAGCGTCGAGATGTTCTGCCGCGTCAGCGACAGGATCGAGGGCGTCCGCTCCGCCGTCAGCGCAAGTTCCCACGCCTCCGCCGTCTCGATCGTGTCGCAGGGGCGGATCACGTTGAGGTTCGGCGTCGCGCGGCACATGGCAAGGTGCTCGATCGGCTGGTGCGTCGGCCCGTCCTCGCCCAGCCCGATGGAATCGTGGGTCATCACGTAGGTGACGGGAATGCCCATCAGCGCCGAGAGCCGGATCGCCGGCCGCGCGTAGTCGGTGAAGCAGAAGAACGTCCCGCCATAGGGGCGCACGCCCCCGTGCAGCGCCATGCCGTTCATCGCCGCGGCCATGCCGTGCTCGCGGATGCCGTAATAGACGTAGCGGCCCTTGCGGTTCTCCGGCGTGAAGATGCCGAGGCCCTCGGTCAGCGTGTTGTTGGAGCCGGTGAGGTCGGCCGAGCCGCCGATCGTCTCGGGCATGATCGGGTTGATCACCTCGAGCACCGCCTCCGAGGACTTGCGCGTGGCCATCGACGGCGCGCTCTCCGACATCTGCCGCTTAAGCGCCTTGATCGTGGCCGACAGCTTGCGCGGCGCCTCGCCCTTCAGCGCGCGCTCGAAATCGGCGCGCTTGCCGGCGCCCATCTCGCCCAGCCGCGTCTCCCATTCGGCGCGGGCGGCGGCGCCCTTCGACCCGATCTCCTCCCATTCGGCCTTAAGGTCGTCGGGGATGTGGAACGGCGCGGCTTCCCAGCCATAGGCCTGCTTGGTGGCCTCGACCACCTTCGGGTCGGTGACCGCGCCGTGGCCCTTGGCGGTGTCCTGCGCGCTGGTGCCGAGCGCGATATGCGTGCGGCAGGCGATCATCGTCGGCCGGTCGCTCCGCTTCGCCTGCGTCAGGGCGGCGTCGATCGCGTCGGGGTCGTGGCCGTCGATCTCGATCACTTCCCAGCCGGCGGCGCGGAAGCGCATCGGCTGGTCGGTGTCGTCGGCGAGCGAGACCTCGCCGTCGATGGTGATGCCGTTGTTGTCCCACATCACGATGAGCTTCGAGAGCTTCTGCCGGCCGGCGAGCGCGATCGCCTCGTGGCTCACCCCCTCCATCAGGCAGCCGTCGCCGGCCAGCACGTAGGTGTAGTGGTCGACGATCTTGCGGCCGAAGCGGGCGCGCTGATGCTCCTCGGCGATGGCCATGCCGACCGAGTTGGCGAGGCCCTGGCCCAGCGGGCCGGTCGTCACCTCGATCCCCGGCGCGTGGCCGTATTCGGGATGGCCGGCCGTGATCGAGCCGAGCTGTCGGAAGTTGCGGATCTGCTCGATCGTCATCTCCGGGTAGCCGGTGAGATAGAGGAACGCGTAGAGCAGCATCGAGCCGTGCCCGGTGGAAAGCACGAAACGGTCGCGGTCGGGCCAGTCGGGCCGGGCGGCGTCGTAGGTCATGTGCTTCTCGAAGAGCACGGTCGCGACGTCGGCCATGCCGAGCGGCATGCCGGTATGGCCCGACTTGGCCGCGGCCACCGCGTCGAGCGTCAATGCGCGGATCGCGCAGGCGCGGCGCCAATGTCCGGGATGGGCGTGGCGGAGCGCGTCGATGTCGACGGCGCCGGCCGCCGGATCGGTAGCGTGATCAATCGTCTGGTCGTCCATCTCGGTCCCTCCGTGGCTGGGGTCCTGACCTAGCAGGCTGGGGCGCACGTGCAAGATGTCGCACCGGATCGCGGGGACCGGGCGTACCCGCCGCCGGCGCGGTGTTCCGGCTTTGACATGCGTCGCCCGACACGCGAAACACGGGGCCACGACAAGACCCATCAAGAGGGAGCGGGACATGGCGGAACAGGGTTCGGACCCGGCGGAGCTGGAGACGCGCCTGACGCGGCTCGAGGACGCGCTCGGTGCGGCGGGCGGCGCGCTCGAGGCGATGCAGGCGGTGGCGGCGGAGGCGGCAGGCAACGCGGCGGCGCTCGACACGGCGCGCGGCGAGCTGACCGAGGCGCAGGACCGCATCGCCGCGCTGGAGAGCGAGGGCGCGGACCGGGACGCCGCGCTGGAGGCGGCCGAGGCGAAGATCCGCGAATTCGGCGACACGACCGAGATCGAGCGCTTGCGCGGCCAGCTCGAGGAGTTGAAGGCCATGCGCGCGCAGGACCTCGCCGAGATGAAGGCGCTCCTCGCGGAGCTGGAGCCGATGCTGGAGACCGAGAATGCCTGACATGACCATCGAGATCGGCGGCCGCCATTTCACCGTCGCCTGCCAAGAGGGCGAGGAGACGTATCTCGGGGCCGCCGCCGAACTGCTCGACCGCGAGGCCAAGGTGCTGGTCGCCTCCGGGACGCGGCTCACGCAGGAGCGGATGCTGCTGATGGCGGGGCTGATGCTCGCCGACAAGGCGATCTCCGCCGAGGAGGAGCTCAAGGTCATGGACCGCCGGCTGGCCGAGCAGGATCGGGTGATCGCCAGCATGAAGGCCCGGCCCCCGGAGGTCCGCGAGGCGATCCCGCGCGCGGCCATCACCCGCGTCGACGGCCTTGCCAGCCGGGCCGAGGAACTGGCCGCGAAAGCCCGCGAATACGGGGCGCAGCTGAAGGGCTGACGCTGCCGGCGCCTGCGCCTGTCGTGGAAGTCCGGCGGGTCGAACTTCTTCGCGGGCTCGGATCGGTCGTGCCTTGCTTGCGGGCGCCTGGCGAGGCGCAATCTCGGGCGCCGATGCGGAGGGGCAGATCCCGGCCGCCGGCGGCGGAACGATCGCAACCGGTGCCGTTCGGATTGGGGATCGAACGCCGGTCGACGCTCGGTCCAAGCAAGTGGAACAGCGAGCCGGCGAGGGGTGAGCCGCGTGCCGACAGGCATCCGCTTCGGTGCCGCCGATCCGCTCAGACCCTTGCCGGTGGCCGCGTCAGAGCAGGCGCGCCTCGGCTAGAAGCCGGTCCGCCTCCGATGCGCAGGACGTCAGCGCCGCGCGATCCTCGCCGGGATGGAAGCGCGCCCGCACCGCCGTCGGCATCGGCCGTGGCGTGAGGAGGTGGATGCGCGGGGCGTCGGGGGTGGTCGCCTCCGCGCGCCAGGCCTCCACCAGTGCCCGTTGAGCAGCTTTCGTCGCAAGATAGGCGCCCGCGAACTTCGCCGGGCGGTCGTCGTCGAAGAAGACCGCGTCGCCGCCGCCCGCCGCGCGCAGGAGCGGGGCCACGTAGGTCACGAGCCGCTGGAACGCGGTGACGTTCGTCGCCACGGACTTGGCGAAGTCCTTTTCGTCTGCCATCGGCGCGGGCGCGAGCGGCGGGGCGTGGATCGCGGTGTGGACCCAGAGCGGAAGCGCGCCCCAGCGGTCGTGGATGCCGCGGCACAGATGCTGCATCGCGCCGGCATCGGTCACGTCCATCGGCGCCAGCGTCGTCTGGCCGCCCGCCGCCTGGATGCGGTCGTCGAGTTCTTCCAGCCCGCCTTGGGTGCGTGCGACGGCGACGACGTGCCAGCCCGCCGCGCCGAGCCGTTCGGCCATGGCCGCGCCGAGCCCGCGGGACGCGCCGGTGACGAGCGCCAGCTTCGGCGCGGGGGAGGGGGTGTCGGTCATGGCCGCCCCGTTGGCACGGCCGCGCCCCGGGTTCAAGATTGGCCGCCCCGACATTGACAGCCCCCGGACGGCGACGGATGAAGAGGTGGTTCCGACTTTCCCAAGGAGACGACATGGCCCCCACGATGACGATGGCCGCAGGCCACCTGACGCCGGCCCGGAAGGCCGCGATGGTCCTCGCCGGGACGGGCGTTCTGGCGCTCGCCGCGCAGGTGACGGTACCCTTCTACCCGGTCCCGATGACGCTGCAGACGCTCGCGGTGCTCTCGATCGGGCTCGCCTTCGGGTCGCGACTCGGCGCGCTGACGGTGCTCGCGTGGTACGGCGAGGCGCTGATGGGCCTGCCGGTGCTCGCGGGCTTCAACAACGCCGCGGCCTTCGTCGGCCCGACCGCCGGCTTCCTCGCGGGCTTCGTCGCGATGGCCTGGCTCGCCGGCCGCGCGGTCGAGCGGGGGATCACCGGACCGGTGAAGCTTTCGCTGGTCACGCTGGCGCTTTCGGCGATGATCTACCTGCCGGGCCTCGCCTGGCCTGCCGGGCTGGCCGCCGCGACGGGGATCGAAGCGGGCTGGGCCGGGCTCTCGATGCCGGCGATCGTCTCGGCCTTCGCGTTGCCGTTCCTGCTGTCGGACGCGGTGAAGGCGGTGCTGGCGGCGCTGCTCTATCGGGGCATCGCGAACCGGTTCGCGCGCCGCTGACCGACACGCGGGGGCGGGGCCGGCATCGGCATCGCCCCCGTAGGCTCGTCCGGACAGGGGCGGGCAGGCTTTTGCATCGGCCTTTTACCCGGTGACACTTAAGGCCGCCCCGGACTGCCCCCGCTACGCCGAAGGCTTGCTTCCTTCACGGCGGCGGGCCTTCGCCCCCACCCGCGGCCGGAAGCTGCCGTCAGCGATATACGAAACGTTTCGAGAATCAGCGCTTCCCCGCTGACGCGCCTACTCCGCCGCCTTCAGCTGGAAGCCCTTCTCCATCTGATCCGCCGGCTCCACCGGGTACTCGCCCGAGAAGCAGGCGTCGCAATATTGCGGCGCGTCCGGGTCGCGTCCCTTCGCTTCGCCCACGGCGCGGTAGAGGCCATCGAGCGTGATGAAGCGCAGCGAGTCGACGCCCAGATGGCTGCGCATCTCCTCCTCCGTCATCGTCGCGGCGAGGAGCTTCTCGCGCTGCGGCGTGTCCACCCCGTAGAAGCAGGGCCAGGCCGTGGGCGGGGACGCGATGCGGAAATGCACCTCCGCCGCGCCGGCATCGAGGATCATCTCCTTGATCTTCCGGCTTGTGGTTCCGCGCACCACGCTGTCGTCGACGAGGATGATCCGCTTGCCGCGGACCAGCGCGCGGTTGACGTTGAGCTTCAGCCGCACGCCCATGTTGCGGATCGATTCCGTCGGCTCGATGAAGGTCCGGCCCATGTACTGGTTGCGGATGATCCCCATCGCGTAGGGAATGCCCGAGGCGAGGGAGTAGCCGATCGCCGCCGGGGTGCCCGAATCCGGCACCGGGCAGACGAGGTCGGCGTCGACCGGCGCTTCCTTGGCGAGCTCGCGCCCGATCGCCTCGCGGGTCGAATAGATCGACTGGCCGCCAAGGATCGAATCGGGTCGGCTGAAATAGACGTGCTCGAAGATGCAGGCGCGGGGGCGCTTGGGCTCGAACGGGCGGTGCGAGGTCAGCTTGTCGTCCTCGATCACCACCATCTCGCCCGGCTCCACCTCGCGCAGGAACTCCGCGCCGATGATGTCGAGCGCGCAGGTCTCCGAGGCCAGCACCCAGCCGCCGCCCTCCGCCGCGTCGATCTGGCCCAGCACCAGCGGGCGGACGCCGAGCGGGTCGCGCACGCCGATCAGCTTGTGGCGGGTCATCGCGACGATGGAGAACGCGCCCTCCACCCGCCGCAGCGCGTCCTTCATCCGCTCCGGGATGCTCTTCTGCAGGCTGCGCGCCATCAGGTGGATGATGCATTCCGAATCCGACGAGGACTGGAAGATCGACCCGTGGTCGATCAGCTCGCGGCGCAGCGCGTCGGCGTTTGTGATGTTGCCGTTATGCGCGATCGCCGCGCCGCCCATCGCGAACTCGCCGAAGAAGGGCTGCACGTCGCGGATGGCCGTGGCGCCCTTGGAGCCGGAGGTGGAGTAGCGCACGTGCCCGATGCCGATCGGGCCGGGCAGGGTGTCCATCACGTCCTGCGTGGTGAAGTTGTCGCGCACGTAGCCGAAGCGGCGGACCGAGTTGAAGCCGTGCTCGGGGTCGTGGACGACGATGCCGCCCGCCTCCTGCCCGCGATGCTGCAGCGCGTGCAGGCCGAGCGCGGTGAAGTTCGCGGCGGAGGAGACGCCGGTGACGCCGAAGACGCCGCATTCCTCGCGGAGCTTGTCGTCGTCGTCGAGCGGGTCGAAGGGAGTGCTGCGCCAGGCGGTCATGGATCCGACGTCCTGTCTATCCGGGGGCGTTCGGCGCAGACATAGTGCCGCGCTGCGGCAATGTCACCCGGCTGTCACGAAAGGTGAGGAGGCGGTTAACCTTTCGTGAGCGTACAATCCGTTTCCGTCAAAGGCGCTAGTGGCGGTTAGCATTTCGTTTACAACGGGCTTTACCGGAGGGTTCCGGAGCCACATTTTATTCAGAGATTTCGTTATGTTCCGCAAGATTACCGGGCTCGTTCTGGGCTCGTTCATGATGATCGGCACCGCCTCCGCCGCAACCGTGTCCTACACCACCGCCGAGACGGACCCCAAGGTCCAGCTCCTGCTCGATGACGGCGCGGTGGACGGGGCGGTTCGCTTCACGCTCTCCGCGGTGACCGGCTTCGCCGACTTCCTCGGGCTGGGCTTCGATTTTGCCGGGACGAAGATCCTTAAAAGCAAGATCGACCTCGTGAGCTTCACATCCTCGCACAACCGGCCGGACGTGCCGGCGCTCGTGCTCTTCGGCGACAATACCGGATCGCAATCCACCTGCGGCAACGGTTGCAACTTCAACGGCGGCGGCGGGACCGGCGACACCGCGTTCGACTATATCCTGCGGATCGGCGAACAGGGCGGCGGCAAGAAGAACGTGGCCGGTATCGTCTTCGACATCGGCGGCGTCGCGCTGGCGGATTTCTCGAACTTCGCCGTCCGCGCGCAGGAGACGAGCAACGGCAACAGCATCAAGTACGGTCTGAACCCAGACGCGTCCGTTCCGTCGCCCGTTCCGCTGCCGGCCGCCGGCTTCGGCCTGATGGCCGGGCTGGGCGCCCTTGCCGCCCTGCGCCGCCGGAAGCGCGCCGCGATCTGATCGCCGCGATGAAGTCGAGGAGGCCTGCATGATGCCGGGCCTCCTCGATGCGTCGTTCGAAGGGGTCATGACGTCACCGTCGGGCCGCCATGCGAACTCTTGGCGGGGGAAGCCGACACGGCGCTCCGTTGCGGGTCGATCCTGTCGGCAGCTTCGGGACCGCGATCGCTTCGACAGGATCGGGCGCCGCTGCGGGCCGTGTCACTCCGTCGGAAGCACCGCTTCCGCCGGGGCGGCCGGTGCGCCGCAATCGCCCACCAGCGCCTCGTAGCGCGTCAGGATCCAGCCCGGCGCGTCGTCGGGGATCTGCGCCTCGATCCGGGCCTTGCCGCGCTCGAAGACGTTGGCCGACCGGCTGGCCTCGACGACCGGCATGCCCTGTCCGACGGTGACGCGGTCGTAGACCACGAACGCCACCGCCACGAGGACGAGCCCGCGCAGCACGCCGAAGAGGAATCCGAGCCCCCGGTCGACGGGGCCGAGAACGGAGCCCTGCACGGCACCCGACAGGAGCGGCGTGAAGAAGCTGACGACGACGAGGGCCAGCGCGAAGACGACCGCGAAGGCGGCGAGCACGGCCAATTCGCAGCTCTCGCCCAGGATGTCGCCGAGATAGGGGATTTCCTTGACCAGCGGTTCCGCCGCGCCGGCGAAGGTGAAGGCCAGGATCGCCGCGGCGACCCAGCCCAGGATGGCCATGAGTTCGCGGATCAGCCCGCGCGAATAGGCCAGGATCGCGGAGATCACGATCACGGCCGCGACCACGCCGTCCACGATGGTGAAACCGTCCATGTATGTCCTCGTCCGGGATGCCTCGTGCCGCGTCAGCCCGCGCCGAAGACCTCGCCCACCAGCGCCTGCAGATCGGGCAGCAGGCGCAGCTTCATGCCGCCCGCATCGCCGGTCTTGCAACCCTTCGGGGCCATCGCGGCGGTAAAACCAAGTTTGGCGGCTTCTTTCAACCGGTTTTCGGCCTGCGCCACGGGGCGCAACGCCCCCGACAGCGACAGCTCGCCGAAGATCACCGTGTCGGGCGGCACCCCGGCCTCCTCCCGCGCCGACAGCAGCGCGCAGGCCACGGCGAGATCGGCCGCGGGCTCGCTGATCCGTATCCCGCCGGCCACGTTGAGGTAGACGTCGAGCCCGGCGAAGCCGATCCCGGTCCGCGCCTCGAGCACGGCGAGGATCATCGACAGCCGCCCCCCGTCCCAGCCGACCACGGCGCGGCGCGGCTGCGCGAGCCCCGAGGGCGCGACGAGGGCCTGGATCTCCACGAGGAGGGGCCGCGTCCCCTCGATCCCGGCGAAGACGACCGAGCCCGGCGCCGGGCGCTCCCGATCGCCGAGGAACATGGCCGACGGGTTCGCCACCTCGGCCAGCCCGCCGCCCGTCATCTCGAACACCCCGATCTCGTCGGCCGGCCCGAAGCGGTTCTTGACGGCGCGCAGGATGCGGAACTGGTGCCCGCGCTCGCCCTCGAAGTAGAGCACGGTGTCGACCATGTGCTCGACCACGCGCGGCCCGGCGATCTGCCCCTCCTTGGTGACGTGACCGACGAGGATCACGGAGGTGCCGCGCCGCTTGGCGAAGGTGGTGAGCTCGTGCGCGCTGGCGCGGACCTGCGCCACCGAGCCGGGCGCGCTCTCCACCGTGTCGACCCACATCGTCTGGATCGAATCGATGATCACGAGGTCGGGCGCCTCCGCCTCGAGCGTGGTGATCACGTCGCGCAGGTTCGTCTCCGCCGCGAGCCGGACCGTCGCGCCGCCGAGCCCCAGACGCTGCGCCCGCATCCGCACCTGCGCCGTCGCCTCCTCGCCCGAGACGTAGACGACCTTGTGCCCGGCCCCGGCGAAGGCCGCCGCGGCCTGCAGGAGCAGGGTGGACTTGCCGATCCCCGGATCGCCGCCGACCAGCGTCGCCGATGCGGGAACGAGCCCGCCGCCCAGCACCCGGTCGAGCTCGGCCATGCCCGACAGCGTGCGCGGCGGCGGCGCCTCCTCGCTGGCGAGGTCGGTCAGCGCCATGCGCCGGCCCTTCGCCCCGCCGAGCGCGCGTTTCGACGGGCCGGAGGCGAGGGGGACCTCCTCCTGTATGGTGTTCCAAGCGCCGCAGGACTCGCAGCGCCCGGTCCACTTCTTGTGAACGGCGCCGCATTCGGAACAGACGAACTGGGTGACGGGTTTGGCCATGTTCCCGATTTGGTCACGTTTGCCCCGGGGGGCAAGCCCTCGTGACCGGGCAACGCAAAACGAAACGGGCCCCGCAGTGGCGAGGCCCGTCCTTTCGGCGGATCGGTGGGGCGCCGCTCAGGCCGGCCGGCGACGACGCGCGACGCCGAGGGCGGCCAGACCGGCCGCGAGCAGCAGGGCGGAGGCCGGTAGGGGAACGGGGGCCGGGACCGACTCGACTCGGATGCTGGCGACGTCGAAGCCCCGTGACCGCGCGAACGTCGTCGTGTCGACGAGGCGCAGCGTGTCGTAGACGCCTTCGAAGAGGAAAGCGAAGCCCGCCCCCTGCGCGTCCCGGTTGGTGACCGTTGTCAGAACCTCGAACGCGCCGTCGCGGCCGCCGAGGATCATCGCCGATTCCGGATAGGCGGTCACGTCGCCGAAGGTCCTTTCCTTCACGACCAGCTCGCCGGTGAAGAGCTGGCCGAAGGTGAAGTCCACGATCGCGCCGCGGCCGAGTTCGAAGAAGGTCGTGGCGTCGTCGCCGAGCGCGTTGGCGATCTCGGCGCGGTTGTCGGCGGTCCCGCGCGGGCCGTCGGCGACGATCATGGCGTCGAGCGCAAAGATCGGCGCTGCGCTGGCCGCTCCGGCGAAGCCCGCGACGAATGCGACGGCGGCAATGAGGGTCTTCATCAAACCGTCTCCGGGACTGGCACGAGAGCGTGTCTGCGATCGAGGCGGCGGCAGGGTGGACCCCGTTGCGCGGCGCCACAGCGGACCGGGGATGCGATTGCCGCCGCCTATGTCTTGAGCGGGGCCCGCGAGGCCCCTTTGCCGGACGCGAACCGCAGGCGGTTCACTCTGCCGGCGTCGCCATCGGGTCCCGGCCGGGGTCGCGGCGGTTGCGGGGCATGCCGACGACCTTCCGCTTGCGATCCGTCTCCCGCAGGCCGAGCGTGTCGGCGATTTCGGCCAGATCCCTGCGCAGCCGGTCGAGCTGCTGCTCGACCAGCGCCTCCTCGACATCGACGGCATGGGTCCAGCGCTTGATCTCGGCGACGTTGGCCTGCGCCATGGCGATCCGCTGGCGATACTCCTCGATCTCCTGCTGGCGCTGGCGCAGGAAGTCGCGGGCGCGCGCGACCTTGTCGCGGGCGTAGACCTGCGCGAGGTCGTGGCTCTCCACCGACATCTGCGCGGCGACCTGCAGCACGTCGGGCTCGAGTTCGACCAGATCGGGATGGGCCCGCATCCATTCGATGCGGTCGCGCATCGCGTCGAATTCCCGGCTGAGGCCGAAGACCCCTTCGCGGTCGGCAGCGTGCACATGCGCGTAGGCGCGGGTCACGTCGTCCATCGACATCCGGAAGTCGCGGTTCGTCAGCTCGAGCCGCCGGACGCGGGCGCTCGTGGGCAGATAGCCGACGAGGACGAGGACGAAGCCGGTGAGCGCGATCTGCGCCATCATGCCGGCCTGCGGCATCGGCGTGCCGCCGACCGAAAACGCGAGTTCGGGCCAGGACAACAGGCCGGCGGAGGCGCCGGCGGTCAGCGCGGTGAGCGCGATCGCGGTGAAGATCAGCAGAAACGTCGCGACCTGCTGCAGCAGGCTCGTCGCGAGGTCGAGGGAACGAGGCGGGGTCATGCGCGGACGGCCTTTCGGGTGGAAGGGCGAGTCGGTCGCGGCTGGCACGGTGCGTCTAGAAATTGGTGGGCAAACATGGGTCCTGCTCCGGGCAAACCGCGATCTGCTGGGAGTAAACTACCACATCCATTGAAAAACCGCTAACCGATCGGACGCAGGCCGCGATATTTCCGCAGATAGCGCGCCCCGAGCGCGGTCAGCATCTCGTAGCCGATCGTGCCGGCCCCGTCGGCGAGCGCGTCCACGCCGTGATGCGCGTCGAGCACGGTCACGTGCTCCGGGTCGGCGTCGAGATGACCGATATCGACGGTTAGCGCATCCATCGAGACCCGCCCGACGACGGGGCAGGGGACGGGACCGGCCATCACCTCCATCCCCGGCTGAAGCGCGCGGAGCAGCCCGTCTGCGTAGCCCCCGGCGACCGTGGCGATCCGCGTCGGCGCGGGCGCCGTCCAGCTTGCATTGTAGCCCACGCCCTCGCCGGCCGCGATGTCGAAGCAGGCGATCACCGGTAGCGTAAGCGCCACGACCGGCTCGCCCCGCACGTGAGGCCGCCCGCCGTAGAGGCCGATCCCCGGCCGCGTCATGTCGAAATGGTAGTCCGGCCCGAGCAGCGTGCCGCCGGTCGCGGCGAGGCTGCGCGGCACGTCGATCCCGTCGGTCATCTCGTGGAAGCGCGCGAGCTGCGCCGCGTTGCGCGGGCAATCCGGATCCTCGGCATCCGAGAGATGCGACATCACGAGGACCGGATCGGCGGCGAGCGCGATCTCGGCCACCGCGGCCCATTCCGCCATCTTAAGCCCGAGCCGGTTCATCCCGGTGTCGAGCTGTATCCCGAAGGGCTGCCGGGGCAGGGCTTCGAAATGCCGCGTGAGCTGCTCGATGGAGGTGAGCATCGGCACGAGGTCGGCCCGCTGGATCGCGGCCGTATCGCCCGCCATGTGGCCGTAGAAGACGTGGATGCGCGGCTCCGGCCCGAGCGCGCGGCGCAGCTCCAGCCCCTCGGCCGCGCTCGCGACGAAATAGGCGCGGCAGCCGGCATCGTGGAGTCGCTGCGCCACTGGCGTGAGCCCCAGCCCGTAGCCGTCCGCCTTGACGCAGGCCCCGGTCTCGCAGGTCGCCGCCGACAGCGCGTCGAGCGCGCGCCAGTTGGCGGCGATCGCCTCGAGGTCGATATGGAGCGTTCCGGTGGCCATGACGGAGGCGGTGATGCGGTCAGACGCGCCAGCCGTCAAGCACCGTCAGCCCCGCTCCTGCCAGGGCCGGGCGAGGTCGGAGAAGCGGGTGAAGCGGCCCTCGAAGGCCAGTTCGACCGTGCCGATGGGCCCGTGGCGCTGCTTGCCGATGATGAGTTCGGCCTTGCCGTGCACCGCCTCCATCGCGGCCTGCCACTCGGCCATCTTGTCGAGCTGATGGTCGCCCGGCTTCTCGCGTTCCTTGTAGTATTCCTCGCGGTAGACGAACATCACCACGTCCGCGTCCTGCTCGATCGAGCCGGATTCGCGCAGGTCCGAGAGTTGCGGCCGTTTGTCCTCCCGGCTCTCCACCTGGCGGGAGAGCTGCGACAGCGCGATCACGGGGATGTCGAGCTCCTTGGCGATGGCCTTCAGGCCCTGGGTGATCGCGGAGACCTCGTTCACCCGGCTGTCGCCGTTGCCCGGCGCGCGGACGAGCTGCAGATAGTCGATGATCAGGAGGTCGAGCCCGTGGACGCGCTTCTGCCGCCGGGCCCGGGCGGCGAGCTGCGCGATGGGCAGGGCCGGCGTGTCGTCGATGTAGAGCGGGCATTTCTCCAGCGCCTTCGCGGCCTCGACGAAGCGGCGGAACTCGGCCTCGGTCATGTCGCCCTTGCGGATCTGCTCGCTCGGAACCTCGGCTGCCTCCGAAAGGACGCGGGCGGCCAGCTGCTCGGCGGACATCTCCAGAGAGTAGAAACCCACCACGCCGCCCTCGGCCGCGCCGTCGCGGCCGTCGTAGGTCTTGCCCTCGCGGAACGCCTTGGCGACGTTGAAGGCGATGTTGGTGGCGAGCGAGGTCTTCCCCATCGACGGGCGCCCGGCGAGGATCAGCAGGTCCGAGCGGTGCAGCCCCCCGAGCTTGCGGTCGAGATCGACGAGCCCGGTCGACACCCCGGCCAGCCCGCCGTCGCGCTGGTAGGCGGCGTTGGCCACGTCGACGGCCTGCCGGATCGCGGACAGGAAGGACTGGAACCCCGAATCCGTCTTGCCCTGCTCGGCCAGCTTGTAGAGCTTCGCCTCCGCGTCGACGATCTGGTCCGCCGGCTCCAGATCCACGTTCACGTCGCTGGCCTGCGCGGCAATGTCGTGGCCGAGCGCCATCAGCTCCCGCCGGATGGCGAGGTCGTAGATCATCTGCGCGTAGTCCTTCACCGCGTAGGCGGCGACGGCGGAGGCGGCGAGCGTGACGAGGTAGGACGGGCCGCCGAGCGCCTTCAGCCCCTCGTCGTGCTCGAGGAAGGTCTTGAGCGTCACCGGCGAGGCCAGCGCGCGCTTCTGGATCTGGGCCGCGCAGATCTCGAAGATGCGGGCATGGACGGGGTCGAAGAAATGCTCCCGGCGCACCACGGAGGCCGCACGATCGTAGAGGTCGTTGTCCGACAGGAGCGCGCCCAGAAGCTGCTGCTCGGCCTCGATGTTGTGCGGAAGCTGCGGCGCGGCCTCGCCGGTCGCACCGGCCTGATCCATGCGAATGAACGTGTTCATCTCTGCCCCGCTGCCCGTTTTTCTGCCTGCCTCCGGGTCATACGCCGCGGGTCGCGGCCAAACAACGGGGGCGGCCTGTGGAAATCTCATGGCGCGCCCGGATCGTGCCGCAACGCCTTGGAATCGCGCGGGCGGGTTTCAGCCTTTCCGGGCGTCCTGCCAGCCGCGGGGATCGTGCAGGAAGGCCTCCACACCCGCGAGCGTCTCCGCGTCGAAATGACCCTGCGCCTTCGCCTCGGCCAGCACGTCCCACCAGGTGCACAGCGAATGCAGCGCGACACCGTGGTCGCCGAGGGTCCGCGCAATCTCGGGGAAAATGCCGTAGCTGAAGATCACCGCGGTATGCGCGCAGGTCGCGCCGGTCTCGCGGATCGCGTCGACAAAGGAGAGCTTGGAGCCGCCGTCGGTGGTCATGTCCTCCACCAGCAGCACGCGCTGCCCCTCGGTCATCAGCCCCTCGATCCGCGCGTTGCGGCCGTAGCCCTTGGGCTTCTTGCGGACGTAGCTCATCGGCAGGGCCAGCCGCTCGGCCACGAAGGCGGCGAAGGGAATGCCGGCCGTCTCGCCGCCGGCCACGTTGTCGAAGGCCTCGAACCCCGCCTCGCGCATCACGGTGACGACGAGGAAATCCATCAGCGTCGCGCGAAGCCGGGGATAGGAGATCAGCTTGCGGCAATCGATATAGGTCGGGGAGGGCAAGCCGGAGGCCAGCGTGAACGGCTCGCGCGCGTTGAAATGCACGGCTTGCACCTCGAGGAGAGCGCGGGCGGCGAGGCGGGCGATCTCCCCGGCAGGGGGATGGCTGGTGGGGATCATGCGGCGGCCTCCTCGGTTTCCCCGCGGGGAAATAACGTTATCTTAAGGTGGTTTACGTCCTGTTCACCCGGTCAACGATCCGTCAACCCTCGCGCGGCTCGACACGCCAGTGCAGGGGTTGGCCCGGGTCGAAGAGCGTCACGCGCTGGCCGTGCCCCTCGATCGACTCGGGTCGTGCCCCAGCGTCGCCCTTCACGAGCGTCACCGTATCCTCGTTCGGCGCGAGTCCGTAATGCGCGGGGCCGTTGAGCGCGGCGAAGGCCTCCAGCCGGTCGAGCGCGCCTTCCTCCTCGAAGACCTGCGCGTAGAGCGGCAGGGCGTGGGGCGCGGTGAAGCAGCCGGCGGCGCAGCAGGTGGCCTCCTTGGCTTGGAGCGGATGCGGGGCGGAATCGGTGCCGAGGAAGAACGGCCCCGGCCCGGAAGTGGCGGCCTGTCGGAGCGCCTCCTGATGCGCGCGCCGCTTGAGGATCGGCAGGCAGTAGAAATGCGGCCGCATCCCGCCGGCGAGCATGTCGTTGCGGTTCGAGGTCAGATGCTGCGCGGTGATCGTCGCGCCGACGCCCGGATGCTCGCGCACCCAGTCCACCGCGTCCTTCGTCGTCACGTGTTCGAGCGTCAACTTCAGTTCGGGATGCGCGTCCCGGAGCGGCGTCAGCACGCGGTCGAGGAACGCGGCCTCCCGGTCGAAGATGTCGACCTCGGGCTCCGTCACCTCGCCGTGCAGGCAGAGCGGCACGCCCGCCTCCTCCATCGCGGCGAGGACGGGGCGCACCGTTTCGATGTCGCGCACGCCCGAGGCGGAGTTCGTCGTGGCCCCGGCCGGGTAGAGCTTGACCGCGTGGATCACGCCCCCGGCATGGGCACGCACGACGTCGGTCGGATCGGTCCCCTCGGTCAGGTAGAGCGTCATCAGCGGGCGCGCGAACCCCGCGGCGATCACCCGGTCGCGGTAGGCGCCCGCGTCGTCGCCGGTCACGACGGGGGGCACGAGGTTGGGCATGATGACGGCGCGGCCGAAATCCCGGCTCTCGGGCGCGACCAGCCGCAGCATCTCGCCGTCGCGCAGGTGCAGGTGCCAGTCGTCGGGGCGGCGGATCGTGAGGCGTTCCATACCGGCAGGGGTAACCCGGCCGGGGCGCGGATGACCAGAGGCGGCCGGGGATGATCGCGACGCAGCGGCGCGTCGTTTCCCCCTTGCCGCCGCCGGCGCGAAGGTCTCCACTCACGCCTTTGAGAACGGAGCGATACGATGATGGAATTGTTGCGGCTGCAGATGCGGACGGCGCAGATGATGATGGAAGCCCAGACCGTGATCGGGCTGCGGATGCTCGGCATGGCGGGGGTGATGAGCGCCGCGCCGGACGAGAACACCCGCATGGTCACCGAAAAGCAGACCGCCTTCGCGCAATCGGGCCTCGCAGCCGTCGGCGCGCTGATGGCGGGCAAGACGCCGGCGCAGGCCTACGGGATGGCGCTCACGCCCATCGGACGGGCGACGCGGGCAAATTCGCGCCGCCTTTCGCGCCGCTGACGGTGCACGCGCAAGCCGCGGCTTGACAGGGCGCCCGGCCCGCGACCAGCCTGTCTTGTCTGGCTGAAAGGGGCACGCCATGTGCGACATCTGCGTGATGAACAGGGTCCGGGAGCGGATGCTCGAGCGAGGGCCGAGCCGTCGGGACCTGATGCGCGGCGCGCTCGCCGCGGGGGCGGCGGGCCTCGCCACCGGGACGATGACCACCCCGGCCCGCGCGCAGGCCGAGATCGCCGTCCATGACATGACCCACACCCTGTCGGAGGATTTCCCGACCTTTCCCGGCGTGCCGGGCTTCGCGATGACGAAGAAGTACGACTTCGCCGCCGACGGCTACAACCTCTACGACCTGACGATCGACGAACATACCGGCACCCATATCGACGCGCCGCTGCACTTCTCCGAGGATGGCCAGTC
Source organism: uncultured Jannaschia sp. (assembly GCF_947494055.1). Classification (GTDB taxonomy): domain Bacteria; phylum Pseudomonadota; class Alphaproteobacteria; order Rhodobacterales; family Rhodobacteraceae; genus Jannaschia. The sequence goes on along the minus strand of NZ_CANLTR010000012.1, from coordinate 19,218 downwards.
GGTGGACGAACTGCCGGTCGCGAGCCTTGTCTGTCCGCTTTGCGTGATCGACATCCGCGAGAAGGCGGCGGCGGATGCGGATGCGCAGGTGACGCCGGACGACCTTCAGGCCTGGATCGCGGCCAACGGCGAGTTTCCCGACCGCGCCTGCGTGGCGATGCTGTCGGGCTGGGCGGAGAAGGTCGACGGCGACGGCTTCCGCAACGCCGATGCGGACGGGGTCATGCATTTCCCCGGATTTCACCCCGAGGCGACGGACATGCTGCTGCAGAGCCTCGCCGGCGCGATCGCGGTGGATACGCTGTCGCTCGACCACGGGCCGTCGCAGGACTTCGCGACGCATTACGCCTGGCTTCCCGCCGGGCGCTACGGGATCGAGTGCCTGGCCGGGCTCGACGCCGTGCCCGCCGCCGGCGCGACCCTGATGGTCGGAGCGCCGAAGCACCGCCGCGGCACCGGCGGCCCGGCGCGCATCTTCGCGATGGTCTGACGGGCGGGGCGGTGGCGCACGTCGCCTTCACCCATCGCTACGCCGCGCATCCCGACGCGGTCTGGGAGATCGCGACCGATTACGATGCGCTGGCGCAGGTCTGCGCGCCGCTTGTCCGGTTCGAGGGCCTGCCCGTTGGACAGGTCAGCGCGGGGCAGGTGATCGAGGTCCGCGTGCGTCTCTTCGGCCTGCTGCCGCCCGAGGCCTACCGCATGGAGGTCGTCGCCTGCGACCCGGTCGCCCGCCGCTTCCGCAGCCGCGAGTTCGGCGCCGGCGTGCGCGACTGGGTCCACGACCTGCACGTTCTACCCGACGGGCGCGGCAGCCGGATCGAGGAGAGCGTCGAGATCGAGGCCGGCTGGAAGACCCCGCTGGTGGTGCAATGGGCGCAAATCCTCTACCGACACCGGCATCGCGGCCGCACGCAGCTTTTGCAGGAAGAGCGCGTGCCGGCATGACCCCCGTTCAGACGGCCTTCGCGAAGAGCCGCTCGAAATTCGCCTCGGTCGCGGCGGCGAAATCGGCGTAATCCATCCCGAACACGTCCGCCCCCTTCCGCGCCGTATGCGCGACGAAGGCCGGCTCGTTCCGCTTCCCGCGGTGCGGCGGCGGCGCGAGATAGGGGGCGTCGGTCTCCACCAGGATGCGGTCGAGCGGCGCGGCGGCGAAGATGTCGCGCAGGTCGCCGCTCCGCGGAAAGGCCGCGATGCCCGACATCGACAGGTAGAACCCCAGATCGAGCGCGGTCTCCGCCAGCGCCGGCCCGGAGCTGAAGCAGTGCATGACGCAGGAATAGGGTCCGGCGCGATGCGCCTCGGTCAGGATGCGCGTCATGTCGTCGTCGGCGTCGCGGGCGTGGATGATCAGGGGCAGGCCGGTCCGGCGCGCCGCCTCGATATGGATGCGCAGGCTCTCCTGCTGCACGGCCTTCGTATCGGCGGTGTAATGGTAGTCGAGCCCGGTCTCCCCGATCCCGACCATGCGAGGGTGCTCGGCCAGCGCGCAAAGCTCCTCGACCGTCGCCATCGGCTCCTCGGCGGCGCTCATCGGATGGGTGCCTGCGGCCCAGAACACGCCGTCGAGCGTCTCCGACAGGGCGCGGACGGCGGGGGCATTGCGCAGCTTGGTGCAGATCGTGACCATCCGGTGCACCCCGGCCTCGGCGGCGCGGGCGCGGATCGCGGGCAGTTCCTCCGCGAATTGCGGAAAGTCGAGATGGCAGTGGCTGTCGGTGATGCGGGGCTCCATGCCGCGCGGGGTAGCGGGCGGGGCCCGGGCGCGCAAGCCGGTCAGGCGCGCCGCGCCTGCGCCTCGATCCGGGCCAGCGCGTCCCACACGATCGCCGCGGCATCGACGTTCACCGCCCGGGCATGGGCGGCGCGGTCCGACACGTCCTGCGAGACCTGTGCCCAACCGCGCGCAGCCGCGTCGTGGGGCGCGAGACGGCGAAGCACGCGCGCCTCCGCCTCGGGCGCGTCCGCCGGCGGACCCAGCAGCCCGGCCCGTGCCGCGCGGTGCAGCAGCCGGTCGATCGCCGCCAGCGTCGCGTCGAGCGTCTCACCGCCGGCCCGCCCGGCACAGGCATCGGCCATCGCGCGCGCCTGGCGCCGGTCCATCGCGCCGCCCGCGAAGAGGTCGAGCAGCCCCTCGTAGATCGCCGCACCCCCCTCGGCGAGCGCCAGCGCCGCCCCGACCGAACCTTCGGCCAGCGCCGAGGCCGCGGCGGCCGGCGCGCCCGCCTGCACCACCGCCGCTTCCAGATCGTCGGGCTCGAGCGGCCCCAGACGCAGCACCCGGCAGCGCGAACGGATCGTCGGCAGGAGCCGTGCCGGCTGGTGCGCGACGAGGAGGAGCGTCGCGCCCGCGGGCGGCTCCTCCAGCACCTTCAGGATCGCGTTGGCGGCGTTGCGGTTCAGATCGTCCGCCGCATCGACGATCACCACTCGCCGCCCCTGCGCCGACAGCGCGAAGAACCCGCCCAGCCGGCGCGCCTCCTCCACCGTGATCTCGGCGCGAAGCCGCTTCGCCTTCTCGTCCCAGGGCCGGCGGAGCAGCATGAGCCCGGGCTCCGACAGCGCGCGGATGCGGGAGAGGGCGGGGTGGCCCGGCGGCGGATCGAGGGTTTCGGCCCGCGCCGGAAGATCGCTGAGCAGGAACCGCGCAATGCGCCAGGCCAGCGTCGCCTTGCCCACGCCCCGCGGCCCGGTCAGGAGCCAGCCGTGGTGCAGCCGCCCGGTGTTCCAGGCGTCGAGGAAGGCCGCCTCCGCCGCTGCCTGCCCGTAGAGGCGCGGCGTCTCCCGTGGATGCGGCGCATCGAGAAGGCGGTCGGGCTCGGGGATGTCGCTCACAGCGCCGCCTCGATGCGCGCGGCCACCGTGTCGGGCTCCGCCGCGCCGTCGATCACCCGGATGCGATCCGGGAAATCCGCCGCAAGCGCAAGGAACCCGGCACGCAGCGTCGTCTGGAACGCCAGCCCGAACCCCTCGAACCGGTCCTCGCCCGAGCCGCGCGCGAGGCCCCGGTCGAGCGCCGCACGCGGGTCCATGTCGATCACGAAGGTCCGGTCCGGCTCCCGCCCGATGACCAGCGCGTGCAGCCGGTCCACGAGGTCGCGCAGATCGCCCCGCGTCGCGCCCTGGTAGACCCGCGTGGAATCGGCGAAGCGGTCGGAGACGACCACCGCGCCGCGGTCGAGCGCGGGCCGGATCGTGCGCTCCAGATGATCCCGCCGCGCCGCGTTGAACAGGAGAAGCTCGGTCTCCGGCGACCAGCGATCGGTGTCCCCCTCGACGAGCAGTCGCCGGATCGCCTCCGCCCCGATGCTGCCGCCCGGCTCCCGGGTCAGGACGACCTCGCGGCCCCGCGCGCGCAGCGTCTCGGCCAGGCGCCGCGCCTGCGTGGACTTGCCGGAGCCGTCGATGCCTTCGAGGGAGATGAACATGGGCGCAGCCCTAGCACCCGAAAGGTCGGAGGCAAACGCCCCGTCTTTGCTTCCCAAGTATCCCCGCCGGAGGCCCGTTCGGCCGCCGGGCGGGACGCCCCCTATTCGAAGCGTTCCAGCGCCGAGCCCAGCAGCTCGCCCGCCACGCGCGTGCCGGCGATCTGCACGCGCCGCAGCGGCCCCGCGCGCGGCACGTCGGCGCCCGCCACCAGCGGCACCTCGAGCGGCGCGATCCCCGGGTGGCTCAGCGTCAGCGTAGCCAGCCGCGTGCCTGCCGCGACCGGCGCCTCCACCGGGCCGTCATAGGCGATCTCGCCCGTCACCGTCTGCCGTCCCGTGACCGGCAGGAGCAGCGTCACCTCGCCCTCGGGGACGAGCGGCACCGTGTCGCGCTCGCCCATGAAGACTTCGGCCTCCATCACCGGGCCTTCGCCGTCCTGCAGCACCCGCTCCTCCGCGAATTGCCGGAACGCCCAGTTCGCGAGCCGCTCGCTCTCCTCGGCGCGCGCGGATTCGCTCGCCATGCCCGACAGCACGAAGGTCACGCGGCGGTCGCCCTGCACGGCGGAGCCGACGAGGCCGTAGCCCGCCTCCTGCGTATGGCCGGTCTTGAGCCCGTCGGCTCCGATCCCGAGGGTCAGGAGCGGGTTGCGGTTGAACCGGTTCGCGGGCGAGCGGCCGTCGAAGGCGAACTCGGTCTCGGCGAAATAGGTGTAGTATTCTGGGAACTCGGTGATGAGCCGTTCGGCCAGAATCGCGAGGTCGGCCATCGACATGACGTGGCCCGGGGCCGGCCAGCCGTTCGAGTTGCGGAACATCGAGTTCCGCATCCCGAGCTCGCGCGCACGTTCCGACATCATCTGCGAGAAGCCGGCCTCGGTCCCGTCGGGCGAGATCGCCTCGGCCAGCACGGCGGTGGCGTCGTTGCCCGAGAGCACGACCACGCCGCGGATCAGGTCCTCCACGCTCACCCGGTCGCGCGGGTCGAGGAACATCGTGGAGCCGCCGTAGCTCGCCGCGTGCTCGCTCACCGGCAGTTCCGTCTCGAGCGTGAGCCGGCCGTCCTCCAGCGCCTCGAACACCATGTTGAGCGTCATCAGCTTAGACATCGAGGCCGGGGGGAGTGGCACGTCGGCGTTCTTCGACAGGAGCACCTGACCGGTATTGTGATCGACCACGATGGCGGAGCCGGCCTGGGTCTGGAATTCCTGCGCCAGGGCCGGTGCGGCGAGGAGCAGGGCGGCGATCAGCGGACGGATCATGGGCGGAAGCCTCCGGATTCGGTCTCGGGTCGGATCGGGTATAGGCAAGAGGGCGGCCGGGAGCAAAGGTGCGCAAATGCACGATCCTGTGCGGCGTTCCGGATCACGGGGTTCAGCCGGGCGCTTCATGGGGCCCGCGGCGATACTTCCACTGGGACGGTGCGGTAGAAACGGTACGATTGCCCCGGCGCAGCGCCACGATTTCCATCCCGGTGTCGGCGTACCTTTCGTCCGGCACGGTCCAACAGGGCACGCGCTTGGTCTTGAAATCCACCCGCGCACGGCCCGACGACATGCGCGGCAACGGACCACCGGTTACACATGACGGGGGCGCGGGCCGGGGAGGCGCATCCGGATCATGACGCGATCCGGACGGACCGGTCCCCGCCGGCTCGCGGAAAGCCGGCGGGAGTGGCGCGGATCTCAGGCGCTCGCCGTGTCCTTCGTCTTCTCGTCGGAATGGATCAGCAGGGGCTTCACCTCGCGGCGCACCGCTTCCTCGTTGACGACGACTTCGTCCACCGTGTCGAGACCGGGCAGGTCGAACATCGTGTCGAGCAGGATGTCCTCCATGATCGAGCGCAGGCCGCGCGCGCCCGTCTTGCGCTCGATGGCGCGCTTGGCGATGCCGGTCAGCGCGTCCTCCGTGAAGGTGAGCTGCACGTCCTCGAGCTCGAACAGCCGCTGGTACTGCTTGACGAGCGCGTTCTTCGGCTGCGTCAGGATGGTGACCAGCGCCCCCTCGTCGAGATCCTCGAGCGTGGCGATGACGGGCAGGCGGCCGACGAATTCGGGGATCAGGCCGAACTTCAGCAGATCCTCGGGTTCCAGCTCCTTGAAGGCCTCGCCCACCGTCTTCTCCTCGGGCGCCTTCACCTCGGCGCCGAAGCCCATCGAGGAGCCCTTGCCGCGCTGCGAGATGATCTTGTCGAGCCCGGCGAAGGCACCGCCGCAGACGAACAGGATGTTGGTGGTGTCGACCTGCAGGAATTCCTGCTGCGGATGCTTGCGCCCGCCCTGCGGCGGCACGGAGGCGACCGTGCCCTCCATGATCTTCAGCAGCGCCTGCTGCACGCCCTCTCCGCTCACGTCGCGGGTGATCGAGGGGTTGTCGGACTTGCGGGTGATCTTGTCGACCTCGTCGATATAGACGATGCCGCGCTGCGCCCGCTCGACATTGTACTCGCTGGCCTGCAGAAGCTTGAGGATGATGTTCTCGACATCCTCGCCCACATAGCCCGCCTCGGTCAGCGTGGTCGCGTCGGCCATGGTGAAGGGCACATCGATGATCCGCGCCAGCGTCTGCGCCAGCAGCGTCTTGCCGCAGCCGGTGGGGCCGATCAGCAGGATGTTCGACTTGGCAAGCTCGATGTCGGACTTCCCGGCATGGTCGAGCCGCTTGTAGTGGTTATGCACGGCGACCGAGAGGACGCGCTTGGCGTGCTCCTGCCCGATGACGTAATCGTCGAGCACGTTGCAGATCTCGCGCGGCGTGGGCGTGCCGTCGCTCGACTTGAGCCCCTGCGCCTTGGTCTCCTCGCGGATGATGTCCATGCAGAGCTCGACGCATTCGTCGCAGATGAACACCGTCGGACCGGCGATCAGCTTGCGGACCTCGTGCTGGGACTTCCCGCAGAAGCTGCAATACAGCGTGTTCTTGCTGTCACCGGAATTGGAATTATTGGCCATCTTCGCCTCCTTGGTCCGGTCCGCGCGCCCGGACCCGTCGACCGCGAGGCCGTCCGCCCCGCCGCTGATTACCGATTTGCCCAGAAGCCTAGGCGGATCGTTCTGGGGTCACAATGCCAAAATCGGCACCGGCGCAACACCCGCTGTCGCACCCGCGCCGTCCTCAAGGGGACTGCGCAGGGGCAGTGAACCCGGGCGCCCGGATCAGGACTTGTCCTCGGACTTGGCGTCGTTGCGGTTCTCGACGATCTGGTCGAGGTGACCCCAGTCCTTGGCTTCCTGCGGCGTCATCCACTTGTCGCGGTCGAGCGCTTGGCGCACGGTGTCGTAGTCCTGACCCGTGTGCTGCATGTAGAGCTTGTACATCCGCTCCCGCGTGGCCTCGATCGAGCGGGCGGAGATCAGGATGTCCTCCGCCGTGCCCTGGAAGCCGCCCGAGGGCTGGTGCACGAGGAACGACGAGTTCGGAAGCGAGAAGCGCAGGCCCTTTTCGCCGCCGACCGCGATCACCGAGCCCATCGACGCGGCGAGCCCGCAGACCAGCGTGGAAACCGCGGGGCGGATATACTGCATCGTGTCGTAGATCGACATCCCCGAGACGACGCTGCCGCCCGGCGAGTTGATATACATCGAGATTTCCTTGGTCGGGTTCTCCGCCTCGAGATGGAGGAGCTGCGCGACGACGAGCTGGCTCATCCCGTCATGGACGGGGCCGTTCACGAAGACGATCCGCTCCTTCAGCAGGCGGCTGAAGATGTCGTAGGCACGCTCGCCCCGGCTGGTCTGCTCGACCACCATCGGGACCAGATTGTTCTGAAAGTGTTCGACTGGATCTCGCATCGGGTTTTCCTTGCCTGCCACGCCCGGACCGCGCCTGTCGCGGCGAACGTCGACGCGACACCTAAGCGGCGCGGGCGGGGCCTTCAAGGTGGCGCGGCGGTGATGGTGAACGCGGCGTACGGTGCGGCATGCAGGCGTCCGTACCGAGCCGCCGGTCGCCTTGATATCCCCATGTTCCGCGCTCAGTCCTCCGATGTGGACCATCACGCAATCCTCACGGCCCTGGCCGATCCGACGCGTCGCGCGGTGCTCGACCGGCTGCGCGACGGCGCCCTCCCGGTCGGGCGGATCGCCGAGACGCTGCCGGTGTCCCGGCCGGCCGTGTCGCAGCATCTCAAGGTCCTGCTCGGCGCCGGCCTCGTTTCCGTCGAGGCGGCGGGCACGCGCAATCTCTACGCGCTTCGTGCCGGCGGCGCCGGTCCTCTCGTGGAGTGGCTCGGGCGGCTTTCGGAGACGCGGATCGCGGCGGCGCCCGGGCCGGGACTGCGCCGGACCCTGAGCACGCGACTCACGCCGGGCGAGGCGCGGCATCTCTTCTGCGAGGACATCGCGCGCTGGTGGCCGGTCGCGCGGGTCTCGCTCTCGGCGCAGGACGGGGCGCTGCCGCAGGCCGTGGTGATGGAGAGAGACGCAGGCGGCGCCCTGCGCGAGGTGCTCTACGACGGCACGGCGGCGAGCTGGGCCACCATCGTCGAGCAGGACGAGCAGCGGCTCGCGCTCGACTGGACGCTCGGCCGGGCGGAGGCGTCGCGCGTGACGGTCGCGTTCACCGAGGCGCAGGGCGGCAGCCAGCTCGAGATCGTCGATGCGGCCGACACCGAAGACGCGCGCGCGATGTGGGACCTCGTCGTCGAGCGCTTCGCCGCCGCGGCCGCGTCGAGCCTGTCGAACTTCTGAGGTAACCGAGACCGCCCCGCCCGGCGGCACGGCGGGTCACCCCGGCCAAAGCGCGTGCCACCGTCACCGCATCCCGCGCGAAGACGGAACGGCGACGTCACCGCATCCACAGCCCTTCGCGGCGCAGCCGGTTGCGGATCGCCTGCTCCTTCCGCGGAAGGTCCGCCCGGTCGAACAGCGCCCGCGCCCGCGCGCCCTTGCCCTGATAGAGGAAGCGCCGGAACGGCTCGTGGTCCTTCAGGACCTTCTTGATCCGGTTCGGCCGCGACGCTGCCTCGACGGCTTCGATCGCGTGGTCGGGCGCGGTGGCGTAGAGAAGCGGCATGGCGCGCCAGTGGACGGAGTGGCTGCCGTCGAAGACGCCCTCGGCGATGCCGCCGCGACCGCCGGGCCGTCCACCGCCGCGCTCGTGGATCGCGAGCGGAAGGGCGGCCTGGTCGAGCCACGGGTCGAGGAGCTGGCTGGCCAACGCGTCGGGCGGGTCGTCCCGGATCATCAGCGCGGCCGCCTCGAAAGCGCGATGGAAGGCGGCCGGATCGGCCCCTAAGAACCAGCCCGCGTTGAAGTACAGGTAGCGGCGCCAGTGGTTGTCGGGCCAGCGCGTGTCGAGCGTATCCGCCAGCCGGCCGCCGCGCCGCGCGTGAAGCGCGCCCCATATCCCATTGTAATCCGGTCCATAGAGCTGCGGATCGGGCCAGGTGTTCTCGCGCTTCATGCTGGCCGCCGGGCGCGTGAAGTCGATGTCGAGATCCGCGAGTTCGCCGGTGATCGCGGTGTCCGTGTCGAAGAAGACGAACGGGCCTTCGGGTAGCGCGGCCAGCCCCTCGATCTTGTTGCCCTGCGGGTAGGCGTGGCCGAAATGCCGGCTCTCGAACGGCACGATCTCCGCGCCGAGATGACGGAGGAGGTCGCGCTGCGGTCCCTCGGGAATGCGCGGATCGGCGGGCCAGAGGGGGCCGGGCTGCGGCTCGGCCACGATCAGACGGCCGGACCACCGGGGCGCGTTGTGCCGAAGCGTCGCGGCGAAGAGCACGGCCTCGTGCATGAGCCGCCCGGCCTGGCCTATGATGAGGATGTTCCAGCTCACGGGCGGAATACGTCCATCGGCTGGATTAATTCTTCGTCAACCGGCGTAACCTTCCATAAAGGTTGACGGACCCTTACCCCAGTTCCGCCAGCGCATCGAGCGCGGCCTGCACCGCGCCGCGATCTTCCTGCCGGGCGGCGAGATTGGCGCGCGTTTCCTCCACCACCTCGGGCGGGGCGGAGGCGGCGAAGTTCGGGTTGTTCACGCGACCTTCCATCCCCTTGATTTCCTTGTCAAGCTTGCCGCGCGACTTCTCCAGCCGGGCGCGTTCGGCGGCGACGTCGATCACGCCTTCGAGCGGCAGGGCGAAGCGGCCGCCTTTCGCGGCGACGGCGATGGCGCCTTTCGGGGCATCGCCTTCGGTGAGGCTTTCGATCCGGGCCAGCGCGGCGATCATCGGGGCGTTGGCCGCGTAGGCGCGGCGGGCGGTGTCGTCCCATTCGACGGCGATCACGGGCACCTGCGCGCCGGCGGGGACGTTCATCTGGGCGCGGGCGGAGCGGATGGCCTCGACGAAGGCGATGACCCAGCGGATTTCGGATTCCGCTTCCGGATCAACGAGGTCCGAGGTGACGTTCTCGGGCCAGTCGCCGTGGACGAGCATCCCCTCGTGGCCGGTGACGCGCCAGAGTTCCTCGGTGACGAAGGGCATGAACGGGTGCAGGAGCGTCATGCACTGGTTCAGGACCCAGCCCATCGTCGCCTGGGTTTCCGCTTTGGCGTCAACGTCTTCGCCTTGCAGCACGGGCTTCGAGAACTCCACGTACCAGTCGCAGACGACGTTCCAGACGAAGCGGTAGAGGGCGCCGGCGGCGTCGTCGAAGCGGTAGGCGTCGAGGGCGGCATCGACCTCCTCGCGGGCCCGCGCCGTCTCGCCGACGATCCACCGATTGACCGCGGAGCCCCGTGTTACGCCCGTGTTATGGCTGTGGGACATCTGTGGCACAGTTGTGGTCCGGGCGAAGTCGACCTCGTTCATCTCGGCGAAGCGGACGGCGTTCCAGAGCTTGGTGCCGAAGTTCCGGTAGCCGGCGATGCGCTGGGTCGAGAGCCTGAGGTCGCGGCCCATCGCGGCCATCGAGGCCAGCGTGAAGCGCACCGCGTCGGCGCCGTATTCGTCGATCAGGTCGAGCGGGTCGAGCACGTTGCCCAAGCTCTTGGACATCTTCTTGCCCTTCTCGTCGCGGACGAGGGCGTGGACATAGACGTCGCGGAAGGGGACGCGTTCGGCGACGGGCTTCGTCTCGTCGGTGACGGCGAGCTGCATCATCATCATCCGGGCGACCCAGAAGAACAGGATGTCGAAGCCGGTGACGAGGACGGAGGTCGGGTAGTAGCGGTCGAGCTCGGGCGTGGCCTCGGGCCAGCCCAGCGTGCCGAGCGGCCAGAGGCCGGAGGAGAACCAGGTGTCGAGGACGTCGGGGTCGCGGAAGGCGGGGATCGCCTGCGGCCCCTGCGCCTGACGGATGCGGCCCTCGGTCCGCGTGCCGAGGCCTTCGAGGTCGTCTTGGAGGATCGCGAGCGCTTCCTCTTCGCCTTCGACGAAGCGAACCTCGGCGTCCGGCCCGTGCATCGTGGCGATCCGGTCCCGCGCCTCCGCCTCGGTGGTCGCGCAGACGGGGAGCCAGTCGGAGCTGCCCCGCGGGTCGATCGTGTACCAGACCGGCACCTGATGCCCCCACCAGAGCTGGCGGGAGATGCACCACGGCTCGATGTTCTCGAGCCAGTTGAAATAGACCTTCTCGTCGCCCTTGGGCAGGATGCGGACCGTGCCGTCGCGGACGGCGTCGATGGCCGGCCCGACGATCTTCGCGGTGTCGACGAACCATTGATCGGTCAGCATCGGCTCGATCACGGTCTTGGAGCGGTCGCCGTGGGGCTGCATGATCGCCTTCGGTTCGACCAGCGGGACGAGGGCGAGCTCGGGGGCGGTGGCGCCCTCCTCGAAACTGTCGCCCGGCGCGCCGTCCTGACCGCCGGCGGGGGCGGCGGAGGCGGCGGATTTCCGGCCGAGGCGGGGATCGCTCTCGGGGACCATGACGGCGAGGCCCTCGACGGTGATCTCCTCGACGACGCGCCGGCGCGCCTCCAGCCGGTCGAGCCCGCGCAGGTGGTCGGGGACGAGGTTGATCGCGTCGACCTCCGCCTCCGACATCTCCGCGCCCTCGCGCAGATGCCGCGCCAGTTCGGCGGCCTCCGCGTAGGGGACGCCGTCGTCGCGCATCCGCGCCTTCGTGTCCATCAGGCGGTAGAGCGGGATGTTCGCGCGCTTGGCCACGGCGTAGTCGTTGAAGTCGTGCGCGCCGGTGATCTTGACCGCGCCGGAGCCGAAGGCGGGGTCCGGGTATTCGTCGGCGATGATCGAGATCAGGCGGCGATGTTCCTTCGGGCCGACGGGGATTTCGCAGAGTTGTCCGACGATTGCGGCGTAACGTTCATCCGAGGGATGGACCGCGACGGCGCCGTCGCCCAGCATCGTCTCGGGCCGGGTGGTGGCGATGGAGATGTAGTCCCGCGTCTCGGTGAAGAGGACGTTCCCGTCCTCGTCGCGCTCGGCGTATTCGTAGGTCGCGCCGTCGGCGAGCGGATAGCGGAAGTGCCACATGTGGCCGGGCGTCTCGACCGATTCCACCTCGAGGTCGGAGATCGCGGTCTCGAAATGCGGGTCCCAGTTCACCAGCCGCTTGCCGCGATAGATCAGCCCGCGTTCGTAGAGGTCGACGAAGACGCGGATGACGGCGTCGTGGAAGTCCTGGGTGGAGGGCTCGGGGTCGCCGGGGGCGCCGCCCATCGTGAAGGCCTCCCGCTCCCAGTCGCAGGAGGCGCCGAGGCGCTGCAGCTGGCCGATGATGTTGCCGCGGGAGTTCGACTTCTGCTGCCAGACGCGTTCGAGGAACCGCGCGCGGCCCAGCTCCTGCCGCGAGGGTTCGCCGGCGGCGGCGAGGGCGCGTTCGGTGACCATCTGCGTGGCGATCCCCGCGTGGTCGGTCCCGGGCTGCCAGAGGGTGTCGTGGCCGCGCATCCGGTGCCAGCGGGTGAGGATGTCCTGCAGCGTGTTGTTGAAGGCGTGGCCCATGTGGAGCGCGCCGGTCACGTTGGGGGGCGGGATGAGGACGGAGAAGGCGGGGGCGCCGGGCTTCGCGTTGGCGCCGGCGCGGAAATGGCCGCCGTCGATCCAGTCGCGGCTGATCCGGGCCTCGGCCGTGGCGGCGTCGAAGGTCTTGTCCATGCTCATCGTGTCGGTCTCCCGTGCTTGGGGTGGGGGAGTAGCGCGGGCGCGGGGAGAGGGAAAGGGTGAGGCGAGGTCCGGCGCAGCCGGATCGGGGGGTGAGGCGGGGTCCGGCCCCCCCGGGCCGGATCGGGGGCGCCGGTGGCGCGCCCGAACCGCCGAACGCCCGATCCGCGAGGATCGGGCCGGGGGACCGGCCGGACGTCCCGCTCGCAGCCATCGCTCCACGGCCCTTGTCGCCCCCAGCGCGAGGCACGCGCCCGGCCGAGGGGGCTGCGGACGCACCCGCCGTGGGGGGCGAGGAACGCCCGGGCATCGCTCCGGTGGAGCGATGTCGGTGACGAGCGCGCGGAGCGCCGGAAGGCGGGCGCGTGCCGGGATGCGGGGCATCCCGATGGAGCGTGGTGCGTGTTCCGATAGCGGCCAGGTGGCCCGCCCCGACCGATGGACGCAGGGCCGGGGGCGTCTCTGGACACCCACGCGAAGGGGCGTAAGGTCCGCCGCGAACCAGACGCCCCCCGGAGAGCCTCGATGAACCAGATGCCCGTGAAGTTCGGCCTGAACGAATCCGCCCGTCGTGCGGAGGACCCGCGGCTGCTGACCGGGCGGGGGCAATACGTGGACGACAACGTGCCCGCGGGGGCGTTGCGCGCCTACGTGCTGCGCTCGCCGGTGGCGCATGCGGAGATCGCGTCGCTCGACATGTCCGGGGCCGAGGGGATGCCGGGCGTCCACGCCGTGCTGACGGCGGAGACGATCGAGGCGGCGGGGGTGGAGAACAACCTGCCGACGACCCCGGTGGAGAACCGCGACGGCTCGACGGGCGCGGACCCGCGGCGGCCGCTGCTGGCGAAGGGGCGCGTGCGGTTCGTGGGCGAGGCGGTGGCGATGGTGATCGCCGACACGCTCGATCAGGCGCGCGACGCGGCCGAGGCGATCGAGGTCGAGTTCGCGGACCGCCCCGCCAAGGTCGACGTCGGCCCCGGCGGCGAGACGATCCACGACGAGGCGCCCGACAACGTGGCCTATACCTACGCCAAGGGGGACGAGGACGCCTGCGAGGCGGCGCTGGCGGGGGCCGCGCGGGTGGTCGAGGTCACGGTGGACGACAACCGCATCATCTGCGCCTCGCTCGAGCCGCGGGGCGCCTGGGCGGAGATGGAGGGCGAGCGGCTGCATGTCTGCGTCAACTCGCAGGGGGTGTGGGGGCCGAAGGCGCGGCTTGCCGCCTGTCTCGGGATGGCGGCGGACGCGGTGCGGGTGACGACGACGGATGTCGGCGGCGGGTTCGGGATGAAGGGGATGATGTATCCCGAGACGGTGCTGGTGGGCCACGCGGCGCGGGCGCTGGGCCGGCCGGTGCGGTGGATGTCGGACCGCTCGGAAGCGATGCTGTCGGACAATGCGGGGCGGGACCTGGTCTGCACGGCGAAGCTGGGCTTCGACGCGGGCAACCGGCTGGTGGCCTACCGGATGGACAACGTCGCCAATCTGGGCGCGTACAATTCGGGCTACGCGCAGAACATCCAGTCGGAGTTGTTCTCCAAGGTGATGCCGGGCACCTACGACGTGCAGGCCTGCTTCATGACCTCGACGGGCGTCTTCACCAACACCACGCAGGTCGACGCCTATCGCGGCGCGGGGCGACCGGAGGCGATCTACGTGCTGGAGCGGGCGATGGACACGGCCGCGCGGGAGCTGGGCGTCGATCCGTTCGAGCTGCGCCGGACCTGCTTCATCACGCCCGAGCAGTTTCCCTACGTCTCCGCCACGGGCGAGACCTACGACGTGGGCGACTTCGCCCGCGTGCTGCGCCGCGCGGAGCGCGAGGGCGACGTGGCGGGCTTCGCCGCGCGGCGGGCGGAGAGCGAGGCGCGGGGCCGGCTGCGCGGGCTGGGGCTGTGCTACTACATCGAGTCGATCCTGGGCGATCCGTCGGAGACGGCGGAGATCGAGTTCACCGGGGACGGCCGGGTGAACCTCTATGTCGGCACGCAGTCGAACGGGCAGGGGCACGAGACGGTCTACAAGCAGTTCCTCGCCAACGATCTGGGCATCGACCCCGCGCTGATCGACGTGGTGCAGGGCGACAGCGACCGGATCGCCAAGGGCGGCGGCACCGGCGGCTCCCGCTCGGTGACGACGCAGGGCACGGCGAACCGCGGCACGGCGGAGAAGGTGATCGAGCGCTTCACGCCGTTCGTCGCCGGGCTGCTGGAGGTCGAGGAGGTGGCCTTCGAGGAGGGCGTGTTCCGCGCGCCGGGCTCGAACCGGGTGATGGACATGATGGAGGCCGCGGCCGCGGCGCGGGCGGCGGGCGAGGCGGAGCTTCTGCGCACGCGGGAGACGACCGAGCTGCCCGGGCGGTCCTACCCGAACGGCTGCCATCTCTGCGAGGTGGAGATCGACCGGGAGACGGGGCAGCTCGACGTGGTGCGCTACACCGTGGCCGACGATTTCGGAAACCTGATGAACCCGATGCTGGCCGAGGGGCAGGTCCATGGCGGCGTCGCGCAGGGGATCGGGCAGGCGGTGACCGAGCACGTCGTCTACGACGCGGACGGACAGCTCCTGACGGCGAGCTTCATGGATTACGGAATGCCGCGCGCCGTCGCCGTGCCGATGATCGACTTCCATTCCGAGCCCGTCCCCTCGACGGCGAACGTGCTGGGCATGAAGGGCTGCGGCGAGGCGGGGACGGTGGGCGCGATGGCCGCCGTCGGCAACGCCGCGCTGGACGCGCTGTGGGGCGTGGGCGTCCGCCGCGCCGACATGCCGTTCACGCCGGCCCGCGTCTGGGCGATGCTGCGGGACGTCGAGGCCATTGCCGCCGAGTAGCTCGGCCCTCGGACGCTGGCTCCGCGGCCTGTGGCGGCGGGGCGACGGCACGCGGACGCAGGACCCGCCGGCGGCGCGGACGCATGTCGTGCTGCTCGACGGGACGCTGTCCTCGCTCGAGCCGGGCTTCGAGACCTCGATCGGCCTGATCTACCGGCTGCTGGAGCGGGAGACGGGCCATTCGGTCTATTACGAGCCGGGGATCGAGTGGCGCGGCTGGCGGCACGTGGCCGAGGTGATGGCGGGGGTCGGCATTAACCTGCAGATCCGGCGCGCCTACACCTTCCTCGCCCGCCGCTACGAGCCGGGCGACCGGGTCTACCTGCTGGGCTATTCGCGGGGCGCCTACGCGGTGCGGGCGCTGGCGGGGATGATCGACCGCGTGGGCCTGCTGCGGGCCGAGCATTCCTCCGACACGCGGGTGGAGGAGGCCTACGACCATTACCGCGAGGACCCGACGACGCCCGCGGCGCGCAGCTTCGCGGCGCGGTACTGCCACGCGCGGGCCGGGATCGCGGCGGTCGGCGCGTTCGACACCGTGCAGGCGGTCGGCATCCGCTGGCCGGTGCTCTGGCGGCTGTTCCCGGAGGTCCATGCCTTCCGGTCGCACCGGCTGGGCCGCGCGGTGGAACGCGGCTTCCACGCGATGGCGCTGGACGAGACGCGCAACGCCTACGCGCTGGAGCGCTGGCGGACGCACGGGGACCGGACGGCGAGCGTCGAGCAGGTCTGGTTCCGCGGCACGCACGGCGATGTGGGCGGGCATCTGGGCGGACGGGCGGGGTCGCGGCCGCTGGCGAACGTCTCGCTGCGCTGGATGCTCGGGCGGATGGCGGCCACGGGGCTCGACCTGCCGGCGGATTGGCGCGACCGGTTCCCGGCCGATCCCGACGCGCCGTCCGTGGGCAACTGGCGGGGCTTCGGCTGGGTCTTCCTGTCGCGCGCGCGGCGGATGACGGGGCGGGACGCGAGCGAGACGGTCCACCCCTCGGCGAAGGGCCACCCGAATGCGGGCGGCCTGCCGGTCTGGACGCCCGATCCGGGGGCGGCGCCGGTCGTCAGGCCATCGACTTCAGCTTCGCGCCCAGCGACTCGATCGAATCGCCCGCAACCTTCGGAATGATCCGATAGGCCGCGTTCACGAAGCAGAAGAACGCGAAGCCCAGCAGGCCGAGGCAGAGAAGCGTCACCAGCGTCTGGCCGAAGGGTTGCGAGGAGAGCCATTCGAACGCCTTGTCGATACCGCCCGCCTCCGAGCTGGAATGGCGCCAGCCGGCGACGACGAAGAAGCCGCCGATGATGGTGATGACCACGCCTTGGGCGATCACCCCGGCGCGCAGGGCCCAGTCGTAGTTCTGCGTGAAATGGTTGGCGCGAAGCTCCTCGCGGTACTCGGCCTTCCAGCCCTTCTTGATGTAGTAGAGCCCGGCTCCGATCGTCGCGAGACCGGCCAGCATCACGATCCACCGCCCGCCCGGCAGTTCGAGGACCTGGGAGACGATGCCGGCGATGCCGCCGCCCCCGCCCGAGCCGCCCTCCGAGCCGCCCTCGGCCCCGCCGCCGGAGCCGCCGCCGCCACCGCCGCCGAGCGCGAGGGAGATCGCCACGCCGGCCAGCGCGCCGTGGGCGAGGCCGGTGACGATCATGCCGGTTCGCGCGACGTAGCCCTTCGCGTCGTCGCCGTAATCCTCCAGATCCTCGAGCGCGTCGATGCCGCGCCAGAGCGTGTAGGCGAAGAGGCCGATCGCGATGAGCCACAGGATGGCGATGCCCCAGCCGCTGTCGGAGAGCGTCTCCATCGCCGTGGAGGTGCCCTGCGCCTCGCCCCCGCGCCAGATCGCCCAGAGCGACAGGCCGGCGACGGCGAGATAGGTCAGGCCGCGCCCGGCATAGCCGGCGCGCATGACGGGTTTCGTCCAGCTGAGATCTGCCATGGGTGGACTCCGGTCTTGGGTTGCGGTGCCGGGATCAACGTCGCGGAGGCCGCTGCGGGTCCGTCAGAGCGCCGTGGCGTCGATCCGGCGCCAGTCCCGCATCCGGGCGCGGAACCATGTCCGCTGCCGCTTGGCGTAGCGCCGGGTGGCGACGATGGCGCGGTCGCGGGCGGTCGTGAGGTCGATCTCGCCGCGCAGATGGGCCACCAGCTCCGCGGCGCCGATCGCCCGTGCTGCGTTCAGCGCCGGGTCCCATCGCGGCAGCACCGCCCGCGCCTCCGCGAGCGCGCCGCCGGCCAGCATCGCGTCGAAGCGGCGCTCGATCCGGGGCGTGAGCCAGTCCTTCGGCGCGTCGATCACGAGGGACGTCGCCGCCGCGCGCGGCAGGAGCGGCGGCGGCGTGTCGGCCTGCCAGTCGCGGATCGACCGGCCGGTGGCGCGGGCCACCTCCCAGGCGCGCAGCACGCGCATCGGGTTCGCGAGATCGAGATCGGCGCGCACGTCCGGCGCGAGTTCGCGGCCCATCGCGTCGAGCCCGATCGCCGCCAGCCGGGCCTCCGCCTCGGCGCGGATGTCCGGGGGCGTCGGCGGGATCTCGGCTAGCCCTTCGGTGAGCGCGCGGAAGTAGAGCCCGGTCCCGCCGACGACGATGGGGCGGGGGCCGCCGGACAGGAGCGGGGCCACGTCGCGGAGCCAGTCGCCGACCGAATAGGCGCGGCCCCAGGGGACGTGGCCGTAGAGCGCGTGCGGCGCCTTCGCCTCCTCCTCCGGCGCCGGCCGGGCCGTGAGGACGCGCCAGTCGGCGAAGACCTGCAGCGCGTCGGCATTGACGATCCGCCCGCCGCCCGCCCGCGCGACGGCAAGCGCCAGCGCGGACTTGCCCGACGCGGTCGGTCCGGCGATGAGGACGGGGCGGTCGACGGGAATGGATGCGAGCAGTTCCAGCATCTTGCGCGGCGATCTTCCATCGAAGTGGGGACGGGCTGGGCCCGGTTGCCCCGCGAGGCGTAATCCGGCATATCTCCGCCCGCAACAAGCCGAGGGGACAAGCGATGCCGGACCGACCGACGGACGAGGCCCCCGCGACGATCGCCGACGACCTGCGGCACGAGGCGACCGCGACGATCGCCGATCACCCGCCGCTTCGTCCGGTCCACGACCGCGTGCTGCTGAAGATCTCCGGCGAGGCGCTGATGGGGCCGCAGGGATACGGCCTGCATCCCCCGACCGTCGAGCGCATCGCCCGCGAGGTGAAGTCGGTGCGGGAGATGGGCGTCGAGATCGCGATGGTGATCGGCGGCGGCAACATCTTCCGCGGGCTGCAGGGCTCCGCGCAGGGGATGGAGCGGACGACGGCGGATTACATGGGCATGCTCGCCACGGTGATGAACGCGCTCGCCATGCAGGGCGCGCTCGAGACGCTGGGGCTGCATACCCGCGTGATCTCGGCCATTCCGATGGATCAGGTCTGCGAGCCCTATATCCGCCGCCGCGCGGTGCGCCATCTCGAAAAGGGGCGCGTGGTGATCTTCGCGGCCGGGACCGGGAACCCGTATTTCACGACCGACACCGCGGCGACGCTGCGCGCGTCGGAGATGTCCTGCCAGGCGATCTTCAAGGGAACCAAGGTCGACGGTGTCTACGATTGCGATCCGGAGAAGCATCCGGACGCGAAACGCTATGCCAAGGTCAGCTACGACGAGGTGCTGACCAAGCACCTGCGGGTGATGGACGCGTCGGCCATCGCGCTGGCGCGGGAGAACGGTCTGCCGATCATCGTCTTCTCGCTGGACGCCCCGGGCGGGTTCAGATCGATCCTCGCCGGCGAGGGAACCTACACCCGCGTCGAGGGGTGAGGCGCGCCCGGAGGGGCGTCCGGTGGACGGCCCTCAGCGCCGAACGGGTCGAACGCGAGTTCGGCCCCGGCCCGCAGGGAGGCGCGCCCGGAGGGGCGTCCGGTGGACGGCCCTCAGCGCCGAACGGGTCGAACGCGAGTTCGGCCCCGGCCCGC